>CAZDMH010000001.1:0-30964 GCA_964506755.1 uncultured Spirochaetales bacterium
AGAGATTGCCGAGCACCTAAACAGTCGTCTCTCATCGCACCTCCGGTACGAGGAGGCGCAGTTGGTGGAGATCCTCGATCTTCACGGCTTCCAGATGATGGCGAGCGAAAGGAGTCAATATGGATATAGATGCAGCATTTGCGAACAACCGTGATTGGGTTGCGGCGCGGCTCTCGTCGGACGCGTCCTATTTCGAGCGGCTCGCGAAGGGCCAGAACCCCGAAATTCTCTATATCGGCTGCTCGGACAGCCGGGTAACCGCCGAAGAGCTCATGGGAGCGGGCCCTGGCGAGGTTTTCGTTCACAGAAACATTGCGAACATGGTCTCCAACCTCGATTTGAGTGCGATGTCGGTGATTCACTATGCGGTCGAGATTCTCAACGTAAGGCATGTCGTCGTATGCGGTCACTACGCCTGTGGTGGGGTAAAGGCAGCGATGGAATCGAGGGATCTGGGGATCCTCAACCCCTGGCTGCGCAACATACGCGACGTATATCGCCTACATCGCCGCGAGCTCGACTCCATTGACAGCGAGGAGCGTCGGTATCAACGACTCGTTGAGCTCAATGTGGAAGAGCAGTGTGTGAACGTCCTGAAGACCTCCGAAGTCCAGATTGCGGTTCGCCAACGACGACTGGCGGTGCACGGCTGGGTCTTCGATATCCACACCGGGAAGCTGAACGACCTTCGGATCGATTTTGATGGGAAGCTGCTCGGAATCAGAGAAATCTACCATCTTGATTGAGCTGACTCGATGAGCCGCCCAACCGGCCCGACTTTCGCATGAAAGTACTGCTACCTTCATTCATGTTTTGTTTGGCGACTTACGTAACTCTTGGCTTGACCAATGAAAGGTGCAGGTGTAAGTTGTGAAGAGAAGGTTCATCCTCCGGGAGGGAAGCAATGGCGAAAAAAGAGACGATCGGCAAGGTCGGGCGCGGGGTCAAGATAGCCGCCGGGCTTTTCTGGGCCGACTACGGAAATCTTGCTGAGGTAGTTCGTGAGCTCGAGCGGGGCGGCGCGGACTGGATCCACATCGAGATGAGGGACGGCAAGTACATGGACTTCGCCGCTCCTCGGGGCGGAATCGACATCGTCGAAGGGATTCGCCCCCACACGAATCTCGAGATCGAGGTGCAGCTCCAGATGATGCGGCCGAGCGTAGAGCTCTATCGTCAGCTCCAGGATGCCGGTGCGGACCTCATCAGCCTGCCTATCGAGACAACCGGGGAGATGCTCATCCAGCATCTGCTGTTCATCAAAGGAACCCTCGGACTCAAGGGGGGTGTCTGGGCCTGGCAGGGAGCGCCAATCGGCGCGTTCGAGCAGTATATCCCTTTGGTCGACATCGTGGAGTACGAGTGCAAAGCACCGTTCTGGAAGCCGACGACCGGAGCGCAAAGCCCCCACACTCTCGACGAGATCATGTTCACGAATATCGCGAGGCTGCACCGGATGCTGGTCGACGAGGGGGTCGAGTCGAGCGTCGAGCTCATGGAGGACGGTGGTCTGAACGCCGACAACGTCGAGCGCTTCATCGAGAACGGTATGACAGTGGGCGAGTTCTCTTCACCCTTGATGAAAGGGCCGAAGGGTAAGTTCCGTCCGGGTGATGGCGACATCGCACGGGCAGTCGCGAAGCTGAGAGAGTCTCTGGAGGCCGCTGCCGCCGTTCACCGGTCTGATTCGGGGTTGAAACACCAGGGAGCCTGAGGACCGCAGTGAGCGAGCGCCACTTCTACGACATCGTGATCGTCGGTTCCGGGCTGGGAGGGGCTGCTGCGGCGCATGTCTTGAGAGACACCGGGAAGAGCATCCTCATTCTCGAGCGCGGTGATTTCCTCAAGCAGGAGAAAGAGAACTGGGACGTGGAGGAGGTCAGTCTCAGGCGGCGCTACGATGCCGATGAGACGTGGTATGACGGCAGCGGCCGCCCGTTCACGCCGCGGGTCTACTACAACGTAGGCGGAAGCACGAAAGTCTACGGCGCGGCGGCGTTCAGGCTTCGCCGGGAGGACTTCCGTTCCCGTGCTCATGACGGCGGCACCACGCAAGGCTGGCCGATACGTTATGAAGACCTGGAACCCTATTACGCAGAAGCCGAGGTGCTGCTCGGAGTGCACGGAAATGCCGGCGAAGACCCGACGGAGGTTACTCGCGACACCTTTCCCCACGCTGCAATCGGCCACGAATCGGAGATCGAGCGTCTGAGCGAACGCATACGGGCACAGGGCCTTCACCCGTTCCATCTCCCGCTCGCGATCGACCAGGGACCGGGGGGAAGATGTCAGAAGGGAAGCCCGTGCGACGGATTCCCATGCATGGTTCGGGCCAAGGGCGACGCTGAGAATCGCATCCTCAGGCCGATTCTCCTGAAAAAACCGGAGAACCTAACATTGTGGACAAACAGCTTCGTCGAACGTCTCGATACCGACGAAGAGGGCGCCCGGGTCGTGCGAGCACGGGTTATCCGGAACGGCAAAGAGGTGGCGGTCGAAGGGCGACGATTCATCCTCGCCGCCGGAGCGGTCAACTCCGCAGCGCTCCTCTTGCGTTCGAAGAATCAGGTCTATCCGAACGGTTTGGCCAACACCAGCGGGACCGTCGGACGCTACTTCCTTTCACACAACAACAGCGTCATTCTGGCCCTCGCTCCGTGGCGGAAGAATCCGACTAATTTCCAAAAGACCCTGGCAGTTCACGACTTCTACAACGGCGGGTCGAGATCCGGGAAACCTCTCGGGAGTATCCAGCTCCGGGGCAAGGTCAAGCCCGCCATGCTTCGCAGGAAGACGAACCCTATCCTGCGGTTCTTCGCGCATGCGATCGCCGAGAGAAGCGTGGACCTATGGGTCATGACCGAGGACTTGCCGCACCCGGACAACCGGGTTACCGTCGATGAAGAGGGGCGCATCCGCTTGACTCGTACCCCGACGAACACGACCGCCCACGCTCAGATCCTCAAGAAGGCCAAGCGGATGATGCGAAGGGCGGGCTATCCGATCTGCATCGTCGACAAACGCGGGGTGAGCGCTATCCAGCACCAGTGTGGCACCGTGCGATTCGGGAACGATCCGAAGACATCGGCTCTCAATGAGTGGTGCAGGGCTCACGATCTGTCGAATCTCTGGGTGATTGACGCGAGCTTCTTTCCCTCGTCCGGCGCCGTGAACCCCTCGCTCACGATACTAGCGCAGTCCCTCCGTGCCGCGAGACACCTCAAAGAAGATATCATGCAATAGGATGGGTTGCCATTGTCGCGATTGAGCTGACTCGGGTTCAGGCGATGACGACCTTGACGCCGCTTGCACTGAGGAGTCGTGCGGAGTCCTCCGGGATTCCGTCGTCGGTTATCACACAGTCTATCTCCGCGGTCGGGCAAATAGTCTGCAGCTCGCTTCGGCCGAACTTGCTCGAATCGGTGAGGACGTAGGACTCCTTGCTCCGTTCGATCACCTTGGCGGCGACCTCCGCCCGCATCATGTCCTTGCAGGTGAAGCCGGCCTCTTCGGAAAATCCGTCGATACCGATGAATGCCTTGCCGAAGTTGATTTGATCGATGAAGGTCTTCGTGAGCTGGCCCACAAGACTCTCGCTCTGATGCTGGTAGACTCCCCCGATGACGATTACCTGTATGTGCTTCCCTTTTCGCATCTCGCGGGCGATGAAAACGTTCGTCGTCAGCACCGTAAGACTCGATCGCTTCAGGAGCTCCTTCGCGAAGAGCGCGTTGACCGAGCCCGCCTCGATGATGATCGTCTCCCCGTCTTTGACCATGCTCGCCGCCTTGCGGGCCACGAGGATCTTTTTCTCGTAGTTTACGCCGAGGCGACTGGTGATATCGTCCGAGGCGCCGAGAATTGCCCCTCCGTGTACGCGTTTGAGCAATCCCTCCTGTTCGAGATACCCCAGGTCCTGGCGGATAGTGACCGAAGACACTGAAAGCTCTCCAGAAAGGGTGTTCACCGATACACGCTCGCCGGTTGCCAACATCTCGAGAATCTTGCTTTGTCTTTCGTTCATGCGTCCTCTAATGCAAGCGACGCTGCGCCGATGACACCGGAATGACGTCCGACGCTCGCCTTGCGCACCGCGACATCCTCGTACATCATCCTACCGGCCAGCGATCTGAATCGGGCGGTGATCTTGTCGAAAAAAATATCACCCCAGCTCATCAGTCCTCCGCCGAGCACGATCGCCTGGGGATTGAATATCTGAAACACATTGTAGCAGGCGATGCCGATATAGTCTGCAAAGTCCTCGACGATAGAGATACAGAGAGGATCGGCGGCGCGTATTCCTTTGAGAATGAGCTCGCCGGTGACGGTTGAATAGTCGAAACCCTCACCGCCGACGAGCTTCGACGGGATTCCCGAGGCCGCCTTGCGGCGCGATACATGGGGCAGTGCGACCCCCGAAGCGACCGCAATCAGACATCCGCGGTTCCCGCAGGGACAGGTCAGGTCCGTAGAGGGCTCGACGATGGTGTGACCGATCTCTCCGGCAGTTCCAGTCATGCCGCGAAAAAGCCGGCCGTCGAGAACAATTCCCGAACCGATTTGGGTGCTCAGGGTCATAAAGATCATGTTCTCGAAACCGATTCCCGATCCGTACTTGAACTCACCGAACGCCTGTGCGTTCGCGTCGTTGTCGACTGCTACGGGTGCGTCGAAGCTCTGCTGGAGGCGCTCCCGGAGGGGATAGCCCTCGAATCCACGAAGGTTGGACATCGTTATGAGGATGCCGTCGCGGTAGCGCAGATGACCGGCCGTGCCGACGCCAATGCCGCGCAGATTGTCTGCGGAAAGCGAGTTCTTCGCGAGGAGGGAGTGTATGCCCTCGACTGTCTGAGCCACGATTTGATCGGGTTCTTTGCCCACATGGTCGTGCATGGTAATCGAATCGGCGAGCTTCCCGTCGGCATGTACGAGCCCGATCGAAAGCTTCGTTCCCCCGATATCGACTCCGCAGAGCACCTCTTTGCTCATATCACCCCCAGGACTTCTTTCATTCTATGGCGCTTCCATATGAAAGTCAACCGACGTTCGAACAACAGAGATTCGGAAGCTGAGAGCGAAATGATCTTTCATTTAATCAAGGAACGCTTTCATTCGGAGTTCAAATGGATTTCGATAATCAATAATATAGTTGACAACCGACCGGAGGGATGTCATACTGGAGGACACGCTGCGAACGTAGCGTGAATGCCGCCGCGTATGCGGTGGTCAAAAGAAACGTCTTTATGTAAAGGAGATCGGCATGAAGGTACTAAGGTCTCTATTCCTTCTACTACTCGTTCTCGCGGTGACTGCCGGAATGGCATTCGCCTCCGGCTCGACGGAGAGCGGCGGGAGCAGCAGCTCGGGCGGCACTGCGGCGCCGGCCAAGCAATTCCTCATCTATGATTACTGGACGGCCGGCGGCGAAAAACAGGCGATAGACGCCCTGTTCAAGATGTTCAAGGACAAGCATCCCGGAGTCGAGATTCTCGAGAACCAGGTTGCAGGCGGCGGCGGTTCAAACATGCTTGCCGTGTTGATCGGCAAATTGCAGTCGCATAATCCGCCGGATGCATTCCAGGCATCAATGGGAAGCCAGCTCAAGGACTACGCCGATGCGGGCTATCTGGATCCGGTCGACAGCATCTGGCAGTCCACGAACTACGCCAACAACATCGACCCAATGTGGGTGAAGATGATGAAATTCGACGGCCACTACTGGACGGTGCCGCTGAACGCCCACCGCACGAACTGGCTCTGGTACAATAAAAAGATCTTCGATCAGCTGAATCTGAAGCCCCCGACGGACTTCAATTCTTTGCTCGCGGACGCCAAGGCGATCAAGGCGGAAATGCCGAACGTCGCGCCGATCTCACTCGGTGTGAAGGAGAAAGTGTGGTCGACGTACATCTTCGACATGGTTGATCTGCTGACCGGCGGCGTCGACTTCATGCAGAAGGTCGACAGCGGGGTCATCGACTACAAGACGGACCCCACTTTCCGAAAAGCAATGGAACGCTACGCGGAGCTTCTTCCCTATTTCTATCCCTACAGCTCCACGAAGACCTGGGATCAGGCTGCCGCACTTCTCAAGACCGGCGATGCGGCGATGTATTGGATGGGTGACTGGGTTCTCGGTTACTTCCTGAGCATCGGCATGAAGCCGGAGGTTGACTTCAGCGCAGTGGCGCTTCCCGGCAACGTTTGGGAAGGTCACGCCGACAGCTTCCCGATGCCGAAGGGCGCACCGCATCCGCAGCTCGCGAAGGATTGGCTCGAGATGCTCACTACCGTCGAGGCGCAGAAGACCTTCAACCTGATCAAGGGCTCGGTCACCATTCTCAACAACGTGCCGTCGAACATCTATCCCGATCCCTATCGGAAGCTGAGCGCGGACACCCTCCACAGCGGCAACGCGCAGGTCACCTCCGACGGGTTCCACGGCGGCTTGATGACCGCCAACTTCGGTGGCGATCTTCAGAACATCCTGACCCAGTTCCTCTCCGACGGAAACGTCGACAACGCGATCAATCAGATCGCAAATGCGGCCCAGCGCGACAATCTGAAACAGAATATGTCGTGGTATTGGGCTCAGTGATCTTAGGGATCAACCTCACGGAAGACGGCCAACCGGCCGTCTTCCCTAATTTCTTGTCAGCAAGTACAATCCTCCCAATCGATGGGGTAATGTCATGATGTTCAAGAAGTCCTACGGATTCATCTACCTCACTCCGATGGCGATCCTTGTTGTCGTGCTCTACATCCTGATCGCGTGGAACCTGGTTGCGTCACTTACCCTATGGAACGGGATTCTCCCAACCTGGCACTTTGCCGGGCTGAAGAACTACATAAATCTATTCACCTTCAATCGCTTCTGGGACGATCTGCGCCATAACCTGATCTGGCTCGTTGTCTTCATCGTCCCGACGACATTTCTCGGCTTCATACTCGCAGATTTCTTCTCATCCATGAAGCGTTCCGAGAAGGTCTTTCGCCAGATATTCCTCTTTCCCATGGCGTTGGCTCCGGTCGTTACCGGCACCCTGTGGGCTTGGGTGTATGACCCTGGCTCAGGGGTACTGAACTCGGTGATCAAGGCGTTCGGGGTGAACACCGCCCGACTCGGGTGGATCGCCGATCCGCGCATTGCCATCTACTGCATGATCATCGCAGGAATCTGGCAGTATGTCGGCTTTGCTGTCGTCGTCTATCTGGGCGCCATCAGGGGGCTCCCGACGGAAATGTACGAGGCGGCCAGGCTGGACGGGGCGGGAAGAGTCCGAATTATGTTCAGCATTACCTTCCCGAACGTAGGTCACGGAACCCTCATCTCCACGACGATGCTCGCAATATTCACGATGAAGGTCTTCGACCTCGTCTACATCATGACCGGTGGGGGCCCTGGAGACAAAACCGAGGTCCTTCCGTTTTTGATGTATCAAATCGCCTATTCACAACGCGACTTCGGCATGGGCACGGCTATCAGTATTGTTATTCTCGTCCTGGCTGCGGCGATGGTTATCCCCTACTCGCGCTGGGCAATAAGTAAGTGGGTACAGGAATGAGCGAAGTAACAGAGCGGAATCAGAACCGATGGCCGTTCGTCATCGTCATCGTCCTTGCGGTTCTCTGGCTCGTTCCGGTTTACGCAATGGTCGTCACCTCTCTCAAGACGCAGACCGAGGTGGCAAATCAGCAGTACCTCGCGCCGCCTGCCGCTCCACAGGTTGCGAACTTCGGCGCAGCATTCTCGCCGCTGCGGCGGGGAATCATCAACAGCCTCATCATCACGCTCCCCGCGACCTTCCTTGCGGTTCTGATCGGCTCGCTCGCGGCCTACTATCTCATATTCTTTCAGTTCAGGTACGCGACCTTGGTGTTCTTTGCGATCGTGTTCGCGTCGTTCCTGCCGTATCAGGTCGTACTCATTCCGTTGACCCAGTTATTAAATACCTTGCGTTTGCTCGATACCTACGCCGGGTTGATATTCGCCTATCTGATCGTCAATACGCCGATGGCGGCGTTGATTATCGCAACCTTCTTCATGAAAGCCCCAAAGTCCTTCCTCGAGGCGGCGGCGATCGACGGCTGCAAACCTTTCCCGTTCTACCGCATGATCCTCGTCCCGATGTCGATTCCAGGGATCGTGTCGGCGGCGATTCTCGTATTCGTCCAGATCTACAACGAGTTCCTGCTCGCCCTGGCATTGACCCTGAGCCCGGCGGTACAGCCGGTGATGCCGACTCTCGCCAGCTTGCGCGGATCGCAGGTCGCACAATGGCAGATTCAGATGGCGGGAGCGATCATCGTGTCCGTCATACCGCTTCTCGTTTTCATCTTCCTTTCCCGCTACTTCATCTCCGGGCTCATGGCGGGGTACAGCAAGGAGTAGCGTTCAACAAGGAGTAGTACAAAGGTGTCATACAGGATCGTTCTCATCGGGGCCGGAAGCTCGATGTTCGGGCTCGGCTCCGTCGGCAACATCCTAAAAAGTAAACCGCTCCAGGGGAGCACGATTGTCATCCATGACATCAATCGCAAAGCACTCGAGAAGGTCGAGCGAGTAGCTCGACGCTACATCTCAGAGAAGGAGCTCCGCTATACGCTCGTGGCGACGACCTCACGCGAGGAGGCTCTCGAGGGCGCCGATTTCTGCATCATCGCAATCGAGGTAGGAGACCGGTACGAGCTCTGGGAGCAGGACTGGCATATCCCGCAGCAGTTCGGCATCCGCCAGGTGTACGGGGAGAACGGCGGGCCCGGCGGGCTCTTTCACTCACTTCGGATCATACCGCCGATCATGGAGATATGCGCCGACATCGACCGGCTCTGTCCCGACGCTTGGGTATTCAATCTCAGCAACCCGATGACGCGAATTACGCTTGCCATCAATCGACGATTTCCGAGACTGAAGACGGTCGGGCTCTGCCACGAGGTGGTCTCACTTATGGAGCATCTGCCGAAGATACTGGACACGCCGTGGTCTTCCTTGAGCGTCAAAGCGGGCGGTCTGAACCACTTCAGTGTTCTGCTCGAGGCGACCTACCGCGACTCCGGCCGAGACGCATATCCCGAGATTCGAGCAAATGCCGGCGCCTATCTCGAGTCTCTGCCGGAAGGCTCCTACGAGAATCTCGGGGCTACGAAGGAGCTCCTCGACGCCGCCCGCGGGAGGGCGGGAAGCTCTCCGGAATCCGGGGAGCGGAGTGCACTCAGGCACGGGGTGTGGGCGGAACGGGAGCTGTTCCGCGTCATCTTCGAGAAGTTCGGTCTCTTCCCGATCACGACCGACAGTCATCTCGGTGAGTACGTGCAGTGGGCGCACGCGGCGGCCGACCACAAGGGGATTCTCGACTTCTATACCTTCTACCGCAAGTGGTGTCTCGAGCAGGTTCCGGAATCCAGGATTGGTGGAACCCTCGAAATCGAGTACTGGAGGGATATCCCGATCATCGAAGGAATCGTCACCGATTCCGGACAGGAGGAGCTCGCCGTCAACTTGCCGAACAAAGGGCTCATCACGAACCTGCCCGAGGACATGATTGTCGAGGTTCCGGGGCTGGTCGATGCGAATGGGGTTCACGGGGTACCCCTGGGAGAGCTCCCCCGGGGTTTCGCCGCGCTTCTCCGCAATCAGGTAGGGGTCAACGATTTGACAGTCGAAGCGGCGCTGAGCGGTTCACGCGAGCTTGCCCTTCAGGCGCTGCTCGTCGATCCGGTGGTCGACGACGTGGCCGCGGCAGAGAAAACCCTCGACGCAATCGTTGCCCTTCAAAGCGAATACCTCTCCTATCTTCGCTGACGCAAGCAAAAGGAGCAGCGCTCGTGGAGAAAGCCTGGGTCATCACCGACGCGAAGTCATCCTTCTCTTCCTCCGACTTCTACATCCACGCCGAAGACCTCGGTCTCGCCGGAGGCTCGTTTTGCCGCAAGAGCACCCTGAGCGGAGGTAGGCAGTCGGGCGTGGAGATCATCGAGCTCTCAAACGGGGTCGTGACCGTGCGCGTCTGCCCGACACGCGGCATGGGGATCATAGACGGAAGCTTCGGGAAGCATTTCCTTGGGTGGAGCTCGCCGGTCACGGAGATCGTCCATCCACAATTCATCAACCTCTTCGATCTCGGTGGGAGAGGTGCACACTACGGATTCAACGAGCTTCTCAACCGCTGTGGAATCGAGTGGTCCGGTGCGATGGGCAAAGACGAGGTCGTGGACAACATGGGCGTCAAGACCCAGGCGTTCCTTCCTCTCCACGGGAAGGTCGGATGGACGCCGGCGTCGCGGGTAGCGCTCACGGCGGTCGACGGCGCCGTCACGCTGGAAGGCGACATTCCCGAGCAAAACGTTTTCGGCGTCAACTATCTCCTTCGAACCCGCCTAACCCTGCGCGCAGACTCGCCCCGTATCGAGACCAACGACACCCTCGTGAATCTCGGCTCCCTTCCCGGTGAGTACGAGATGCTCTACCATACCAACTTCGGACCGCCCTTCCTCGAGGCCGGCGGTCGCTATTACGGTACTTTCGAACGGGCGGTCCCCCGCGACGAGGCCGCCGCCGCGGGAGTTGCGGAGATGGATCGTTTTCCCTCTCCCACCGCCGGCTACACCGAGCAGGTCTTCCTCTTCCGCGCCCGGCCCGACGAGCACGGGGCTGCTCACCAGATCATCACGAATGCGGACGCAACGCTCGCCGCTCGCGTGAGCTTTGATGTCAACACGCTGCCGTATACCATCCTCTGGAAGCGTTGCGCCGCGCCTGCCGACGGCTACGTCGTCGGCCTCAACCCTTGCTCCGATCTTCCCAATACCAGACGCGTGGAGCGCGCCGCTGGGCGCCTCGCAACTGTCGCGCCCAACGGTAAGGTAGACTTCCACCACACGATCGAGCTTATCGAGGGCAGGAGTGAGGTGGATTCCGCTCTTCACCGGCTCCATCGGGTAGGTGAAGGTGGGTCGGTGGGTCCTGCCGGCGCTTTCGACACGCTGTCAGCTTCTTGATCCTTCTCCCTACCGACACTTCGATCGAATACCTGCTCGTAGAGATCTCTGCCGTAGCTCGTCTCCAATGGAGGTCCTTCTGACAACTTGTAATTTCTGCTCCCGTCACGACCTCGGTTTGCCCGGAGAAATAGAGCATTCACCGGAGGGTCGTCGAAAACGCTTCGCGCGAAGTCATAGAGGTGCGTAACGACAAATACCGTGACGCCGTTCTCGACCAGGGCTCGCACGACTTGCCGTGCCACTTCAGAGCCCTCTCGTTCGTTGGTCGCCGCAAACGGCTCATTGAGCAGGACCAGCGAGTCCCGCGAGAGCTCGTCGACGATTTCACTCATTCGTTTCAGCTCTTCGTCGAACTTGCCGCTATCCATGTCTGTGTCTTCTTTCCGTCTGAAATGGGTAAACACGCCGTTGTAGACGCGCCCTTCGAAGGACTGGGCACCGACAAACATGCCGCATTGCATCATGAGTTGGGCTAGGCCGACGCTCCGGAGGAATGTCGATTTGCCCCCGTGATTCGCTCCGGTGATGACGACGAGACCTCTGCCATCGGTGGACCCTTCGTTCCCGACTGTCTTTTCCTTTGTCGTCAGAGCGAGGCAGACATCGTAGAGCCCTTTGAATTTGTGGCCACCTTCGTTTGTCCTTGCCGGCTCAGGCATGCAAACTGACTCTCCGATTTCCGACAGACAGTCGCGTAGGTTCAGACACGCTACGTAGAAAGCGAGCTCCGTTCGCAGCATTTGGTAGAAGCTGCGAATGTGGTCCACCGATTGGGCAAGCGCGTTCGCAACTGAGTTCATGCCTCTGTCGCGAAGCTCCGATAGCGCTCGCGCTCCGGCATCATCACGTTCGGCAACCGTGTAGGTATAGGCTTCCGGTTTTCTCGAGAGGAGCTTCTCGATCCATGTGCGACGCTCCTCGTTCGGCTTTCGCACGACGTAGTCCCCTCCCTTGTTGCCGTCTCCCAGCTTGGCGCCGATAAGAACCCCACGCCGAAACCCGAGCTGTCTCAAGTGATGCTCCACCGATTCGAGATAGTCCTCGTCCAACTCACTCTCAAGCATTGCGCAGAGGTTGCGCAAACCTGCAGACCTGAACCTCGTGGAAATCTTTGCGGCACAGTCCCTGAGTCTTCGCAGGGTACCGACGTAGTAGGCCATAAGTTTGTTGGCGCTTGCGAGGTTTGATGAAGGAGAGCGACCGCCGAGGCCCCACCAGCGCGCCTCTCTCTCCTCTTCGATGGACGCTACCACCAAGTTGTAGGTTTCTCTCACGAGAGCGGGATTCGTGAGGCAGTCGGCGAGCGTTTCCTGCCGGTAGGTAATCGTGTCCGGTCCGGCTCCGCCCGAAAGAACCGCCGTAGAGGCAACCTTTCGAAGAAACTCGTCTTCCCCTGCCATGGCATCGAAGAGAACGTCGAGCTCGAGATCTTGTCTCAGCTCCTGATCCCTCGCCGAGAGAACGAGCTCGGCCTCGAAGTCCCGGTCGGGGTACATGAGGTGAGCCTTCATGATCCTACCCTTCTTATGAGCTCGTCGTAGGTTAGGCCGTGCTTCCTGGCAATCGCCATCGCGTAGGCGAGGCCGTCAGCCGGCTCGCGACGAACCTTGAATGTCCTCTCTGCCGGGTTGTCTGGAACCACCGTGCTTACCATGCTTACGGTTTTATCGCTGAGCACGGAAAGCTCGTCGATGAAGGTTACGCATACGCAGAGACAATCCGTCTCGATTATCCTTTCGAGTATCTGCCTGCTCAGAAAGACCTCATCACTGAGGGTCGTCGAGCTGAAAATCTCATTCAGGATGATGATGCTGCGTGCTGTCGCCTGGCTCAGAACTTCGCGCACCCTGGCGAGATCATCGTGAAGCTTCCCGCGGAGGTTCACGATGTCTTCCTCCTGCTCGAAATGCGTAAACAGCTTGTCGAACAGGAAGAGCCGAGCCTCACTGCCGGGCACTGGACAACCCAACGCCGAGAGGTAGTGGAGTTGACCGAACGCGCGAGCGAACGTCGTTTTGCCGCCTTGATTTGGACCGGACACGACGATAATGCGCTCAGAGCCTGTCAGGTAGAAATCGTTCGTTACGACGCCGGAGCCATTACGCCTGAGCTTGAGAGCAAGCGCCAAATCGAATCCTTCGACGCTCGATACCTCCTTTCTATGGGTCTCTATTGTCGGCAAGCAGAACCGCAGGCCGAGCTCTTTGAGTGACGCCATGAGATCGATACAGGCAAAGTAGAAGTGAATCTCCTGATCGAACCGCTTGAGAGTATCGTCGAGAAAGTCAGGCTGGGAATTGCGAAGCTCTGCAAGATCTCCGAAAACTGCGGGATAGAGAAGGGCCACCCGGTCGAGCACCGCAGCCTCGACGTGGTTCATATCAGTGGACTCCGTAAACTTGACGGAGTAGTCTTTTGCCGACCCTTGGCTGAATCTCTCGAAAGTTCGGCGCACCTCGGCGGCGTAGTCCGTCTCTGAATCGAACCTGCGAACCGTTATGCTGCTGTCATTGATGAGGAGGGTATAACGAATCGATGAAAGCTCCTGGGCGAGTCTCTCCGCCATCTTCCTGAGCCGAAGGTACTCTTCGGAAACGGTGTATTCCGCCAAGTAGACACGGAAGCCGACCAGGGCGCGCGAGGAGGGCTCCAATTCTCGTAGATGCTCTGCGAGGGTTCCAACTGTTCCACAATAGATCCTGACGGCCTGAAGGAACCACCACTCCTTCTGAAGTTGGTAGTAGAGCCGCTCGGATTGAGCAAGATGGTCGCGCACCGAGCGCATCCCCTCCGCATAGCTCCGAAAGGCCTGGAGCAATTCCCCGTCTTCGAGGTCGCGGAACACCTCATGGCGATATTCGATCGCGTCGACATCTCCGAGCGGCAGGTAGCAAAGCCCCGACAGGTCATACTCCTCTTTGCCCTTGGTGAGTGAATCGACTACTTGATCAAGATTCAAATCGGAGAAGAATTGCGGTGGGTTTGACGGCAGGATAGTGCTGTCCGCGTCCTGATTCCTAAAGACTGCACTTCGAAACTCCATTGAGCGACGACTCCCGGGCCATATAGGTCATCGATCGGTCCCCGGAAGCGATCTCGAAGACCCTGCTTCAGTAGGAGTCATCAGCCTGGCCCAGGCGTTTGTTGGAGGAACTCCATCCACCGTCTCAAAGAAGATACCGCGCAACATTTCTGGGGTCAAGACGACTCAAGAACAGCTTCGACTTGCAGCGGGTTCAGCGGAGATCGTGCTCGGTGCGGGCGATGATATCGTCTTGGGTGTCACGCGCGAGCGTCACGAAGAAGGCAGAGTAGCCGGCGACGCGGACTACGAGGTCACGGTGCTCCTCGGGACGAGTCTGCGCATCGAGAAGGGTCTCTCGCGATACGATGTTGTATTGGACGTGCCAACCTTTCAGCTCGTCGAAGAACGCACGGATGATTGAGATGAGCTTTGCTCTATTGCCCTCGCCTTCGATCGTCGCTGGAGAGAGCTTCTGATTCAGAAGCACTCCACCGGTTATCTTCGCCGTGGGGAGCTTGCTGACCGACTTGAAAACTGCGGTAGGTCCCAGCACGTCGGTTCCGGAAGCCGGCGAGCATCCCTCGGCAAGCGGCCTGTAAGCCTTGCGGCCGTCTGCGGTCGCTCCTACCGCGGCCCCCGACGGAACGTTGGCCGAGATGCTCGAGGTTCCGGCATAGTACCGTCCGCCGATGGGGCCGCGGCCGCAGCGAGTGTTCACGTAGCGTGAGATCTCGTCGATGTAGCTCTCGTAGGCTTCCCTCAGCAAACCGTCAACGTAGTCGTCATCGTTCCCGAACTTCGGTGCCTGGTTGATGAGAACCTGACGCAATTTCTCTCCCTGTGCTCCGGCGAAGTCGTTATCGAGTGCTCGAAGGAGCTCATCGGGCTCGATTCTTCTTTCCTCGAAGACGAGCTTGCGAATAGCGGCAAGCGCATTCCCGAGGTTCGCGATTCCGACCTGGAGGCCTGAGACAAAGTCGTATTTCGCGCCGCCCTCCTTGAGGGTCTTTCCCCGTCCGAGGCAGTCGTCGACGAGCGCAGAGCAGAGTATGTCTGGAACATTCTCCTCGAGCGCGGTGTCGACGGCGGTGTCGATCGCTACGGTCGCCCGAGTGTAGAACCTCACCTGCCGGTCCCACGCCTTCATCAATTCATCGAACGAGGAGAAATCCTCGAGCCGCTCTCCGGCATGAAACGTCTTTCCCGACTCGAGATCGTATCCGCCGCGAAGCGCGCAACCGAAGACCCGCATGAAGTTGAGAAAACTCATGCCTGTGCACCGGTAACCCCACCGGCCGGGAACCGCCACTTCTATGCACCCGATCGCAGAATAGTCATAGGCGTCATCGAGCTCCACTCCGAGCTCGATGAGTGCGGGAATAACGATCTCGTCGTTGTTGAATGCCGGCATCCCGAAGCCGCGGGAGATCACCTCGACGCATCTGCGCATGAAGTCTTCCGACATGGTTCGATGATATCGGACCGATAGATTTGGCTGAGTGACTTTGAGTGTACCGACCGACTCGAGTATGAGGTAGCTGAGCGCGTTGACCGCATCTTCGCCCCCCGGGGTTTGCCCGCCAATCGTTACGTTCTGATAGAGCGGCCCCCCTGCGGAAAATCGAGTGTGCGTCCACGGACGAATCTTCGTGACCTCCAGCAGCTTGAGCCAAGTGCTCTGCAAGAGCTCATAGGCCGTCTGCTCGGCAATCCGACCGGAGGCGAGGTCCGCCTCGTAGAAGGGGAGGAGGTATTGGTCCATGCGGCCGAGCGACACCGAGTGTCCATTGCTTTCGATCTGCAGAATCAATTGTATGAAGTAGACAAGCTGCAACCCTTCGTAGAAGCTCTCCGGCGGATGCGTGGCGATGTGTGCGCAGTTCGATGCAATGAGATCGAGCTCCTGTTTGCGTGCGACTGCGCGCGAGCGAGGAGCTCCATTCGTGAGCTTGGTGGCTTCCGTCTCGGCGAGGACTTCATAGCGGCGAATGAACTCCGACACGGCCTCGAGCGTAATGGTGACTGCGCGGAAGAATTGCTCCGCGCGCAGCCCTTCTTGGCTCGTCACCCCGCCGGCGCTGCGCAGACCGCGAACCTCCTCAAGGAGCCCGCCGATGCCGAGTCGCAGAAGCTTCTCGAAGTTGACGGCAATATGGCCGTCCCCCGAGGTTAGGTTTCCCTCTGCCCGGATGATGCCGGAGTCATGGATCTCGCGCATCAGCGGGGTCATGAGCGCCGTGCCCCTCTCGATGAGGGTCTTTCCTTTCCAGTATGGGAGAATCTCTCGAAGCGCCCGCTTCGACTCGTTGGAAGGGTAGAAAGCATCGCCTGGGCGTCTCTCGAACTCGTCCAGCTCATCCAGCACCCACTCGACGGCGTACTCCGGAAAGATCGGCGCCGCCCTCAACGCCGAGGACTGATTCCCAACGATCAGCTCGTTGTCATCGATGCGGATAGTCATCCGACGGAGAGTTTCCGCGAGGGCGATTGCGCGCTTGACGACTACCGGTTCTGCCTCGTGCAGAGCGTAGACTTCGGTATAGACACGGGCCCGTTCAACACAGAGTGTAGGTTTCGTCTCGAGGTATTTCGTCTTCAGCTTCGAGACGCGATCGGTCACGCAGAGCTCATATGCCGTCGAAACCATGTTCAACCTCCGATCTCAATTTCCAGGCCGAGAGACTCGGCGGTTTCTCGGTAGCCGGCGAGATCCTCCCGCTCCGGCGCCTGAAGACCCGCCATCCCATACTCTCGTCCGAGCAACTCGTACTTGCGTTTCCCCATCGTGTGGTATGGTAGGAGATGAACCTCGTTCACGTTGGAAAGTGATGAGGCAAACTCGATCAGCTCGCCGAGGGCGTCTTCATTGAACCCAGGGACAACCGGTATGCGGACTACTACCTTCGCACCCAGGGCTTCGAGCCTGCGGAAGTTGTCGATCACGACGGAGAGATCGCCGCCAACGGCGGCACGATACTTCTTTGGATCTACATGTTTCAAATCGGCCAGAAAGAGTGAAGTGTACGGAACGAGGGGCTCGACTACCTGCCAGTCGACCTGTAATGAGGTTTCGACAGCGATGTCGATCCCACGTCGGAAAGACTCCTCCATGAGTTGCGCGAGCAACCGTGGTTGGGCGAAGGGCTCACCTCCGGAAAAGGTCACACCGCCGCCGGTTCCGTAGAACGGGAGGTCCTTTTCAACCTCGCGCATAACCTCTTCGACGCCGGCCATTCTTCCAACGAGCCTCAGTGCGCCGGACGGACAGACCTCCCGCAAGCGTTCGACCGAATGGAGACGTTCCCTTTGTATGACCGGTCTGAGAACCTCCTCACCGGATTGCGATATGGTCTTCCGGGTCGAAATCTCCCCGTTTCCGACCGCTCGCACGCAGTCCAGACAGCCGATGCAAGTTCCAGGGTCATAGAAGACCTCAACCCGGGCGGACTGACTCTCGGGGTTTTCGCACCAGGGACAACGCAGCGGACAGCCCTTTAGAAACACGACCGTCCGAATTCCGGGACCGTCATGGGTAGAGAATCGCTGGATGTCGAATATCATAGAGATCTCTCGCCATCATAATAGCGAATCTTCATATGAAAGTCAACATGATTCCAGACGCAAATTTTGTCTTTTCGGCTTGCCGGATGATTGCTTCCAATCGCTTTGTCAGGTGACAGGCGGACGCTCTTTGGGGTAGTTCGAATAGCGTCGCTCGTCGACCACGCGGGCGATGCGATCGACGGTCCGCCAGACGTCTTCGAAGCTTGTGTAGAGCGGTGAGAACCCGAAGCGAACGTTGTCCGGTTCACGGAAATCCGGAATGACCTTCATCTCCTCGATGAGCGCCCGATTGATCCGATATCCTTCGGGGTGGCGAAGACTGACATGTCCTCCTCGCTGCTCCGACTCCCGGGGAGAGCCGAGCACAAACCCGGCGCGAGAGAGTATCGCATCGCTCAGCTGCACGAAATAGCTCGTCAACGCGGTCGATTTTCGGCGGATAGCCCCCATTCCGGCTTCGAGCAGGATTCCTACTGAAGACTCGACTGCGACCAGTGAAAGCACAGAGGGCGTTCCGGCGAGGAAACGGGTAACACCGGGGGCCGGTGAGTAGTTCAGGGAGAAGTCGAAGGGCCTGTTCTGACCAAACCAGCCCCAAATCGGGGAGGTGGCGCCGCCGGAGAGTCTTCGGTTCACGTACAGGAAAGCAGGTGAGCCCGGCCCCCCGTTCAGGTATTTGTAGGTGCAACCCACGGCGAAATCGACGTCGCATCCGTCGAGATCGATCTCTACCGACCCGACCGAGTGGCTCAAATCCCAAACCACCAATGCGCCGGCCTCGTGTGCCCTCCGGGTGATCTCGGCCATGTCGTAGAGAAAGCCGCTCTTGAAAACGACATGTGAAAGGGTCACCAGTGCAGTCGTCTCGTCGATTGCTGCTTGCAGGGAATCGAGGTCGGGGATAATCTCGTCGCCGTCAGATCCGACCGAAACGATCTCCCACCGATCGTCCAGGAGTCTGTTGAGCCCCTGGAGAACGTACAGATCCGACGGAAAGTTCAGACTATCGGTGACGATTTTTGTGCGCTCAGAACGGAGGCGGAGCGCCGAAGCGGCGAGCTTGAACAGATCGACCGAGGTTGAGTCGCTCACCACCACCTGCCCGTCGGCAGCACCGATGAGCTGGCCTATCTTGTCCCCGATCCTCGCCGGCGCGTCATACCAGCCGCCGTTCCAGCCGCGAACCAGACGTTCGCCCCACTCCTCGCGAACCACCTGCTCGATTCGTCGAGCGGTATCGAGCGGCAATCTTCCGAGGGAGTTGCCGTCGACGTAGAGGAGCTCTGGATCGTCGACGAAAAAACGTTCTCGAAAACCACTCAAGGCATCGTCCCGATCAAGCGCTCGGGCAAACGCGCGGCTTGTTTGGAAGACCATTGATCGTCCCTCCTAGTCCACGAAGGTATAGGCCCGCTCATTGTGCTCGGCGAGATCGAGCCCCATCGCCTGCATTGATTGCCGGACGCACCGCGCCATTCTGCGCGAACAGAGGCTTGGACAAACCACAGGCGAGCACGACTACGGTGAAGACTCTTTTCATCCACTTACCTCCAGAGGAGTAATGCGTGGGATCATATCAGAGAACTTCGCATTGGACGACGTCACGGCGCCGCCCGCGAGCCTTTTCTCGGAGGCGGCATTGATGTACAAAAGACAGATGGACATGAAGAGTAAGAAACGCGTTGAGTACATACACGAGCTGTTCCCCGACGGTGTCCCGAAGCTCTGGTGCCCGTCGCTTGCCCACTTTACCGCGGAAGGCGCGATTGACTCCCACCGCATAGAACGTCATCTCCGGTTCATTTCACCCTGGGTAGGTGGTTTGCTCGTGCCCGGGACGACCGGCGAAGGCTGGGAGCTCTCCGACGACGAGGCGATGAAAATCCTCGAGATCACGTTGCGAGCGGCGACGGAGTTGCGGCTGTGGGTTCTCGTCGGTGTTCTGAAGCCGACGGCCGAAGAGATGATCGCCTTCGTCGAGAGAGCTCTCGACAGAATCGGAATCGTCCGCGCCGGTGAGGCCGGACAGCCCGGCGCTTCTTCTCCCGAGGCCTCAAGAGAATTGATCCGAGATCTCCGGACCCATCGAATTGCAGGCTTCACCTTCTGCGCTCCCCGTGGCGCCCTGCTCTCGCAGGAGGCTATCGCGGACGGTTTGAGGAAGGTCCTCGACCTGCGGCTCCCGAGCGCCCTCTATCAACTGCCTCAGGTCACAGGCAACGAGATCGCTCCCGAAACTGCACAGGAGCTCTGCCATACCTACGAAAACCTGTTCCTCTTCAAGGACTCCAGCGGAAGCGACCGTATTCTCTCTTCGGGACTCGACTTCGGCGGATCCTTCTTCGCCCGCGGCGCGGAGGGAGACTACCTGGAATGGTTCACTCGGGCGAAAGGAAGCTACGACGGTTTTCTCCTGAGCACCGCAAACTGCTTCCCGCGGCACCTTTCGGAGGTCGTTGCCGAGGGTACGCCACCCGACCGATCTCGGCAGTCCTCACGCTTGATTTCGGCCGTCATCAACGAAGCCTTCAACGCCGTCCGGCCGGTCGGCAGCGGCAACCTCTTCACCAACGCCAACAAGGCGATCGACCATTTCAACGCCTGGGGGCCCGCGGCGCTCGGGCTGGCCGGACCGCGTCTTCACGATGGTACGGTCATTTCCCAGGAGGTCATCGCGCAGGTAGGGAAGATCCTCCGTCGCCACGACCTGACGCCAGTTGACGGGTACCTCGACGAGGGTAGGTCGTAGGTTCCCTATCCTCCGATCTCGGCCCTCTTCTCGGCGTGCTCTCGTTTCAGCCGTCGATACTCAGCCAGCGTTAGCCAGACGAAGATCGCATCGAACCCAGATAGGAAGATCAGGGTCGACGAATGGGTCGAGGTCCATCGGAAGATCTGATAGGCGATGAAGAGGATAAGAACAACAACCATGAGCGGGTATGCCCACAGCTTCCCCCGCCAAAGCAGCATGACGAGCACGACCTTGATCAGACCGTGGGTCAGCAGATAGAACACGCCGAAGTGCTGCGCATTGACCGAATAGTGCTGTCCCATGCGCCGAAGCAGATGCGCCACGTAGTCCTTCGGATCCTCGGCGAGCTCATTTTGGGTAAGCAGCCGAATCCAGGAGTTCAGGGTCGAAGGGTTTACCAACCAGAGAAGCAATCCACCAACGATCTCGAGGGCGGCGTGCACCCCTTTGAGTAGGATCGCTACCTCAAAGCCAACATGGAGCACGGAGGGCTTCGTGCCCCCGTCAGATTTAGGACGTTTTTTCATCGTGCACCAAAGGTAGTCTCGTCGACTGCGAGGGTCAATCGCGAACGAAGACGTTCCCGGCATTGCGGGCGTCTAATACACCTGCTAAGATCGACCGCGATGGGGAGCGAAATCGCAACAATTCGTACCGAACGCCTCACCCTGCGTCCGTTCACGGCGGGCGATCTGGACGACCTTGCGGAGCTGTGTGCCGACCCCGAGGTCGTCCGTTACATCAGTGACGGAACGACCGCAAGCAGGGAGGAGACGGCCGGGTGGCTCGATCGCTGTCTAGACCACTATCGCGATCACGGGTTCGGGCTCTGGTGCGTCAGGCGTACAGAAGACGATCGCTTCCTCGGCCGATGCGGGATCAAGATCCAGGGGTTCGAAGGGCACGAGGAGCCGGAGATTGGATATATCCTCCGCCGCGACCAGTGGGGAAGGGGATATGCAACCGAAGCTGCTGCGGCGAGCCGCGACTACGGGTTCGACGCACTGGGGTTCAGGCGGCTGATTTCGCTCATTCAGCATGACAACGTCGCCTCGAAGAGAGTGGCGGACAAAATCGGGATGCATTACGAGCGGGAGGTCGCTTTCGGCACTCAGTGGGAGAAGTTCGGTCGCCGGGTATCACTCTATTCAATCGAACGCAGCGGCCTCTGACGGGGGGGCGTTGATTCCTATTACTCTCGAATCCTACGGTTCCCCAGTTCGACGGACCTGTGGGCCGCTGTCGCGGTGAACTCGGTGCTGCCGGCACCGTTGAGGATCCAGATCGGGTGGATCTCCCGCCACCCGTGAATCAGGTCGAGCACGTAAGCGCCCGTGACCGTGATGTGTTCACCCACCGAGGGAGTTGGGATTCGGCTCTGGTCCATCGGAATGACCTCGAGGACCAGATCCCCATGCTTACGAAGGCGGTTTGCCCAGTTTCCGAGGGGAGGCTGACCGGGATCGAGCTTCAGGTTCACATGCCAGTCGTGGTCGGGCTCCACTTTCACGTAGTCCACGACTCCACTGACCGTAAGACAGGGGGCAATGACATACAGGCGCCACGGCTTGTAAACCCCCGCCAAAGGATCCGATCGGCATCCGCTCGCGGGCACGGTCGCAGAATGAGGCAGCCCGGCGCAGGAGAGAAGGAGCATGGCCACGAGGGCGGCAAGGATTGTCTTTTTCACGTTTTGTATTCTCCGGAAGCGGAGTATAGCACACCGGCACTGAATTCCCCGCGTCGACGGCTATCGAGGAGAACATCGCGGGGCTCGAGCGTCGGATGTTCCGCGACCGCTCAGCTTGCAGCGGCGCAACAGCGCGTGCAGTGCGGCGCATAGTCGATGATTCTGCCGCGCCGGTCCAGCTCGAAATGACAGCAGTCGAGGAGCATCGCCTTCAGCATCCGTCGAGCGCGTTGAACCCGCGACTTCATCCCCGGGAGCGAAACTCCCGTTTCGCGGGCGGCATCGCTTTGACTCATCCCTCGAAGCTCAATCGCCGAAAGCGCCTCTCGATAGATCGACGGGAGACGGTCTATCATGCGTCTCGTCATCAACCTGAGCTCGGATTCGAACTCCGCCTCCTCGCGATCCTCCTCCTTGTCAGCGATTTCCTCATTCAGACCGATCTGCGGCCGCCTTTTCCGATAGTAATCAGCTATTGAATTGCGCGCGATCTGAAAAAGCCAGCTCTCGATCCTTTCAGGGTTGCGGAGGCTCCCGATGGAGGTGTGTATCTTCAGATAGATGTCCTGAACGATATCCTCAGCAACGTCTCTCGAGTTGATTCGCTGCAAGATGAACGACCGTAGCCGTCCGTCGAACCTTCGCCACAGCTCCACTATGTCGAAACCGGTGTGCGCTTGCTCCGCACGGGGCATTTCCATTGTCTTCATAGTATAGATGACGAACGAAACACCGAAAAGATGCATCGCAGACGCTACATGCACGGAGTCTTCGGTCGACAAAGCCGCTCCCCTGCATCCTTTTCTGACTTCCAACGTCTACGGTGCATGAAACGGAATCAGATTCGGGAAGGAGAGTACCATGAAAGAACCGTCAAGGCGTCCGAAAGATGAGGCGATCCGCGGCGAGGTCCGCCGCTACTATGCTGCCGTCGTTGGCGACGGAGGCCAGCCACCCGCGGGGGCCGGCTGCTGCGGCTCGACCGACTGCTGTGGAACCTCGGAGTTGGACCCGAACGGGTATGCCGCGGCTGACCTCGCGTCCGAGGCATCAATCGGCAACCTCGGACTCGGATGCGGAAATCCGGTGGGGCTCGCCTCGCTCCATCCGGGCGAATCAGTCCTCGACCTCGGCAGCGGCGCCGGATTCGACTGTTTTCTCGCCGCTCAACAGGTAGGGAAATTCGGACAGGTAATCGGGGTGGATATGACGCCGGAAATGATATCGCGGGCACGGAGTACGGCTTCGAGACATCCCGAATGGCCGGTCGAGTTTCGTCTCGGCGAGATCGAGCACCTTCCGGTTTTGGATGCGTCGATCGACGCGGTGATTTCCAATTGTGTCGTCAACCTCTCACCACAGAAGCAACTGGTCGTCAAGGAGGCCTTCCGGGTCCTGAAACCGGGAGGAAGGCTCGCGATTGCCGATATCGTCAGCGTCGGGGAGCTCTCGCCGGAGGTGCGCAATGATCTCTCTCGCTACGTCGAGTGCATTTCCGGAGCAATCGGCAAGCACCAATGGCAGGAGCTGCTCGCTACCGCCGGGTTCGAAGATGTTGCGGTGGACTACCGGGAGGAGCCTCGCAGCCTCGGCGTAGCGTCTGCTCTCATTCGTGCCGCAAAACCGCCACGCCTGAGATGAAAGATACTGCGACTCGCAAAATCCACGCTTTCACTATTGACAATTCGGTGGAGTCACGCTATATTGTTTCATAGTTAGGTATTTATGAAACTGTCGAACTGGAGGTTCGCCATGAATATTGACCACTATTCACTCGAGAGGCTTGCGGTCAGCTATCTTCGCGACCGGGACGTGGATGCCGCGCGCATCCGGAGGCTCTCGTACTTATCGAAAAAGAGGACCGGTTCGGTCGAACCGAGCCCCTTCCTCACGCTGCTTGCCTGGTGGGTGCGATTTACGGCACTCCTGATCCGCTATCCGGCGAATCCTGCGCGAATAAGTGCAAAGCTCGGGACGATCGGGTTTCCGGCTGCCGCGTTGAGCACACCACGGAGCATCGGAGGAGCCGGACATGTCGGACGGTAGGGTCAAGGATCACCACAACGGGCTGCGGTCGAGCATCCCGGCTACCGTCTTCGAGCGAGGGGAAACGGATGAGTCGTGCGGCACCGTTGCAGACGCGAGCGGAGCCGCGGTCAATTTCATAGAGTCCCCGATCTACGAGACCATGCTTTCACAGCAGGCGCTTCTCGTCGATTGGTACGACGAGCCCTGGGCCGAAGAGGCGCGAGAGACGATGGGCGTCGCATATCTGCGGGAGCTCCGTGCCACGCTCGAACCCTTCCGCATGGGGATCGACCTTTTCGAGCTCGCCGTCCCGGAGGCGATGGAGCAGGACGTAGAAAGCTTCGTCCGCAGGTTGCGCGGAATGCCTTTCGCGGAATTCAGCTACTTCGTGCTCGGACGTCTTATTCCCATGAAGGCCGGCCAGCTCTCCATCGAACCGGAGGGAATTCGCGAGCTCATCGAGAACTACGGTGTCTATACCCACTACCTGGAACGGCTCACTCGCCAGGACTGGCGGGCAAAGGGACCTCAATATCAAATGAAGTATGCCGACCTCGTCGAGGAGTTCTGGAATCGATATCTCAAATCGCGCTATCAGGATCTCGCGGTGCAGCACAGCCTCAGCATTGCGCAGAACGAGGCGTTTGTAAGAAGCAATGACGTCGAAGCCCTTTTTCGATTGATAACGGGCCGGGAGAAGATGCACCTCCTGCTCAGCGACGACGAGCACCTCAGTCAGGTCTCGTTCATTCCTGTCGTCAATATTGCCTATCCATTTTTCAACTACTCGGGACATCAGGAAGTCACCTGCGTCTATCACGCCTCGCGGACCCCTGATCGCGTCGCCGAGCTTACCGAGAAAGAGAAGCGGCTCATCGCGCTCTCACGCGCGCTCGGCGACAAGACCAGGTTTCAGATCGTCAAGCTGCTGTTCCAGTACCACGATGCTTTGAACGGTCAGAACATCGCCGACAAGGTCCACGTGTCAAAATCGGTCGTCTCGAAACACCTGCAGCAGCTCAAGGAGGCTGGTATCGTTCGCGAGACCAGTCCCGACAAGCGCAACAACATCTACTCGGTCGATCTATCGGTACTGCGCGAAATCTCCCCCGGCCTTCTCGAGGTTCTGCGAGGATAGCGCGAACCGCGTTCCCATGAGCGACACAGCGTCGCCAGTGACATCCACGGGAAGGGGTTCTCGGTCCGGTAGACCTTGGGGAGCTCGATCCGTTCGAGTCGTCGATCCACTATGTATTCCACATAATCGCAGAACCGACTCGAGTTGATCCCGAGGATCCCTTCCGGACAGGCGTCACGAGCGTAGAGCTTCTCGAGCGCTACCGCCTCCTCGACCAACCGCGTTGAGTCGGCCTGTAGCTCCTTCGTCCATATGTCAGAATTTTCTTTCTTGACCGTGTTGATGAGATCGCAGCCGAAGGCGAGATGGAGACTCTCGTCGCGCATGATGTACTCGAACTGCTCTCCTATTCCAACCATCTTGTGCCGCCGTTTGAGCGCGAGCATTATGGCGAAGCCGGCGTAAAAGAAGATCCCCTCCATGATGACGTAGTATCCGATGAGGTCGTGCACGAGCTTCTGTATGTTTCCTTCACCCTCGGTGGTGAAGGTGGGATCGAAGACCGACTTCGTCAGCTCGACGACGAACGCGTCTTTCTCCTTGATGGAGGGAACGGTGTTGTACATCGTGTAGATCTTCTCGGGGTCGAGAATGCTGCAGGTCTCCGCATTGGATGCATCGGTCGCGATTACGGCGATAGGTCGGCGGTCTTCGTTGAGCGATCCGATCGTCTGCGGGGCTTCGCTTTGCTGCGCGGCCGGCCGCGCGTATTCGCGCTTCTGGGTATGGCCGTACCGGCTCGCGTCCAGCGTCGCCTTCTCGATCTGAGAGGCTGCACGAGTGCGGCGCTGTTGCACAGCCGGCGTGCTGCAGTAATAATGGAGAGTGGGAGGTGCAGCTTGAGCACGCGTCACATTCTCATAGCCGGATCCACCGGCAACTTGGGGCGGGCCCTCGTAGAAACCGGTCTTCGTCAAGGCCACGAGATCAAGGCGGTTGCCCGAAAACCGGAAGCGCTCGAGCATTTTCGCTCCGATCCGAAACTCGAGATCGTCGAAGCGCAGGTAACCCGTGAAGACGAGCTCCGGGGTGTCTGTGACGGGGTGGACACCGTGATCTCCGCGCTCGGAGTCACTCGCCAACGCGGCCGTACGAGCTTTCGTGATGTCGACTACCAGGCGAACGTCAATCTTCTCGCCGAGGCAAAGCGCGCTGGAGTCCGCAAGTTCATCTTCACCTCGGGCTACGGGGTCGACGAGTCACTCGACAATGCGATGTACAAGGCAAAGAAAGACTTCGAGCTCGAGCTCATTGGCAGCGGGATGAGCTACGTGATCGTCCGGCCCGGCGGATTTTACTCCGACATGATGATGATCTTCGAGATGGCGAGACAGGGCAGAGTGTACCTCCTCGGGCCCGGCACAGGCCGGCTGAATCCCATCCACCTGCTCGATCTTGCTGAGTACTACTTCCTTCACCTCGACGATTCGAACGTCATCCTCGAGGTGGGGGGGCCGGTGAGCTATTCCTTCAACGAAATCGCCTCGATGGCCTTCCAGGCACTTGGCCGTCCGGTGAATGTCGCGCGGGTACCCGTTGCGGTGATTAGGTTCTTTCTACCCTTCATACGCCTCTTCTCGTTCAATACCTACACGGAGGTCAAGGCTTTCACTCGCATCATGGTGCAAGGAGCAGAGGCGCCGGAGTTCGGTCATAGGACGCTGGAAGCCACCTACCGCGAGGCCGCGAAGACGCCCAAACTCCCATAAGCAGCGGTGGAGATCGGGCCGACGAGTACTTTCGCGAGCATGAGATCCTATCCTCCGGAGTCCGCGGGCGGTGTCGGCAACTCCGTTTGCTTCGCAGCCCCCGCGGCTTGCAGCAAGCGGCGTCGCTCGGAGACTGCAACACCGCCGAGAGCGGCAACGGCCGCCGCACCCAAGAGAAACATGATGGGCCAGATGGTGCGCAGCTCGTGCGCGGCCAGATAACGCCCGGTGATGGGCGGGCTGAGCGCGAAGCCGGCCTGCATGACGAGCGGTAGGATGGCGTTCAACCGCCCACGATGCGAGCGTGGGGAGTGGTTCGCAATGAAGACGTTCGCGTTCGTGGCGAACAGCACCTCCCCCACGGTCCAGATGAAGGCCGACGCCAAAAAGAGCGGAAAGCTATAGAGAAACCCGATGGTCCCGAAACCGATTGCATAGAGGACTCCCGCGCCAATCTGATTGACGAGGGGTCTGAAGCGTTTGGTAAGGGCTATGACGATCGGGGTGAGAACTACGACATAAACTGCAGTAACCGACATCAGCGTGCCGTACAACGCCGGGCCGTTGGACGGGAAGAGCTGGGTGAGTTGCAGCGGGAGGGTGAAATTGATCTGGGCGTAGACGAAGTTGAGCACGAAGACCGCTCCGACGAACGCGAGCAGATAGGGTCTTCTGAGCAGCACCTGCAGGGTATTCCCCGATTCGGCCCGCTCTTCGATGGGGTAGTCCGATTCCCCGTTGTCAGTCGCGGTACCGGCTGCGGCGCGGGCTCTGTAGGCCGGCTCGCGGACGAAAATAAGGACCAGCAACATCGAAAGGAGCGTCGATATCGCGTTGCCTACAAAAATCCAGGGTAGGTGACGCTCGAAGAGAATACCTGCGATGAAAAGTCCCACTGCAAACCCGAGGTTGAAGCCGAGATAGATGAGAGAATAGGACGCCTGCCGATTCTGCCTGTTGCTCCGATCCGCCAGAAGTGCGTTCGTCGCCGGAAAGACCGCGCCGAGCGCGAGCTCAGCGAGGAGGATGAACGGCACAATAACCAGGTGCGGGCCGAGAAACGCACATGGGAGATAGAGAACGACGACGAGTGCTTCAGCGGCAACTATGACGGGTTTTCGTCCCACAAGATCGGCCAGCTTTCCTCCGATGAGCGAGCCGGGGACGTTGAACGCCGCGGCAATGAGAATGATTATGCCCGCGTCGGCGGGGCTGTAGCCGAGCTTCTTGACGAGAAGCAGGGTTAGGAACGGGAAGACGAAGCTTCCCATCGCATTGACGAGTCGAGCAACGAAGAGGACGTAGACATCCCGTTCGAGTCCGAAGTAGAGGCCGAGAAGATTGCGTTTCATATGATTCCGGACTCACTTTAGTGCCGCGGCGGCTCCTCGTCAATCGACTTTCGTCGGCGCACTCCGAGGTCCGTTCCTGCGTCCGGACGTACGTCGTCCCGTGTCACCGCCCGAGCGCTACACCGACAGCGACAACGACCTGGACGTGACCGAGCGGGACGTTTTCGAACGCAGTCGCCGGCGGAGGAGAGATTACAGGGAGATAGCTCGCCTTGGCGCTGACATAGAATCCGTCGAGGTCCAGACCGAGTCCTCCCGACAGCACCGGAAAGATTGACAGAAGCAGCGGAGGGTTGGAGGGAGTCGAGGTTGGGAACGGACCGAGGGCGACTCGCCCAGCGCTACCGAGTCCGACGCTCACGAACGGGTCGAGCAGGACGCGTCGACCGAACAGGTGATAGCTCAAGTGAACCGCCTCACCATACCAATCGAGCCACCAGTCGCCGGTAGCGGTCCTCACAAAATCGACGGTGTAGGTCCCTCCGATTCCGAGATGACGATGAGTCACCTCGAATCCGAGGCCCCAGTAGAGCGGTTGATTTTGCGTCGTAAACGCGTTCACGACCTGATTTGCTGTCGGGTTCTGTTGAAAGCTCGCCACGGCGTCAACGGTGAGATTTGCTCTCGTTTGTCCGAACGCAATCCCCGAACAGCCCATGGTCATGAGGAAAAGAAAAATCATTGCCTTGACAAGGGACCTCTTCATTGCAGATCCTCCTTACCGGATTCAACACCGCCGTGACGTAGGGTTGTTACCGCACTGTCGCCGTCGCGAACGGAAGTCACGTCGATCGGGCCACCCTATCCAGTGCTCACGATGACGGGAATGCCGGACGCCGTTGCCTCGATTCCAGTCCTTCAGCCGCGCTCGATGAAGAATCTTCGCACCGCGACCTATTCGGAGTCGTCGGTCACCTTCGATGCTCCACCGCCCGGAGTGTACTACTACCTCTGTCAGTACTACGATCACGCTTCGGAAGGGATGTATGGAAAGCTCATTGTCCGCAAATCTCGTCGATGACCCGCAGTTCCGTCGAGGCGCATAGTCGACCTCGGTTGACAACCATGCGAAACCCGACTACACAAGGTATGTGGATAGAAAGATACGGGTAGGAATCGTCTTCGGGGGGCGGTCGGCCGAGCACGAGGTCTCCCTTCAGTCTGCGAAGAACGTCATCGGGGCAATTGATCGCTCCAAATACGAACCGGTCCTCATCGGTATCGACCGGAGCGGGAAATGGTTTCTCGACAACGCCTCACTTCCAATGCTCGACTCGGACGACCCGCGTGCCATCCGGCTCAATTCGCTCGAGGACGCAATTACCATAGCTCCAGGCGACCGTCACGGAGAGCTTGTCAGTCTCGACGACGGCGGTAAAGGGGATTCTATCGACGTGCTTTTCCCCGTTCTCCACGGTCCCTACGGCGAAGACGGCTCGGTGCAGGGTCTCGCCCGACTCGCGAACCTCCCCTGCGTCGGCGCCGGCATACTTGGTTCAGCGATCGGAATGGACAAGGATGTGGCGAAGCGCTTGCTGCATGCGGGCGGCATCGCTGTCGCCCAATTCGAGGTGTTTCACTCAGTCGAGCAGGCGCACCTGAAGATGGAGAAGGCCGCGGAGCGGCTTGGTCTCCCTCTATTTGTCAAACCCGCAAATATGGGCTCCTCGGTGGGGGTGTCGAAAGTCTCTTCGCTCGACGCCATGGGTCGGGCAATCGAGGAGGCCCTCGAATACGACACGAAGATCGTTCTTGAGGAGGCGGTCGTGGGGCGCGAGATCGAATGTTCGGTCCTCGGCAACAACGAACCGGTCGCCTCGGTCCCCGGCGAAATCGTGCTTCACGGCGGCTTCTATTCCTACGATGCAAAATACATCGACGAGAATGGCGCGACCCTATCGATTCCGGCGGCCCTCGAGCCCGACACAGTGCGGCGGGTCCAGGAGACAGCCACCCGCGCCTTCGAGATTCTCGAATGCCGCGGGATGGCTCGGGTCGACATGTTCCTCAGAGAGGATGGCGAAGTCCTCGTAAATGAGATCAACACGATCCCCGGCTTCACGAAGATCAGCATGTTTCCGAAGCTTTGGGAGGCCAGCGGCATTCCCTATGCCGAGCTCATCGACCGATTGATCCAACTCGCCATCGAGGACTTCGAGGCGGCCTCCAGGCTGAAGACCGTACGCTAGCAATTGCCGGATTTGCCGGCCGGTGGCGCGAGCCGTATTTTGAAGCCGTGGAGGCAGAGAAGAATGTCGACCCCTACTGAAAGAATCCAGGAATTGAACCTGAACCTTCCCGATATCTCGCCGCCGGCGGGCAACTATCTCCCGGCAGTTCGAAGTGGCAACCAACTCTTCCTCGCCGGAACTGAAGCAGGCGGGTGCACAGGGAAGGTTGGTCGAGAGGTGACGACGAAAGAGGCCTACGACTATGCGCGCGCGACCGGCCTCATGCTGTTGGCCGTCATAGTGCGGGAGCTCGGCTCCCTCGACAGAGTCACGCGGGTCGTGAAGGTAACCGGTTTCGTCAACTCACCGCCCGAGTTCACCGACCATCCGAGGGTCATCAACGGATGCTCCGATTTGTTTGTCGAGGTATTCGGCGACCGGGGCCGTCATGCCCGAACGGCTATCGGCGTCGGTTCGACCCCTGATCAAATCCCTCTCGAGATCGAGGCAGTAATCGAGTTTTCCCAAAACAAC
>CAZDMH010000001.1:31064-80042 GCA_964506755.1 uncultured Spirochaetales bacterium
CTTCTCGGTGCCCCATTGGGTCATTTTCGGCGACGCTGCCAGCAGAGATGCAGGCTCATGAAAAATATCGGGCGGTTCATGGTTTCTTCATAATCCATCAAGAGCTTCTTCACAGAGCTTGAGCAATCAAGCGAGCCGAGACACAACGACGGCAGTACGGCGCTCCGACGCCGAACGATTTCGGCGGCGGCCTTTCCCCTCCGTCGTGCTGTAATTTTTGGGATCCCCTTCATTCCTCGCCGACGTGTCTCGAGATCAAGGATCTCCGGGCTTCATGCCCGGAAAAGGAACGTATGTTATGAAACAACTATTCAGCTACCTGTCCAAGTGGCGGAAGGCTCAGGTTCCGATGTTGGCGGCCGTCGTCGTGGCGGCATTGGTTGCATCGGCTGCGGTCTTCGCGCCGAGAATGTTCGCGCAGGGTTCGCACGACTCAGGCAGTGCCCCTCAGGCCGTCGTGAACGCGCCGGCACCCTACCAGCCTTCGAACAACATCGAATCACAGGTCGAGGCAGTCGGCAAGAACGCCGGTCCGTCCGTCGTGAACGTCACGAGCACCATCGTGTCTCAGAACTTCTTCAGCCAGCCGGTGCCGCAGCAAGCAGTCGGTTCCGGTTTCATCTATGACAACCAGGGGCACATCGTTACGAACTACCACGTCATCGCCCACGCGCGGAACGTCGTGGTAACGCTCAAGAGCGGCAAGAACTACCAGGCAAAGGTGATCGGAAAGGACCCGTCCACCGACCTCGCGGTGTTGAAGATCCAGGGCGGGCAGCTTCCGCCGCCGCTCAAGCTCGGCAACTCAGACCGAGTTCAGGTGGGGCAGTTCGTCGTCGCGCTCGGCAATCCCTTCGGGCTTTCGCATACGTTGACGTTCGGGGTTGTCAGCGCGAAGGGCCGCATCATCAAGAGCCCGAACGGGCAGTTCGTCGGTGAAGCTCTTCAGACTGACGCTCCCATCAATCCGGGGAACTCCGGCGGTCCGCTCCTCACCCTCGGCGACGAGGTCGTAGGGATCAACTCGCAGATCATCAGCCCGAGCCATTCGAACGACGGAATTGGGTTTGCGATACCCTCGAACCTCGTCAAAAAGATCGTGCCTCAGCTCATTGCACATGGCCAAGCCGAGCATCCGTTCGTCGGGATTTCAGGTATCGACCTTTCACCTGCCCTTGCTCACTATCTCAAGCAAGCGGGAGTGAACCTTCCGGTCGATCAGGGACTCATGGTCGCATCAGTGGTTTCCGGAAGCCCGGCCGCCAAGGCGGGTCTGAAGGGTGCCGATCAGGTCGCAACCGTCATGAACACCGAAATTCCCGTTGGCGGAGACATCATCGTCGCGATCAACGGTCAGAAGATTACGAGCTTCCAAGACCTCAGTGCCTACTTGGAGTCGGAAGCGAAGGTTGGTGAGCACGTCACACTGACTGTCGATCGGAACGGGTCGCAGCAGAAGGTCGACGTCACACTCGGAACACGTCCCGCCGGAAAGTAGAACAGCCGACAACAAGACCTACGACCGGCAGCAGGCGGCCGATCGAATGGACCCGGGGTTCGCCTCGGGTCCTTTCATATTGAACTGATGATGCCGACAATCACCCCGGCCGCGCCGAAAGCACATCCCGCCCAGGCGCCGGAGCGCAAACCGGAAGTGAGACGCCTTGCGCGGCGGGCAAGCTCTTCCTCGCTCTTCAGGCTCACGATGAACGGGGTGTCTGTCTCTGCCGGCTTTCGTATGCTCAAATGGCCGTCGCTGTCAGCAGCTTCTCCGAGGACGTAGATCTCTCGACCCACCGGTATGGCGGACTCCTCGAAACGATATCCGATCGTTCGGCGACCTCCCGTCCGCGTGACAGCGCCGAGAGTCGTCTTGAAATTCCCGAACGTGAGGCTTCCCCGGGAGCGATCTCCCGTCTCGAATCGTGACAACACCTTCTCGGCAATGAATGATGCACCCTCTGGATCGACGTTCACCACCCCTTTCTCGTCCCGCACCGTGAATGGCGTGCTCCTCGTATTCCGCGAAACCACCTCCGACCCTCGCCGCGTTCGCTGAGATTGATTCCCTTTCCCGTCGGCCGCCCAAAAGGTCTCCTCGTACTCGCGAGTCACCTTCATCGAGTAGTAGATGCACGGAGTCTCGCTGAGCTCGGAGGTGAGCGAGTTGACGCACTCGATTGTGCCCTTAACTTCGACGATCTCGCTGAAGGAGCCCATTCCAATCTCGGCGGTCACCGATTCTGCGAGCTCTCTGATCTGATCCGACGTCGAAGTTTCGATCAAGGCCATCTGTTGGAGTCGCCGTTGTTGGTGCCGGGCAGCAACGAACAGCCCGATCGAGGCGAGAAGCAGGATCCCACCCGCAATGATGAAGACCATACCGCCTCCTTTTCGCGGGAGTTTGTCACGAAGGGCGATTTCATTCAATCTCTTGCAGTTGCACGGTGGGGAATCATCGGTTAGAATTCGGACACTCACGGAGGAGGTGTTCCCTGCTCGTTTCTGGAGAATATGAGGCGAACCTGCGAGGGGTCCGTATCCACTACTCGGTGCGAGGAGCGGGGCCGGTGTTGATTGCGCACTCAGGTGGACCTGGAATGGACGCCCGTATGTGGGACGACTTTGCCGGGCTCGACGACGCCCTGACCATCGTCTCGATCCATCCGCGCGGTTCAGGGTTGTCCGGCGACGCACCCGATCGGGCATATCTTCTATCCGACTATGTCGAGGACCTCGAGGCCCTGCGAAGACATCTCGGCCTCGACCACCCGGCGATCATGGGATGGTCTCACGGCGGGATGGTGGCTCAGCAGTATGCGGCTACCTACCCAGGCTCTCTTTCGAAGCTGGTTCTCTACGACACCTCGGCCCGCTTCGGAGAGTTCCTCGACGACGTGGAGGCGGCCGTAGAGGAGTTTCGAGACCAGCCCTGGTTCGACCGATCGCTCGCAGCTTTGAAGGCGGAGTGGGCGGGGGAGTACTCGAGCGACGAGGAGATGACCCGTCTGTGGGCAGACGAGGTGAAGTTCTACTTCCACTCATTCGACGAGAACGCACGTTCCTTCCATGAGCGGACGAAGGACTTACCAGTTCGTGTGGTGCCGCTCTCCACCTTCAACGAACGTGAAGCAGCTACGATGGATCTCCGCCCAATGCTCCCGCGAATCGGTGTGCCGGCGCTGGTCATCGTCGGACGTCACGATTTCATTACGAATGTCGCGATGGCCGAGGAGATTGTCCGCAATCTGCCTGATGCGCGTCTGGAAATATTCGAGCACTCCGGCCACTTCGCGCTCGTAGAAGAGCGCCGCAAGTTCTACGAAGTCGTCAAAAGGTTCGTTCTCGAACATGTGCTATGATGGAGGCGCGATCGAGTTTGGATCAGAGGATCGCCACCGTGGCGCTGGTTGTGCGCGACTACGACGAAGCGATTGAGTTCTACACGGGGAAGCTCGGTTTTCGGCTGGTTGAGGACACCCGGCTGGACGAGACGAAGCGGTGGGTCATTGTCGCACCCCGTGGGCAGGGCTCTGCGAGTCTGCTACTCGCTCGGGCGGCCGACTCCGAGCAGTCGGCTCGTGTGGGGAACCAGACCGGGGGCCGCGTTCTTCTGTTTCTCGAGACCGACGATTTCGACCGTGACTATGCTTCGATGAGGGAGAAAGGGGTCAAGTTTCTCGAACAGCCCCGCGATGAAAGCTACGCGAAGGTCGCGCAATTCAGGGACCTCTACGGCAACAAGTGGGATCTGCTGCATCGAAAGTAGTGCGTCGATTGCCCCTATTGATCCGCGCGACCTGGAGAGAGGAGGAGCAACGTGAAGAGAGTCTTCTTGGCCATCTCGTTTGTGCTGGCTGCCGTGGTCATCACGTTCGGTGTGGTAGCCTCGTTGAGGCAGCGCGGGGATCTGCAGCAGAAGAACATCGAGCTCACTAACGAGGTCAAAGGGCTGAAGCAGACCCTATCCAACGTGGATCCTCAGGCCAGTTGGTACCTATACCAAAGCAAGAAGTACGGATTCGAGTTCAGGTATCCCCGCGAGGTGTTCTCAGGCGAGAGGGCCAAGGTGGCGGATGCCGTGGCAAGAAACGGCATGAAGGGCCTCGAATTCTATCGGTCGACCAGCGGATGTGTCATAGAGGTGTACATCAGTCCCGCCTCTGCGACGTCGAACCCGTTTGACGAGACAGGGGTTCCCCCGAAGGAGACCCGCTATGCCGAGTCGGTTCGTTTGGAGTTCGGCAGTTTCGCATACCATGTCGGCATGGGGGTGGTATCACACGCGGTCGATCCACAGGGCTGCAATCGCATTCTCAAGCAAATTCTGCCCACCTTTCGATTGATTCCAGGATGGGCGCCGGACCTCGGCGACCTCGGCGTCGGAGGTTCGCAGGCCAAACTCTCTCCATCAGCGGCCGGACGCTTGCGGGAATTGGGGGTCGCGGATCCCGAGCAGGCCCTGCGCAGCGACCTTATGAAGCATCCTGAGCTCATTCCCTTTCGCGGGGTGTTGGGGGGAACGCCGGGATTTCATGATCGGGGCTCGATCGTTCTCCTCCCGAATCGGTGGGTTTATGCTGGCTTCGACGACGGGCACGTTGAGGGTAGTCTCGTGGCCGCTTGGGACATTTCGCCCGACGGAACGATCTCCTGGAAGGTTGTCGACGCGGAGTGTCCCAGCTGCTGAGACAACCACCTGCCGGCCGCTTTTCAGGCCGGTAGACTGGGTCACACAACCCTGTTACGAATGGTATGCTAAGATCGAGCAAAAAAACTGCAAGGGGTGAAAAATGTCCGCTGATGACACATCTCACACAAGATCACCGAGCCAATCACTGAAGAGCAACGCCCGCGGCCAGCTCTTGATGCTCCTCGTCCAGTTACTCGCCGGCATGGCGGTGAACCTCATTGGAATGCCGTCAGAGACAAGAGGTTTCCCACGCCTCGCGACGTCGGTCTTGCTCGCGCTGCATGTGCTCGTCGCGATTGGGCTGCTCGTCGGCGCGATTCGGGCGATTCCCCAGTGCTCGCGCATCGAGGCGCCGGCGACGGGGCTCGCCTGGTGGGGCCTCACTGCGGTCGTCGTCACCTTTGCTGCAGGCGTTCTCACGCTGACGATGTCGACCGGCACCGGCTGGTGGTCCTACGTGATGGCGGCAGGCGCGACCGGATCGCTTCTGGTCTACGGTCTCCTCTATCTCAGATCAATTGGGTAACCGCTCGAACGGACGGCAGAAATCCTGCCTCAGTGGCGTACGACCAAGTAGGCTCCGGCAGCGAGGAGCAGTACGCCGATGGCTCGCGTGATAGTAACGGAAATTCGGGGGGTGCCGAGGAGGCCGAGCTGATCTGCGGCAAGCGCCATGACGAGCTGCCCGCTCACGACCGCAGTGACGGTTGCTGTTGCACCGATTCTCGGAACGAGAAAGACGGGTGTCGCCACGATGAAGATCCCGAGCAACCCGCCGAGGTAAAGGTACCATTGACTTGGACCGGGTAAACCCTTGAGGGTCGCAAGGCGTGGGAAGAGAAGAATCAGCACGAACATCAAGAGGGCGCTGATCACAGCGACCACGAACACGGCGCCGATGCTCCCCGCATAACGGCCGAGTGAAGCATTGATGACGTTCTGCAGCGCCACCATCGCCCCCGTTACTACACCGACAAACACCAACAACACAATCTGCATGTGTGGCCGCCTCCTCTCAGAGCGTGGCAGGAACGACGACGCTCTTCAACATCCAGAAGAGGTGCTCTCGAATGTCCTGCGGCCAGCCGTCGGTCAGTTGACGCAGACCGTCCCAATTGTGGGCATAGAGCGCGCGTGAGGCCTCTTCGAAGTTCTCGCAGTTGCCTGCGATTGCCCACATGAATCGTCCCGCAGCCTCGATTCGCAGCCGCGGGTCCGCATCCCCCAGGCCGTTTTTGCGCGCCGCCTCGATGAGTCGCCGAATGGTCGCCGACGCACTCTGCGGCTGTCGGTCGAGCCATTCCCAGTGTCGAGGGAGGAGCGATACCTCGCGGCTGACCACTCCGAGCTTCGGACGGCCGGGACCCCTCTTGGGTTCTCGTCCTGTTGCTCGCTCGAGCACCTGCGAGACGGTGCCGGTGAAATCATAGTCCACCTGCTCTCCGGTGTCGTTGTCGAAAATCAATAGCTGTCCGGGATTCTGCTGATCAAGGTACTCTTTCGTCTTCCTGAGCATCTCCTCGAGCGTTCCGGTGACCAAGTGAGCCGCGTCTGCAAAGGCCGAATAGGATTTTTCTCCGTTCATGGGATTATTTTACCCGGGCAAAATTGGCTTGTCAATATTACCCGCATAAAAATCGATTTCGAGCGAGCAGCTTCGCAAACTCGATCGTAGGCGCCCCGAGCGGTCGCGGGAGCGCCGGCTCACCGTGTCGGTCCCGGCAAGCGGTTCCCAGACCGGATTCGAGTCACTATACTGGGCGTATGAAGAGCATCTGCGTGTTTTGCGGGTCGAGCTTCGGAGGTGATCAGGCCTTTCGTCTCGCAGCCGCGAGCCTCGGGCGAACAATCGCCGCGCATGGAACTGAGCTCGTCTACGGTGGCGGGAAGGTTGGGCTCATGGGGACGGTCGCTCGAGCCGCGGCCGAAGGCGGGGGGCGGGTCACCGGCGTCATCCCTGAAACTCTGAGGGGGAGGGAGCTCGCCTACGAGGGATGCAGCGAGCTGCGCGTCGTTGCGACCATGCACGAGCGCAAAGCCCTCATGATGGAGCTGTCCGACGCTTTCATCGCCATGCCCGGCGGGTTCGGGACCCTCGAGGAGCTCTTCGAGGTGCTGACCTGGTTGCAGCTCGGAATCCACGCGAAGCCACTGGGCTTCCTCAATACTGCAGGCTACTACGACCGCCTGCTCGATTTTCTCGGACACGCCGTCGGCTCCTCCTTCATCCTCCCCGATCACCTTTCGATGATCCCTGTCAGCGATGACCCAAGTGAGCTCATCGGAAAGCTCGAGCGCTTCACCGTTCCGGTGGTCGACAAGGTGAAATGGATTCGCGACCACGCCATTTGATGGCGCACGCGCCGTTAGTTGCGGCCCGGGACATCCTTCCAGGCTGGAAGGACGGCAAGCATTTCCCGTGCGGCATCCTTGGCAGCGCCGTGGTCCATGCCCTGGGTCCTGACAATGAAGTCCGTCATGCTCACGAGCTTCTCGCCGTAGTCCTGCATGCTCCCGTCTGGACGGGCGCAGTAGCGGCAGTAGTCTTTGGATTCGTCACCCATGGCGAAGTCTTCCCTTTTCTCCATAGGCATTCCGCACGCTATACACGATTTCATCCTCTCCTCCTGGCCGGATCGATAAGATCCGCGAAATGACGTACGAGTACCTCGCCCCATTTTTCGACGACCGACACGCCGGGAGCGAACAGGTCACGATTCATCAAATAATGATGGACGAGCCCTATCCAGGTATTGAACAAGAGCGCCGGCTCACCAACATCGGCAGGTTGGCCGCTTTCGCTGCCGAAGAAGTGATGTGCGACTGCCGACTGTATTCCAATGAGTGTCGAACGGGCCGAAGGGCCGAGTAGCGGCGCTTCGATGAGGAGGCGAATGTAGAAGTCCTCTTCTTCTGCGATTGCTCGAAGATGGGACCGCAGGACGTCTTTGATGTCGCCCCTCGATGCTGCCGCTGAGTGGACGGCGCCCGCGATTCTGGTTCCCACGCGCGCGATTACCTCACTCTGCAGATCCTCTCTGCGAGGGAAGTGGACAAACAGGGTCCCGTGTGACAGCCCGGCCGCCCGCGCGATTTGCGCCGTTGTGGTGCGGAGTAGTCCCTGCTTGGCAAAAAGCTCGTGAGCTGCCTCGGCGATCGCCTCCCGGGTCGCTTTCTTCTGTTGATTCCTTATCCCCATGCCGGCATCCTTCGCCGCGGCGGCGTAGACCATATGGTGAGCAGCAACTCACTGAGTCTATACTCAGTGATCCGAAATGTCAAGAAGATTCCCTTTGGGCCGCAACGTAGTGTCTAACTGCCTCGAGCATGAAGGCGGGGAGCTTCGGATCGAGCGACTGCAGCTTGCTCTTGAATCGGTCGTCGGTGTTGTACATCTCGGCGAGCCCGATGAGTTGCTCGAGACTCGGGGTCCAGAAGTATTCCATATGGTCTCGCCAGCGCCGGATGCACGCCTGAACCGTCGGTGCATCGGGCTCCTCGCCCAGCAGCTCCCGAAGATCGTCGTATATCCGGTTGGCCTCTTCGATGATCTGCTCCTGCTTGTCTGTCCCGTAGGACTTCCATCTCCGGTTTGACTCCCGAACCGTTTCCCCGTCGTACATCGATTCCGCCTCCGCCGAGTATGCCTTCTCTTCCTTCTCGGTGAATCCTCCGAACATCCGCGATTCGCTCATTGCGGTTCCTCCCTCTATGTGGTGGATTGTTTCGTCGACGGTTGCAGCGAGTCGCCTGAGCCGTCCGATCTTCTTCTCGATTTCTCGCTTGTGTCGCCGGAGAGCTGTACGCAGGTCGAAGCCCTTGCTTTCCAGGATACGACGTATCTCGGAGAGTGGCAGCTCGAGCTCCCGATAGAGCAGAATCTGCTGGAGGCGCAGAAGTGCATCCTGATCGTAGTAGCGGTAGCCATTCTCGGCAACGTGTGAAGGTTCGAGAAGTCCGATCTCATGGTAGTAATGGAGGGTGCGGGGAGTGATCCCCGTGACCTGCGAAACCTCGCTCACAGTCAACATATGGTGAAGATAAACTATAACGTAACGTTAGAGTCAAGCTGAATCGTATGGAATTTCGCGCCTGTCGATTGTAACCGCGCCGCCGGTGCTCAGTATCGCCACTCCAGCAAGAAGTCGAATCGCGGTATAATGGCCGAAAGAATACCGGGGCGGGGCGGCATGGAGAATCGAATCGGTCAAGATGAGCTACGTGTAAAGATCTATTTCGAGGATACAGATGCAGGAGGCGTGGTATATCATGCCAACTATCTGCGGTACATGGAACGCGGTAGGGTCGAGTGGTTCGCCAAGATGGGATTTGCCCAGAGACAACTCGTAGAGAAAGAAAACGCTACCTTCGTGGTTCGCAAGGTCAGCATCTCCTACATTTCGCCGGCGCGTCTTGAGGACGTTCTCGTCGTGCGCACCAGACCCGAGAAGCTGGGCGCGGCTCATCTTGTTCTCGACCAGGAAATCGTCCACGAACGGAATGGGAATCTCGTCGTCGAGGCGGTAGTCGAGGTCGCGTGCGTCGACCTCGAGAGCTTTCGTCCAACGCGGATCCCTGCCGAAGTCGCAAAGAGAATACGGGAACGTTTCCCGAGCCTATGACCGCGAGATCCGCAGCGGAGGGCGGTCCGACCCGGTTTCCTTGATCAAACCCGTCAATCCTGACGCCATCGAACTCAGCCCCGATGCGAGCGTCCCGAGCTCGTCTCGGTTGTTGACGGCGACCCTCGCGGTCAAATCGCCGTTCGAGATCCGCTGTGCAGCCTGCGCGGACTGGCGCAGGGGGCGGGTGATGCTGCCGGAGAGCATGAGTCCTACGAATCCGGACATGACAACCGTAACTGCAACCAGGAGCACAATTCCGGACGTCGTCCCGCTGAGGCTGATCGTGCCTGCGTTCGCGAGGAGGATCACGTTATCAGTACCCCGGTTGGATAGAACACGATGAAGGAAACCATCAAGGCGGAGGTAATCCCGGTCAGAAACGTGAGTGAAATAGGGCCAAGGACCTCGTTTGCAGAAATGGAGTGCAGTCGCAGGAACGGAGGCAGGACAGTCACGTTTGCGATGACCAACCAGCAGAACATGACAACGGCACCGTGAATAGCGGGAAAGTTGAAGGCACAGCAGATGGCCTTGTCCGTGAGCTCGGTGCTCGTGTGGGAGCATCGAATCTTGAGGAATCTCAAGATCGGCCGTATTGCCGCCCAGTTTGCAAGAATGAGAACGAACAGCCTCACCGCCGGCGGCCTACCTGGAGTCTTTGCTCTTGCTTGGCCGAAAGAGCTCTCGCGGGTGGACGGTGCTGCAACTCGACGTGTAATCCGGCAGATTTCTCGCAATAGGGTACAATAGACGGAGGGGGTGCTGATGTCGCAGAACCGTGTTTCTGAGGTGCGGATTCCCGACGGGACCCACCACGATGCGGCAGTGATACTCGGTCTGGTAACGGAGTCCGGGTACGCAGGTGACGAGTGGAGCGCATCAGTGAGAGTTACGTAGGCGATTACCTCGTGGCGTCAAGCAGCCGAATCCTCGTTGCAGAACAGAGGATTGAGGGTTGCGGTGGGCGGTAGTATATTTTGAGCAAAGGCGCTCCAGAGGAGGCACGATGTCTAGCGGTTACAGGCCGAGCCCGCAGAAGCTCGAAGAGCTCCATCAAATCGTACTCTCGACGGTGGAGAACGTTGACGCAATGCTCGCCTATTGGGATCTCGATCGAATCTGTCGGTTCGCCAATGCCGCCTATCGCGATTGGTTCGGAATGGGGAGGGAGCAGCTCGTAGGCTTGACGATGGAAGAGCTTCTCGGAGGACGTCTCTATTCCCTGAACAAACCCTACATCGATCGCGCATACGCGGGTGCGATCCAGGTGTTCGAGCGTGAGTTGAACATCCCCGGAGGGGGCACGCGGCACAGTCTGGCGACCTACACGCCGCACGTCGTCGACAACAAGGTTCAGGGCCTTTTTGTACACGTCGCCGATGTAACTCCGCTCAAGGAGCTCGAGCGCGAGCTCGAGCGGGCGAAGGAACGGGCTGAGAACATGGCGACGCACGACTACCTCACCGGCCTGCCCAATCGAGTGTTGCTGAACGATCAGCTCTCCTCGGCAATCGCGCGTGCAAAACGCCGCGGAGAGATAATTGCGGTCATGACGATCGATATGGACAGCTTCAAGCAGGTAAACGACACCTACGGCCACGGGGAAGGGGATCGACTTCTCGTAGCGATCGCCGACCGCATGAGAAAGGCGGTGCGTGAGGCCGATACGGTAACCCGATACGGAGGTGATGAGTTTCTCATCACGGCTCCACAGGTGGAGTCGGAAGCCCATACCGCGACAATTGCCGAGCGTCTTCTTGCGGCCGTCCACGAGCCGGTGAGCGTTGCCGATGCCGTCGTCGAGCCCACTTTCAGTATCGGAATCGCTCTCTATCCGGAGGACGGCTCTACACCCGAGGAACTCATCACGCGCTCCGATAAGGCACTCTACACGGCCAAGCGGCTCGGTAAGAACCGCTACTCCTTCTACTCGGGAGATTGAGGCGGACTGTAGATGTATTGAGCGGATTGGCATGCGTCGCCAGGACGGGTAATATGCCACCATGATTCTCTACCGCACGGCCCATAGGCCACCACTTGCAGATTTCGGCATCGAAATTCCTGCGCCACCTGACCGAGTAATGAAGATAATCGATGCACTTCGGCGCGACCCCACTCTCGGACCGCTCGAGGAGCAGTGGCTAATTGGAGACGATGGAACCGCCCTGACGCGCGAGGACCTCGAGCGAGTTCATTCACCGGAGTACGTCGCACGTCTCTTCTCCGACGAGGTCGAGCAGGTCTTGATCGAGGTCTACGAGCTCATCGACGAGAACGGCAACTACTACCGGTACAATCCTACAAACGCAAAACGTCCGCTGGGGGAGATGTTCGAACGGTCGCTACGACCCCAGGCCGGAAGCTATCAGTGTTGTCGAGAGGCGCTCGATCGCGGCTTCTGCTTCTATCTGTCAGGGGGCGGTCACCACGCCCATCGCGATTTCGGTGCCGGCTTCTGCATCATCAACGACATCGTCATACCGCTCCGGAAGCTGCAGGCCGAAGGGCGGATCAGAACTGCATGGGTTATCGACGTCGACGCTCATAAGGGCGACGGAGTGGCTGCGATAACGCACGGAGACGACTCGATCGTCACCTTGAGCGCCCACATGGCGAGCGGTTGGCCCCTGGATCTTCCAAAAATGCTGTCCGACGGCACTCCCAATCCGGTCTACACCCCGTCGGACATCGACATACCCATCGAGCACGGAGAGGAGGAGGAGTACAACACGCGGCTCGCCGAGGGGCTCGAACGGCTCTCGAGCTATCCGATTCCGGACATCGCCCTCGTAGAGCTGGGGGCCGATCCCTACGAGCACGACGGGCTCCCGTCGACCGCATTACTCCAGCTTAGCCTCGAGCAGATGCTCGAGCGCGATCTTCTGATCTATGAGTTTCTGAAAGCGCGGAACATACCGTCGGCCTACATCATGTCAGGCGGCTACGGAGACCGTTCCTGGGAGCCCTATCCCCCTTTCCTTTCTCGGGTGGTCAAGGAGCGGTTGGGGCTGCAATAGCAGGAGGTCCTTCCCTCGGGCTTCCGCGCGCCGTGTGACGGGCAAAAGATTTCGAAATTCCAAAGAAACAGCGCTCAACTTCATTTTCTTCTCATCTTTCGCGCCGAAAAGGAGGATAACGGTATAACAGGGAGGTGTACCATGATTCAACCACTTTCCAATCACAGCGGTCTGCTCCAGGCCGCCCAGCTGTCGACACTCGGCGGGGCTGAAAAGCCCGGTGAAGCCGAGCACGACGGCGACAGCGACGACGGGGGAGGCAACGGAGCAGCCATGAAGTCAGTAGCGATGAGCAACATGAATCTGCCCGGTTATCTGGGTGCGAAGATCAATACTCTCGCATAGCTGAACTTCCCTGTTTTCTCTCGGCCGGGCACCGGGCGGCAAATCAGTGGGATCCTCCGTGGATTTCCTTGACCCGTCCGACCTGGCCGTCTTCCAACTGCACCTTGATGCCGTGGGGATGATGAGGCGAGTTCGTGAGGATCCGCGCAACCACCCCCTCGGTTAGACTTCCGGTTGGCTGATCCCTCTTGAGCACGATCGACACCCGGAGCCCCGGTCGAATGTCGCTTCGATTTCTTCCATCCATGCCGAACCTTATACCACGCCCGCTCCCCTCTTGTCTCGACGATCGACGGTGAAGTAAGGTTGCCGCACCTGCCGTCAGTACGCGCAGCGTGAGACCTGTCGAGAGCAGCACCATGAAGAGCGAAGCTACGATATCAAAAGAGACGCACCGCAGATTCATCCTCGGAAAACAGGGGCTTTGGCCCGGACGACGATGGGCTGGCAAGGCGGGTGTCGCGAGCGCGATGCGGGCCGCCGAGGCGCTACAGGTCGATCCCGTTTCGGTCGTGGCTCAAAGTCACGAGATCGTTCTCTGGGGGCGCGTTGCCGACTTCCAGCCCGAGTACATGCATCAGCTCGCCTACGAGGAGCGACGGTTCTTCGACTACGGCGGTCATCTGGACATCTACCCGATGGAGGATCTTCCCTTCTGGCGCCCGCTGATGGAACGGCGGCGGTCCCAGGAGCGATGGAAGGTGTTCGCGGACGAGAACCGTTGGCTCGTGGAGAAGGTGCGCCGGACCATATCCGACCAAGGGCCGGTACGCAGCAGGGATCTCGACGGAACCAAGGTCGAGCACTACCGCGCCGGAAAGGACACCGGGGTTGTCCTCTACTTTCTCTGGCTCGTCGGCGAGCTCATGACCCACCGAAGAGAGGGCAGGGAGCGGGTGTACGATCTCCTGGAGAGGATTGCCCCCGAGGAGCTCCGGCACTCCGTCTCCGAGTCTGAGGCAGTTGACCGCTTCATTCGCAAGGGGATTGCTCAACGGTCACTGGTCGACAGGCGGGAGCTTCGGGCCATCGTTCGCGGCCTCACCGAGCCACGGATCCCAGACGACGAGGCGGACCGCCGGTTCGACGAGCTGCTTGAGTCAGGAGAGCTCGTTCCGGTGACTACCGAAGGTTCAAAATCATCCACGTATGCAGCCGCAGAGGACCTCTCGCTCCTCAAGGAGCTGTCGGCCGGAGGCGTACCGAAAGGCTGGGACGTTCACGGGCCGACGACCGAAGAGGAGGCGGTCTTCCTCTCGCCGCTGGAGTACGTGAGCGCACGCGGGCGGGCGAAGAAGCTCTTCGACTTCGACTACACCTGGGAGATCTACCGGCCCGATCACCTGCGTCGCTACGGTCCCTACACGCTGCCGGTGTTGTACGGCGATCGTCTCGTCGCACGAATCGATATGCGGCTCGACCGCACGAACCGAGCCCTCATCGTCAATGGGCTCTGGATCGAAGCCTGGTTCGAGGCAAACGGCGCCTTCGCCGGTGCGCTCACGCGAGGGCTCCTGCGGTTTGCCTCTTTCCTCGGCGCAACCTCCTTCGACGGTATCGAAACCCTCTCAGGATTGCCGAAGGAGGTTGCGCGTGCTATACGGGCGCTACCTCGTTAGCCGGCGGGCCGTTCGGGCCCGGACCATCGGCACTCCACGTGCCACCGGCCGGATCCCACGAGCGCTTCGGCTCGGCTTCCTGAATCAGAGAAAGCGACTCCGTCGGGGGGCTTCACCTCGGCCGCCGTGTATCCGGGAAGCTGTGAAAACGGTGGTCCTTGAAAGTGAATCTGGCTGTGGTTGATGAAGTTGCTGGAGAAGAAGTCCCCCGCTTGTGAAATGACCACGACGCAGTAGAAGTTCTTCAGTATTGAGTAAGTGAGCAGGTTGAAGTTGATCGTGTGCACCGCCTCGTTATTCTCGAAGAGGCGGGAGGTATAGGTGTAGAACGTAATGCCGAGGACTACCGTCAAGAAGAACACGAGCACCGAGTAGGTGAAAAGAAGTCGCGTTTGAAACTTCAATCGTCCGCCCTTCGTCTGTGACGAACATTATCCGGCTCGTTCTCGAGATCTGTCAAGTTTCGATCGTAACAGCGCCTTCCCGGACTACCGATGCATACCAGAGGGCGCTATCTTTCGGGATGCGTTCTTGCGTCTCGAAATCGACGTAGGTGAGGCCGAAGCGCTTGGTAAAGCCGAGGTTCCACTCGAAATTGTCGAGGATCGACCAGATGAAGTAACCGCGCACGCTTGCCCCGTCTTGAATCGCCTGCCAGGCGGCAGCAATGTGGCGCCTGAGGAACTCGATACGTGCCGGGTCGTGGACAGCACCGTCCGCTCCCGGGACGTCCGGGAGGGAGGTCCCGTTGCCGGTGATGATGAGCGAAGGGGCGTCGTATTCACGATGGAGGCGCATGAGAGCCCGGTAGAGACCCTCGGGGTTGACTTCCCACACCTCGATCTCGGCATGGGGAACGAAGGGATACTGAACCTGACGAGTCGCAAGAAAGTCTCCGTTCGGGGCGTCGGCAATGACGGTACGCGTGTAGTAATCGACACCGAGGAAGTCGATCGGTTCAGCAATCGTTTCGAGGTCACCGGGCTCCACCTTTGGAGCCGAGGCGCCGTACCATTCGATCATGTCTGCCGGATAGGCACCGCGGAATACCGGATCGAGAAACCAGCGGTTGACCGCGCCGTCTCGCCGATTGGCAGCTTGCATGTCTTTCTCTGCGGGTGAGGCGGGGACGACCCACTCGAGGGGATGCGCGAATCCGACCTCTGACCCTCTCGAACCGAGAGAGTGGATCACCGCCGCCCCCCTGCCGTGGGCGAGAAGCAGATTGTGACTCACCTTGAGCGCAGTCGGGAGGTCTTTCATCCCCGGGGCGTGGGCCCCCTCGAGGTATCCGAGAGCTGCGATCGACCAGGGCTCATTGATGGTGACCCAATGCTTCACCCGGTCACCGAGCCGTCGGACGACGGTCTCTGTGTATTTCGCAAAGGCCTCGACCGTGGCCCGGTTTGCCCATCCGCCTGATGGCTGGAGCGCGGCCGGAAGGTCCCAGTGGTAGAGAGTAACGCAGGGTTGAATCCCTCGGGCGAGGGCAGCGTCGATGAGCCGGTCATAGTAGGCCAGCCCTTTGTCGTTGACAGAGCCCTCCCCCTCAGGGATGACGCGAGACCAGGAAATCGACATGCGGCAATTGGGCACTCCGAGCCTCTGCATGAGGTCGAGGTCGGCTTCCGAACGATGGTACCAGTCGCAGGTAACCGCGGGGGTGGCTCCCCCCGCGATTCTCCCGGGTTGGGCGGCGAAGGTGTCCCAGATCGAGGGGCCCCGCCCGTCCTCATCGGCCCCGCCCTCAACCTGGCCGGCCGCGGTCGAGACTCCCCAGAGAAAGCCGGGTGGAAATTGCAGCTTCTTGCCCATGTATGCGTCCCCCATTGAACGATTTTCGATGGGAACCAAGCTACCACACGCGCCGGGCACGGGCAACCACAGGTACGATTCGCAGGACTATGAATCGGCTCGATGCATCAAGATGCGAAATGCGCCGCCGCCGAGCTTCGAGCGCCCGGCGGAGATCTCGAATCCGTGACTGTCGAGGATGGATCGCACCGTTGCCAGCCCCAGCCCGAAGCCAGGTTCGTTTCGTCCGCTTGTTCCGCGGGTGAAGGGCTCGAAGAGCCGGTTCGGATTGCCTTCTCCGAGGCCGGGCCCGCTGTCCTCGAGGGTTACAAGGATGGCGTTTCCGTCGTGTGATTCGGCGGTCAACCGGATGGTGTCCCCTTCGTGCGTATATCTAACTGCGTTGTGGTAGAGGTTCTCGAAGACCCGTTCGAGGAGCCGGGAGTCCGCGGTGATGACGACCGGAGGCTGTAGATCGATCTTCGTCTCGAATCGCCGCTTCAGAACCTCGGTGTCGGGTCCGAGGGAAGCGGCGAGCGACAGAAGGAGCGAGACGAGATCGATTTCCTCACGCTGCATCCTCCACTCACCGGTCTCGAGACGGACGAACCCGATGAGCTCAGAGATCCGCTCCTCGAGGAGCTCCGCCTTGGTCCACATCGCCTCGAGCGAGCGTTTCGTCTCTTTCGAACCTGTTACCACGCCGTCGCGCAGCGCCTCGAGGTAGCCCTTGATCGTGGTAAGGGGGGTGGCGAGATCGTGCGAGACTCCCATGAGGAATCGTGAGCGGCGGGCGAGATCCTCTTTCAGTGCCGTACGCATCGAATCGAGATCGGCGGCGAGCTGCGTGAGCTCGTCGTTCCCGTCTGAATCGACGGGCGTCTCGAGGTCACCGTTCGCGATGCGGCCCGTCGCCCGCTGAAGAGCGAAGACGCGACGTTGGAACCAAGTCATGGCGATAGAGCCGATCAGCGACGACGCCACGAGGAGCACGACAAAGATGAAAAAGGGAATCCAGAACCTGATCGTGCGCGGACCAACCTCTCTGGCGGGAGGGTGGGGCATCTCTCGAATGACCTGGAATTCACGGCCGTCGGCGGTGGCGACTCGGTCGACCGCTATCTTCGCAGGATTTCCCATAGCCCTGCGAAATGAGGACAGGGGTGAACGAACCGTCTGACCGGGTCTCAGGCCCGGTACCGAGGAGAAGACGATATCTCGTTCTCCCCTGATTACGAGTATCTTCGCGGGGGCATTCGGATCGGGGGCGGGGATAGACCCGTCCATGAGCCCCTGTTCGACGGTGTCTTCGATCCACCTGCGGGTTTGGAGGAACTCGCTCAGCTCGGTGTTCTGTCGATTGAGAGAATAGGTGACCCATCCGACGACGATGGTGGCGACGAGCGGGGCGACAATCAGTCCGACGATCAGGATCTGAAATCTCCGCTTGAGCGTCACTTCAGTGCTTCTCGATCGAACAGGTAGCCGTAGCCGCGCTGAGTGCAGATGTAGACCGGAGATCGTGGGTTCGGCTCGATGCGCCTTCTGAGGCGCTGGATGTGGACGGCGACGCTCGCGAGATCCCCGAAGTGAGTGTCCCAAACGTTGGCGTAGATCTCTTCGGGTGTGTGAGGCGTTCCGGCGTGGCTAACGAGGTAGCAGAGGAGATCGAACTCCTTCGGCGGAACCGAGAGCTGTTTATCCTTGCGCTTGAGCACGCAGGCCTCCGTGTCGAGCTCGAAATCCCCGAAGCGGTAGCGGCTCACGGAGGGGTCGGCAGAATCGGCGCTCGTTGCAGCCCGCCTGAGCATTGCACGCACACGCGCGACGAGCACCTTCGGAGAGAACGGCTTGGTGACGAACTCGTCGGCTCCGGCGCCGAGGCCATAGATGGCGTCGGCATCATCGGTCCGCGCAGTGATCACGATAACCGGGGACTTGGAGCAGCTCCGTATTTCCTCCAGCACCCGGAAACCGTCGATTCCCGGTAGGTTCAGATCGAGCAGGAAGAGATCCCACGGCTTCTCACGAACCCGATCGAGCGCCGTCTCACCGGTCGGCGCTATCTCCACCTCGTAATGGTCCTTGCGCAGATAGAGGGTAATGAGATCGGCGATGTCGTTGTCGTCTTCGACGAGAAGTATCGAGCCGTTCATGCAGTCTCCGTTGCGTTTGGATCGATCTTTCGAATGGGCACCTTTCCGGCGATGATGGAGTAGAGTACAGGCACCAGGAACAGCGTTATGATGGTGCTCGAGGCGAGCCCGCCGACGATCGTCATTCCAATCGGTTGGGTTATCTGCGCACCGCTCCCGGGGAAGAAGGCCAGCGGGGCCATGCCGAGTATCGTGGTCAGTGTCGTCATCAGAATCGGCCGCATCCGGTGGCGCGCCGCTTCCAAACATGCATCGATGGGTCCCCTGCCGCGCACCCGCATGAGATTGGTGTAGTCTACCAGTACGATGCCGTTGTTTACAACAATTCCTGCGAGCATCACCAGGCCGAGGAAGGAGAACATCGAAAGAGGGGTTCCGACGAAGAAGTGGAGTGCCAGGACCCCTATAAACATCAACGGTATCGAGAAGAAGATGATGAAGGGCGATCGAAACGACTCGAACTGTCCGGCCATGACGGCGAACACGAGCCCGATCGCGATCGCGAGAATGATGCCGATCTGCGAACCGGTCTCCTGAATGGCGGTGAGCTCTCCGCTCGATTCGACGGTTACCCCCTCCGGGATGATAACGCCACGGGAGATGGCCTCGGTGATTCGGGGTTGCACTTCTGCGATCTGGTACCCTTCCTTGAGTCCTCCCGTGACGTGAATGGTACGCTGTTCGTCTTCTCGTTGGATCGACACCGGCGAGGTGCCGAGCCGGATACCGGCAACCGCGGAGACTGGAATCTGGGTTCCTGCAGTATTCTTTACGAAAATCCGCTCGAGGTCTGGAATCGAAGCACGATCCTGCTCTCGTAGAGCGACGGAAATCGGATAGTTGACGCCGCCGGTGCGGAAGTTGCCCGCGCTCACACCGTTCATTGCGCCGCCGACCTCGTTTGCGACGAGCGAGGTGGCGACTCCGAGGTCATAGGCGCGCAGCCGGTCGACGACCACCTGGATCTCCGGAAGCGCAGCCGTCACGTCGACGTCGGGCTCGGTCACCTCGGGAAACTGCTCGGCGAGGAGGCGCTGAATCTGGTAGGCGGCCTCGGTCGCGGCTTCCATGTCGCGGGAGCGGACGACGACGTCGACCGGATTCGATCCAGAGATCGATCGCCCTCGGTTCTGGCTGAATCCGATCTGCATGCCGGGAAGCTCGCCGGAATATTTTCTTGCCGCGCGAATTACGTCGTCAGCGGTAAACGTGGCCGATTCCACCGGGGGGAGGGTGATATTGATCCACCCGGAGTTGCTGCCTCGCGTTCCTCCGGAACCCGCCGTGGCCACGATGTTCTCGATCGCCGGGACATCGGTGCGAAGGAGCCCCGCAAGCCGAAGTACTGCGGCCTCGGTCACCTCGAGTCTCGTACCCTCTCTGAGCCGCATACTGATACGTACGTTGTCTTCAGCCGTCGAGCCGGAGAATACGACTCCCACCTTCGGGATGAGCGAGAGCGAGACTGCGAAAACTGCAAGGACTGCGACGATCGTGAGCCCGCGGCGGCGAAGTGCCGCGGCGAGCGCCTTCTGATAGCCGCTCTCCAACCATTCGAAGAACCGTTCCATCGCGGAATCGATGATCGCGAAGAGCCTCACATGGTGCGTGCGCTGCTCCGGGGTTCGAAGCGGGAGATAGGTGCTCGCAAGTACGGGTATGAGAAGCGTCGCGACCGAGAGGGAGGCAATGATCGCTACTACGACGGTGAACGAGATATCTCCAACGATGACGCCGAGGAAGCCGAGCGAGTTTTTGAAGATCAGAATCGGCAGGAAGACGCTTATCGTGGTCAGCGCAGAGGCCGTGATGGGGGTGATCATCTCCTGGGTCCCGTTGACGGTCGCGAGCTTCACCTCCATCCCGGTCGAACGGTGACGGTACACGTTGTCCAGGACGACGATCGAGGAGTCGACCGTCATCCCGAGGGCGAGAATCAGGCCGGACATCGAAATGACATTGAGAGTGAGCCCACCGAAGTACATGGCGAGGACGGTGATGAGCATCGATACCGGAATAGCTATTCCTATGATGAGGGTCGTCCGAAGGTTCCTGAGAAACAGGAAGAGAATGAGCATGGCGAGAAGTCCGCCCTGCAGCAGCGACCGGGTGACCTGGTTGAGCGAGGAGCGAATCGTCGTCGTCGTGTCGCTCGTAACCTTCAAGGTAATCCCGGTAGGTAGCGTATTCGCGATTTGCTCGATGCGTGAGTAGACCTCATTGGCAACCTGGACGGAGTTCGCGCTGCTTTCTTTGACGACCGAGACGTACACCCCGGGCTCACCGTTGATATAGACCCTGCGGCTCGGTTCCTCGAATCCCCACGACACATCGGCGACCTCCTTGAGCAGGACCGGTCGCGGTCCCACCGCCGATTGCCGTGCACCTCCTTCAGCGCTCGCATAGGCGACGACCACATTCTTCAGGTCGTCGAGAGATTGGTACTCACCCGCGGTGCGGATAAGGGCCTTGCGGGTTCCTTGAGGAATCGAGCCTGCTGAGGTCTCGATGTTCTGCGTCTTGATTGCGGAAGCCACCGACGTGACCGGGATCCCGTGGGCAGCAAGCGCGGTCTGATCCAGATCCACGCGCACGGTTTGTGCCAACCCCCCCACGACTTCGGCCTGACCGACGCCTTCTATCTGTTGAAGCTCGGCTTGGATGTAGCTCTCGGCTATTTCCCTGCGCCGTTCCGCCGTGCCCGGTCCGAGGACCGCGATGCTGAGGATTGGGTGCTCGTTGGGATCGAACTTGTGGATTCGCGGGGTATCCGCCCCGTCCGGAAGATGTCCGACGATCGATCCGAGGCGATCCCGAATATCGTTCGCTGCCTCGGTGGTATCGGTTCCCCACAGGAACGAAAGCCGCACCTGGCTGCTGTTTTCCGCGGAGGTCGAACGAATGCTGTCTACTCCACTGATTCCCGAAAGTGCCGCTTCGAGCGGCTCCGTCACGTCGCGCTCGACCTCCGAGGGACCGGCGCCGGGGTAACTGGTGGAAACGCTCAATATGGGGGGATTGAAGCTCGGAAATAGATCGATCGGAACCCGAGTAACCGCATAGATGCCGAGACCGATGAGGACCACGAAGATCATGAGCATCGTAACCGGACGACGAACGACCAGTTTCACGAACGACATCTATCGCCTCCCTTGCTCCGATTGCCTACTGCCGGCTCTGTGCCGTTCCGACCCTGCCGGCAGTCTGACCGACTACCGAGATGGGCGATCCGTCTTCGAGGAATGACTGCCCGGTGGAAATTACCGACTCTCCCCCGGCGAGTCCGCTTCTGATCTCGATCATCTCCCCGGCGAGGAGGCCGACCGATACCGGACGCTTTATCGCCTTGCCCTCCTGCGCGATGAAGACAAAGCTTTGATCTCCTTCCTGCACTATCGTTTCGAACGGCACGATGACTGCGTTGTCGACTTGACGGGCCACCAGCTCGAGGCTTCCGAACATTCCCGGCTCGATGCCCGGTGTGCCTGCGGGAATCGCGAAGACAACCTCCTTCGAACGTGAGGTCGGGTCGATTACCGGCTGAAGCCGCTTTACGCGTGCGTCGAAGCTCTTTCCCCCCAGTGCATCGAAGGTGACGCGGGCGATCGACCGGCGATCGACGACGGCGGCGTAGCGCTCGGGTATTCGTACGCTCATCTCGAGATCGGATATTGTGGCAACTGTGACCGTCGCGGTCGAGGTTGTCACCGTTTGTCCCCGCTTGACGGGAATATCGATGACCGTGCCCGCTATAGGCGAGCGAACGGGGCTCGCTTCATAGCGGGTCCCCGGCCGGGATGGGTCGACGGTGAGCAGGGTCGCTCCGGTGTCCACTCGGGAACCCACAGCGACGTTGATCTGATCGACCTTTCCCGCGACCTCGGGAAAGACGTTGACCCGTGTAGCGGCGGCCACCTCCCCGGTGAGTTTTACCACGCTGCGCAGCGAACCGATCTCTGCGGTTTGCGTCTCCACGGGATGAGTCTGCACTCTTCCCGTCGGCCGTCCGGCCGTGACTTCGCGCGCCGGCGCCGCTCCGCCTCCCGGCCCGGTGGCAGAACCGGGAGCCTGTGCGGGGGGTGCGGCGGCAGCAGCGCCGGCCTTTGCGAAGAGGGGGCGACCAGCAAGGTTGTTCCAGACGATAATCCCGGCGACGGCGACGATAATGACGCCGGCGAGCAGCGGCAGCGCCGCGAACCGTTTCTTCATCTCCTACTCCTTGCTGCCCCTGAAGCTCATGCCCGTGGCGTACTCGAGGCTAATCAAAGAGGAAAGGTAGGTGTACTCCTCACTCAAGACGTCGTACCGGGCCTTCAAGAGATCGTCCTCGGCGGACTTCAGTGTCAGGAAGTCTGCGGTTCCTAGGCCGTAGGCTTCCCGGGTAAGGTCATAGCTTTCTTGGGCGAGACTCACGCTCGCCTTCAGCGAGTCGATTGCGGCGCTCGAGGCTTCCAGAGAACGGACGAGCGACTCTATTTCGGTTCGGGCCGAAGCCGCCGTCTCCTGCAGCTGGATCTCCAGCGATTCGATCGTCTTCCTCGTCATCTGAAGATTCACGTTTTGCGGAACGAACGGCAGAAAGCCGAGAAGCGAGCCGGCAGACAGCGACACGGAGACGCTCCCCCTGTCGTTCCACGTGCTCCCGGGCGGATTGTTCGAGCTGAACGGGTCGGGGAACGAGGGCGATATCGACGCTGAGACCGTGAGCGTCGGTGAAATCAGAGACAGATAGGAGGCGCGCTCCTTGCTCCGCTGGAGAGCGATCTGGGCCTCGATACCGCGAACGTCGACCCGCTGCTCCACTGAGGCGTCCGACACTCCGTCTGCCACCGATACCGGCGAAATCTCGAGGCTGCCGTCGAGCTCAACGGCAGCGGTCGGAGCGATTCCCAGAACGTTCTTGAACGAGGCCAAGGCGTTGTCGTATTGGACCATCTGGCGTTGGAGGAGGAGCCTCGCGCTCTGAAGCGAGAGCTCGGCCTGACGGACCGTCAGCCGCTGCACGCGCCCATTTGCGTAGTCGGTGCGCACCTGCTCAAGTGTCTGCTCGGCAGTGGCAATGCTCGCTTTCGACACAGTGAGCTGGTTTTCGAGGAGGATCAATTGGTAGAAGCTCTTTCGAACCTGGAGGGTTATCGCGTTTTGTGCCTCTTCAAGAGAGATTCTTCCCGCCTGGTAATCCAGTCTTGCTGTTCGGACCCCCTGGATAGAGGCTGCGGATACTGCAACTGAGGCCGTGATTCCGAGCGTCCCGGTCCAGTGATAGGGAGTCCCGGGCGCGGGTACCGAGGTCTCCTGATTCGCGCGCGACAGGCCGCCATTCGCCGTCAATCCGGGGACGAATACACCCATAGCGGTGTCCGAGACGATGCGTTTTGATTCGAGCAGCACACGTGAGGAAGCAAGCGCGAGGTTCTTCTCGACGGCAAGCGCGGTGGCCGACTCCTCGGTGAGTCGATAGTCGGCAGCTCCGCCGGACGAGGCGGCGAGAGTGAGTAGAATGAATGCCGTCAAGGCTCCTCGCATCTATGCCTCCGCTGTTTCTCAGCGGCAAGAGTATTCGCCGCATCAACCGTTTGCCATAACGGGGACGTAAACGATCGCTAAACAACGCGCGGCCGTGCACAGCTTCGCAGACAACCTTCGCTGCTCGAGTCGGCTATTGACTGACTCGCGAAGCTCCGTTATCATGCGAATGATTATCATTATCAAATGTGATGAGGAGGCGAAATTGGCGAAAGAGGGGCTGGAGGGATCCGAGTCGGGCTACCGCTCCACTGAGGCGCGGCGACTCATCATCGGACTTCTGAGCTCGAGCGATGAAAGTCTGACTGCGGACCAGATTCACGATCGCCTCAGGAAAGCTCACCGGAAGGTCGGATTGGCAACGGTCTATCGTACATTGAAGCTGATGCGAAACTCTCGGGCGATTGAGCGAATCGACGTTGGCGATGGGACGGCGCGTTACGAGACGGCCGAGCTGCGCCCGGAAGACCATCACCATCACCTGATCTGTCGAAGTTGTCACAGGGTACGCAGGTACGCCCAATTCTCCGAGGAGGAGCTCGACCTCATGAAGAGAACCGAGCACAGCCTCGAGGGACGCTTCGGGTATCAGATAACCGGCCATCGAATCTATTTCGAAGGCATTTGCCCGGAGTGTCAGGCGAAGCAGTGATTGCCGTCCCGGGGACGGCTTCACATAGATTTGTTCTCAGCAACGGAGGATCTCTCATGAAATCAACAGCAAAACTGGTCGAAGGGTGTTTTCAGTCTATCGTCGACAACGGCGGACACCACGGTCTCGTTCTCGATCTGCCGGGAGCAAAGGGCGGCCAGGATGTGGCCCCGACCGCGCTCGAGCTCGCCGTTATGTCGTTGTCGGGCTGCATTTCCACGATCTGGGCCGTCGTCGCCAAGAACTCCGGGGTGTCCTATCGGAAGTTCACGGTCGAGGTCGACGCTGATAAGCCCGATACGGAATCCACCATCACGGCTGCGCGGGCGGTGGTACATATCGAGTCAAACGAGAGTCTCGAGACGCTCGAGCGAACACTCGACAAGGTAATGCGGACCTGTCCGGTCGGACAGCTCTACGAAAAGGCAGGGATCAAGGTGGAAACCGAGGTCGTCAAGGCATAGGTCATACCGGAGGCGAGATCGCGAGCGAGCTCGCCTCTCATTCCCTTCGGCGCAATGTGACGTGGCGGGGCAGGAGGAATGGAGAGAATAGCGCTCACGCCGATCGGCGTAATACGAAGCGAGCACACGGCGCCCGAGGCTACCCCGATACAGCCGGTGTTCGCAAAGGGCTGCCGAGGAAGAGCCGAGGTGGACCGGCGGTACATCGAGGGACTGCGCGACATCGAAGGCTTTTCACACCTCTATCTCATCTACCTTTTCGATCGTGCAGCGCCCGCGATGATGACTGTCACCCCGTTTCTTCAAGACGTCGAGCACGGGGTCTTTGCCACACGCTCACCGCGCAGACCGAATCCGATTGGCATCAGCATCGTGAAGCTGCTGAGCCGAGTCGAAAATGTCCTCTATCTGGACGGTGTAGATATCCTTGATGGTACTCCACTGCTCGACATCAAACCCTACGTAGGTCGATTCGACAGACTCGAAGAAACTCGAGACGGATGGCAGAAAGACGTTAGCGACGCGACGGCAACGTTGCGCGGGCGCCGACGGTACAAGCCGAAAGCGGGCGGTGGGCAATAGCAATCGCAGTTATTGTCGGGATTGCTATCGCTGCTGCGAATCGAAGAGCTTGCGAATGGGACCAAAGTGGAGGAGAATTGAGGGAGAGGCGTCTAGTTCGAGAAGGAGCGCACGTGGGCGAACGATCCGTCAAGGTCGAAATTCTCGTCGACAACACCCCCGGCGAGGGGCTCATGGCAGAGCACGGCTTCTCCGTGCTGATAAGGGAGAGGAATCGTCAAATCCTGCTCGATACCGGCAAAGGTGAAGCCCTCGAACGAAACGCGGTCGCGCTTGGTGTGAACCTTTCGAACATCGATACCCTTGTGGTGAGCCATGGCCACTACGATCACACCGGTGGTCTTCCGGCACTACTGCAGAACGGAAACACCATCGATTTCTATTTCCACACCTCAATCTTTCGGCCCCGCTACATCCTCGATCAACGTGGGACCCGGCAGATCGGAATACCGCGCGAGAGCGTCGGAGCCATCGAACGAGTCCCGGGGAAGCGTCTCCACGCGGTCCGCGGGACCGTCATGCTGACCGATACGGTCGGTATCACCGTGCCGATCGACCGTGAGAACGACTTCGAAGACACCGGAGGCGCCTTCTTTCTCGACTCCAAGGCGACTCAACCTGACCCGATCGAAGACGATCTCGCGCTCTGGATCCGGACCGACGGCGGATTGGTAGTGATTGTCGGCTGCTGTCACGCTGGAATAATCAACACCTTGAGTCAACTCCGGAGGGTGAGCGGAGAGAGGAGAATCCGGGCTGTGATAGGAGGGCTCCATCTTCTTCACGCCGACTATCGTCGCCTCGATCCGACGATGGCAGCTCTCCAGACCATTTCACCCGAGATGCTCGTTCCCTGTCACTGCACCGGGGATCGTGCGACCCGAGCCCTCGAAGATACCTTCGGAGAGCGGGTCACATGCGGCCATTCCGGGGCGTCCTGGCAGTTCTGAAACTCATCCCTGCGAGCTGATCTGAATCCCGGCAAGAAGCTCCCACACCTTGATGATCGCCTGCTGGGCCTCTGAACCGAATCCTGCCGCTTTGGCAGCTTTGAACACCTCGTTTGCCTGGCTGGTAGAGGGAACCGGTATGCTCGATTCCGAAGCAAGGCTCAGGGCGTACCCGACGTCCTTAAGCATCATGTTCACCGTACCTCCGGGGGTGAAGTTGCGCTGTATCATTCCCGGAGCGCTCACGTCGAGCACCTTCGAACCGGCCCATCCGTCACGTATGGCGTTGTAGAGAGTCCGTGGGTCGACGCCGTTTTTGACCGCGAGGGCAAACCCCTCCGCGACCACTGCGAAAGTGGAGGCGACGATCATGTTGTTGACGAGCTTGGCAATCTCGCCTGTCCCGGCGTCTCCGATGCGCACGACGCTCTTCCCTATCGTTTCGAGAACGGCTCGGCAGCGTTCGAAGACCTCAGGTTTGCCCCCGACCATGATCGAAAGGGTCGCGTCTCGTGCTCCCAATTCTCCACCGCTGACCGGTGCGTCGAGGAAGTCGATCCCTTTTTCGGCGAGGGTCGAGGCAATCTCGCGCGAAACGCTCGGTTCGGTCGTGCTCGCATCGATTACGGTCGAGCCGGCCGGAAGGTGCTGTGCGAGCCCGTTCGAGCCTATCGCGACCTCGCGGACCGGGGCGGAGCCTGGAAGCGAAAGTAGAACGACGTCCGCTTCGGCGGCAAGATCAGAGAGTGACTCCGCCTTCCTTGAGCCCGTAACGGCGTCACGGCGGCGAGGATCGGTATCGAACACCACGACGTTGTAACGAGAGGTCAGATGACGAGCCATGTTTCCTCCCATCACTCCCAACCCGACGCAACCTACATGGGTGACCGTCTTGTTCACCTCTTCTACCTCCCGCCTCTATGGTGAAACAGTGTACATCGCGACCTCGGACTTCGCTTGATTCACGCTGAAGATGAGATCTTGCCCGTCTTCGTGGAGAACCACTGTTTGGGTCGGGCCTGCGCCTTGATCGATTATCGAACGCTGTGCGACGAAGGGTACGAGCGATTGAATGCTGAAAACGCTCAAGTCCATCTCTCCCGACCGGCTGCCCGCCATTACGGCCGGCTCCCCGCCCAGGCTGCCGGCCCATAGCCCGTGACCGAAGCTCAAATCGGCCTCGAAGAGACGGTGCCACGAACCATCTATGCGGTCGCCGGATCGCTTGTAGACGGAGAGCTGATTTCCGTGAAACGGCTCGATCGTTACAAGCTCCTGCTGACCGTCCTCATCCAGATCGGCGGCATAGACCTCGCTCACTTCACGGGCGAGAATAGTCTGGCGTTCCCAGATGCCGTCGGGCTTCGACGGGATGGACAACGCGATCAGGCCCTGACTGCCTCCGACGAAGAGCGTATCCCGTCCATCGAACGAGGCATGATGAAGACCGTGGTTCTTCGTAATTCCGTCGAGAATCGGTATCCGTTCCCAGATACTGTCGAGCTGCTCGGGAATGCGAACCATGTAGACCGTTCCAGATCGCGACCAGTCATCCGCATTTTCTTTGGCGGATGCGAGTGTGGCGGCGACGAGATACGCATCACCGCCGATATTGATCGTCTCGAGCCGATGACCGAAGGGAAGATCGAAGCCCTTTATCGACGACCATAGCATGGGCGCTTTGCCCTGATTGCCTGTCGTGCGGCTCCCCGCTCCCTGATCCTTCGGCTGCGGCTGAACCTGTTCTTCGACGTTTGTTTTACCCGGTTGCAGGATGGAGACCTTTCCGCCCTCGAAGTGATAGATGGGGTAGCAGCTCGTAATTGCGGCAAAAGCTGACTCGTGTCGGGGAAGCCCGACGATACTCATGACACCGCCCGGGCCGTCGGTAAGAATCGTCGGTTTCCAGTCCGGAGGAGAGAAAAGGACGAACGGTCCCTTTCCCTCGGGGGCTGCGATCACATGTGGTCTTCTGTTGATGGTCACAGTGGAAATTGCGTACCCCGTCTCGAGGTCGGCAAGTTTCGCCTTGTGGATCGTCACGGATCTTCTCCGGGAGAGCTACATAGCTCCGCTATGGCAGGTTTTTGTCGTCTCTGTTGATCAGCTCGGGGAACTCGTAGAATACCTGGCCTTCGTCGGTGACCTCCATGCGAACGTGGGTGCCGTCCACCATTCGGTCCATGAAATCCTCCGCTTCCTTGACGCTCATCTCGGTCTCGATAACCACGTCCGAGACAGTGACACGGCCGGCCTGGCGGGCCGCGAGTCGGAAAATCTTGCTTTCGAGCGATGACTGGCTGCCGACCGGTGGTTCGAATTCCTCGAACCCGAACGGATCGAACGCCCCATGGATTCGCCGTTCATCCATTCGCTCGTAGGGTCGTTTGCGGAAGATCCCGAGTGCCCGCAAGACTCCCCGTATTGCAACGATAAAGAGAAAGAGCAGAAGAAATGGAAGCCAACCCAGGAACATCATCCCAACAAACATTAGAGCTCGGACTCCTCGTGAGACCTGTCTATAAGATACTCCAGATATGGGAAAAATAGAATAGTCTCAGAACACTGGATGGGGGGGTGCGAGCTCGGCGTTGCCATCACGTCTGGCGGAGCTTCATTGACAAATCTGATGGTGATGGTATGATTGTGGTGCGATCTATAAAAAAAAACCGATCCGCGATCTATGCACTCGACAATTCGAAGTGGTCGTACGCCGTGAAGCTAGCACCAAGGCGTACCCTATGACTCACAATAGACTTGTTGGAATGTCGCGCACCTTTTCCTCGCAGGGTGAAACGTCCGCGAGATCGGTCACTCAGAGCCGGTTGGAGGTGGTGTCGGCGATGAAGATCCAGGAATTGACTCAGAAGATCTACCAAGATGGGGTCGAAAAAGCAAAACAGGAAGAGAAAACCATTCTCGAGAGTGCCCATAAGGAAGCGGAACGCCTCCTGTCCGACGCTCGACGGGAGTCCGAGCGAATAGTCGGCGAGGCGGAGCGTGCGGCGGGCGAAGTGAAGGACAGGCTCAATGCTGAAATCGAGCTCGCGGCCGAGCAGGGCTTGAGCCTGCTGCGCCAACGAGTGAGCGATCTGCTCGTCGATTCCGTCCTGAAAACGGCAACTCACACAACATTGGAGGACAAGCCGTTCGTCGAGTCCCTCATACGGACGGTCGTGGAAAAGTGGGACATCAGCCAGACGAGCCTCGATCTATCCATAGTCCTGCCGGAGTCCGAGCGGACGCGGTTCGAGGAGTTTTTTCAAACCCGGGCAAAGGCTCTGCTCGACAAGGGACTCGAAGTTAAGTTCAGCACGCGGATGAGTGGTGGGTTCGTCATCGGCCCGAAGGACAACTCGTACAAACTCACCTTTGAAGAAAGGGATTTTGTCGAGTTTTTCAAGTCGTTCCTGCGTCAACGGACGAAAGAGATCCTCTTTCCCGGACAAAAAGGGTGATACGCAAGTATTACTATCTCTCGGCAAGTCTACCTGACCTGTTTCGCGGCCGAACGACCGGCGCCGGCAGTCTCGAGGAATATCTTCGCTTCTGTTCGGAAACCCTCCATGCGGAAGACTACGCGACCTTGAAACAGATCTTTCTCTACAACGACATCCAGAATGCGGTCGAGTGCAGAGACTCCGACGATCCCTTCATCGGGCCCTCGTTCTTCGACCGGCGCGAGCTGCTTTCAATTGCGGAGGAGCCGTCGCCGGAGATTCCGTTCATCGGGCGCTATCTGTCGAACCGGAGTGAGCAGGTGAGGCTGCATCCCGAGATGACGGAGCTCGACGAGGCGATAACACTTTTCTACGAAGGCATTGAACAAGTAAACGATCCGTTCATTCACTCCTACTTCCTGCACGAGCTCGATTTGCGGAACATCGCGACCGCCCTCGAGCTGCGATCCAACGAGTTTTCACTTGCACATCGCCTCATACCACTGGGAGAAGCCTACGAGCAGCTCATCACCAGCGACGAGAACGACTGGGGACTCGCAGAGGAGTTTCCCTTTATCAAGACGCTTATGCCGTTCTATGAAGACTCGGATCTGAGCGCACGTGAATCCGCGCTCGACGAAATCAGGTGGCAGTGGTGTGATGACGCAACGCAAGACGATCTCTTTACCTTCCACGCAATCGTCGCCTACGGGATCAAGCTGCTGTCGGTAGAGCGATGGTCCAAGCTGGACGAAACGGCCGGGAATGAGCTGTTCATGGAGCTGCTCGGCACGGTACAGCGTTCAGTTCGTTTCGCAATCGAGTTCGCCAACCTCAGCGACGAGCAGCGTGAGGAGCGACGTAGACAAATGGAGGCTGAAAGGCACAAGGCCGAGCAGGTAAAAGCAGGGGAGGAAGGGCAGTGACAACCGGAAAAGTAGTCGGCATAGACAGCAATCTGTTGACCATCGAAGCGGAGGGCGCCGTCTCACAAAACGAGATCTGTTTCGTGGAGACGTCCGATGGTCGACTCATGGGAGAGGTAATCCGGGTTACCGGCAAAATGGCCTATGCTCAGATCTTCGAGAGCACTCGCGGCCTCAAAGGCGGCTTACGCGTCGAGTTCACAGGCCACATGTTGGAGGTCGAGCTCGGGCCCGGAATGCTCTCGCGGATCTACGACGGGCTGCAGAACGATCTGGAGAAGAAAGAGGGCCTCTTTCTCAAGCGTGGCGAATATACATCTCCCCTCGACGAAGAGGTCCGGTACGAGTTCAGACCCTTGGTCGAAGAGGGTACGACCGTTGCCGCGGGCGACTGGCTCGGAAGTGTGAAAGAGAGCTGGATCGACCATAAAATCATGGTACCCTTTGGAGTTCAGGGCAGCTGCGTCGTCGAGCACATCGCCGACGAGGGCAGCTACAGGGTAAAAGACCGAATTGCGGTTCTGCGCACCGAGGCTGGAGACAACGTCGATGTGACGATGGTGCAGCGGTGGCCGGTCAAGCGACCCATCACTGCCTACCGAGAAAAGCCGAGACCGTTTCGCGTCATTGAGACCGGAGTGCGGACGATCGATACCTTCAATCCGATCGCAGAGGGGGGGACGGCCTTTATCCCTGGACCTTTTGGGAGCGGGAAGACGGTCCTGCAGCACGCCCTTTCCAAGAATGCCGAAGCGGATCTCATCATCGTTGCGGCCTGCGGGGAGCGGGCGAACGAGGTTGTGGAGCTGTTTACCGAGTTCCCCGAGCTCATCGATCCCCGAACCGGACGGAAATTGATGGAACGCACGACCATCATCTGTAACACCTCGAACATGCCGGTTGCCGCGCGGGAAGCATCGGTTTATACGGCCATGACGATCGCCGAGTACTACCGGATGATGGGATTAAAGGTGCTGATGCTCGCAGACTCGACCTCGCGATGGGCACAGGCCCTGCGAGAGATGTCAAATCGCCTCGAGGAGCTTCCTGGTCCGGATGCCTTCCCGATGGATCTCCCAGCGATCATCTCGGCATTCTACTCCCGAGCCGGTTTCGTCTACCTGAACAATGGTGAAAGCGGTTCGGTGACCTTCCTCGGCACGGTCTCGCCGGCCGGCGGGAACCTCAAGGAACCGGTAACTGAGTCCACCAAGAAGGCGGCGCGCTGTTTCTTCGCGCTGGCACAGGCGCGAGCCGATGCGAAACGTTATCCGGCGGTCGACCCGATCGACAGCTACTCGAAATACCTGGAGTATCCTGAAATTCGGAAATATCTCAACGAGTTTCTGGGCAGCCGATGGGTCGGACATGTTCTCGACGCGAAGAACTGGATCCAGCGTGGCAAGGAGACCTGGGATCAGATCAACATCCTTGGCGACGACGGCGTGCCCATCGACTACCATACGACCTATTGGAAGTCCGAGACGATCGATTTCGTGCTTCTGCAGCAGGATGCGTTCGACGACATCGACTCGATAACCTCGTTCGACCGCCAGAAGTATATGCTCAATCTCGTTGTGGAAATCTGCAACATCGAGTTCGATTTCGATCATTTTGAGAAAGTCGGACCCTACTTCAAGAGGATAATCAACACGCTCAAGCAGATGAACTACTCGGAGTTCCAATCCGAGGACTTCCATCGCTACGAGCAGGAGCTTCGTGAGACGATCGAGGAGCAACGCGCGCACGAAGCACCGGCGGAAGCATCGGTTTAGGCAAAAGAGGTAAAAGATGGATATCGGCACATCGATTGAACGCAGAGCATTTCAGAAGATCTACACGAAGATAACAAAGATCACGAAGGCGACTTGCACGCTCACCGCGACCGACGTCAGCAACGAGGAGATGGCTTTCGTTGCGGGGCGCCACGCCCAGGTGCTGAAGATCCGAGGCGACGAGGTAACCCTTCAGGTTTTCGAGGGAACCGAAGGGATCGGCACCGACGCCGAGGTCATTTTCACCGGTAGACCTCCATCGGTGAAGCTTTCGCCGCAGATGGCCGGTCGATTTTTCAACTGCTTCGGCGACCCGATAGACGGCGGACCGCCGGTCGAAGGTGAGGAGCGCGAAATCGGCGGCCCCTCCGTTAATCCGGTTCGAAGGCTTCAGCCCTCGCGGTTGATCGCGACCGGGATTGCCGGAATCGATCTGAACAACACTATCGTCACCGGTCAGAAGATCCCCTTCTTCGCCGATCCCGACCAGCCTTACAATCAGGTAATGGCGGATGTTGCGCTTCGAGCACAAGCGGACAAGATCATACTCGGCGGTATGGGTCTTTCGAACGACGACTACCTCTACTATCGAGAGCTCTTCGACAACGCAGGCACGCTCGAGAAGATCATCAGCTTCATCAATACGACCGACGATTCCCCGATTGAACGTCTGCTCGTTCCCGATATGGCGCTCACCACCGCCGAGTACTTCGCCATCGATTTCGACGAAAATGTGCTCGTGCTGTTGACCGACATGACGCTCTACGCCGATGCTCTTGCTATCGTTGCAAACAAGATGGATCACATTCCCTCGAAAGACTCGATGCCCGGATCGCTCTATTCCGATCTCTCGAAGATCTACGAAAAGGCGGTCGAGTTCCCCACCGGCGGGTCGATAACGATCATAGCCGTTACGACACTCTCGGGAGGGGACATCACTCACGCCATACCCGACAATACCGGCTACATCACCGAGGGGCAACTCTTTCTTCGCAAGGACAGCGACATCAACACGGTCATCGTGGATCCCTTCCGCTCACTTTCGAGGCTCAAGCAGCTCGTCATCGGGAAGAAGACACGGGAGGATCATCCGCAGGTTATGAACGCTGCGGTCAGACTCTACGCCGACGCGGCCAACGCCAAGACCAAGCGTGACAACGGGTTCGAGCTCACCGACTACGACAAACGCGCGATCAAGTTTTCCTACGACTACTCACGGAGTCTGCTCGCGATCGATGTCAACGTCCACATCGACGAAATGCTCGATACCGCCTGGCAGTTGTTCGCGAAGTACTTCCACAAGTCGGAGCTCGGTATCAAACAATCGATTCTCGACGCCCATTGGACGGGAGATTGAGCAGCGGACGAGCGACGAGAGTGGCCGGCGACACGGGTGAGATATGGAGCTGAAATACCAGTTTAACAAGGTTTCGATGCAGTCTTTGCAGCGACAGCTGAAGATCCGCACAGCTGCCCTTCCAGTGCTCAAGAGCAAGGAATCGGTTCTGCGCATGCACGAGAAGCGACAGAAGGAGATCTACGAGGAGCTTGAAGAGTCCTACCAGGCGAAGCTCGAGCTCCTTAAGTCCGATCATCGCCTTTGGGTGGAGTTCCCGAAATCGATCTACTTCCTCAAGAACGTCTCGATAACCGAGAAGAAGATCGCGGGAATTCCCGTGCCGGCAATCAAAGACATCGACTGGCAGGTGAAGGACTTCTCGCGCTTCGCCGCGGCGAAATGGCTCACCACCGGCGTCGGCGTCCTGCGGGATCTAACGCACATGCTTGCCGAGATGGAGGTCGTCGAAAAAGGCATCGAGATCATCGAACACGCCAGAAGGAAGACTACCCAGAAGGTCAACCTCTACGAGAAGGTCCAGATTCCCGCCTATTCCGACGCGATCATGAAGATCAAGCGCTATCTCGAAGATGTCGCCAACCTCGACAAGGCGGTGCAGAAGATAACGAAGCAGCGAAACGAAGCGGAAGAGGTCGAGGTGTAGCGCATGGTCGAGAAGATGATGAAGGTGACGATCCTCTTTCACCGCTCGATTCGCGATGCCTTCTTGCAGCAGCTGCAGCGCCTCGGAGTGCTTCATATCGAGAACTACGGTGTCAAGCAGACCGAGGAGATCTCCGTCCTACAGAATCGCATCACCCGGCTCGCCAACGTCGACGAGCTCTTGCACGAGATGGAGCCTTCTGAAACCGAAGAGCTCGAGGCGGTGCGTACCGAAGCCGTGAGTGAGCGAGGAGATGGGGGCGAAGCGGCGAGTAGGAGCGGACACGCCGCTCACACGACCGGTTTGCCTTCGGGGCCGGTTGAGCTCGAGACCAGAGCGCCCGTGGACGCGACCGGAGGCGCGGAGGCTGCTTCCCACGTGCCGGCTGGGAGGCAATTCCCCGGCGACACCGACGAATTCCTTTCAACGATAGAAGAGCTGCGCCAAACCGCCGAGCACTTGGAGGCGGAGCGGGCGAAGGTGGAGTCGGAAATACGTTCGGCTTCGCGTTGGGGCGACTTCGACCCGAAGAAAACTCGGGAGCTCGAGGAACACGGGTTTCGGCTGCGGCTGTTCTCGGCCCCTAAATCCGCGATTTCGAAGCTGACCCAGCAGGCGCATGCCTACGAGTTCTGTGCGCTCGAGCCGGTCCTCGAGGAGCGCGGTGTCGTCTACTTCGTCGTCTTCTACCCGGCGGAGCTACACACCTTCGATCTCGACGCAACCGAGGAAACCTTGCCGGTGGAGAGTCTCGAGTCACTTCGCGGACGTCTCTCCGAGCTGACAACACAACGTGAGGCCTGTCTCAACCGGATCCACGATCACGTGGTCTACCGCCCGTGGCTGAACGAGACGCTTCGCACGCTGCAGAACGATCTTTCCTACCGCCTCGCTCACGAAAGTCTTACGAACGAGGTCGATGGTCATGCCCTTGCCGTTACCGGCTGGGTGCCGCGCAAGGCGTACAAACGGGTCAACGAGTTCCTTTCCGAGCAGGAGGTCGCCTACGCGTTCGAAGAGCCGGAGGGCTCGCAGAAGGTACCGGTGCTTCTGTCGAACAACCGGTTTTCCCGTCTCTTCGAGCCGATCATGAAGATCTTCAGCCTACCCGACTACCGCGAGCTCGATACGACGCCGTTTTTTGCCCCCTTCTATACCCTGTTCTTCGGACTCTGTGTTGCCGACCTCGGCTACGGGCTGGTATTGTTCGCAGCAATACTCATCGCGCTGCTCGTATTCCGTAAGAGCCGAATGCGGCCGCTCTTCTTTCTCGGGCTCATTCTTTCGGGGTCGGTTCTGCTGTCGGGGGTGTTCCTCGACGATTTCTTCGGGCTCAAGCTTTCGCAGGTTCTCGGATCTCACAACTTCCTGACGCATCTCGTTCTGTTCAGAGGCACCGACGATCCGATGCTGCTCGCAATTATGCTCGGCGTGGTGCAGGTCATGTTCGGATACGTTCTACGGCTCGTAAACGCAGTCCACAGCGACGGAGCGCTTGCGGCCTTACGCCCGACCGGGGTTATTGCGATTCTGCTCGGGGTCGTCCTGCTCGTCCTTCACGCGTTGGGACCGAGTTTCGCGATCGGACCCTTCGCTCTCGGCGCCTGGGACGCCCTCATACCGCACGTTACGGGCGTGGGCTTCGCGATCGTCGGGGGCGGGCTTCTCCTGTTTCTCCTCTTCAACAGCCTCGAGCGACGGATCTACCTCAGACCGCTTTTCGGGTTGTGGCAGTTCTACGAGCTCGCTACCGGGGTATTCGGCGATATTCTCTCCTACCTGCGACTCTTTGCGCTCGGCCTTTCGGGAGGGCTGCTTGCCGAAGCGATCGTACACATATCTCTGATGGTGAAAGGCAGCTCCCCGTTCGGATACATTCCGATGGTGGTCGTGCTGCTGCTCGGTTCGGGGTTGAACTTGGCAATTGGGCTTCTGTCCGCATTCGTGCACTCCCTCCGCTTGACTTTCGTGGAGTTCTACAAGGCGGTGGGATTCAAAGGAGGAGGGGAAGAATATTCGCCGTTCAAGATCAAGTAGTATCCGGTCTCGTTGCATACATATGAATATCTAACGTCTGGAGGTTTTCATGCAGACACTCTCAGTACTCATCGGCTCGATCGGCCTCGGTGCAATGTTCGGGCTCTCGGGTATCGGTTCTGTCATCGGCCTGGTTATTGCAGGCAACACGGTTATCGGCGCCATTCGAAAGCGCCCAGAGACATTCGGTGTCAATCTCGTTCTCTCCGGCCTACCCTCGACGCAGGGCCTCTATGGATTTGTCGGGTTCATTATGTACTCTCCCTACGTCACTCCCGAGGTGACCGTTTTCAACGCTGCAGTGGTACTGGCGGCCGGGCTCGGACTTGGAGCGGTCAACATCTTCTCGGCAATAAAGATGGGGCAGGTTTGCTCGGCCGGAATCAACTCGATCGGCTCCGGTTACCAGGTTTTCGGCAATACGCTCGTTCTCGCGGCGTTCCCGGAGTTCTATGCGATCCTGGCGCTCGTTTCGGCGATCCTTATGCGCAACCTGATTCATTGATCTTTCGCCATTCCGCCGAGTAGAAGAAGAAGGAGGTTACTTAGGTGGATTTGTCCGAAATCTTCAAGCCGTCGAACATAAAGGTGGGTCTCGCGAGCTCGACCAAGCAGGAACTGTTTGACGAGCTCGTCGATTTTCTCGTATCGAAGGAAAAGGTGCAGAACCCCGAGGAGATAAAGGAGGCGCTGTGGGCTCGCGAGGGCATGCTCAACACAGTCATTGCGCCCTCAATCGCCTTGCCGCACGCCTCGCTGCGGAAGCAAAAAGAGACCCTCGGTGTATTCGGAGTTTCGCACGACGGAATCGAGTACGGCAACAACGAGGGAGCACCTGTCCACATCGTCATGATGCTCGTCGACAACCGTTTCGAGACCAAGAAGCATCTGCGGACTCTACGCAGCGCGGCGTTGCTCATCGGCAGCCCGAACTTCTTCACGAAGGTGATGCGCTGCACTACCCCCTCGGAGGTCCACCGCATAATCCTCGAGGTGGAGGAGATGCAGCGGGTTTGAGGCGGAGCGGTGGGGCGGCCCGCTAGTACAGCTCCTCCAGCACGTAGAAGTAGCTCTGATTGGTGCCGTACACGATCCATTTGCCGGAGATGACCGGTGCGCTCAACATCGCGCCGCTGAGCTCCATCCGCCACAGCTCCTTCCCATTCCGCGCCGATAGGCAGACGAGCTGCGGCTTGACCCCGGCCGTCGCGTCTCCTCGAAGCCCGAAGTAGACACGGTCTCCGGCTACGGTCGGTGCTGAGCTCGTCGGATAGGTGAAGTGATGCTGCCAAGCGATGTGCCCGCTGCCTGCCCGGAAGGCCCGCACTACGGTGTCGCCGCTCGTGTAGATGACGAGATTGCTCCAGACTGCCGGCGCCATGTAATCGAGCAGCTGTAGATTGTCGGTGAAGAGCTTGTCCGCATCCTGCGGCGTCGTATAGGGCGGCAGGCGTGACATGTCCGAGACTTTCCACTGCATTTGCCCGGTAATCCGATTGTAGGAGTAATAGTCGAGAGCCCATTGGCCGCCGCCGACCTCTGTGCTCGTGCCGAAGTATACCGAGTCTCCTTTGAGGGCAGGAAACGAATACCAGTAGGCGTTGAGCTGTGCAGTATCGAGGATCCAGAGGTAGGCGCGTTTGTTGATGTCGAACGCACCGAAGCTGCTCGGATCGCTCAGCGGCCCCGGCGCGAAATAGATAACGTCCCGGTAAACCTGAAACGTGTCGTAGTACCAAACCGGATTCGGGATCTTGTAGCGAAGGACTCCGTCGGGGGTAAGCACATAGGTGTTCCCCCCGTCGCTCGTGAAAAGAACGGAGTTCTTATAGCGCACGATCGTCGATCTCACGGGGTTGCCCGTCTGAAAGCTCCAGGCGGCTTTGCCCGTGTGGCGATCGACGGCATAGACCTTCCCGTCCTCGGACCCGAAATAGACGTAGTTCTTGTCGGCCGACGGGATGGAATTGATCGGCCCGCCCGTCTTGAAGACCCAGTTCATGTACCCGCTTTCCAGGTCGAGCGAGTAGAAGTTGCCGTCGGCGGAGCCGAAGTAGATCGTGTTGCCTATGATGACCGGAGGGTTGAACGCCTCGAGCGACTTGTTGTCCTCCTGGAGGCGCAGCTTCCATTTGACGCCGAACGGCGGGTAGACCGCGTTGGGCGTAACACCCCTTCCCTGGTTGCCGCGGAAGGTAATCCACTCCGTCGAATGGCTGCAGGAGGCCACGAGCAGAATAAGTGCCCCTGCGGTCGCTGCAAGAATCGCATTCCGTTTGAGACGACGCACACTCGCCCGCCCGCCTTTGCTCGGGCTCGCTACCATCGGTAGTAGAGCCCCTTCAAACCGAAGGCTCGCCTGAGACCTCCGAGGAAACCTCGTTTTCGGCAGCTTCGCACGAGCGAGCGGTATTCCTGCTTGATCTCCTTCCACAGCTGTTCCTGTTGCCCCGGGGGAAAGCTCTCCCGGTACCGGAGCTCGGTATAGAGCTCGGCAAAACGATCGAGCTCGGGGTGATCTGCGGCGTACTCGTTGGGTGTCTGTGAGGGCGCTTTGAGGTCGTAATCGTTGACGGCCAAGCGCAACAGAAGCAGCTTGTAGAGAGCCTCGAGCGCTCGTTTCCCTCGGCCTCGTGAGAGGTTCAGCAGATAGATCTCCCGGCCATAGCGATAAAGGTAGATGACGAGCAGGGTAAGTGCCGCCGCGAACACCAGAAAACGCAGCGCAAGCCCCCAGGGGAATTGATAGACCGGCGACAGCTCTTTCTGCCCGTTGATGAGTGGAATGACGACGTTCCAGTTGTTGGGATCGCCGCCTGCGGCCGGCGGAATTGCGAACGAAGTCGTTTCGATATCCACCCATCCGTAGCGGGGGAGCCATACCTGGACCCAAGAGTGGCGGTCGGCCGTTGTCACGAGGTAAAGCTCGTTCATCGGGTACTGCTGCAGCGGCTTTATCTGGCTGCGCAGTACCGAGAGCCCCCTGAGGTGGGCGGGCGTCTGGAGATCCTTCGATGCGAGGTATCCCGTCACGACGCGCGCCGGAATACCGGCAAGCCGGGCGAGCACTGCGGTCGTATTCGAGAACTCGGTGCAATCACCGGTCTTCGTCGAGGTGAGAAAGTTCTCCAGATGGGCGACCGTTACGTTGTCCGTGAATCCGATCTTGTACTGATAGCTCGAAAAGCTGCGGAGAATATCGATGAGCCGAGCAAAATAACCGGGCTCGTTTCCGTCTTGGCTCGAACCGGGCTTTGTGCTCGAAAAGACTCTCTCCAGGTAGCTCTGAAAGACCTGCTTGTCCTTTGGCGCGAGCGGAACCTGGAGGTACTGACTGAACTCCTGCTTTTGCTGTTCGTCGAGTCCCGGCAGAGAGAGCCACTCCCGAGGGTTGGTGACGTTCACCAGCGAAACCGAATCGTAGGAGTAGCTGAAGGGGTAGTACTGCCGGTTCAGAATGGTCGGCTCGACGGAGTAGGGGAGGTAGGAGAGCACTCGAGCGGGAAGCGTGGAGAGAAAGAAGATGGAGTCCTTCCGGCGACCGAGGTCCTGCGGAAGCGACGCCTGCTTCCAGGTTTCGAGCAGATGCCGATGGGTCAGATCGTTGAGGGGTTGGTTCTGGGTCTTCTCGAATCCTTGCACCGGATCGAGCTTGCCGTAGTAGGCGTCGGCAGCGTATACCGGGTCGATGGCGCTTTTCACGACCATCACCGCATACTGACGTCCCGGCCCCTGTCCGGATTGCGTCCCGTTGTTCCACTGATCTGAGGGGATTCCTTCGAGCGTGTTGTTGCTGCCGTTCTGATCGTTTCCCTGTTGGTTGCCGAACCCGCTTCCGCCGAAGATGTCCGAGAGGCTCTTTCCCTGATTACCCTGATCCCGTGAGTATCGTGGAGATCGCAGGTTCCCTCCCGGGAGTCCGTTGAGCGCCAAGTCGAGGGGAACAGGCTTCGGTTTGACCTTCTTGTCGAGGCTGTTGAGAACGATCTGATGCGAAACGAAGTTCGGCGGTAGGAAGACGGCGACTGCGAGCACTACGGGAATGACCACCGAGAGAAAAACGAAGAGCTCTCGTTTGCCCCGCCCCGAGCTCTTCGGACGATAGGTCGAGAAGTAGAGCACCAGACTGTGAAGCAGGAAGGCGGCGATCGCGATGACCAGCAGCGCCTGAGTAATCCCTTGGCTCCGTGCCGCAATCTGCTCGGAAGCCCGCGAGAATGAGAGCATTTTGTAGTAAAGGATCGCGAGTAGGAAGGGTTCGGGAAGCGCCAGCCATCTGCCCCATCGTCCGCCGTGGAAGATTGCCGTGGTGACGAGGAAAGCCGCCGCCCCAACCCCGAAGTAGGCGAGCGAATACCGTGAGACGCCCGATATGAGTACTATCGTCGCAAGAATGGGAAGCGCGGCGACGACCGCCCAGGCCCGGATCGAGAGCCGCGGGGGCCTGAGGTAGAAGGCAATCAACATCTCGCCCGGCAGGAGTCCGAACCACAGCCACCACCCCATGCGGTCATAGGGAACGACCACGGCTGGGTGGACGATCGGAATCGCGAATACGAACAGGTAGAGGAAAAGACGCGTGTAGAAGAGTATGTGCTTGAGCGGAGGGCTCTTTCGAGCCTTCTTCTCAGGATTTTCGTTCACTGCAAGATTCTCGTTCATACCAACCTCGCCTCGACGACCTCCTGACCGACGATGCGTGCCCCGGAATGCTCCACCCCCGGCTGACGAATCACACCGTCGCGACGAAGGGCCCAGACGCCAGGGAGCGGCAGGTTGTCCGACGGTTTGAAAAGGGCAAGCTGACGACGCGTTGTGCCGCCGGACCAGCTTTCGGCGAGCGTTCTGACAATGTTGATGGTCCGTTGGGTGTAGCGGGGCAGGAGGGCCGGCAGGAGCCTGTCGTACGGCGTCGTGAATATGAAGATCTCGTCAGTCTGCGGCACGGCCTCGACCACCCCGGGATCACCTTGGAACATCATCCCTGCGAGCTCCTCGGAGAATCTGCTGATGTCCTCTTTCGACTGAACCTTTTTGATGCCGTGGCCGGTGACAATCTGAAATATGAAATCCGGGTTTTGTTCCTTGACGGTACGCACAAACGAGACGAGCCAGCTCTTCAGGTGGCTGAGATGAACGATCGACTGCAGGGTCTCCGGGCCGGCATCACGGTAGTTGCGAAACTCGACCGCGATGATTTTTGTCTGTTCGAGGGCGACCGGGGCGATTCGTGTAAACAGCTGGTGCAGGCGGCTGGAGGTCTTCCAGTTGATGTCTCTGAAGCGGTCGCCCGGGGCGTACTCGCGCATATAGTACTTATCCTCGTCGGAATTGAGTTGGCTCTGTTTTTCCTCCGTCTTCTCCGCGGCTTCGACATGGATGTTGATCTCTTCGGGGAACACTGCCGGCTCGACCGAAAGCCTCCGCCGGATCGGATAGCCGAATCGCGCCCGAGTCAGGCCGAAAATGTCGCCTATGTAGAGGACGCCCGTGGCGTCGAGCACTCCGCAGAGCGGAATCGAGAAATGGAGCGGGACCACCGCTTCCCCGGCCGTCGATACCTCGTGCGTCATCCGCATCCAGGCGTCTCGACCCGCGAGGAGCTTTCCCCACACGAGAAAATGCACTCGATACCACAGGAAAGGCTTCATCGTTATCCCGGTCAGGCGTTGGGCTTCTACGCTCTGTTGAGATTCGCCCGGCATCTGAGCCACGAGCGGAACGCTCGTATCCCACTGAACGTGGAGTTTGCCGAACTGCGCTGCCTGCAGCCGCCCGAGAAGCGCAAGCACGGCAAGCACGACAATCGCTATGACCGAAAGCACCAGCTCGTAGGGGTCGCGGATGAGGAAGCTTCGAACGAGCAACAGCGCCGCGAGTATCAACAGAACACTTCCCCCGAGCGTAAGCGGGTAGAGCTTTGCGATCTTATGTGCCTGTTCTGATCGAATGATGTCTTTGATTCTCATTCCCTGGGCACGCTACTTTGCACGTCGGGAAAAGTCGGCCGGTACGGTCTCCAGTATCGATCTGACCACCATCTCGGCGGAAAGAGAGGGATCCCGCATGATCAGGCGGTGGGTAACCGTAGTTGGGAAGATCTCCTTCACGAGATCGATGGTAACGTAGTTCTGCCCCCGTATCAGCGCAAGGGCCCGAACGATTCGGGAGACCTTGACGCCGGTGCGTGGGCTGGCACCAGTCGAGACGTCCGGGTGACTTCTCGTTTCCCGAACACATGCCACGATATAATCGACGATATCCTGATGGATGTCGACCTGATCCACGAGCGACTGCCATTCCGTCAGCAAACCCGAGTCGACAACCGGCTCGAACCTCGACCACGCATCGTCTCGGCCATGCTTCTTGATGATCTCCGATTCGTCTTGAGCGCTCGGATAACCGATGGAGAGTTGAATCATGAAGCGATCGAGCTGTGGAGCCGGCAGGGGGAAGAGATGAACCCCTTTCAGGTTCATAGTGGCGATGATGAAGAACGGATCGGGCAAGGTGTAGGTCCTACCTTCTATCGTTACCGACTGCTCCTCCATAGCCTGGAGAAAGCTCCCTTGGGTCTTCGGCGTCAGAAGGTTTATTTCGTCGCACAGAACGAAATGTGCGAATATCGGCCCCTTGTTGAACAGCACCTCTTGCGAGCTGCCCGTGAATCGATTGTAGCCGAGGATGTCTTGCGGCAGGAGATCGACCGTACATTGGATACGGTTGAACTCGTCCAGCTGGACGTTGTTCTCACTTACGAAATCGCGCTGTTTCCAGGAAATGGAACCGGCGAGGGCGCGCGCCAGTGAGGTCTTGCCGACGCCGTGTGAGTCGGCCAGGATGACGTGACCGCCTGCTATTTTTGCGGCCAGAATGTGCTCGAGCTTGCGAGTATCGATGTAGATGACCGATTTTATGTTGTCGATGAGGCGGGCGGCTCCAGAGCTGACTTGGCGCAACTTCTCGTCGATTTCGTCCGCGGACCAGGAAACAGTTTGAGATTCTTGACGCATTGGGACCTCCGACTGGAGTCTATCTCCCATATTCTGACAAGATAGAGCAACTACCAGGTAAAGTCAATTGCAGGCGTTTCGTCGCCCTTTTTGACCGCGCCGACACAGGGTCGCGCGTCTCACCGTTCGACGCGGGCTCCCCCTCCTCTCGCCAGCTTCTCCACTTCCCGAAGCGAAGCCATGCTCGTGTCGCCCGGCGTGGTCATGACCAGGGCCCCGTGGGCGGCGCCGTATTCGACGCATTCGCCCGGGCTCTTGCCTGCAAGAAAACCGTAGATGAGCCCGGATGCAAAGCTGTCTCCGCCGCCCACCCGATCGAAAATCTCGAGGTTCTCCCGATGTTGGGCCTCGAGAAACTCACCGTCGTAGTAGAGAAGCGCACCCCAATCGTTTACCGTTGCCGATCTTACCTCGCGCAGGGTTGTCGCTACAGCCTTGAAGTTTGGGTATTTCTCGACCACCTGGTTGAGCATCCTCTTGAATTTGTCCACTTCGATCCCGCTGATGTTCTCAGTCAGACCCTCGACCTTGAATCCGAGAGCCGCTGTGAAGTCCTCCTCGTTGCCGAGCATGACATCAACGTACTGAGCAATCTCCCGGTTGACTTCCTGGGCTCGCTCTTTGCCTCCGTACGCCTTCCAGAGAGACGGGCGGTAATTGAGATCATAGCTGATGACCGTGCCGTACTCTTTCGCTGTTTTCATTGCCTCGACGACCACCTCGGGGGTAGTGTTCGATAGCGCGGCGTAGATCCCGCCGGTGTGAAACCAGCGCGCTCCTTCGCGCCCGAAAACGAGGTCCCAGTCGATGTCCCCGGCTTTCAGCTTGGACGCGGCCGAGTTGGCACGATCCGAAACGCCCAGCGCACCCCGGACGCCGAACCCGCGTTCGGTGAAATTGAGGCCGACACGGACGTCGCGCCCGATGCCGTCATAGGGCAGCCATTTGAGGTGAGATGCATCGACCCCGCCCTGTCGGATGAAGTCCATCACCAGACTGCCGAGCTCGTTATCCGGAAGCGCAGTTACCACTGCAGTGTCGAGACCGAAACAGCGTTTCAGCCCTTTGGCCACGTTGTATTCGCCCCCTCCCTCCCAGACCTCGAACTGCCTGGCAGTGCGGACTCTGCCGTTGCCGGGATCAAATCTCAACATGATCTCTCCCAGGGAGACTTCGTCCCACCGGCAACGTGCTTTCGGTTTTATCTCAAGTTTCTCCATCGATTCGCCTCTGACACTGCTTATTTGTCTATTCGCCTGCCCGTTCTTTCACTATTTGGTACGCCTGCTCCGGATCGTCGATTTCGAGGAGCAGCGCTTCGGTGGCACAGTCGATCCGGTCGATCAAGGTTCCGTAGGAGAAATCGAGGCGGTGGCGCTCGAAGACGTCCATCGCGAGACGGCTCATTGTCTCCCCGTGCGCTCTGCCGAACCCGAGACGAACGATCAGAAGTGCCGCAGCCTTCCCGATGATCTTGTCGATAATCTCGAGCTCGCCCACCGAGACGTTCTGTGTCCTGATAAACCGCTCCAGCTCGAAAAGGGGATGAAGCCACCGACCGTTGCTCGAGAAGATCAGGCGGTCGCCGGAGTACACCCGCAATGCAGGAGGGGAGCTTTGAAATCCTCCCTTTGCTGCAGCTCCTTCGGCTTCCGCGTGCCAATTTCCGAAGCTCATGTCTCAATTCTGGCCGAGCTTCCATCCCTGGTCAAGGCGGATGAATCTGATATACTGATTTTGGCACACTATGGCTTCGAGGCGGGAGGTCTGCAATGAGCAAGTTCCGAGTGGTCGTGACCGACGACCGATTCGGGAGCTACGACGAAGAGCATGAGGTACTCGAGGCAATTGGTTGTTCAGTGGAAATCTATGACTTGGACGACCCTCGCAAGGCAGCGCAGCATCTCAAAGGTGCCGACGGAATTCTGGTCAATATGCTCCCGATTACCGCCGATTTGATCGCTTCGATGGACAAATGTCGGGTTCTCTCTCGCTACGGAGTCGGCATAGACAATATCGACGTAGAAGCTGCCACCGCCCGCGGAATCTGGGTAACGCGGGTCCCCGACTACGGTTTCGAAGAGGTTTCCGACCACGCGTTGGCGTTGCTCTTGGCGCTTGCGCGCAATATCCCCTATGTCGATCGCCGCGTGCGGGAGGGAGGCTGGAATATCGGGGGGGAATATCGGAACCACCGGATCAAAGGGCGCGTGCTCGGCATCGTAGGTTTCGGCCTTATCGGTCAGTCACTCAACCGGAAGGTAGCATCGCTCGGGCTTTCGAAGGTGCTCGTGCACGACCCCTATGTCGACAAGAAGCTCGTCGAAAGCAAAGGTGCGCTCCGTGTCGACATGGATACCCTGGTTCGTGAATCGGACTTCATTTCGATCCACGTCCCCCTGACGGAAGAGACCGAAGGTATCATCGGCGAGACCGAGCTGAGGCGGATGAAGGCCGGCGCGGTGCTCATAAACACCTCCCGCGGGTCGGTGGTCGACGAGCGTGCTCTTACCGCAGCGCTCGAAGCCGGCGCGATCAGCGGCGCCGGCCTCGACGTCTATGAGAATGAGCCTCTGCCGATGGATAGTCGCCTCAGAGATTTCGACCGGGTCATCCTCACCGACCATACTGCCTACTACAGTGAAGAGGCCATCGTCGAGCTCAAGCGGAAGGCTGCACTCGACGTGGCGGCGGTCCTCGAGGGCCGCGAGCCGCGTTATCCGGTCAACCGGCCGAGCGCAATAGAGACATGACGCGAACGCGGGGACCGGCAACGATTCGCCTCGTCTCGGGTATCTCGCTTCGCAAAGAGACTTCATTCATTCGCCAACTGAAGCTGCTCAAACGTGCCTTCGATGACCTCGAAACTCGTGCGGAGATCAGCGGTCCTCCCTTCGAGGATCTCTATCTTCCTGAGGGAGGCACATTGGGCGGCGTACCCGACGGGCTCGTCGACGCCGCGGAGGACCAAGGCGCCGAAGACGAGCGGGAGCGCGCACGGATTCTACTCGGTTATCCCGACCAGTTCCCCTTCGTCATGAATCCCACCGGAAACGCAGTCCCCGTGCCCACCTTCATGTGGACGCAGCTCTCACGTCCGCCGAAGGATTCGGAGCTCGGGTTTTACCGGCTCGTTCGGCCGGTTGCATTGACGGAGCGATCGTGGAGCTTCCTTGCCGCAGGAGTAAGACGCTTCTTCACAGGCGGCATCCCGATCATACCGCACGGCGTCGATACGGCCCTATTTCGACCCGCCTTTGGAGATGACGAGCGCCTTGAGGAGGTCTCCCGAATTCGGCACGAGCTCGAGATTGTCGACGCGTTTGTGGTCGGCACGGTGGCCGCAAACAGCTTCCGGAAACGTTTCGATCGAATGTTCGAAGCGTTCGCCCTCTTCCACAAAAAGGCGCGCGACGCCACGGGGCGGAGACCCTGTTTCGTGGTGAAGACAGACCGAGTGAAGGCGCTCGACGGACGCGATCTTTCCGAGCTTGCGCAACGCTACGGAGTCGGAGCCGACGTGAGGTTCACTGAACGCAACCTCAGTGAGCGGGAGCTCGCTGACCTCTTTTGTGCGTTCGATCTCTACCTCAACCTCTCTGAATGGGAAGGCTTCTGCATCCCCGTCGTCGAGGCGATGGCGTGCGGGGTGCCCGTGGTTTCTCATGACGTCCAGGGACCGGGTGAGCTTCTACCCTACGCCGACCTTATCGTTCCCGGCAGCATCAGAAACACCGAGGAAGGGGTCTTGCTCCTCGATGCGTCTCCGGAGCAGGCAGCCAAGGTCCTCGAGCGGGCCTTCAAGGACGAAGGTCTCAGAAGGCGTTCGAGCGATGTCGGCCGTCGCAAATCCGTCGAGCTCTACGACATTCATCGAGTGGCACAGGAGTGGCTCGACCTTCTATCGGAGCTGAAATCAGCGGCCGGCGAATCAGCGGCCGGTTAAAATCTCCCATTTTTGGTTTATTTACTCAGCATTGCGTTACATTATCGCGCATCATATTTGAATGGAGGTGCAGGATGCACAACCTGAAACGGATATTTGTGGTCGCAAGCGTTCTTCTCGTTCTTGGCGCCTTCGCGGCCTTTGCAAACGGACAGGGAGAGTCCGGCAACTTCTCGGGCACCGTGCAGAGTGTCACGCCCACCGCCAACGGCAACTCGGCCACGGTAGTATTCAACACGACCAACGGCAGCTACAGCGTGACCGTCGATCAGTCGATCGTCACCGCCGCGGGGCTTCAAGTCGGAAAGACGATCAGCCTCAAGGGCGTTGCCCACAAGCTGGCGGACGGTTCCGAATCAGTCGACCCAACGGAGCTCGAGGTGGACGGTCAGCAGTATTCGGTCAATCAACAGAGCGGCACAGCGGGAAGCGGTGACTCTTCCAACAACCAGGGAGAGGCGGAGAAACCGGACAATCATCCGGACCAGAGCTCCAAGGATGCCGAAACTCCCGATACCGGAGCAAAGTCGTAAGACAGCTAGTGCAGACGCAGGACGGCTGGAGAATCGGGCGGCCGGCGGCCGCCCGCCTTCAGAGTGCTGATCTCACACAACTCGAACAGAGAAGGTACGGGCGCACCCACGGGTGCGCCCATTTGTCGTCGGAGATAACCACGATTTCGAAGTCAAAAAAGGGAAGACTCTTCCACGAGCTCGTATTGATACAGTCCTGACGAGGTGCGAGCTCCCGTCGGCTTGTAGCGGTTCATGCGGGTCGTGCGAAGCAGATCGGCGTCAGAGTCCGCCGCGATTGCCTCTAACACCAGCAGTTGGATCTCCGGCTCTACATAGCGCTCATCATATACGAATCGGGGCGCAGCCGTTTCGCTCCAGGGGCTCACGACAACCTCGGTAGGACGTCGGAAGTGGGGACTGGGCAGAGGTGCATGGAGCCGACCTCGCCGAGCTCGATCGTCCGCATTGCCCGCAAGAACGCGCCGCGGAGGGCTTGGCGTCTGGTCGGGAAGTGATCGTTATCGCTCACGAGGAAGCGAACCTCATAACCGCTCGGTGTTGCCCTTCCGAAGCAGCAGGAGCGGATGATCCATGTCCCCGCGAACAGCTCGCCGTCTGCAATCAGTGCGACCTCCGGCAACACATCGTATCCGCCGAAGCTCATCATCCGTTCAGTAAGCCAGGCAATCTTCCCGGGCCTTCGCAGCCGTCTTCGCACTAAGTCCTCCATTTATATGTATCGACCGATTTCATCCCCTTGTTATCGGATTCCACGTGGCTCTCTATGGCGTAGTGCTCCGGTTTCGTGTATCTTCGCCGCGGAGGCAGCCAAATGTCCTACGATCCCTATCGAATAGCCGAATCGACGATCGCCGGCGTCACTGCACGAGAATACCGGCG
>CAZDMH010000001.1:80142-234939 GCA_964506755.1 uncultured Spirochaetales bacterium
GAATACCGGCGAAGACTATCCTGTCGCCCAGTACGACACCATCTTCACGTGGTTCTTGGGTAGGGGGAGCGAGTCTTGCAGCCGGCATCTTGCCCTCCTCGATTCGCTTCGCGAGCTCTCGTCAGAGATGAAAGAGGAGGCGGCGTCGATGCTCGAAGCCTACGTTCGTAACCAGAATCGAGCCATTCTCGACATTCTCGACACGAACAACGGCCGCGTCCCGTTCAGGGTCGACCGGAAGCTGAGGGGAATAGGTGCGGATGGAAACGGAGTCTCACTTTCGCCTGAAGGCTGCAACGCCTCGGAGCTTTTCTGTGCGAAAGCGCTTCTTGCGGGAGGAAAGTCCGACGAGGCCGAAACCGGCGTCCGTCTCTTCCGGCAGTACATTGAATCCGCGCTTGCAAACGGGTACGAAGACGACACCGCCGATTATGCGGCCGATCTGCATGCGGAGAGCCCATTCATGTTGTCGTTCGCCGCGTTCGAATATCTCGTCGCCCCGCGCTTACCCAACGGCACGCTCCGGGAATGGAGTGAGCTTGCCGCGCGCCTGCTCGACTACGTTCTCGACAGCTTCTATGAACCTGATTCGCACCGTTTTTTCGAGCTCATTGACTTCGGCAGCAGGGAGAAGCAACCTGTTTTCCTTCCCGGCCACGCATGCGAGCTCGTGGGATTGGGGCTTCAGGCAATTCGAGCGATCGAACGCGCCGGATCGACGGCGAACGAATCCGAGAAGCTCGTCGCGAAGACGAACCGAGCCTTCGAAAGGGCCCGCCGGGAGTTGCCTGAGATACTCTTTACGGCGTACGCAACGGGTTACGATCACGAACACGGTGGAATGTATCAGTCTGTCGACCCGACGACCGGCAAGATCATCAGCACGGATCTGCCGTGGTGGTGTCTGCCTGAGGCTATGCGGGCCGCTGCCCAGGGTCTTGGTGCTGCCTGCAACGGGGCAACGAGGGATCGGCTGCTGGAAATTCTCGTCACTTCGAGCAACGACTACTTCGAACACTACCCGAACGAGAAGATGCTGCTCTTTCCCTTTCGCACTCGAAGCGGAGAAACCGGTGAAGTCAAGAATCTCATGCCGGTTGTGCCGGAAGCCGATCCTCTCTATCACACCAATCTTGCTGTACTCGATATGATGAGTGTCCTCTCGGAGCTCAGCTCTTCGCAGCCATCTCCTTGAGGAGAAGGTGACAGTAAAGCTGCTGGCGCGGAAGGTGAAACGGTCCCTTCCACATGTTGCCTTTCATATCGAGGGCGACGCTTCCGTCGCGACAAAAGGCAAGAGGTGCTCGGTCTTACCGCAGATGTGAATCCAGAGATCGCAGCCACCGTCGGCGAGTTCTTCGACTGTCCTCCGCTGATAGGGCAGAACGTATTCCCGGTACATCTCTGGACCGACGAGACTGGCACATGCGTCGCCGTATTGAATCCCGTGTACACCGGCTGCAATCATCGCCTGTCCGTAGTCAATGACCGCCTGAGTGCAGAAGTCGAGATATTTCGCGACTTCGTCCTTGTCTCCGCTAGAGACTGCGAGAAGGAATTTCTCCAGTCCCATCAGCTCGGCACCCAGGCTAAACGGTCCGCTGTCGATGTTGGCCTGTATGTAGTATTCCCTGCCGCGGGCCCGTACGACCTGACGCGCCGCCTCGATGATCATGCTCATTCCGGGGGCTCTCGCCGGTTCTGGCAGCGCCAGGCTCCGGAAGTCGCCCATCGATGAAAGCAGCGGCTCGGCGGCGTACGGCTCATCGTCCTCCGGAAAGTTGAGTGTGCCGCCAAACGCCTGATGAAACACCCAGTTGTCGCGCGACACGTAGATGCCGTCGAAATCGAATACGTCTCTAACCTCGAGAAGAGTATCGGCCAGAGCCGAGGAATCCCGAGAATACTTGCCTTGAGGTGTTCCGGTGAGCTCGCACGAAGCCGCTATGATGATCGGGAAAACCGGAGTGCGATCGATTTCCCCGCCACGAATCGCTCGTTTCACTCGATCCACTGCTTTCATCCTCTCTCCTCCTTGTGAAACTCGTGAAATGTCGTCATAACTTGGCTGAGATAGGCAGGTTCGACCGACCGTAGTCCGGCGTGTTGCAAAGTCCTACAATTGTCACACATCGGAACGACTCGACCGGAGTGACCAATGGAAAGCAATCGACTACAACGTGAGCTCGAACGAATGCGCGAGAGCGACGCCTCAGATATCATAGATCTTTCGGACACGAATTTCCACGCGAACGGCATACGGTATCCCAACGAGCTTGTCGAGCGGCCGGTGCGTGACTACTTCCAACACCGCAGCTACCGCCCCGATCCCAAGGGTGACGCGGCAGCGAGGACGGCGATCTCAGGCTACTACCGGGAGAGAGGTGTGGAAATTGGGGTAGACCAAATCTTCATAACCGCGTCGACCTCGGAAAGCTACAGCCTTCTCTTCTCGAGTCTCGCTGAAGCGGGCGACAACGTCGTTCTTCCGGCACCAACCTACCCGTTGTTCGAGTACCTGGCTGAGTTTGCGCGCCTCGAGGCTCGCTACTATCGGATGGAGTTCGATGGATGGTTCAAGCTCGATGTCGAGGAAATCCGGCGCCGCATCGACGTTCGAACCCGTTTCGTTGTCCTCATTTCGCCGAACAACCCCACGGGACGCGTCGCTTCGAACGAAGAGATCGCCGCCCTGCTCAAATTGTGCGAACGCACGGGTACCGCACTCATAACCGACGAGGTTTTTAGCGAGTTTGTCTACGCCGACGGGAACGAGGAGCCGGTGTGTCTGCCGAGGCCGGCCGCGCACCGTTCGGGCGCAACCGTATTCACCCTGAACGGTATCTCGAAAATGTTCGCAAGCCCGGATCTCAAGCTCGCCTGGATCGCGGCAACCGGTGACTCCCTGCAGTTGTCTCGCCTTCTCGATCGGATCGAAATCGCAAACGACACCTTCCTCAGCTGCTCGAGTCTTTCTCAATCCATTCTCCCTTCCTTCTTCGAGCACGGAAGAGACTTTGGGCGGACGATGGTCGAGCGGCTGGATGACAACCGGAAGTTGCTCCTCGAATCTCTTGGGGCGTCATCGGAGGTGAGCGGGTCGAAACGAACCGGACTGCCCCCGCGATCGTCCGGTCGGTCGCCACTCTCATGCAGCGGCGGTCTTCGGCTCGTTCCTCCGAACGGTGGCATACACTGTGTGATCGGTATTCCACGATCCTCGGGGATGAGCTGGATCGACGACGAAGACTTTGCGGTGCAGCTGCTTCGAAACAAAGGGATCTATCTTCATCCCGGTTATTTCTACGGTCTGGAGGAGGGGGAGAACGAGATCTACGCCGTGATAAGCTTTCTCAAGAAACGGGAGCTTTTGGCCGAGGGGCTGGCCCGGGTCGTTTCCTTCGTCTGAGCAGTTTGCTGTAGAGCCTTCTGAGGAAGGTAACGTCTCGACCTCGGGGTCGGTTCCCGTAGTCCTTCCCTGCAAAAAAGCTGCGGTGAATGAGTGCGGCCGCCCGTTCGGCAACCGGCGCGCGCCCGCGACTGCGGTCGATGACCTCCTGGGACCATTCCCGCCACCCCTTCTCTGCCGGATCCGGAAAGCCGCGTCGGGTGGATCGCGCGGCGATCTTGCGTACGACCCTCTCGAAGCGGATCTCGACCGGCGCCATTCTCAGGTAGGCGAGGCGAATGAGGACAAGGAGTAACAGGAGCGCAGCAACGGCGCAGGCAACAATGTACGGCGCCCCCGGGAAGGGATCTGCGATCTTCGCCAGGTCCGAAGACAGGGCTGTAGAATTCGACTTTGTTGATGCCTGGCCCTGGTTCAGCCGCCCGCCGAGCAGCGCCTGGAGCTGGCGTTGCGTGAAGCTCGAATCACTTGGATTGTAGGCCTGAAGTATGTTCGATTGTCCCTCCGCGGCCGCTATCATCGGCGGGGTGGCTTCCTGGGTAACCCAGCCGAGTTGATTGTTCCAGGTTTCCGCCCACGAATGGGCCGAGAGACCGGTTACCGTCATCTGGGATTCGCCGTTGGGAAGGTTGGCGAGGAACCCGGTCACGTAGCGCGCAGGGATGTCGTTGAGCCGAGCGAGTATGACGAACGCTGAGGCAAACTGAACGCAGAACCCGGTCTTGCTGTCGAATAAGAAATTACTTACCGCATCCTTGTAGGGGCCGCCGACCGTCGTAGAGAGGGAGTACTGGAAGTTGTCGACAAGATAGCTGCGGATGGCTCGCAGTGCGTCTGCCTTGGACTTTCCGGCCCCCAGCTGTCGCGCGAGCCCGATGAGCCTGCTGGAAACCTCTCCGGCTTCGAGGTCGGCCTGGCGCTCCCATGGGGTCAAAACGTAGCGTCCAAACTGCAGACCATACTGCGCGGACGCGACAGCCAGCTCCTGACTGATTCGCGCGTTCCGGGGTTCGAACCCGCCGGTTCCGGCTCCCCCCTCGCCGGAGAAGCCTGCTCGGTTGGCGTCCACAACGGGAGCGTTGACCTTGTCGTACTGCCCGAGGTTATCGGGGGTGGGCTCGGTGATATCGCGCCGGTTGCCCTCATAATTGACGCCTGGAAGGGGAATGCCCGAAAAAGTACCGTCAGACTGGGTCGCCGAGCTTGTGCCGTCCGCCCGGCCGAACGTGCCGTCGCGGTCACCATCGGGGTCGCGAACCTGCACTGCACCGGTCCCGGGATCCCTGAAATAGCTCCTGGTGCGGCCCCGTCCGAAAAGACCGCTGACGAACGGGTTGTCGTTGTATCGAAGCACGATCGGGGTCATCGAATCGCTCGGCCGGGCAATTAGATCTTCGATTTCGCTCCCCCGGCGCAACGGTGCATCGAGGATGAAACCAGAACCTAGCCCGGCGAGTCCCAATTGAGGAACGTTGCCGTTGGGGAATCGAAAGGCGACCGTACCGAGGGTGTGGGGCAAACTGCTGTAGAAATCGATCAGTACCTTGAACGAAACCCGATCGGTCGAAACGGCGGTCCGGTTGTTCAACGTGGACTCGAATCGCTGTATGTCATGCTCCCCCGTTCGACGGGCAACGTTGCTCAACTCCCAGCCGGTTCCGGTGAAGGTGTCGTATACCCCCGTCCGAATGTAGACCGTGGAGCCTTCGGGCGCGGTTATCTGGAAGACCGGTCGTGAGGTGAGAGCCGGTCTGTCACCGATCTTGGAGCTGGCGAGGGAATATCCATATCCGGGGACGTTGTACAAGAAAGGAAAGTTCGGGAATACGGCCGCGACGAATCCCTCCATACGAACCGAGAAGAGATCATCGATGAGGCGGTTTGGGAGATGCAGGAATGAGAGAGGAATTGCCACGACTGCGGCGACGACGGTCAATTGGAGAACTGCGGCAACAGCTCTTGTGCGCAACCTGCGGTTGCGCACAAGAGCTCGCTGTCCAATTGCGACGACGAACAGAAGCACCCCGACCACCGCCAGCCCCGATTTCCCGAGCAGGACTGCACAGAGAAGCAGGTCGACGGCCAGGAGATTGAAGATGGAGAAGAAGACGCTGCTCACCATGAGAAGCCCACCGAACAATGCAGCAAAGAAGGCGAACTTCACGGTAAACATATAGGCCAGCGTCCCACCGGCCACTCCTTCGCGAACCAGTTGAAACCAGGCGAGGTAGGCGGAGGCAGGGGTTATGTCGAGACCGATGATAATGACAACCGCGCCGAAGAGAAACAGCAGCGTCAATGCGAGTTTCGAGAGCCTATCCGCCCGACTTCTGGCCGGCAAGGAGGCGAAGGGCCCGCGGTCCGAGTAGAGGAGGCGCAGGACGAACAAAGCCTCGACCACTCCGCAGTAGGCAAAGACCCAAACCAGAGGCCCGTCCGCCTTCAACCACACCGCGGCTGCCGCTGTCTGCAGAAAGCACACCAGGACCGAAAGGGAAATCCTCCTCAAGAGGAAGCGTCTCATTGCCAACCGCGGAGAGGCGTCGCTCATCGCACCTCCCATCTCACAAGATCCTCCTTCAGCGACGCCGAATGGGCAGACCGAAAAATCCCTCCTGCGCTCGAACGTACGAGTTGACCATACGAGGCCGCGCGCTCTTTCTCGGTCTCGTTGAGCGCCGTCGTGTTGAGAAACACGCCGGTTCGTCCACTTGCTCGATTTCTCTCCGAAACAACCTCGAACAGATGATCGTCGATAATGTGGGTAACGAAAAGGACGGACCCCTCCATCGGGCTTTCGCTTCTGTCGGATTCATACAGCCGCGCCGGAGAAGGCGCACCGGGCGAGAAGACGAGATCGTCGGTTTCCTCGAAGAAACGGGCGAAGTCCTCGCCGTGCGTGCCGACGAAGGTGTATATCCATCGAGTGGCCGCCCTGACTGTGACACGGTTTCCCCGATCGAGATAGCCTTTGACGAGGCTGATCGCCATCTCGATGGAACAGTCCTCTGTCGTGGGAACCGCCTCGCTCTGCGGTGGGAAACCAACCGGCATTCTCAGGTCGAGATACAGCATGACCGCAGGTTCGGAGGATCCGCCGAATCGTTTCAGGTATGGGGTTCCCGTTGTGAGATACTTCTTCCAGGCAACATGCTTGATCGGTTCGCCCTCTCGATATCCCGCAAGGCCCTCGAACATCGTCAGATCCTCCTCGACCCCGTTGACGCCCGATTCAGAGAGGGCGTGAACGCGAGTCTCGGCCGCAGGAGGCTTCAGTGTAAGGATGCGCGGATGGACATAGAACGTTCGACTCGTCCCGAGCTTGGTCAGCGTGAGCCATCCGAGCGCATCCGATATCCGGATGACCTCGATTCCGAGTGTATAGCTCCCTCGGTGACGCAGGTGGATGTCGAACGCCCTTTCGACGAGCCGTTTGCCCGTCAAGGCGAGGTGAAGCTCCGGAATGCGATAGGGAAGTCGGTTGTGCACCGGCCGGAATTGGATATTGACTTCGGTTGTCAAGAACGGCTTCCCGCTAACCCAAACCCGATAGTGGATGACGTCACCCTTGGAGGGGTTATCCGTCTCGAATGCCTGGATACATTCGAGCGACATCGCGGAAAGAACAACTTGGAGAATTGAGTAGATCGGAAGGATGAGCATGAACACGTAGATGACGAAATACGCGTGAGCGACGTAGGTCCCAGCCAGGTAGACGAGAACGAGCACAAAAAGGTAGGCGCACAGAACCTTGAAATTTACCGAAACCCTTCCCACGGCATCTCTCCGGAACCCGCGCGGTTTCTACTATATATCATACACCGACCCAAGCGCCTGCAAACAAGAAAGGGTCGAGATCAGGCTGCGTGCGCGACTTTTTGTCTGCGTGCGATCCGCATCATCTCACAGGCGCTCATGCTGAGCCATAACTGTAAGCCCACCTTAGCGATTTCGTCAAGAATGGTCCGGAGAGCCTGACCGTTTGTCCAGTTGAACATCACCCGCAATGCCGTTATGTTTGTCCGAAACCGAAACAGAGGGCGGTATGGCTATCTCGGCAGGCAAAACGGACACGGCAGAGAAACGCGAATTCAGCGTCGAGAACGAACATGCCTACAACACCGGCGGAGCCGTTGCTTGGGTCATCTCGCACATGAAGCGCTACCCCCTGCTGCCGATTCTCCTTGTTCTTGCGGCAATTGTGAACAATTTCGGCTACAGCTATATCCAAGTCTTCGTCGGGAAGGCGTTCGACATCATTACGACGTCAGGTTGGCTCACCCGAGACCTCCTCCTCGCTGCGCTGGGGGTATTGGCGTCGTCTGCCACGCAGGGATTCACGGCGATTGCGCGCAACTTCGCCGTAGAGTTCCTTGCGCAACGAATCGAGAGGGATGCTCGAGAAGAGCTCTACGTTAGCTTGCTGGGGAAGAACCAGGCCTTCTACGGACGCCAACATATCGGCGACATCATGGCGCGTGCAACGAACGATGTCCGTCAGCTCAATATGATGTTCAGCCCCGGCATCGCGTTCATCATCGATTCGCTGCTCGCGCTGGTTGTCCCGGTCATCGTTATCGCGACGATCAATCCGAGGCTGCTCATTGCTCCTCTTGGATTTACGGTGCTGCTGGTGATCACTCTTGCCGACTACACGCGACGCCTCGGTCCGGTCAGCATAGGGCAGCGTGTTGCTTTCGGTGAGATGAACAGTGAGCTTGCGGAGGCGGTCTCCGGCATCGAGGTGGTGAAGGCGAACGCTCGCGAACACCACGAGTGGCTGCGTTTCGCGAAGAAGGCCAAGGAGTATCGCGATCTCTTCATACAACAGGGCAAGATTCAGGCACGCTACCTCCCGATGCTCATGTTCAGCATTTCATGGGCCGGGGCGCTGTTTCACGGACTCTACCTCTGGCAGCTTGGAATGGTCACTCTCGGGCAGGTCGTCGCATTCATGGGATTGATGGGCACACTTCGCTATACCACCTTCATGTCGATATTCACCTTCAATCTCGTTCAGCTCGGCGTCGCGAGTGCGAGACGTATTCTCGAGCTCATCACCGCGCGCAGCGAGCTCGACCAGAACGAAGCCGGATTGAACAAACCAATCGAAGGGGAGGTCGTCTTCGACGGAGTGGCCTTCGGCTTCGACGGCAAGGAGGTCCTCCACTCGCTTAGTTTCGTTGCCAGCCCCGGCGAGACCGTCGCGATTGTTGGTCACACCGGTTCCGGCAAGACGACCCTCACTCGCCTCATAAATCGCATCTTCGACGTTTCGGCCGGCAGGGTCCTCGTCGACGGTGTAGATGTCAGAGAGTGGAGTCTCGAGTCGCTGCGCTCTCAGATTTCGACCATCGAACAGGATGTCTTCCTGTTTTCTCGTACAATCTTCGAGAATATCGCATTCGCCGCTGCAGACGCCTCGAGCGCGGAGGTGGAGCGCGCTGCCAAGCTCGCCCAGGCACACGATTTTATCAACGCCTTCCCCGAGTCCTATCAGACGGTGGTCGGGGAGCGAGGGGTCACGCTCTCCGGCGGACAGCGGCAACGAATAGCGATTGCGAGGGCGTTTCTCACCAACCCGCGGATACTCATCCTCGACGATTCGACGAGTGCCATCGACAGCGCGACGGAGGACCAAATCCAGAGGGCCATGCGGCGAATCTCGAGGGAGCGAACGACTTTCATGATAACCCATCGGCTGAGCCAGATTCGATGGGCCGATCGTATCCTGGTGTTGAGGCGAGGTACCATCGTAGATCAGGGCAAGCATGACGAGCTGCTCGAGCGCAGCGCCGACTATCGAAGAATTTTCGCGCGGTACGACTAGGGGAGGGAATGAGTTTTCATGGGTGACATACTCGGAGGGCTGGAGAGTGAGGCCTACGATCGGACATACGGTGATCTGAACCTCGTCAAACGGATCCTCTCCTATTTGCGTCCTCACCGCAAACGGTTCGTGCTGCTTTCGATTGTGCTCGCGCTCAACAGTGCGGCGGGAAGCGCCGGGCCGATTCTCATCTCGAAGGCTATCGACCTCGTTCGACAGAACAACACCATGACCACTGTTATCCTGTTCACCGCCGGGGTGTTTCTGATGGGAGTCTTCTCCTGGGGGTTCAACTACGTGCAACAGCGGGTTTCGACTATCATGGTTGGGAACGTCGTGTTGAAGCTTCGCGAGGAGGCATTCAGCGCCACCGTCAACCACGATCTCTCCTTCTTCGACGAGTACCCATCCGGCAAGATTGTGAGCCGCGTGACCTCAGATACTCAGGATTTCTCAAACGTCGTGACACTCGTTACCGAGCTCGCAAGCGAGTTCCTTCTCGTCGCGATCATCATTGTATGGCTCTTTACCATCAACGTTTGGCTCACGCTCATGATCGTTGCGATGGCACCGATCGGCGTCCTCATTGCTCTCGGCTTCCGGCGGATCGCAAGAACTGTTACGCAACACGCTCGACGTGTCACGGCAAATATCAACGGACAAATTCAAGAATCGATAAGCGGGATAACTGTTGCGAAGAGCTTTCGTCAAGAGGGAGCGATCTACACGACCTTTTCGCGGAACAACAAGCAGGCCTATCGGGTCGGAGTCAGACGAGGGCTGACGCTCAACACCATCTACCCGGTAGTAAGCCTCGCTTCCGGGCTTGGGATGGGGCTGCTCGTCTATGTCGGAGGTCTCGTGGTTCGATCGCAGGGAATGACCGCCGGCGACTGGTACCTGTTCATGCAGGCGGTCGGCTTCTTCTGGTACCCGATGCTCAGCGTGGCCTCATTTTGGAGCCAATTTCAGGACGGACTGTCGGCTGCTGAGCGTGTCTTCGCCCTCATCGACGCCGAGCCGCGGGTTGTACAGACCGGCAACGAAGCCGTCGGCGAGATCGCTGGGTCGGTCGAGATGCATGATGTCACCTTCGCCTACGTTCCCGGTGAGGCCGTCCTCGACCATTTCTCCCTGAGCATCCGGGCCCGGGAGAAGCTCGCGGTCGTTGGTCACACGGGTGCAGGCAAGAGCAGCCTTGCCCGGCTGGTCGGTCGGTTTTACGAGTTCCAAAACGGCAGTATCCTCATCGATGGGCACGACATTCGGAGATTCGATCTCGGGCAGTACCGGCTGCGGGTCGGTCTCGTGCCTCAGGATCCCTTTCTGTTCACCAACACGGTGAGAGAAAACATTCGTTACGGCCGGCCGGATGCGACGGACGAGGAGGTCCTGTCGGCGGCGATGCACATCTCCGACGGCGAATGGTTGGAGGATCTTCCACTCGGGCTCGATACGGATGTCGGGCCGCGAGGTTCGAGCCTTTCGATGGGACAGCGTCAACTCGTAGCACTGGCTCGGGTGCTTTTGAAGAACCCCACGGTATTCATTCTCGACGAGGCGACCGCCAGCGTCGACCCGTTCACAGAAGCTCAGATCCAGGAGGGGCTGGACGCAGTGATGAAAGACCGAACGGCTATCGTCATCGCCCATCGTCTCTGGACCGTTCGCCACGCCGATCGGATTGTGGTGCTGGATCGCGGGCGCATCATCGAGGAAGGTACCCACGACGGCCTGCTCGAGTCGGGAGGCCACTATGCCGAGCTCTACAATACCTATTTTCGTCACCAGTCTCTTGCCTACATCGAAGAACAGAAGGACAACCCGTAATCTGAAATGACTGCACGAACCACGCGCTTCATCGAGCCGGCATACCACACACTCTTCTGGCCGCTCCTCCTTACGTTTCTGTCGTTCGGGGTAACGCTCACGATCGTCGGAGCGCTCCTTCCGAAAATCCTCGAGAGTTTCGGGTGGAGCTATACCTCTGCGGGACTTGTGCTTGCCGCCAACTCGTTGGGCTATGCAGTTTCCACGCTAACCGGAGGGATGCTCATTCAGCGGTTGGGACCGAAGCCCGTTCTCGTCATGGGGCTCATTCTCCTCACCGTCGGCCTCTATTTCTTCGGAACAAACGCGTCGGTACCCTACAACCTCGCCTTGAACTTCCTGATCGGAATCGGGCAAGGCATGTTGGAGGTGGTCGTCAACTTCTCACTGGTTCGAATGGAACGGAAAGGGCAGAGTCACCTCATGAGCTTCAGTCATGCCGCCTTTTCGATCGGGGCGATCGGGGGACCGACTGCGGTGGCGCTCGTGCTTGCCCGCGGCCTGCATTGGCAGACCGTCTACCGCCTTGCGGCTGCGCTATCGCTCGCGGTCGCCCTGATGGCGACCGTCCTGCCTTTCAACCGAATCAAGTCCGGGCCAGAAGAGGATACCAATGATTTCAAGCTTCGCCGGCTGATTCGCTATCCAATGCTATTTCTCTCCTTCGCGATGCTTCTCGTTTACGTTGGTCTGGAGGTCGGCATATCGAACTGGGTTTCCGAATACTACGTGAGAGTATTCTCGACTCCGGTAGCTGCCGGAGCATTCATGGTCTCCCTTTTCTGGTTCGGCATCTTTACCGGTCGAATACTTCTGCCGGTCGTTTATCGAGGGACTCGACAGGCCGAAGCGCTCTTTGCGCTCGGTCTGCTCTACACGATATCCCTCCTCGGTGCGCTCCTCATGCCGGGACCGATCTCGGCGGGCATCTTCTTCTATCTGACCAGTCTCGGCTGCTCGGCCGTCTACCCGCTTGTCATGACGCTTCTCGGTCGGTATTTTGACAAGGGTCAGGGGGTCGCCGTCGGTTTTGCGAGCTCAGGGGGCGGCGTCGGAGCGCTCATTTTTCCACTTCTGATGTCCGGGGTGGCGGAAGCGTTCGGACTTCGTCCGGGGTTCGGCGTCTACCTTCTCATGGGGTTCGTGCTGACGATCCTTGCCTATTTTATTATGCTTCAGATTCGAGCGAGGGAAACAGTAGAATAGATGCAAGAACCTGCGCAGGTAGATCAGATTCGCCAGGTATTCGCCTATATCGAACGATTCAAGGGTGGCTTGTTCGTAATCAAGATCGACTTTTCCATAATCGCACACTCCCTGTTTTCGTCCCTCGTCAGTGACATCGCCAATCTCTACAGAATGGGGATCCGTGTGATCATCGTCGCCGGAGCTCGTCAACGCATCGACGAGGTGTTGGCGGTCCAGGGGATCAAGAGCCGGCGCGCCGGCTATGTGCGCATCTCCTCTCCAGAGGAGATGCCGTCGATCAAGATGGCCGCTTTCGACGCAGCCACGAAGGTCATGACCGAGCTCTCCGCCTCCGGCTGCAGTGCGGTCATAGGAAACTGGGTGCGAGCGCGAGGCATTGGTGTCGTCGATGGTGTCGACTATCTGAATACCGGCCGAGTCGAGAAGGTACGCGATGATCTCATTTCTCACGTGCTCACCGAAGGGCTTATCCCGATCTTTCCTTGTATCGGTTGGTCGGCAATCGGCGAACCCTACAACCTCTCTTCGGACGAGCTGGCGGGCCTGCTTGGTACGAGCCTCGGGGCCGACAAGGTCTTCTACGTAATCGACAGTGCCGGCATCGAATCGAGCGGTTACACCCTGCCCCCGAACGTCGACCGGGAGCCGAACGGGCGCATCTCTGGACTCCGACTCGACGAGGCCGAACGGATGCTCGAGCTGAATCGAGGCCGAAGCGAGGCCTCCTGGTATGACGTCCTGACACACGCTTTCCGGGCGTGCAAAGGAGGCGTGCGGCGGGTCCACATCATCGACGGTCGAGTCGAGGGGGTGCTGCTCAAAGAGGTCTTCACGAACCTCGGATCGGGCACGATGGTCTACGCGAACGAGTACGAAAGCATTCGATCGATGCGGCACGAAGACATTCCGGATGTGATTCGAGTGATGCAACCCTTCATTCGTTCAGGCACGCTCGTGTCCAGAGATCATCAGGCTCTCGAAAAATCACTCGCTGACTATGTAGTCTACGAAATGGATGGGATCGTTCATGGATGCGGAGCACTCTGCGATCAGACAGAGGGAATCGGCGAGATTGCCGGCATTGCTGTCGACGACAACTTCTCGCACCTCGGGATCGGAAGGCGAATCGTCTCCTACCTTATGGATCTTGCCCGGAAGAGAGGTTATCGTCGCCTGTTCTTGCTCACGACCCGCAGCTCGGATTGGTTCGTGCAGCTCGGGTTCCGGCAGGCGCCGGTAAGCGAGCTGCCTGAGCGCCGACTGGAGAAGTACGATCGCTCCCGCAACTCCCGAGTGATGGTCTACGATGTCGAAGGACAATCGTAAAACGGAATTTGTGTCTTGGAATCGACTATGAGGACCGCAGAGTGATGTCCCCCGACTTCGTCTGGGTCCGCACTGTCGTTCCTCCGCCACCTACCGATCCTTCAATGTGATTCGCGCTCTCCACCGACAGTTCGGCCGGAAGCTGGCAAGTGATTTCCCCGCTCGTCGTGTCGGCCTTCAGATCCAGACCGGTGTCTTCGGGAACGCTCAATACGATATCGCCGCTCGTAGTTTGCAGCTCGATCTCTGACTGTCCAACCGGCTCGATGTCGGCGTGGATGTCGCCGCTGATCGTGTGCGCTTGGACCAGGACCGGTCGCACGTGTTCCAGGTTCAGCTCGCCGCTGAGGCTATGTGCTCTAACCTCGCCGTTGCAGTCGAGGACTTCAATATCGCCGCTTTTCGACTCGAGGCCGATGATGCCGCTCGAGTGCTGCACGATGATGTCGCCCGAGAGGTTCACGACCGATACTCCGGCAGTCATCCCAGACACCGAGACATCCCCGCTCATCCCCTTGACCGTAAGTGCCAGCCCAGACGGGAGATTCAAGTCCAAATCAACGCGATAGCGTGTGCGGCTGTGGTCCGCCGGGAGCTCGCATCGAAGAGCAATCGTGTCCTCTTCGCGGAAATGTGAAACCTCCACTGCTTTCGCGATTTCCTCCGCCTTTTCGGGGTCCGATCCCCACGCGGTGATGGAAGCCGTGCCGGAGATCTCATCGGCTTCGGTTGCGTTGATTCGAATGTCTCCCCACCGGTTGCTGATGGAGACCCGCGCCGCACCAGTCGGTGAGGCCAGCAGGGACTTCGTTGCCTGACCGCTGCTTCGGCCGAAAAACTCCTTGAACCCCCCAGGGAAATCCATCTTGCCCAGCTCTCCGGCAAACTGCTTCATCGATTGCTCGAAACCCTTCATTGCATCTCGAAAGCCCGTCTGAAAGAACTGCGGATCGAGCTTCAGATCGAGATTGAACGGATTCCCCCCCCTCAGTCCGCTGAAGAATCGTTCCGCGGCTGCCGTCCATTGGTCCTTCGACGAGTCTCCGTGAGAGTGCGACCCGGCCTCCTCGTTCCTCATGGTGGCTTCCTCATCCCGTGAGCGCTGCTCCCCACCCTCGCCGAGGGCGTCGAGCAGCACCTCCGCTTCTTCCATGGTAATACGGCCCTCTTTTAGCATCTTCAGCACCTTGAGTCTCTCTTCGTTCATCTCATCCTCCTCTAGTGCAGCTTTAATAAGATTAATATACGATCTCTTTGAATTCAAGAAAATTGATGACTTTCTGAAATATTCTTAGACGATCAGCAGAGAGATTGAATTTTCTTGACGAGGAGTCTCGTCGGTGTTAGATTTCCAGCGACATGGATTTCTCGAACATCATCAACGAGTGGTTGGATCGGCATCCCCCAGAGTCCAAGGACGAAGGCTCCGTTGACGAGGTCGATAGTCGGAAGCTCGCGGCCGAACGCAGGGCCGAGTTGCGACGAATGAAACCTCAGGCAACCCTCGATCTGCACGGGATGACCGTGGTCGAGGCGCTCGAACGCGCCGATTCGTTTTTGGAAGAAGCTCGCGCTTCCGGTTTCAGGAAGGTGTTGATCATTCACGGCAAAGGCAATCATTCGCACGATGGTGGCGCCGTTCTCAAGACGGCCGTCCGTGCACACATCCACAATCACCCTTTGACAGGAGAGGTCGGGGTACCCGACCGATCGATGGGGGGTGAGGGCGCGTTGTGGGTTGCTATGCGTCAGCGTTCGCGGTAGAAACGTGTCCGCGAAGCGCTTTCAGCGTTCGCGGTAGAACAGCCCGCGAAGCGCTTTCAGCGTTCGCGGTAGATTATTCTGCCGCGGGTGAGATCGTATGGCGAAAGAGCTACCCGTACTTTGTCACCGGGCACGATCCGAATGTAGTGCTTTCTCATTTTTCCCGACAGATGAGCGAGGATGATGTGGCCAGCCTTGATTTCAACTCGGAACATGGTGTTGGGGAGTGATTCTTTCACTATCCCCTCTACTTCTATTGCGTCTTCTTTTGCCACAGATCCTCCTGGTGAAAGTTCCCTAATACTATGAGACAGAAAATCCTTTGTCAAGGCAGTTGACTTTTTCACCCATTTCAGTCATGTTTGCCGCCGAAAAACCAGGGGAGGTTGCTATGGGCGCCAAGGAAAAGACATTCACCGACAGCATGAAGGACTCACTTCTGGCCCTGAAAGAGGAGATAATCCAGAACCTCATTTCAGAAAGCGCAGATTTCAAGGCGCTCGTGGACGACATGGACCCCAAAGATCTCGTCGACGTCGCAGCTGACGACATCGATCGCAAGACGCTCGACACGCTCAGCTCGAAGGAAATCAAGCGATTGCGCTTGATCGATTCTGCGCTCGGCAGAATCCAAAATGGGCGATACGGGATCTGCATGAAGTGCAACAAGCGAATACCCCGTGAACGCCTCGAAGCCATTCCGTACGCATTGATGTGCATCGATTGTCAGACCTCCGATGAGCGGCGCAACAGATAGACAGCATCGGATGTCGGGCAGGAGCGCATCAATTCCTCTCTCTATCCTATTCGGGAAGCGAATACGCAGCGAACACCTATGTGTTGAAATAGGGATTGTGCTTGATCTCCCGTTCGAGAGTGGTGAACGGCCCATGCCCTGGAAAGAGCCTGATACTCCTCGGGAGAGTGAAGAGCTTGGTTCGAATACTCTCGAGGAGGACCTTCTGGTCACTCCCGGCCAATGCCGTTTCTCCGATTCCCTCGAATAGAAGCGTGTCCCCGGAAAACAGGACTTCCTGAGCCTCACTGTAGAGACAAATGCTGCCTGGAGTGTGCCCCGGGGTGTGGATAACGACGAGATCCGATTCGAAGGGGTGGTCACCCTCCGCCAGAAAGATGTCGGGTGCCGGGAGTTTCGAAGCGGCTGTTTCGAAGTATTCGACGTCGTCCGAAGCCACGTGCGAAAGGCTCTTCTTGTGTTTTCTTGACGCATTTCGACCGAGATACACCCGATCTCCCTCGTGGATCGCTACCGGGATTTCGACCTCGAGATCTCGAAAATGTGATTGAATCTTCCCCACGGCAGCGATGTGATCGATGTGGCCGTGGGTCAGCGCAATTCCTCGGGGCCTCAGGTTCTTGATGCTCATGTGTTGGATGATTTTTTCGGCATCGCCACCCGGGTCGATGACGATGCATTCCTTCTTCCATTCCGAGTAGATATAGGCGTTAGTGTTCATCGGGCCTACAACAATGCGCTCGACCATGCTAAATTACGGTATGCCATTTGAATCCTTTGTTCAAGCTGCCGGGTTGCGTCGCAGCCGATAGATCCGTGGTATACCTGCTCCTGGTCGTTGCGATCGCTGCAGTCTTCTACGCGGCAGTACCCGGCGTAGGCGCTTTCTACGTCCGGAGTAGATGGCGCAAGTTCCGTCGTCGGATCATACGCGGCTCTCTTTTCCCGATTGCGGAATATCGACACCTTGCTTCGGGCCCGGATGGATCACGTGGCAACTTTCGTTTCTTCGGCAATCTTGAGGCAATTGAGGGCGATAATGTGGTGTGGATTCGCTCCGAGACGGCATCCGTCGAAGTTGCATTGAACAAGGTGTCGGTATACTGGCTTCCTTCGTTCTCGGCAACCCAGAAGGAGGGACGCGAAGAGCTCAACGAAGAAAACCTTCCTGACGAGGTCCCTTCTGAAATCTCGTGGCGGCGCGTCTTTTCGTTGCCGGAGGGCACGCAAGTGTTTATCACCGGTGCACTTTTCTGCGAGCACGGGAAATCCATATTCAGGTCGACGAAGGACACCCCGCTCACGGTCGTCATCTACGACGGCGGAGGGCAAACAATACTGCGCCGCGCGATATGGGCGGGCCGACATCGCAACGAGTACTGGAACCCGTTCACGCCGGGCTCGATTTCAGTGGGTTCCTTCGCGTTGCTGATTCTCGCCTACCTGCTGCTCCGGTCGCCTGTATTGAGGTTCCCTGCGATAGTTTCCCTGACCGTCAGCCTCTTCCCCCTCACGCCGTTTCTCCCGCCCGGGCTTTTCATGTTTTTCATCTATCGACGCTGGTGGAAACGTGCACGGTTCCTGCGCGCTGAGCGCGACATGGTTCTCCTGCCGCTTCGTTACTTCCCGGACTTCGACGAAGGTGCGACCACACTGTTGAGCCGCCTGCCCGACGGTGAGGAGATCGTTGCAGAGCGTTGGGAGGACGAGGAGGCCTCTCTCGAGCGACTGGGTGAGGGGAAGGTCAGGCGCGCCTCCCGATTGGCTTCGAGACCTCTGCCCGAGAGAGGGCGCTACGTATTCGGAGTGCGTGTCCCAGGGTCATCCGCGCTGGTACCGGCGTCAGATCCAATGGCGGAGCTCATTCTAATTCCAGGTAATCCGATCGAGCTGTCGAGACAGTGTAGCAGACAGGCACGGCAGTTCGAGCTTCTCTCCACGGTGGCGATTTCAGCAGCGGTCCTCACAAACCTCGTGCTCTCATTCTGGATTCTAAGTAATTTGGTTCGATAGAACCGACTCCATGTGCAGAGCGTTCGGCGTCTATGACACTTCGTCCTTCTTTCGCGCGTGGTTGACCGTGATCTTGCGGCCACGGAAATCTTTCCCGTCGAGCATGCTGATTGCCTTTTCCGCGAGCGGTTCGGGTACATCGATGAAGGAGTAGTTGTCGAGAACTTTGATGTTCCCTATGGAGCTCGATCGAATGTCGAGGGTCCCTGAGAAGAGGCGGGAGAGATCACGAGGGAAGACTCGTCGATTTTTCCCGATGCTCACAAAAAGGGTCTTCATTTCTCCGCCGGCTGTCTGTTTCCCACCGGCTTCTTTGAGCAGATATGCCATGAAGTATCCGCGAAGGAAGATTGGAACGTTCCGACGTACGATCTTACGCAGTTTGTTGAGCTCGTCGGGATCTTCCTCCTCCTTTATTTGCTTCACGATGCTCCGTATCTTGCCTCTCAATATATCTTCATTGGACGGTCGGTTGTTCGTGTCCACGTATTGAACCTCCTGTATTCCTTCGAAAATGTCCGGCTCGGTCTTGGCAAGGATGACGAGAAGAGATGCGCATGTGCCTATCTCGGAGGCACGCGACTTGAGCTCGATGTAGTTGCTCACATCGGGCGGCATCTCGAAGACAATGAGCCGTGTCAGCGACGAAACCCGCGCAGCGGTCTGAAGAGAATCCGTCACAATCGCCCTGACCGTGCCGGCTCGTAGCTGAGCTTCACACTCAGCATATGCCGCCGGCTGCGCGTTGGCAAAGAGTCCTCTGGTCACGATCCCGTACGATGACAGGTACGTAACAAGCCGTTCTACGGCAATCCGGGACTTGCAGATTACCGCGGCGTCGACAACCTCCTCCGCGTAAAATATGTCACCGAGAACTCTCGGTTTTTGCTCCTCGTCGTCTAATTGGTATATGACAGGGGCCTCGATCGGACCGCTTTGAACCTCGCTCGGCAGCAGAAGAGGGCGCCTGAGAATCGTAGAGAGCGGCACTCCGTCGGCAAGGGAGGAGCAGAAAAGAACAGTTTGAGTCCGTTTCGAGATTTTCGAATAGATGAATAGGACGTCTTTGTCGAATCCCGAATCGGCGAAATCAGGCGGAAGATCGATGAGGATCCGTTTGACGTTCGCTATGGTCAGATTCTCGCGACGTATGTGGTCAATTATGCGTTCCGGGGTGCCGACAATGATATCAGGCGGTCGGGACAAGAGCTGCAGCTCCTTCTTGATATTCTCATCGATACCCAATCCTATGGCATGGACCGCCACTTCCGAACTGGAGGCGAATACCCGGAGTTGCTGAGTAAGCTTCTTGACTGAATCAGGCTGTGCAGTGAGGAGGACGGAAACATGTTCGCCCGACCCCATTTCATCAACGTTCAAAGCCGAGAGGACCATTGCTCCTGCAATATCCTCGATCTCGGGTATTTCAACCACGAGATCCCTGCCTCTGAACACCTGTGGAACAACCTTCTGTTCGAAGGGGTTGGGCTGACGGTGGCCGACTCTTTCCGTCAGCGCAAGGAATTCCTCCTGGAACCGCAACCTGGCGAACTTAGCGAACACTATCACTTACCTACGAAGCGGAACAAAACTTACGATCGAAGACTTCTGGCCCGACCGTTTGGTTCGGTTGGAATTCCTGGAGACCGACCCGAAATGCATCACACCCATCTAGCACTTTCTTGTCGGTTTTCAGCAATTCCTGCTAACTACCACTATAGAGAGTTTTCGTCGTTTGTCAAGGAACGAGCTTTCTACCATAAGGACTGATACGATGAACAGAACGATGCGCTGCATCCTCCTCGCGGTGGGATTCAGCCTGGCCGGCGTTCAGTTTTGCGGCGCCGAGGTTTTCAAGTTCAAGTACGTCGAAGGAACGAAGTACAAAATCCTGTCGCAGGTTCGCGAGTCGGTTTTCGTGAACAATCAATACGATCACACTGCCGACATCCTGAACAAGATCTCAGTCGCTATCGTCAAGACGAAGGGCGATTCCGGACAGCTCAGCGCGCAATTCATCACCTCCGAGCGCGCCTACGGTACCCAACGGGTTTACGACTGGAGCGAGCAGTATGACTCGCTGTTCTGGCGCGACTCACACGGCGTCTTTACGATTGATCCGAGCTATTTCGCCCCAACTGTCCGCGACGTGCCGCAGTTTCCCGACCGCGACGTTGCCGTCGGTGACACCTGGTCGCTTCCGGGTGAGGAAGTGCACGATTTCCGGCCGGCCTTTCACCTATCCGAGCCATTGCGCTTTCCGGTTACCGTAAGTTACACCTATCTCGGAAAGGCGACGGTGGACGGAAAGCAGTACGATCACATCGCCATCAACTATCCAATCTTCTACAAGATCACCGAATATCGTGGCTACCCGCAGATGCACCCGATCCGCGTCGGCGGATACTCCCATCAACAGCTCTACTGGGACAACAAGGCGGGCCAACCGTACTCCTACAGCGAGGAGTTCGACATGATCTTCGATTTCTCTACCGGAGACACCGTCGAATACTCCGGTACCGCCCACGCGCAGCTCATCGAATCGACCCCCATGGACCGTCAGAAGGTTGCAGAGGATATCCGCAAGCAGCTTTCGGATAGCGGTGTGAAGAACACGGAGGTGAAGCCCGTCGACAACGGAGTCACGATAAGCCTTCAACGGATCCAGTTTCAGCCGGATTCGGCAGTGCTCCTGCCCAGTGAGAAGGTAAAGCTCGATGAAATAGCAAAGATACTTCGCAAGTATCCTGACCGCGACATCCTGATAACCGGTCACACCGCACTCGCGGGGACGGAGGCCGGGCGAGAGAAGCTCTCCCTCGATCGGGCGCAGGCTGTCGGCAACTATCTCCTATCGCTGAATGTTCGCAGAGAGAGTCAGATCACGGTCAAAGGGGTTGGTGCGACCGAACCGATAGCCGACAACAGCACTGAAGCCGGGAGGGAAAAGAACCGACGGGTGGAAATCACGATCCTGGAGAACTAGGGAATGAATACACCGTCCGATGATTCAGGGGGCCGTCTGTGATCAAGGGTGTCTTGTTCGATATGGACGGGGTTCTCGTCGACTCCGAGGCATTCATTCTCGAAGCTGCAATGACGATGTTCGCCGAATTGGGGCTGAAGACCAAGCCGGAGGACTTCGAGCCCTTCGTCGGAACCGGCGAAAACAGCTATCTCGGCGGCGTGGCGTCTCACTACAGATTCGAGCTCGAGGTCGAATCCGCCAAGGCCCGGACCTACGAGATTTTTGCCGAGATAATCCGAGGAAGACTCAAACCCCTGCCGGGAGCCCGCGAGTTCATCAGCAGTTGCAGGGACGCGGGACTCAAGATAGCGCTGGCTACGAGCGCGGATCTGGTGAAGATGGAAGCGAATCTCCACGAGATCGGAATGGAGCCCGAAACCTTCGATGCACTCGTCAACGGGCTCGACGTAACGCATCGCAAGCCGCACCCCGAGATCTATCTCACCGCCGCGCGCAGGCTGGGATTGCCGAATGAAGTGTGTCTCGTGGTAGAAGACGCTCTGAGCGGCTTGGAGGCCGCAAAGGCCGCCGGCTCTCGATGTCTCATGCTTGAAACGAGCTTTCCGCGGGAGCGAATCGAAGGTGCGGACTGGATCGCGCGCGACCTCTCGCAAGCGCCGCAGGAGGCCATCGAATGGTAGGTTCCATTCTGCGCCGGGCGCTGAAGCGAATTGTCTACCTCTATCGCAACAGCAGGCTCATCAAGCTCACCCTGATCTTCCTGCTCATCTTCATCGTGTCGGGCACTCTGGTCGCTCTCATAGAGCATGGGAAGAACGGCGAGTTCAAGAATCTGCCGGACGGCTGGTGGTGGGCAATCGTCACCTTCAGCACCACGGGCTACGGGGATATGGTGCCGATTACGATCGCGGGACGGCTCATCGCGGTAATTACTATTTTCGTCGGAATTGCGGCAATGAGCGTGCTTTCCGGTACATTCGCATCGGTGTTCGTTGATCAAAATACACGGGCAAGGAGGGGTTTGGTGGAACTCACTCGGTTGCAGAACCACATCATTATCTGCGGCTGGAAGGACGACATGCAAGAGATTTTGCTCGAGATCCTCCGTGACGTCGACGGTCTCACCTCCGACACGCTGGTCGTCATTTCGAATATCGAAAGCGAACGGGTCGAGGACCTACGCGGAAACGACCAGCTGCGTGAGCTGCGTTTCGTTCGTGGCGACTATTTCTCAGAGAACTCGCTACGCCGCGCGAACGTCAAGACCGCCCGAAAGGTTCTCGTGCTCGCCGATGAGTATGAGACGGCGGCGACATCGGAGCTGGATTCGAGAACCGTCATGACCGTTCTCGCTATCAAGTCGATGGCGCGTGACGTCTACGTCGTTGCGGAGCTGCTCGACAGGAAGTATGAAAGCTATCTTCGCCAGGCGATGTGCGAAGAGATCATCTTCATCAACGACCTCAATCGGAGTGTCATTGCCAATGCTTCAGCAACGAACGGCATGTCACACATCATTCGCGACCTACTCGCTCGCAGCGAGCAGGCAACTCGGCTTTCCACCGTCGATATCCTGCCCGAGTTCGTGGGTGGACCCTATTCCGAGCTCCGTGTGCACATGGGCAGCGGAGGTAGTCGGATTCTCCTCGGCATTCTCGAGAATACCGGCTCGCCTCACTCGATGAAGCTAGAGGCGCTCAGAGAGGCGCAGAAGACCTCCGACGTCTCAATGCTTGTTACGAACCTTCAGTCGGTCAAAGGCATGGCGGTCAATCGCCCTGTCTTCATCCCTGCCGACGACTATGTGATCCAACGCCATTCGCGAGCAATCGTGCTGGAGCGCGATCATGGAAAATGAGACCAAGACCGAGCTTCTTGAACGGCTCAAGAGGATTTCTCTGTTCTCCGACATCCGGGACAACGAGGAACATATGGGCGGTCTGCTTCAGATCTGCACCACGAGAAGCTTCAGGGCAGGAGAGCAGATCATCGCCGAGGGCGACCTGGGGTCGGGTATGTACATTTTGAACAAGGGCGCGGTGACGATCCGAAAACGCACCCGCGCCGGAGATACGTATACGGTCGTGAACCTTCGGGCCGAAGACAACGTGTTCTTCGGAGAGCTCGCCCTGATCGACGACGAACGTCGCTCGGCTACCGTCATTGCACGTCAGGACTCGGAATGCCTCGAAATCACGAAGAGCGCTTTCATCAAGCTCGGCAACGAGAGTCCGGGCCTCGGACTGCCGATTACTCGTGAAATATCGCGGATCCTGGCCGGTCGCCTACGGAAAACCAATGAAGACATGATGACCATCTTCGATGCACTCCTCAACGAGCTAAAGGGTGATTAGGACGGCCGACCAAATCGTGCTATGATCTCTTCGGGGTACAAAAAAGGAAAAGGAGGATGATCATGGCGCGCAGAGTTTCACGAAGGACGCTATTACTGCTGGTGGTAGCCCTATTAGCCCTATTTCTCTTGACCTCATGTCTCGGGGTCGACATCGCCACGAAATTCAACAGCGACGGTTCCGGCACGATGAAGATGAAGCTGCGGATATCGCAAATGTTGCTGCAAATGGGTTCCGGTGACGGCGAAAAACCCGTCCCGTTTACGAAGGAGGATCTGGAGGCTTCCTACGAAGGAATGAAAGGGGTCAAACTCGAGAGTGTGGACCAGACGGAGACCGAACAAGATCGCATCATCACCTCTACGGTGAGTTTCAAGGACTTCTCGGTCTTCGAGAGCTCCAAGGACCTTGCAGGGAGCGGCGCAACTCTCACAAAAGAGGGGAACGTGACGGTCTACAGCGTTATCGTTGGTGAGCCTCCGAAGCAACAGGCTGAGCCGGCGGCCTCGAGCGAGGGGCAGAACAGTGTCCCACCGCCCGATAGCCAATCGGCTGGGCAGAGCGACGAACAGCCCCAGAATCAGACTGCAGAAACCGACGCAGCGGGCAAATCAACGGATGAAGCGATGCAGCAGATGATCAAGGGACTCATGGCGGGGTATTCATTGAATTATTCGGTAACGGCGCCCAAACCGATTGTCTCATACAGCGTTGGTGTCGTCTCTGAAGACGGCAGAACCGTCAGCTATTCGATCAAAATGACCGACTACATGGAGCTCAAGGAACCAATCAAATTCGAAGTAAAGTGGTAACGAAGAAAGCGACGATCAAGAACAGCGCCGGCATCCATCTTCGGCCTTCGGGTCTCATCATGAAGGCTATCGAGCAATATGATGGCAAGGTTCGGCTCACCAACGGCAGGTCTCAGACGGAGGTCGATTCGATAATGAGCATCATCGCTCTCGGGCTTTGCGAAGGGGATTCCGTATCGATAGAGGTCGAGGGGCCGAACGAGGCGGAAAAGGCGGAGGAGCTCGTCGAGCTTTTCGAGACGCACTTCGATTTTCCCGCTCGCGGCTGACCGTTCTGCTCCGTTCAGGCCCGGTCGATCACGCTCAACGGCAGAACGCTTGCCTTGACACCCCTCACGTCGTGTGATAGCGTCGCAAAAATGAAAACTTGCTTCCTTTTCCCCGGACAAGGGGCTCAGTATCCTGGAATGGGAAGAGATCTTTGGGAGCACAGTCAGGCGGTCAAGACAATCGTCGACCAGGCGTCGCAGAGTACCGGCATTGATCTCAAAGATCTCCTCTGGAACGCGAGCGAAGACGATCTGAAGAACACCGACAAGGCCCAAATCGCCATCACCACGGTGAATTTGGCATCTGCTGCCGTGCTCGAAGAGAGCGGTCTGGAATGTGATGGTGTTGCCGGCTTCAGCCTGGGTGAGTACGCAGCGCTCCAACTCGCCGGAGTATTCAGCGTCGAGGATCTGTTCGCCATCGTGAAGGCGCGGGGTGACGCAATGGCGGAGGCGAGCAATGCATTGCGTACCGACTCGGGGCAACCCGGTATGGCTGCCGTGCTCGGGCTCGACTACGACACGGTCGACGAGCTGTGCAAGAACCGACTAACTGATGTATACATCGCAAACTACAACAGCCCGAATCAGATCGTCGTCTCCGCCACCGCCGAAGGGCTTTCCTCGGCTGAGTCGGTCTTCAAGGAAGCCGGGGCCCGAAGGGTGATACCGTTGAAGGTCTCCGGACCGTTTCATTCACCCTTGATGGTGAAGGCAAAGGAGCGTTTTGCGGAATATCTATCTTCGTACACCTTCAGCGACCCGAAGGTTCCGATCTACTCCAATGTGACGGGAAAGCGGATCAGCGGAGGGACAGAGGCGAAGGAGCTGTGCGTCCAGCAGATCGTTTCGGCCGTCCGTTGGGTAGATGACGAGAAGGCGATTGTTGCCGACGGTTTCAACCGAGTCATAGAAGCCGGACCGGGAAAGGTCTTGGCGGGCTTATGGAAGTCCGTCGGGGGAGAAATCCCATGTCTCCCTGCGGGCACGGTCGAACAGATAGCGGAGCTCGCTCAGGCAGGCTCGTAGATGCTTCTGGAAGGTAAGAACGCTGTTGTAACGGGAGGATCCCGGGGCATCGGTGCTGCAATCGTGCTGTCGTTCCTGAAACAGGGGGCCTCGGTCAGCTACATCGCCCGCAGCGAGGGCGATTCAATTGCCGCATTCAAGGAAGCGGCGGCCGCGTCGGGGGCTTCGGTCTCGTTCAAGCAGTGCGACATATCCGATCGACAACAGCTGAGTGATCTCGTGCAGGAGCTGGCGAAAGAAGAGGGAGGGGTAGATATCCTCGTGAACAACGCCGGTATCACACGTGATGGGTTGATCTTTCGTATGGCCGATGCGGACTGGGACGACGTTCTGAACACAAACCTTACGAGTGCGTTCGTGACCTGCAAGGTCATCGCGCATCAGATGATCCGTCGTCGCTCGGGCTCGATCATCAACGTATCGTCGATAAGCGGGCTGCGGGGGAATGGCGGACAGACGAACTATTCCGCATCAAAAGCCGGACTGGTAGGTTTCTCGAAGAGCCTGGCGCGCGAAGTCGCCTCGAGAAACGTGCGGGTAAACGTGGTAGCCCCGGGTTATATTGATACGGCGATGACCGATGGTCTCGATGCAAAGCTCAAAGAGCTGATGTTGGGTCAGATACCAATGGCGCGGGTCGGAGGGCCGGAGGAGGTGGCCGATACGGTCGTCTTTCTCGCCTCTGATTTGTCCACGTATGTCACTGGACAGGTGATTCAAATCGATGGTGGATTGGGGATGTAGCTGAAATGAGTGAAGGCAAACGAAGAGTAGTCGTTACCGGCCTCGGTACTGTGAATCCGCTCGGCAACACGGTCAGCGATTTTTGGAAGGGGATCAAAGAGGGTCGCAGCGGGGTGGGACCGATTACCCGCTTCGATGTGACTGAATACCCCTCCAAGATCGCAGGCGAGGTCAAGGGCTTCGACCCGACCGCAGTCATCGACGGGCGTGAGGCCCGGCGGATGGATCGGTTCACGCAATTTGCCCTCGCGGCGGCGGTAGAAGCAGTCGAAAACGCGAAGCTCGACGTTGAGAATATCGACCATGAACGTTTCGGGGTCGTGCTCGGAAACGGAATCGGCGGGATGGAGAGCCTCGAAGAAGCCTACCAGCAGCTCTTCGAGAAAGGTCCCCGACGCATACCGGTCATGACCATCCCGAAGCTCATCAGCAACATTGCTCCGGGGCAGATCGCTATGCGGTTCCAGGCCTGGGGGCCGTGCTACTCGGTCGCTACCGCGTGTTCCTCGAGCGCCGATTCGATCGGCGAAGCCGCAAAATGGATCCAAGACGGCATGAGTGACGTCATGATCACGGGCGGCACCGAAGCCGCAATTACCAAGATGGGAATCGGTGGTTTCTGCGTGTTGCAGTCGCTGAGCACGAAGTACAATGACACACCCGAGAAGGCAAGCCGGCCCTTCGACAAGGATCGAGACGGTTTTGTCATGGCAGAAGGAGCCGGTATCCTCATTCTCGAGGAGTACGAACACGCGAAGAAACGAGGCGCCCACATATACTGTGAGTTTGGCGGAGCAGGCATGAGCTGCGACGCCTTCCACGTCACCGCCCCGCACCCCGAGGGCCGTGGCGCAATCCTTGCGATGAACATGGCATTGAACCGGGCCGGATTGAAGCCGACTGATATCGACTACATCAACGCCCACGGAACCTCGACTCCTCTCAACGATCCGCGCGAAACGGCCGCGATCAAGAAAGTATTCGGAGATCACGCGCGCAATCTGAAAATCTCGTCGACGAAAAGCATGACCGGCCATTGCGTCGGTGCGGCCGGTGGTGTGGAGGCGATCGCGAGCATCCTCGCCATCAGGGACCAGTTCTTCCCTCCCACCATCAATCTGGTTGAACCGGACCCCGAGTGCGATCTCGACTACGTCGCGAACAAAGGGGTGCCGGGGAAGATCGAGGTGGTCATGTCCAACTCCCTCGGATTCGGCGGTCACAACGGCATCCTCATTTTCAAGAAGATGAACGAGGCCTGAGAGTCATAGGAGCCGAGGCTATGAGAGCCGAGGAGCTGATTCTCCGCGTGTGGACGCAGAAGAGGCAACTGCTGGCCGCTGGGAAAGTCCCGATCCGAATCGTCATTACCAGGGACGACTATGCGGCGATTCAGGAATACCACAAGAAGCTGGGGTTTCTTCCCCCGGGGGTGGAAGACTACATTTCCCGGTATTCGCTCTTCGATTTGCCGTTCTTTCTCGATGAAGGGGGAGATTGTTCCGTCGTTTCCGAAGAGGAGGATTCGTCGACGGTAGACCGGTAGGGTCGCGAGGAGTCATGAGTGTTCGACTACATTCAATTTACACTGAGTGAAGGGGACAACTCGGCAGGGGACCTCCGGCTATTTACTCTTTCCACCTGTTCGTTCTGCGCCGAAGCGATGCAGTATCTCAAAGACCACAACCTTCGATTCCTCTGGGTCGCCACCGACGAGCTTCCGCTGGGTGTCCGGCGAAAGCTGCGCAACGAGTTCATTCGCATCTTCAATGAACGAATGTACTATCCCACTTTGGTGGTCGGCGACCACACGGTGCTTTCCGGGTTCGAGATCGAAGAATGGCAGGAAGAACTTGAGCTCAAGAACGGTTGAAGAAACCAGAACCTTTGTCGAGATGACGGCCCGTCACCAGGGCTGGCGTATCAATGACGACGAACGATTCCTGGACGGTCTCATTGCTGGTCTCACGAAGAATTTCAATCGCTACGGCTACTACCAGTGTCCCTGTCGTGTTTCATGGGATGGAGATCGGGACAAGGATCACGACATCATTTGTCCGTGCGATTACTGCGAGGATGATCTCGAGGAATACGGCCATTGTCTCTGCGGGCTCTTTCTGAGCTCTGAGTTCGCGGCATCGGGGAAACCTGTCCGTCAAATCCCTGAGCGCCGGGACGACGCGAGATTCCCATGAGAATTCTAGTATTCGGTGCGGGGGTTATCGGCAGTCTCTATGCCGCCCGATTGAAGGACGCCGGCCTGGATGTCACGATTCTTGCCCGCGCTCGTCGATTCCAGTTTCTCTGCGAGAATGGGATCATCCTTGACAACGGCTACACCGAGGAGCGGACCGTTCACGAAATTCCGGTCACAGACCGCATCGATCCTGCTGATGTGTGGGATCTCATAATCGTGTGTCTTCGCAAGAACCAGATAGCCGATGCACTTCCCGAGCTGAAACGAGCCAATACCGAGTCCGTTCTGTTCATGGGCAATAACGTGAAAGGACCCGGAGAGCTTATCGCGGCCCTGGGGGCGGAGCGCGTTCTCATGGGATTCCCCGGCGCAGGGGGAATCATGGAAGAGGACGTAGTGAGGTACGTCGATTCGGATGAGGGCCGCGGAAGCCGTTGGGGGGTAACCATCGGCGAGATCGACGGCTCTCAGAGCAAACGTATCGAGGAAATAAAGGATGTCTTCCATTCTTCGATGTCGGTAGAGACCACCGACAATATCACGGCATGGGTGATGACGCACGCTTCAATCGCCGTCCCCATCGCCCACGCCCTCTACCTCGTCGAGGGGGGAACATACGAGCTGGCAGATCGGCAGGATGTGCTGCGGCTGATGATCTTTGCGGTCCGCGAGAGTCTGAACGTCCAAGAGTCGTTGGAAATCCCGATCGTCCCAAAGAGTGTGAAGATATACCGTTGGATACCCGTGTGGGTGGCCACGACGATGATGCGCGCGCGTTTGTCGACTCGGATGGCCGAGATTGGGATCGAAGGTCACGCGCTGGCGGCGCAGGACGAGATGGCTGCGCTTGCCGACGAGTACGTCGAGCTCATCAAGCAGGTGAGCTTCCCGACTCCTGCACTTCACGCTCTCTACAACATTCATGACGACGAGTAGGAAACACGCCGAGCTATCTCACCGAACGCAGATACACCGGCGCCATATAGGTGTCGACCGGCGCGTAATTGTCCGTAATCGGTGTGGTGCCGTTCCTCGCGAGGAGCTCTCCTAGCACACCCTGAGTGAGCGCGAAACCAACCGGACTTCCATAGGTGTCGGTCAGAATCTCCGGTAAGGTGCGCGCTTTTGACGCGCAGAGAACGAAGGTGTTTCGGCCATGCAGGTTCATCGTGCGGTCGACGTAGATTCTCACATTCGGGAATACGTGCTGCAACGTGTTGAAGTAGGCCGTCAGGAATCGGGCGCCGTCGAGGATGTCAATCGTATTCGCGAGCAGAATCCCGTCAGGCGGAAGAAGGTCGGAGAGTGTCTGGGTGAACTCGACGGTCGTGAGGTGAAAGGGGACCGCAAAGGTGGTGAATGCATCAAGATAGATGATGTCGTAGGTACGCCTGCCGCGCAACTCGGCTGTGACGCTCCGGGCATCTCCGATGACCACCGATGGGCCCGGATTCTGCGGAACATCAAAGTAGCGATAGGCAACTTGTTCCACACGCGGGTCGATTTCCACCACCGTGTTTTCTTCAGGCAGGAAATTTCGCGAAAGATAGGATGGAAAGGTCAGTGCGCCTCCACCGAGAGTCAGCGCACGAAGCGACCGCTTTTCGGCAGAGGTCGGCGCGACCAGCTCCGAGGCGGCGGCGAAGATATTCTCGTAGTCATAGAGGAGATTGTCTCGATTGGCGAGGTCGTGACGGTTATGAATCAGCCCATCCATGATGAGCACGCGCTCGCCGGTCGATGTACCTTGGCGCGCTATGTCTTTCACCTTGATGAACGAGTACTGCGAAAACCGAGCGTAGAGCACGTCCCCGGCTGAGGCCGAAAGCGGAGCATCGACGAAGAATGCCGCCGTGCCGAGCGCCAAAAACCCTGCTATCCCTGCGGTCGTAAGCGCCCGCCTGCCTTTTATAAGAAGACCCAGCGAGGCAACCGTGAAACCGACGAGCGAGACGATAATCCGCAGGTCGAAAAGGGGAATCAGGAGGTAGCCGGCAAGGAACGTACCGGCAATGCTTCCGATCGACGAGATGGCGTAGATGTTGCCGACGGTGCGGCCGATCAGGTCCCGATGAAGGAGTGCGTACTTCGCCATGATCGGAGAGATTGCTCCGAGGGCGGTGGACGGAAGCAGAAATAGCAGGGCAATGACCAGAACCGAGCGCAGCAGAACGCCGAGAGCCGGGCCGCTCCCGGGGGTGCCCATGTAGCGCCCGAGGAGCGCATCGAGAAGGAGAACGAGCAGAGTCGCCGCCGAGGAAACCAGCAGGACCGGGATGATGACTCGAGCCGGATCGAATCGGTCCGCGAGCCTTCCCCCGACGTAGTTGCCGAGGCTGATCCCGCCGAGCACAACCCCGATAACCCCGGTCCAGGTATAAAGACTGTTGCCGAAGTATTTTGCGACGAGCCGACTCGCCACCAATTCTACAATCATGACGGCGAGGCTTCCAAAGAACACGACGATATGTGGCGTGTATCGTCTGAGTGTGTTGCTCATGAGCAACCGTACTGCCGCCCCAGCCCGCGGTCAAGCACATTTTCCCCTCGTTACAACACGGTACGGCCGCCTGCCTCTCTTCCTGAGCGTCCACTTTCACGGATTTCAACTGCTGCTATTCCTATGTTATTGAGTCGGAATTTCTCTTTGTTTCCTATCCGGGTTGCGGTATAATGGCGTGTTTCAAAACGGAGGATCGATGCGGATTACCTACCTGAACGGAACACGACTGAAGCGAGGATTCATTGCCGGTGCCCGTATGGTGATCCAACGGCGCGAACACCTTAATCGCATCAATGTCTTCCCGGTGGCAGACAGCGACACCGGGACAAATATGGCGCACACACTCCAGGTGATGGCCAACAGCCTTTTCGGGGTTCGTGACCCTGCTCTCTATGCCGTTGCCCGCGTGGCAGCCGATTCGGCACTGGAAGGCGCTCAAGGGAACAGCGGAACGATTCTTGCCCAGTTCTTTTTCGGCCTCGCCGAGTCGATCGGGGAAGACATCCGCCTGACAACGGCCCGATTCGGCGAGGTCGTGCGCAATGCCGTCGACTACGCCTATCGGGCAATTGCAGCGCCCAAAGAGGGTACGATTCTAACGGTGCTCCGAGATTGGTCTGAGAGTCTTCGCGGACACGGGAAGCGCATCACGGATTTCCAGGAGCTGCTCGAAGCGGCAATGATTCCGGCACGGAAGTCCCTCGGAAGCACTCGGGAGCAGCTTCGCGAGCTGCGCCGGGCGGGAGTCGTTGACGCCGGGGCACAAGGATTCGTCGATATGTTGGACGGCATCGTCGGGTTCATGTCTTCCGGGCGGATTCGTGAGCTCGACGCCCTTCTCCCGGAAGAGACAATCGAGGAGCACACGGTGACGGTAGGGACGCTCGAGGAGATCGCTCATCGCTACTGCACGGAGTGTCTCGTCGAATCCCTCGACCTCGATCATGACGAGCTGCGTGACGCATTATTGGCCTACGGCGATTCGCTTATTATCGCCGGCACTCGTCGGAAAACGAAGATCCACATCCATACCGACATCCCGTCCGACCTGTTTGGTTTCGTTGCACAGAAGGGGACAATCCTGAAGCAGAAGATCGACGACATGCATCGGCAATTCCGAATCTCCCACCGTGAGACCGGCGACTGCGTGCTCGTCGTTGATTCGACATGTGATCTACCCCCCGAGATCATTGAGGAGCTCAACATTCAGGTCGTTGCCACCCATCTCATTTTCGACAATGCGGTCTACATCGACAAGCTTGGTATCACTCCCGAGCGCTTCTTCGAAATGATGCGCTCTCACCGCGAGATCGTGCCGACGACCTCACAGCCTGCTCCCGGCGAGTTCCTGAGGACGTTCGACTTTCTCGCGGATCACTATCGGGAGATCCTCTATCTGGGGCTTTCGGGAGGTTTGAGCGGCACGCTGCAGTCGGCACGTATGGCCGCAAATCGACTCAATGCGAAGATCGAGGTAGTCGATACAGGCCAGGCCTCGGTCGGTATCGGGCTCGTTGCGAGAAGGGTGGGCGAGGCGATTCGAGACGGAGCTTCGCTGTCCACAGCCTCAGCGCTCGCCCGGTCACTTCTCGAGCGGACTCGTCTCTTCCTGACAGTGCCTACACTCAATGGGCTCGTTCGAAGTGGGCGCATAGGCAAGGGCCAGGGAAGACTTGTGGATCTCCTCAACCTAAAACCCATCCTTTCGCTTTCGCGGGAGGGAAAGATCATTCCGGTCGGGGCGGCGGTCGGAGAGCTCGCGAGTTGGCGGCGGATCATTCGACACATCAAACGGTTCGTTCCTGCGGGAAGAGCGGTGGAGTTTGCTGTGGCCCATGCGGATGCTCCCGGGGCTGTAAAGTGGCTCGAGTCGGTCCTCTCCGAGCGATTTCCGCTTGCCCGCCCCGTCTACTCGATTCACGGCGCGCCGGTCATCATCGCTCACACGGGGCTCGGCACGGTCGGGGTAGCCTGCACCGTTCCCTGACCGAAGGAGATTGGAGTGCTTGTGCTTGCTCTCGTCGTGGTCCTCAGCTACCTCGCAGGCTCGATTCCCACGAGCATCATCATCGGGAAGATTTTCTTCGATAGGGACCCGCGGGAGCACGGTTCGGGCAACGCAGGGGGCACGAACGCCTTTCGGGTCTTCGGATGGAAAGCCGGCATCGCGGTCATCATTGTCGATGTTGGCAAGGGCGCCGTTGCCTCGCTGCTTATCTCTCGAATCGGAATCGGGGGGGCGGTGCCGTTTCCGAGCGTCCAGCTGCTTGCGGGAGCGTGTGCGGTGGTCGGCCATATCTGGACCGTGTTCGCGCGCTTTCGCGGGGGGAAGGGAGTCGGCACTGCTGCCGGTATGCTGCTGGGCATCTTCCCAATACCGTTCGCCGTCGCGGCGGTAGGTTTTGTTGCTGCGGTGACGACGACCGGTTGGGTGTCTGCCGGGTCGATAACGGCGGCAGTGCTGTTGCCGGTTTCAGCGTGGGTGCTCCCGTTGATCGGGCACCCGCTTCCGGCCGTGCTTCGCTATGCTTCGATACTTTTCGGGCTGCTGATTATCTTCACGCATCGGAAGAATATTGGCCGCATCATGGAGGGAACCGAGAATCGTTTCCCAAAACTGATGCTGTTGCGCCGGCGCGCAAAAAGCCCGTAGCGTTCGGACCACCTGTCTCCGGCTCGCCCTGCCCCTATTTGTCCTTGGTAGCGTACTTGCGCGGCTTCTTTTCGAACTCCTTCTGACAGCCGGGAGCACAGAAGTAGTAGGTCTTGCCCTTGTATTCCGACTTCCACTTGGCGGTTGCTTCGTCTACTTCCATTTTGCAGATAGGATCGATTGCCATGGTCAGCCTCCATCAATATAGGTAAACCCGGTAGGGGTATATTCCGAATCTATCAAATCCAGTTGCGGCGGTCAAGTATAATCCGGATTGCCCTCGATCGCGTTTCCGTACTACCCTGCTGTCCGATGACTTCCGGTACAAACAACCCCCACGCTCCCGGGGGTGACATACGTCTCTCGACGCTCATTTTCTCCGTCTATCTGCCAACTTTCTTGTTCGCGACAGGCTGGACCATGGTCATTCCGGTAATACCCCTCATGGCGAAGCAACTCGGCGCCTCTCTCGCAGTCGCGGGCCTTGTCGTCACCATGCGCGGCATCGGGACACTCGCCTTCGATCTCCCGGCAGGGATTCTCGTCTCGTCGCTCGGCAATCATCGAATCCTGATCCTGAGCAGCGTCGGGGTCGTCGTAACGGCTGTACTGACCGGGATCACCCACAGCGTCGTCTGGCTTGCGGCGCTTACCTTCTTACTCGGCGGATTCCAGTCTTCGTTGATGATGTCGCGGCTCAGCTACGTACGCGCGACCGTAGCGGTTCATCAACGCGGACGCGCGCTGTCGATCATTGGAGGCACGTTTCGAACCGGTTCATTCGTCGGACCGATCGTCGGCGGGCTTGTCGGGAGGTACGCAGGGCTTTCCGAGGTATACTTGGTACAGGGAGCGATTGCGGCCCTTGCGCTTGTATTGATATTCGTCACACGTCGCTACTTCCACGAGGATGAGACAGTCCAAACGGATCGCCCCGTACTGCGACGAGTCGGATCGGTTGCAGTCGCCGAGCGCCGTTCTCTCCTGACCGGTGGTCTCGTCGTCCTTTCGTTGGGTGTATTGCGCTCGAGCCGTCAGATTCTGTTCCCTCTTTGGGGAAGCTCCATAGGTCTCGACGTTGGATCGATCGGACTGGTGCTCGGACTCTCCTCCGCCCTCGACACCGTACTCTTCTATCCCGCCGGTTTGATTATGGATCGTATGGGACGCAAATGGGCGATGATTCCCTGTCTCCTGATTTTCTCGCTCTCCTACTTCCTGCTGCCGCTCGCCGGGGGTTTCACGTCCCTCCTCATCGTCTCGATGATAGCCGGGCTGGGCAACGGATTCGGAAGCGGCATCGTAATGACGCTCGGGGCGGACTTTGCCCCCGATTTCGGAACCGGAGAGTTCCTCGGGCTTTGGAGGTTGATCGGGGATGTAGGAACTGCAGCGGGGCCTGCCACCGTCGGCGCGATCGGGCAAGCGGTGTCGCTCGGTATCTCGCCACTCTTCGCCGCCGTGGTGGGCGTTCTCGGGGCGATTATCATGTACTTCTTCACGCCAGAGACTGGCGTAGGACGGCGCTCCTAGTTGGCTTCCTTGGGCTTGTCCTTGCCCGCTTCGACCTCGCGCCGCGCCTTGCGAAAGTCCATGTCGTTGACCCCCCTCACGAGCCAGGGAACCCAGCGGAATAGGACGTGCACGAATGCAAGGTAGCCGTAGACGATGAAGAACCGCTTCATCCCAAAGCGCTTGACGAACTGCTTGGCGACGGCTTCCGGCGAATGAATCTTGGAAGTGCCGGAAACCACATGAGTTTCGTGTGGTTTGGTCTTGTTTTCTTCAACGAATCCCGGAGTATCGGTATCCGGGGCGAGAACGACCTGGACTCTGATGCCGAAGGGACGAAGCTCGTTGCGCAGTGCTTCCGACACACCGATAATTCCGAACTTGCCTGCGCTGTAGCCGGAATACCCGACGAAAGACATCACACCCACAAATGATGAGATCGTTGCGATGTAGCCGCTTCGTCTCTTCTTCATCGGCGGCACGACTGCCTGCAACACATTCCAGGCACCGCCGAGATTCACTTCCAACATCTCTCGAAATACCGGGTAGGGGATGTCCTCGAAGTAGGCAGGATGTGCAAAGCCGGCGCAGTTGACAACGAAGTCGGGCACGCCGAGGCGATCCATCGCCGACTTCAACTCCGTCGACACTGCATCGTGGTCCGATACATCGAGGGGAAGCAGCTCTATGTTCGCCCCGGAGCCGTTCACCGATGTGGCGACATCAACCTTGGCCGAAGCCAGCCTATTCCGATCCCGGGCAATCAAGAGGACGTTCGTGCCGCGGGCCGCAAGCTCTTTGGCGATCCCGAGGCCGATTCCCGATGAGCCGCCGGTAATGAAGGCAAGTTTTCCTTGGTAATCCACTTCTTGTGTTCCTCTCGTACTGTAGGCATTTCGATAATATGCAGTAATCTAGGTGAATTGCTCAGCCTCTGTCAAGCGTTACCATCCGGCGCCTTCCTTCTCCAATGCACTTTTTTTATTGACAATTTTGCTAAGGCAAAGGAAGATAGTAGTCATTCGGGAACGTTTCCTCGAAGCTTCTTGCGCGCAAAATGAAAGTTGTTCCTGAGGCCTCACGTTTTGCTCAGTACGGCATGACTATGAACCCACGAAGTACTGCGCCCCGTCCGTAATGACGGCGGGAAGCGTAGATGCTACTCGATCGTACTCAGGAGGCGTGATGAGCGTACCCGCCACAGTCGCCGCCCGTAATCTCCTCGATGCGGGCGCCCCGATTTCCAAATCAGAAGACAGGATCTCCTACTCCGAACGCTCGACTGCCGCTACAACAGTGAGAGTAATGCATGACCTCGACGTCGCCCCAGCTCGGGTCGGCAAATGTGACAGCATCATCTCGACGGTGCCGTCAAGCACATCTGGAGGTTAATATGGCCAAGTTCACGAAAATCTACGACATCGAACAGACCCCGCCGATTGGAAGGATGATTCCGCTTTCGTTTCAGCATGTTTTCGCCATGTTCGGCGCGACGATTCTCGTCCCCTTGTTGACCGGACTCAATCCTTCGGTGACGTTGTTCTGTTCCGGTCTCGGTACGCTCATCTTTCACCTTGTGAATAAAGGGAAGGTACCCGCGTACCTTGGATCATCATTCGCATTCATAGCTCCCATCATCGCGGTTTCGAAGACCTATGGGGTGCAGGGAGCCTTCGCGGGCATGATCGGCGCCGGTCTCGTCTACATCGTCGTCTTTGTCATCATCGCCCTCGTTGGCCTGCGGTGGATCGACCGCGTGCTGCCGCCGGTGGTTGTGGGGCCGATCGTCATGATCATCGGTCTCAGTCTTACACCGACCGCCATCAAGGAAGCGGAGCACGGGCTCGTTACCGCGCTCATCACCACCGCAATCGTGATTGCCACCGCGGTCTTCGGCCGGCGGTTTCTCAAGATCATCCCGATACTCGTCGGTGTCGTGGGAGGCTACATCGTCGCGAGCCTATCGGGACAGGTTGATTTCGCGACGATCAACAAGGCCGCCTGGATCGCCCTGCCGAACCTCACGATTGTCACCGGGCACCTTCCCGCCCTGGCATGGGGAGCTGTCGCAGTGATTGCTCCTGTTGCCGTCGCGACGATGGTCGAAGACGTTGGCCACCTGCTGGTGATCGGCGATACGGTAGAACGCGATCTGATGCACAAGCCCGGTCTCCACAAGGTACTGCTGGGCAATGGGATAGCGACCGCGATCGCAGGCTTCCTCGGAGGCGTACCCGAGACCACCTACGGTGAGAACATCGGGGTCTTGGCTATCACGCGTGTCTTCTCGTCACGAGTCATCCAGGGGGCGGCCGTCATCGCCATCCTTCTCAGCTTCATCCAGAAGTTCGGAGCCGCAATCCAGACAATTCCGCAGCCGGTTCTCGGAGGGGTAACGATCATCCTCTACGGTATGATCGCCTCGGTCGGCATGAGGACCCTCATCGAGAACAGGGTGAACCTGACTACAAATCGCAACCTGCTTATCGTCTCCGTCATTCTTTCAGCCGGAGTCGGCGGTCTGGTTCTGCAGTTCTCCCCCCAATTCGAGTTTGCGGGGATCGCAACCGCAGCTATCTTCGGCATCATTCTCAACCTTGTGCTGCCTCGCGAAAAGGAAGAGGCTGCTGCCGCTCAGTAGGCTCGATTCAGGCATTCAGGCGATCGTCGGCACCGGTCCCGTGAAGCGGGACCGACCGCCGGCGGTCGGAATGCGGAGCGGCCGATCGTGCATGAGGGTGGAGATTTATGACCGAGATGCCGGCGGTCGGACTCGAACCGACACGGGGTTGCCCCCACCAGATTTTGAGTCTGGCACGTCTACCAGTTTCATCACGCCGGCGTGGTTGGCCCTCGGTGAATGTCGATAAAGCTATAGTCCGACGATCGTTGTGTCAATCGTCTTCGCCCAACTCATAGGCAAACCCTTCGACCTTGAAGGGGTTTGGCTCACGCTTCACTCTCCGAAGAATCTTCGGGCCACCTCCGCCATTGCGCCGTCCTTTGCGTCGGTTTCCAGGACGACTTGGGCCGCTTCACGGGCCTCCCGCCGAGCGTTGGCCACGGCAATTCCGAGGCCCGCTGCGCGCAGCATCTCTGCATCGTTGGCCGCGTCGCCTACGGCAACGGTCTCTTCGATGGGTATGCCGAGCTGGGCCGCCAGCCGTATGAGCGCGCTGCCCTTGTTGACATCGGCCGCGACGATCTCGAGATAGTGAGGTTTCGAGAAGACCAGACGCACGGAATCGTCGAGAGCGGCGAGCTTGACCCGGTGTTCGGCGAGGATTTCATGGTCGCCGATGAGCAGCAGCTTCGGAGATCCTTCCGGCAGCGCTCGGGCCATATCCTCCACGATGCGGTAGGTCGTCTTCGTCGCCTCGGCATATGGTTTTGTCGCCTTGGTTTCGTACTCGGCCAGGAACTCGTCTCCGCGGTATCCCTGAAGGTAGAGCCCGTTCTCGCTGGCGTAGGCCGCGATCCGTGACACCGAGTCGCGGGCAACGTACTGTCGGCTGAGAAGACGGCGCGTCGCGGCGGTTACGACCCGGGCACCGTTGAAAGAAATCAGATACTCATCGTCGACGAGCGGAAGGATGGAAGAAGCGATCGCCTGTATGCTGATATCGGCTCGACCCGAGCAGAACACGATCGCGACCCCTGCGTTGTGGAGACTGCGAAGGGCGGCGCGGTTGGCCTCGGGGAGAGAGCCGTTCGGAGCGAGAAGGGTGTCGTCGATGTCGGTAGCTATGAGTCTATACATCCTCGGAATCTAACCCGACGGGGAGCTGATTTCAAGTGTGGTCGCTTGGGGCGACGCCGGCGCCGGCAAGCCCGAGCAGAACGGCGCAGTACTTGTTCCGTTCGCTGTCGGAGCGCGAGGTGAGGACGATGGGTACACGGGCACCGGCGACGATACCGGCGACGTGTGCATCGGCGAAATGGGTAAGGGACTTGTACAGAGCGTTTCCCGAATCGAGGTTCGGCATCAGGAGGATGTCGGCGTCGCCGGCGACCGGGCTCTCGATCTCTTTGATGAGGGCCGCCTCGCGGGAGACGGCGACGTCGAGCGCGAACGGTCCGTCGATCTCCACGTCGCCGAGACGATCACGGAGACGACCGGCCGCAAAGAGCCTCCGGATTTCGGCGGCATCTACGGTGCTCTGGATATGCGGGGACGGCTTCTCGGAGGGTGCGATGCAGGCAACCTTCGGCCTGCGTATGCCGATGCTGCGGGCCGTTCGAACCGCGTTCGCTATGATCGTGAGCTTTTGCTCGAGGTTCGGCACGACATTGATTGCCGCGTCCGTCACCAACAGCAGCTTGTGGTAAGCGGGGATGTCGAGAACGGCCACGTGGCTGATGAGCTGCCCTTCGTCGAGCAGTCCCTTTCCCTGGTCCAAGATTGCTCGAATGAAACCTGCCGTTTGGACGTGGCCCTTCATGAGCATGTCGACCTCACCCCCGGAGGCGAGGCGCGCCGCCAAGTTGCAGGCGGTCGCTTCTTCATCGGCGGATATGAAATACGCGCAGTCTATTGATATCCCGCACCTGTCGGCGCTCCTCTTGATCGCGGCCTTGTTCCCGATGAGGACGAAGTCAGCGAATCCCTTCTCGCGCACCTCGGCGACGCAACGGATAATTTCCTCGTCGTTGGCAATCGGTACAGCCACCATGCGGCGAGTCCCCCGGGCGGCCGCCCGTTGCGGGCCCGGCACCGACCTATTCGTGTCGTCTCGATCGATACGCTCTTCGAGCAGCTTCTCGAGTCGGACGCCGGCCGTCGTCAACATATCGCCACACCGACAGGATATTGTTTCACCTCACCGTCACCGGAAAGAACTGCGAGAGCCGACCGTGCGAGCGCTGACATCTCCCGTTCTCCGGGTACGATTTCGACAGGTGCCAAGAAGGAGATCCTCTTGGAGATGCTTTCAACGAGGGGTCTGTTCCGTGCCATCCCTCCGGTCAATACGATGTAGTCCACGTCCCCCTCGAGCGTCGCGCCGTGCGTCGCGATCTCTTTGGCAATCTGATACGCCATAGCATCGAACACAGCGGCGGCGAGCCGGCTCCCAACCTCGATTCGACGAATGAGCTCTGTGAGGTCGTTTGTCCCGCAGTACGCAACCAGGCCGCCCCCGCCTGTCAGCCTCCGCCTGAGCTGCGACTCGGTCAGGGTACCGGAGACGAGCAGGTCGAGCAGCTGGCCTGCCGGCAGGGTTCCAGCACGTTCCGGCGAGAAGGGACCCTCGCCGTCGAGCGCGTTGTTTACGTCAACGACGCGACCCCGGCGGTGAGCCCCCACCGAGATACCGCCGCCCAGGTGCGCGACGATGAGGTTCAGCATTTCGTAGCGTTGACCGTGCCGCCCTGCGACCTCTCGCGCAGCCGCCTTCTGATTGAGGGCGTGAAAGACACTCTTGCGCGGGATCTCCGGAACTCCTGAGAAGCGCGCCACATCATCCATTTCATCGACGACCACCGGATCGGCGATGAAGGCGGGACAGCCGGCGTCGCGCGCAATCGATGCCGAGATAATCGCTCCCAGGTTGGATGCGTGCTCGCCGAATCGGCAGGCGGCGAGGTCGGACAACATCTCTTGGCTCACCGCATAGACACCGCTTTCGACCGGCCTCATGAGTCCTCCGCGAGCGATCACCGCTGAAAGCCGCGAGACCTGCCACTGATGCGCCGACAGAAACTCTCTCACCGAACGCTCGCGAAACTCCTTCTGTTCTATGACCGATTCGAACTCGGCCAAATCTCCGATCGAGTGGCGTAGTGTTCGGGCATGGAGCTCCCGTTCGCCCTCGAAGAGCGCAACCTTCGTGGAGGTCGATCCAGGGTTGATCACGAGCACAGTGGGGCGAAGAGCCCTGCTGCCGTTCACTTCGGAAAGCCCCCTTCCGGGTGGTTTTCGAAGTACTCGAGCGCTGCCTCGACCATGAGCTGGTTTGCTTCGACGAGCTTCTCGCGCTTTAGCGAGAGGGGCAGCGCCCTGCGAATCGTTGTAATCGCCGGAGCGCCGCAAAGGAGAGCAGAAATGGTCACCATCACGACATTCGCCGCCTGCATGAGCCCTTTGTCCCGGGCTATGTCGGAGGCCGGCACCGGATAGAACTCGATGTCGGTCCGTGTCGGTCGTCTGTCGACGATCGACGAGTTCACGATGATGAGTCCTCCGGGCTCGACCGCCGTTTCGAATGCGTCCAACGAAGGTCCGTTCATTGCGATCAAGACGTTGGGACGATCCACGAGAGGTGAGCCGATGACCTCGTCGGCGAGGACAACGCTCGCGTTTGCGGTACCTCCGCGCATCTCGGGTCCATAAGAGGGCAGCCACGTCGCATGTCGCCCTTCGATTGTTCCGCAGTTGGCGAGCAGCAACCCCGCCGAGAGCACTCCCTGCCCGCCGAAACCGGCGATCTTGACCATTTGAACGCTCTCTGTGCGGCTGCCTCCGTCGTGCCGGCCGTTGCCGCCGGAAGAGCTCGATTTGTTGAAGGTGGCCGCCCATGTCGCCCGTTCGGCCGCGACCGCCTCGATCTGTCCCCCACCGTCGTCTGCTGTGATGCCAGTCGATTCACGGAGGAGCTCCACCAGGGCAGCAGCCTCAGCCCGTGGCCTAGCGGTTGTCGGGTGCGAGGCGGGCTCGAGATCCCTGAAGTTGCGAACGGGGAACACCGGCTCTAGGTGCTCCTTCACCCACAACCGTGCTTCCACGGGTGTCAACTTCCAGTTCACGGGACAGGGCGAGAGTATCTCGACGAACGAGAACCCGCGCCCCTCGATCTGATTCTTGATAGCCTTCCTGATTGCCTTCCTTGCACGCAGAACCCGCGGCCCGTCAGCGAGCGAAACACGCTCGACGAAGACCGGAGCCGCAAGGGTTGTGATGAGCTCCGCCATCGCAATCGGATTGCCTTCGGACTCCGACGTCCGTCCACGAGGTGTGGTAAGGGTTTTCTGTCCGATGAGGGTAGTGGGCGCCATCTGACCGCCGGTCATACCGTAAATCGCGTTATTGATGAAGAACGCAGAGATATTCTCCCCTCGATTCGCCGCATGGATGATCTCCGCCGTTCCGATGCCGGCAAGATCTCCGTCGCCTTGATAGGAGATGACGATTGCATCGCGCAGCGTTCTACGAATGCCGGTTGCAACCGCAGGAGCCCGACCATGCGAGCATTGAATGTTGCCCGTGTCGAAGTAGTAGTAGGCAAAGACGCTGCAGCCAACGGGCGAACAGAAGATCACCCGGTCTTGAATACCGAAATCATCAATTGCTTGTGCGATGAGCTTATGGGCGATTCCATGGCCGCAGCCCGGGCAATAGTGAGTTGTCTTCTCGCCGGCTCCTTTCCGTTCGAAGGTTTCATAGAAGGCCCGCGGCTTCTCAAATTTGACCATGCGTCGCCTCCCTCACGGCAAGCCTTGAATCGGCGGCACAGAGGTCGCGTCGCGCTCGCTCTGAGAGCTCCTGCGTTGAGGGAACTTCACCGCCCATCCAGTTGTAGGGGAGCACGGGGACGGCGGAGCCGACTGCCAGTTCGACGTCGTTTACCATCTGTCCCTCGTTGAGCTCGACGACCGCAATTCGCGTGAGCTTTCCGGATATCGCGAGGGCCCGAAGCCGCTCGGCCGGGAAGGGGAACAGTGTACGTGGACGAAGGAGACCGGCACGAATCCCCCGCTTTCGAAGCAGGTGTACCGTCGTAAGACAGACGCGAGCAGAAATACCGAATGCGACAAAGAGTATTTCCGCATCCTCCACCTCTACCTCCTGCCAGTCGACGATATCCTGCTCGATCGTCAGGTACTTCGATTGGAGCTGCCAATTATGTTTCGATTGGGCCGCCGGGCTCATGTAGATCGAGGTGATGAGGTTGTGGCGGCTTTCGGCGTCGCCGTACAGCGCCCACGGCTGCCGCCCACCTTGACTCGTTTCGGCGGGAAGGGAGAGCGGCTCCATCATCTGCCCGATGTAGGCATCGGTGAGGACGAACACCGTCACGCGATAGTGAGAGGCGATTTCGAAGGCCCGTGCGGTGAGGTCGCACATCTCTTGGACCGAGTTCGGCGCGAGAACCACGTTCTTGTACGGGCCGTGTCCCCCTCCTTTCACGACGCTGTTGTAGTCTCCCTGTTCCGGGAAGATGTTCCCGAGCCCGGGGCCGGCGCGTTGTACGTCCACGATCACGCAAGGGAGCTCGGCTCCTGCAATATAGGAAAGTCCCTCGGCCATGAGAGAAATACCGGGGCCCGAAGAGGCGCTCATCGCCCGAGCACCCGATGCGGCGGCTCCGTAGATCATGTTTATTGCACTGACTTCGGACTCGGCCTGAAGGAACGAACGCCCACTTCTCGGAAAGAGATCTGCGGCCGCGTGCGCGATTTCGCTCGCGGGCGTAATCGGGTAACCGAAGAAATGTGTTGCTCCGCCGTACAACGCCCCGTAGACAACCGCATCATTGCCTTTCGACAGACACCGCATTCAACATGCCTCCCCTTCTGTTGTCTTCCCGGCGGTAGCCGCTTCGCGCGGCCCGCGATCGCGAACTACGGTTATTGCGCCGGGTTCCGGGCAAACGTAGAAACAGAGGCCGCAAGCGTCGCACATTTCACTGTCGAAATGCGCATACTGATATCCAATGGTGTTGATCTCGGTCCCGATGATGATGCAACCGTGCGGACAGCTCTCGACGCACAGTCCGCAGCCCTTGCACTCTCCCGCCTCGATAATTGCCCTGTCCATCGTCTCCCTCTTTTTCGGTCGCTCTTCATGACGGAGCATCGTCCCCAGGAAACAAGCTGTTCAAGCTAAGATATGCAATCGTCATGCCAACCGAGTGATAGCCGGAAGGCACTTCGTAACTGCATATCGGGAAATGGCTTGGCTGGATCGACATACCGGGGGAGAACCGACTCCGCCTGGCCTGCCGCACGAACATGCAAAAAACTGCGCGCAACTTTTTGCGTAATTAGCCTATTGCCGCAACTCTTTGCACGACCTCGGGCGAATACCGTGTTGTTTCAGCTTGTACTCCAGGCTGCGCAGCGAGATGCCGAGAGCGCGTGCAGTATCTCCTCTGCGACCTTTGTGGAGCTCGAGCGCGGCGGTAATGTGTTCAGCCTCCGCACGTTCCAAAATCGTCTTGAGACGCGGGAGGTACTCGCCCTGTGCTGGTGGAGGGAGCGCGTTTCGGACCGCACGACGGGGCCCGCCGTGAAATCCCAATTCGGGTAGATGCGTCTCGCCTATGACTGTCTCGTAGAAACTGAGATTGATCGTCGCTTGGCGCAGGATGTTTTCGAGCTCCCGGACATTGCCGGGCCAGGGGTACTCACTGAGGCGTCGAAGGGCTGCCGGTGAAATGGTGGAGATCGCTCGACCGTACTCGGTGTTGATCTTCTTGATGATGTGATCGACGAGAAGCGGCAGGTCCTGGAGGTGTTCCCGTAGCGCCGGAATCTCGATCGGGAGTACGTTGATCCGATAGTAGAGATCCTCGCGGAAACGACCGGCTGCCACGGCGGCTTCGATGTCGAGGTTCGTAGCCGCAATGACCCGGACGTTGACGGTGATGGGTCGAGTACCTCCCACTCGCCTTACTTCGTTTTCCTGTACGACGCGTAGCAATCGTGCCTGTGTATCGGGAGACATGACTCCGATCTCATCGAGGAAGAGTGTGCCGCCGTCGGCTTCCTCGAACAGACCCGTGCGCCCGCCCTTGCGGGCACCCGTAAAGGCGCCGTCCTCATAACCGAAGAGCTCGCTTTCGAGGAGGCTCTCGTTCAACGAAGCGCAATTGATGCGGACGAATTTCTCGTCGCGTCGGTCGCTCGCGTTGTGAATGGCGTGAGCGAAGAGCTCCTTGCCGGTGCCGCTTTCCCCGCGGAGGAGGACCGTGGCGATGTTCCCCGCCGCGAGCTTCGCTTTGACAAGCGCCTGCTCGAAGACTGGCTGGGTGCCGACGATGTCGTCGAAGCTGTACTTGGCCTGGAGCTTGCGGATGATCTGATGGGCGTGCCGCAGCTCACTGTTGAGCTTGGCAATTTCACTGACGTCCTTGATGACCGCGACGCTGCCGCGCAGCTTTCCCTTCACAATGATCGGGGCCGCGTCGACGATCACCTCTTTGGCCGTCCTTCCCACCCTCACGCGCGCGCCCTTCACCGGATGGTGGGTCTTCAGCACTGCCATGTGGATGCTCTCGCCGGCGGCAATATCAACCGTGCAAGGTCTCCCGATGACTTCTTCTCGCGTGAGGCCGGTAACGGCGGAATAGGCGGGGTTTACGGAGACCTGAAGTCCTTTTTCGTCGACAACCGAGATCGCATCCTGGGTTGAGTTGAAGATTGCTTCCCACATGATCCTCATCTCGTTGAGGTGGGTGATCTCCTCGGCGAGCTCGATCAAACCGCTCACGTCCCGGAAGACGGAGAACGCACCCACTATCTCGCGTTTGTTGTCGAGGATGGGCATTCGGCTCGTAACGATCGTCGTCTTGCCGAGCGGCTGTTGAACGTTGAGCTCTGCTATCCCCGTCTCGAGGATACGCGGTAGCTCCGTGGTCGGGATTACCTTCGTCAGCTGTCTACCGAGTACCTCGACGGCAGACCTCCCGGTCAGGTCCTCTGCGGCGCGGTTGAAGAGGGTAATTCTGCCGGACCGGTCGATGGCGATGACGCCGTCATGGGTGGAATTGATGATCAATTCGAGATCCATGTTTATCCCGCTCACAAACAAGTATAGGGTTGTCCCGCGCGGTTGTATAGCTTCACTTCGATGCTTGTGCGATTCGGCCGTGATATCCGGCGTTTCGGAGAATTCCCTGAACTTTTTTTGGTACCCGTGCTATGCTGAAACCTTGGACCAAGGCGCCGGAGGAATTCAAAGTGGCAAGAAGCTACGCCTTGGCGATTGCGCTGTCGGTGCTCATCGCGGCGGTCGTATTTGCAGGCGGCAATCATGAAGCGTCAAACAAGAATCAGAGCGGTGGCAACAATGGAGGGTCGAGCTTTAGCTGGCGGGCTTATGCCGGGACGAAGATCGAAGTCATGCTCGACAGCCATCCGTGGCAGAAGTTCATCGAACCGTTCATTCCGAGCTTCGAGAGACAAACAGGAATACAAGTAGACCTCACCGTGTATCCGGAGAATCAATTCCGCACGAAGCGCACGGTCGAAATGGTCTCAGGTACCTCCAATATCGACGCATTCATGATCATGCCGGCCGAGGACCTCGCGAAATACACGAGGTCCGGGTGGTTGGAGCCCCTTAATACGTTTATGACGTCGAAACCGTTCCTCTGGCCTGAGTACTCAATCTCGGACTTCTTCCGTCCCGCTCTCGAGGCCGGGGTGAGGAACGGCAAGAACTACACGATCCCGATCCAGCTGGAGACCTCGTTGCTTGCATACAACAAGAGTATTCTGGCAAAGTATCGTGTAGCGGTACCGACAACCATGACCGAACTTCTCGCCGCGGCAAGAAAGATCTACGAAGGCTCGAGCGGGCGCATCTACGGAATCACTCTGCGAGGGGACAAGGCCTCGGCAACCTCGCAATGGATCGATTTCGTTCACAGTTACGGCGGCAAATGGTTGAACAAGGATGGCCGTGCCGCGGTCGATTCGCCCCAGGCCGTGGCCGCAACGGAGCTGTACGGCAGGCTCCTCCGTCTCTACGGACCGAGGAGTGCGCTGACGAACTCCTGGTATGAGAGTATTTCGATCTTCATGCAGGGAAGAGCTGGCATGATCTACGATGCCAACGTCTTCAAGGCGGATTATGAGAACCGGGAGATCTCGAAAATCGCCGGTCATGTTGGATACACAATCATACCGAAGGGACCGGATGGCTCGATCCCACATGTTTCCGCGTGGAGCCTCGCGGTCTATTCCGGTTCGAGACACAAGGCGGCAGCCTGGTTGTTCATTCAGTGGGTGACGAGCAAAGAGATCGACTTGAAAGCGCTGGTCGACGGAATACCTGTAGCCCGTGATTCGGCGTGGAAAAGCCCGATCTTCAAGAAGAACGACACCTCTCCCGGGTGGACCCAAGCGACCCTCGCAAGCTACAACGCCGCGTCGCCTCTTTGGAATCCGCCGGTCGTGTCGGTGAGCCAATGCCGAGAGGCCGTGGGAGAGGCTATCGTGGCCGCGATTCTCGGGCAGAATGTACCGAAGGCCCTCAGAAGTGCCGCTGACAGTATGAACGCGATCTTGAGAAGCTCGCGGTAGAGAGCCTTCTCATTTTCGGTCAGATCGGCAGCGAAACGACGGTTGGGCGGAATGAGCGATTGCAGGATCAATGACTATTAGAAACAGAATCTTCCTCAGCTACGTTGTCCTTGTTGGACTGTTCTTGGCCTTTCTCTCCGCTTACGTGTACCTCTCAGTCATGAGAAGCGAAATAGATCGAGACCTCACGCGCCTCTATCAGGTCAAGAGCTCCTGGGGAGATATGCTGATCGCCATGAACGACATCGTGGTCAACTGGAACGACGGCAAGAGCTATGCCAGCTTCGTCAAGCGCCTCGACGAGTTTCAAAACGGGCTGGACTATCTGCGCACAAGCGGTTACGACAAGTTCTACTATCCGCCCCTGCTCAGACGCCACGTTCGTGCTCTCTATCAAATCTGGCTCTTGGCCCATGGGAACATCCTGCAGATAATACACAGCATTAGCAGCACCGACTTTCAGCGTGTTGTCAAGAAAGTGACTCGTGAGCCCGGATTGCAGCGACTCAACCACCTGTGGGTCGAGCTCTACTATCAGGGAACGAGTAAACAGCGGGCCGACGCGTACGTTGTTCGCCACGTATTGGACTCCGTCGCGTTCTTTCCCATCTACAGCAGCACTATGAGCCGCCAGTTTGATATCGTCCTCAAGGAGACCTCGAGCGTCTACGAACGAGTCATCCACATTCAGATCGCCTTGGCGATCTCGTTCTTCGTCCTTTTTCTTCTCGGCTATTTCACCTTCTCGTTCTTCTTTGCCCGTTCGATCTCCCGTCCAATCGTGGATGTCAGCTTGAGGCTGAGCAGCTTCATCGGTCAAAGCATAGAACGGACGAGCGTCGCCCACAGGAATGAAATCGAGCTTCTCGACCATTCTGTAACGACGTTGATCGGTCACTACACCGATCTGTCCCGAATTGCGAGGACTCTCGCAGACGGAGACATCGAGAACGAGTCGCCGGAATTCCCGAAGTCCGGAATCGTTGGAAGCGCGCTCGGGGAGATTTCCGACTATCTACACCACATGGCGCAGGCAAGTGCCTGGATTCGCGACGGTAAATACGGATCTACAGTGGAGCTGAAATCCGACAAGGACGTTCTCGGCCGAACATTCAACATCATGTCGAGCGTAGTTTACGAGAAGATAACCACTCTGAGCCGAGTATTCGACTCAATCGAAGAGGGGCTGCTCGTGATCGACGCAGACGGTATGATTCTCGAATCGAATCATCGGCTCCTCGAGTTGCTTGAGCTCGATTCGATCCACGATCTATCGAGTGCCGGCGGCCTCGAACGATTCATGAGGGACTACGCTCGCTTCCACCGCAAGCTCCTGTCCGACGGGCTTCGTGGCAATCACTCGGCGACGATGATTACCGCTCACGGATCGTCGGTGCCCGTGCGAGTGACGGCGCGGAGCCTCGAACCGATTCCGGGCAAGTCGAACACCTTCATGTTGTTCATTTCCAACGAGTCGTGGAGGGTCAGAATGAAGCGCGAGCGCGAGCAGCTCAAGGCTCAGGCAGTCTTGGCCGAGTTGAAGGCGCTCCGAGCCCAAATCAATCCTCACTTCTTGTTCAATACTCTGAACACGATTGCGCAGTTGGTCGAGACTACACCCGATCTGGCCGTGGATACCATAGGCAAGCTCGCCGACCTTTTTCGCTACACCCTCGCAACGACCGAACGGGAGACGGTCCTCGTTGCCGACGAGCTGAAACACATCCGGGACTACATCGAGATCGAGCAAACCCGTTTTGAAGGGGATCTCTCCGTTTCCTATGCGATTGACAATACGGTGGAATCGCAATCGATGCCCCCAATGCTGCTCCAGCCCATCGTCGAGAATGCGCTTCGACACGGCAAGGACGACAACGGCAGGGTCGACCTATCCATCAAGGCGGAGTGGAATAGCGACGACGTTGTATTCCGTATCGCGGATCACGGATCGACCAGCGAGTTACGCGACTTTTATGGGGGAAGAGGAATCGGCTTGAAAAATGTGAACAATCGACTCAGGACGCTCTACAACAACGCAATTCAGATTCGACCGAACGAACCGAGAGGGGTTGTTGTGAGCGTCGCCATACCTGGAGGCAAGAATGGCGGTACGAACGCTCATAGCCGACGATGAAAAGCCTGCACGACGACGGCTACGTTCAATGCTCGAGGGAGTTCCGGAGATTGTCGTGGTCGGCGAGGCCGAGAACGGAAGGACGGCGTCGACTCTGATAGATCGTCTTCGGCCGGACCTCGTACTTCTGGACGTTCAGATGCCCGCCCAAAACGGCTTCGAGGTGCTCGAGAACATCGACCATACACCGGAGATCGTCTTCGTGACGGCGTATGACCAGTACGCCATCCGCGCATTCGAGGTCGACGCCGTCGACTATCTGCTCAAGCCCTACACGAGGCCGCGACTACTCAAGGCCATTGAAAAAGCGGTTCGCTCTCTACGCGAGACCACCGACCAGAGAGCAAGAATACTCGCGATTCTGGAGCGCCACCGGCAATCGACATCGCGAATTACCCGGCTGACAGTACGTAATGGGGACGACCATCGGATCTTTGACGCCGACCAGGTCTCCCTCTTCCGCGCCGAGGAGGGGCTCGTCTTCCTCCATGCCGGGAGCGAGCGTTTCCTGCTCGACCTCCCACTCCAGACCCTGGAAGACCGTCTTGATCCCGAGCAGTTCTATCGGGTGCACAGAAACGCCATCGTCAACTTGAAGAAGATCTCGCGCATGCGGTCTGCCTCCAACGGCAAGATGGTGGTCGAGCTTTCCAGGGGCGAGAAAGTCGTGGTTTCGAGGTATCGCGCGCAACGGCTCAAGTCGCTGACAGGATTCGTTCGCGGCCTCTCCTACACGTAGGATCGACGACCTCGCAGCGCACTCCTGTGCAGCCTCTTCATCGGATCTCCTCTCTGAGGGGGGGAAGGTGCGATTCATTGACGAAAATCGACGACTCACACGAAATTTGACCGAGCTCCTCCGTTAAAGCGTTAAGGTATGCCATCAAACCAATTCACGGAGGAATCCAAAGTGGCAAAAAAGATCATCTTGATCGTTGCGCTCTCGGTGCTGCTCATCGGAGCGGTCTTTGCAAACGGCCAGAAGGAGTCACCGAAGTCGACGCAAAGCTCGACGACGTCGACCTCGGGCTTCAACTGGCAAGCCTATTCCGGGCAGACCATTCGAGTCATGCTCGACAGCCACCCGTGGCAGAAGTTTATTCAGCCGCTCGTCCCGAAGTTTGAGCAGAAGAGCGGAGTCAAGGTACAGCTTCAGGTTTATCCGGAGGATCAATTCCGTCAGAAGCTGCTCGTCGACCTTTCGGCCGGATCGAGCGCCGTCGACAGCTTCATGTTCATGCCTGCACAGGACCTCTCCCTATACGGAAAGAACGGCTGGCTCGCTCCTCTCGGGAGCTACATGAACAGCAAGAGCGAAACCTCGTCGAGCTTCGACTACAACGACTTCTTCAAGGGAGTACGTGTTCGATACGACGTGGGAGGGAAGACCTACGGCATACCTCTCCATGTCGAGACCTTCATCCTCTTCTACCGAACTGATCTCTTCAAGAAGTATGGCCTGAAGGTTCCCGAGACGATGGCGCAATTGGCGTCAGTGGCCAAGGCTCTGAAGCAGGACCTGGCTTCGAGCGGACAATCGAACGTCTTCCCCATCGTCATGCGGGGCAAGACCCCGGACGCGACGAGCTCCATGGTCAACTTCCTCTTCTCATGGGGCGGGTCATGGTTCAACTCCAACGGCTCGTGTGGACTCGACAGCACGGCATCACAGAAGGCCCTCGCGTTCTACGCGAATCTGCTCCGTAACTACGGCCCACCCGATGCCACGAGCGACAGCTGGCAGGCCAACACGCAGCTCTTTGCTCAAGGACAGGCTGCGATGATGTACGACAGCAATGTCTTCAAGGCAATTGTCTCCAACCCGCAATCCTCCAAGGTCGTCGGCAAGGTCGGATACGCCGCGCTGCCTGCAGGACCGGACGGGAATCGACACCCGACCGTTCTCACCTGGGGCCTCGGCATCAATTCCGCCTCGCAGCACAAGGCCGCCGCCTGGTACTTCGTCCAATGGGCTCTCAGCAAGCAGAACCAACTCGGCTACCTCGAGGCGGGCGGTCCCTCAGCTCGATCGAGCGCCTGGCAGAGCTCACAGTTTCTGAACAGCTCCGGCTACTCCAAGCCGTGGGTCGAGGCTTCCAACCTCCAGTATCGCATCGCCAAGGGCGATTGGGATCCGCCGGTCGTCAACGTCCAGGCCGGTCGAAACGCATACGGACTCTCGATCGTCAGCGCCATCGAGGGCAAGAACGTCAACACCGCTCTCGTTGCCGCCTGCACTCGGATGGACAAGGTCGTCAAGGAATTCGGCAAATAGCCGAATCGATCTCTCATCGTACGCCGGAAGACGCAGCGCTTTCGGCGTACGCATCCTCTCCAAGGAAAGAACGAAATGCGAGGTAGTTGGATAGATCGAAACCTCTCCTGGGTATTCCCCCTGCCGGCAGTAGCCGCCGTCCTGCTGCTCGTCCTTGGTCCTATTTTGACAAACCTGATCTTCAGCGTGCAAAATCGCAGCTGGGGAACGTTCCCCCCACCGAGCTTCGCCGGGCTCGGCAACTACGTCTCAGTTTTCACCGACAGCCGGTTTTGGAACTCCGTCCTGAACATGGCCTATTTCACGGCTATCGCGGTTCCGACGGAAACGGTCCTGGGTTTTGCCGTGGCGCTCCTGCTGAATCGCGACTTCTATCTGAAGGGCGTTATCCGAAGCCTCGTCCTGTTGCCGATGATCGCAACACCGGTTGCCGTGGGACTGATCTGGTCGTTGATGATGAATCCGGAGCTCGGCATCTTGAACTACCTCCTTCAGGTCGTGCATCTCCCTCGAAGTCTCTGGGCCACGTCGTCGAAGCTCGCGATCCCTTCGGTTGCGCTGGTCGACATCTGGGAGTGGACACCCTTCATGACCCTGATCATCCTCGCAGCTCTTCAATCTCTGCGCACGGATCAGCTGGAGGCGGCGACAATCGATGGAGCAAACGCATGGCAGCGACTCTTCAAGATCATCGTGCCGGTGATCCGGCCTGCGATCGTCATCGCCGTGGTCCTGCGAACCATCGACGCACTGAAGACCTTCGATATCATCTACGTAATCACCCAGGGCGGACCCGGCACCGCCTCCGAAACTCTGAACCTGTACGCGTTCAAGAGCAGCTTCCTGTATCTACGCATCGGATACGCCTCGTCCCTGCTGGTGGTGCTCGCCCTCATAGTCGTCGGTGTGGCGGCATTTCTGAATATCTGGACGCGGGGTGCTAAGTCATGACAACACTAACCGCCGTGGGTCATCGCAAGACCCGGCTGCGAAGGCAAGTCCGCACAGGGCTCCTCTACGCCGCGCTCGTCGTGGTCATAGTTCTTCTTCTATTCCCGTTCGTGTGGATGATACTGACATCACTTCGCACCCAAGTTCAGAATACGAGCCCTGTGCCCGTGTGGATATTCAAACCGACGATGGGTAACTATCGATCGGTGCTCGAGCAACACCATTTCATCCAATACACGTGGCATTCGTTCGTAGTCGCGGTGCTCGCTACGGGAATCGGGCTGGTGATAGGGCTGCCGGCGGCGTACACGATCAGCCGCTACAAGCAGCGGGGGCTTGCATTTGCGATTCTGGCGGCCCGCATTACTCCCTACATAACCTTCCTCGTGCCCTGGTTTGCCGCCTTTCGGTTTCTCCACATGGTCGATACCTACACCGCTCTCGTGTCCACGTTCCTCATTGTGAGCCTTCCATTGATAATCTGGTTGATGATCACCTTCTTTGATGATGTACCCGGTGACCTCGAAGAGGCGGCTAAGGTTGACGGTGCAGGGGAAGCTGAGGCGTTCTTTCGGATCGTGATACCACTGTCGGCGCCTGGAATCGTCGCCGCCTCGATCTTGGCATTCATCTTCAGTTGGAATCAGTTCCTGTTCGCACTTGTGTTGTCCGGTCCCCACACTCAGACAGTACCGGTTGCCGTCTTCAACTTCATCACATACGGCGAGATCAACTATGGCGGACTGGCCGCGGCCGCTGTTCTTATTACACTTCCAGTCGTTGTACTGGCGCTGTTTATTCAGCGATGGATCGTTCAGGGGCTTACCATGGGTGCGGTCAAAGGGTAAGCTCCCGACTCCCGGCGCCGATTAGCAATCGTATTTATGACAATTTTTGCCAGATTTTTCTTGTGAAATGAGCGGCTTCGGCTATAATGAGTTCCTGTAATGAGGAAGCGTGATTCCGAGGCGGTGAAGTCTCAGAGCGCTTCCCGACGAAGTAAAACACTCAGGGGGTCTACCAGCATGAAGAAGCTGAGACTGCGGATGGGCACGGCGGCGGGGATAGCGGGCCTGCTCCTATCGCTTTCGGGTTGCGCAACGCTTTCCAACGCTCTCAACCAGATGAACAACGAGCTGAGCACCGGGCTGTCGAACGCCATGACCTCGCCGAAGCTGAACTTCTACGTTCTCTACGCAATTACCGGAGTCTTTGCGGCGTACTCGCCGCAGGGGGCGACGTACAAGCAGGGACAGGGAACCGTTTGGAAAATCACCGATACGAACGGAGGCACGACGAATACATCGACCATCGAGCGTGCGCTGCTCAAGAAAGACTCCGACGGAACCGAGTGGTGGCGTCTCTCCGTGACATCGAGTGATGGCAATTTCCTCTATGAGTATCTCGTTGAGCCCGATCAGACAATCGACAAAGTTCGGTACAAGGATCCGGATACCGGCAAGATCGAGGAGTTCGTCCCTGACAAGTCGAAGGAGCAGCAGTCCCAACAGCAGCAACCTCCGGCGCAGGCGTCCGGAACGGGCTCGAACGGGTCATCTTCCAACGGTGACCAGGTGACGGTGAAAAAAGATCGCCAGACGATCACCGTTGAGGCGGGAACCTTCAACACCGAGCACGTGACCTACGTCGACAAGACAGCGAATTATCGCGATGAGAGCTGGACTTCGAACGAGGTACCGGGCGGTCTGGTGAAATACGTCGACACAAACACCGAGACGAACGACGTTAACAAGGGAGAGCTAACGAAGGTCGAATCCGGAATCGGAACGGTGCTCAACTCCTTCTAGATTCCGCGAGCAGGCAGCGGCGCGAGCGCTGCCTGCAACCTGTCTCCACGTCCCCGCCGGAGCGCTCGTCGTCTCCGTCGGGCGCCTCCCGGAGTGTTTACAGATGCCGACAAGCGGTCTAAAGTTGCCGCGATGAACGCATCAAGAGACCGGCGGGTGGTGCTCATCACCGGCACCTCTACCGGGATCGGTAAGTCGCTTGCCGAACGGCTTTGCGCCGAAGGATATCGCGTCTACGGGACGGTACGTCAGGCGATGCCGAATCTCAGTTTCCGGACGGTCGTGCTCGATGTAACCGACGAGGCGTCGGTCAGGGCGGGCGTCGATGACGTCCTCTCTAAAGAGGGGCGCATAGACGTTCTAGTCAACAACGCCGGAATGGGGATCGCCGGCTCGGTGGAAGAGACCCTAATGAGCGAGGCCCGGCGCCAGTTCGAAACGAATTTCTACGGCGCTTTTCTGCTGATGAAGCTCGTGCTTCCGGGTATGCGCGAGCGACGGTCGGGGATGATCGTCAACGTCAGCTCCGTCGGCGGAATAATGGGAATACCGTTTCAAGGGCTCTATACGGCGAGCAAATTCGCCCTCGAAGGGCTGTCGGAAGCGGTTCATCTCGAAGCGAGCCATCTCGGAATCAAAGTTGTAGTCGTCGAGCCTGGCGACGTGATGACCTCGTTCACCGCTTCGCGCGAGATACACGAGGCACACAAGAACAGCAAGTACCCGTGGTTCGGACGCGCGGTAGAAGCGATCGAGTATGATGAGAACCACGGACTGACGCCGGAGTTCTGCGCACGAGAGATCGCGCGGATTATCAGGAGGAAGAGGTCCCGATTTCGTCACGTCATCAGTCTGCCTTCGCAGAAGCTCACCGTTGCTCTCTACCGTGTACTCCCCTACCGAATCTTCGCGAAGATCCTTCAGGGTCACTACAAGATCAAGCGCCTATAAACGTGTTGCCTATCCGGGCCCAATGACCGTGCCGAGAAAGTCACTGTCTGCGAGGATATCCTGCAGGTTTTCGACCTCTCGGCCCGAGGCAACGATAACACGCAAGCCGAGCTGTGAGGCCTTTTTCGACGCGATTGGATCGAACGGGGTGTTCTTCCCCGGTTCCCAGCGGTCGCCCACCAGTTTGCGAAAATCAGCCCAGGTGATCCTGTCGAGGGGACGTGCGGAGGGGTCGACCTTCGGGTCGGCGGTGAAAACCTGCGCGATGTTGGACAGGTTGACGATCGTGTCGGCCCCGAATTTCTCCGCAAGCAGGACGGCGTCGTAGTCCGTCGAGAACCCCGGCTTCCAACCTGCCGCGATGAGCACCTGGCCGTTGAAGTCCCGAAAGGTAGTAGGGTCCGTTACGACTGGATCTTTGCAGTACTGCGAAAAAACCCCAGCCAACAGCTGTGCATTCAATCGGGTTGCCGCGACTCCTATCCAGTCGGCTTCGCTATCGAGGGAGCTTGCGACTATCTCTCGATAGGCCTTCTGATAGGACCGTGCAGGCGCCCCGCCCCCGACCACGAGAATCAGCTTTCTGCCGCGGTCCGCTGCGAGGTAGCGGCTGACCAAGGCGTGGAATCGCTTGAGGAATGGCACATCGACGCGATCCGGGGCGACGATCGAGCCGCCGAGGGAGATGACTCTTACATCTGTCATATGATCGAACTATATCCGGTTCATCCCGTGCGCTCAAGGGCGGGGCGGCGGAGTGGACGACCGCAGGAGCAGTTCTTATACTGGGCGGAACATGCGAAATCTTTTTGGACGCCCGAAACCCGATCCCGACAGCACCATCATCGAACGATGGGAAACCGGGTTCTTCTGGAAACATCTGGCACGCTTCAAGGAAGAGGCGACTGACCGTTATGAGGCGCTGATCCGGGGAAGGGCGTTGCATCTCACACTCAAACGGCGCAATCTCTTTGCCTGGGTCAACGATCCTTTCTATCGCTACCGGGATTTCGTCTTGGATGCTGAGATCAACCTTCCGTCGGGGCAGCCCCATTCGTCGGCGGGGCTGCTGTTTCGTTACGTAAACGAATCGACCTACTACTACCTGTTGGTATCGACGCGCGGCTACTTCCGCTTCGATGTCGTCTTCAACGGCAACCCGATGCGCCTCATCGAGTGGACTGAGCTGCCCGCGGAGCCCACAGAGACTTTCCGATTGAGAGTGATTGCGAACGGATCTCGATTCACCTTCTGCTACAACGACGAATGGATCGCAGAGATTGACGACGACACGGTGGATGCGGGAGGGGTAGCCTTCGGCGCTCAAAACTACGACGAGGGCGAGCAAGCGACGGCCTCGATGCAGCACCTCGTTCTGGACTCTCGCGGCATAGAGATCGAAACCCAACACTATCGTTGGCGAGAGACCGTCACGGTGGAACCCGAATCGCGTCTGCGGCTTGCACGAACCCTCTTCACCGGTGGCAACGCGACCGCCGCCATCATTCAGATTCGCAAGGCGTCTCACTCGAAGCGACCGGACGCCGACTCGCTCTTCCTACTTGCCGAGTGTCAGGTGAGCCTCGGTCTGCATGCAAGCGCCATCGAGAACATCGAAAAGGCACTCGCTTTCGACCCGGATCGTCTGGAGGCTCAACGGGAGAAGGCCAACCTGCTTTATCTTCTCGGGAGGTATCTGGAGCTGCGCGACTACCTGGACGGGCGAGTCGAATCATCCGAGAGCTCAACCCTGTGGAATCTCTCCGGGCATGCGCACTTTTCCCTCGGTAACTGGGCGGCGGCCGCGACGGCCTACACGAAGGCGAGTGAGCTCGAACCGGGGATGCCGCTGTTCCACGTCAACTCCGCTCGTGCCTACGAACACCTAGCACAAAGGCAGAAGGCACTCGAGCACTACGTCATGGCAGGACGGCTATTCGTGCGTCAGGACGCGGTCGAAGAGCTTGCTCAGATCATACCGTCGATCAAGTCCCTCGATCCCGCCAACCGCGAGGCGCGGATCTTCGAAGGGACGATTGCCTTCCGGAACGGGAACCTGCCCGAGGCGGAGCGGCATTTCGACGAAGTGGTGAACGAGGGGGGCCAGGACAGCGCCGTTCTCTACATGCTCGGCATCATCCGTAGCCGACAAGGCGACAGAAGGTCGGCGCTCGAGCTCTTCACCCGGGCGGCAGAGCTCGAGCCGGAGTTTTCCCTCTACTGGTTCCGGCTTGCGGAAACCCGATATCTCCTCGGCGAGGATCCCGCCGACGCCCTCGATCGAGCGCTGAGGCTCGCGCCTGACGACCCGTGGACGCTCAATTTGGCGGGACAGGTCTGGCTCGATACGGGGCGGGCCGGAGAGGCGGCCGAGACCCTGCGCCGTGCCGCGGAGAGGGCTCCTGAGGAGGTGGACATCATCGTCAACTACGCTGAGGCTCTCTTCCGCAGCGGTTCCGAAAAGGAGGCCGTCGAGCTTCTCGAAGGCAGGAAGGAGCCGGAGGCACTCAACACCTTGGGCAACGTCTTCACGCGAATGTCGAGAGCGCAGGATGCCCTCGCGGCCTACGAGCGGGCCTACGAGGCCGCTCCTGACGATCCAATCATCTGCGAGAATCTTGCGGCCGCCTGCATCGAGAGCGACCTCGTACGCAGAGCCGAGGAGCTGCTCGGTAGGCTCATGGAGACTGCGCCTTCGCCGTCGGTAATGAATCGCGTGGGCAATCTTGCCCGAATCGAGGGGGATTTTGTGCGTGCCGAAACGGCCTATCGACAGGCGCTCGAGCTCTTGTCGATTCCGGACATCGACGCGGAGCTTTCGCAGGAGCAGCTCGATCGTCTCTCGGCGGACACGCAGCTCAACACGACCGTTGCAGAGATCGAGTACAACTTGGCCGACCTCTATCAGCAGTGGTTTCGATCCGAGTTCGCCACGAAGGTGGCTGAGCGGATGCGGCTCCACGCTGTGAACGGTCGAGCGCGAGAGCTCGCCGAGCGAATCCGGCTCGCAACACAGGTGCAGCTCGCCTGCTCGCACTGCGGCAGAGAGTGGTGGGCACCGAAACGAGTGGATGTGCCCCCCGTTCTGCGTTTGCAGGGCGAGCCACCGGGGGATTCCCCGGCCGGCAGGTGCGAGAAATGCGGGAGGGTGTATTGTGTCGGCTGCGCAGTCGAGCATCTTCGTGGGGACCACTTTGTATGCCCATTCTGCGACGAGTTCTTGAAGCTCAACGACGATCATCTGAAGTACTTGGTGCTCAAGGCAGTCGAGATATCTCAAAAAGGTCACCCTTGACAAAGACAATCCGATCAGTAAGATGAATTTCAACGTGAACAGACGCGAAGTGTTGAATTGAAACGCCCTATTTCTATAGCAGCCATCTCAGTGACTATTGCTCTTCTCTCGGCGCAGCTCGTCAGCGCCCAACAAATACTCACTGCAGACAAGTATTTCGAGAAGATCTCGCAGAACTATGCCGGCATCAACGACTACGAGGCGGACATTGCGATAACCCAGGGCAAGAATGTAATGAAGGGCGTTCTCTACTATAAGAAGCCCGACCTCATGCGTATCGACTTCTCCGAGCCCAAGGACCAGGTGATCGTCTCCGACGGTACGAAGCTGACGATATACATACCCAAACAGAGCGCGGTTTTTCAGCAGACCCTGAAGAAGAGCGCCCAGCCCTCTTCGGGGCCGCTCATTGCCAACGAAGAAGGTCTGCAGCTTCTCAAGAAGAACTACAGCATAGCCTACCTGGAGAGCCCGAATCCGGTGCCGCTTGAAAAGGATTCCTCGGAGATGGTTGTGAAGCTCAAGCTCGAGTGGAGGTCGACCGGTGAAGGGTTTCGCCAGCTCGAGCTCGATATCGGCGACAAGTCGGGATTGATCCGCCGGATCATCGGCGTTTCGGCGGCGTTCGAGAAGACGCAGTTCGACTTCATGAATATCAAGACTAACCAGAATATCCCCCAGGGACGGTTCAAGTACGAGCCTCCCCAGACTGCGAATATCTATCCCAACTTTTTGTTCGTACCGCAGAGCTGATCTGCGTCGAAGACGGGTGCTATGGAATCGATCGGGGACAAGCTACGAGCGACGCGAGAGGAAAAGAGCCTTTCGATTGACCAGGTCGCCCGAGATACGAACATCGCGAAGCGCTACATCGTTGCGCTCGAAGACGAGGCCTTTTCCGAGTTCCCCGGTGAGCCCTATCTCGTAGGATTTCTGCGTAACTATTCCGACTATCTCGGTCTCGATGCCGAAGAAATCGTGGGCCTCTACAAGAACTTCAAGATCCAGGAACAACCGGTCCCGATGGAGGAATTGCTCGAACCGAAACGCTCGCCGCGAAGTTTCATTATCATCATTGCTGTTGTGGCAGCCATCGGGCTGATCGTTGCCGGAGTTCTTCTCATACCCCCGCTCCTCTCCAAAGGCGGTGGACCCGCTCCGTCGCCGACGGCAAAAGCATCGACGACAGGCACGGGTAGTGAATATCAGTTGAAGGACGAGATAATCGAGCGACGATTCCTCCCGGGCGACACGGTCGTCGTGCCGGTAGGGAGCAGGAGCTTCAAGGTCAAGCTCTCAGTATCCGGGCGGGACCTGGTCCTCACGGACGCGAACGGGCAGCAGACGGTCAAGCTCGGTGAAGAGAAATCCGTCGACCTCAACGGGGACGGCACCCCGGATCTGAAGGTGTTCCTGCGGGACATCGATACACAGGACCCGGCGAAGGGAATCATAGTTCGCTTCGACCGCTTCACGCAGTCTCCGAATGTGCCCGCACCGACGCCGTCGGAAACGACCGGAGCCGTTGCAGCGACTCAAGCTCCCGCGCCTGCCAACGGCGCCGCATCCGCGGCCGCAACGCAACAACCCGCTTCGACGCCGGCACCTGCGGCGCAAACCTCTGCGGTCCCGACCCCTGCGCCTCAACCCCCTCCACCGCAGCCGGCTCCGGAGCCACAGCCACAGCCACAGCCACAGCCGACAATTGAGGCTCAAACGCAGCCCCAGGCAGCGCTGCCATCCGAAGCCGTACCAACGATATCGCCGACGAACAGCAATCCCAGCGGTCCTGTGGTTATCACCCAGGAGGCGGCCTCATCCCCGTTTTCGGTGAACATCGACTTCACGGGATATTGCCTCTTCAGGTATCTGATTGACGGCCAGGGTGAGGATCAGCGGTATTTCCAGAAGGGTGAGACTACCAGGCTCGAGGTGAGGCAGGATGTGGAGATCTGGGCCTCGAACGGCGGCGCCCTCAACGTGTCAATCGGTGGGGCCAACGTCGACATGGGTAATCCGGGAGAGGTTGTTGCGCGCAAGATTCAGTGGGTGAAAAACCCGAATACCGGGACTTTCGAGCTTCAGATGACACGTCTGCAGTAGTTCCCGCCCGGCGTCCTGCCTGCTATTTGCTCATGCTGAGCTCCCGCTCCATCCTGCAAATTCGCTGCCTGAGCTTCGTAACCCCTTTGAGCTTTGCATCCAGCGCAAGCCCTCTCTCGAGGCACACCTGAGCGTCCTTATGGTTGTCCAACCTGACATGGATCTCCGCTGCGGTTTTCAGCGCCTGGGCCCGGAACTTGTCCGGGAAGCCAAGGACGATGAGCTCGTCGATGCATTGCAGGTGGTAGCTCGGATCGCTCGAGCCGAACATCTTGAAGAAGACGATGGACTGAAGCCTTCGCTCAACTTCGAAGAAGAAATGTTTGAAATAGGGCAGATCGAACTCCCGCTCTGCTATGTTGCGCAGCAGCTCGAATGCCCGCCCGTAGACTCCCTGTTTCTCGTACTCTTCGGAGAGTAGGTAGGCACAATCCATGTAGTCTTCTCGATCGAGGTAGCGATCGAGCTTGAAGCCCTCTTCGGTCACCAGACGATCGTAGAGCATCAATGCCTCGTTCTCGCGGCGGTGGAGCAGATCGAAGAAGATCAGCTTCGCCTGGCTATCCATGTCGTCTGTGCGCGAACGAAGGAACTCTCTGTAATCGAAGTCTGCAGGCGACCGCTTGAAGATTCGATGGGCCCGGTTGTATTCCTCCCTTTTGGCCGGATCCGACAGGGTTTTGTACGCCTGAATGAGGATGCGGATGTTCTTCTGCGAGTTCTCCGGCGCCTTGAGCAGGTCGGGATGCTGTTCCTTGACCTTCTTTCGGAACGAGCGCTTTATCTCGGCCACGGAGGCTGTAGGTTCAAGATCGAGAATCGCGTAGTAGTCGGCTAGGCTGTCCTCTCTGAAACTGATCATTCCTTGCCTAATGTAGCGTATCTTCGGGGAATATACAATTTCAGAATTGCTTGGACACCGAATTCTTCTCGGGCGATCGCCTACGGAATGATGACAGAGCGAGAGCAAGCATGCATAATTGTGCAATGACCTCCACGCCGAGCTACCTCGAATCCCTCAATCCCGAGCAGCGGGAAGCGGTTCTCCATTCGGGGTCTCCGCTTCTGATTCTCGCGGGGGCGGGCTCCGGGAAGACACGGGTCATCACGAGCAAGATCGCCTACCTCATCAGCGAAAAAGGGGTCGATCCTCGTTCGATACTGGCCGTCACCTTCACCAACAAGGCTGCAAGGGAGATGTCAGAGCGAGTAGCGACGATGGTCGGAGAGGCGACCGGGACGCTCATAAAGACCTTTCACGCATTCGGAGCCTGGTTGCTGCGTCGATACGGCGCATCACTTGGCCTCGCCCCGGCATTTACGATCTACGATGACGACGATGCGACGAGCCTCCTATCCGGTCTCACCGAGAAAATTTCCCGTCGAGATCTCTCGCGATATTCAAGGATGATCAGCCGAGCAAAGGACTACTGCTTGGGGCCGGAAGACGACCTCCGTACGATAAGCGCCGACCCCAGGCTGCCGGAGCTCTATGCGCTCTACGAGCGACGCATCCGGGAGATCGGCAACGCGGACTTCGGCGACCTGATTCTGAAAAGTGTCGAGCTGCTCCGCGAAGAAGAGGAGGTGCGTCGGAGGATCCATGGCCGTTTCACGACGGTGCTCGTCGACGAGTATCAGGACTCCAATGTTGCTCAATATCAGCTTCTGAAAATGCTTGCCGGTCCGCAAACCTACCTCTGTGTCGTCGGGGACGACGATCAGTCCATCTACCGGTTCCGCGGCGCAGAGGTACAGAACATCCTCACCTTCAAGGACAGCTTTCCGCGAACAAGGGTCATTCGACTCGAGGAGAATTACCGTTCCACGAAGACCATTCTCGACATCGCTTCGGCGGTGGTCTCGAATAACTCTGGTAGGCTCGGCAAAACTCTTCGTACCTCGAATCCAATCGGATCGCCTGCAGTGCTCGCCCATTTCAGCGGGCACGAGGAAGAGGCTCAGTTCTGCGCAAACCTCCTCGACGACGGTAACTTGGGTGGAACCGCGGTTCTCTACCGGACGAACGCCCAGTCTCTCGCGTTCGAGACTCTCTTTACTCGGTTGAATATTCCCTATCGACTCGTAGGGGCGCTCAGGTTCTACGAGCGCGAGGAGATCAAGGACAGTCTGGCTCTGCTCTCGCTATTGGTAAACCCGCGGGACGAGGTTGCATTTCGACGGATCGTGAACAAACCCGCCCGCGGCGTCGGGGCCGCATCGGTGTCAAAGGTGCTCGATCTGTCGGCCGAGACGAAAAGTGATCTTCTCGCGGCGGCCGGGATCGCAACCGGCCGTCTGTCGAAACGCGCCGCGGGCGGTATCGAGACCTTCGTTCGTCTCGTCGCGCTGCTTCGCGACCAACTCGAGACGGTACCGCTCTATCAGTTCGTTCAGGCGGCGATCACGGAGTCGGGCCTGCTTCAATACCACAAGGCGCAGGACGAGATCACCGGCAGTCAGAAGCTGCGCAACCTCGACCAGCTGGTCAATGCGGCGTCGGAGTACGGGCAGGGTCTCGAAGGGCTCACGCTCTTTCTCGAGCACATCGAGCTGGACCGCTCGCAGGTGGCGGGAGAAGACGAGGACGACGGCGAGCGCGCCACTCTCATAACAATGCATAACACAAAGGGGCTCGAGTTCGATCGGGTCATCATTACCGGGCTCGAAGACGAGCTCTTCCCCGGCAGGAAGGAGGAGTACGACGACGATATCGAGGAGGAACGGAGGCTGTTCTACGTGAGCATCACTCGCGCGCGGCGAGAGCTCTATCTCACGAGCTGCCGGACGCGCCTGGTATGGGGTCGCCTCATGCCGATGTACCCGTCGCGCTTCCTCTCGGAGATACCCGAGGCACTCATCGAGATTCGCGACAATGCGGTTGCGGGAACGGAAGCACGGGCGGACAACACCGACACGGGTTACGAACCCGGACAGGCCGTCTATCACGACGAGTACGGTCCGGGGACTATCTTTAAGAAGTGGTACAGTGGCCGTCAGCTCATGGTGCTGGTGCAGTTCGAGACCGGCAAGGTCGCGCGTTTTTTCCCGAAGTTTCAATCGCTCGAGAGGATAAGTCAGGACGGGTGAGGACGCCGAGAAAGGGGGCACATGACCATAAGTACACAAATTGACTCTTCCCTGATGCGTCTCCTTCCTCCCATTCGCAGAGCGCGAGGCTACCGGCTCTACGACTATCGCGGCAGGCGCTATCTCGATCTCAATCTCGCCGGGGGCCGCGCGCTGCTCGGACACCGTCCCGAACGGATGCTCCACGAGCTGAAGAACCTCGTCTCACGCGGTCTCTTGGGCGATCTCCCCTCTGGGTTCGACAGTCGTCTCGCAAGGGCGTTATCGAGGCTCATCCCCGACCACCCGGTCGTGAGAATCTTCGCAAACGAGGATCGCCTTCTCGCGGCGCTCGCCGAGGGGTTGGGTGCAGGGCCGAAGCTCGTCGACCCGGCAATTTCGGGCTTCAAAGGGCAGCCTGCCACCATTCCGGGTCCATCGAACGGCCCCGATGCTATAGTGTGGCGATGGAGACCCTACCTTCCCGATGTGCTCCCCTCCGAGCCCGAACGCTCGGTGGCCCTCCCGGTCCTACCCTTCCCGGGTTCTTTCGGACCCGCAGTTGCCTGCCTTCGTGGCGTCGCCGAGTCGGAGCTGCCGCCGTCCGATCTCGTATCGCCGGCATTGCTGGGCGCCCTGACCCGCAGCGCCTACGATCTCCTTCGCTTCATGGAACAGGAGAATTACGACGAGCAATGGTGGGCGCAGTTCGACGCCCCCTGGTGGCTGCGCCGCGGACCCTATCTGGTAGCTCGCTGCGAGAAAAGAGAATATTCCGTGGTTTTCCGCCGATTATTAGAGATAGGGGTCCATATCAGCCCCTCCTATCCGGGGCCGAGCGTTGTGCCGGCGGAATGCAGCGACGGCGAGCTCAAGCCCCTGCGAGAGCTCGCAAAGGGCTGGAAAGGCGGCTGAAATGGACCGAGGCTAAGGATATGATGAGCACTCCAGATTTGGTGGTGGACCTGACACGACTCGGCGTCGGTGCCGTTACCACTTTCCTCGCAATTCTCCTCTGGTCGAACACCCGCGACACCGCGTGGATGTTCATCGTCATGGGGACGATTCTGCGCTATGGGGAGATCATGTACACGACCTTCAGGCTTTTCGGCATTGCCCCGGCCGTTCAAGGGAGCTTCATGGGGCTCCCGCTCGGCTCCATCGTGCAGCTCATTCTCTCGAATCTGCCGACCGCCCTCTACGCAACCGGATTCATCATCATGTTGGCCCGCTCGAGAATTCGCTGACTGAGTTTCAAATTCGTGGCAGTTGACTAATTTCCCATTTTGTTTACATTAGAAGCTCGAAATGCACACAGGAGGTTGAAATTGGTTGCTCTGATTGTTGGAATCGTCTTCGTGCTCTTTGCAGTCTATTCCGTGTTGCCGCTCCCCGGCTGGGGACTCAACTGGTGGCACGATGTACTGCTCTTCCTGCGTGGAGGAGTTCCGATCATCGCAGTTCTGGTCGGAATCGTTGCGGTCTTCATCGGCATTGCGGATATCAAGGATAGAATCGAAGCGAAGCGTGAGGAGGCTGAGGAAGCAGAGGGTGCCGAAAGCGCCTCCGGAACTGGGGAGACTAAGGAAAAGCCCTAACGACTTGACAGAGAGGCACGAATGTGGGAGCATGGGCGCCTGCGACACCGGGGCCGCTCAGTTCAAACGTCGTGCCTCGAGTAGTCACGTCGCGGAATTACGAGGCAATTGGTTCATGAGAACGATATTCTTAAACCCCAAGAAGGTTGAACGCAAATGGTATCTCATTGACGCTGAGAACAAGATTCTCGGCAAGGTTGCGACGAAAGCAGCCGAGATACTACGCGGTAAGAACAAACCATACTACACACCCCACCAGGAAGTCGGGGAATATGTGGTCATTATCAACGCCGAGAAGGTCCGTCTGTCGGGCACGAAGGCGGACAAGAAGGTGTATTACCGCCATTCCGGCTATCCCGGCGGGCTGACGACCGAGAGCTACAGCAAGGTCATTGTGAGAAAACCGACATTTCCACTCGAACATGCGCTGAAGGGGATGCTCCCCAACGGCAGGCTCGGTCGAAAGCTGTTTACGAATGCCAAGATTTACGCAGGCTCAGCGCACCCACATGCCGCGCAGCAGCCGGTCGTAGTCGAGATCGAGGACTAGGAGAGTTTCTGTGGCAGAGAACCTGGCAGTTAGCGTCGGCCGGCGCAAGACGTCGGTGGCGAGAGTCTTCCTGCGCAACGGCAGCGGGAAGATCACGGTCAACGGGCGGTCCGTCGAGGAATACTTCCCGATGCAGCTTCATGTCTACACCGTCCAGCAGCCGCTCAACGCAACCGACGGATTGGATAAATACGACATCGTCATCAACGTCCGCGGGGGCGGACCGACGGGACAGGCAGGCGCCTGCCGTCACGGGATCGCGCGCGCTCTCTTGGAGCATGACGAGAGCAACAACAGCGCTCTGAAAGCAAACGGCTTTCTGACTCGCGATCCCCGCATGGTCGAACGCAAGAAGTATGGACACCGGAAAGCCCGACGGCGATTCCAGTTCTCCAAACGATAAGACTATCATCGCCGTTCGACTCGAAGGAGCCGCCGGAGAGGTTGTACGTGTCGACCTCTCGGACGGCTCCTCTTTTTTTCTCCCCGCTTCAACGGCCGATTCGGAGCCGTTCGCCGAAGGACATACGCTCGATGAGGAGCAATTCGAGAGGCTCGAGCTGCTCGCTGAGGCCTTCGAGGCCTACCGAAAGGGCGTCTCCCTGCTCGCCGTGCGCGAACAATCGAGAGCCCGGTTGGACTTGAAGCTTCGCTCGCGCGGCTTCTCGGGTCTTGCCATTCAGATGGCGCTCGTTCGGCTCGAAGAAGTTGGGGCGCTCGACGATCTTCGCTTCTCCCGGTTGTGGATATCCGGCAGAAAGAGGCGCAACCCGTGCGGCCGCGTCAAGCTGTATGCGGGCCTGCTCGAGCGAGGGGTCTCTCGTTCGGTGGTCGAAGAAGCGCTGTTGGACTGGACCGAAGAGGACGAGGAGGAGTCGCTGCGACGAGCAGCGGAGCGAGCTCTCGCGCGCAGAAATACAAGCCCCGAGCGGGCGCTCCGTGCACTTGTGTCGAAGGGGTTCTCCCTCACCGCTGCGCGTCGAGCCCTCGCACGAATCGAGTCAGAGCCGGCGGATTAGCAGAAAAGAACGATGAACGATTTTTCTCGTTTTTCATTGACATATTGGATGTTTTTACTATACTTCTAGGGAGTGATCTCGCGTCCGATACAGTGGACGCGTGTAGCCAGTCAGTGTTCCGGGTACCGATCGAAGTGAACCGTCGGGAGGAGAGCGGTGCTGCCGGACACGGTTGCGTCGGCTCGAGTCGATTCGCAGCCCGGGTATCGACACCGAAAAGGAATGCCAATGGCAAAGAATGGTAAGAAGATACGGATCTTTTCCGCACTCGAAGTGGCCAACATCTGTGGTGTCGTAAATCAAACTGCCATCAATTGGATCAAGAACGGACATCTGAAGGCCTTCACGACGCCGGGTGGCCAATATCGGATTTACGCGGAAGAGCTCCGCAAGTTCTTGAGCACCCGCGGTATGCGAATCCCGGAGGAGCTCCAGAAGCTGACTCAAGGCAGCTTGAGCCAGAAGATCCTGGTTGTCGACGACAACAAAGAGCTAAACGACGTTCTGAAGGAGTTCCTTACCCAGCGGATTCCAGAGTACGAGATTCTTCAGGCGACCGACGGATTCGAGGCCGGCCGTTTGATCACGTCCGAACGCCCGGCCATGATCGTCCTCGATATCGCGCTTCCGGGTATCGACGGACACAAACTGTGCAAGACCATCAAAGAGGATCCCGATCTCGATAATCCCTACGTCATCGCTATCAGCGGGCTCGACGACCCGAAGGAGCGCGAGCAGATACTCGAAGAGGGGGCCGACCTGTTCTTCCCGAAGCCGATCGATTTCGACAAGTTCGTAGAAGCACTGAAAGCGCTCGTTTCGCAGGATGTTTGAGCCATGAGCGAAAAGACCGGACCGAAGATCCTCATTGTCGAAGACGAGGATGCTATTCGGTTGACGCTTCGTGATTTCCTCAAGAGAAGGGGATTCGAGGTCTTTGTCGCATCCGACGGGGTGGGCGCCATTAAGCAGCTGCTCGACTACGAGGTCGATGTGATTTTCAGCGATTACCGGATGGACGTGCTCGGAGGCGACTACTGGGTGCGTTTCCTCGAGAAGTACTGCTCGGACAAACGAATCGTCATAACGAGTGGGTTCGTAAAGCCAGAGTTCTCGATTCCATTTCCCGTATTGCACAAACCCTTTGACTATTCAGAGGTCGTGAAGCTCCTGCAAGAGGAATAACCCCGCGTGAACGAACGGGAGCCCGTTTCGAAAGCTATCCATGCTCTCGTGCACGGACGAGTTCAAGGCGTGGGCTTTCGCTACTGGGCGCGCTCCACAGCGAGCGCTCTCGGTTTGGCTGGCTGGGTCCGCAACCGTGACGACGGCTCGGTGGAGGTTTTCGTTCAAGGCCGTGGTGACCGAGTCGATCGATTCGCCGGGCTTCTGGAAAAGGGCCCCCCTGGGGCGGAGGTGAGAAGAGTCGACTCCAAACCGGTCGCACCCCGGGAGAGCTACACGCGCTTTTCCATAACGGTATAGACGGCGCGCCGCCGTCTGCCCGGTTCACTTTCTGCTTGAATAGAATGCCGAAAGTCCCGGATAGCTCGCCGTTCCCTCGAGCAGATCTTCGATTCGCATGAGCTGATTGTATTTGGCAAGTCGATCGGATCGCGAGAGTGAGCCGGTCTTGATCTGCCCGGTCTCCAGCGCGACAACGAGATCTGCGATGAAATCGTCGCTAGTCTCTCCGCTGCGGTGCGAGACGACTGCAGTATAGCCAGCCTTCTTTGCCATTTCGACGGCTTCGTAGGTCTCGGTAAGGGTGCCGATCTGATTAACCTTGATGAGAATCGAGTTCGCCACACCCTCGGCGATGCCCTTCGCAAGGATCTTCGTGTTCGTCACGAAGAGGTCGTCACCGACGATCTGAACCTTTTTCCCGAGCTTCTCGGTCAGGACTTTCCATCCGTCCCAGTCGTTTTCGTCCATTCCGTCTTCGAGCGAGATAATCGGATACTTGCCGAGCCAACCCGCCCAGTAGTCGGCAAGCTCAGCCGAGGTGAGCTCACGCTTGTCGGACTTCTTGAAGACATACTTCTTCTTGCTCGAGTCGTAGAACTCCGAGGCGGCCGGATCGAGAGCAATATACACGTCATCACCGGCTTTGTACCCGGCTTTCTCGATGCTCGTGAGGATGACTTCGCATGCCTCTTCATTCGATTTCAAGCTCGGAGCGAACCCACCTTCGTCCCCTACCGCGGTGCTGTAGCCCTTGTCCTTCAGGACGCCCTTGAGGGTGTGGAAGATCTCGGCCATCATCCGAATCGCTTCGCGTACCGTCGGCGCCCCGACCGGCATGATCATGAACTCCTGAAAATCCACCGAATTGTCGGCATGTGCTCCGCCGTTGATGATATTGGCCATCGGTACGGGAAGCATCGATGCATGATAACTACCCAAGTACTTGAACAGTGGAACCCCGAGAAAGTCGGCGGCGGCCCGCGCGGTGGCCATCGAAACCCCAAGAATAGCGTTGGCGCCGAGCTTCCCTTTGTTCTCCGTCCCGTCGAGCTCGATCATGGTGCGGTCGATGTCCACTTGATCGAGAGCGTCGAGACCCACGATCTCCGCCGAGATGATGTTGTTGACGTTGTCGACGGCCTTCATGACCCCTTTGCCCTTGAAGCGGGCCTTGTCACCGTCGCGGAGCTCGACCGCCTCGTGCTCGCCGGTAGACGCGCCGGAGGGAACCGCCGCCCGTCCCATCGAACCGTCTTCGAGAACCACGTCCACTTCTACTGTCGGGTTCCCACGCGAATCGAGAATTTCCCTCGCCTCAATGTACTCTATGATACTCATTCCAACTCTCCTCTTTGTCTTATCGTTCCTTTGAGTTTAAGCGGGCATTCATCGCTGTTCAAGAGGGAAGCTTTCGGAGGGGTGCCGGCAGCGTGAACCCTACCCACGTGACTTCACTTGACCGCTCGGAGAAGGTGCAATTAGAATTGAATCGGATGAGGTACAAACAGCTTTTCGGCAAGACTCTCCGTGAGGTGCCGCAGGACGTGCATGTCCGGAGCCGCGAGCTCCTGCTCCGCGCCGGTTACGTCCGCCCCCTAGGACACGGGCTCTATTCATTTCTGCCTCTCGGATTTCGTGTCGTGCGCAACATCTGCCGCATCATCCGCGAGGAGATGGAGATGCTCGGCGGCCAAGAGGTGGCGCTGCCCATTGTCAATCCCTACGAGATCTGGAAGAAATCGGGACGGACCGACCTTCTCGACCGCGACCTCGTTCGGTTCCGCGACCGAGAGGGGCGGGAGCTGGTGCTCGCGCCGACCCATGAAGAGGCGATGGTCGAGCTCGTGCGCGTCGCGGTTCACTCTTATCGAGAGCTTCCGGTATTCCTGTTTCAGTTTCAGAACAAGTTTCGCGACGAGGAACGCACGCGGGCCGGTCTCGTGCGCACAAAAGAGTTCATGATGAAGGACGCCTACTCCTTTCATCGAAACTACACCGACTTGAACAACTTTTTCCCGAAGGTTTTCGGCGCCTACGAACGGATCTTCGCGCGATGCGGAGTCGAGATCATCACCGCAGAATCGGGAGTGGGCTACATGGCCGGCGAAAAAGCCTACGAGTTTCTTATGCCGGCACAGATCGGCGATTCTGTGGTGATTTCCTGCCCGCGCTGCGGATACCGTGCGAATCGAGAGGTTGCGAAGGGGAACAAGCGAAAGAACGGCGACGAGGCAGCGTCTGCCGGAGCCATCGAGCGTACGCCTACGCCGGAATGCAGAACGATCGAAGACGTGGCTTCCTTTCTGAACGTCGAAAAGAGCAGGGTAGGTAAGTCACTGGTCTACAAGCTCGCATCCGGTTTCGTCATGGCAGTCGTTCGTGGGGACTATGAAGTAAGCACGGAAAAGCTCTCTCGCGTCGTGCGGCAACCGGTCGTCGGACTAGCCGAGGAAAGCGATCTCGTCGAGCTCGACCTGCTTCCCGGCTATCTCTCTCCCGTCGGCCTCACGGGACGACTGCCGGTGATCGTCGACGACATCGCGGCAGCTTCACCGAATCTCGTGTTTGGCGCAAACGAAGCAGAAATGCATTTCCTCAATGTAAACCTCGGTCGGGATTACGATTGCGAGGCAGTCGCGGACATAGCGCAGATCCGGGCCGACGACACCTGTGTGCAGTGCGGTGCGGCGCTCGAGGAGATTCTCTCGATCGAGCTCGGGAACATATTCAAGCTCGGTGACTACTATTCTCGGGCGATGAACCTCACCTTCCAGGAGGAGAGCGGAGAGAAGGTCTTCCCGCACATGGGCTCGTACGGAATCGGAATCGGGCGACTGATCGCGTCGGTGGTCGAGGCGAACAACGACAAGGACGGCATAATATGGCCGGCGGAGCTGGCCCCCTATCGGGGCTATCTCATGGGGATCGGGAAGTCACTGTCGATAACGAAGCAGGTAGACGAGATTTACGCTGCGGCAGCGAACGACATCCTCCTCGACGATCGCGATGAATCGGCCGGAGTGAAGTTTCGGGATGCCGATCTTCTTGGGGTCCCCCTGCGGATCGTCGTTTCGCCTAAGCACTTGCCGAATGTCGAGATCCGGGAGCGACGCAGCGGGGAGGTTCGTATCGTCCCCGTTGAGGCGATTCCCGCCGAATTAAAACGAGTTGCCGCGGAGGGCATCGCTCATGCGATTTGAACTTACCCCCGAAATAATAGACCAGATCATTTTCGCCATGGAAAACCAGGAGACGCCATTCCGGTTCGACTCGGAGACCCGAACTGTCATCGACGATATCCAGAATCTCTCCTCCGGTCCGGAAGATACGGAGCCGAGCTTAGAAGGCGGGCGATACGTGGGAATCCCCGAATGGAGCTCCGCCGACGGATTTCAGCTCATGGAGCGTTTCGTGGCAACGCTCCGAAACCCTCTCGCTCGCGAGAAGCTGCGCGCTGCGCTCTCCGGGGGGAAAGGAGTCTTTCGCAATTTCAAGAACGCCCTCAAGGAACACGAGGAGATCGAGAGGCTCTGGTTCTCATTCAAAGACCGCGAAATGAGAACGAAGGTCGTCGATTGGTACAACGATCTCTGCGACCTATGGGGTTGGGAGCGCGTGAGCCGGGAGCCTGACGAAGAGGAAGAGACCGACCAGCTCGTTCTGAGTGATTTCGAAATCGCCGAAGACCCGCGCGGAGTAGACCTCGTGCGCGCGTATGACCGGGAGGCGTGGGACGAAGCCATGGCCGTGCTGCCTCCGGTCATCATCGAATCGCTCTATCGACGAGCACGTGTCGGTATCGATCCCGCGGCTCCCAACAGCCTCATCGTGAGTGCTCGAACCCCGGGCGGCGACTTCGCTGGGTTCGTGTGGGGGATCGAAGAGAGCGCCGAAGAGAGCGGAGATATCGAGGGCACCGACAGAGCCTGGTTGAGGATCGCTCAGCTCTATGTGACCAGTGAGTTCAGGGGGCTCGGCATCGCCAAGACTCTGATATCCCACGTGTGCCAAATCGCCTACTCTCGCGGCATTCAGAAGATCTTGATAGAGCTCGGTGGCACGGGAGAGGTGCTGCTGCGGCCACTCGAGGAGGAGGGGTTCTCGCCAGTCTCCCGTACCCTGGCGCTGGACGTTGAAGAGTGGGGCAGGGATAACGTCGATCGGTAGGGAAGCCTTTCACTATTGCGCGGGCGGCCGATCAACGTGCAGGCGATGCTTACGTCTCTGGTGATCAGTAACTTTCCCGTGATAACCTTCTCTCGATTCTCTCATGATGCTCAACGTTTGCCGAGGAAGCGTCGAAGAATAGCGGAAGACGGCACGGTCAGGATGCGACGAACCAAAGAGATCAACATGTTTCGCGTGATGCGGTCGATCTGGCTCAATCGCACCACGACCCGGGTAGAGATCGCGAGATCGCTCGAGCTCGACAAGTCGACGATATCGAGCATCGTGAACGACATGCTTGCGATCAATCTCGTTCGCGAGACGGCGATCGGGGAGGCCGGCCCACAGGGCGGGCGAAAACCGATCTATCTGACCATCAACAAAGACTTCGGATGCGTCCTCGGATTCGAAATACAGCCGGAGAGCTACACCGTGGTTGCCGTCAACATGTCCGGCGACATACTCCACACCGACTCCGGTCAGCTCGTCACAACCGGAGAGAACCTCGCGGAGAATTTCCTACATCTTCTCGGTCGAACCAAGTCGCGATTGGGTAGCACCGTCCCTCCGATCATTGGGATCGGTATCGGGGTTTCGGGCATCGTCAACCGGCGCGAAGGAAAGATCAAGCTTTCCATTCCTCTCGCGATCAACGCCGAGCTCGAGTTCGTGCGTCTCATCCAGGACAAGGTGGACGTGCCGGTATTTCTCGAGAACGACGCCAACTGCTGTGCCTGGGGTGAGATTGCGTTTCATCGCACCGAGCAGTTGCGCAACTTTCTCTTCGCCCTCGTGGAGTTCCGCACGGGCAAGAGCCCGAAAGACCCCTACAAGGGCATCGCCCTCGGCCTCGGCATCGTCATCGAGGGTCGAATCTACTACGGCAAGGACTTCTCCACGGGCGAGTTTCGGAGCGTCTTCTGGGGTGAACAGAACGGCGGTCAGTTTTCTCTCGATGACCAGGAGATGCTCAGGGTAGAAGGCGACCCCGACGTACGCCTGCGCTTCATTCGCGAGCTCTCGAAGAACCTCGCCGTCATGATAAACACCTTCGACTTCAATCAAATCTTCCTAGGCGGCGACATCGAGAAGTACGAGGCCGAGGTGAAACCGATTCTCGCCGAGGAGATCCGGAGCAACTGGAGCTACGGCAACAGGATCAACTGCGAGATTAAGTTCTCCTCGCTCGGGCCTCGTTCCGTTGCCTATGGAGCCGCCGGAATGTTTCTCGGACAGATCTTCACGCACAACTACCCGGCCGAGAGCGACGGCGCGGAGGAGCTGAGCGGCTTCCAGCTTCTGCCCGACTTCCTCAGACAGAAGGTGCCCCGCCCAACGCTCGACCGGTCGTGAGCTCTCTCAATAGCGACGTGCAACGAGGAACTATCGACTACGTCTGGGCGCAGCTCAGCGCCTTGAGAGGGAGACGGACAAGAAGCAGCTCCCGACACGATGCGCAGCCACTGCGTTCGAAGTTGAGCTTGCAAAAACAAGACAATTGGATTACCATTCCGTTACTATATTCATTTCATTCCAACCTTCTTAAGGAGGAGATTGTGAAAAAGCTATCCCTTATAGTTTCTGCGATGCTACTTATCGCAGCGTTCTCCGTCTACGCGGGTGGATCGAAGGAGAAGACGCAGCCGGCGCCTTCGACCTCTTCGTCAACCTCCTCGTCGACGAGCACGACAATGGCTGCCCCAAAGGTAAAAAACCCGGACACGTTCATCGAAGCGACGATCGGTGACGCACAGACATTCGATCCCGCCACGGCCTACGACACCGCCTCGTGGACGATCATCTACAATGTATACGACCGGCTGGTCGACTATGATCGGACTTCGATCGACAAGTTCGTTCCGATGCTGGCAACGGAGATCCCCACTGAGCAGAATGGCGGAATCTCGGCTGATGGGAAGACCTATCGGTTCAAGATCCGGCAGGGCGTCACCTTCCAGAACGGTGATCCCCTTATGGCTGAAGATGTGGCCTATTCTTTCAAACGGAACATGGTTCTCGACCCTGACGGTGGCCCGGACTGGATCTGGTTCAACATCTTCATGGGCTCTGACGTCAACGGATCGCGCGACGGCAAAGGAAAGATCAACGTCACCTGGAATCAGATCAACAATGCCGTCTCGGTAGAAGGCAACACGGTCGTCTTCCACCTCGCCGCCCCCTTCCCGGCGTTTCTGAGCGTTCTCGCCGGACAGTGGGCCTCGGTCGTCGACAAGAAGTTCGTGGTCGCACACGGTGGTTGGGACGGAACCGGTGCAACCTGGGAAAAATACAACAACCCGGAGACCGGTAAGGAAACTCTGCAGGGCATCGTCAACGGGACTGGCCCCTACAAGCTGACCCGATGGGACCACGGCTCGGAGATCGTTCTCGACCGCAACGACAGCTACTGGGGCCCGAAGCCGGCGCTTCGCGAGGGTGTCTACAAAGTCGTCAAGGAGTGGTCGACCCGCAAGTTGATGCTCCTCCAAGGCGATGCCGACTATGTCTATGTTCCCCCGCAGAACTACTCCGAGATGGATGGAGAGGCCGGAATCAAGGTTGCAGAGAACCTTCCATCGATCTCGCTCGACGGTATCAACTTCAACCTGAAGATCCACACCGATAGCAATCCCGGGGTATATTCCGGTAAGCTCGACGGCAACGGCATTCCCGGAGATTTCTTCTCCGACAAGAACGTCCGGCTCGGTTTCGTCCACTCATGGGACGAGGCAACCTTCCTCAAGGACGCGGTCGGCGGCCACGCGATCGACCCGGTAACCCCGATTCCGAAGGGACTTCCCTACAAGGACCCGAGCCTCACGAACTTCAAGTTCGACCCGGCGATGGCGACTGAGTACTTCAAGAAAGCATGGGGCGGACAGCTCTGGGCCAAGGGCTTCAAGATGGACTTCCTCTACAACTCGGGCAACACGACCCGTGAGATCGGCATGAAGATGCTCGCCGAGAACATCATGAAGCTGAACCCGAAGTTCCAGATCAACGTGCGTGGCGTCGAGTGGCCGGTCTACCTTAACGCGAACCGCCACAGGACGATGCCGCTCTTCTTCATCGGTTGGGCGCCCGACTATCCGGACCCTGCCGACTACGTCTTCCCCTACATGAGCTCCAACGGCACCTACGCGGGACGCGCCAGCTACATCAACCCCGAGGCCGACAAGCTCATTGCGCAGGCGGCGGTCTCGCTCGATCCTGCCGTTCGAAAGGCGGACTACTATAAGCTGCAGCAGATCTGGCTTCAGGACGCGATCGGTATCATGACCACGCAACCGGTGGTCAATCGCTACTACAAGGATTGGGTGAAGGGCAACTTCTACAATCCGATGCAGTCTGATGTCCTCGATCTCCTGAGGTACATGAGCAAGTAAGCGTTTGGGACACGTTCCCAATGCTACCGAACCCCGGCGGTTTCCGCCGGGGTTTTTTTGTTGCTCCGAGGGCGAGCCGTGCGCCCGTCGGTTCATTCGCCATTTGGTTGACAGAAAAAGAGCAATTGCCGTAGAATAGGCTTCACCTCATACCGGCCGATTTTTTTTGCTTCAGTGGGAGACACCACGTGAGTTTGTTATCATACATTGTCAGGCGCCTGATCCTTATGGTCATCGTGCTGTTCGGCGTCTCGATCATGGTCTTTTCGATCTTGATGATTCTGCCGCCGGGCATGCGAGTGGCGGCCTTCGTCAAGAACGAACGGATATCACCCGACCAGATGACTTCGTTGATCCAACGCTACGGGATGAACGATCCCGCTCCGGTTCAGTATATCCGATGGGTAAGAGGGCTCCTGACCGGCCACTTCGGCTATTCCACCTCGGCTCAGACCCCGGTGTGGGATGCCTTCAAGCAGTATCTGCCGGTCACACTTGAGCTCGTGCTCTATTCGGTTCCGTTGATCATCATAGTCGGGATCTGGCTCGGGACGGTGGGCGCCGTCAAAAAAGATAAGCCCGCCGATCACGCGACCCGCGTGTTTGCGATCATCGGCTACTCCCTCCCGACATTCTGGCTCGGGTTGCTCCTGCTCATGTTCTTCTACGGCTATGTCGGGATCTTCCCTCCCGGTTTGCTCGACAACAGATTGACCGATCTGATCAACAGTTCCTCATACCACAAATACACCGGGATGATCACGGTTGATGCGATTCTCAACTGGAGGTGGGATGTCTTCTTCAACGGTCTCTACCACCTTGCGCTCCCGGTAATCAACCTCGTTCTCCTGCAGAGCGCGCTTATCCTTCGTCTCATGCGTTCCTCGATGCTCGAGGCCTTGGGGCAGGACTACATTCGCACGGCATTGGCCAAGGGTGCGAGCAAACGCCTTATCATCGGAAAGCACGCCCGGCGCAATGCCCTCATTCCGGTCATCACGATTTCCGGCGTGCTCTTTGCGGGGCTCATGGGCGGTGCGGTCATTACAGAGACGATATTCAATCGCCAGGGACTCGGATTGTGGACTGCGAACGCCGCCCTGCAGCTGGATGTATCGGCTATCATGTTCAACGTCCTCTTCCTCGGGGTGGTCTTCGTCTTCGTGAACCTCATCGTAGACATCATCTACGCATACATCGACCCCAGAATTCGGCTGAGTTGACAGGAGAGCAGTGATGAGTCCCGAAACAGGCACACCCGAAATCACATCCGAGAAAGAGATGCTCAAAAAGCCTCGTGAGCTCCATCCTCGACTCAAGGAGTTCCTCTTTTCGGCGAAGCGCTTTTTGTCGAATCCTCTTACCGTTATCGGTCTGACGATCATCGTCCTTTTCGGCCTTGTCGCGATCTTCGCGCCGATCCTCGAGCCTCCACAGACGCCCGGCAACCCCTACCAAATCCCCCATACCGGATGGCAGATTGCACCATCGCCTCCTTCCGCTGAACATCCGCTCGGGACCCTTACTCAGCAGTACGACATCCTCTACGGGCTGGTCTGGGGAACCAGGAGCGCGTTCAAGATCGGCGTAGCCGTGGTCGTCGCGAATCTCATCTTCGGGATGCTCCTAGGCGCCATCGCCGGATATTTCGGCGGTGTCATCGACGAGATCATCATGCGAATTACGGACATGTTCTTCGCGATGCCCTTTCTGATAACAGCTCTCGCCCTCGTCGTGGCGATGGGACGCGGCCTTACGGCCATCGTAATTGTCCTCGTCATCTTGGGATGGCCGCAGTATACGAGGGTTATCCGCGGTGAGATTCTGATCTTGCGCGATCGGGAGTATGTTCAAGCCGCACGGGCGAGCGGGGCTTCGCACTTCCGAATTATCACGCGCCATATTCTGCCCAACAGCGTCTATTCAGTACTCATCATCGCTTCCATGCAGGTCGGGGTTACGGTGTTGACGGCGGCGGCGCTGTCCTTCCTGGGGCTCGGTTCTCCGACGGGGTACGCGGACTGGGGACAGATGGTCTCTTCGGCGCGAGATTGGATCGTTGGTCCTGCCGACAACCGTTTGGCATACTGGTACGTAGTCTTTACACCCGGATTCGTCATTGCATTGTTCGTTCTCGGATGGAACCTTCTGGGAGATGCGGCGCGCGACGTATTTGATCCGAGGATGCGGAGAAAGTAGTGAAGAAGCTTCTAGAGACTCAAGATCTATACACCAACTTCTACACCTTCGAAGGCGTCGTCAAGGCGCTCAACGGCGTCAATCTCATGGTGAATCACGGAGAGACCTACGGGCTTGTCGGTGAATCGGGATGCGGTAAGAGTGTCTCGGTTCGTTCGATGATGCAGATCGTGCAGGAACCCGGCAGGATCGACGGCGGAAAGATCCTGCTGTTTGGAAACGACGACGAGCGTGGCCGTGCGGTCGACATGCTCACCCGAAGCGATGCATATATGCAGTCGATACGCGGCAACAGCATATCGATGATCTTCCAGGAAGCAAGCACCTCGTTGAATCCCGTGCTGTCGATTGGCGAGCAGGTAGGGGAGAGCTTCTTCTTTCATCGGCTCGGCGAGATGCTCGAGCGGACAATCCATTCGGTAGACGAGGATCTCGAAAGGCGCCGCTTCCCGATTCGGCGCTGGTGGCTGCACTTCCAGCGATCGCTCTACTCCATGGAGCTCACCAGACTCAGACTTTACGAGCGGCTGGTGGCGGACATAGACAAGCAGCTTCTCGAGCTCGAATTGAAAACCGACTCCGCTTCAGTCCGTCGCAGAAACAGCTTGAATCATCACCGCGACAGCCTCCGACGGACCGACGGTGTGGTCGAGTTCGTGAAGGGGTTTCCCTTCCTGCGGCGCTACTACAAGAGGCTGAACCGGGTCGTGAGGTCCGCCGTGATCGATGTCATGACACAGCTCGGCATTCCGAACCCCGGCAACATCGTAGACCGCTATCCGCACGAATTGTCCGGCGGCATGCAGCAGCGAATCGTCATCGCCATTGCACTCTCCTGTCACCCCGTTCTACTAATCGCCGATGAACCCACATCCAACCTCGATGTCACTATCCAGGCGCAGATCGTAGAGTTGATAAGGCAGCTCAAAGAGACTGTCATCACTTCGGTGCTCTTCATCACCCATGACCTCGGGCTGGTTGCCGAGATTTGTGATCGGGTGACGGTCATGTACGCCGGGGATACGTGCGAGACCGCAGCGGTTCGCTCCCTCTTCAAGGCTCCGCTCCATCCCTACACTCACGGGTTGCTGAATTCGGTGCCGGGCGTGGAACAAGTCGGCGAGCTCAATACTATCCCGGGCACGGTTCCGAATCTCGTGCATCCGCCGAGCGGATGTCGATTCCACCCACGCTGCCCGAAGGCGATGGACATCTGCAAGCGGGAAAAGCCTGCGACGATCGAATACGAGCAGGACCACTTCGTCGCCTGTCACCTCTACACCGGCAAGGATGATAAGTAGCATGGAAGATGTTCTCATTGATATGCGCAAGCTCCAGAAGTACTACCCGGTAAGAGGCGGCGTCTTTCAACGGCGTATCGCCGACGTGAAGGCGGTGGAAGAGGTCTCGCTGCAAGTACGGCGCGGGGAATGTCTCGGCCTCGTCGGCGAATCGGGCTGCGGAAAGACCACCTTGGGCAAGACGCTTCTCCGTCTTCACGACGCCACTTCCGGCAGGATCTATTTCGACGAGGACCCCGAGCGTGTCAAAGAGACTGAACGACTGCTCGCGTCCGATCGGCCCGAGGACAGACATCTCGCCGCGACTCAACGGAGCGAGCGCGACGTCACGAAAGTGTCGAAGCAGCGGCTGAGAGCGCTCCGACAGAAGATGCAGATTGTCTTTCAGGATCCGTCGAACAGCCTCAATCCGCGAATGCTCGTCAAGAATATTGTCGCCGAGCCGCTCGTCTGTCAGAACTTGGTGGATGCGCGGGAAATCCGCTCGAGGGTTTTGGAGCTGCTCAATATTGTGGGAATGTCGAGCGAGCACCTGATGCGCTACCCGCATGAGTTCTCAGGCGGCCAGCGGCAGCGCATCGCCATCGCGCGGGCACTGACGACCCACCCGCAGTTCATCCTCATGGACGAGCCGACGTCCGCTCTCGACGTTTCGGTGCAGGCGCAGATTCTCAACCTGCTGAAGCGACTGCAAGACGAGTTCAAGCTGACCTACCTTTTCGTCACCCATCACCTGCTGGTCGTCAAGTACATCAGCAACCGGATCGCAGTCATGTACCTCGGACGCATGGTGGAGCTCAGCAAGACCGCCGAGGTATTCGATACACCGCTTCATCCCTATACCCGGGCATTGCTCTCGGCGATTCCGATCCCCGACCCGGACACGAAGAAGGAGAAGCTCATTCTCACTGGGGATGTTCCGAATCCGATTAACCCCCCGTCCGGCTGCGTATTCCATCCTCGTTGCCCCTTCGCCAAGGAAATCTGCAAGAACGTCATTCCGCAGCTCGAAGACGCGGGCGGCGGCCACATGGTCGCATGCCACCGCTGGCGGGAGATCTGAGCCGGCTCTCCGAGAGGTCCCGTTTAGAGCCAAAACAAGTCGATAGCAAACACTGAGCTCGACGATCCAATGCGACCCATGAGCGGTCGAACGTGATAAGACTCTTCCGCGCCTCCGTACGGGTAGCGCCGGGGAGGGCGCGAAGTAACGGGGGATCAGCGGATGAATCGTTTGCAGTGCATCGCGCTGGTTGTGCTTCTTGTACTCATCAGCGTTTCGGCGCCCGGCTTGGGGCGTGCCGAACGCGGCCAAGCTGGTTTTCCCGGACAGCTTCACCTCTCCGGGCTTTCGGAGATCGTCTACGGCGGATTCGAGGCGGGAAAGTCGGGCGGAACCTTCGTCACCTCTCTTCAGGGAAGCGGGCCGCGCACCTTCAATCGGGCTCTCGCGAGGGAGGCTTCGAGCGTGGAGATACTCGATCGTCTCTACGCCCCTTTGATTCGACGCAATCAGATGACGCTCGAGTGGGAACCGGCGCTGGCGGAAAGTTGGAAGATCGGAAAAGACCAGAGGTCCGTCGACGTGACGTTGCGGCACGGGCTCTCGTGGTCGGACGGCATCCCCCTTACTGCGCAAGATGTGGTCGACACGGTCAACAAGATATACCTTGCCCGCGGCGTGGAGAGCGCGTTTGTCGATAATCTATACGTCGGGGACTTCCCGTCGGTGTGGGAGTACCTCGACGATTACCATTTCAGAGTGAGCCTTCCGAGCGTCTACGCCGGCATTCTCGATCTGATCAGCATACCTCCTCTGCCGATGCACCTCCTCGATCCCATGATCAAGAATGACGGCCCCGAAGCGACCAATCGCATCTGGGGGGTCGGGAGCGACCCCCGAAGCCTCGTTGTCTCCGGGCCGTTTCTCATTTCGGACTATGATCCCGGGCGCTCGATCGAGCTCATTCCCAATCCCTTCTACTACGAACGAGACGCAAACGGAAATCGGCTCCCTTACCTTGAACGTGTGGTGATTCACTTTCTTCCCGACCAGAACACTCAGCGTGACTGGTTCCTTGCCGGGAAACTCGATCACTACGTTCTGAGAGGCGAAGACTATTCGGAGGTCGCCGGCAAAAAAAAGGAGCTCCGAACGGAGCTCTACAACGTGGGTCCGCAGCTTGCATCAAGCTTCATCGCCTTCAACATGAACCCCGTCGGAGTGGGGTCCGTGAAACTCGGCTGGCTTTCGAACCGGGAGTTCCGTCGGGCGCTCGCCTCACTTGTCGACCGACGCGCCATTATCGATAGGTTCGCCTATGGATTCGGCTATCCCCAGTACTCCTTCATCCCGAGGATATCGCCCTACTACTGGAAAGGGGCCGACGAGGCTGCAGTGAAATACGATCCCGAGCGGGCAAAGGCGATTCTGGACGCACTCGAGCTGAGGGACCGCAACGGCGACGGCATCCGGGAAGACCTTGCCGGCAACAAGGTCACCCTTTCACTCGCGACCAATGCCGGCAGCAGTGAAAGAGAGTCGATTGCTCGACTCTTCGCCGAAGAGGCGCAGAAGGTGGGCGTCGAGATAGAGGTGCAGCCGGTAGCCTTCAATGTGCTCGTTGGGAAGCTGCTTTCGACCTTTGACTGGGAGATGATGGAGACCGGTTTGAGCGGATCGATCGATCCCATAGGGTTTCAGAATGTCTTCCCCTCGAGCGGAAGCCTTCACCTAATCGAGCCGAATCAGAAAGAGCCCCGAAGGGAATGGGAGCGGAAGGTTGACGCTGCCTGGGCACGGGCGAACGAGACGACGAACGAAGCGGATCGAATCCGGGGTTTCGAGGAGGTCCAGAGAATCTGGATCGACGAAGTGCCCTGGGTCTCACTCTATACACCGGCGCGCATCGAGGCGTTCAACGCCGGGCTCGGCAACGCGAAACCCCATCCGGTGAGCGGCCTCGATTGGGACGGGATTCTCCCCTACCTCTACTTTCGAAAGTAGAAGGCATTCGGTTGAGAGTAACCTATCCCTGGCCGCCCGGCAGCGCGTCCGGCGTTATGCCGAGCGGAGGAGCTCGACTATTTCGCCAACGTGCCGCACGACCCGAATCTCAGGATCGTCCAATTCCTTCGTGCCCTCCTCGTCGACCAGGACGGCCATCCCCCCAAGTGCCCTGAATCCTGTGAGGTAGCTCGGAACGTCGTCGACGAACATCACTTCCGGAGCCCTCCTGTCGATGGCGCTCAGCACAGATTCATAGGTTTCCCGATGCGGCTTTCCGCGGAACGAGGAGTAGTCGAGGTCAAACACATGCTCGAAGCAATCTTCGATCTCCAGGTACCTGAGGACTCGCCTGGCATGGCTTGCAGGGCTGTTGGTGAGGATCGATTTCGGCAGAGGCAGAGAGTCGAGAAAGACCCGGAGCTCTCCGTCCTTCGGGATGAAGTCGCCGACGTTGGCCGGGTGCACCGACTCGATGTAGTGGTGGAGGTCGCTGAGGCCGTAGCGTTGCACCAACCAGCGCATCGTGGTGCCGTATTGCTTTTTCTCGCTTTCGCGGAGGCGCAGGGCCTCCTCTTCGCTCACGCCAATGAAATCCGCGGCATATTTGTTGATTCTCCGGCTGAGCTCCGCGCCGAGCAGGCTCGACTCCGGATAGAGGGTATTGTCGAGGTCGAAGAGGATGTAGCTGATCATCGGCGCATTAGACCACGGTCGAAAGCAGAAATCAAGCCGTCGCCGTCGGGTCAAGCGCTCGGATCGACAGAGGGGGGATCAGGGGACACTAAAAACCGAGATTTTCGTGCCCTCGGCGGAGAAGTCCACACGGGGATTCAAGGGATCGGCGATCGGCGTGCCTCCGCTCACGAAGTAGTATCCATGGGTACCAGGCGCAACTCGGAGCGTGACGCTGTACAGGCCGTTACTGATCTGCTTCATGCGATTCATGAAGGGATCCCAGTTGTTGAAATCGCCTGCGATTGTGACGTTTTGGTTCGGCGGTGCCTGGAAAAAGAACTGAACCGAACCGTCCTGGTTGACAACAGGGCTTGCCGTGACCTGCAGGGTTCGCAGGGGTATGACAAACTTCGAGAGCAAGATTCCCGCTCGATCGGTGATGGTATCGGCGTTTTCGGGGTCATCTCTCCACAGCCCGTCGACTACCAGTCGGTAGACCAGAGAGGATTTGGCACCCTCGAGGGGGTATAGATAGAAGAAAACCCCGTGTTGATTGCGATAGAATGGGTGAATCGTTCGAAAATCGTCACTTTCGAACGCGATACCGACGTAGCGAGTCGCGTTTTCAGGAGGAAAGGTGAACAAAACGTAATTGCCGACTATGCGCGGGGGCCCCGCCTGAGTGAGGCCCGTCACATCGATGTGAACCGATAGTGGTAGTTGTTCGGCCGCAAAGATCAGCTGAGGCAAGAGGAGCATGACCGAGACTATTGAATATTTGAGAAATCTCATGGTTCTGCTATAGTAACAACAGCTATCCCTTTTCTCGGAATCGACTTGAGAATTCTTGAGGAGAATCGATTGACAAACGGCGGTTATCCGTCAATATCGGTTTGATACATTCCGAAAATCATTGAAGAGAGTAGGATGCCGAATCTTCGCAATATTCAAGAGTTCGCCGGCGAGCTCAAGCGGCTGGGAAACGAGCCCGAAGTCCTCAGAAAACGCGGCGAGACGGTAGAGGAACCGTCTGCGGCGCCACCGCTCGAGCCATCCCCGGGGGCTCAGTCGCCCGAAGAGCAGTCGCCGGGCGAGCCGCTCGGAGACCAGCCGGAGGTTGGCCCCGCCACCGGAGAGGCCGCGGAGGTTTTCGGCGGCGAGCTTGGCGAGGAGCTTCCACCTGATATCGACCAGCTTCTTGCCGGCCTGGGTGAGGAACAAGGCGAGGAGCCGTCCGAAGCGGAGTCTGAAGAACCGGAAGGAGAGCCCGGGGAAGACACGGGCGTGGAAGAGGAATCCTTTGAGACGACGCCCGAGGTGCCGATCCCGGAGGCAACGGAGGAAGTACCGACTGAAGGCGAGGACACCTTCTTTGACGACTTCCTCCGGGAATCGGCCGCGGCCGAGGAGTCGGAGATGACCTCCATCAGCGAGGTCCCTGAGGGCGAACCTCCGACCGGGGAGGGGCTACCCCAGGCCGCCGGCGACGACGAGAGTCTTTTTTTCGAGATACCTTCCGCGGAAGACCTTGCGCCTCCCGAGGAGGGCGGTGGGACCGGAGAGGAAGCGCCGCCTTTCGAGTTCGATGAGACTGAGGGGCCGGCCATGGCAGGGCAGCCCGAGGAGGCGCCGGGGCTGCCGGAGGGTTTGGAGGGCGCTGAAGAACCCAGCACCGAAGAGTTTGGAGAGCTTCCGGGCGAAGATGCATTCGGGGAGTTGCCTGCCGAAATCGAAGAGGCCGCGGGCGGAGGCGGCGCCGAGGAGCTCGAGCTTTCCGGGGACCTCGGTCTGCCCGAAGAGGAGCCTCCGTCGTTCGAACCGGGAGCGGCGGAGCCCACCGAACATCCCCCCGGGGAACAGCTCGCGGAATCCGAGGAGCTGCCGGGTGAGTTCGAGCTCCCAAGCTTCGACGAAGAGATCTTCGGGGAGGAAGAGCCGGCTGCCCCGGCCGGCGAAGGGACCCCCCAAGAGGCCCCCGGTCTCGAAGAGGCCTTCGGTGGAATCGAAGGGCCTGAGTTCGAAGCGGGCATAGAGCCGGAAACCCCGCCGGTTCCAGAGGAGGAGCCTATCCCGGAGGATCTCGGCCTACCGGAACCGGAGCCGGGCACCGGCGAAGAGCCACCCGAAGAGTCGATGTTCGAGGAATCGGCTTTCGAAATGGAGGAGGAGGGAGCCGTGGAGCCGTCGGCCGCTCCCGAAGGAGAAGCATCGCCTGAAGAGGGGGCTCCTCCGACGGGCGCGGCAGGAGCCGCCGCGGGAGGTCTCGGCGACCTCGACGATTTCGGGCTCGGGGACATCAGCGAGCAGTTCGGCCTGACCGGCGAAGAATCGCAGACTGAGGAGGATCTCAATCCCGCGCTCGCCGTCGGAGAGGCTGCCCCTCCTCCCGGCGTTCCAACTCCGGGCGCTCCGCCGAGCGTCGGGGGCCCCACCGACCTTCGCATTTCCGATCGTGACTTCGAGCACATCCAGCGAACGCTGTCTGCACTGCCGCGCAATCTGAGGATCGTTATCGAGGAGTTGATCGGAGAGCAGGATCTCGGCGGACCCCAGCTTTCAGAGCTCGTCGACCTACTTGTCCGCGGCGCTCCGCCGCGTGAAATCGCCGACGCAACGAGCCGGATAATCGGTAGGACGATCGAGATACCGGCCGCCTATGAGAAGAAGACGGGGCTCGAGTTCGAAGAGGAGCGGGCGACCTTTGCATACCGTTTCCGGCACAACATTCTTCCAATTCTGCGGGTGTTTCTCGCAGGCGCGGCCATCATCGCGCTGCTGGTTTTCCTTGGCTATCGTTTCGTCTACCGCCCGATTCATGCCTACACGCTCTACGCCGCCGGCTACAATCAGCTCCAGAACGACAACTTCGTCACGGCAAACGACGATTTCGCCACCGCGAGCCGTGAATGGCAGATGAAGAACTGGTATTACCGGTACGCGGAAGGGTACGTTCAAAGGAAGCAGTACTCATTTGCAGCGCAGAAGTACGATTCACTGCTGAAGGTCTGGCCGGCGGATCGCAAGGGAATCTTCGACTACTCGGACATGGAGTCGAAAATCCTCGGCAACTACACGAAGGCAAATCAGCTTCTTGGGGTCATCCTCGACAAAAACATGTGGGACTACCAAGGCTTGCTCCGTGCGGGCGACAACTACCTGCGCTGGGGCGAAGAGGATCCGAGCAAGTACGAGCTCGCACGCAAGGACTATGCGATGCTGCTCCAGCACTACGGAACAAGCAATCAGGTGCTTTTCCGAATGCTCAGGTACTTCATCAAGACCGACAACTTGAAGCAGGTCGAGATTCTGAAGACCCAATTCCAGGCCGATCCACGCATCACGGTCGATCCCGTCGCCTACGCCGAGCTCGGCGGCTATCTCATCGACAAGAATCGTCTCAGCGACGTTCACGACATCCTCTTCCGAGCTTTGAAGGTCGAGCCGACGCTTCCGGAAACCAACTACAACCTCGCACGCTACTTCAACAAGATCGGCGACTACTCCCAAGAGGCCGTGGCGCTGCAGAAGACCCTCAACGACCTCCAGAACGCGACGCCTCTCACGCGCCGGCGACTCGGCATGCTCGTCGACACGTACGACCGGATCGGAGAGAACCTCTACCAAAACAAACGGTATCTCGATGCGGAACAGGCCTACAACAAGGGAATCAACCGCTACGAAACCGCACTGAAACAGAGCCAGCTCAAGCCCTCTGCTGAGTTTGGCAAACTCTATGCAAACCTCGGGGATCTGAACTACTACGTGAGCGGCAACTTCGATGAGGCGCTCCAGCTCTACCTGAAGGCGGAGACCAACGGCTACCAGACCCCGGAGCTTCGCTACAAGGAGGGCTACGTCTATTATCGTGACCAGGATTACAAGAGTGCGCTGCTGAAGTTCATGAATGCGGCAGGCAACTACTCGGACAACCGTGATCTGCTCTACGCTACCGCCAACACCTTCTTCAAGCGGAACGACTACTCCGCCGCCGAAGGCTACTATCTCAACCTGCTCAACTCCCTCGAGGCCGAGCGCCGTTCGATAACCACCTTCGAACCGAACGTAATTCCTGCGCACCATGACCTTCTCGTAAACCTGATGAAGGTCTACAACAACCTTGGCGTAACCCTCTACGAGCTCTCGAGGCGAAGCTCGGACGCGACGAAGTACTCACAATCGCTCGTCAACCTCACCCGCTCGATGGAGGCCTTCGACCAGCTCACGCGCAACCCGGTAACCAAGGAAAAAACGAACGCGATCAACCTGGCGTTCATCAACACCAAGGACATTCTCTATCCGACGCCGAGCTACCAGGTTCAGATCTACTCGGACCTGCCCCAAGACCTAGGAGTGAAAAGCTTCTAGCTGTGCCTATGCCTCAACCATCCAGTTGTGACGATCTTCGGCGGCCCCGTACTGGATGCCTTTCAAAGTTTTCTGGATAAGCTTCGTGATCTCGCCGACCTTGCCGTCGGTGAATTGGGCGGTCTTTCCTCTATGGGTAATCGATTCAATTGACGTCGCGCCCGCCGCGGTGCCGGTCACGAAGGCCTCCTTCGATTCCGACATCGCCTCCTCGATCGCGATGCGCCGAGTCTCGGTAGCGATTCCGAGATCGTCTGCGATCGTCAGGACGCTGTCACGGGTGATGCCCGGGAGAATCGTGTCACCGAGCTCCGGGGTAACCAGCTTGCCGCTTTTCAACACGAAGAAGATGTTGCAGGAGGAGCCCTCCTCGACATATTTGCCCTCGCGCGCATCGAGGAAGATCGCCTCCATGTAGCCCTCCCCCTCTGCCTGTTTTTTGACGAGGATCGGCGTGACGTAGTTGGCGTCACACTTGATCCAACCGGTACCGCCGGGATATGCGCGGATCTTGTCCGTCGTCACCGCCTTCGAATTGCCCGGTCGGAAGTAGGAGCCGACCGGTGTTGTGACCATGACGACCCACGGCGCATGCGAGAGGCCGAGCCCGATCGCAGGCTCTGAGTAGGTAAACGGCCGAATGTAGACGCTATGCCCGCTCTCGAAGTCATCCCTCTCCCAGGAAGCCTCGTAGGCGGGAGCAAAGCCGAGCGCAGCGTTTCTCGCGACCACAGCGCGCACGGCCGCCGTGAACTTATCCTGCGGATAGATCGGCATCCTGAGGCCTTCCATCGACCGTGCGAATCGCTTCGCGTTCTGATCCGGACGGAATATCTTCAACCCTCCGTCCTTCTGCGGGAACGCCTTCAAACCCTCGAAGCAGCCGAGCCCGTACTGCGACGTGTAGTTTACGAGCGGGAGTTGCGGGAAGGAGTTGCGTTTGGCAAGAAGAGCTTCCCGCTCCTCTTTGGAAAGACGGGCCTCCTCTTCGGGTCTCTTGTGCGGCTGCTCGATGTAGTCCTCGTGCCAATCGTTGTCGTCGGTGTACTTCGCAACGTATACCCACGGGTACACTGATAAGGCAAATCCCTGCGCCATCGTTTTCTCCTCACCGAATACTATGACGGCAGGCGTCTGCGGTCAAGCACGGAGGGGAAATCGGGCGGCTAGACCCACTGCTCCTCGTCTTCCGTGCCGGGGGACGACTTGCGACCCAGATGCTCGGCGATCTCCGCTGCGAACTCCCGCGCGAGCTCATCACCGTGTCCGAACCAGATGCGTTCATACTCTTTGAGCTCACGCTCTATGAGCGTAACCGAGCTGTCACGGCGTGAGAGGATGCCGGAGAGGATCTCACGGGTCTTGAACCGCTCCTTCTCGGCAAAGGCAAGGATCGAGCGGATGCGGCTGAGCTCCTGAGCCTGGGTGGCAAAGAAGGGACCGAGCGGCCGCAGGTCGAAGCGCAGGAACATGCTTTTTCGAACCACGGGTTTCTCGTCAACCTGTTCCTCCCGAAGGAGCGCGACGTAGTTCTCCTGAATCTTGCGGCTGATCTCGTCGAAAGTCGCCTTGAAGTTCGAACGAAAGGCAGCCGACTTCTCCTTCGGAATGTTGGGCGCGAGCTCCTTCATGTTCTGAAGCTCCCGCCGGTACCGGTCTACCTGGAAGAGGATGTTCTTCACTGGAGGAGCGTTTCGGAGGTTCGGATCCTTCGCCACGCGTTCCTGAATCTTCGCGATTATCGCGTTGACCTCCATCTGCCTGACTGCATCCTCAACGGTAGAAGGCTCTGAGGAGGAAGCCGCTTTCTTCGGGGCGAGACTGCCCAGGCAGTAGGAGCGTTGCAGAATCACAAGATAGATGGACTTCTGCAATTCGCGAACGTGAGAGGAGATATCGCGAAAGGAGCGGGCGTCGAACTGCTGAGAGTCGACGAAGGCGAGAATTCCGTTCAGCGTCTTTCGCTTCAACTCTACGGTGCCGCGCTCCACTGAGAGCCTGAGCCCCTGGACGAGCTCTCCGAGGCCGATCTCGTCCAGGTCGAGCAGCTCTTCGGATTTGAAACGGTCGTCGAGAGACTGCCGAAGATCGTACCAGTCGCCCGCAATCTTTTTCTCGAGTTCAGTCATTTTGGAGCAATCTACCACTATACGAACCGGACTTCAACCGGACGAAGCTCGTTGTCCATTCTCTCTTCCGCTCGATTCTGGAATCCTGATGACCCTGAGGTAATATGCCGGACAATAGAGCCGTTTCGAAGAAACAGACGGGACGCACATTTGAGCGTATACGCTGCCCGTTTATGATTCCAAAGGTGACTTGACGGTTGATTGACTTTCCCCCATAATTACCAAATATGAAAAATGCGGTCGAGAAAATCGAGAAATCAACAAAAGATTTGACTTGACCGATAGTCACAGGGAAGCTATACTGTGGCAAATAACGAGAGGGTGAATTGGCCGTTGGCCACAAGTCCCCCACAATTGCAAGGAGGAACCTTGATGAAAAAGGCTCTAGTATTCGTTCTAATTCTGGGCTTTCTCGGTACACTGGCCTTCGCTCAGAGCTCGGGCATGACCTGGAATGGTTACGCCGACTTTGGTGGATTGATTTCATCATCGAGCGGCACCACGAACTTCGAAGCTTACGGCACCGACGCGTGGGATAGCGGCCGATTCCAGCTCGAAGGCAAGTATTCCGCGGACAACTACGGTCTGGCGTTCCGTCTCCGCGACAGCAATTTCACCGACTCCAAGCAGCCTATCCTCGTAAAGCGGGCCTGGGGCTGGGTCGACTTGGCCAACGGAATGGTTCGGCTCAACGGCGGTCTTCTCGGTGACTACACCTGGTCGACCAATGAGTACAGCAGCTTCGGCAACTTCGACGGCAAGGCTGGTCTTCAGGTTCAGATCATGCCGGTGAAGGGCGTCAACTTCGGCGTCTTCGTACCGACTTGGCTCAACGGCAACAGCACTAACCTTCTTTCTGATGCATTCAACGCGATCGTCTTCGGTGGATCCTACACCAGCGACATGCTGTATCTGGCAGCCGGCTATGACCTCGGCGCCAACAACCTCTGGTTCGGCGCCAACTACACCGGTATGAAGAACCTCACCGCCTACGTCGAGAGCTCCAACACGGTCGGCGGAACCGGTGGCAACAACTTCTACTTCGACGAGTATGTGGCCTACGACCTCGGCCAGATGACCGTTGGAACCTATGCCGATCAGTACTTCGAGACCGGCCTCTCGCAGTTCCACTTCTCCCCGCAGTTCAGCTACACCATGGACAAGCTGACCCTCGGCCTCCGCGCCGACATCGCCCTCTCCGGTTCGGATATGGGTTATGGCGCAGGCGCCTATGCGAAGCTCGCCGTTGCTGACAACGCGTGGGTACAGGCCGGTGCCGGCTACGATGCCGGAACCGTCGCCCCGACCGACCCGCAGCAGACCGTCTACGATCCCGTCTACTTCGGCGGTCCGTTCGCGACCACTGCTACCAGCCAGAGCCTGGTTCGTGCGTTCGTGGACTTCGGTTCGAAGTTCTAAGCAACTCTCGATTGAATCTCACAGCGGCCGCCCCCACAGGGGTGGCCGTTTTTGTCTGGCATACCGGAATGGGAGGTTGTCATACGGTGGTTAACATTCGACTTCGCCTTATCCTTCCGCTCGTTGGGGTGCTCGTTGCACTGGCTGGCTGCGCGACCGTTCCGAAGGTCACGAGCCCGACGGGTGTGGACGTATCGGTATCTCAAATGTCGCCGTCGACGATTCGCTCCTATTACGGCATCGGTGTGTCCGGCGACTTGAATCCCTTCATTCCGGCCGGCGGCATGCTGCACAAACAGAAACAGGACTTCATCGTCCTCCGGATCTCGGTTGCGTCACTGCGGGACGCCGACGTGACCCTCGATCGGGCAACTGCTCGCGACGCACAGGGAAACGACGTCGCGGATCTCTACACCTGGAGACAGTTCGAGGCGCTTCTGAAGCACGACTACTTCCAGGGACGAGACTACCAACAGGTGTACAGTAGGGCACGGAACGCCTATATGAACCCGTTCGACGTGAGTGTCAGACCAGGCAGAAGCACATACGTGGTCGTTCTCGTAGGTAAGCACCCGCTGCCGTTCCCGGTCTCGGTCAAGGTCGACGTCACGGTGGGGCTCAACGATCTAAGGACCTTTACCCTCGCGGTGACGGGTGTAAGCTAGCAACCCGGTTATCGGCCCGGCGCCGTCCAATCTCCTGATGAGCGGATCCGCTCAGCATCTTCATCTTGCAATCTCGAGGAACCCACGCTATAGTGGTATATCAGTCCGTCGTGAGAGTTACGGAATGCGGTGTAAATCCGCAGCGGTCCCGCCACTGTAACCGGAGACGAAAGCGACAGCAGGTCATTGTCCGCGCAAATGGACGAGAAGACGTCGCGAGTAGGGTGATCCGGAAGCCAGGAGACGAGTCTCACTGAAACCTTCGAGGAAAAGGATTTGACTGGGCACGCCTGCAGATCATTGTCGACCCACCAATCCTCATCTCGGCTCCCTGTTTCACTCTGTTTCGGCGGACGAGAGGAGGGCAGATGCGTCTTCTAAGGGTCCTGGTGGTGAGTTGTCTCTTCGCAGTGGATGGAAGCTTTGGCTGGGCGCAACAGGCCTCGACGCTGTTGCCCGAGATCGTTGTAACGGCGACCCGGATAGCTACCCCGACGCTGGAAGTTCCTGCGTTCACGACGGTAATCGGTGCGGACGACATCAAGAGCTCGCCGGCGGCCGACCTTTCGGAGCTGCTGCGGGATCGGGCGGGCCTCGTGGTAAATAGTGACGGGGCGGCCGGTGCAGTATCGACAGCGAGTATCCGGGGATCGACCTCGAGTGAGGTTTTGGTGTTGGTTAACGGCGTGCCGCTGAACTCCAGTCGGGACGGCACCGTCGATCTCTCGCAGATACCCCTATCCATGATCAGCCGGGTTGAGATTGTGCGAGGCGGGGAGAGCTCGGTCTATGGAACGAACGCCGTCGGCGGGATCGTAAACATCATAACCAAGAAGCCCGGCAGGACCGCCTCCATGAGTGTGAAAATTGAAAACGGCGGCTACTTGCCCCATGCGGCGATGGTCGTCTCGCAGGGAGGAGGGCAGACCCCCGTGGCGGCGGATCCGCTCGACTTGCTCGACATGCAAAGACTATCTCTGTCGGGTTCCGGTCGGCTCGGGAGGATTGGAGTGGCGGCGGCAGGAGGTTTCACGCGGGCGGCGAACGGGTTCGTCTGGAACGATTCGAGCTACCTCGGCGGCTGGCGTCGAGAGAGTCACGCCGGCGGGCTATCGGGCAACGGCTATCTCGATGTCTCGGCGCCTTTCGGCGCCGGGACCGTGTCGGTGACGGGAACCCTGACCTCGTCGGCGTTCGACGTTCCGGGGAGTCTCGATCCTTTCGGCATCACGAGCCATGCGGAACAGCAGCGGACCGTGGCACGGGGCACCGTCGGCTACGCGTCCGAACAAAAGCCGGCCGATCGCTTCGGGGTGAAAGCCGACGGGTACTATCAATTCGATCTGCTTCACTATGCCGACCCTTCGGCCGTTCCAATTACCGATTCTACCCACAGGACGAATACGGCCGGCGGGGAGCTCTCGAGCGACCTCACGGTAACCGATCTGCTTTCGCTCAACGGCGGGGCGAGCACTCGCTACGACGCGCTCAGCAGCAGCGACGTCGGGCAACGCTCGCGCCTGGACGTTGCAGGCTTCGTCTCGGCGACCTATTCAGCCACCCCGAAGCTCTCACTGACTCCGTCGGCGCGATACGATTACTTCACAGACATCGGCGGCGGATTCTCCTATCGTCTGGGGACGGTCTATGCGATCAACAGCGTCTCGTCGTTGAAGGCCTCCCTTTCCCGGTCCTTTCGGGTGCCCACAATGAACGACCTCTACTGGCCGTCGAGCCCGTACGCGATGGGAAACCCGGCGCTTAAGCCCGAATCCGCGCTCGCCGGGGATTTCGGATACAGCGTACGAACCCGAGCTCTATCCCTCGACTGCGCCCTCTTTTCCCGCTACGTCACCGATCAGATCATCTGGGCGCCGACCGGCGACCCGGTTACGTCGCCGTGGACACCCACCAATCTCGGGCGAACCCTCATTCCGGGCATAGAGCTGAACGGAAAGATCCAATTCCTCAATGGATTCAGCTTCTCGGCAAGCTACTCCTTCATCTACAGCTTCCTCCTCACCGGGGCCGCCGCGAGCTACAGCATAGCGGACAACAAACGTGTCCCGTATGTTCCGATCAACACCCTCGCGGCGGAGCTCGGTTACAAAAAGGGCGGAGCACATCTGTCGGTCGAGGGGCGTTACGTGGGCAGAGAATACACCGACGACGGGAATACGCTATCGGCCGCAATCACCGGGCACGCGGTATTCAATCTGCGCTACCTTCAGCAGCTCGGCAAGTCCGTGGGATTTTCGCTCGTACTCAAGAATGTGCTCAACTCCGTCTACGAGACTCAGGCGGGCTATCCGATGCCGCCGTTCTCGTTCTGGTCCGGGATTGAGGTGAGGTTGTAGGAGGGTAACTATGGACGGGATCGTGGGAGTGTTTCTCCAGGGAGGGCCCCTGATGTGGCCGCTGCTGCTCTGCTCCCTCCTCGCCGTGACCGTAGTCATCGAGCGTTCGCTGTTTTGGTTTCGCCACGGCAAGGCGCGTGAACAATCGGCCCCTTTGCTCGAGCGTGCTCTCGATCGAATGCGAGAGGGAGACGGAATCGGCGCGGCGTCTCTCCTCCAGTCGTGTAGGACCCCGGCGGCCCGGATGCTCTCCACCGTTTGCGATGGTCAGAGCGAGCCCGCGGTCATGGAGCGGGCGGCGATCCCGATCCTGCGTGCCTGTCGACGGGGGCTGCGGCTGCTCGACACCGTAGTGACGGTGGCGCCGATGCTCGGGCTTCTCGGTACCGTCGTCGGAGTGATCCAGTCATTCGGCTTCGTGGGAGCGTCCAGTGAGGGATCGGCGCTCAACATGAAGGTGGTCGGCGGGGGCATCGCGGAGGCGCTCATCACGACCGCGTTCGGGCTCGCAATCGCAATCATCAGCGTGGTTCCCTACAATTACTTCAGCTCACGCGTACTGCAGGAGGCCGAGGAGCTCTCGTCGCTCGCGACAGAGATGGAGGAGGCGCTGGATCGTGAAGATACCCTCAGGACTTGAGGCCAAGCGTGCACGGGTGGAAATCGTGCCACTCCTCGATGTACTTCTGATCGTCCTCATCTTCCTTCTGTATCTATCTCTTACCTCGACGCACGACCGCTCCATAGAGGTTGCGCTCTCCCCGGGTAGGGGACGACTGGTCAGCCCGGCCGTAACCGTCGTGGTGACGCAAGAAGATCGGATGCTGGTTGAGGGACACGAGGTAGACCCGGCACAGGCCGTCGAACGCGTCACAGCGCTGCTCCGGGAGCGTGGGACGCCGAACGGGCAGATCCTGCTCAGGAGCGATCGGTCCTCACAACTCGGATTGACGGTTGCACTTCTGACGCACCTCGAGGCGGCCGGGCTCGAAAATGTCTCCGTCGAGGTTGACGGGCGATGACCCGGAAGGTCTCCTATGCGGCCTCCTTCGCAGTCTCAGTGGCAATCCATGCGGCGCTTGCAGCCATCGCGATTCTCTCCCTATCGCCCTCCGGCCGTCCCGCCGACCATCCCTCGCGGTTTCATCCGGCGTCGAAGTCTTTTTGGATAACCCTTTCAGCAAATGAGTCAACCCAACCCGAACCGCAACCGGATTCCCCTCAGGTGAAACCGCCTTCACCTCGGAACCTCCGCAATGCGAAGCTCGCGAGCTCACCTGCTTCGAACCCGCCCGAAAAGCGATTACAGACTGCAGTGGAGCGAAGTGCGGCATCGCAGAGCTCGACTACCCCCGCCGACTCCGCCGGGATCGACAGCCGGAAGGCGGCGTCCGGGCAGGTGAGCGAGATCGTGGCGGGTAGGACGGGGGTAGAGGTCGCCAACCGGAGAGCTCCCGAGGGTCCACGCGCCGAATCTCGAGAAGCCTACACGACCGGGCGCGCAGACCCCTCGGACCGCCGTTCGTCTCGCAGCATCGAAATCGGTGACGCCGGACTGACCTCTGACGCCGCGCAATCCCCCGACCGCTCTTCACCGGCCCGTCTGAGAAGCTCGCTTGCTCCCGTCTACCCGCTGCTTGCCCGGCGTCGCGGATGGGAGGGATTGGTGCTCATTCGTGTCGAGCTTGATCAATCGGGCCAGGTTACCCAAGCCGAGGCGATTCTTTCCTCCGGTCACAAGGCCCTCGATTCGGCAGCTCTTTCGGCGGTCGAGAAGGCTCGATTTGCTCCGGCGACGAGGGACGGTCGGCGAATTCCCTCCTCGGTGGTAGTTCCCGTCCGATTTGCTCTCACCGACGGCTCTGGGTAGACGCCGCCACGAGGGTGACCCGCAAAAAGTGGGGACGCCGGTAGGGCAATCGGCTGCCCGTCACTCAGCGCTCCTGCCGACCAGTGCGGCCGAAGGGTCTGAGCGTACCAAATTACCTCCGGAAATCTATGCTCGTAGGTCGAGATCTGAAGCAACAGTGGAGTCACCGCAGTCAACATGATTGGATGTCGAACTGTGATTCGGCTACCCAGCGCGCTGTCAAATGCCATGGAGGTAACATGAACAGTCTGAACTCAATTCTCATTGAGGGAAATCTCACCAAGGACCCGGTGCTCTCCGAGACCCCGAAAGGCACATCCGTATGCAACTTCAGCGTTGCTTCGAACCGCTTCTACAAACAGGAGGACGAGCTTCAGAAGGAGGTTTCTTTCTTCGACGTGGAGGTGTGGTCGCGTCAGGCCGAGGTCTGCGCCGAAACCCTGACGAAGGGGCGCGGCGTGAGGGTCGTCGGCCGACTCAAGCAGGACCGATGGACGGACGAGCAGGGAAATCCGCATGCCCGGGTGAAGATCGTCGGGGAGCACGTCGAGTTCAAGCCCCAGTTCAAGAAGCCCGACGGCTCCGGTGAGGACGGGGAAGAGGCAGTCACCGAGGAGCAGGCGGAGGATATCGAGGAGTCGGCGTCGGTCGCAGAGAAGGTCTGACGAGAGGAGCTCCAAGGAGCGGAGGAGCGGACGGCCCGGCTGCTGCGGGCTGTCGCGCCCTCCACCTCCTTTTTGGGGAATCTCTTGCCGAAAGAAAAGATCCAGAAAGCGCTTGACAAGAATCTCTCAACCTCATATTCTCTTCACATGACTGTTTCTACATATAGAAACACCCAAGGATCATGGGCGCAGGCAGGCTCGCGGTCGATGGCCGCTGCGCAGACAATCACAAACAACGCATGGTGGTGGTCCCTGTAGACCGGGACCATCTTCTGTCATAGCTGCAGGTTCCGGACATCGAGAGGCAACGGAACCTGTTTCGCAAGAGCCGCTACAGGAACCGTAGACCTGTGAGCGGTTTTTTTTGTGCTCCGATCGAATGGAGGAGACAGTGGAATGAGGACGGAAGGGAGGAAATAGATGGCAAGCGTTACGACAAACGGGAGTCAGGAAAAGACTCGTCGAAACAGCATGATCAGCATGATACCTGGCGAACGATTTACCCCGTACACCCTCGCCCGAAAGTTGGGCGCCAAGATGATCCTCGAGTCATCGTCGTTTCAGAAGGGCAAGGAGCGGTATTCCCTCCTTATGGCGGTCGAAGCCTTCAAGATCGTTCAGGAGGGAGACGAGATTTCAATGGAGTGCGACGGCAGACGACTCCCGGTGAAAAGCAGAGGCAAAGACATACTCGACGTGCTGCTCTACTTCGGAAAGCAGCACCGGCCGCTCCACCAGGATCTGCCCGTACCCGCCGGTGGAATCGGTTTCCTCACCTTCGAGTTTGCCTCGAAATGTGACACGATCCATTTCACCGAGAAACCGGATCGACTCGACCTGCCGGACGCATGTTTCCTTTTCGGGCATGTGTTCGTTATATTCGACCATTACACAGACATCATCTATCTCATCGGGCTGAACTACGAAGAGCATCAGATCGATCTCGAGGAAGCGTTGAGGGCGACAGAAGCAAAGATGAACGACCTCGATTTCAATTACCTTGCAGGAAACAGCAAGAGCTATCCGGCCGAATACCGGGCGGACGAGGTTGAACGCAGGAGCTACATGGAGGGCGTCGAGAAGGTTCGCGAGGAGATCATCAAGGGCAATCTCTTGCAGGCGGTGCCGTCGCGCAGGCTCTACATAAAGACCGATCTCCCGGCCCTCGAGGCATACAAGAACCTGCGCTCGAAAAACCCCTCGCCCTACCTGTTCTACCTCGATTTCGGCGGATATCAGCTTTTCGGCGCCTCCCCGGAGGTGCACGTCAAGGTGAAGGACAACAGGGCGATCGTTCGCCCTCTGGCTGGAACACGCCGCCGAGGGGCGACGCCGGAAGAGGACGCCGCGCTCGAAGAGGAGCTCCTCGCGGACGAGAAAGAGCGCGCCGAGCATCTGATGTTGGTCGATCTCGCCCGCAACGATCTGGGACGCATATGCCGTCCAGGCACGGTGCGGGTAACGAAGTCGATGGAAATCGAGCGTTACTCACACGTTATGCACATCGTGTCGCAGGTCGAGGGTGAGCTCGCCGATGATGCGACCGGAATCGACGCGATCCGGGCGACCTTCCCCGCAGGCACGGTAAGTGGGGCACCGAAGATTCAGGCAATTCACGTGCTCGACGGCATCGAGCCCGAGCCGAGACGTTTCTACGCCGGCCTGGTTGGATATATCGAGGCTGACGGGGGAGTGGATACCTGCATCACGATTCGAAGCGGACTGCGAACCCCGGACTATATGGTGCTTCAGGCGGGCGCAGGAGTAGTCTTCGACTCCGACCCCGCTCGCGAATATGAAGAAACCAACGAGAAGCTGCGAGCGCTCGCAACAGTGCTCGGTTTGGAGGTGTAAGCGATGTACCTTCTCATCGACAACTACGACTCGTTCACCTACAACATCTACCAGTACCTGACGGAGCTCACGACGAAGGATGTAATGGTCGTGAGAAACGACCGAATCACGGTAGAAGAGATCGCTGACTTGAAGCCTGAGGCGATCGTTATCTCCCCGGGGCCCGGTCGACCGGAGGACGCAGGTGTGACGGTCGCAACGATTAAAAGCTTCGCGGGCAAGATACCCATTCTCGGGGTCTGCCTCGGGCATCAAGCGATCGGGTACGCCTACGGCGGACGGATCGTCGGTGCCAAGAACATCGTTCACGGGAAGGCCGAGACGATTAAGCTGGACGGCCGCGGGCTGTTCCGTACGCTCCCCGGAAGTGCCACGTTTACGCGCTATCACTCTCTCGTAATCGAACCTGCCAGCGTACCGGAACAACTCGAGGTTACAGCCTGGAGTGAGGACGGCGAGATCATGGGCGTCCGTCACCGAACAGCCGTGATTGAGGGAGTGCAGTTCCATCCCGAGTCGATAGCCTCCGAGTTCGGTAAGAGAATCCTGAAGAACTTTCTCGATTACCAGCGTGAGCCCTATCCGGTGCGGGCCATGCTCACAAAGGTGATCGGTGGTGAGAATCTCACCCAGAGCGAGGCCGAGGGATTCATGAGCGAACTGACCGAGGGCAACCTGAGCAGCTCCAACATCGCGGGATTTCTTGTCGCGCTGAACGCAAAGGGCATCACCCCTGAGGAGATCGCGGGCTGCGCGGCGGTGCTCCAACACAAACGAGTACCTCTCGAGGTGTCGAGCCCAGTGCTCGACACCTGCGGTACCGGAGGCGACGGGCTGGGCACCTTCAACATCTCCTCCTTCGCGGCGCTGATTGCGGCCTCTTGCGGTGCGGTCGTTGCGAAGCACGGGAATCGGGCCGTAAGCTCGCTGAGCGGCAGCGCCGATTTCTACAAGGAGCTCGGCATCCCTATCGATCTGAAACCGGCTGAGTCTGCGAAGCTTATCGAGAGCTCGGGGTTCGCCTTTCTCTTCGCACCGATCTACCATGGGGCAATGCGACACGCCGGGCAGGTTCGCCGCGAGCTCGGCATCAAGACGATCATGAACCTGCTCGGACCCCTGGCAAACCCCGCCGGCGCGCAATATCAGGTGATCGGGGTCTTCGACGAGCGCTTCTGCGTGACCGTGGCCCGGGCTGCGAGCCTCCTCGGGCTCAAACGCGTGATGGTCGTGCACGGTGCCGACGGACTCGATGAAATATCCGTCACCGGCCCGACCCGAATTGTAACGATCGACGAAACCGGACAGATGCGCGACGAGCAATTCGACCCGAAGAGCCTCGGAATTGAAGGCTATAGCGTAGAGGAGCTCCGCGGCGGATCGGCGCAGGACAATGCCCGGGTTGCGTTGGAGCTCCTCGAAGGAACGGGCCCGGTCGCCGTCCGAGAGGCGGTGCTGGTCAATGCAGGCGCAGCGTTGACTGTGTACGGAATCGCAGAGACAATTGGCGACGGTTACCGTCTCGCACGTGAAGCGCTCGAAACGGGCAATGTGAAGCGGAAGCTCGCATCAATCAAGGAGGCTGGAGCCGTCTATGAGCATCATGGCTGAAATCGTAGAGACACGACGCACGCGGATCGAACGTGAGGGCTTCAACCTCGGTACCAAGGTTCCAGAACGTCGGGCGGCTCCGCTTGTTCCGTTTGGGCGAGATCCGTTCGTCATTTGTGAGATAAAGCGGCGCTCTCCCTCGCGAGGTGATATCTCGGCCGACCTCGACGCCCCGTCGCAGGCGGCGCGATACCTGGCGCAGGGAGCCCGAACCGTCTCGGTCCTTACCGAGGAGGACCACTTTCACGGATCACTCGCCGACCTCATGGCCGTCAAATCCGAGTATCCGAACCTCTGTGTCCTTCGCAAGGATTTTCTTCTCTCTGAGGAAGATGTGGAGGTCTCCTACCGCGCCGGCGCCGACGCTATCCTTCTCATCACCGGCATACTCGACATAGGAACGCTCACGCGCATGTACCAACGCGCCCATCACCTCGGGATGTCCTGCCTCGTCGAGGTGCATACCGACGAAGACGTGGAGAAGGCCTCCAGGATCGAGCCTCGTTTCACCGGTATCAACTCACGAGATCTCCGTACCTTCACCGTCGACCTCGCCCTTCCTCTGCAGCTGCAGGCGCGCATCGGATGGGAGACTTCCCTCGTGTTCGAATCCGGCATGCACACTCGTGAGCACGCCGCGTTCGCCACCTCCTCCGGCTTCTGCGGTATACTCGTCGGAGAAGCGGTGGTGCGTGAGCCTGCCCTGGTCGGAGAGCTCATCGCCGGCGTGGCGGAGGGCAGTCGTGGGGAAGCTGTAAACGACTCCGGCGAGGCCTCGGCCGGCCCCGGTAACCGGAGCTTCTGGAGGACGCTCTATTCGCGCCGACGGCGCGGAAGGCCCCTCGTCAAGGTCTGCGGTGTCACGAATCAAGAGGACGCGCTGCTGGCCGACGAGCTTGGTGCGGACCTGATCGGTTTCGTGCTCGCACCGTCCAAACGGCGCGCCTCGCCGGTCGTCGTACGCGAGATTGGCACAACGCGGGCATTGAAGGTCGGGGTTGTTGTCCTCGACGCCGGCAGCCGGATTCTCGACGCCGAGGTCCTGGAGCTTCTCGCCTCCGGCCGTCTCGACGCCATTCAGTTTCACGGCGACGAGGCGCCGGAAGAGTGCTATCACCTTGCATTCCCGTACTTCAAAGCCCTACAATTGAAGGACGCGGACGACTGCAAACGGATGGCAGCCTACCGGTGTCCGCGGGTGCTCATCGACGCACGCACCGCCGGCCTACGCGGCGGAACCGGGACGCAGGTGGGGGACGCGATCATTTCCGAGGTCAAACGACGAGGACCACTCTGGTTGGCCGGGGGACTCGGACCGGAAAACGTCGGCGAAATCCTGCTCAAACACTCGCCGGAGCTGGTCGACGCATCGAGCCTACTGGAGTCGGAGCCCGGCAAGAAGGATCCAGATCGGCTCGGACGATTCTTTTCGGAGATAGAGCGTGTAGGCGCCGAGGTTGCAGGAAGCAAATGAAGATCTACAACGATTTCTTCGGCGAGTTCGGCGGCAGATACGTCGCCGAGGTGCTCCGCGCACCCCTCGATGAGCTCGAGCACGCGTTCCTCGAGGCGATGGATGACCCCACATTCACGGGGGAGCTCCAGAGCCTCCAGAAGTCCTACATCGGAAGACCGACCCCGTTGCTCTTCGCCGAGAATGCCACCCGAGAGGCCGGCGGCGCAAAAATCTACATCAAGCTCGAGGGGCTCGCCAACACAGGCGCACACAAGATCAACAACGCAATTGGGCAGGGACTGCTGGCGAAGCGCATGGGAAAGACCCGGATCATTGCCGAGACCGGGGCCGGCCAGCACGGAGTGGCAACCGCGGCCGTCTGTGCGAAGCTGGGGCTGGACTGCCGCGTCTACATGGGCGATGTCGACATGGAGCGCCAGCATCCCAACGTCTTCTGGATGGAGCTTTTCGGTGCGGAGGTCGTTCCCGTCCATTCGGGGTCTCGGACCCTGAAAGACGCAGTCAACGAGGCTATGCGCGACTGGGCTGCGAGCTTCACCGACACCCACTACCTGCTCGGTTCCGCGCTCGGCCCGTCGCCCTTTCCCGATATGGTTCGGGAGTTTCAGTCGGTCATCGGCCGTGAAACCCTCCACCAGGCGGCCGAGCTCGGGATCGACGTCGCGGCCCTCGTCGCATGTGTCGGCGGCGGTTCCAACGCGATCGGGTTCTTCTCACCCTACCTTGAGGAGGACTCTCCCAGGCTCATCGGCGCGGAAGCCGGTGGAAGGGGGAGCGGTCCGGGAAACAACGCGGCCCGTATGTCGGGCGACGGCAGCCCGGGAATCGTTCAGGGCTACAAGAGCCTGTTCCTTTTGGACGAGGACGGCCAGGTACAGCCGACACATTCCGTTTCTGCCGGTCTCGATTATCCGGGGATCGGTCCGCAGCTCGCTCATCTCGGACGCGCCGGACGAGTGGAGTTCACGACCGTGGAAGACTCTGAGGCTATAGAGGCTCTGCGTTTCTTCGCGCGCAACGAAGGGGTTGTCTTCGCCCTCGAGTCGGCCCATGCCGGCGCGGCGGCACTCAAGCTCGCGCCGACACTTCCGCGCGAGAAGGCGATCGTGGTCAACATGTCGGGACGCGGAGACAAGGACCTCTTTATCACGGCGAGGGAAATCGATCCGGGGAACTGGTACTCCTTTCTGGAGCACGAGACCGGGGCCTACCGGGTGCTGCGAGGCGTTTCAAAATGAGCACATACGAGAGAGCAGTGCAGCTTGGATCCGTCACCGAACGCGCCGGAGCGACGCTCATGGCCCACATGATTGCCTATTTCCCGAATCGAGAGATCTCCGTGGATATCGCGCGGGGACTCGCCGCCGGCGGAGCCTCCTACCTCGAGCTGCAGTTCCCCTTCAGCGATCCCTCAGCGGACGGCAGCCTCATCCAAACTGCGGGAACCGCCGCCCTCGAGTCGGGCTTCACCGTTCGAGGCGGATTCGAGCTCGTTCGCGAGATCGTATCTCAAACCGGGCTGCCGGTCTTCATCATGAGCTACGGGAATCTCGTTTTCCGAAAGGGTACCGACAGCTTCGTGAGGGAGGCGAAGTCCGCCGGCGCGAGCGGATTGATCGTGCCGGATCTGCCGCCCGGCAACGATGAGGGATTGTATCTCGCCGGAAGGGCGCACGGGGTAGAGATTGTTCCCGTCGTGGCTCCGTCGGTGAGCGATTCTCGCCTCACCCGAATCTCAGAAGAGAACCCTCTCTACCTCTATGCCGCGCTGCGTCTCGGAATCACCGGAAGCTACACGGAGATAGGCGAGGAGAATCTTGCATTCCTTGCTCGATTGAAGAGGATCGGATCGCGTATTGTCGCCGGTTTTGGAATCAGCTCGCCTGAACAAGTTCGATCTCTCGCACCACATGTCCACGCGCTTGTGGTCGGCTCGGCCTTCGTCAAGACTATCCTCGATGCAGTGGAGAGAGAAGAGCTATCCGGGCTGAAGAGCAGACTGGCGGCACAGGCCGATGCCCTCGTATCAGGAGGTGTCTGATAGGTGAAGAGCCGCCCTCTCAGCGAGGAGGAAGTGGAGCAGGCGGTCAAGAAGATCCGACAGCTCTACGACGATTACATCATCACTTTCACAAAGCCGTTTCGCCTCAAGAACCAGTTCGAGGACCGCTATTTCGAGGCGCGAAAGTCCCGTATCGACCTCACCCACTTCGTGATCGCCGAGATCGAGGTCGTCCGTCGCCTGAAGCACAATGAGGAACAGAAGCTCATCGAACAAGAGGAGAAGCGTTTCAAGAAGCGGACAAAATCGAAGGGGAGCCGCGGACTTGCCGACCGGGTCCTCGAGCAACATAGGAAACAGATCGAGAAGTACCCCGATCTGAAGATGGACCCGCGAGCCTCCTATGAGATCAAAAAGCTCTTCGGCGCCCTCGATTCCTTCGAGAGACAGTACTGGCCGCCGTTCGAAACCCTTCTGCGCCGTCTTTACCCTTCCTATTATGCAAACCCGAGAATCGATCTGGAGCCTCGAATGTACGCCCTCTGTCCGGGTGCCGGTGCCGCCCCTCCGATCATCAGCCGCTACGAGGCGCTGTTGCTGCGGATACCGCGAAGCATGAACGATGTCGAATGGGAGGAGAAGCGACTGGTGGTGGAAGCGGCATTCCTCCTCCACCACCTGTCGAAGGTGATTTCGGAGCTTCCCCTAGCCGACTGCAGCGAAGAAGAAAAGGAAACAGTAGAAAAGGCGAAGGGATTCGTGCATACTCTCATCGAGGACTTTCGTTTGAAAGATCTCAAACCAGCGAACCTCGGAGGTTAGCAGATGTCACACGAAGTGGAGCTCACGAATGACAACTTCGATGCCGAAGTGATGAAATCCGATACCCCGGTGCTCATTGACTTCTGGGCCGAATGGTGCGGCCCCTGCAAGATGATCGATCCGATCGTCGAGGAACTGGCCGAGGCCTACGAAGGAAAGATCAAGGTCGGCAAGGTGAATGTCGACGAGCAGGGCGACATAGCCGCAAAATACGGAATAGTCAGCATCCCTACGCTCCTGGTCTTCAAGGACGGAGAGATAGTTAACCGCCAGGTCGGGGCCGTGCCTCGCCCGACGATCGAGGGCCTCTTCAAGGAATTCGTATAGCGCCGGCTCCTCCGCACATCATGGTACGTAGACCTCGTCCGAGTTGACTTCCCCGAAGGTGGAGCCGCTCGTCGGGGTTATGTGCCAGTCAGCTCTCGAGTCGCTGTCGCCGGCGTTGCTCCCGCGACACATCGAGCGCGTTGCGGTGGAGGGGTCGGGGTCGACGGCGTCTTCCGGGGCAATGTGTGCGCCGTTGCGTTTCCACTGTCCGCTCGGCTCGAGCTCCAATACACGCTCGTAGACGTCGCGTGAGCCGAAGCCACCATAGTTGGAGTCCGAATCCGAGGTGCGGTTGCTGTAGACCACAGCGTCGATGATATCCCCGCCCGGACAACGAAAAAGCGAAAGGACGCCGTTGTTGCCCGAGAGACCGTCTCCGCGCTCGACCCAGAGGTCGTAGGCCGCCAGGGAAGCATCCAGTCCACCGGAAAGGTCGGTCAGTTCGACCTCGTCGATCTCTTCAGCCAGACCTTGCGGTTTGAAATGCACAAGCAGATAGTCCCCCGCTTCCACGTCGATGGAAGGCAGCACAATCCTGTTGTCCCAGTTGCCGGGCATTCCTTCGTAGAGGCACATCCCTGCAGTATTGCCGGATTCGAGGACCAACAGCTCGACGAGATCGGGATGGGTCGTCGAGCCTTGGGTGATGAACTCGTTGATGAGGAGGGCAGGCACGTCCGGATTGAACCCGTAGAAGCTCGTGATGACCGAGGTGCTGTTCCCGCACGTGTCCTCCACCGAGGCCTCGATGGCGTAGGCCGTCCCGACGGCCTGGTTCGAGGACAAAGTCACCACGAGCTCACAGTCCTCTCCTCGTACCGATTCGATATCGACATTCGGGGTAAGAGAGACGCTCTTCGGAAGGGCGACGACGGTCTCATCGAAACGCAGAACGACACGCCTCGAATCTCGCGCCAGAGCCCCGAGGAACTCGGGCGGGTGGAGGTCCACCTCGACCAGGGTACGGTAGTCCGGGATGGGACCGCAGGCGGCTCCGAGCCAAACCGAAGCAAGCGCCGCCAGGCCGAGCTTGAAAATCCTCGGCCCCAGCTCATTTCTTTCCATGTTCAACACTGATTACTGGGTGTTTTTTTCTCCCACTTCATGTATCATGGAGCTGCGTGAGGAGGACCGTGCAGACATGGCGGAAAATACTCTATTCAGCAAGTACGGGACATTGGTCGATTCGGGAAAGGTCATCTTCAGGGAAAACGACGAAGGCGATCAGATGTACATCATCCAGGAAGGGAACGTACGCATCAGCAAGCAGATAGGCGGCAAGGAGCATATTCTCGCAGTTCTTGGCAAAGGTGACTTCTTCGGAGAGATGGCGATCGTCAACCGAGCGGTTCGGACTGCGACGGCCACCGCAGTCGGTACAGTACATCTCCTATCTTTCAACCGCGAAGGATTTCTCGGGATGATCGAGAAAAACGCAAGAATCGCGTTGAATATCATCGACAAGCTGTGCCGGAGACTCCAACAGGCAGACCTGCAGATTCATCATCTTGTCCGTAAGAGCGCCCGCGGGCTGATGGCGCTCAACCTCTACTACGCTTTTGCCGAGCAGGGATTCGAGAAGGGTGCTCTCGACTACGTCAAGGTTGCTCGCGATATCTCGCTCAGCCTCGAGGTTCCGTCCGACTCGGTGGTGGCGTTCTTTGAGGAGCTGCGAGCGGCCGGAACCATCGAAATCGCCGAGAACAAGGCGATACTCCGAGACAAGGAGAAGCTCGCAACCCTCGGCGAAGGTGTCGCGGCAGGCAAAGGATAGTCTCGGCAAGCCCGTAGTCGCGACCGCCTTCGGGAATTCAGTGCTGTTTGCGCTACAATTCACTGGAGAAGCGAGCAATCAAACAAGAAGGCAGAAAATGTGCGGTATAGTTGGATATACAGGCCTCAAGCCGGCGGCACCGATTCTCCTCGAGGGACTCAAGCGGCTGGAATACCGCGGGTACGATTCGGCCGGAATCTGTGTCGGCGACGATCATACCCTCTCGATCGTGAAGAAGAAGGGAAAGATCAAGGATCTGCGCGGAGCAGTCCCGAAGGATATCCACGGGACCTACGGAATCGGCCACACGCGATGGGCAACCCACGGCGGAGTGACCGATATGAACGCCCACCCTCACAGCGACTGCAGTGGCAAGGTGACGATCGCCCACAACGGAATCATAGAGAATTTCGGCCCTTTGAAAGAGAAGTTGGAAAGCGAAGGACACCAGTTCAAGTCCGAGACCGATTCGGAAGTCATCGCCCATCTTGTTGAGAGCTGCTACGATGGAGACCTCGAGCGGGCGGTCAAAGAGGCCCTTGCCCTGCTGAAGGGGACATACGGTATCCTCTGCCTGCATGCCGACGAGCCCGGGCGGGTCGTGGGGGCGCGAAACGGCTCTCCGCTTGTCCTCGGAATCGGCGAGGGGGAGATGTTCCTCGGATCCGACGTTACGGCGATGATGGCCTACACGAAACAGGTCGTCTATCTCGAGGACGGCGAAATCGTCACCGTAAGGCCGGACGGCTTCGAAACCTCGGATCTCAATGACAACAGCATCACGAAGACGATCGAGCAGGTGGGCTGGAACCTCGAGGAGATCGAAAAGGGCGAATTCGAAACCTTCATGGAGAAGGAGATCTTCGAGCAGCCCGAGTCGATTCTGCGCGCGATGCGCGGGCGCCTCGATACCGAGCTCGCCACCGGTCACCTCGGAGGGCTCAATCTCACGAACAAGGAGCTCCTCAACATAGAACGCGTGAAAATCGTCGCTGCCGGGACCTCCTACCACGCCGGTATGGTAGGAGCCTATCTCCTCGAGTCACTTGCGCGAATTCCGGCCTCCGCGGAGCTCGCGAGCGAGGTGCGCTACCGCAACCCGCTCGTGGAGAGGGGAGCGCTGCACTTCGTCGTATCCCAGTCGGGAGAGACGGCCGACACGCTCTATGCGATGAGAGAGCTCCAGCGCAAAGGCGCAACCGTCCTCGGAATCTGTAACGTCGTCGGCTCGACGATAGCGCGAGAGACCGACGGAGGGGTCTACATCCACTCCGGTCCCGAGATAGCGGTCGCCTCGACGAAAGCCTTCACCTCGCAGATAACGGTCTTCTACCTCTTCACCCTGCTGATGGCCAGGATGCGCGACATGTCGATCGAGGCGGGGCAGGGCATCTGCAAGGACCTCGGGTCGGTCCCTTCGCTGGTTCGCGAAATCCTCGACGAAAGCGAATCGATACGGGAGCTTGCGAAGAAGTACTCGTGGGCGAAAGACGTTCTCTTCCTCGGACGGGGAATCAACTATCCCGTTGCCCTCGAAGGCGCGCTCAAGCTGAAGGAGATCTCCTACATTCACGCCGAGGGCTACAGCGCGGCGGAGATCAAACATGGTCCGATTGCTCTAATCAACGAACACACTCCGTGCATCTTCCTCGTGCCTGACGACCGCCTGCGCGATAAGGTCATCTCCAACATCAAGGAAGTGAAGGCACGAAACGGCAAGGTCATCGCAATCGCGGTTCGCGGCGACACGGAAATCGAATCCCTCGTCGACGACGTGATAACCGTGCCGCGAGTACACGAGCTGATCTACCCATTTCTCATGGTGGTGCCGTTGCAGCTTTTCGCCTACTATACGGCACTCGTGCTCGGAAGGGACGTCGATCAGCCTCGCAACCTTGCCAAGAGCGTCACGGTTGAATAGCGGCAGTAGACGTACCCTTTTCGTAGCACTCTTTTGCATCCTCCTGGCGGTTCTCCCGGGCGCACTCTTCGCAGAAACGACCGAGATTCTCGCCACCGGGCCCGACGCGAAGAAGGGCATACCCTATCTCTCCCCGAATGTAGTGCCCTATTTTGCCGTCACCTACCGCACTGCACATCAAGAGAGCACAGCGAGCCGGGCCGCGGCGGCCCCTGCGGAGGCGGCCGGAAACAGCGCAGCCGCATCGAGGTCCGGCGGCGCCGCACCTGCGGCTCCACAATCGGAGAACGACATTCGGGTGCTCTACACGGAGACCGAAGTAGCGATCTATTCCTCCTGGAAACCCGCTCCCTGCGGCAGCCTGGGAATGCTCGAGGTGGAGCAGGAACCCCGGGTTCTCTTCTTTCAGGATCGCGCCGGCAGGTCCCTCTTCTTCGTCTTCCCGTCCTCCTATCCGAGCCCCTGCGCCTTCGTGACCACCTTCATCAATCGGTTCAACTACTTCCTTGGCGTCACGCAGAACTCCGCACTCTCCTCCTTTCCCGCGGTTCTGCAGATCCCCTGAGGTTCTCGAACAGATCACGCTCATCGCAGTCATAGATCGACGAATATTTCACAACAGAGCGGAAGTTTCCCTTGTATTCCAACGATTTTCATGGTACCATGCGTTAGTAACGCACGTTAGTTACGCGTGAGCGCATTGCCGCTCACAGAATCCAAAAATCAAAGGAGTGCATTGATGAAAAGAATCGTAGTCGTGTTCGCCATGCTACTCTTCTCATCGCTACTCGCTTTTGCCGGAGGATCGACGGAAGCTCCCTCCTCGAGCGGCCAGACTTCAAGCACAACGATGTCGTCGAGTGGCCAGATTGGCGGTTCAGTCTCCATGCTGGCGGTGTGGGGCGGCAACGAGCTCGACATCTTCAACAACATGGTGAAACCGTTCGAGGACAAGACCGGTGTGAAGGTCCAGTACGAAGGAACTCGTGACATCGACGCGGTCTTGACGACCCGGGTGCAGGCAGGCAATCCGCCGGACGTCGCGGGTCTTCCGGGCCCCGGCAAGATGGCTGAATTCGCACGCCAGGGGAAACTGGTCGACCTTGCAACGGTTCTCGACATGTCCAGGATGAAGAAGGACTATGCGCAGGGTTGGCTCGATCTCGGATCGGTCAACGGGACGCTCGTCGGCGTCTTCATGAAGACCTCCCTCAAGGGATTGGTCTGGTACGACCCGCAGCATTTCAAGGCAGCCGGTCTCACCATTCCGACGACATGGGACCAGTTGATGCAGGAATCGAAGCAGCTCGCCGACAAGGGCGTAACCCCCTGGGCGGTCGGCCTCGAAAGCGGCTCCGCAAGCGGTTGGCCCGGAACGGACTGGCTGGAAGCCATCTTCCTGAAGATGTACGGACCGAAGCTCTACGAGCAATGGTATCAAGGCAAGCTTCCGTGGACCTCGCCTCAGGTGAAGAAGGTCTGGGAGACATGGGGTCAGATCGTCGCGAATCCGAAGATGAGCTACGGCGGCAGCCAATATGAGCTGTCCACGAACTTCGGCTCGGCCTTCAACCCGATCTATCAGAATCCCCCGAAGGCCTACTTCCTGCTCCAGGCGACCTTCATCCAGAGCTTCATCCAGAAGGCGTTCCCTGACCTGAAACCGGTGACGGACATCAACTTCTTCGCCTTCCCGTCGATCAACTCGCAGTACTCGAAGTCAGTCGAGACAGCTGGCGACCTGGTCGGTGAGTTCAACAAGACGCCGCAGGCGAGCGCGCTTGTCAACTACTTCACCACTGCTCAGGCCCAGGACTACTGGGTGAAGGCGGCCGACGGCATCTCTCCGAACCGTCAGGTCCCGCTCTCCGACTACCCGGACGAGCTCTCCCGGAACGCGGCCCAGATCCTGACCTCGGCGGACATCGCCGTCTTCGACGCATCCGACATGATGCCGAGCAAGATGAACAACGCCTTCTGGTCTGCGGTCATGAACTACGTTGCCAATCCCGGCAACCTCGACAGCATCCTCGCAAACCTCGATCAGGTTCGCAAGGACGCCTACAGCAGCAACTAAGCAGCTTTCTCTACGCGGGGAGCAACCGCTCCCCGCGCTCTCTCTCGAGTAGCTCCCATCCCAAGCGGTGATCCGCGTGCGGCCGCAGACTGCCGCGACGGTGGAGGAAGTAAGGGGGAAAAAGTGATTGGTTTACGAGTCCTCTGGGCAATTATCGCTATTGCGGGGGTTCCCCTCGTCCTAGTCGGATATCTGTTTCTCGTAGAACGGGGCCTCCTGAAAACGAAGATAGAGCGGCGCAACAAGGTGCGTCCGTGGTTGTGGCTTCTGCCACCCTTCATTCTTCTGGCCGCGTTCCTGATCTATCCAGTTATCAACACGTTTGTCTTGAGCTTCTTGAACGCCAACTCGACGAAGTTCATCGGCATCAAGAACTACGCCTACATCTTCACAGACAACAGCATGCTCATCGTCCTGCGGAACAACCTTCTCTGGTTGGTCTTGTTCACGCTCGTGACCGTGACCGTCGGGCTTCTCATCGCCGTCCTCACCGACCGCGTTCGCTATGAGTCCGTGGCAAAGGCGCTCATCTTTCTCCCGATGGCGGTGTCGTTCACCGCCGCCAGCGTCATCTGGAGATTCATGTATCAGTTCCAGCCGAAAGGGCAGACCCAGGTCGGAACCGTCAACGCGATCCTCTCCATCTTTCCGAACTTCCAACCGCAGGCCTGGCTCTCCAATCCCTCGGAGAACAACTTCGCGCTCATAATCGTCGGGATCTGGATGTGGACAGGTTTCGCGATGGTCATCCTCTCGGCGGGGTTGAAAGGAATACCCGATTCCCTCCTCGAGGCGGCGCGGATGGACGGAGCGAACGAGCTCCAGATCTTCTTCAAGGTGACGATTCCACTCCTGTGGTCGACGATCACGGTCGTCACGACCACTCTGCTCATCAACGTCCTGAAGATATTCGACATCGTCTACGTCATGACGAACGGAAATCTCGGAACGGAGGTCATCGCCAACCGTATGTATAAAGAAATGTTCAATTATCAGAACTTCGGCCGGGCGAGCGCGATCGCCGTGATCCTGCTTATCGCCATCATCCCGGTGATGGTGCTCAACATCAAACGCTTCGGACAGCAAGGAGGCAGGTGATGGCAAACCAGATAGTACGGGGTCGTCGAAGCGGTTTTGCTCAGGTGCTCACTCAGGCTGCCACTCGCGGTCCCCTCCACATTATCATCATCGTGATCTGTGCGATCTGGATCGTTCCGTCGCTCGGGCTGTTCGTCTCCTCGTTCCGGCCGGCGAACCTGATTTCCACCACCGGTTGGTGGCGTGCCTTCACCACCCCGTTCAAGTTCACCCTCGAGAACTACGGGCACGTGTTGACACAGAGCAACATGGGACGCAGCTTCTTCAACAGCCTGCTCATCGCGGTCCCCGCCACCGTCATGCCGATCATGATCGCCGCCTTCGGTGCCTACGCCTTTGCCTGGATGCGCTTTCCGGGTCGAAACGTGCTCTTTCTGGTGGTGGTCGGGCTACTGGTCGTACCGCTGCAGATGACACTCATTCCGGTTTTGCACTTCTTCGTTGCGCTTCACCTTACCGGAACCTTCCCGGGCATCTGGTTGGCGCATACCGCGTACGGCCTGCCGTTCGCGATCTACCTCCTCCGCAGCTTCATCGGCGAGCTGCCGGGAGAGATGTTCGAGTCGGCCTCCCTCGACGGGGCCACGCACGCGCAGATATTCTTTCGACTCGTTCTGCCCACATCCGTACCTGCGATTTCATCACTCGCCATCTTTCAGTTCATGTGGGTATGGAACGATCTGCTGATCGCCTTGATCTACCTCGGAGGAAATCCCCCGGTAGCACCGATGACCGTGACGATAAGCAATATGGTCAACTCATACGGCGGGGACTGGCAATACCTGACCTCTGCCGCCTTTATCTCGATGATTCTACCGCTGGTCGTCTTTTTCTCGCTTCAGAAGTACTTTGTTCGCGGAATTCTCGCCGGGTCGGTGAAAGGATAGGCGGGCGGCGGTGTTGTGGATGACGACTGATGGCTTCGAAGAAAGTATCTTCAGAGGATGTAGCCCGGAAAGCCGGGGTGTCGAGGACGACCGTGTCGTTCGTTCTCAACAACACTCCCGGCAAGACGATCTCGGAGGAGACGCGACGAAGAGTACTTGACGCTGCGAGCGAGCTCCGATATACGCCGAATGAGAGGGCGCGTACCATAGCGATGGCGAAGCATTTCTCGATCGGCTTTTTCATTCCGCACTCGGGGTACCTGTCGTCCGACGCGTACATAATTCGAGTAATCGAAGGGATGACGCCTGTCTTGAACAAGAACAGGTTCCAGCTCGTGCTCCAGCCGCTGAAACTGCAGGAGATGAACTACCTGCAACTTGCGCGCCAGGACAGCGTAGACGGAATCATCCTGATGAACACCCACGACGACGACAAGGGGCTATCGGAGGTCATCTCCGGGGGGTTCCCCCTCGTGGTCATCGGTTCGATCAGGAACCGCGACGTCTGCCAGATCGACATCGACAACCGCTCGTCGGCCGCAGTCGCCGTCAACTACCTCATCGATCTCGGCCATCGTGACATCGGGATGATCGTGCACGCCCCGCTGTCGTACTACGCGGCACGGCACCGTTACGACGGATTTCGCGTGGCCCTCGAAAACGCCGGCTACCGCGTAGGGAAGCAATGGGTCAAAGAGGCGAATCTAACGGAGGAGAGTGGATACCGGGCGATGAATGAAATACTCAGTCTCGATCGCCTCCCGACCGCCATGTTCGCGGGAAACGACGTTGTAGCGTACGGGGCGATACAGGCAATCAAAGACAAGGGGCTCCGTATCCCTGAAGATATCTCCGTCGTTGGGTTCGATGACGATTCGCTGTCACGCTATCTGAATCCGCCCCTGACGACGATGACCAACCCGGCGGCGAGCCTTGGGGCCGAGGCTGCTGGGCTCATTATCAGCATCATGCATGGACGGCGTCCTGCCGAGCTATCGAAGCTGGTGCCGACCTCGCTTGCGGTTCGCGAAAGCTGCAGAGATCTTCGCAGGAGCGTGGGGTTAGGGCGATGAGTCTCAAAGACTACTCCTATCCGTTGGACGAATGGAAGATCCGCGAGATTCATTTCGAGCCCGCCATGATGGGACGCAATGAGACCATATTTGCGCTCGGCAACGGGCATCTTGGAATGCGCGGCAACTTCGAAGAGGGCTACTGCAACGTAACGAACGGCACCTATCTCAATGGGTTTTTCGAGGAATCTCCTATCATCTACGGCGAAACCGCCTACGGCTATGCGAAGAATCGACAGGTGATGTTGAACGTCGCCGACGCGAAGGTCATTCGACTCATCGTGAACGGCGAACCGTTCAACCTGAGCACCGGCAATATTATCGCCTACCAACGCACGCTCGATCTCTCGACGGGTATGTTGAGTCGGGAAGTTCGCTGGGTCTCACCCGGCGGGAAGCTCATCGAGCTTAAGATCCGTCGACTCGTTTCCCTCGAACGACGTCACATCGCAGCAATCGATTACGAGCTGGCTGCCATAGGAGGCGAGACCAGCATCGAGATAGAATCTATCATCAACGGCAAGGTCACCAACCAATCGGGGAGGGAGGACCCCCGAATCGGCACGCGTCTCGACGGCCGCGTGCTTCTGACCTCGCGCTGTGAAGTTGACGGATCGGATGGTCTGCTCCTTCAGCAAACACGGACCACGCAGTTGACGTTGGCATGCGCGATGGCCCACTCCATCGAGACCGACGGCACCTCCGACGATGTCTCCATGGACTCTCGCTGTGATGAAGAGGAGGAACAGTCAATCGTCCGCTTCAGGCGAAATCTCGGAAAGAACCAATCGATCAGGCTCCAGAAATTCATGGCATACTGCAGCTCGCGGGACGTCGTCTCGGGAGATATCGAGTCAGTCGCCCAGGACGAGGTCAGACGGGCACGAGAGACTAGCTTTTCCGGCCTTGCGGCGGAGCAGGCGGCCTACGTGAAGCGCTTCTGGGCGACCGCCGACATCGAGGTGCGCGGCGACGACGCCGTGCAGCAGGGACTGCGTTTCAACATTTTCAGTCTTCTTCAGTCGGCCGGCCGCGACGGCAAGACGAGCATCGCCGCGAAGGGGCTCACCGGGGAGGGGTACGAAGGGCACTACTTCTGGGATACTGAGATCTACGTGCTGCCGTTCTTCATCTACTCAGACCCGGAGATCGCGCGTTCCCTCCTACTCTTTCGTTGCGGTATTCTCGATAAGGCCCGCAACCGGGCCGCTGAAATGAGCCAAACGGGAGCGCTCTTTCCTTGGCGGACCATCGGTGGGGAGGAGACCTCCCCCTACTATCCGGCGGGAAGCGCTCAATATCACATCGACGCGGATATCGTCTTCGCGTTGAAGAAATACCTCAACGCCCACTCGGATGGCGAGCTCCTGGGACGCAGGGCGGCCGAGCTGATCTTCGAGACCGCTCGGCTCTGGAGCGATCTCGGAGATTGGCTTCCGGCTCGCGGTAAACGGCACCCCGGTCCGGTCACCCGGAGCGAAGAAGATGCGGCCCGCGAGAACCATACCGGTTCGCCCGACCTTTTCGATACCCCGGACCGGTACCCGGGGCGACTCTTCTACATCAACGAAGTGACCGGGCCTGACGAGTATACCGCGCTGGTAAACAACAACACCTATACCAATATGATGGCGCAGTTCAATCTCGAGACGGCGGTCGAGGTGGCACGCCATCTGCGCGATAATGAGCCGGAGGAGTATCGACGCATCTCGCAGTCGATCGGGCTTGATGACAATGAGATAGACCGCTGGCGCGAGGCGGCAGCCAAGATGTTCATCCCATACGATCCTGAACGCGGCATCTGCGCGCAGGATGACGCCTTTTTCAACCGGGCTCAATGGGATTTCAGAGGCACTCCGAAGGAGAAATACCCCCTTCTGCTCAATTTCCATCCGCTCGTCATCTACCGGTATCAGGTGCTGAAACAGCCTGACGTCGTCCTCGCACAGGTCCTCCGCGGCGACCGTTTCTCGTTTGCGGAAAAGAAGAGGAACTTCGACTACTACGACCCGCTTACCACCGGAGACTCCTCGCTTTCACCCTGTATCCAGAGCGTCGCAGCGGCCGAGCTCGGCTACACCGAGCAGGCATATCGCTATTTCATGCGAACGGCTCGGATGGATCTCGACGACATCAATCGCAACGTGGTGGACGGCGTGCACACGGCGGCAATGGCAGGGACCTGGATTTCCCTTGTCTACGGATTCGCCGGCATGCGCGATTACGACGGTCACCTGACCTTCGATCCGCGTCTGCCTGCGGAGTGGAGCTCTCTTCGACTGAAGCTCGTATACAGAGGGATGCTGCTGTCAGTCGACATCAGCCACAAACGCACGCGGTTTGAGCTCGAGCCTTGGAGCCGGCAACCGGAAAGGGGCGCTGAGGAGGCGAACCAGGTGCGGGATATCACGATCGAATATCGCGGCAAGCCCGTAGCGATCGAGGCAGGGAAGACCGTCTCACTGTCTGCCCACCCAGCTCTCGAGTGCGTCGTGTTCGATCTCGACGGCGTCATCACCGACACCGCCGAGTACCACTTTCAGGCCTGGAGCAGGATCGCCGAGGAAGCTGGGGCACCGATCGACCGCAAGTTCAACGAACGGCTGAAAGGGGTCGGTCGAATGGAAAGTCTCGACCTCATTCTCGATAGCGGTGGGAAGCACCTCGGTCAGGAGGAAAAACTAGAGCTCGCCGATCGTAAGAACGGCTACTACCGCGAGCTCATCGCCGCTATCACTCCGGATGACCTTCTGCCGGGAGTGGCGTCACTCCTCGAAGCGCTGAAATCGAAGGGAATAAAAATCGCCATCGCCTCGGCGAGCCACAACGTTTGGGAGGTGGTCAAGCGGCTTCAGATCGGAGAGACGCTCGACTTCATTGTGGACCCGGAGTCGGTCGCAAAGGGAAAGCCCGATCCTGAGGTATTCATGCGAGCGGCGGAGAGCCTCGGGCTCCCGTTCGAGAATTGCGTCGGAGTTGAGGATGCACAGGCGGGGATCGACGCGATCAAGGCGGCGCGTATGTTTGCAGTCGGGATCGGCAGCGATCTGGTCGGGGCCAACTGGATATTGTCCGACACTCGCGGACTCACCCTCGACGGATTGCTCGATCGATTCCAGATCTTTGCCGCCTCGCGTCGGTGAGCGTGTGTTTCCCGCTGCATGCCTTGCCTTGACTTTTCCACGAGCGCTCCGTATTCTGACGCTGTATGAACCTGAGAAAGGTGCTCTCGAAGTCTGTAATATCCTGTGATCTCCCGGGGACAAGGAAGAACGAGGTCATCGAAGCCCTCATGGATATCCTGATGACCACCGGGAAAGTGCGGGATCGGGAAGCTGCAATGAGGTCGATCCTCGACCGCGAACAGAAGATGTCTACCGGAATTCAGAACGGGGTCGCGATTCCCCACGGTAAGACTGATGTGGTCGACGATCTCGTTGCCTGCTTCGGCATAAGAAAGGAAGGTATCGACTTCGACGCGCTCGACGGCGAGAAGAGCAGGATCTTCATCATGACCCTGTCACCTGTGAATCGCTCCGGACCTCATGTCCAGTTCCTCGCCGAGATCAGTCAACTGCTCACCGACGCTGAGAAACGAGAAAAGCTTCTCGGCGCAGGTACCCCCGAAGAAGTCCTCGATATCCTGACCACATAGGAGCGTTCATGAGGCGCCTGGTTGCGGCGACTGCGGCTCTTGCGGTGGTCGTCCCGCTTGCGGCGTACGCGCAGTCCGGCGGAGGTGAGGGTGCGTCCGAAATGACGCATCGTATCACGATCCTGGTGCTGCAGCTTGCGGTCGTAATCATCGCCGCGCGTTTCGTAGGTCATCTGTTCAAGCACGGGCTCAAGCAGGCCGCAGTGCTCGGTGAGCTTGCCGCCGGCATACTGATCGGACCCTACGCCCTCGGTTCGATCCCGCTTCCGATCCTGAACGGTCCGCTGTTCCCACTCGAGCTCGGACCGATTCCTGTGCGACCGGAGCTCTACGGATTCGCCGTGGTCGCTTCGATCGTGCTGCTGTTCGTCGCCGGCCTGGAGACGGACCTGCCCACCTTCCTCCGGTTCTCCATCAAGGGGTCCACGATCGGATTGGGAGGCGTGATTGTCTCGTTCGCGCTCGGTGACGCCGCGGCGGTTTTCCTGCTTCCGAATGTTGACTCCTTCATGCACCCCGAAGCGCTCTTCCTCGGCACTGTGTCGACGGCTACTTCCGTGGGCATCACCGCTCGAATTCTCGAAGAGCGGCACAAACTCTCTTCCCCCGAAGGTGTGACGATTCTTGCTGCAGCAGTCATCGACGACGTTCTCGGCATCATTCTCCTCGCCGTCGTAGTGGGAGTGTCGAAGGTTCACAAGCTCGGCGGGGGTGTCGAATGGGGTCACATCGGGGTCATAGCGGCGAAGGCTTTCGGCTTCTGGATCGTGAGCACCGTTCTCGGTATCATCTTCGCGCCGAAGCTCGCAAGAGGGCTGCGAAAGTTCAAAGCGTTCGAGGTGACCGCCTCCGTTGCGTTCGGGATCGCGCTCTTTTTGGCGGGACTTTCCGAGGAGGCAGGGCTGGCGATGATCATCGGCGCCTACGTGACCGGTCTATCGCTGTCGCAGACCGAGCTAGCCAACGAGCTCCAAGAGTATCTCCAGCCGCTCTATGATTTCTTCGTGCCGATCTTCTTCTGCGTCATGGGAATGATGGCCAATCTCGCCGAGATGGGACAGGTGCTCTTCTTCGGCTTGGTTTTCACGGCGCTTGCCATACTCGCAAAGCTGATCGGCTGCGGGCTGCCGGCGCTCGCCACCGGGTTCAACATCCGCGGCGCGCTCCGCATCGGGGCGGGGATGCTACCTCGCGGGGAGGTCACCCTGATCGTCGCCGGTATCGGGCTTGCTTCCGGTGCTATCGGCCACGACATGTTCGGAGTTGCCGTCATGACGCTCCTCGTTGCGAGCGTCATCGCACCTCCCGCCCTCATCCGAGCCTTCGAAGGAGGTGCCGGGCTGCGAGTGGCCGCCGCACCTGAGCGGAGAGAACCGGAGCTCAAGGATATCGTTCTCAACTTCTCGAGCCCGAGGATCGCGGAGTTCATCAGAGGCCAATTCATTCGAAGCTTTCGCAAAGAGGAGTTCTTCGTCCATCAGCTCGAGCTGCATCAACCTTTCTATCAAATTTGGAAGGAAGAGATACTGATCACGCTCGACCAGAAGGAGTCCTCTATCGTGCTTCAGACCGAGGCGCAGTACGAGCAGTTCGTCCGCCTGCTCGTGCTCGAAGAAATCCTCGAGTTGAAGGACTTCCTCGAGACCATCGAAGGCGAGGAGTCCCCAGTCTCGCTGAGTAAGGAGCTTTTCGGCAAGGAGAAGCTCGGCGGCGAACAGGTCGGGAATGAATCGGCGGAAGGTGACGGCATTCGGAAGGAAGAGTCTTCCGAGGAGCCGGACGACGTACGCTGAAGAAAAGAGCTGCCCCGGGGTTCCCCGGGGCAGCCGGTCGCTGTAGTCGCCTGCGTTTCAGGAAGAGGCGACGGGTTGTTTACATACTAGATCTTAAATGTCGTAATACAGTGCAAACTCCCAGGGGTGCGGCCGAAGATCGATGGCCTGTGCCTCTCGGGTGAGCTTGTAGTCAATCCACGTTTCAATCACATCGGGCGTGAAGACATCGCCCTTGAGAAGGAACTCATGATCCTGTTCGAGAGCCTCCAACGCTTCGCGGAGCGATCTCGGCGTCTTCGGTACCTTGGCCAGCTCCTCCGGCGGCAGATCGTAGATGTCTTTGTCCAACGGGTCGCCGGGATTGATCTTGTTCTGAATTCCATCTGCCGCAGCCATTGCCATGGCCGAGAACGCCAGGTAGGGGTTGGTGCTTGCATCGGGGCAGCGGAACTCCAGGCGCTTTGCCTTCTCTGACTGACTGTACATCGGCAGACGCACTGCAGCGCTCCGGTTGCGACTGGAGTAGGCCAGGTTGACCGGCGCCTCGAAGCCGGGGACCAGACGTTTATAGCTGTTCGTTGTCGGATTGGTTATCGCCAGAATTGCCGGGGCGTGCTTGAGAATCCCCCCGATGGCAAACAGGGCCGTCTCGGAAAGACCGGCGTAGCGATCACCGGCAAACAGGTTCTTGCTTTCCTTCCAGAACGACATGTGAACGTGCATGCCGCTCCCGTTGTCGTTGAAAAGCGGCTTGGGCATGAAGGTCGCAGTCTTGCCGTATTTCTTCGCCGTGTTCTTGACGATGTACTTGTATTTCAAGAGGTTGTCCGCCATGGAGACCAGCGGGGAGAAACGCATGTCGATCTCGCACTGACCGCCGGTGGCAACCTCATGGTGCTGCGTCTCGACAGCGATCCCTGCTTCGATCATCGTAAGCATCATCTCGGTACGAAGATCCTGCAGGCTATCGGTCGGAGGGACCGGGAAGTAACCTTCTTTGTAGCGTGGTTTGTAGCCGAGGTTGGGCTGCTCGTCGCGACCGCTGTTCCATCGTCCCTCCATCGAATCGACGTAGTAGTATCCCGAATGCTCGTTTTGATCGAAACGTACGTCATCGAAGACAAAGAACTCCGCCTCGGGTCCAAAGAAAGCGGTGTCCGCAATCCCTTTGCTCTTCAGGTAGGTTTCCGCCTTGCGGGCGATGTTGCGGGGATCCTTCGTGTAGTCCTGCCCGGTAACCGGATCGCAGATGTTACAGACGAGAACCAGAGTCTTATGCTGAAAGAATGGATCAATAAAAGCGGTTTCGGCGACCGGTTTGACCAGCATGTCCGACTCGTTGATGGCCTGCCAGCCGCGAATGCTCGAGCCATCGAACCCAAGGCCCTCGGTAAACGCCTCCTCGGATATCTCACTCACCGGAACTGAAAAGTGTTGCCAAAGACCCGGAAAATCCATAAAGCGAAGATCGACCACTTCGATCTTCTCCCGCTCCATGAATGCGACCACATCTTTTGGTGTTTTGAATGCACTCATCGTGAAAACTCCTCAATTCATCACTCTATTTCCGTCTAGACATAAACGGATCGTATGCGTAGCAGAGATTCATGATCATTAAGCAAGATCCATGCCAGAACACCCACGGATCTGCATCTCTTTGCAGAGCAGAAAGTTAGTCATCCATCCGACACGGCGACAAAAGCCATGTAAGACAAAACCCCACAATAGGGTGTGATCGAGGATTCGATCCTACCTTCCTGTAGGATTCTATGGTTGCACCAGAGAGCCGGTCGAACAGATGGACACCCTTTTGAGAGTTAGGTCTCGTGCGGCGGCAGAGCTGCCTTTACCCCCGCGACGGATCCCGCTATTATGACGCAATGAAAGAACTCGATCAACCGACAGTCGACGGGCTCGTCGAACGCTTCCTACGGTACGTTCAGGTCGAAACGACCTCCGATCGCCATGTCTCTGAAATCCCGTCCACCGCTTCCCAATGGGATCTGCTCAAGCTCCTCGTCAAGGAGCTTCAGGATATCGGGGTCTCAGACCTCGAGCTCACGAAGAACGGCTACATCATTGCGCGAATACCCTCGAATTTGAAGGATCACGAGGCGCCGACGATCGCACTCATGGCGCACGTCGACACCTCGTCCGACGCGCCGGGTGCCGGGGTCAAACCCCAAGTGCACGCAGGATACGACGGTGGGGTCATCGAGCTTGGCGGAGGGAAACGGCTCGACCCGGTAGAGTTCCCGGAGCTGCTACGCTACCGCGGCGAGACGATCATCACGAGCGACGGGAGCACGCTGCTCGGCGCCGACGACAAGGCGGGCGTTGCCGAGATCATGACCGCCGTCGCATGGCTGTCCGCCCATCCCGAACATCCACACGGGCCCCTGGAGATTGTTTTGACTCCTGATGAGGAGACGGGGAAGGGTCTCGACCTCTTTCCCGTCGAGAAGCTTCACTCGCGGTGCTGCTATACTCTCGACGGCGGCGAGCAGGCAACCGTCGAGACCGAGTGCTTCACCGCATATCAGGTCAGGGCGCATTTCGTGGGACGCGCCATCCATCTCGGCAGTGCTCGGGGCAAGCTCGTCAATGCCGTAACGATGGCGGGGACCTTCCTGGCCATGCTGCCGCAGTCGGAGAGCCCCGAAGCAACCGACGAGCGTTACGGCTACTACTGCCCGCTCGAGATCAAGGGAAGTCTGGAGGAAGCGACTCTCGATGTCTTTCTCCGGGATTTCGAAGAAGACGTCATCCAGCGAAGGCTCGATGCCCTCCGCCAGGTGGCGAAGGCGGTCGAGGCGATCTATCCAACGGGAAAGGTCGAGCTCACCGAGACGCGTCAGTATTCGAACATGTTCAACTTCATCAGCAAGGATCCGCTGGTGTCCGACCTCTTGCTGGAGGCCGTCAGGCGAACCGGACTGGAGCCGGAGTCGCGGGTCATTCGCGGTGGAACCGACGGCTCGCGGCTGAGTGAGATGGGTATTCCGACGCCGAACCTCTTTACCGGGGGGCACAACTACCACAGCCGCCTCGAATGGGCCGCCCTCCCGGCGATGGTCAAGGCCACGGAAACCGTCTTGAACCTCGTGGAGCTCTGGTCAGAGCAGCAAGTATAGCCGCGAGCCGAATGACCTCAGGCGGAGTGGGGTATCTCCCCCGCACGCATCAGCACCTGTTTCGAGATCACCGGTCCGACGAGCTCGTGAATAACCGTGGCCCCGATGACGACGTTGAGAACTATGTCGGCGAAGTCGTGGAAAGGCGGGCTGTCGACGATGAGCAGCGCGAGCCCTATTACGATTCCGCCCTGGGGAATAAGCCCACCGAAGGTGTATTTTCGGATCTTTTCGGGCGATTTCGCGATGATCGCGCCGCCCGTGGCGCCCGCAAACTTGCCGGCCGCACGAAGAACGATAAAAACGAGTACGAGCGGCAGATTTGCAAGCAGCACGTCAAATTTGAGATGCATTCCGCTCAACGTAAAGAAGAGGACGAATATCAGCTGTTCGGTGTATCGTTCGAGGATACGAAAGATCGTCTGCCGCCGCGGATTGAAGTTCACCACGAACGCACCCATCGTCATGGTGCTCAGCAGCTCGTCGAGATCCAGGGTGTGCGAGACGCCGAAACAGAGAAAGAGGGCGCCTACTACCATCACCAACAGCAATCCTTCGGAGGAATTGGAGAAGAGGCGGCTGAGCAGGTTGAAGAGATAGCCTGCCACCACGCCGATGGCAATACTCGACGCAATGACGACAAGCGGCCCGAGCACAGAGGACACGACGCTGAAACTGGTGTGCGTCGCAAACATCGTCGCCAACACGATAGCGAAGCTGTAGTTTATTATCCCAAGGGCATCGTCGAATGCGGCGACCCCCATGATCGTTGAGGTAACGTCTCCCTTCGCCCTGTACTCATGAGTCACGGCCAGAGTCGCCGACGGATCGGTTGGGGATGCGAGCGCACCCATGAAGAGGCTGACCGGCACGAACATCTCCAGAAACCGTGTCGTGCTCTCGGCGAGAAAGAATCGCGACACGAGAAGAAAACCGAGGATGACGACGAGGAATGCTCCCTCCGCCTCGAACACCGTGATCGAGATGATGCCTTTACCGAGACGGCGAATCTGCGGAAAGAAGAGGCTGCCGCCAACCGAGAAGGTTATCAACGACAGCGACATATTCGTCACGATGGATGTCTGGTCAACGAAATCAGACGGAATGAAGTGGGTGAGGTGAGGATTGAGGATAATCCCCGCCAGGATATAGCCGGTGACTTTCGGCAGCCGAATCAGTGACGCGAGCTCTCCGACGAGAAATCCGGCCATCACGATAATACCGATCATGAATGTAGGTGCCATGAAGCTAACCCCAATCTTCGAGATGTCGAGTGAGGCAGGCCGACGACCGCCTACCGGTTGTCGGTGTACACTCGAGGGACACGTTTGTTGATATTGCAGGTGACCTCGTAGGGGATGGTTCCCATGATGTCGGCTATATCTTCTGCCGTTGGCGCTCCCTCTTCCGGACCAAAGAGAACCACTCGGTCGAACATCTTTGCCCCGCTTTCCTTGCCGAGATCGATCATGGATTGATCCATACAGACCCGGCCGGCAAGCGGATAGAGCGCCCCGTTCACGAGCACCTTTGCTTTGCCGGAAAGGAGCCGACTGTAGCCGTCGCCGTAGCCGCAGGGAATCGTTGCAATTACGCTCTCGTTGGAGGTTCGGTAGGTGAGGCCGTAGGAGATGCCGGTCCCCGCCGGCACACGTTTGAGGAACACGATACGGGTTTCCAAGGTCATGATCGGTCGAAAGTCGAGAACCCGCTGCTGCTGGTGTGAGGGGTAGTATCCGTAGAGGATTATCCCCGGCCGCACGAGATCGAAGTAGGACTCGGGATAGGCCACGATCGCACCGCTGTTGGCCGCATGGACAACGCCCGGGTCGACTCCCTGCGCTCGGATCGACTTGACCACCTCGGCAAGGACTCGCACCTGAGTCCTCGTGAAGCTTTCATGGCTCCCAGATGTCATATCGGCAACCGGGAAATGAGTGCCGATGCCAGAGAGCCTCAGATGACTGGAGCGGGCAATGCGAAGCGCAAAACCGGTCGCCTCCTCGGGGGTACATCCGATCCGACCCATGCCGGTGTCGACCTTGAGGTGGACCTCTACCGTTTTGCTCTGACGCGCTCCTTCCGTCTCGAGGGCGGCGAGGTAGGCCTCGGTGCCCACGAAAGGCGTGAGAGAGAGCCGAACGACTTCTTCGACCTCCTCCATGAGCGGGAAGCTCATCAGGAGAACGGGGGCCTCGATTCCCGCCTCCCGGAGCTCGGAGCCCTCCGAAACGGTTGCCACTGCCAGATAGTCCACGCCGGAAGCAAGGGCAGTTTGTACGATATCTAGTACACCGTGCCCATAGGCATCCGCTTTCACGGCCATACAGATACGAGGTCCGGGACCGATCCGGGTTCGAATCAGTCCGATGTTGTGGCGCAGGTTCTCAAGATGAATTACGGCTCTGGTTGCACGCATTTGCCTCACGAGGTCTCTGAGGACTCCCCTTTTGTTGCCCAATTTGAAGTCAGTGTATCGAGAAGCCCTGATTTTCTCAATGGTCGCTCACCCGCGTGAATCGGCTTGATAAAGGACCGAAGTGTGATATCATAGTAGCGGGGAGGAGCATGTATCGTCGGATTTCGGTGGCGATAGCGGCAGTGTTCGTCGTTGTACTCGTTTCGTGTAGTGATAGCGGTCTGCTCACGCCCCTTCGCGATCAATCCAGTCAAATCACCATAAGCTCCGTTGAGAGCGGCACGATGGTGACGAGCGGCGACCAAATCCCGTTGTCGGTCAAGCTCAACTCGAGCCAATCGACGCCGACTGATCTGAAGGTCGAGCTGCTCTCGACTGCGGGTAGCGTCGTACAGACTGCAGACATAAAGAACGTCGACTTCTCGGCTCCGCTGCCTTCGGTCGAGCTCTCGAATCTGCCGGATGGCTCCTACACGATGCAGCTAACGCTGAGCGGGGCAGACAACGCGGTGCTTGCTCAGCAGAAGGTGAGCCTCTTCTACGTCCAAGGTGGTTACAGCCTCGACGGCATTACCTCCTACCCGCCGACCCTTCAACCGGGCGCATCGGGTCTCATCGTCGCTCGGGTCACGGCACCAACGGGCTCGAATCCCTACCTACGCTGGAGCATGGGCGACAAGTTGATAGCTACGGGCTATCTGAACGACGGCTACGACAAGATCCAGTGGAACGCTCCGGCCTCGACCGGCGTGTACTCGATCACCGTCGAGCTCTTTCCATTCGGCCCTCCGCCGGGCGGAAGCTTCAATTTCACCTCCCCATACAAGATGAAGGTCGAGGTCTTCGTCACGACATCGACGAAGGCGACCCGAAATCAGCTCGGGCCGAAGGACAGTTACTTTGCGCTCTTCCATTTCCAGGGTGACTTGAAGGACGCGGGCGGCGGCTCGCAGGGACTCACTCTCACTCCGATCGGTAATCCCACCCTCGCGGTGGTGGGGAGCGTCTTCGGCTATCAACTCGACGGCAGCTCCGGATTCAGGGCCGACTCGCTTCTTCTCCCGGTAGACTCAGAGGGTGCGCTGCAGCCTGCGTCGATAACCATGCGGATCAGGCTCGACAAGGAAGAAGCGAATCGGCAGTTCTTCCAGACGACCACAAGGGATGGAAGCTTCAGTCTCGTTCTGGGCACGGATGCGAAGGGGCTGCTATCGGCTTCGGTGAACGGAGTGTCCGAATCCGAAGGAGTTCAGGTGACGAGTGGCGACACTGCAACCGTCACACTCTCAATCGTTCCCTCATCGGAATCGCTCGACCTGCTCTGGTTCGTAAACGGTGATCTCGAGGTGAGCGACTCGCTTGCGGTTAGTCCGAGAATCGACTCCACCTCCGGCGTGTCGTCGATCGCTGGCGCCAACGGGTTCACGGGGCTCATCGACGAGTTCGGGGTCTACTACAAGGACCTGGTCGGGAACGACTCCACGGATCCCGAGGTGTATCGGAGAGCGATGAGCGACGAATACGGTTCGAACCTCATCTTTGCAGAGGGTTTTGACGGAATCTACCTGCCCAGCGACCTCACGTACGCCGGAGATGTCAGGCGAAGCCAGCTGTCCGGAGGATTGCTCTCGCTTTCGCAGGGGCAATCGGTAACGCTGCCGCCGATAACGCTGGGCGAGGAATCGCTTACGCTGACGTCGGTCGTTTCCGGACTCTCGGATACGACGGCTGGAATGCTGTTCCTTTCGGAAAAGGGAGTTCGGCTCTATACGGTGCCCCTGAAAAATGCGCTCAATTCGGCAGGACAGCTGGAGCTGGTATTGAAGAAAGTCGACGGAGGGCTATCGGTAACCGCCGGTGCCCAAAATACCGCAACGATACAAGGCGATATTCCAACTATCGACGTTGGGATCGCGAGCACCGGTAAGGTCCCCTTTGCCCTGCGAGGTTTCTTGATCGTCACCAGCAGAGCGAGCCTGGCAAAGAAGAAGGCTTCGGCGCCCACAGCGCCCGAGACCTGATAGAGGCCACAGGCAAGATCTAACTCGACCGCCTGGATGATACAATTGCGCGTCGGAGGTATGAATGCGCAAGGTGTTGTTCGCGGGCCTCATTCTGTTGAGCGGGGTCTCGGTTTTCGGACAATCCATTTCGGCGAAAAAGGACATAGCCGTTTTCCGACTCTCCCACTCCAGTTGGGAAGTTCCGACAAACGCTCTCGCACAGGTCGATCAGCAAATCGAGGATGTGTTCGTCAACCTCGGAAGCTTCACCGTCATCGGGATGGACCATCGTCTTGCCGAAGACGACATTGCCCAGTTTATCCAGGCACTCAAGGAGCGGCTGCAGGCCAATACCGCGATACCTGAAGACTTTAGCCTCGGCAAAGAAACCTTCACGAAGACCGAGCTCGATCGGTTGGCGGGCTCCTTCCTCATCGTGGTTCCCGTGCTCACCTCCTATTCGCTTCAACACGCGCAGCGGAGTGGCTACACGGCGGAGCTCGGCACCGCCTTCAATTTCATAAGCGGTGAGGAATCCTCGTCGATTGCCCACGTTGCAATCAGGACCGTGGGGGTGGGCAGCACGCCAGTCGCGGCGGTTCGCGACGCGGCGGCTTCGATCTCACAACAGCTGGTATACAAGGTTCGCGGGATCCCGGAGTTCCAATTGAAGATTGAAGTCATCGAAGTCACTGGGAATACCGTGCTCATCGACTTCGGGCGGAACAAGGGAGTCAAGGTGGGAGACGAATACGCTTTCGTTACGAGCCGTGTTCTTTCCTCCGGACGTATCGTCTCAGATCGCACCGGGTTGATCGTGGTGAAGGAGGTCAAGGAGGAGATTTCCTTTGCCAGGGTCATCTATTCCAAGACACCGCCACAGATCGGCGACCAATTGAGGGAGGTTGCCCGAGTCGGTCTGAAGTCGAGTGTGTATTTTCATGTCACGGCCGCGAATGGGGTGTTCGGCACGACCTATGCTCCCGTCTACACGGTAGGAACGCTGCACACGATAACCCGCGGGCTCTACAATCTCCGACCGGTAATTGGTCTTGAGGTGCCGCTGGCGGGCACGACAATCGGCGGATCGGCGAGCTACGGCAGTAAGGGACTGCCGCTCAATATCTATCTCGGCGCGGAGCTCAACTGGCGATTGTGGCGCTTCGATATCGTACCGCTGGCCGCGGTGGGAATCGGTGGATCGGTTCCTCTCTCTTCACAGGGAAGTTACTTCGTGTCCGTTGCGGGCGGGATCGTCCAAGTCAGGGTGAGCTATCTTGCCACACCTGCGCTGACCATGTTCGTCGATCTTGGTTTCGAGCAATGGTTGCCGATCTCGCATCTCGGGTGGGGCGGTTTCTACGGCGGTGTTGGAATTGCACTTAACTACTGACGAGGAGGAACGAAGTCATTGGCAGGATGGCGGAGCGGGACTGCGAGCGACCTGCGGGATTTCGTGTGTGGAACCGGGGACCCAGGTTTTACGTGGAAAGGGGCTGGTGAGCTCGCGGAGAAGAGGGTAAATTTGACAGGGGAAGGTGAGGGCTTCTAGTGTGGCAACGGTAAGAACTCTTTTGGTGGCGCTCGGTACGATAATCGCGTTGATGAGTTGTGTCTCCGCACCGTCGACGGAACGCGAGACCGCTCCTCCGTGGGTCACGTCGACGCCGCCTTCGAGCTCCGAGTACACCTATTTCGTCGGACGCGGTGCAGACACCCATGGCAACCTCGCGGCCGCCAATGAAGAAGCGATTCGCTCTCTTGCGGCCGACGTGACTCGCTACCTGGGGGTCGCGACTACCTCCCAGACGACAATTGAGACGCGGGAGGACTTGAAGAGCTTTGAAATGAAGTTGACTGAAAGCATACGTGAGCCCTCGACCGCGAAGAGCGAGGACTTTGGTCTGGTCGACCGCTGGACTCGTCGGGATGGCTCCCAAGTCACGGTTTTCCTCCTCGGCAGATACAAGACTTCGGCTCTACAGACCGAGAAATCGCGGGTGCAGGCTCTGGAGCGGGAGCGGACGGATGCCGTGGCACTGTCTGAGAAAGAGGGGGACAGGTTGCTGGCTCGTGGTAGACCTCTGAGCGCCGCAAAGAAGTACCTGCAGGCGGCGTCGGCGTCCACGGGGCCGCAGATTACGGACGCTCGCGTGAAGTTCGAACGGAACATCAAAAAGGCGGAAGAGGCGATATCCTCCATTCGCTTGAGAATCGTCTCGGGCGACTTGCACGGGAGGGTCGGAAGACCACTGCCGAAACCGTTCGAGGTCGAGGTCAGCGGCTCTGCGGGCGGTTCAACCGTTCCGCTTTCGAACCTCCCCTTCATCGTCTCCTACCCGATCCTTCGCGACGACGGTCGCCAGGGCACGGAAACGATGAGCGTCACGTCGGATCCGAAGGGCATCATCACCGTCAAGCTCCCGCCTCCCCAGCTGCTTGGAGAACAAAGCGTCACGGTATCGCTCGACATGTCTCCCGAGCTAGCGGCGCTGCGAGCTCCTGTCGTCCCCGACCGACCCCTCGTCACCGCACTCGAGAAACGGATCGGCGCCGTCCGGGTCGTACTCCATTATGCGACTACCTCCGAGGCCGCTTCGATCCCGACTGGGGTCCTCGTTATCGATCTCGATAGGGGAGGGACTCCCATCCCCCACGATGATACCTCGGCGGGCATCGTCAACGCGTTGACACAGGCAGGCTTCAGTATTCTCCCGATCCCCTCCAACCGCTCGATCCTCGGAATAGACGATCCCGATCTCGTGAAGATCGTGCGAAACAACTTCGGCAACAAGATCAAGCGGGTCATTCTCGGAAAGGCAAGAATCAGCGGCTTCGAGCAGTCGGACGGAACCTACATCGTAAAGGTGAGCGGCAACGTCGAGGTGGCAGACCTTGCGACCGGAAAGGTGCTCCTCTCGGCGACCCAGATCAAGCTGAGTCGTGCGAGCGATGCTTCGAGCGCAATTACCGCCGCGTTCAAGGACCTTGGAACCTCGATCGGGGATGAAATTAAGAATCGGCTTCGCTGAGCTTGTCGTTAACGGTAGCCGTACTCCGGCAGCGCGAGCATAGGTTCAGGATCGTTGGAGACGATCCCTGTGGCGTTGAGCTTGAGAAGTCGAGAGGCGGCTTCGACTGAATCCACGGTCCAGGTTATGATCGGATACCCCATCAGCATCTGATTGAAAAAGAGAGGCCAGGGTTTCATCTTGTTTTTGCTCGGTTTGAGCACGTCGCAGCCCGAAATGAAACGCCCCTCCCCGCGACGCAGAACGAACGGTACGCTTCGATCGTTCGAATAGATGATCGCGGTGGGAATCTCCGGGGCAAGGGTCTTGGCGAGCTTGAGCGGATAGGGATTGAAGGAAGAAATCATGCAGCGTCCCGACAGGCTGTGGGCGCGTATCAAATCGACGAGATCGCGCTCGAGCGGGCCCGGCTCATCGTCTCCGCGGTTTTTGACCTCGATGTCGTAGTAGACCGAGTCGCCGAGCTCGTCGAAGACCTCTTCGAGCAGAGGGATCCGCTCACCCTTGAAATCGGCGGAAAAGGACGAGCCAACATCGAGCGCTCGCAGGCGTTCCCAACTCTCCCTTTCGACCAATCCCGTGGTCCCGCTGAGGCGGTCGAGCTCGTGATCGTGGATGACGACGATCTCCCCGGTTGAGCAGCGATGGACGTCGAGCTCGACTCCCGGGATCTTCGCATCTCTCGCCGCCCTGAATGCCGCAAGGGTGTTTTCGGGCGCCCTCGACGAGTAGCCGCGATGTGCGAAGAGGAGTGGAAGTCGTGCATCCTCGTACACCGCAGGGTTCCGGAGTCTACTCATTCTCGCCTTGCATCTTGCGCTTCAGATCGTCGAGCTCCCAATCGGCTTGCGCTTCGCGAAACTTCCGCTCGGCCTCCGAGTCCGCCTTTTCGTTTTCGCCCAGCATCATGTCCATCTGAGCGGTGAGAAGGTCGACATCGACTGACATCTGCGGCTGGGATTGGAGGGTCTTGAGCTGAGCTTTCATGCGGGCGAGACCTTCGCTGTATTCGTGCTCTTCGCCGAGAAGGTGGGTCAAGTCTTCCTTGATTTGGTCGACCCTGCGCTGAGCGCCCTCGACGAGGTCTTGGCGTCCGTTTTCGACGGCGAGCTTCACGCGGTTTTCCCAGATGTCGAGATCACGCTCGAGCTGGACGCGCTTGGCAGTGGTTTGCTTTAACGTCGCCATTACTGCAATGATGTACTGCCTGGCGTCTACGGGATCCAATCCTCGAATATCGTATTCGTCGCTTCCGCTACTGTCGGCCATAGAGCGCTCCTTTCTCCCAAACACGAGTATATTCCGGAACGGAGGCAATTGAAAAGCCCGAGTGTTTTCGATATCGTGACGCGTTATGAGGAATCTCGCCTATGATCCCGATGAGATGATTGCCGCGTTGGCGACCCCGTGGGGGGAGAGTGCTCTCGCGGTCATTCGAACCTCGGGCGAGGGGTCGATCGAGCGTATTGCAGAGGTGTTTTCCCAGTCCGCGGCGGTTAGGTCGGCTGCCGGCAACTCGCTGATCCACGGGAGGATCCTCGATCCGAGAGACGGCGAGACGGCGGACGAAGTCGTGCTGTCGGTGTACCGTTCCCCGAAGAGCTACACGGGACAGGACAGCGTCGAGCTGTCGTGTCACGGGAGCCTGCCGGGAGTGAGGCGCGTGCTCGAGGTGCTGAAGATCCAAGGGTTTCGCGACGCCGGTCCTGGTGAGTTCACTTTGCGTGCCTTCCTGAACAAGAAGATGGACCTGACACGCGCCGAAGCGGTTCAGGAAGTGGTGCGGGCGAAGACGCGAGAGGCGCAAAGCCTCGCGTTGCACCGCCTTTCGGGTGCCGTCGAACGAAAGATCAACTTGGCCAAAGAGGGGCTCAAGCAGCTCGCCGGGACGATCGAGATCCAGCTCGATTATCCCGAGGAGGAGGTGTCGGGGGAGATCCTGGCCTCGCTCCCCGATGTGGAAAAAGCCGTCGATGATCTGGGCAAGCTCCTGTCTACCTATCGCACCGGGCGCCTCTATCAAGAGGGAGTGCGCGTCGCGCTTTGCGGCAGGACGAATGCAGGCAAATCTTCGCTGTTCAACCTCATGCTGCGAGAGGAGCGCTCGATTGTCTCGGAGATTCACGGGACGACGAGAGACTACATCGAGTCCTGGATCACCATCGGCGGCGTGCCGGTGAGTCTCTTCGACACTGCAGGGCTGCGGAGCTCAAAAGACTTCGTGGAGGCGGAGGGAATACGGAGGAGCGAAGCGATTATCGAGAACGCGGATCTCCTCGTGTACCTCGTCGATGCGACATCGGGATCGACCGAAGAGGACGAACGCTTCTTTGCGAATAACTCACCCGAGAAGTGCATCAGGGTATGGAACAAGATCGACTTAGGCAACCCCGCCGCACCTCCAGGATATGTCCCGGTGAGTGTCGCCACGGGCGAGGGCGTCGATCGGATTACACAGGAAATAGTCACCCGCGCCCTGGGGGCGGGTTCGGCGGGGAGCTCCGACGTCGTAATCGACTCGCTTCGGCAGAAGGAGCTCCTCGAGCGTGGACTCGAGGCGCTCGGCCATGTCAAGGAGGGAATGGAGTCGGGGATGCCCGCGGATGCGATTGCTATGGATCTTCGGGATGCGCTCGACGCTCTCGGAGAGATAACCGGTGAAGTCACGTCGGCCGACATCCTCAACTCGATGTTTGCGAGCTTCTGTGTGGGGAAATGAGGTCGTACTCGTAGAATCCGAGCAACGACAGCACGATGCTGACTGCCGACAGGCAGGCGACTTCCGTGCGGAGCACCCGAGATCCTAGATGTACGAGTGTCATCCCTCGGCTGCGAAGAACCTCCCGCTCGTGGGGGGACCACCCGCGCTCCGATCCAATCGCCACCGTGGTCCAAGGCGGGACCGTGTCGAGGGCTGCGGTCCCCCGACCCTGGACGTGACGACGCAGGTGGGTCGTCAGCGAGTGCTCGGCCTCGTAGTTGTCGAGGGCGACCGCCGGCCCGAGCGGGATGTTGTCCAAGCAGGCGTCGATGCTCGAGGCCAGCGCGGGAAAGACTCTCACCTCCGGAAGTCGCGTTGTGAAAGCCTGCTGCGCTCCATCGATGAGGTGGCGGCGGTACTCCTTCCCCCGCCAAAGCGCGCTTGCGGCATACCCGGGCTCGCCCCGATCCGAGGAGAAGAAATAGAGACGCGAGGCACCGAGAGAGGTGACGTCTCGAAGCACGCGACGCATCGCGGTCGGGCGCGAAAGACCGACGAGAAGTGTGATAGGAAAGCACTTCGGGGGCTCGTCGGAGAGTGTATAGCCGAGGGTAAGGCATGTGTCGTCCTTCGAGACGATCGTAGCCTTGCCGCGAGGACCATCGACGATTCCAATGTCGAAGGGGTCTCCCGGCGACCTCCCGAGAACCTCGAGGATGTGGCGCGAGCGCACGTCGGTGAGCGGGAGCGGAGAGTTGAGCTCCTCCTCGGTGAATAGAATGAGATTCATTCGTTGTGGTATCATGAAACCTCGACAGCCGCAACAGGTTTCAATAGCATTAGTAATTTGCTAAGATAAAAGAATAGGAAACATTGAGATGGATTTTGACGCAATCGTAATCGGGGGTGGGCATGCAGGCATCGAGGCCGCGCTCGCCCTTCCGAGACTCGGATATCATACACTCCTCGTGACGCAGAGCATCGACACGATTGGCCGGCTATCATGCAATCCCGCCGTCGGTGGACTCTCGAAGGGCAACATCGTCCGGGAGATCGACGCCCTCGGCGGGGAGATGGGTAAGCTGATCGACTCGAGCATGATTCAGTACCGGATGCTGAACAAGAGCCGGGGCCCCGCGGTACAGGCGCCCCGAGCCCAGGCTGACAAGTTTCTCTATTCTCGGCTCGCGAAACAGACGCTGGAACAGCAGCCCGATCTCCATATCTTTCAGGACACGGTGGTCGACTTCATCCTCGATCGCTCGGGGAACACGATCCAGGGAGTTGAGACCGAGCGACACAGACGCTTTACTTCGAAGGTCGTTGTGCTTACGACCGGGACCTTCATGGACGGGAAGATCTTCATCGGTGACTACACTGCGCCTGGGGGACGTTTGAGCGAGCCCGCTGCGAACGGTCTCGGCACGAGGTTGCGCGAGCTCGGGTTTCGCGTCGCACGGCTCAAGACCGGAACGCCACCGCGGGTCGCGCGCTCCACGATCAACTTCGGCAAGATGGAGGAACAGCCAGGTGACGTCGATATCGTTCCGTTCTCATTCAAAAACGCGAAAATCGAACGTCCGATGGTCTCCTGTCACATCACCCACACGACCGAGGAAACCCACAGGATTATCACGGACAACCTCCACCGTTCGCCCCTCTATTCCGGGAAGATCGTCGGAGTAGGACCTCGCTACTGCCCGTCGATAGAGGACAAAGTGGTTCGTTTTCCGTCGAGAACCAGTCACCAGATTTTCGTCGAACCCGAGGGCCTCGAATCCGAGGAGATGTATCTCAACGGAATCTCATCCTCCCTCCCCGAGGACGTACAGGTTGCGATGCTCGCGACGATCCCCGGTCTGGAGAACGCAGAGATGATGCGTCCCGGCTACGCAGTCGAGTACGACTTCATGGACCCCCGGCAGCTTTTTCCCAGCCTGCAGTCGAAGAGAATCGCCGGGCTTTTTGTCGCCGGGCAGACGAACGGTACCTCAGGATACGAAGAGGCGGGATGCCAGGGACTGTTGGCCGGAATCAATGCGGCAATGTACCTGCAGGGTAAGGATCCGCTCGTACTCTCGCGCGCTGAGTCCTACGCCGGCGTTCTCATCGACGATCTCGTCACCCTCGGCACCGAAGAGCCCTACCGGATGTTCACTTCGCGTGCCGAATATCGACTGAGCCTCCGTCATGACACCGCCGACATCCGACTTCTCGAAAAGGGCTTCACGGCGGGATTGCAGCATCAAGAGGACATGGAGCTGCTCGAGCGAAAACGCCGGGGCATCGAGGAGGTCAAAGAGCTGCTGCGCCGGCGCAGGCTCCGCGAAGAGGATTTGCCGGGCAGCAGCTCTCGAGTGATCCAACTGCGGAGCGTCCAGCCCGCGGAGTCCGAGGTGGATGAAGAGGGGCCGAGCGGCGAGGATGCCACTCCGCTCGAGGAGGTCCTTATGAGACACGTCGGTAAGACCTTCGACCAGATCTTGAAGACCCAAACGGTGCAGCTCGAAGACCTCATGCCGCTCGAGCCTGCGCTCGAGAAATGGCCGAGTGAGGTCCGTCATTTCGCGGGTCTCGACATACGGTACGAGGGCTACATCGCCCGTCAGGAGAAGCAAATAGAGCGCTTCAGGAAGATGGAACGTGTTCGGATCCCCCCCGATTTCGACTATGATGCGACGACGGGCCTATCCAACGAGGCCCGGCAGAAGTTCAAGGAGATCAGGCCGGTCTCCGTTGGACAAGCCTCCCGCATTTCGGGGGTTCGATCGGCGGACGTGACAATTCTCCTCGTGCTATTGACGAAAGACCGCGGCGAGGGTGTCGCCTGAAAGGAACGATGTCGGCGCTCAGTGAAGGAATGAAGCGGCTCGGAATCGAGCCGGAACCGGTCGTCGGTCGTATCGAGCTGTACCTGTCTGAGCTCGAATTATGGAACAAGCGGACCGATCTCGTCAAAGCAACGGGTCAACAGCTGATCGTCAGGCATGTGCTCGACTCGCTGTCCGGTCTGCCGTTCATTCGTGCCCTCCCGCACGCGACTGTCGCCGATGTCGGTTCCGGAGCGGGTTTCCCCGGCATACCGTTATCGCTTCTCATGGAGGACAGCGCGTTTACACTCATCGAGCGCTCGGCTCGGCGCGCCTCCTTCCTGCGTACCGTCGTTACCCTCCTCGACCTCAAAGACCGCGTACGCGTGCTCGAGCGCGATCTGAGCGAAATCCGAGAACGCTTTTCGATAGTGACCTTCAGGGCCTTCCGCGAGTTGTCCACGTTTGCACCGGCATTGTTTTCGATAACCGCAGAGGGAGGGGCGGTGGTCGCCTTCAAAGGCAAACGTCAGGTGGTCGACCGGGAGCTCGCAGATATCGAACCGCTGCTCGAGTCGGCGGAAGTAACTCAGGTTGTCGTACCCGGTCTAGAAGAGCAGCGTCATATTCTCGTCATGAGACCGTTATTTGACTAGTTTCCCCAATCGTCGTGTGAGCTCGTCTTTCTCGACGAGATCAACCGGTCTTGCCTCGACGAAGTGCTTGGCGCCTTCGGTAAACACCCCCGCCACCACGCAGTAGCCTCTCGCGGCCCGTATCTCCTTGATGCGAGAGTAGAAGTCACGAAGGACGAGCTCACCGATAGTGCCGCTCGCGCGCATGAACCGAAAGAGGACCGACTCGATCGTCTTCGGCGAGGTAACCTCGACCAAGATATCGGCGAACTCGGAACGCTGGATCGAGACATCGGTGACCTTTGCCTTGCCGTCGGGAAAGAAGCCGGCCAGGACTTTGCGACAGAGTGTGACGAAGTCGGAGGTCGGGGACATGAGGTATATCTTGAGGTTCGCGTTCGTGCTCATCTCTTGATACCGGGCGATGAGTTCTTTCACGTCCTTGTATTCAGGAGACACCATCTCGATTTCGCGTAAGAGGCCCAATGCTGTTGCGATATTCTCCTGCCGAATGTAGGTTGCGGCCAGCCGGTACTTCAACTCGAGCGACACCTCGTCCTTGATCTCCTCATGACGGAGCCCAATCTGGAAATCTGTCTCCGCGAGATCGTACTGTCGCGTTTTGAGGTGAATGGTCCCGGCGAAAAGGGCGGCGTTCGGACCGAGCTTGGGGTCGGTACGAAGATGTGAGAAGATCTTGAGCGCCTGCTCTTCGTGGCCCAGTTCGTGGTAGGATCGGGCAAGCGCGAACAGCGATTCCTTGTCGTCGGGGGCGAGCTCGACCGCCTTGCGCAGAAGGGTGCCCGCCTCCGCATATCTTCTTGCGCCAAAAAGGCTGTGTCCGAGATATTTGAGCGTGCCTGGATGCTCGGGCTCGAGGACCCGCGCCTGGGAGAGATGAGAAACTGCCCGTTCGTAGTTCTTACGTTGATATTCGAGGTAGCCGAGATTGAAGTTGACGTCGAAACCGTCGGTCTTGGCTGCGTACGCGATGAGAAGGCTGCCATAGGCCTCCTCTTCGTGTCCGCAGTTCAGGGCGGACAGGGCGTACTTGACTGTTACGTCATACTCGTCGAGCGAGGGGTTCGTGGCGCACATACCGATGAGGATTTCGTACTCATTCATCGACTTCTCGTAATCGCCGTCGCCGTAGTGGAGCTCGGCGAGCGCGAGGAGCGCCTCGGCGTCCCGGGGATTCTGACTCAGCCGGCGATTCGCTTCGCGCAGCACGGTCGCTCTGTCTTTGCCCGAAAGTCTGTTCTTTGGTCCGCGCTGGGCCTTGCTTCTGCGACCTGTTATGACGATAAACAAGACAGCCAGGACGATGAGAAGCAGAATCAACGGAATCATCGGCACGAGTATCGTCATAACGCATTATGCGTTTTCAGGCTCGCAGCTGTCAATTCGATTCGCCCCCTATCGCTTGCCGCAAATCAGTCTCAGGAGCGATTCCACGGGCAAAAGAGCGATGTTGACAAAGGAAATCTGTGGCGATAGGCTTTGACTGGGAGTGGTAGGAGGGACTGTGGCAGAAACCTCTATCGGCATAAAAATCGCAGACGGTTCATTTTACCCGGTCCTCGAAGAGGGCGGTCCCGGCAGGAAGCGTGTCATTTTGACGACGGTCAGTGACAATCAGTCGGGTGCCCAAATCGATCTCTACCGCGGCAATGGAACCGGAATCTCGGGTGCGACGTACATCGGGACCCTGGTAATCGATGAAATCGAGCCCGCACCAAAAGGAAACCCGGAGATCGAGCTCATCGTCAAGCTGGACAATGCGGGGCGTCTCGATGCACAGGCGAGCGACCACGTGACCGGTGAACACCAGACGCTGTCGGTCGCACTCGATTCGATCGGCGGTGGCTCCGGTATGGACATGCCGGAGCTCGATCTCGACGAGCGTTATCAGCCGGAGCTCGGTGTCAGCCCGGCCGAACAGAATCGACTCACCTCCGAGTCGATGCCCTCCGATTTCCGCGCCGTCGAGGAGGACGTGCGTCGCCTGCGTCGGCGTCGGGTGGTCCAGTATGTGAGTATCGGGGTACTCGCCGCGGCACTCATCGTGATAGTCGTGCTTCTTGTGCTCTGGTTCATGCGGCGACCCGCAGCCACGGCTCCCACGGCGACCGCGGCTCCGACGACAACCCAGGCTCCGTCCGCAAGCCCGGCCCCGGCCCAATCGCCTCCCGCTCAACAGGCCGAGCCTGCACCTGCCGCCGCCGCACCTGCCGCGCCGAAGAGCTCGGTCGCGACGCGGCAATCATCGACGTCCGCAGGTGCTCAGAAGCAGTACCACGAGGGCGGGGTCGTCTATCAAATTCGATGGGGAGACACTCTTTGGGACCTTTCCAACTCGTTTTACCGAACTCCGTGGCTCTACGGGAAGATTGCGAAAGCGAACAACATACGGAATCCAAATCTGATATTTGCTCAGACGCAGATCTACATCCCCGAACGGTAGAAAGGGCTCCGACAGGGTGTTGATTCGTCGACCGCCGGTTCGCGAAGGAGCCCCACATCATGGAAATCTCGTGCTGCTCCGAAACCTACTCGTTGTCACACTCTTCGCGGCCAGCCTTTCGAGCTGCTATCCCGGCACGGTTTGGAACATTAAGCTCGATCAGTTTTCGAAGGACGTTCATTCCGGAAACGTCGAGTTTCTGAAGAACATCGACTTCTCGAAGGTCGACCTCGGTGACATCTCCCGTCTCGGTGACAATGCACCCTACTACATGTCCTATGTCATGAAAAAGGTCGGGAGGCCCGTCATTGCACTCAGGTTGCTCGAGCTCGAGTGGCAACGCGGCAGCGGCATCTGGCAAAAACAGGCGGCCAAGGAGCTCATAACCTACTACTTGCAGACGAGCGAATACGCGAAAGCGGAAGAGCTCTCAAAGCAGGCCTTTTCGACCTATCCGGAACGCTACTTCTATCGCCAGTTGCTCGAGGCGTGGTACTGGCAACACAAGGACGAGAACGTGCTAACGGGCCTCGAACGAATCGCCTCATTCAAGAATCCGGACGGGACGGCGGTAGAGGACCGCGAGCTTGCATTGTTCCGGGCCGTATCGAGCTATCGACTCGACAAGCCAGGATGGCAAAGCCTCTTCATCACGCTGTTCTCCGAGCAGCCGGCATCACAATACCAGATACGCGCATACGAGTACTTCAAGCTCGAGAAGATAAAGTCGGACTTCTCGGCAACCGATTGGGCCTTTATGGAGGGCAAGTACGACATCGCGAAACAGGACTACGGTCCGGCCCTCACCGCGCTGCGGCCGCTCATCACCTCCGAGAATCCTCTCCTGCTTACCCCCTGGGACCTGCGAGACCTGGGAGAGGCGTACATCGGTGCGTCGGCCCCGCGCACGGGAGCAGCAGTCTTCCGTAAGCTCGTGTCGGACCTTCTCGCCAACGCCGGTACCTCCGAAAGCCTCTACGCGGCCTACGAGACTCTAGGAGATCTGTATCACGCCGCCCGCTACTATGCCGACGCCGGGATCGCCTATCGACGCGCCATCGGGTACGCCCCCGACGATCATCAATACGACCGTATGGCCTGGTACATCATCGACAGTGAAGTGCATCGCTCCCCGGCAGGCGCTGTTTCCGAGATCTCGAAATACGCCAGTCAGTGGCACGATCCGAGGTTCTTCGACGACGTTCTCAACGAGCTTTGCACAGACTTGATACAACGTCGCGAATGGTCGGTGCTCTGGAAGCTCTATCACGAGCTCGACGGGCGGGCGGACGATCGGATCGTCGTTCGGGTCGCCTACGACGTTGCGAGTGCCATCGGCGCGGGATACATAGAGGTTCCAAACAGTAAGCAGGTATCCAAGGACCTGCTCGAGAAGGTCGTGGCGATGGACGCCGATCGCTACTACACCTTTCTTGCAGCGGCTCGGCTCGACAAGATCCCGCGGGTCCTCACCCCCGATAGGAACGGGAACCCGGTGCAGGTCAAGTCGAACGGCGAAAACACCGATTGGGAGAACTTCATCATGGGCTTTGTCTCCTACAATCTCTTCGAAGAAGCCTATGCAAACGCTCGCGGCAGAAGCAGCATGCTCAGCAATTCATTCATACGGCTGGTCGTGGAACAGCTGCATACCCACGGGAAGATCCTCGAGTCCCTTCGACTGATGGACGATCTGGTCGCCCGTCCCAATGCGAGCTTGAGCGAGAGCGACTTGAAGCTCTACTACCCACAGCCCTACAGCTCTCTGATAGAGAAGGTGGCAAGAACGGAGAAGATCTCTCTGCCGGTGATGTACGGGATGGTAAGGGAGGAAAGCTACTTCGACGCTTCCATAACCTCTTCAGCTGGTGCGGTCGGGCTTACCCAACTCATGCCGGCCACGGCGAAGGACATCGCCCACCGGATGGGAATGAAAGATCCGGCGATAACCGACCCAAGCGACAATCTGGCGATCGGAGCGCACTACCTGAGCACGCTCATCACCCGGTTCCACGACATCGGTGAGGCTCTCTTTGCATACAATGCGGGATACAACCGTGTGGAACGGTGGAAAGCCTACTATCCCGGTCTTCCCGATGACCTGTTTCTCGAGGCGGTTCCCTTCAACGAGACCCAAGGATACGTAAAAAAGATCCTCGTCTCTGCTGTTGCCTATGGCTACCTATATTACGGAATGAGCCCGAGGCAGATCGTCAAGGAGATCCTTCCGACCTTCTAGTTGATCTTCCTGCAATCTCTCCATCTCGGGACTCTCAGCGGGCAATTCCCGCTTCAGAAGCTCCCGGGGGCACCGATAATCGTATGAGAGGAGCATCAGGGTGCGTTCTAAGTGGTTGTCCCTTTTCACAGCTACCGCCTTGTGCGTGGCCGGCGGTTATGCACTTCTGTCGGTATTCGCCGGTTTTTCGAATATCAATGCTATCCCGCAGTTTCTTCGTGTACCGGGGAGCTTTCTCGCCGACAGCTTTTCGTGGACCGCCTTTTACGTACCGGTTTATCTATTTCTTGCCGCGGTGCTTGCCTACCTTCCCGGTTTTCGCAGAGAGCTTGTTGGGGTCCTGAGCTTTACGATCCTTCCTTTTCTCACAATTAGTCTCTTTCTAAAGCTGCTTTTCGTTGGGGGCGACGCTCCGATTACCCGTTTCATCGGAGCCGTGCTCGGACAGAAGGGCGGGGCCTTTCTGCTTCTGCTTCTGCTCGTGCTCGAGCTTCTCGCAATGTTCCGTATCTGGACGGCTGCCGAACGGCGAAGCGGGTTGGGGAAGGAAGACTCCGACGGTTCGAGCCAGAATGAAACGGGAGAATTCGGCGGCAAGCAGAGGCCAGCCGCAGGGAACGCGGCTGACTACGCTGTGGGGCGCCCGATACTTCTCGCGGCCCCGATCGACGAATCGTTTGAGCGCCCGGTCGAGGAACCGGTATTCGAAGGGCGCTCCGGTCTCGAGTTCCCGGACCTTCCGCCGCTCGGGGAGCTGCGGAGCAGGCGTGTTCTGAACGGAGGCGGGAATGAGACTCAGCCCGTCGAATCGAGCGATGAGTGGGACCTCGAATCCGAAGTTGAGGAGGTCCAGCTCGACGAAATGGAGGTCGCCTACACCGACGGCACGGACGGCGAAACGGGGCAAGTGGAACGAGAGCCGATACTAGTCTATCGTAACGGTTCCTTCTTCGAGCTCGACCCGCAATCGGAGGACGAAGTCGGGCTTTCGGAAATCGACGGAGCCCTGTCTGATGAGCTCGATGGGAATCCCGAGGACGCCGTCGAGGTCGGTGACGGGATGAACGATTACAGAATCAACGGTGCGAAACGCGGAAACTCCCTGCACGCTTCGCCCCCGTCGACGCCCCCGAAACGGGAGCGCGTCGCCTACGATGTTCCCCTCGGGCGGCTGTTGGACGACTATGCGGACGGCGAATACTGGGTCATCGACGCCGAGACCGAGAAGGCCGCACAGACGCTCAAGCATACTCTCGAGGAGTTCAACATTCAGGCGGAGGTTACCGGGATCCGGAAGGGACCAGTCATCACTATGTTCGAGATCCTGCCTGCACCGGGGGTAAAGCTTTCGAAAATCGTGAACCTCGCGGACAACATCGCCCTCAGGCTCGCCTCATCGCGGGTACGTATCGTCGCACCGATCCCCGGCAAGCACGCCGTCGGAATCGAGGTACCGAATAGGCATCGTGCTATCGTCTCGTTCAAAGAGATGGTTGCTTCCGCGGACTTCAACCAGAACAAGATGGAGATACCCGTTGCCCTCGGCAAGGACATCACCGGCAACGCGCAGGTGGTCGATCTCGTCCAAACTCCGCACCTTTTGATCGCAGGTGCGACCGGTTCCGGCAAATCGGTTTGCGTCAATTCGATCATTTGTTCGGTGCTCAGTTGTCGGCGCCCCGAAGAAGTCAAGATGATCCTCATCGACCCGAAGATCGTCGAGCTGAAGCTCTACAACGACATTCCTCACCTCCTTACACCGGTCGTTACGGAGCCCAAGAAGGCATTCCAGGCGCTGCAATACTGCATCTACGAAATGGAACGCCGCTACTCCCTGCTCGACGCGATGGGAGTACGCGACATTCGCTCCTACAACAAGCGCATCAAGGACCGAAAGCTCGCTCAGAGCCCCTTGCCCTACATCCTGATCATTATCGACGAGTTCGCCGATTTGATGGCTACAACCGGCAAAGAGCTCGAGTCGACCTTGGCCCGGCTCGCCGCGATGTCACGGGCAATCGGTATCCATCTCGTCCTCGCGACGCAGCGTCCGTCGATCGACGTCATCACTGGGCTCATCAAGGCCAACATCCCGTCGCGAATCGCCTTCATGGTCGCAAGCAAGTTCGACTCTCGGATCATCATCGATGCGGTCGGAGCCGAGAAGCTGCTCGGCCGGGGCGACATGCTTTTCACCTCTTCACAGAACCCCTTCCCGACCCGAATACAGGGCGCCTTTCTCTCCGAGGAGGAGGTGGAGCGAGTGACCGACCACGTAAAGACGCTCGGTGAACCCGAGTACATCGACGACGAGATCTTCATCGACGAGGAGGATGGAGACGACTTCAGCCTCATGAACGACGACGGCTCGGACCCGATGCTCGACCAGGCGCTCGACATAGTTGTCAACGCCGGCAAAGCCTCGGCTTCTTACCTGCAGCGCCGGCTGAAAATCGGCTACAACCGTGCAGCGCGCATCGTCGAGGACCTCGAGGAGCGGGGCATAGTCGGCCCCCAACAGGGTAGCAAACCCCGCGAGGTAATCCACGTTCCGGACCGCCTCCGCGAGTAGGACGTACGCGGGAAGCATTGTCAAGAACAAGCTCACGACAGCCACATGCCGCCGAATCGACCGGCAGACGGGCGAGCGAGCGAAGTCGCCCCTCTTGTCCTGATTCGAGCACTCGACCATAATTTGAAATCAAATATGTCAGATGGAGGCCGCATGAACGAAATCCTCGAAAAAATCGGCGAGCTCGGGTTGGTACCGGTCATCAAGATCGAGCGAGCGGGCGACGCCGTCAAGCTCGGGCGGGCGCTGGTCGAAGGGGAGCTGCCGGTCGCGGAGGTGACGTTCAGGACCGACGCCGCGGTGGAGGCGATCGGTACCCTCACTCGCGAGCTTCCGGAGCTTCTGGTGGGCGCCGGGACGGTCTTGTCTGTCGATCAGGCCGAACGCGCCGCCGCCGCCGGCGCGCGATTCATCGTCTCTCCCGGATTCAACCCGAAGGTCGTCGATTGGTGTCTCGACCACGACATCCCGGTTACCCCCGGTATCAATTCGCCGTCCCAGCTCGAGATGGCGCTCGAGCGGGAGTTGCCGGCCGTCAAGTTCTTTCCCGCAGAAGCATCCGGCGGGCTTCAGATGATCAAGGCAATGGCCGCGCCCTACGGCGGCGTGAAGTTCATCCCCACCGGTGGCATCAATCAATCGAACCTGCAATCGTATCTGTCGTACGATCGAATACTCGCCTGCGGGGGAAGTTGGATGGTGAAGGGCGATCTCATCTCAGCCGGCAAATTCAAGGAAATAACAGGGCTAGTGCGCAGCGCGGTCGCCGCAGTGCACGGATTTGAAATTGCCCGGGTCGGGCTACCCACCGGCAGCGCCGAGAAGGCTGCGGAAACGGCGCAGCTGCTCTCCTGGCTGTTCTTCTGGCCGGTCGGCGAAATCGGAGGGGCGCCGCTCGCCGGAAGCGGGGTCGAGCTTTTGGGCGACGGATCCGCCGACAGCCGAGGCGCAATCTTCATCGCAACAAACAACCTGCGTCGCGCGTCTGCGTATCTGAAGCGCAAGGGAATCGAAGCGGTCTCCGACTCTCCTGCCGGTCAAGACTCCAGGGAGACGGAGATCGTCCTCAATCTGGAGATACACGGCTATACGGTCCATCTCCTGCAGAAGTAGCGCGACTTTTCTGTTTCGAGCTTCAGACAAAGAGCCTCGGCGAACAGGTCTACGAGCACATCACGTCGAGTCGGCTCACTTGCATAGCGAGGTTCCTCGGCGAATCTCCCGCACCGTCGCGGAGCCACAACACTTGGATGGTCCGCGCCATGCCCCTATAATGGCAGCCGGAGGCACGGAGGAATGGCCAACACATACGCAAAAGTTGAAGGGGCGACTGTCGATCGGTTGATCGAAATCTGCGGCGCCGATCAGGTTATCGTCGGCGATGACGAGAAACGGATCACGAGATACTCCCACGATATGGTAACCGAGAAGAAGTACGCCCACCTCCCGGAAATTGTCGTCAAACCCGGCTCTACGAGCGAGATTTCACAGATCATGAAGCTCGCCTCGCAGCACAGAATCCCGGTTACCCCCCGGGGTGCAGGCAGCGGGCTCTCAGGCGGCGCAGTCCCGCTTTATGGGGGAATCTGCTTGTCGCTCGAGCGCATGAACCACATTCTCGAAATCGATTCCAAGAACCTCATCGCGGTCGTCGAGCCCGGTGTGGTAACGAACAAGTTCGAAGAGGCGGCGATGGAGAAGGGACTCTTCTTCGCCGGTTACCCGATGAGCGACGAGTTCTGTTTCGTCGGCGGCAACGTTGCGGAGAATGCGGGTGGGGGTCGCGCCATCAAATACGGTGTCACAGGGCGTTACGTTACGGGGCTCGAAGCGGTGCTTCCGACCGGTGAAGTGGTGCAGTTCGGGGGAAAGCGACTGAAGGACGTGACCGGCTACAACTTCATCGGGTTACTGACCGGATCGGAAGGCACCCTTGCCGTTATCACGAAGATCTATATTCGGCTGCTTCCCCGGCCCAAGCATCGGTTGACCGTGGCGGTATTGTTCAAGGACGCGCAGTCCGCCATCGATGTCGTCGCCTCCATCATGACCTCAGGGGGAATAGTTCCGACATCGGCCGAGTTCATCGACCGTAAGAGCCTCACCGAGACCTGCGAACAGCTGGGCGAGACGATCCCCTACCGGGATGCGGACGCGATGATGCTCTTCGAGGTGGACGGTGTGCACGAGGGCGAGGTTCGCTCCGACGCGGCGACGATCGAGAATCTGTGTCGTCAGCACGATCCCATCGCAGTCTACGTTGGCGACAAGGCCGAGGACAGCGAGCGCTTCTGGAAGATCCGAAAACGCGTTCCCCTGGCGCTTCGCCGCGGCTCCACCCTCCAATCGATCGAGGACGTCGTGGTGCCGATCGCCTCGATTCCGCAGTTCCTGAAGCGACTTCGGGAGATAGAGCGGCAATTCGATATCGACATACCCTGTTTCGGCCACGCGGGAGACGGTAACCTGCACGCCCACCCAAAATCGAATCCGAGCTGGAGCAACGAGGAGTGGGAGGATAGAGAGCCGCAGATCCTGTCGGAGCTGTATCGAGTTGTAAACGAGCTCGGCGGGACGATCAGCGGCGAGCACGGCATCGGGCATAAGCGAAAACAGTACATGCACCTCGTCATGGGTGAGACGGAAATCGAGCTGATGCGAAGGATCAAGAAGGTGTTCGACCCGGACAACATTCTCAATCCGGGCAAGATATTCGACTGACTTCGGCGACCGCGCTCGGTCGCATGAGACGGAACGTTCAGTGATTCGACAGGTGAATCTTCGACTGCGAACGATGATGTTCTTGCAGTTCTTTCTTGGCGGCACCACCCTGCCCATCTTCAGTCTCTATCTCAGGGATTTTTTGTATTTCTCCGGAACCCAGGCCGGGTTGATAATAGGGATGTCTGCGGCATCCTCGTTCATCTCTCCGGTGCTCGCCTCAATAGTCGCCGACCGGGTCCTGCGCGCGGACCGACTCTACGGGCTCTGTCACGCGGTGGGCGGGCTGCTCATGCTGGTTCTGTCGTTTCAGCATCGTTTTCTGTCCGTGTTGCTCGTCTACCTCGTCTACATTCTGGTCTACGGGCCGACAAACGCGCTTGCTAATGTGATCGCGCTGCATCACTCCCCGGACACTCGGCGCCGATTCGGAGGGATACGCCTATGGGGGACCGTGGGTTGGGTCACCGTCGCGTGGCTATTCGGCTTTTTCTGGCTGCGGGGAGGTGGAGGCACGCACGTTCCCCAACGACTTCCCGACGCCCTCAAGCTCTCGAGCATCGTTTCCTTCGTCATCGCAGCCTATTCCTTCTTTCTGCCTCGATCGCCGGCGCCGGTTGTCCGACGACGGATGAGCGGCGAGCCCCGCGAGGCCGCAGGAGGGAGGCTGTTCCCGAAGGAGGCCCTGAAGGTGATCGGCGATCCTCAGGTCGCGCTCTTTCTGGTCGTGAGTTTCTTCGTCTTCGCGATGGACACCTACTACTACTTCGGAGGCGCTTTGTTTCTGACTCATCTTCGCGTTCCGGCCGGGTCGATCATGCCGCTCATGAGCATCGGGCAATTGGTGGAAATCGCGGTCATGGCGATTCTCGGGCTGCTACTTGCTCGCGTCAGCTTCAAGGCGGTGCTCGTCGGCGGTATCGCGATGGAGTTGATACGCTTTCTTCTTCTCTTCATCGGCTCCCCGATTGCCCTCGTCGTGGTTGCTCTCGCCTCACACGGACTCTGTTTCGGCCTTTTCTTCGGAGCCGCGCCGATATTCCTCGATTCGCGCAGCAACGTCGAGACGCGCTCGGGTGTTCAACAGTTCTTCACGATCGCGACGATGGGCCTCGGCGCGCTTGTCGGCAACTTGAGCGCCGGTAAAGCCTTCGATGTGGCCGTGGCGGGCTCTCCCGGCCTCTCCGGGTATCGAACCTACTGGCTCATCCCGTCAGTGGTAGCGTTTGCAGTGGGGATTGTCATGCTCCTCTTCTTTCGCGACGTACGACCCGAGCGCGGGCAGCTCGTCTTTAGGAGGGCTGAAAGTAGCTCTTGAGCGCTCTTTCGAGCACCCCTCGGTATTGCTTCTGCGATGACGCATAGCGGATGATCGCTTCTAGATAGCCCTCCGGGCTGCCGGTATCGAGCCGCTCTCCCTCCACCGCACGGTAGACGACCTTCCCCTGCTTCATGAGCTGCCTCAGCGCATAGGTGTGGTAGTACTCTCCGCCCCGGTGCAGTTCCCAACCCTCCTCGAGAAGTCGAAACAGCTCCGACGTGTAAAGGTATCGACCGATCGAGGCTTCCTTGCTCGGCTCGCTGCCGGGATCGGGTTTCTCAACTATGTCGAGGACGTGGAGGTTGTCTTCGGCGAGCTCCAACACGCCGTAGCGCGAGAGGTTGGGTGGGTCGTGTATTGTCGAGAGCACCGAGCAGCCGGTCTGTTCGAAAAGCTCTATGAGCTGTTTCGTCAGCGGCTTTGCACCGAAGTGCAGATCATCGGGGTAGGCGACCACGAAGGGCTCATTTCCCAACACCGATTTGGCCTGCAGGAGGGCGTGTCCCGTCCCCAACATCTCTTGCTGGCGCACAAAGTAGATCTTCGCCTTGTAGGGTTTGATTTTTTCGAGTTTTTCTTCGGCCTGTTCGGCCGTGAAGACCGACTCGAGCTCCATCTCGCGGTCGAAGTAGTCCTCGAGGATCTTCTTTCGGCGTGATGAAATAATGAGAATCTCGGTAATCCCCGAGGCGATGAACTCCTCGACGATGAACGCGATCGACGGTTTGTCGATCAGCGGCAACATCTCTTTTGGCACAGTCTTCGTCGCCGGAAGAAATCGAGTCCCGTAGCCGGCGGCAACGATGATCCCTTTCATGTGAAGGCAAGTATGGACGGTTGACACGAAAAGTTCAACTCGTCTCATGTACAGTTTTCAGTACGACCCCATTCCATTTGCGAGTTGACGAGCCTCCGGCCGGCCGATAGAGTTACTCCATGAAGGCAGCCAAGTATGGTCTCCTTGCCGCGGCGGTTCTTACCGTCGTCGGCTGCTCGATGCGTCAGCAGGTGACGATCGACCCCAACGGCTCCGGGAGCGCCGAAGTGGAGGTCACGCTTGGCCCGCTCATCGTGCAGTACATGACCGACGTTATCGGGAGCCTCGGGAATCCGCCAACGGACGGTGGAACGCTTTTCGATCTATCGCGGATTCGTAACGCTTTCACCGGTCTAAAAGGCGTCGAGCTCACCTCGTTGTCGAACCCAAGCCGGGATACCCTCCGGATGGGCTTCAGCTTCGACGACGTCAATTCCCTGTTTCCCGAGCTGACTGCGGCGGCTGAAACCTCCGGCGGCGGATCAGGCGCTCGCGGGCCTTCGATTTCCCGTCAGACTACATCGCCTCTCGTGCTCACGAGCCACAACGGAATCAAGACGCTCACGCTCACGCTTTCTCGCGCAAACTGGCCCGCGGTTGCCGCGTTGCCGCCGTTTCGCGATGATCCCCTTCTTGCGTCCCTTGCTCCGCAGGGTTCGAAGCGCTACAGCGAGGAGGAGTATCTGAATCTGCTTGAGTATGCGTTCGCCGACTACGCAAACGAGCAGAAGATCCGTCAGGCTCTCACTTCGTCGTTCATGACGATCGTGCTGAACGTGAAGGGCACGGTAGTCTCCGAATCCGGGGGAGCACGAACCGGGAATTCGGTCACCTTTCGAGTTCCGCTGATAGCGATTGCGACGCTGGAGAAGCCAATAGAGCTGTCGGTTTCGTTCCGATAGAGGAGTGTAGGAGCAGATGAGGAGCACTGTTCGAAAACGAAAGAAGCGTGTCGGCGTCCCCCCCGGAACTCTGGTCCACGCAGACGAGGGAAGTTATCAGCCCGCAGGAAAGACCTTGTTCGAATACGACAAGGAACAATGCCACGAATGGACTATCGAGGGGCGGATCGATTTCGACGCAATCAAAGACCCGTCGAAGGTATCCTGGCTCAACGTAGACGGGATTCAGGACTCCCAAACCCTGGAGCAGATCGGGAACGTGTTCGAGGTTCATCCCCTCGTTCTCGAGGATATTCAGAACCCCGATCAACGGCCCAAAATCGAGGATTACGATCATTACCTGTTCATGTCGTTCAAGATGCTAACGTGGGACGAGGAGAATCGCGGAACGACCTCAGAGCAGGTGAGTCTGATACTCGGGAAGGGCTATGTAATCTCGTTCCAGGAGCGTGTGGGTGATGTCTTCGAAATCATTCGTGAACGTCTGCGTTCGGGGAAGGGGAGAATCCGAAAGATGGGTGCCGATTATCTCGCATACACCCTCGTCGACGCCATCGTCGATAACTACTATGTGGTGCTCGAAAAGCTCGAGGACCGTTTCGAAGAGATCGAGGATCGAGTCGTCTTCCGGTCGAGCCTCGATTCCGTGCCCCAGATCCACGACCTCAGAGGGCAGGCTGTGCTTTTTCGGCGATCCGTGTGGCCACTGCGTGAGAACATCCACGAAATACTGAAAGGCGAACACGAAATCATCGACGAATCGACTCGCGTCTTCTTCCGCGACGTCTACGATCACGTGCTCGAGGTCGTCGATACGGTGGAGGTCTACCGCGAAACCGTAGCGGGTCTGCTCAATTTCCACCAGACGAATCTCAGCAAGCAGCTCAATTCGACGATGAAAGTGCTCACGATCATCGCGACGATATTCATGCCGCCGACGTTCATTGTTGGTGTCTACGGCATGAACTTCCATTTCATGCCTGAGCTCGCGTGGAAGTGGGGTTATCCGGCGGCCTGGGGGGTGATTGTGCTCACCGCCTTGGGAATGATTTGGTATTTCAAGAAGAAGAAATGGCTGTGAGATGATTCGGCACTCGGCGCGCCTCTCACGATACGGCAACCCAACCTGACATGAGCATCCGGGGTTTCCTGCTGGGTGAGTCGACCGGAGCATGTCCCTACATTTCGGGGAATCTCGCGACGCACGAACGGTTGGTCGCGGAGTCTCTCGGCGAACGCGATCTCGAGGAGCTTCTGGCCGCTGGGTATCGCCATTTCGGCAACTACTTCTTCAGGCCCGTGTGTTCGGGCTGTCACCTGTGCGTGCCGCTGCGAGTAACCCTAACAGGCTACCGCTTCCCGCGTTCCGGCCGTCGCCTCTTGAACCGAAACGCTCGATTTTCTGTCACACTCGAGCGTCCACATCCCTCTCCCGAGGCCTTCGAGCTCTACCTCGCCCACAAGCTTCGCTTCGAGCCTCCTCCTTCCGATGGCAGTCGAGAAAGCTACGAAGAGTTCGTCGATACCTTCTTTCAACCGCTCCCGTTCGCCTATCAGCTCTCGGTTTTCGACGGTACGAAGCTCATCGCCGTCTCCCACCTCGACATGACCGACTCACTCATTTCGGCGGTGTATTGCTACTACGACGACCGATATCGGCGTGAAAGCCTCGGAAGCTACGCTGTCTTCAAGGAGATCGAGATCGGTCTGAAGCGAAACCTTGATTTCGTCTATTTGGGATATTACGTCGGCCGGAACGCTCACATGAGCTACAAAATTCGATTCCGGCCCAACCAGATACTCCGCGAGGAGGGGCTCTGGGAGGACCTTCTTGATACCAACGAGAATTTTAACGATAATATTGAAGAACTGGGGGGAATTGAGTTTATTCCCAAACATAGACTGAAAGGCGGACACTGATGAAAAGCGATCAAGCCGCGGCAGTGTACGATGAGAGCAAGATCAAGACGTTGAGCTCTCTCGAGCACATCCGTCTCCGCACCGGTATGTACATCGGTCGGCTCGGTGACGGGTCCAACCTCGATGACGGCATCTACGTGCTGGTGAAAGAGGTCATCGACAACTCCGTGGACGAGTTCATCATGAAATTCGGCAACAAGATTCGGATCGAGATCGACGGCAAGCTCGTCAAAGTGAGGGACTGGGGCCGTGGCATCCCACTTGGAAAGGTGGTCGAATGCGTTTCGGTCATCAACACCGGAGCGAAATACAACGACGATGTGTTTCAATTCAGCGTGGGCTTGAACGGCGTCGGAACGAAGGCGGTCAACGCGCTTTCGTCCCATTTTCGGGTGGTCTCCTACCGCGACGGGCGTTACTCGGAGGCAGTGTTCAGGCAGGGTATCCTCAAGAGTCAGAAACAGGGGAAGAACCCCAAGCAGATCGCAAACGGCACCTACATCGAGTTTCAGCCGGACAAAGAGATCTTTGGCGAGTACGCCTTCAACCTCGAGTTCGTCGAGCAGCGCCTGTGGAACTATGCATACTTGAACACCGGTCTCACCCTCTATCTCGGTAACCAGGCCTTCAAGTCCGACAAAGGGCTCTACGATCTGCTCTACGCCGAGGTCGGTGACGAAACCTCCTATGACATTGGCTACTATCGGGGCAAACAGCTCGAATTTGCGTTTGTCCACACCCAGAACTACGGTGAAACCTATTTCTCGTTTGTCAACGGGCAATACACGAGCGATGGCGGTACACACCAGAGTGCCTTCCGCGAGGGAGTCCTCAAAGGTGTCAACGAGTTCTTCAAGAAAGCCTACTCAGGACAGGACGTTCGAGAGGGCATCGCGGGTGCAATCGCGATCCGCTTGAAATCCCCCGTCTTCGAGAGTCAAACGAAGAACAAGCTCGGCAACACCGAAATCCGCGGATGGATCGTCAATGAAGTGAAGTCGGGGGTCGTGGATTTTCTGCACAAGAATACGGCCGCAGCGAAGCGCCTTGAAGAGAAGATAGTCAATAACGAGCGGCTGCGCAAGGAGCTGAACGCCGTCAAAAAGGAGGCGCGGGAGGCCGCGAAGAAGATTGCGCTCAAGATCCCGAACCTGAAAGACTGCAAGTACCATCTCGGCGAGAATCGGGAGAAGGGCGAAAACAGCATGATCTTCATCACCGAAGGACAGTCGGCGACAGGACCGATGGTTTCGGCGCGCGATGTCTACACTCAGGCGATCTTCTCGCTGCGCGGTAAGCCCCAGAATGTCTTCAGCCGTCGGCGAGCAGACCTCTACAAGAACGAAGAGCTCTACAACCTGATGATGGCGCTCGGAATCGAGAATGAGATCGAAAACCTGCGCTACGGCAAGATCGTCATTGCGACTGACGCGGACCACGACGGGTTTCATATTCGCAATCTGCTGCTCACCTTTTTTCTCAACTATTTCGAGGAGCTCGTCGTGGCCGGGCGAGTCTACATCCTCGAGACGCCGCTCTTCCGGGTGCGGAACAAGAAGGAGACCCGCTACTGCTACAACCCCGAGGAACGCGACACGGCGCTGAAAGAGCTTTCTTCCCCTGAGGTAACCCGGTTCAAAGGTCTCGGGGAAATTTCTCCGAAAGAGTTCGGTCAGTTCATAGGGCCCGATATTCGCCTCATCAATGTAAACGTGAAATCGTTGAAGAACATTCAGACCACTCTCGAGTTCTACATGGGAAAGAACACGCCAGAGCGCCGGAGCTTCATCATGGAGAACCTCATATAGATGGCCTACGTCACGAAGCTGTTCAACACGAACTTCCTCGAATACGCTTCCTACGTCATCAAGGATCGTGCAATTCCGCACATTGACGACGGTCTCAAGCCCGTGCAACGGCGAATACTCCACTCCCTTTTCGAGATGGACGACGGAAAGCTCCACAAGGTGGCCAATGTCACCGGCCACTGCATGAAGTACCATCCCCACGGCGACGCATCGATCTACTCCGCGCTCGTCGTGCTCGCAAACCGGGAGCTATTCATCGACAAACAGGGCAACTTCGGGAATATCCTGACCGGCGACGAGCCTTCGGCTGCGCGGTACATCGAATGCCGCATAACGCCTCTCGCCAAGCGCGTTCTCCACAACCCCGAGATTACCGAGTACGAAGACTCCTATGACGGACGAAACAGGGAGCCGGTAACCTTTCCGGCGAAGATACCGGTCATCCTCATTCAGGGGGCGGAGGGGATTGCAGTCGGAATGTCGACGAAGATTCTCCCCCACAACTTCACCGAGGTGCTCGAGGCGGTAAAAGCGTGCCTGCGCGGTGAGAAGTTTCAGCTCTATCCGGACTTCCCGTCCGGAGGCTTCGTCGATGTCTCGGACTATCAGGACGGCAACGGGAAGGTGCTGGTGCGGGCGAAGCTCGACACCCGTGATCCTAAGCGCATCCTCATTCGCGAAATACCGTTCGGTACCACGACCGAGAGTCTCATCGCTTCGATAGAGGCAGCGGCCAAGAAGAACAAGATCAAGATAGCCGGCATCAACGACTTCACCACCGAGAACGTCGAGATCGAGCTTTCGTTGGCGCGCGGAGTCTACGCCAAGGACGTCATCGACTCGCTGTACGCCTTCACCGACTGCGAGATGTCGATATCGGTCAACCTTCTTGTCATCGGCGACCGCCACCCGGTCACGATGACGGTCACGGAGGTCATTAAGTATCACGCCAAGCAGCTCGTCGCCGTGCTCACCGCGGAGCTGAAGCTCGAGGACCGTACCCTCAAGGACCGACTGCACGCCAAGACCCTTGAGCAGATCTTCATCGAGGAACGCATCTATAAGTCCATCGAAGAGATGGAAACCCAGGAGAAGGTCTACCAAGCCGTCTTCAAAGGCCTCGCACCCTTTGCTCCGAAGATCAGGCGAGAGGTGACACGAGAAGATATCGAGCGTCTGCTCAAGATCCCAATCAGGCGAATCTCGCTCTTCGACATCAACAAGGCGAAGCAGGAAATACGGGAGATCAAGAACCGTCTGAAGGAGATCGCCTACCATCTTGCGCACATTACAGACTACGCCGTGAGCTTCATCGACGGGCTCGTGAAGGACTACGGCGGCTCGTTCGTTCGACGTACTCAGGTGCAGTCCTTTCAGAAGATCGACGTCCGGGAAGCCGCACAGCGCAACCTCGAGCTGCGCTACGATGCCGACACCGGCTATCTCGGCTACGAGGTAAGAACGGGGCGTTCCCTTTTCGAGGTGTCGAGCTACGACCGCATTCTCGTCATTCGGGCGAGCGGAGTGTATTCAGTCATTGACGTCCCCGAGAAGCTCTTCGTGGACAAAGGGATGCTCGCCTGCGGACTCGCCGAGAAGGAGTCGCTCGCCCGTACGGTATTCACCGTCGTCTACCGGGCAAAAGACACCGGATACGGCTACATCAAGCGCTGCAAGATCGAGCAATTCATCCTCGACAAGGGCTACGTGATCATCCCTGAGGACAACGAGGTCTTGAAGCTCACGACGCAGAAAGAGGGCGAGATTGTAGTGGGCTACAAAGCCGGACCCCGGATCAAGGTCACCGAGGAAAGGTTCCAAATCGAGGACTACGCGGTGAAGGGGCAGCACACCCTCGGCGTGCGGCTCGGCAGTAAGCCGATTGCCCGCGTATCGATCTCGAAGCCGAAGAGCAAGGGGGCAGAAGCGGCCTTCCCCGGCATCACCGTCCGGAGTGCGCCGAAGCGGTCTGCGGGAAGCGCGGAGGGAACCTCTTCGAAACGCGCGGCCACCGCGAAAAGCAAACAGGCTTCTAAACCGAAGCCGGCCTCCAAGTCGACTTCGTCCCCGAA
>CAZDMH010000001.1:235039-326764 GCA_964506755.1 uncultured Spirochaetales bacterium
CTCCAAGTCGACTTCGTCCCCGAAGCCGGCCTCCAAGTCGAAATCGACCGGCAAATCCACTCCGAAGCGGACCGGCGCCTCCAAATCCCGATCGCGCGCCGGCGACGGTGCAGGCTCGGCGCGCAAGAAACGGAAATGAGACTAGTCTAACGGCTCATCCTCTGCGGATTGGCAGATAGTGCGGCCTCCAGATCATTGCATCGATGCATTCGACTATGTCATTGCCGACGTCATTTCGGGCGACCTCCTCCAGAACCGCCTGCCGCGCCACAGCCTCTCCGACGTGCCGGCTCAACTGCTGCATCCTGCCGATTGGCGGGTATACCGCGCCTTCGGCCAGACGTTCGGGATCGGTATATGCCGACAACGCCTCCGCCGCCGCATTCAACATGCCGGGCGTCATCCGTCGTGCCCCCGAGACCAACATGCCCAAACCGATTCCCGGAAAGACGAATGCGTTGTTGCCCTGAGCGACTGCGCGCCGCCTACCGTCGCTTTCATAGTCCGGGAAAGGGCTCCCCGTTGCCACGATCGCCCTTCCGTCCGTCCACTCGTAGATATCTCTCGGCGTTGCTTCGCTGTTGTCGGTGGGATTGGAGAGAGGGAACACGATCGGAGAGGGCGAGTTTGCACTGAGAGCGTCGACAACGCTCCGGTCGAACGCACCGTGGCTCCCAGATACCCCGAGAAGCGCAGTCACGCTGCCATTGCGAATTGTCTCGACCAGACCCGGCACGGCCGAGTCGAACGTCCACCCGCTGATACAGCCCGGGTCACGCGCGAACTCGCGCTTGTAGCCTTCCATCGACTTGCGGTCGGCAAGGAGAAGTCCTCGCGAATCCAGCACGAAGATGCGGGCGGCGGCTTCCTTTTCCGGAAGCCCCCGGCCGACCATCGCCGCCTTGATTTCGCGTGCAACCCCTATGCCCGCGGCGCCGGCGCCGTAGACTGCGAAGATCTCGTCGGTGATCGTTCGCCCGGTTTTGCGGGCGGCGGCCAGCAACCCCCCTACCGCCATTGCGCCGGTGCCCTGAATGTCGTCGTTGAACGAGGGAATCTCGTCGCGGTAGCGATCGAGCACGGTGAAGGCTTTCTCCTTCGAGAAGTCCTCCCACTGTATGATTGCTCCCGGAAAGCGCTTTCGGAGCGCGGTGACAAATCGGTCGATGAAGTCGTAGTAGGCGTCCCCCGTCAGCCGTTCGTGCCTGACTCCGAGGTAAAGCGGATCGCTGAGTAGATCCTCACGGTTGGTGCCCACGTCGAGCTCCACCGGCAGGGTGGTCGAGGGGTCGATGCCGGCTGCGACGGTGTAGATGGAGAGCTTGCCGATGCAGATCGCCATTCCGCCGAATCCCTGGTCCCCGATCCCGAGGATCCCCTCCGAGTCGGTCGCCACGACGAGCTTCACCTCCGAAACCGGTGCATTGTCGAGTATCGTCTCTATCCGGTCGATGTTCGCCGTGGAGACCACGATGCCGCGCGGGAAGCGGTAGATGAGGCTGAACTTCTGAACCGCTTCGGCAACAGTGGGGGTGTAGATGATCGGTAACATCTCCTCGAGGTGGCTCTCGAGCAGTGCGTAGAACAGGACCTCGTTTCGATCCTGCAGGACCCTCAGATAGACATGCTTATCGAGATTCGTCGTGAAATTCTTGAAATTGAGATATTCGCGTTGGATCTGCTCGTCGATCGAAGCGACATGGGACGGAAAGAGTCCGTCCAGTCCGAACTCCGTCCGTTCTGATTCGGTGAAGGAGATGCTCTTGTTGAGCAGCGGCAGCCGTGTCAGGAGCAGCCCCGGAAGTGAGGTGACGAGGTAGGGAGCTCCGTTTTTGTCGATTCGACGCTCGAATTGCTTCATGACGTTCCTCCAATGATGTATCGGTGTGATAGGCCGTGTCTCGACTTTCATAGTTTAGAAAGACGATCATCGAAGCGGAGGAGCGGCCAAAGCAGAGGTTCGGGCTCGTTCGTCGCATGTCGAGGATTACGTCGGGATTAGAAGCTGATGCCCCTAAATGCACACGATTACAAGATGTATTCATTATAGACACCCTCTCAACCGAGGTCAACGAACGCGTTGTCCGGTAGCGGCCGACCGCCGGCCAGGCTTGCGGGAGACGGCGTTGTTGCCTACCATTATCGCTCGAAACACAAGAGATGACGCTCATCGCGGTTCTGTTGATTCTCGTCTCCTCCTTTGCACATGCCGGTTGGAATCTGCTCGGCAAGAGCAGCGGTGCTGCGCCGGCAGCTTTCGTCGCTGCCAACCTAACCGGTGCGGTGCTCCTGCTGCCGGCCGCATGGGCTTTGCTCCCTTTGGTATTCAACATACCTCGCGCTGCCTGGCTGCTTCTCTGTCTCACCGGAGGCTTTGAAACGCTCTACTACGCATCCATTTCTTTGGCTTATCGGCGAGGCGATATGTCGGTCGCCTATCCTCTCTCTCGTGCGCTCCCGGTCATCTTCGTTACGGCCGTGACGCTCGCCATCGGCCGAGGCGAGGCAATCTCGCCAGTGGGGCTCGCCGGTTTTGCGGCAATATTCGTCGGAGCCCTTCTCGTACCGATGCGGAGCCTCAGCGATCTCTCCTTCAAGATCTACCTCAAGCCCGGTCTCATCTTTGCAGTTCTCGCCGCCCTCGCGACCGCAGGCTATTCAATCGTCGATAGCAACGCTCTCAACATTGTTCGGACAGAATCCGGCGACAACCCCTGGAGGATCGCGCTCGTCTATGCGTTCTTCGCCGCAGTATCTTCGACTGTCTGGTCTGCGGCATTCTTCACCCTCACCGGAGCGGGGCGACGGGCGCTCAGGGCCGCATGGCGTCCGGCTGCACTTCGCGATTCGGTCGTCATCGGAGTCGGGATCTATCTGACCTACACCCTGGTCCTCATGAGCATGGGCTTCGTTGCAGACATCAGCTACGTCGTAGCCTTTCGCCAACTGAGCATTCCGATCGGGGTCTTCCTGGGCCTCTTCGTGCTCAAGGAGGCACCGCACATCCCGAAGCTCACCGGCACTTCGCTCATGCTGGCCGGTTTGGTGCTTACGGCGGTCGGTTGAATTCCAAGCTCTTCACTCATGCCTCGAAAATAGAGCGCACAAAAAGCTTGACAGTTCCCCATACTATGTTACAATAATTTTGTATACAATATTTCACATCCCAAATTTGTGGAGGTTCCAATGAAAAGAGTGCTTGTGATTGCTGTCGCTATTCTCGTAGTGGCTGTTGGCAATCTGTTCGCTGCCGGGCAGAAAGAATTCCCGTCGCGCGACATCACTGACATTGTCGTTTGGAGTGCAGGTGGCGGGACCGACGTATTGAACCGCGTGATAATGGCCCCGATGGCGAAGGAACTGGGCGTGAACATAAACGTAACGAATGTTACCGGAGGCGTCGCCGGTTCCGTGGGAATGCAGACGGCCTATTCGAAACCCCACGACGGCTACACGTTGTGTGGGCTCTCGGAATCCAACACCACCGCGGCAGTGCAGGGAGGTTGGAACAAGACGTTCGACGTTTGGTATCCCTTCATCGTCGGAGGGTCGCCGGACATCGTTTCGGTCAACGTCAACACGCCCTACAAAACGCTGACGGAGCTGATCGATGCGGCGAAGTCCAAACCTGGTAGCATTCGGGCCGGCGCCAGTGGCTCGGGATCAATCCACCAGCTGAACCTTCTCGCTCTCGAAAAGGGCACCGGTGCGAATTTCAACTTCATACCGTATACTGGTTCCGCGCCGGCGAACAATGCCGCACTGACCGGAGAAGTGTCAGTCGTTGTCACCTCGGTTGCAGAACAGGCGCAGCTGATCCGCGGCGGCAAGCTCCGTCCGCTCGCAGTACTCGTTCCCGATGCCTTCTCGATCGGAGATCAGACTGTTCCCTCGGCCTTTGACACCTATCCGGATCTCAGCAAGGTTCTGCCGCTGACCCAAGCGATCGGTTTTGCCGTCCCCGCCGACGTTCCTGACAACGTGAAGAAGACACTCAGCGCAGCCTTCGACAAGGCGATGAAGAGTGACTCTGTGCAGAAGTGGCTGAAGGACAACTACTATGCGTCGGCCGGATTGAGCGGAGAGGCGGCCAGCAAGGTCTTCGCACACCTGCAGTCTGCGTTCTCATGGACGCTGTGGGACATGAAGACAGCGAAGGTAGATCCGGCTTCACTGAACATACCCAAACCATAACCCGTTCGAGTCGCATTTTGCATTATCGCAGACAAGAATAGACGGCATACGGTCGGTAGGGTGGGCGACCTGCCGGCCGTCTACGACGTCCTCGAGCATCGCTGCGCCATAGCGACGATTTACGAGGGAGAGAAGGAATAGATACGGTGGACGACAAACAGAAACTCAGACGGGGCGACTTCATAATGAGCAGCATCCTCATCCTTTTCGGGATATTCGTCATTGTTGAGGCATTTCAAATGCCCATGCAGGCGAAATACGGGGGGGTCGAAAGTTTCTGGTATGTCTCTCCTGCGCTGATGCCTTTGATTGTAGGGACCGCAATAGTTCTTTTCTCCAGCCTCGTACTCGGAAGGGCGATCAAGGACGGAGGAGCACGTCTGTTTGTTCAAATGGTGCGGAGGAAGGCGGGCGGTGTTTCAGACGCCGGAGCTCGTTTTGCTGCGATAATAGTCGCACTGGTTGCCTTCGTGTTCTTGGACACCCCCCGGGTGGATTTCTTTCTGAGTATCCTCTTCTTTCTGCTCTACTTCATTTCGGTCTTCTATTTCGATGACGCAGCTCTCCTGAAGAGGCTCTCCCTCTACTTCGTCTCCGCGCAAGCTGCCATTTTGGTGCTGTTCGCGACGGGTCTCGGCGACCGCATCAATCGGCCGTTTGCCTACAGTACCGATGTGGTTGCGCTCGTGTTTATCGTCGGCTACTGGAGCTATGCTCGGATCCTTGTCGGACGAAACCACGCACTCGTGAGGAAACTCAAGATCACCTTGATTGTAGCCGTCGTCGTTCCACTGATTCTCTGCCCTATTTTCATGTACGGCCTTCTGGTTCCCCTTCCGGACCAAGGGGGCATTCTTTCACTCATGGACCTCGTTCGATACTCGATCGGAGGGAAGTAATAATATGTTGGCGGTCCTTCATCAGTTCACGATCTGGTTTCAAAGTTTTGGGATAATTCTGGGACACCCGATCAATATCATACTCATGTTCATGGCTGTGACGATGGGGATCATATTTGGCGCAATGCCTGGGCTCACGGCGACTCTTGGTGTGGCGCTCTTGACAACCTTGACGTACGGAATGAATTTTGACACGTCGTTCGTTGTCCTGTACGCCGTATATGTCGGGGCGGTATATGGTGGCTCGTATGCCTCGATCCTTATCAACATTCCCGGGACGGCAGCGGCGGCTGCTACGGCAATCGACGGCTATCAACTTGCACTGCAGGGGAAAGGCGGCCAAGCCCTCGGTCTTACGACGACCGCATCGGGGATTGGCTCGATAGTCGGTGCTTTGTTCTTAGTCACCGTTTCCCCGTTGATTGCGAATTTGGCCCTGCAGTTTACCTCATTTGAATACTTCCTACTTGCGTTCTTCGGAATCATCATCAGCGGGACACTGCAGAGTACAGACCTCGTCTATAAAGGCTGGATCTCGGGGTTTCTCGGGCTGTTTCTTGCGGTTGTTGGACGGGACCAGCTGCAGTTCTATCCGCGCTTCACCTTCGGAGTTTCTCAGCTCGAAGGCGGGATCAACGTAGTCCCGGTGCTCATAGGCGCCTTCGCGATCCCCCAGATGATCCAGGTCCTGAAGGACCGGGTCGTGATTGGGGACACGCAGAAATTTCAGCGAGTGCTTCCTGAGCTGCGTACGATCGCCCGTTATTTCTCCCATATCGTTCGGTCGGCTCTCATCGGTGTGGGAATCGGAGCTGTGCCCGGAATAGGTGAGGACGTCGCAGCATGGGTGAGTTACGGAGCGGCGAAAAACTCATCCAAACACCCCGAGACCTTCGGGAAGGGCGAACGAGCCGCGATTGTCTCGACCGAGACGGCCAACAACGCGTGCGTCGGGGGCGCGTCCATACCCTTGTTCAACCTTGGACTACCCGGAAGCCCCCCGGCTGCAATGCTCTTGGGAGCCATGATGCTCCATGGTGTGCAGCCGGGACCTCTGGTCAATATGGACCATCCTGGAATCATCATGCGGGTATCGGCGATTCTCGTCTTGTCGAGTATCGCGATGTGGATAGTCGGCATACTCTTCGCGAAGCAAGTTGTAAAGATCTTGAAGATACCCCAACCGCTTTTCATGCCGGTCATTGCGGTACTTAGCGTTATCGGTTCCTACGCTCTTGGCCAGGAGATCTGGAATCTTTACCTGATGGTGCCGATCGGGATTCTCGCCTATTTCTTGACAGAGCTCAAGTACCCGATTGCGCCGATGGTTATCGGTGTCATCCTCGGACCAATGGCTGACGCAAACATGAGACGCGCCCTGATGGTGTCCCACGGAAGCCTGCTTCCGATCGTCACGCGGCCGGTATCTCTCGTACTGGTTCTCGTTATCGTGCTCACCGTCTTATCACAGATGAAGTGGTGGCGGAAGATGTGGCGCGGTCTTTTCACCTTGGTGTTCCCGAAAAAAGCGGACAGGGGCTGATCGTGAGACCGAAGAGTGAGCCAAACAACTCACGCCTCGGAGTGTCGCCGGCCTACTTCATCAGCCGCTTCTCCGATCGCTTCACGCCGCTGCAGGTTTCCGTGAGCCTCGAAGAGCTGAAGGAAATGGGATATGAGGCCGTCGAGCTCGAAGTCTATCACCGGGACACCCTGGACGAATGGGAAAAGGAAGGAGCCGACAGGGTCGCGCGTGCGCTGGAAGCTACGGGCCTTTCGGTTTCGCAATTTGTAGCGCACTTCCTATTGCATGGTTTTGATTCGCCCACCTCCATTCGCACACCCCAGAGGCTCGAAGAGATCGATCAGATGCTCTCCGTTCTCGACCGATTTCCGAACTGCAGGCTTGTGACGATTCCGTTGGGACAGTTTGATTTTGACGATGATCTGCATCTCCGCTCCATCGCCTATTCCGCCCTCTATGCGGCATTCCTATCGAAGCTCGCTTCAGTCGTCGGTTTGATTGAGCGGACAGGAAGGCGTTGTGCGCTCGAGCTAATTCCTGGCGCCTTCATAAGCGGTACCGACGGTCTGACAAGGCTATTTGGCGATCTCGGTTCGCCGACTCTGGGTTACAACTTCGACACAGGACATGCCAACTCATCAAAGGAACAGATCGGGCTCGTTCCTTTCAAGCTTCAAGGCCGTATCCTTGGCACGCACCTCTGTGACAACTACGGGAACGAAAACCTCTCACTGCGGCCGGGTGCCGGCAATATCCATTGGGGACGGGTGTTCAGGGCTTTGAACGAGACGAAATACGCGGGATGCTTCGACGTCGAAATCAGATGCGATGCACGGTCGACGCAACGAGAATACGAACAGGCGATAGGATTCGTTCGAGACCACCTAACGCGCGCTTCCGATGTGTTCGCTGGCGCTGCAGAGAACAAACCAAATTCACACAAGGAGTTCGATCGATGACGGTGAAGAATGCCCTCATTACCGGGTTCTTGAGCAAAACGAAGGATCGATTTCACGACTACAACAAGGAGATATCTCTCGACGAAAAGCTTGCGATGGTTTCCCGCATGGCAGGCGTCGACGGGGTCGAGTGCGTCTATCCCTACGAGTTGACGGATCCTGCGAAGTTCAAGGAGATGCTCGGCAAGTATGAGCTAAATATCGCTGCAGTCAACGTGAATGTAAAGGCCGAGCCGGAGTTCCGTAACGGAGGGTTGACCTCGACCGACGCAGCGGTACGGGCGAAAGCGGTTCGCTTCATCAAGGAGGCGAAGGACTTCGCCAAGGCGGCCGGAGCCAACAAGGTCACCTGTTGCCCACTCGGTGACGGCTACGAGTTCAATTTCGACTGCAACTATACTCAGATGTGGCGACACCTCGTCGAGGGCTTCGGCGAGGCGGGGAGCTATCTTCCGGAGATCCCGCTGTTTGTGGAATACAAACCGAGCGAAACACGGGGCCGCTGTTTTGTCGATACGGGCGCGAAAGCCCTCTGCCTTCTCAACGACATCGGTATCGATCAGATGGGGATAACGCTCGATTTTGGCCACTCGATGTACGGCAATGAGAATCCCGCCGAGGTGGCGGCCCTGTTCGCGAACAGCAAATATCCCTACTACGTTCATATCAACGACAACGACGCGCGGTGGGACTGGGACTTCATGGCGGGTACAAAGCACCTGATCGATTATGTGGAGTTTCTCTACTACCTGCAGGAACTGGGGTACGACGATTACCTGACCTCGGACACCTCCCCGACTCGCTGGGATATCACGGGAACCTTCGAAGCCAATGCTCGCATTACGAACAAGATCTGGGCACGGCTCCTGGAGATCGACCGAAAACGTCTGAACACGCTGGTCGATTCGAGGGATTTTCTCGAGACCTGGAAGTTCCTCGAGACAAGCATTTTCAAGCTGTAGCGCCATGATCACACGGCACGATCTGCATGACGCGCAGGCCGCAGCGCTCGGACTGATCATACGGGCAGGTATCGCTCTCTCGAATCGGGAACGATCGGAGATCGAGGTGGCCGATTTCGGTCTCGGGGAGCTGGCGGTCGAAGGAGCCCAGATACTGACTCTGGTGCAGACCGACCGGATCGCCGTCAAGTTGATCGCGCTCAGGTCATGGCAGACGCTGCCCGAGCACTGGCATCCGAAAGTCGGTTCCGATCCGGGAAAAGAGGAGACAGTGCGCCTGCTGGATGGTGTGCTCTATTTCTACTCCGCGGGTTCCGACACCCTCCGGCAGGGCAGAATACCATCGGGAAAGGAAGCGTCCTACACGGTGCGTCACGAAACGGTCCTGAAGCCGGGGGACCAGGTCTACTGCAGCCCCGGGGAGAAGCACTGGTTTCAAGGTGGGCCCGACGGCGCGGTCGCGTTCAGCTTCTCGAGTGTTGCCCGAGATGCGCTTGATCGGTTCACCGACAGGGAGGTGCAGCGCGAGACTGCAATTGGAGAGTAATCTCTGCATAGGGCTCGCCGACCCCGAGATCGGCAAGAAAACACGAAAAGGCAGACCAACATGAATGATACCGAAACACGGAAAATCCTCGTATCCGTTGCCCCGGTCGGCAAAGAGATGCATGACAGCGACGTGTGCAACCCACTCGATCCCGAAGAGGTCGCACGACAGGTCATAGCGTGCGCGCAGGCCGGTGCATCGATGGTTCATCTCCACGTCCGCGACGCCGAGGGTCAGCCGACCGCCGATCTGGCTGAGTTCAGCAGAACCCTCGACCGCATCCGAGAGCAGTCTGACATTGTTATCCAGGGGTCCACCGGCGGCGCAGCCAACTTGAGCCTCGAGGAACGGTGCGTATCGCTCAAAGAGCCCCGGGTGGAGGTCGCGTCGCTCAATATGGGCTCGGTCAATTTCGGCGACGGGGTCTATGTAAACACCCTGCCCGACATCCGATATTGGGCGGCGGAGATGAGCTCTTATCATGTCCGCCCGGAGCTCGAGGTCTTCGATGTCTCGATGATGAACACTGCGGCGACTCTTGCCGGCGACGGCACCCTCGCCTCCCCCCTGCACTTCAACTTCTGCCTCGGCTTTCACAATGCCCTCCCGGCTGAGGCCGACATCCTCTACGTTCTCAAGTCGCAGTTGCCACCCGGCTCCTCGTGGGGATTGATCCACGACCGAATGACCGATCTCCGGTTGCACGCAGCTGCGCTCGGAATGGGTGCAAGCGGAGTCAGGGTGGGCTTCGAAGACGGTCCTTTGTACGGTCCCGGCCGAAAGGCCCGCGAGAACGCGGTCCTCGTCGAACATCTTGTCGAATTGGTGCATCAAATCGGCCTCGAGATTGCCACGCCGTCGGAGGCGCGAGAGATGCTCGGGTTGCAGTTGCCGCCCAAGGAGTGATCAAAGGATGATATCCTGCAGCACCGTCTCGTTCGACGGATACGATGTGGCTCTCGCGATTTCGGAGATTGGAGAGCTCGGGTTTGAGGCGGTCGAGCTCGGGTTCATCGAAGGGTACGTAAGCGATTTTAGCGATGCCCTCTTCAGCGACCAGACGGCGGCGGTCGTCGCTTCTGCGCTCGAGCGAAGCGGACTACCGTGCAGCGCGGTTTCCGGCCACATCGACCTCTCGGACTCAGATTCAGTGGAGCGCATCGCGCTGCGCTTGCGGTTCGCCGCCCGCCTCGGTGCTCCACGACTTATCACCAACGCCGCAGTCCAGTTGCGGGAAAGTGAGTTCTTTCGTAACATGGAGCGGATAGTACGCGAAGCGGAGCGCTTCGGGGTGGTGGTCTGCCTCGAAAATCCGGGAAATGGAGTTGCGAACGTGGTGGACAACGGGGTTTCCGCGGCCGAGCTTATGCGCCGCATCGACCATCCGCTCGTACGGCTCAACTATGACTTCGCAAATACAGCGTCGCACGCTCCGGCATGCGCAGGGGGTGAGTTCCGGACGGAGAGCGATTTCACAGAGACTTTGCCTTGGCTCGAACAGCTGCACCTGAAGGATGTCAAACGTAGCGCCGAAGGCATTTTCGAGTATCCGGCAATCGGAGAGGGCGAGATCGACTTCCAGGCAGTCTTCAAGACCCTCGTCGAAAGGTGTGCAAAACCAGCTCTGAGTCTCGAGATACCGGTCCGTTTGCGCCGGCATCCAGACGGTTCGCCGTTCAGGCTCGCCGAGCCGGTGGGCCTTGACGTCACGCGGATGGTTCTGAGCGCGTCGAGGGAGTATGTCTTGACTGGAATGCGGTCCGTGGCAGGAGATCACAACGGACAATAATGAAGACGGAGGAGCTATAATGCAGAGAATCGTCAACAACCCCGAAGATGTCGTCGAAGACATGTTGGTGGGCTACCTGGCCGCACACTCAGGACTCGTCGCTCCGACCTCCAACCCGCGGGTGGTGAAATATCGCGGCGCGCCGATCGCAGGCAAGGTCGGAGTGGTCACCGGCGGCGGGTCGGGCCACAAGCCTGCCTTTATTGGCTACGTCGGTCGGAACATGGTCGACGCGGTCGCGGTAGGGGAGGTCTTCTCTTCTCCAACGGCGCAGGCTTTCTACGATGCCTTTAGGGCGGCAGACGGCGGCAAGGGGGTTGCCTGCCTTTACGGCAACTACGCCGGGGACAACATGAACGTCAAGATGGCGATGGAGATGGCCGAAGACGACGGGATCGAGGTGAAGCGGGTCGTCGCGAACGACGACGTCCCATCGGCTCCGAAGCAAGAGCATGAGAAACGACGGGGGGTGGCCGGCGAGGTTCTGATGTGGAAGGTCGGTGGCGCAAAGGCAGCGCTCGGCGGAAGTCTCGATGAGGTCATCGGTGCTGCACAGAAGGCGATCGACTCGACCCGCAGCATAGGCATCGGGCTCACTCCCTGCACAATTCCGGCTGTCGGCAAGCCCAATTTCACAATCGAACCCGGGAAGATGGAGGTCGGAATCGGTCATCATGGAGAGCCGGGAATCAGGGTGGCGGATCTGGCGACTGCGAATGAGATGGCCGAAATGATGGTCGATGTGGTACTGCCGGATTTGCCTTTCGAAGGGGGCGACGAGGTGGTCGTGCTCGTCTCGGGACTCGGAGCGACTCCGGTCATGGAGCTCTACATCCTCTACGGAAAAGTGGCCGAGCTGCTTGCCTCTCGCGGACTTACCGTCTACCGACCCTACGTAGGCAACTACTTCACCTCGCTCGAGATGATGGGAGTGACCTTGACGGTCATGAAGCTCGACGGAGAGCTGAAGGAGCTCATCGATCTCGATGCCGAGTCCATGGGGCTTACCCAATTCGGGGGCGGCAGGTGAAGAGCTTTCGCAACGCCGAGGGTGAAAAGGTCATCCGGGCGATGATCAAAGCAATACAGGATAACTCGAAGGAGCTCAGCGAGATCGATGGAGCGATCGGCGACGGTGACCACGGCATCAACATGAAGAAGGGCTTCACGTTGTGCGAGGAGCGCCTGTCAGAGAGCCCCGGCGGGTTCACCGACGGGCTGAAAACCCTCGGGCGTGTCTTGATGGCCGAAATCGGAGGCTCGATGGGGCCGCTCTACGGAACCTTTTTCAACAACATGGCGCGGGCGGGGAAGGATGCCGAAGTCATTGATGGAAGGGTTTTCGAGACAATGCTCGAACGGGCGGTCAACGGGATCGCGGAGCTCGGCGGAGCGAAAGTAGGGGACAAGACTCTCATGGACGCCCTGGCGCCCGCGCTTAGGGCCTTCAAGACGGCATTGGCCGAGGGGGAGGAGTTCGACGTTGCGCTTGCGAAGATGGCCGAGGCGGCCGAACGCGGCAAGGAATCGACCCGAGAGCTGGTGGCAAAATTGGGTCGGTCGGCGCGCCTCGGTGAGCGCTCACGCGGAGCGCTCGACGCCGGAGCAGCCTCGTGCTCCCTTCTGCTCACGACCATGGCCGAGTCGATGAGCGCGCTTCTGGTGTAGCTTCATCGGCATCCGATCGGCGGCCGGCAGCGCTACCGCTGCTGTTGTCGTGAGACTGCCCTTGCCGAACGCAGATGATGACGAGCGATCAGCGTCTGCGCGACGTCGGCGTCCCGAGCGAGAATGGCGGCAATAATCTCCGCGTGTTCCGGCACCGTCTCCTCCGGTGGCCGCACGAGACCCTTCTGATAGCTTTTGAGGACGTAGCCGGTGGTCTCGTTGATCTCCTGGATCATGGAGTTGCCCGAAAGCTCGATGATCATCCCATGGAACCGCTTGTCAGTCTCCGTGTAGCGCGATAGGTCTCCCGACTTGAATGGAAGTGAGAATCCGTCGAAGTGACGGGCAAGCGTACGAAGATCCGTGTCCGAAGCCCGTTCGAGGCAGAGACGTACCGCGATGCTCTCGAGCCCGGCGCGAACCTCGTACATCTCCTTCAGATCTTCGAGTGAGTAGCTCTTTACGAAGTAGCCTCTTCTGTTGATCTGCTCGATGTACTTCTCGCCCGCGAGGCGGCTCATCGCGTCGTTGACGGGGGTAAGGCTGACGCCGAGCGAGTCGGCCAGCTCTTTCTTGTTGATCTTGGCACCCGGTTCGAGCTCTCCGCCGAGAATTAGCGCCCTGATGCTCTCATAGACGTGCTCGGTTAGAATTCGAGTATCAATGACCGACATTTCCCTCTCCCTGGTCATCTTGTTGCTCCAGCAGAGCCCTGCGGAGCACGTTCCGGGATTCGAGAATGTGCTCGTACATCAGCTCTTCGGCTTGCGTGGAGTTTCCGGCGACTATTGCATCGATGATAGACCTGTGCTCGGCATCGCTCTTGCCGGGATTCTTCTGCAATCCCTTCAGATTCGCAATGAGCAGGATGTTGAACGTCGATATCATCTCATAGAGGAAGGCACTTTCGCTCTGTCTCATGATCTCCATGTGGAGTGAGTAGTCGGCTTCCTTGATCGTTTCAACCTCGGAGGCCTCGACTGCAGCTGCAAAACGCTTGGACAGCTCCCAAAGTCTGCGTGCATTCTCTTCGCTGGTGTGGCTTGCGGCCTGCAGGGCTCCGAGTGGCTCAAGGCGGACCCGAATATCATAGATGTCCACCAGCTCCCCGATCGTGAATTGTCGAACAAACACGCCGCGTCGGGGGAGATTCACGACCAACATGTCTTTCTCGAGTTTGGAGAAAGCGGCGAGAATCGGTGTGCGTGAGACGCCGAGGCGCCGGGCGAGGTTTTCCTGGGCGAGCTTCTGGTTGACCTTAAGCTCACCCTTGAGCATCATGTTCTTTATCGCCTTGTACACCTTCTGTTGGAGGTCCTCGTATTCGAGCTTGTGCATTCCCTTCCGCCCGTAGCTATTTTACTATGATACCTGCGATTAAGGCAATAAACATTGTATGCAATATTTTTGGTGACGTTTCTTGCCGAAGCTTGTGCGCTTGCCGCCCGGGCGAGCTCAGCTTTTCTTCTTCTCGAAAACGGCATTCTCCGCTATAATGTCCGTGCGCTCCTTAGCTATTTCAAAATCGACAATCGCCATACCGTAGACACCATCCTGTTTCGAGAGGAGAGCTATCGATGGATCTGGCTGAAAACCTTGCCGTTGATCAAATTCAGGTTGGCACCTCGGCAAAGGACAAATTCGATGTGCTTCATGAAATAGCGGGACTTGCCAAGAAGTGCCCGGTGCTTGAGGAGTACTCGGAGGAGGTCATCTTCGAGGCTCTGGACACTCGAGAAAGGATCGGTTCGACGGGGTTCGGAAACAGGGTTGCGATACCGCATTGCGCGTTCGACGAGATCGATCGCTTCATCGTCGGTGCGCTCGTCGCGCCGGAGGGGGTCGATTTCGGAGCGCTCGACGGGCAGAAGACGCACGTCTTCTTCTTCATCATCGGGCCCCAACCCCAGCGCAATAAGCATATACAGATTCTGTCGGCAGTATCGCGTGTCTTCGAAAACCGGGAGTTCGTGGACCAGCTCATTAAGGCCGCCGACGCGGATGCCGTGCAGAGGCTCCTCGAAGGGCATCTCACGGTTCTGTCGCGGGAGTCTTCTGCCCGAGAAAAGAGCATGTTCTACGTCACGATCCAAAAAGAGGAGCTGTTCGACGAGATACTGGAGCTCTTCGCATCGGTAAACGAGGGCTCCATTTCAGTAATCGAGACCAACAACGCGAGCGCATATCTGCACACCCTCCCACTCTACTCGGCGTTCTGGAACGAGTCACGCAATCGCTTCGGACGCATCATCGTCGCGAGCGTCGATCGGGCGCTCTGCAACGACATTGTCCGAAGGATCCACATGGTCGCCGGAGACATAGAGTCAGAAAGTGGTATCATGATAGCGATTCAGGATCTCTCGTATCTGTCGGGGAGCCTCGACTTCTAGAAAAGGACGGCGGCACGGCCAAGCGGCCGGAAGGCGCCCCTATATCTTCTGATCGCCAAGGTAGCGCTCGGCTTCGAGTGCGGCCATGCAGCCCGATCCCGCCGCAGTCACCGCCTGGCGGTAGACCTTGTCTTTGACGTCACCGCAGGCGAAGACGCCCGCTACGTTCGTGATTGTGGAGTCCGGCTTCGTAACCAGATACCCCGTCTCGTCGCTCTGGAGCTGGCCTCCGAGGAATGCCGTGTTGGGCTCGTGTCCGATTGCATAGAAAAGGCCGCGCGCCTCCAGCAGCCGCTCTTCGTTTGTTTTCACGTCTTTCACGCGCACGCCGGTCAGGAACTGTTCCCCGACTACCTCCGTGGCTACGGTGTTCCACATGATCTTGATCTTCGGATTCGAATTGACGCGGTTCTGCATGGCCTTCGAGGCCCTCATCTCGTCCCGTCGTACCAGCATATAGACGGTGCTTCCGAACTTCGTAAGGAAGGTGGCTTCCTCGCACGCTGTGTCTCCGCCGCCGATGACTACGAGCGGTTGATTCCTGAATACAGGCAATGCCCCGTCGCAGACTGCACATGCCGACATGCCTTTCTGCCAGTAGGTTTCTTCTCCCGGCAAGTGAAGCCGTTTTGCTGTTGCGCCTGTGGCAACGATCAGTGCGTGCGCAAAGTGGTCCTTCCCGTCGACCGAAATCTTGAAGGGGCGCGAGGAAAGGTCGACTGAAGTTACGGTGTCCGTGATAATTCGAGCGCCGTAACGCTCGCTCTGTGCTCGCATCTTGTCCATCAGCTCAGGGCCGCCGACACTTTCGGGAAATCCGGGAAAGTTCTCAACCTCCGTAGTGGTAGTAAGCTGCCCGCCGGCGGCGACGCCACCGGCCATGAATCCTTCGAAGAGAAGGGGCGACAGCTCCGCCCTTCCTGCATAGATGGCTGCAGTATGCGCTGCCGGGCCGGACCCGACGATAATGAGTTTCTCGACTTCCTTTTCCGCCATTTGTCACCAACTCCTTAGTATGTTTGTCAATATATAGCAAAAACTATATGTAATATACTAACACTCGCGCGGAAAATCCAGTGGTCTGCCGACTCTGCCAGCCGCCGAGTGTCGCCGTTCATTCGTTTATTCGAAAATAGGAGAACGCCGGCCTCTCATACGGGTGTGCCGTATCGAGTGCGGCAAGGACGGGTTCGAGCGCCCGATCTTCGCACACGAGCTCGACCCTGACCTCCACGACCCGTTCCAGCTCACCGATATTTCCGAGGTAAGGGTTGCTGCCATTCAGGGGCCGGAACTGTCCCACGCCCTCGGTTTGCCAGGCGCACTGGTCGTAGCCCTCGTACCGGCCGCCGCCGGCGGCAAACACAGCCTCCTTGACCCTCTCGCAGTGGTCCTTTGGAACATAGAACACGAGTTGGTACATAGGCAAATCCTATCATGTCTCGCATCTATGGCTCCAGCAGAGGGCGAGGCCTGTGATCAGCGCTTCTTCGCGGTAATTGCAAGCTCGAGCCGCGCGCCTCGGCGCAGGACGGACACCGTGCACGGGGTATCGGCCTCGCACCGGGCGAGCGCCCGATGCAGGTCATCCGGCGAGCCGATTGGTTCGCCGTTGACCGCGAAAATCAGGTCGCCGGACTGCAGTCCAGCGACGTCCGCCGGTTCCCTCGGCTCCACGGCGCGTACCTCCACGAGTGAAGGCACCGCGAGCTTGAGGATTCGCTGCAGGCGACGGTCGATCGGCCGGACCACCGCCATGACTCCGATGTAGGGCCGTTCCACCTTGCCGTGCCGTACGAGCTCACTCACGACGTAGCGCGCGGTGTTGATCGGAACCGAGAAACTCAAACCCTGAGCGTTCTGAATCATAGCCGTGTTTATGCCGATTACCCGACCCCTACTGTCCACGAGGGGACCACCGGAATTGCCCGGATTGAGGCTCACGTCGGTTTGGATCACGTTTTCGATGAGGCGTCCGTGCTCCCCCCGCAAGGAGCGGCCAAGCGCCGAGATCACCCCGGTCGAGACGGTGTTCTGAAATCCGAGAGGGTTCCCGATCGCGATTGCCAGCTGTCCGACTCGAAGTGTATCGGAATCGCCGAACTGGGCCGAGGGCAGTGTTGCGCCGACGACTCGAACGACTGCGAGATCGGTCTCCGGATCGACCCCCACGAAGTCTGCCGGCAGGGACTGTCCGTCCGTAAGGGTCACCGAGATCCTGCGGGCCCGCTCGACTACGTGGTTGTTCGTCAAGATGAAGCCATCGGGAGTGAAGATTACTCCCGATCCGGCGCCTCCGAGCTCCCTGCCGCGCCGGTCCCGCTCGGATTCGACTCCGACAGCGATGACTGTCGGCCCTACTTCCTCCACGACGTTGACGACCGCCTGCGAGTAGGCGTCGAGAAGCTCTGCATCGGTCGCCCGCCGATCGGGATTCGAGACTGCTTTCTCTGGCTCGGCCCGCTGTCGGCCGAGGAGCGGTGCCAGGTTCGCACGTACCATTCGTCGCCTCCGCTTCATAATCTAAGCATAAAACCAGGAATCGCACAGCGAAGTTGAGAGCTCATGTTGCTGTTGATAGCTCACATTGCTTGTCGGCCGAGGCGAGGGGGGGTATACTGGCAGCCTTTCGGGGGGAGACATGCAACAACCGAAAACACGGCGAGGCTACGTGACGGTAGCGATCATGCTTGCCTCATTTCTGGCGGCGATCGAAGTGACCGTGGTCAGTACAGCAATGCCGCGAATCGTGAGCGATCTCGGCGGGATCGAGCTCATCAGCTGGGTTTTCGCCGTCTATCTCCTTACAACCGCAGTCAGCACTCCGATTTTCGGAAAGCTCTCCGACATGTTCGGACGAAAGGTCATCATGTCTGTCGGTATGGTCCTCTTCCTCGGTGGTTCGGCTCTCTGCGGTGTTTCTCAATCGATGGTTATGCTCATTGCGTTTCGTGCAATTCAGGGACTGGGTGCAGGCGCAGTGCTCCCGGTGGCCATAACCATCGTCGGCGACATCTTCGAGCTCGAGGAGCGAGCTCGTGTACAGGGATTCTTGAGCTCGATCTGGGGCATAGCAGGTATCTTCGGACCTTTGGTGGGCGGTTTCCTCGTCGACACCCTGTCCTGGCACTGGATCTTCTACATCAATATCCCCTTCGGCGGGTTGGCTATCCTGATGATTTGGCTCTTCCTGCACGAGCAGTTCGAGCGCAAACCACACAGAATCGACTACTGGGGTGCCATCACCTTCGCCCTTGGGATCGCTGCGCTGCTGCTCGCCCTTCTGACCGGGGGACAGCAGCTTGCCTGGAGCTCGCCGATCATCATCGGCCTATTCGCCGCATTTCTTCTCTTCATCACGCTTTTCGTGATGGTACAGCTTCGTTCCGCGGAGCCGATCTTTCCAGTCGAGATTCTCAAAGATCGTGCCATCAGCCTATCGAACGCGGGAACGCTGCTGCTCGGCGCGATACTCATCGGCTGCAACGCATACCTTCCGATGTGGATTCAGGGGGTGTTTGGGCTGAAGGCCACCAGCTCCGGTCTCTCTCTCATTCCAATGTCGATAGCGTGGCCGCTCGGGGCGACACTCTGTGCGAAGCTCCTCGTAAAGGCAAGCCCCCGGTTTACCGCCCTATTCGGGATCACGTGCGTGCTCGCGGGGTCGGTTTGGCTCGTCTCGATCGACGGCTCGACTCCCGTTTGGATCCTCATTCCGCTCATGGTCGTGACCGGCCTCGGCTTCGGCTTCGCCTTTACCGTGTTCACGATAACCGTTCAAACGACAGTCCCTTGGAGGCTGCGCGGCGCTTCGACCGCGTCCAACGCCTTCGTCCGATCACTCGGTCAAACGCTCGGGATCGCGGTATTCGGGACGGCACTCAACACGACGATCATCGATGCCGGACGTTCGGCCGGAATTGGAAGCGGCTTTCGAGTCAGCCAACTGAGTCGCTTGCTCGACCCGGCGACTGCCTCAGGGAGCTCCGCGTCGCTGGAGGCGAAGATGCGGGCGGTTCTCGCGACCGGCCTGCATCACATCTTCGTTCTGTTTGCAGTGATCGCTCTTGCCGGCATGCTTTTCGCAATGCTCCTGCCGCGCCGTCCACTGTCCGAGCGCGCCGCAACCCCATAGAGGTGGTGACAGACTATGAGTAGTCGACACAGCGCAGCACCTCGTGTCGTCGTCGTCGGTGCCGGGAGCATCGGTGGGGCAGTAGCCGCAGTTCTTCGTCGAAACGGCGTTGCCGTGGAGATCGTCACCAAACGCGAGTCGCTAGCAGGGAAGATTCGCGATTTCGGGATCGAAATCCGGGGCCGTCTCGGCGAGTTTACGGTCGCCGTGCCCGCAGTTGCCTCCGTGGCCGAGCTTTCGGGCCGCGCGGACATGGTGCTGCTCGCAGTCAAGGCGCAGGACATGGTCGAACCCGCTCATCAGGTGCTGTCTCTCCTCGACGAGCAGTCCGTTGTCGTGTCTTTGCAGAACGGCATTACCCTCGATTCGCTTGGCGAGATAGTCGGACGGGGACGGTTGGTAGGCTGCGTCGTCGGTTGGAACGCGATCATGGAGGGGGAAGGGAGCGTGAGGGTTGCGTCCAAAGGCTCCTTCGTCGTCGGTAGGCCGGACGGCACCTCTGATCCGCACCTCCAACGCACACAGGAGCTGCTTTCGCATATCCTGCCGACAAGGATAACCGCGAACATCTACGGCGCTCTCTACTCGAAACTGATGATCAACGCATGCACCAACTCCGTGGGAGCTCTGACGGGTCTATCAATGGGACCGATGCTGAAACAGAGGGGGGTGCCCGAGATATTCCGGCGCATCCTCCGGGAGGCTTCGGAGGTGGCGCAGGCTGCCGGTATCGAAATCGAACCCTACAGCGGGCAATTCAATCTCTTTCGTATACTCTCCGCCGGAGGTCCTCTATCGAGTGTTTTGCGCGGGGTTTTGAGTCTGTTGGCGAGCTCGCTCGGTTACGGAAGGGTGCGCATGTCGACGCTCCAGTCCCTCGAGCGGGGCAGACCGACCGAGATAGACTGGCTGAACGGATACATCGTAGATCTCGGACACAGGCACGGAGTAGAGACCGCGGTCAATCGCCGCGTCGTCGAAATGGTCAAAGAGATCGAACAAGGCAAGCGGGAAATCGGGACCGAGAACCTCGCGGAGCTTCTATAGGCGGCTATTCGACCAAACCGTAGAGGGTTTTGATTTCCTCGGCCCAGATTTCCGGATCGTTGGTTTCGAGCACCATCGGGATGTCGTCGAGCCGCGGATCGTTCATGAGGTTTCGAAAGGCGTCGATTCCCAGAAGTCCCTTCCCGATGTTGTCGTGTCGATCCTTCTTGCTCCCAAGACCGAACTTGGAGTCATTGAGATGGATGCCGCGCAGGTATTCGAATCCGACTATCTTGCCAAACTCAGTCATCGTATTCTCGTAGGTATCGGGGGTCCGAATGTCGTACCCCGCGGCGAAGGTGTGACAGGTGTCGAGGCAAACGCCGACACGTTTCTTGTCCTCCACCTGATCGATGATGGTCGCAAGATGTTCGAAACGATAGCCGACATTCGAGCCCTGCCCTGCCGTGCCCTCGATGACGAGCGCCACCCCATCCGTCTTTGCGAGTACCTCGTTCACGCCTGCGGCGATGATCGAAAGGCACTCCTCCTCACTCATCTCCTTCAGGTGGCTCCCGGGATGGAAATTGAGGTATCGAACTCCGAGCTGTGAGGCCCGGAAAGCTTCGTCATAAAGCGCGTCGAGGGATTTCTTCCGGATATCCAACTTCGGGCTGCCGATGTTGATGAGATAGCTGTCATGCGGCAGGACGTGCTCGGGCAGAATTCGTGATGCTTCGAGATTTGCCTTGAAGAGCCTGATGCTCTCTTCACTCAGCGGCTTCGACGCCCATTGGCGCTGATTCCGCGTGAAAAGTGCGAAGGCGCGCGCTCCGATCTTCTGGGCGTTGAGCGGTGCATTCTCGACACCCCCGCTCGTGCTGACATGAGCTCCTACGTACTTCATTCGACTTCCCCTTACTTATTGAGGGGCCATTCTATCAGTTTTCGTCGGCAACTTTCCAGAAGTAGAAGTCGTTTGGAGTGTAGACGTTTTGTTCTCCGTCGGTGAACCGGAGTCCTTCATCGGTAATCCCGAGGCACTTCACGGTCACCAGCCGCGCCGAGTCTTTGAGATAGGCACGGTACCAGGAGTTGGTTCTCAAGGGGTTCTTGATTGCGTACATATCCAGTATATCGGCCGGTTCCGAAGCGTCTTGAGCCGAGTTCTGTCGAATGCAGTGATGCCGCTTTTCCGTCCGGTACAATCTCGATAGAATCTGTTCATGCAGCTCGCGTGGTCAATTGTGCTATCACTGGTGGCCGGTTACCTCCTCGGGAGCCTGTCTCCTTCCTACCTACTGGGACGGCTCCTCCGCGACATCGACATTCGAACGGTCGGATTCAAGAACGCCGGAACGAGAAACACGAAGGCGGAGCTGGGCCTATGGCCCGCTGTGGCAACGGGCATAATAGACACCTCGAAAGGGGTTGCCGCGCTGCTGGTTTCGACCTCTCTCCTTGCTTTGCCGGCCTCCCTCATCGCTGTTCCGGTTGCCGCCTCGATAGCCGGTCACATTTTCCCCTTCTATCTGAGATTTCGGGGCGGAAAGGGCTCGGCGACGGCAATCGGTGTCTTTATCTATCTCACTTCGCTCGAAATCGCTTCGGGAAGGTTTTGGATCGGCACCCTCGCGATGCTCCTCGTCGTCGCGTCGGTAGCCTACCTCGGGAGCAGAACGGGCGACGTTGCCGGGCTCGTCACCTTCTTCGGGATGGCGGTCGTAACGCCTCTCGAGCTCGGATTCACCAATGTCTCGATTGTCGATACCGGACTCTCGGTCTTTCTGCTGGTGTCGATCTTTCTCACTGCGGTAAAACATGGCGTCTTCCGCCTCGAGCGTACCGCTGAGATAAAGATCTGGCGTCTTGCCGTCCGTCCCCTTGCACTTCTGTTCATCCCGATAGACCTATTCTTCGGGCGTATGACACTCCTCCTGCTCATGGGTGCAGTCGCTCTGATCTTTCTGGCCACGGACCTGATTCGACTTGTGACGAAATGGAAGCTGCATCATCTCTTCAAGCTTTCCGAATCTGGACGCTTCAGCTCTATGAGCCTGTTCCTCGTTTCCGTCTTCCTCACCTTCCTCGTTTTCCCCGACAGGATTCCCTACCTTGCGCTTGTTTTTGTTACGATAGGGGATCTCGGCGGGAAGCTGTTCGGTTTGAAGTACGGCCGGCACCGGCTGTTCAAGTCGCGCACGCTCGAAGGATCGCTCGGGTTCATCTCTCTGAGCCTCCTTTCGTCCTACGTGCTCCTTCTGCTCGTGGGCGTACCACTCCTGTCGGTCCTCCTCGGAAGTATCTTTGCCGCCGTCGTCGAGCTTTTTTCGGAGGATCTTGACGACAACTTCACGGTGGGCCTGCTGTCCGGTGGATTTCTCTACGCCCTGCGGCTGTTCGCGTCGATCTGAGCTTTCGTGCGCCCTAAGATTATTGAGTTGTTTGGTCGTTTATAGCGTCATACCGAGCTGTTTGTGCTATAATGTCTTGTACACCTCGGTTCGGGCACGGGAGAATCGGGGGCGGGGCGATAGAATAGGATGCGTGAGATTGCTCACAGAGCGGTCAGAGAGGTCACGACGTTTCGGATTCGGGGCCAGACGGTCTTAATCGATACCGAGCTCGCAGCGTTTTACGGAGTACCCACGAAGGTCCTCAACAGCGCGGTAAAGAGGATCATCACTCGATTCCCCGAAGACTTCATGTTTCAGTTAACTGCGGACGAAACCCGGTTGCTTAAAGAAGACCATCTGGAGGAGCTACCTTCTCTCCGACGGCTCCATCGGAACCCCTATGCATTCACCGAGCAGGGAATTCATGCCATCTCGTACTTTCTGAAGAGTCCACGAGCAATCAGAATCAGTGTCGAGCTAATCAAATCCTTTCACTCACTGCGCGAAACAGCCGACAAAGACAAAGACCTCTTTGAGCTCATCGAGGAGATCAAGCGGCGCCAGGATCAGGAGAGCAAGCGCCTCTGGGAGGCGGTACGCTCAGTTCATCGTCTCGAGGAGTTCCGAGAGGACCTCTCACAGCGCCTCACCCGAAACGACTCAGCCTGGATGTCCGACCATTCACGGGAGCGTCTCGACAAGATACGATACGAGCTCGATCGGATCGAGCGCAGGGCCATGAGCCATCGAGAGCTCTTCTATCTCATCATGATGCTTTTCGGGGCCCTTCTCATGGCGCTCATCTTCTTCCCGCGCTGAGAAGCCGGCCGTAGGCCTCAACGAAAGTAGGTCGACTCCAGTGCGGCCCAATATTCTTGGTAGATATCGCGATATGCTCGGGCACGCTCGGAATCCGGTTCGTAGGTTCTGCGGGTGCGAACCATTCGGGAGGCTGCCTCGCCGAAGTCCTGGTAGACTCCCGCCGCCACCGCCTGGACCATCGCGATCCCTATTGAAGAAGACTCGTTGCTCTCGAGGGTGACGATCCGTTTCCCGGTGACGTCGGCCTTCAACTGGTTCCAGACCTCGCTTGCGGCGCCGCCCCCGAGGGACCGTATCTCGTCGATTTCCTCGCTGGCCGACGAAGTGCCGAGGCTCCGGCGAATGAGGAACCCCACGGACTCGAGCACAGCCTTCACGAAGTGTGCGCGCCCGTGGTGGAGCTCGATATCGAAGAAGGCTCCGTGGCTCTTGGAAGGCGGACCGTACGTACCGAGGCCCGAGAGAAACGGAAAGAACCGGAGTCCGTCGCTGCCGGGCGATACCGGCAGGGTCTCGGCCGTCAGCTCGTCGAGCCCCTCAGCCATCCGCGGTTCACCGTTCAAGAGATCTTTGAGCCATCCGAGCGACATCCCGCCGGTCGGGCACCAGTCGATGGAGTGGTATTTGCCTCTCATCGCGTGATAATGGACTGGATGGCTGCGAGTGGCCTGCTCATCGAAGAAATCGAGGGTTCGGCAGACGGACAGGACCGTGCCCGTGGTCTCGACGACCACATCGCCTGCTACCCCTCCTGCCCCGACTACGGATGCAGCCTGGTCCATTGCACCGGCTACGACCCGAGTGTGGAGAGGGAGCGCAAATTCCTCGCAGAGGCTGCGTCGCAGCTGCGCTACCTCGGTACCGGGCTCTCGCAAGCTTACCAATCTCTTCTCATCCACCTCGATGAACTCGAGAATCTCCGGAAGCCATCTGCCGCTCCGGATATCGACCATGTAGGAGGAGGAGTAGAGGGAAAGCTCGCCGACATACTCTCCGGTGAGCTGAAGCAGCAAATAGTCTTCCAGCAGGAGAAACTTGTGCACGCGCCGAAACAGGCGAGGCTCATGTCTGCGAAGCCAGAGGATGCGAGTCGCCGGCCAGGTCGGAATGACTTCGTTCTGTCCCGTGGCGCGGACGAGCCCGACCGCCTCCCTGAGCTCCTCGCACTCACGGCGAGATCGGTTGTCGAGCCAGACGATCGCCTTTCGCAGGGCTCTTCCCTCTCGATCCACGACGATTAGGGTCTCCCCCTGGCTCGAGATCGCGATCGACCGAACCGAGCTGCGCTCAACCGGGGAATGTTCGAGCAGCTCAGCGATGCTCTCCTTCGTGACGGTCCAGTAGCGATCAGCCTCCATCTCGACAATATCGGTGCGCGGGGTCTCGAGCTCGTACTGCCTTCGAACGATTCCATGAACATTGCCGAGACGATCGACAAGAGCAACCTTGATCGCCGTGGTACCCACGTCGATTGATATGAAGTGCTCCAGGGGCTCAGCCAACTGCAAGGACCGCCGCGCCGTTGACCATGCCCTCTTTCAGCCGACCGAGAGCCTCATTTGCCCGCTCGAGGGGATAGGTCTCGACCTGAGTGGTAACCGGAACCTCGGCGGCGACTTGCAGGAAATCGACAACGTCCCGCCGAGTGCTATTCGCTACGCTCTGGATCGAACGCTCGTGCCAAAGCAGATCGTAGGGCATCTGCGGTATCGTTGTCATGTGGATTCCGCCGAGCACCAACATCCCGCCGCTTTCCAGGCCATTGAGGGCTTTCGGCACAAGCTCTCCTGCCGGCGCGAAGATGATGCTCGAATCCATGAGCACACCGGGATCGTCCTCGGCACTTTCGGCCCACGAAGCGCCGAGGGAGCGCGCCATCTGACGGTGTCGCTCGCTGCGGGTGAATACATAAACCCGGCAATCCCAGTAGCGCGCGATTTGGATGACGATGTGCGCGGAGGCTCCGAAACCGTACATCCCGAGCTTCTGTCCGGGCTTTATGTTCGAGAGCCGGAGGGCGCGGTAGCCGACGACGCCGGCACACAATAGCGGGGCGGCGGTCGTGTCGTCAAACGCGCTCGGAATCGAGTAGGCGAACTCCTCACCGACCAGGGTATACTCTTCGAATCCTCCGTCTACGTGCAGGCCGGTGAAGCTGATGTTCGTGCAAAGATTCTCCTTGCCCTCGCCGCAGTAGTGGCACTCGCCACAGCTTTCGTGGAGCCACGGTATTCCCACTCGCGCCCCCACCTGAAACCGCGTTACCCCTCGTCCAACTTTTTCGACGATACCGACGATCTCGTGACCCGGTACGGTCGGAAGATGGGGAAGCTCGAGGTCCCCCTCGACGATGTGGAGGTCCGTGTGACACACCCCGCAGGTCTTCACGTGAACGAGAAGGTCATTCGGCCCCGGTTCGGGTGTCTCGATGTCAACGAGCTTCAATGGGTGAGACTCAACTGGTCCTGGTTGATCGAGCTGCATCGCTTTCATGTTTGTTTCCTCTCCAGACGACAGCTATCCGCTGCTCAAAATGGCGAGCGATCTTCGGATACTCTTCGAGAGCGGCCCGTCCCGCTGCGGTCAGCGCATACAGACCGCGATCCACACGTTCGAACCACCCGTAGTGGTTGTTCTGAAGGATGGACTGCGTCTTCTTGCCGGTGCCGACTTCCCTGAGCTGCTTCGGTGAGAGCGGCGACCGTCGCTTGAGCGCGCACGCGATCATGATGGCGCTCTCACGATAGGCGGTCATGAGCCGTGTTCCGGTGCTGCCTCCCACATTGTATTCGCCGCTCCTCCCGTCGATTTCTCGTAGAACGCTTCTTCGTGCAGCATGGTCGCGTTTGCGGTCGAAGGGAAGCGGGTGGAAGACGATCTCCATCTGTTCTGAAATGGGGTCGATGACGATCAGGCCCAGCTCGAGTCGTCGAACGAGGTGGCTCATTTGGCGTCCCTTGCGCGTGCGGAGCCCGAATGCCGGTCGGGGAATGCCGATATAGACTGAATCGGTGATGCGCTGACGTTGCGCCGCCTGAATGAGTAGCGAGGTAGTGAAATTGCGTTTGAGCTCGATGATAATGAGCTCGTCGCCCCTCACCGCGGTGATGTCGCAGCCGTTGACCTCGCTTCTAACCGTATACCCGTTGCGTACGAGGAAATCGCGTATGGGAGGGTAGAGATCCGCTTCGCTGGGTCTTTGCGCGGGCTTCATAGAGGCTCCAGTCAATATACCAACATTGAGAATTTTAGTATATTTACCTGGGGAGAGTTAAGGCGCCATGCCAGTCGATGCGGCAAGCAACGCAAACAGCCTCGCCTACACACCCGACGAAAGAGCGGCCGCATACTCGCGGCCTGCAACCGCGCCGGACACCAGCAGCACACAGCCCGCACAGAATACCCGGGAAACCCAGCCGCCATCGCAGCCTGAGCCGCAACAGCAGCAGGTGCAGGTCTACTTCTTTGACCCGAACCTCGGGCAGCACGTTAACATTCTCGTCTAGACTATTGCTCGATTTCCTCGACGCGTCTGAGGTGTCGCCCGCCCGCAAACTCGGTGTCAAGCCAGGTGTCGACGATCATGCAAGCCATCGCCTCGCTGACCAGGCGCTGACCAAGGGCGATGACGTTGGCGTCGTTGTGTTCCTTGCCGAATCGCGCCGACTCGGTGTTCCAGCAGACTGCACACCGAATGCCTTTGACCTTGTTCGCGACGATCGCCTCGCCGTTGCCTGAACCGCCGATCACGATTCCGAGATCTGCCGCGCCCTTCGCCACAGCTTCGGCGGCCGGCCGGATGAAGAGCGGATAATCGACCGATTCCTCAGAATCTGTACCGAAATCTGCTACCTCGTATCCCTTCTCGCTGAGATAGCCCTTCAGCATCTCCTTGAGCCGATACCCGGCGTGATCGGAAGCGATGGCAATTTTCGAGCTCATTGGTCCTCCCATGCTGGGGAGAACGATACCAGAAAACTAGAAATGCAGGAAGCGTTCACCGGACCGGAAGAGGCTGATTGCCTGGGTCGATTCAGAGACAGTCACCGCGATGGCACGGGTAAGCGAGCTGATCGTGGCGGCCGCGGCGTGGCGCGCGCCGAGTCCAGCCTGGAACTGGGCCACCGGCGAGTCTGCCCGAATGTAGGTACCGGCGCTCATGATGACGCCGTCACCCCTGATGATGAACGCGCCGTCGATGCGTGAGTATTCCTTAATCGTGTCGTCCAGGCTCGGGTCGAGGAGGTTGCGTTCTGCCTCCTGATAGCCCTGGAAGGGATTGATGATGAGCTGCTGGCAGTACCGCCGCACGTTCTCATAGTCTCCCACAACGAACAGAGTCCCAATCGGCTTCCCTTCTCGACCCTCGACCGCCAGCTCGTTGGCGAGCTGAAGGATGCGAGTGAAAACCGGTTGGATCAGGTCGTCGGGCCGATCGGTGGATTCGAACGCGAAGTAGAGCTTGAACTCCTTTTCGATGTCACTGAAGAAGATCGAATCGAATGTCCCCGACCGCGGAAAGCCGAAAACACTCACTACCCGGTCTCCCTTTTTTATCAGGCCCTCCGACAACAGGAAGAGGAGGCTGATCTCGACCTGTGTCGAGCGGTTGGAACGGTTGAACGGAACGAATACGATCTGGTTTTCGTCGAAAGAGATTGCGGAGAACCGCGACTTGTCGCCCGTGACGATGATTACCGATCTGCCGGACTCTATGGTCTCGAGGTACTCGACCTCGTCGACGGCATCCGCGTGTATGACCACCTTTGCCGCGCCGGTTTCGTCGGCGAAACGGAAGGCCTGACGGACCATGGCTTCCGCTTTCGGCAGCGATTCGTCGCGAGCGAAGGTGCGCCGAGGCGTGAACGGCTCGACGAGGAGGCGAAATGCCTCAGCCGGACTAGCTGCTTCGAGCAGCTCGGAGCAAAGCTCTTTGTTCGATAGCTTCGAGGAGATCTCGGTCAACACCGGTAGATGCTCGGTGTCGTTTCCAACCAACATCACTACGATGTGCACCGGAAGATCGTCCTTCGAGTCCTCGTAGGATATCCCGGACTTGCTGAGACCGAAAGCGATCGCACTGTGCTCTACCTCTCGGACGATGGCGTGCGGCATCGCGATGTTCGAGGCCACCCGCGTCGGAAGGAACATTTCACGTTTCCATATCTCGTCGAGAAGGGTCGCCTTGTCGACCGAATGGAGATCGGGAGCCAGCCGCTCGGCGAGCTCATCGAAAACATCAATCTTCGAGCGGCCGCGCAGGAAGATGACCCTTTTCTCGCTCAGGTAATCGGTGAGTGCCATATCCGGCTCAACCTCCCCCGGGTTTACGGATCAGGATGAACTCGACTCTTCGGTCCTTCCATCTATTCTCGAGATCGCTGAACGGCACGATCGGATCGGCGCCTCCGAGCCCGACCGTGGTGATTCGATTCGAGCTGAGCCCAAGGCTTACCAGGGCGTTCTTGATCGAGTCCGCCCGCGCCTTTGAAAGTGGAATCAATACCTGTTCCTGCTCGAGCTTGCCTCTTTGCGGATCGTTATAGTAGACCATGACGGCATAGCCTTCGATTCTGATGTCATACTGACCGTACTTCTTGAAGATTTCCGCCAGCCGCTCTAGGGTCTTGAGATTTCGCTCTTTGCGGTCGGTAGGCACCTGCAGGTAGTCTGCGGTGTCCGGGGCGAACGTAATGCTCGAGATTCGAACCTTGAGCTTGTTGCCTTCTCGGATGACCAGGACGTCGATCGGAATGCTCTCGGTGAGCTTCCCGACGTTGCCCAGCTCATCGCGGACCGTCACGGTGAGCGGATAGTCCTCGGCTGCCTGAACGAGCTCACCGTCCGCCGAAAGCCCGTTCCAGGTTATGCTCTCCGGCGGCATGCCGGACCCCTCGAATCTTCTGAAGAAGTGGCCCATTGGATCGACGATCGTGGCATTCCAGTCGACAATCGGGCTTGGATCGGTTGCCGTCAGGGATATGGTGAGACTATCGTTGACCCCGTCGCCGTCGGGCGAGAAGGGCAGTGGCGCGAGGCTGACGCCAACCTTCGGCGGCGTTACCGAGAGGAGGAACGAACCGGAGGTCGCCTGGGGAAGGTTGCCTTTCAGGTAGTCGACCGTCAGGCGAGCTTGGTAGCTCCCTTCCGCCGCAGTGTTCCCAATATCTGTCGTGCCGTTCCAGGTGAGAGATCCGGGGACTGAGCCGCTACCCGCAAAGGTCTTCTGGATGCCGGCATGGTCATTGACCATATCGACCCGCCATGATTTGATACCGCTCTGCAGCCCGACAGACGGGCTGAACACGATGCTGTCCCGCGCTCCGTCGCCGTTCGGGGAGAGTCCGTCCGATGAGACGCCGATCGAGACAGGCGTCGGTCGAGTGTCGACCACCAATCCGTCGATTCGTTTGATTGTCTGGTTGCCCGCCCCGTCCGTCGACTTGATCACATAGCTGTAGGTTCCGTCCGGCACCACGTTGCCGTTGTCGTCTTTGCCGTCCCACGTGAAGTTGGTTGTCTTGCCCTTCCAGAAGTAGCTTCGGACGACCGCGCCGTCTTTCGCGACGAAGTCGCCCTCCCAGAGCTTTTCATCGCTCGACGATTGGCCGATTGTCGTCGTGTCGAGTCTGCCGTCTCCATCGGGTGAGAAGAGACGGTCGGAGGCCGAGACTACGATTGTCGGTTGGACGGTATCCACTGCGAACGGGTTCGAGCGTGCGTTCGGATGATTCCCGTTTCGATAGAGGACATCGAGCTCGGCGGTGTATTCACCGTCGGCGACTACGCCGCCCCGGTCGTCCCTTCCGTTCCATGCGATCTCCTTCGGAACCGAGCCGCTGCCCTGGAACTCGCGGACCTTCCTGCCGGCCTTGTCGAGAATAGCGATCCGATAGGAGTCGACCCCCGTCGTCACCTTCAGGGTCGGAAGCATGCGCAGAGTGTCCTTGATTCCATCGTTGTTGGGAGAGAAGGAGCTCATGTCGGTCGAGATGAGCACGGGGGTCTCGGCGGTGTTGATCTCGAAGGCAACCGGCGCCGACTTGCCGAAGTTGCCTGCCTTGTCCGTGGATTCGAGAACATAGGTGTATCTGCCGTCGGGGAGCGGGCGGCCGTCGTCGCCGTGGCCGTCCCAAGCAAACCTCGCCTCAGCCTTTCCCCGCCAAGTGATCGTCCTCACGCCGGCACCGCCGGAATCCTTCACGATGCCTTTCCAGGCCTGCTCCTCCGAGGTTGTCTGTGTGAAGGTGATGAAATCCTTGTTTCCGTCCCCGTTCGGTGAGAATACCGAGTAGTCGGCCGTGACGCTGGCCGAAGGCGGCGTCAGATCGACCATGAAAGGAGGCGAAGCTGCGACCGGATTGTTGCCGTTTACATAGCGGACCGAGAGCGTACCGCCGTATGTGCCCTCGGCAAGGACCTCTCCAGTGTCATCCTTTCCGTCGAATGCAATCGTCGGAGGGATCTCGTTCCGGCCGCTGAAGCTTCTTCGTACCGCGCCTCCGGAATCCTTGATATCGAGCGACCACTCTTCGATTCCGCGCTTGACCCCTACGTCGAGCCCAAAATTAATCGAGTCCTTCACGCCGTCGCCGTTCGGGGAGAAGTCGGACAGGTCGATCGTCAATGTGACCGGCGTCGGTTGTGTATTGACCACGATATTCCGGAGACTTCCGGACCCGGTATTTCCTGCGGCATCCGTGCTCGTGATACGATAGGCGTAGGCTCCGTCCGCAACGAGCTTGCCGTTTTGGTCCCTGCCGTCCCACTGGAAGCTCGCAGGGGCCTCGTTCGCCCATGTGACGGTGCGGACGGCGCTTCCGGAAGAGTCGACTATCTCGCCTCGCCAGAGACCTTCTCGCGAGCCGCGCTGAACGATAGGAAGGACGTCCTTGTTGCCGTCGCCGTTCGGCGAGAACTCACCGTATGGAGCGGTGACATCGACAACCGGCGGCGTGAGGTCGACCGTGAACGGGGGGCTTTCGGTTACCGGGTTGTTGCCGTTGGCGTACCAGACCGCCAGGGTTGTAGTATATTCGCCCTCCGCGAGGATCTTCCCGGAATCGGTTCTCCCGTCGAAGGTGATCGACGTCGGCACCTCTGACGTGCCCGTGAACGACCGTACCGGGTTCGTCGAGGAGTTCTTGACGACAAGCGACCATCGCTCGATCCCATTCTTGACCGGTACCTCCAGGGAGAACGAGATATTGTCTTTCACTCCGTCTCCATTCGGCGAAAATGCAGTCCTGGATAGTGTCAGATTGACGGGGGTAGCCTGGGTGTTGAGAACGACATTGGAGAGCTCTGCGCTTCCCGTGTTGCCGGCTCGGTCGGTGCTGGTGACACGGTAGGCGTAGACGCCGTCGGGCAATGCCGCGCCGTTGTCGTCCTTTCCGTCCCAGGTGAAACCCGTCGGGCGACTCGTGCTCCAATCCACGTGGCGAACTGCCCTACCGTTTGCGTTCAGGAACGCGCCCTTCCAGACATCCTCGGAGGAACCTGATTGGTCGATGATGAGGATATCCTTCTTCCCGTCTCCGTTAGGTGAGAACTCCCTGTAGGGCGCGCTGACCTCGACGCTCGGCGGAGTGTCGTCCACGACGACCGTTTCCACTTTGCTCTTTCCGAGGTTTCCGTTGTCGTCCCAGGCTTCGACGAAGTAGTGATAGGTCCCGTCAGGAACCACGGTCCCCTGCTCGTTCTTGCCGTCCCAAACGATCTTGTCCGGTACCTCGATGCTCCTCTTGACGCTGAAGATCCTGTCGAAGAAGTTCTTGACACCTGTACTGGCAGGCCCCGTGTAGGACTCTCCAATCGTGCGGACGGTCTGACTTTGCTCGTTTTCGATGACGAGCTTGTAGCCTTCGATATAGCGCTGATCGGTAATCTTCAGACTTACCGGCAGGTTGTCGAGGGTACCGTCTCCGTTCGGCGAGATGTAGGGCGGCGGGTCAATAACGATTACAGGAGGCGTCGTGTCGCGTTTCCCCAGTGTGAGAGTCCCGCCCAGTCCTCCGGCCCAGATGCCGTTGACGAGCGGCGCTATTCCCGATGAGACGGCGATCGTGCTCGTATTCCATCCGTTCTTCGTAATTCCGAGGAACTTGACGTCTTTCTTGATATCGGTCCTAAGGTTGACCGTGACTCCCACGCTGAAGGGGATCGTTCGAGCACGACTCGCTTGAATGTCTGCCAGGTCCACGACGTAGGAGGCATCTATCCTGAGAAAATCCCGAAACAGGAGATCCGTACCCATCGTCAACCGGACATCTTGAAGGGAGGGGAAGCTTACGTCCGGAGTCAGGCCCCAGGTGAGGCCGGTAGTCTTGACCAGGTTGAAGGAGGCCCCGAGAGCCGGAGTGAACGCCGGAGGAGTCGTAGCGAGCCCGCTCATGGCGCCGGGGGTGGCAGGGTAACCCTTCCCGATGTTGCGCAGGGCAGCTCCCCAGCGAAAATCCTTCAGTATCCATAGGTCGCCGGGCGAATCGAGGAAGCCGAGATTCAGCCCGAGCCCCCAGGCGCCCCCGCCTCCGATTGCGAAGTCGAGGCCGGCACCGACATAGAGGTTTGAGTAAATGTCCTTAGAGAACGAAAGATTGAACATTCCCACCGATCCGAAATCGTAGGCGGCGAGACTGCTGCCGATATAGCGTGCGCTTCCGGAGAAGACCCCGACCGGGGTAGGGACGGTCAGCGCTCCGTTGAAGAGATTGCCGAGCCCCGAAACGGGACCGACCCCGGCGAGGCCGACGTAGTTGACGTCGAAGATCGCTCGTTGGACGCCGCCGGACGCGGCGGGGTTAAGGAGGTTCGCGTACGGGGAAATCGAGCCGACAGTCGTACCACCGGTGGCGAGCAACGAGGGGGAGGAGAGGCTGGTGATGTCGGTTTGGGCAAAGAGCCGAGTAGTCAACAGTGCGAACAGTCCGAAACCAACGAGCGCAACGAGGAATCGTTTCATTGCGGCGTACCTCCTTCCCGGTTTCCATTATACCATCGACTCGGCACGAAGGTAACTTACAGCTGGAATCCTCCTGTATTCTGAGCTGCAAACCCTCTGTTGCTTGCGCTGCAGCTCTTAACATTTATGAGCATTTGGAGGTATATTGATATCGAAGATGAGCACGATCAATGAGTGACCGGATGACCAACAGCGAACGCGAGGGGCGAGAGGAGTGCCTCGAAGCCCTTTACCGCCTGGAACGTTCACAGCAATCGGGAACATGGCAATCACTTCGGAACAACCCCGACCTTTCGGGCGTCGACATTTCCTCAACTCTTCTCGAGCTCGTGGCGAAGGGTGATGTCCGACTCAACGGCGACGAAATTGCGCTCATGGCATCCGGCAGACTGACCGGCAAACGGATCTTTCGCCGCCACGAGCTCGCCGAGCGATTCTTCAGGTTGCTCGGAGTCAAGCACGATCGCGCTCACCGGGAGGCGTGCCGGATCGAGCATGTCATGAGCCTGCCCGGCGAACATCTCGACGGGCTCTCGGAACGCGACGAGCTCTCGCTCATTGTTGAAATGCTCGGACAGGGCGCCGTGCCGCTGACGCAGGGGCGAGCAGGGGCGGCCTACCGCCTCGGCATGGTCTGCGGAGGACGCCATGCACGGCGAAAGCTCGAGGATCTCGGCGTCTCCCGCGGAGCGGAGATCGTCCTCACCAGTAGTAATCCGGTCGGTCCCGTCGAGATTGTCGTGCGCGGATCTCGTCTCGCAATTGGCCGCGGAATCGCATCCAAGCTGCTCGTCATCCCTGAGTCTCCCGGCACTCCCTTCGATACAGGTGATGGAGAACGCCGACGACGTCATGGCCACGGTCTCCGCCGGCATGCGCGCTTGAGCTAGAGGGGCCGCAGACAAACCCATGCAAAACGACGAGATCACCCGGACCCACGCTTCGCCGAGCCCCGTCATCGCCCTCGCCGGCAACGCGAATGTCGGGAAAAGCGTGATCTTCAACGCCCTGACCGGGATGAACCAGATCATCGGCAACTGGCCCGGTAAGACGGTCGAACGAGCAGAGGGCTCATTCGTTCACCACGGTCGGAGCTCGAAGGTGATCGATCTTCCCGGCATCTACTCGCTTACTGCCTACAGCGAAGAAGAACGGGTGGCGCTCGATTTTCTCCTCGGCGGCGAGGCGGACGTGATCGTCAACATAGTCGACGCTACGGTGCTGGAAAGGAACCTGTATTTCACGCTCCAACTTCTCGAGATGGGACTTCCCGTCGTGGTCGCGCTCAACCTCATGGACCTCGCGGAGCGATCGGGAATCCACATCGACGAATCGAAGCTCAGCGCGGGGCTCGGCGCCCCCGTTGTAAAGACCTCCGGAGTGACGGGTAAAGGGATCAACTCCCTCGTCGATACAGCCCTGGACCGGAGCCGACAGAGACAAGGAGCGCGGCAACATATCCCCTACGGAAAAGAGGTCGAGGACGCCATATCTGTGGCACTCGAAACGCTTCGCAGCTCCGGTCTCGCCGGTAGAATCCCGGACGGAGCCGACCGATTCGTTGCCATCAAGCTGCTCGAAGATGACTCGGATACACTCGGGTTGTTCGGTGACAGCCCCGAGTTCGAAGAGATTCGGAAGCGGATCAGGATGGATGCGTCCAAGATCGAGCGAATCCATGGCGAGCACTTCACGACGATCATGTCCTCCGAGCGGTATTCGGTTTGTGCGCGTCTCGCGGAATCCGCCGTTCGCAAACCGAAGGATCACCGTGTCGACGCGCAGGATCGGCTCGACTCCCTGGTCTTACATCGGTTCGGCGGGTGGGTCGTCTTCGTCGGAGTCATGTTCGCGCTCTTCGGTCTCGTCTATGTCGGTGGAGATCGGATCTCCTCGCTCCTCGACGGCCTTACGGCACTGCTTCACGACGCATTCTTCTCTCTGCATCCGCCGGAGTGGCTTGCCGGCTTCATCTGGTCCGGGATCATACAAGGATTGATGGCGGCGATCTCGGTAGCGCTTCCCTACATCGCACCGTTCTATATCATCCTTTCGCTTCTGGAGAACTCCGGATATCTCGCGCGTATCGCGTTCCTCACCGACTCGGTCATGCATCGCCTCGGCCTCCATGGGAAAGCATTCATTCCGATCATCCTTGGTCTCGGATGTAATGTGCCGGCGGTGCTCGGTACGAAGATCATGGAGGATCGGCGCACCCGCTTCATTGCCGCGGTGCTCGCCACGATCATTCCGTGCTCGGCGCGGACCGTCGTCATTCTCGGGTTGGTCGGGGTCTTCATGGGATTTTTACCGGCGATCTCGCTCTATCTGATCAACCTCGTCGTGATCTTTGTCGTCGGCAGGATTCTCAACCGGATGTTGCCGGGGACGAATCCGGGCCTCATCATGGAGATGCCGAAGCTCAAGGTCCCGCCGTTCAAGGTCACATTCCGGCAGACCTGGTTTCGACTCAAGGATTTCGTTACCTTTGCATTCCCTATCATCATCGCCGGAAGCTTTGTGCTCTATCTCCTCGACTTGATTGGCATATTGCAGCCAGTCAGCCGATTCCTGGCGCCCGTAACCGAAGGATTCCTCGGCCTGCCGGCAGTCAGCGTTATCGTGCTTCTCTTCGGCATCCTCCGCAAAGAGCTGGCACTCATCATGCTGACAGCTTTCATGCACACCTCGCTTCTGAACACCGTCATGACCCCGCAACAGATGTACGTGTTCGCTCTGATCGTCATGTTGTACGTCCCCTGCATCAGCACCATTGCCGTATTGAAACGGGAGTTCGGCTCTCTCCGGGCGACGCTCATCTCGGTCTACGAGATCGGAGGCGCTCTCCTGCTCGGGGCTGCAGTCAACTGGGGATGGAATCTGGTGCGAATCATTTTCTGACGGGTGTGCGGAGGCTCAACGAACTCTGTTCAACGACGAGCCCGATAGGCTCTCACGTGCCTCCGCTCGCAGTGTGCGGTTCATCCGATCTCTCGCGTCCTGAGTCAAAGCACGAATCGCAGATGTCCGTGTCGGATATCTTTCGAGGTAGTCGCGCGAATCCAGAGCATCCTGAATGACGATCTTCACTCGGAACGCTCCATGCAAGAACCTGCCGAGAACGGGCCGATCGAGAAGGACGAAGGTGACTGGAATGACGAGGGCTTCGTGGAGGCATGCCAGGAAAAAGGCGCCCGCCTTGAACTCGGTGGTCTCCCTATTCAGTCTATGAAGCTCCCCTTCCGGGAATACGTGCACGAACCGACCCATTGCGAACATACGGTCGAGCGGAACGGCGATGCGCCTGAAGGTGTTGCGCTCCGGCAGCGGGAAGGCCCCGAGCAGTCGGATGTAGCTTCCGATAACGGGTATCGAGAAGGTTTCCTCGAGTGCCGAGAAGAAGGTCCGTTTAGGATAGATCGCGCACGCAACCATTGCGGCGTCCAAGTAGAGGACATGGTTGGAGATCAGGATCCGACGCCGGCCCGTCCCGCAGGCAAGATGTTCTCGCCCTTCGATCCGCAGCCCGAGGGCGAGCTTCGCGAAGATGAATACCGCGATCACGGTTACGGTGAAGACCGCGTCGGCAAGAATCCGGTAGAGGGGGGAGAAGTTGACAATGGGTATGGGGCGGCGTTTCTCGTTGCTGTCGCAGGCGTGCGCCGTGACGAGGCGGCCCTTCCATTCGAGGCCTGCACCAAAGCCCGTCTTGACGGCGGAATAGAGCGCAACGAGAATAAGGCAGAAGAAGGTTATCGGATAGAGGACAACCGAAAGCAGCGAAATGTGGCGGTCGTACATCTTCGCGAGCCATGTCAAAGCGAAGAGCCCCACGGGAATCGAAGCGGGAGAAAGAATCGGCTCGCCGCCGAGCACGCCGCTCATTGCCACGAAGAATGGATAGACGATGGCAAGGATGATGATCGCAGCGAGGGCCAGCAGCGCAACCACGCTCGAGTTGATCGCGCCGAACAGGCTCTTCGCGATACCTCTGAACGCAGAGGAGAATCCGTCGTACATTCGGCAGGAGATATAGCTTTGGGCATCAAGGAACATCGTCTTGTACCCCGATCGCTTCATCTCGCGCGCCATCGAGACGTCTTCGACCACCGAGTCGTGGAAGCGATCGTAAGCGTCGATGGCACGAAAGGCGTCGCTTCTACAAATCATGAATTGCCCGATCGCGAAGCTGATCGTGCTGGAGTTCTTGCGCGGCACCAGGCCGAGGGGGAGGAGCAGCGCCGTCATGATGAACATGACCGGCACAATAAGGAGCTCGCCCAGATTTCCGAGCTGCTGTCGAACGTACGCCGAGACGAGGTCCGCATCGTGCTCTCGCGCGATCTGAAGCGCCCACAAGATGCTCTCGGGCCGGTGGACGGTGTCGGCGTCCGTAAACAGCAGATAGTCGCCGTCGGCAACCGCGACTCCCTGACTGCATGCAAAGCTCTTGCCGTTCCACCCCTCCGGGAGGGGGCGACCTTTGACCACCCTCAAACGCGCGTTTGTTCGTTCGCGCTCTTCGAGGATGCGCGAGGTTCCGTCCTCGGAGTTGTCATCGACGGCGATCACCTCGTAGTTCTCGTAGGTCTGTTCGAGAAGCGAATCGAGACACCGGTTAATCTGACTTTCCTCGTTTCTCACGGGGAGAATGACCGAAACCTTCGGAGTCCAACTGTCCGATCGTAGCGGCTCTGTATGTGTCGAATTGCGGTGCAGATAGCGGATATTGTAGAGAGTGAGCAACAGGAAATAGAGATTCAGAAGAATCGTGAGCTTCAGCAGCAAGTCGGGCGGTATTGTCACAGCTTCACCTCCCGTTCAACTTCAGATTATGAAGCAAGTATACCATGAAACGGGCGGTAGCGCGCAGCTTCGGCGCCTCACTCTTGAACGATCTTGAAGTTGAACATCGAAGTCTCGAGCGCTTCCCACAGCCGCAGCCACAGCGGAAGCACCATTTCGGTCCCGCGGGCGCTCGTGATATCACCGAGGTCGATCGCATTCTTCCAGCCAAACCAGATTCGGAGGTAGTCTGCGACCTTTCGTTTTGCAATGGGATCGTTGCCGCTCAGGAACACGTGGTGATCTCCATTGCCGATTCCTCGGGGGTCAACCATGATCCGAGCGTTCATCGTATTGAGGGTCTTCACGACTTTCGTGTGCGGCAACGCCTGCTGGATGCGCTCTCCGAGGGATTCGTTGTTGCAGTACGCGAGCGTCGGCGGCATACCCGCCGAGAAATCGAGTGCGTTTGCAACGTCGATGAGGATCTTGCCGTTGAGAGGCTCCTGACCGATTCCCTCGAGAACCTCGAGCGAAGCCAATCCGGACGTGGCGTTGACGACGATCTCTCCGAAAGCTGCCGTCTCCGCAAAGGTCCCGAGCTTCACTCCGGGGTTCGCCGTATGCCACCGTGCGAAGGGTTCCTCTTGATCATCGCGCTCGCGAAGGCTTGCGACGTCTCTCGTTCCCATCATGACGTCGTTCCCCGAATGTGACAGCCTCCCGCTGAGGGTCCTGCCGACGATGCCGGTGCCTAGGATTCCGATTCTCATATTGCCTCACTTGGCTTACGGGACGACTACATTCGATACGAGGATTTGATTGATGATTCGAAACTCCTCTGCTCGCCTTTCGATGTAGAACGCCTCGAGGTAGCGGTACTTGCCGATGTTGTTGTACACGTAGACCCAGGACGAACTGCCTCCATACGGAAAGCGGTTCGGCTCCGGGTAGATGAGGTTCATCGAGGCGTAGTCTGCGTTCTCGAACCACTGCTGCTGTTTGTTGCGAATTGCAGCGATGCCCTCGAACAGCGTCGATGAGCCCTTCGTGTCATAGATGAGCTGCGTGGCGTCCTTCCAATAGCACGACGCATACTGCTCGATGTTCTCGGTCGTGAGCGAACGAATCCATCTGTTCATGAGAGCGTCCACTTTGTCCTGGTCCGTACCTTGGGCAAAGAGGTCGGCAGCCTGCAATGAGAAGCCGATTAGCAGCGCGATCACGACGATCTTCTTCATATTGATATCCCTCCTTTTGCGGTCGTCCGGGCGACAGACTGTCTCGCGGCGTCGGCGGAATGACGATCGATCTATCGAACCGCGTCAGCCATGACGCCGAACGTTCTAGCCTATTCGGAAATCATGGAACCGGGCCTCGAAGCCTTCCCCCGCCGGAGACGCCGCCATATAACCGATCTGTAGGGGGCCGCTGTCGCTCAAGTAAGCCTGGCGGAAGATCGAGTAGTCTTCCCCATTATCGGAGATGGAGACCTCGACCGTCTGCCCTGCTCGCATTGCGCGGATCCAGAGCCGGTTGCCGCCGCGGGGAGGCATGATCGACCAGTCGGAGAAATCGCGGGTCACGACGACGCTCCTGCACGGCTGTCCCTCGAAGTACTCGATGCCGCATTTCATCCAGTTCTTCTCATCGAGGCGGAACATGAGCCCCGCTTGATCGTAGAGGTCGGAGAAATCTCCTTCGAGAAACACCTCGGCGCCGAAGTCTCCCTCGACCGTTTCATAGTAGAAATGTCCATTGTCGCGGACCCCGCCGTCATGTGTGATACGCCAGAAGTCCGTTTTCGGGTCGGTCCGTAGCACCAACCCATCGGCTGTCTCGGACCATGTTCGGGGCTCATTCAACCATTTCATCTTTTCATTCTGTGATGTCCGCCCATATCTGTCAACGCGAAATTCCGCCGTTTGTCCGGGCAGTTGGACCACTCCCGGCGGCGCGATAGGGACTTCGACCGCGAAGTGGGTCGGAGTCGGTGTTGAACACTCGGAGCGCTCAATGTCAGTCGAGGCGCATGATGACGGGGACGCGGGAGCGATGGAGTGCCCTAATGATTCGCGCCACTCTCCTGATGCGACGGAAGTGTAGCGGCAGGTGGTCGGTGTCGGCAGCGATGAAGCCGAAACGTTCGTAGAAACGGGTCAGTCGAGGCAGGCAAACCAGGTACAACGGGCGAGGTGCCCCCGCGAGCAGCTCTTCGATAACCGCTCGGGCGACCCCCCGGCTCCTGAACTCTTCCTCGACGGCTATCGAGGCGAGCTCGATCGTTCGTTTACCGTGCGGCTTGAGCTGCCCGCAACCGATAAGCTTTTTCCTCCCATCTTTCGCGACAAGGAAGTTCTGCCAACGCAGGCCAAAGGGGTTGATGCCGACCTTCCAGACCAATCTCCTTATTCGGGCTCGGTCCCGGCGGGTGGCCCGTGCGATCGTGTAGTCGTTCACTTCAGATGCGCCCTCATCACGGGTATCATCTCACGTCCCGGCGATCCGATCATAGTAGGAGCCGCGACCGATTGTGATGATTCCGTTTCGATCTCGACAGTGCTCAAGACGCTCCGTCGACCCCGGTTTGACCTGAGGGACACGTGCGTCAACCTGCAACGATATGCTATTCTCTATGTACAAGGGGAGGCCATGTTCAGGCTAACGGTACGCTCGGGTTCCGAAGTCCAGATCGTAGAAGCCGCCGCGGGCGAAACGATCCTCTCTGTCCTGCAGCGTGCAACGGCCCTCGACTTCGACGCCCCCTGCGGAGGGAACGGAACCTGCGGGAAGTGTCTCGTCACGCTGAGCGGCGGCATCTGCTCTCCGGACGCTACCGAGCGATCGCTTCTCGGAAGCGGGTTCGTTCCGGCGGGGCAAAGGCTTGCCTGTCGGGCACGTGTCACCGGCGACTGCGAGGTCAGGCTACCACAGAGTACGGATGCGGTCGGGAGCGGCAGCGACATGACCGGATCGGTGCTTCCCTATGACGATCCGGTCGTGCGGGTCCTGGAGATTTCGCTCGACGCACCCTCGCTTGCGGACCAAAGCGACTTGACGAGACGGATTGCGGCCGCTCTCGGTGTGGCGGAGGCGATGATCCCCATGTCGATCCGTCGTCGCCTTCCAGCCGATGCGGCTGATGGTCCCCTTCATGTTGCGTTTACCGATCAGGGGCTGATCGATCTGCGGCGGGGCACGGAGTGGCGCTCGTTCGGCGTCGGAGTGGACATCGGAACATCCACAGTCGTCGTATATCTCATCGATCTGCGAACCGGCGAGCTGCTGGCCAGCCGCTCAGAGCTCAACGCGCAGAAAGCATTCGGCGCAGACGTGATAAGTCGAATATCCTATGCCTCTCGCGGGCCGGACGAAGTTCGAATCCTCCAGCGCCGAATCGTCGATCAAGTTCAGCGATTGACCGAGGAGCTAGCTCGCTCGGAAGGTGAGAGTGAAGACGATGTGTTGCTCCTCCTTGCCGCCGGCAACACCACTATGCTCCATCTATTCGCCGGGGTGTCCCCCGAAGCGATTGCCGCCGCGCCGTTCGCCCCAGTGTTTACAGACCAGGTGAGCTTCGCTGCGTCGGATATCGGGCTGCGGTTCCACGAGAATGCGGAGGTTCGCCTGCTTCCGTCGGCCGCGGGCTACGTGGGAGCCGATATCCTCGCCGGCGTCGTTGCAACCTCCCTCGACCGGGCAGTGAAACCGGCTCTGCTGATCGACCTCGGTACGAACTGCGAGATCGTGCTCGCGAACGACGGGCGAATGCTTGCCTGTGCGACTGCGGCCGGACCGGCATTCGAGGGCGCTCAGATCGAATGCGGCATGGGCGGTGTCAGCGGTGCTATTCGAAGGGTGTGGTGGGACGAGGGAATCAGGATCGAGACAGTCGGGGCGGACTCTCCGGTTGGGATCTGCGGCTCCGGCATCCTCGACGTGATGGCCCTGCTGCTCGAATTGGGCTTGGTCGACGAGACCGGTCGACTCGAGGACGATGCGGAGAGCTCGCCGAGGTTCATCCTCGTAGCTGGAGGGTCCGACGCCGATGGGCGAGCACGCCGGGAGGTGTATTTTTCTCAGCGGGATATCCGCGAGGTACAGCTCGCCAAGGCTGCGGTGGCGGCCGGCGTTGAGGTTCTCGCCGATCGTATCGGCGTAAAGGTCGATGAAATAGATCGCGTCTATCTCTCCGGAGCCTTCGGAAGCGCCATGTCTCCGGTGTCTGCCTGTGCGATTGGAATGCTACCGGCGGCTCTTCGCGATCGCGTAGAGGCGGTGGGCAACAGTGCGGGGCGCGGGGTCTATCTTGCGCTCCGCTCGCGCAGCGAACTCGGACGGTGCATGGAGGTTCGAAACCGGGTGGAGTATGTCGAGCTCTCGAGTGATACCGCCTTTCGGGACGCCTACATCGAGCACATGGGGTTCCCCTCGCAGCGAGCCCCCCGATTGGGCGACTTTTCGGTCGGTGCGGAGGAGAAATGAACGTCGAGAGGCTCGTTATCCGGCCGCAGCTTTCCCGTGAAGACTTTCTCAAGGGGGGCGGCCTTGCGCCGGCAACGGAACGCGGGGCCGGAGACGACGAAGAGTATCAGGACGACCTGCGGGAAGAGGCATCGCGTCTCTTCGATCGTTGCAGCGGACTCGTGCGACCCAAGGCACTCTGGGGTGAGGGTGAGGTCTGGGTCGTCGACGAGGAGGAGGTCTGGCTGGACGAGGAGCGATTTCAAAGCCGCTGCCTCGCTTCGAACCTGCGTGGCTATGACCGCATAGTCGTATTTCTGGCAACCTGCGGAACGGAGCTCGAGGAGCTCGCCTCGGGGGGCGACAGCCTCTCTCAGTTTTGGGTGGACCTCATCAAAGGGCTCGCACTCGATGCGGTCGTGCGCGACTTGAAGAGAGCCGCCGCGGTGACGCTCGGGAGCCCCGGCGTCGCGTCGATGAACCCCGGGTCTGCGGATGCCGACGTCTGGCCCATCGAGCAGCAGCAAGGGCTTTTTCGGCTGCTCGGCGATACCGAGTCGATGATCGGGGTGGTGTTGACCCGGAGATTCCTCATGATCCCGAACAAGAGCTTGTCCGGGATACTCTTTCCCTCCGACGCCGGTTGGGTGAGCTGCCGGGCGTGCAGTCGTCTCGGATGCGTCGCGCGACGCGCCTCCTTCCAGGGCCGAGGACAGGCATAGTGCGCCGGCCCGATCGACCGATTCGCTGCCGGCCGGATGCGAAAACCCGAGTGGCAAACGTTTCCGAATATGGTATCCTACCACCGGGTGTTGCATCAAAGGAGGTTGCCATGGGAGCTATGACGGACATCTCGGAGTTGCTCCAAAGGGGAAAAGCGAAAGAGGTCGCATCCTGCGTGCAGGAGGCTCTCGACTCCGGGACATCGGCGAGATCCATCCTCGAACAGGGTCTGATGGCCGGGATGAACATCGTCGGTGTCAAGTTCAAGAATAACGAGGTCTACGTGCCCGAAGTGCTCATTGCCGCACGCGCGATGAATGCAGGTATCGAGATCCTGAAGCCGCATCTGAAGGGAGAAGATCGTCCAAGGGTCGGTACAGTCGTTATCGGAACGGTGAAGGGAGACCTTCACGACATCGGAAAGAACCTGGTGCGAATCATGATGGAGGGGAAGGGACTCGAAGTGCACGACCTCGGAAGTGACGTCCCGGCATCGAGATTCATAGAGAGGGCGCAAGAGCTCGAAGCCGACATCATCGCCTGTTCCGCTCTTCTCACGACGACCATGACTTCGATGAAAGAGGTTGTTGCGGCGGCGGAGACGGCCGGAATTCGGGGGAGTGTCGTCATCATGATAGGCGGAGCACCGGTCACACAAGGCTACTGCGAATCGATTGGCGCCGACTTCTACGCCCCCGATGCGACAAGCGCCGCAGAGGTTGCGCTTCAGGCGTGCTCCGGAGCTGCCTGACGTGACCGGTCGCGAGCGAATCCGCACGGTTCTCTCCGGCGGGGAGGCCGATGCGGTGCCGTGGGTGCCGTTCGCAGGGGCGCATGCAGGGCGTCTTGCAGGCTATACGGCCCGGGAGGTCCTTACCGACGAAGATAAGCTCCTCGAGTCGCTCGTCGAGGTGAATCGGCTCTACAAGCCCGACGGGCAGCCGGTGCTTTTCGACCTGCAGATAGAGGCTGAGGCGCTCGGAGCGGAGCTCATGTGGTCGGACGAGGCCCCGCCAAGTGTCGTCACCCATCCTCTTGCCGAGGACGCGGAGGTACCGTCGGTCTCGTTGACACGGGACGCAGGGCGGTTTCCCTTCGTGCTCGAGTCGATTCGACGGGCGAAGGCTTCCATCGGAGCGGAGACGGCACTCTACGGTCTCGTTTGCGGCCCCTTTACCCTTGCCTCTCATATGCGGGGAACCGAGCTCTTTCTGGATCTGGTAATGAATCCGGCCTACGTCAATTCGCTGCTCGATTGGGCAACCGACATCGCTTCGTCGGTCTCCACCTGGTATGTCGAGGAGGGCGTTGACGTCGTCGCCGTCGTCGATCCGCTCGTGTCGCAGATATCGCCTGATCATTTCGCCGGTTATCTCCAGGCGCGATTCACCGAGCTGTTCGGTCTCATCCGATCGCGAGGTGCGCTTTCCTCTTTCTTCGTCTGTGGCAACGCTACGAACAGCATCGAGCCGATGTGCCTGACTGGGCCACACAACATCTCCATCGACGAGAACGTGTCTCTGGCTGCCGCCAAGCGGATCACCGACTCGCATGCGATCTCGATCGGCGGCAATATCCCTCTCACCTCGGTGATGTTGTTCGGTTCACAGCAGGACAACATGAAGTACACGATCGAGCTTCTGGACTCGGTCGACCATCACGGGCTCGTGCTCTCTCCCGGTTGCGACATGCCCTACGACATTCCGCCGGAGAATCCGATCGCGATTGAACAGGCGGTTCACCAAACCGACCAGACCAGAGAGATGGTAAAGACCTACACCGCCCGGGAGTTCGAGTTCACCGGAGCGCTTCCGGACTACGGCCACCTCGCTCGTCCGCTTGTCGAGGTATTTACCCTCAATTCAGCGACCTGCGCGGCATGCACCTATATGTGGAAAGCCGCCCGAGAGGCGAAAGAGTTCTTCGGAGAGGCGATCGAAGTCGTCGAGTATCCCTACACGACGCCCGAGAACATAGCACGCTGCGCGGTCATGGAAGTCACGAAGTTGCCGAGTCTCTACATCGACGGAACGCTCGCCTTCTCGTCGCTGATCCCCAATCGCGAAGAGCTCTTCGATCTGATCCGCTCGCGAATTGCCGAGCACCGATGAAAGTCCATTTGGTGGCCGGCTTTCTCGGAAGCGGCAAGACTACGACGATAATCGGTGCCTGCAGGGCGTTGTCGGCACGGGGGAAGCGAGTAGGGGTAGTCACGAACGATCAGGGACGGTACCTGGTCGACACCGCTCTCTTTCGATCCTCCTCCGTTCCCGCCGTCGAGGTTGTCGGAGGCTGTTTCTGCTGTCGTTTCGACGACTTCCGGAAGAAGATCCGTGAGCTCGAGACGGAGTCACGCCCCGACGCGGTGTTCGCCGAGTCGGTCGGATCGTGTTCGGACATCGTGGCGACGGTGGTGAAGCCCTTCGAGCTCGCAGCCGACGGCCGCCTGGCAAGCTTCAGCGTCTTCGTCGACATTCGCCTCCTGCGGCTATGGTTGAATGGCGGAGCCTTCCCATTTTCCGAGGAGGTCGCCTACCTCTTTTCGAAGCAGATCGAGGAAGCGGGGAACGTGGTGATCAACAAGGCAGATCTCCTCCCCGCCCCCGAAGCGGAGGCGCTTCGCGTCGATCTTTGCCGGCGTCTGCCCGGTAGGAGGGTGCGTTTGCAGTCCGCCTTCGCCGAAGCCGACATAAACGGATGGCTCGCCGCTATCGATGCGAGCGATACCGGTTGGGCCTCGTCCGCCGCGCTCGACATCGACTACGATCGATATGCGACCGCCGAGAGCTCGCTTGCCTGGTACGACGCGACCGTAACGCTGGCTGCCGGCTCCGCGCCCCCGGAGCTGCCCGATGAGCTTGTATCGCGGATCACTGAACGTTGCGAGGCCGCGAAACGGCCCGTCGGTCGCATAAAGCTGGCCGCCGACGCCGGCGGCGGAGGATTCATCATCAACGCACGGGTCGAGACCGCGCCTGCGGAGCTCGGCCACATCGTTCGTGATTCGCTGTCGGAGATCTGTGCGGAGCACCGACTGCGCTACACGATCGATGCGGAGGAATGCTTTCGTCCATCGTATCCGAAACCGACCCATCGAATCGGATAGTGTATAATCGGTCAACTAACGGATCGGAGACGGGAATGGTCATTCGCAGGTACGAAGGCAGAGACAAAGAGGCAATCATCGATTTATGGCGCGAGGTGTTCGCCTACGAAACCCCGCACAACGATCCGAAGATATCGCTCGAGAAGAAGGTCGCTGTGGATGACGGTCTCCTCTACGTTGCCGAAGAGGGCGGAACCGTAATCGGAACCGCCATGGCGGGGTACGACGGGCACCGGGGCTGGATCTATTCTCTCGCGGTCCGAGCGGACCGCCGCGGCGAGGGGGCGGGCAGGACGCTTGTCGAGGTCGTAATCGAAGAGCTGCGTTCGAGAGGCTGTGTAAAGGTGAATCTCCAGATAACAGGAGCAAACGGCGGGGTGGTGGGCTTCTACGAGAAGCTTGGCTTTTCAGTGGAGGATCGGATCAGCATGGGGTTGAAGCTTCTCGCAGACACCCGTCGCTCTACGGCCGATAGCGTTCCATAAGTCGCAGCAGCTCCACCCGGTTCTTGACCTCGCATTTGCGGTAGATGTTGTAGATGTGGGCGTCAACGGTGCGCGGAGAGATGCAACGCCTGTCGGCTATCTCTTTGCTCTGAAGCCCGCTCACCAAATCCCCGACAACGTCCCTTTCTCGGCCGCTAATTCGAAATGCCTCGATGAAATCGGCAGGCACCTCGACAGTCGAAGCTATCGCCTCGGAGCTTCTTGCCGGCATTCCCATGCGTTTCAGGAAGATCGCAATGGAGAAGATGCTCCAGAGAAGACAGAAGGCCCCTGAGACGCCGACGTTCAGGATCGGAGAGGAGAGCATGTTTGGCCCCGCAACGACGATGATGTTCATCGCGAGCAATATCGCATAGGCTCCGACGGAGAACCAGAGAAACGGGAGGAACGCTATCTTGAGCGAGCCGCGATGCCGGCTCTCTTTTGCCGCTGCTGCGGTGCGCAGCGCAGCGAGCAGGAACATTGCGCCCAGGTAGAGGTTGAAGATCCCGTTCGGAATGATGACGACACGTGCCGAAGCGGTGGCGTAGTAGACCACGACGGTGCCGAAAACGAACGCGACGGGCATGGAGAGGATCCACCACTCGCGTCGTCCGAGTCGAATCTCGGCGATGCGCAGCGTGAAGGCGGGACCGGCGTACATGATGACGAGCGACACGGCCGCCCGGAAGATCGCTGCGGCCAGCGACAGCCCGCGAAGCTGGTGTGGCAGATAGACTGCTTGGAAGAAGAAATAGGCCGAGAAGAGCAACCAGGCCGCGTAGCTCACGAGGTAGAAGAGATAGGCCCGCAACCATGGGAGGCGAGTCTTCGAGTAGGTCACGAATCCGAGGCCGAATGAGCCGAACATCAGAGCAAACGTTAGTATGTCGAACCAGAGAATGAGCTGATACACCTGCCTCTCTTCTGTCTCCGGGGATCGAAGCCATCATAGGAAATGGGTCTTCGAATAACAAGAGGAAGAATTGTCGACGGCCTTGAATCGTAGTATGATCGAAGTGGAGAAGCTGAGGATGAGCGACCGACCATCGCCGATCGCGGGAACCTGGTACCCCGGGAACGCAACAACGCTCTCGGGGGAGATTACCGACTATCTCGCTCGGGCGGACAGCGAACCTCCTCCCGGAACCATCTTCGGAATCGTGGTGCCTCACGCCGGTTACCATTATTCCGCGCAGACAGCGGCCTTTGCGTTCCGGCTCCTACGAGGTCTCAGCCCCGAGCTTGTCACGATCCTGTCTCCTCTGCATCAGCCTCATCCGGCCCCTTTGCTGACGACGGGTTACGATGCTTACACGACCCCGCTCGGCCGCGTCGAGGTGGACGCCGAGGCGGTCAGGCAGCTGGACTCGCTGCTCTCGAAGAGCGGCGGGCGCAGGCTCTTCCCCCTCGTCAACGACGAGGAGCATTCGCTCGAGATCGAGCTTCCTTTTCTCCAACAACTGCTCGGTTCGTTTCGACTCCTCCCGGTAATGGTGCGTGACCAGTCGACAGCAACAGTCCGTGCGCTCGGAGCCGCTCTTGCCGGAACCCTCCAGGGCCGCTCCTCGATCATCGTTGCAAGCTCCGACCTTTCGCATTTTCATCCACAGGCTCAGGCCGTGCGGCTCGACGACGAGCTGCTGCGACGCCTCGCTGCCTTCGATCCTCAGGCCGTTCTCGACGGAGAGGCGGATGGAAGCGCCTATGCGTGCGGACGGGGCGCCATTGCGGCAGCGCTTTGGGCGGCCAAGGCATTGGGGGCGGACAGGGTATCAATCCTTCACCACTCCACCTCGGGAGAGGTGACCGGTGACCTCCACTCGGTCGTGGGCTACGGAGCGGCGGTTATCTGGCGGCGGGAGGTCTGAGAGAGGCCGCCGCTTCGTCAGTCTTGCCCCTGAGGGTTGAGGAGCTCCATGACTCGCTCGGGGGTCAACGGTGCCCGATGGCCGGCGCACGCGGCATCTGCCACGGGTTCGGCTGTTTGGGCCACTGCTCCCTCGGCTGCCTTTCTCAGGGCGAAGTAGGCGGCGATCCCGTACATGAAGGGAGGTTCGCCAACCGCCTTGGCATTCAAGAGAGTTGCCGGCTCAACCTCCGATTCGAGAAACTCGATCTCCACGACCGAAGGAGTGGAGAAGAGGTCGGGCACCTTGTACGTGCCGGCGGTCGCCGTCAAAGGACGTCCGGCCGAATCGTAGATCATCTCCTCCCCCGTCAGCCAGCCGATTCCCTGTAATAATCCCCCTTCGACCTGTCCTCGGTCGATCAGCCTGTCGACGTTCGCCCCGCCGTCGTGGACGATCTGCACACGGTCGATTCGGTAGGTGCCGAGAAGTCGATCGATCGTGACCTCCGCATAGGCTGTGCCGTAGACGTGATAGGCGAACGGAACCCCTTTTTCCGTTTTCGAATCGAAGTAGATGCCGGGTGTTGCATAGTGGGCTTCGGCGCTCAGATGAACACGAGCCCCGTAGGCCCGTCCGATGAGCTGCTCCCAGCTCAAACCGGCCGGCTTGCCCAGATCGTACACCTCGCCATCCTCGATCGTGAGCTTTTCAACGCAGGTTTTCGACGTCGACGCGGCAAAGGCGAGAAGGCGTTTCCGAATTTGCTCGCAGGCGAGGAGGGCCGCACGGCCGTTGAGGTCGGTGCCGGTGCTCGCCGCGGTCGGTGACGTATTCGCAACCCGTGTGGTATTGGTCGTTTCGATACGGACCTTCGTGCGCCGAATGCCGAGGCAGGCGGCGACGACGTCGACGATCTTCTGATTCACCCCCTGGCCCATCTCGACCGCTCCGGTGCTTACTCCCACGCTGCCGTCGTGGTAGACGTGGACAAGCGCCCTTGCCTGATTCAGGGTCATGCTGGTAAATGAGATACCGAAGCAGATCGGCATCAACGCGTACCCGCTCTGCATCCTTGTCGCGCTCTGGTTCGATATCTTTGCGATTCGTTCTTCAATCCCGTATTTCTCAAAGGCACGATCCCAGCAGGCCGCGGCTCGGCTTCCGTTCGCGGGCATGCCATAGGGAAAGGTTTGACCATCGGCGATGAGGTTGAGTCTCTGCAGCCGCTCAACCGGAAGCCCGATGCGTTTGGCCGCCTCGTGAAGGGCCGCCTCGATCACGAACATCGCCTGCGGGCCCCCGAAACCACGGAAAGCGGTGAAAGGAGGCAGATTCGTTCGGCAGCAGGCCCCGCTCACACGGACGTTGGGAACGAAATAGGAGCCGGTCGAATGGAACAACGTCCTCTCGAGGATAGAGGGAGAGAGGTCGGCGGTCGCACCGGAGTTCTGGTAGTACATCGCCTCATAGGCGATGATCCTGCCGCTTGAATCGAGCCCGATCTTGTAGTCCGCCGAATAGGGATGGCGTTTTCCGGTGACCCGCATGTCCTCGCTTCTCTTGAGAAGCAGCTTCACCGGTCGACCGGTCAGCAAGCAACCGACCCCGGCGAGCGCCGCCCATTGATTGGCCTGGACCTCCTTGCCGCCAAAACCGCCGCCGAGACGGCCGACGTCGACTTCGACTTCATTCATGGTGAGCGCGCAGACTCGCGCGACACTCTTTTGGACTCCGGTGGGCGACTGCGTCGAGGATCGGATGAAAAGCCCGCCGCCCTCCCGAGGGAGGGCGATCGCCCCCTGCCCTTCGAGATAGAAATGCTCCTGCGCCCCGGTTTCAGTGCGTCCCGAAACGACGACCGAACATCGCGAAAACGCATCCTTCGTATCTCCCATCTGAAACGTTCGTAACGGGGTGATGAGCTCGCCGCGCTCGAAGGCTTCACGTGGATCGAGAACCGGCTTCTCGGCGTCGATCTCGAGCTCGATTCGCCCAACCGCTGCTCTGGCTGCCCGCTCGGTCTCCGCATAGACCGCGGCGATGGGTTGGCCGGCGAAGGTCACTTCGGAGTGAGCAAGGAGAGGTTCGTCGGGAAGCAGGGTACCAATCTGGTTTTCGCCGGGGATTCCCTCGGCAGCCAGCACCAGCCGGACCCCGCCCGTCTCCCGGGCGGCCCGCATGTCGAGCCGCGATATCCGTCCACGGGCAATAGGAGAGAAGAGAACGGAGCAGTATAGACAGTTCGGCGGATCGGGTGAATCGTCCAGGTAGACAGATTTGGCCTGGACGTGGAGCTCGGGATCGCGTGCGCTCATTCAGTGCCTCCAATCTCCGAGGCTATCTCCGCGTAGTCGAGATGTTCCGGGAAGACTTCGAGAAAAAGAGCGTAGAGAAGCCGCGTGGTCAGCACGCGGCGATAGGCGGCCGAGCCGCGCAAGTCGTCGATCGGTCGTATCTCCGATTGCGCGATCTCTGCGACATCTCGGACGGTTTCCCAGCGGAGCGGGGTTCCTTCGAGGGCCGCCGACGCGGATGAGGCGAGCAGAGGTACCGGGCTCACCCCGCCGAAGGCGATCCGCGCCGAGCGAACTGACGGCGCTTCGAATTCCAGCGCGAACCCCGCACTACAGGCGGGGATATCGAGTCGTTCGCGTTTGGCGACGCGCGCGAAGCCCCATCGGTGACCCTCCTTGGGTTTCGGGATTTCAATCGATTTCAGGATCTCACCCGCTTTCAGATCGACTCGTTTGTAACCAAGAAAGAACTCCTCGATCTTCACTCGGCGCTCTTCGAGGGCGCCGTCGTCGGTCGGTCCGAGAATGAGCTCGGCCCCAAACGCTGTGAACAGCACCGATAGGTCTCCGATCGGTGAGGCGTTGACCAGGTTGCCGCCGACGGTTGCCCGATTGCGCAGAATGGTCGACGCGAAGAGGAGGAGCTTCTCCTCGAGTCCGGGGTAGAAGCGGTTCACAATAGGATTCACCCGTAGCTCTTCGATCGATAGGGAGGCGGGAATCGAGATCCCGTCGGTGGTTTCGCCTACCGCCTCCGGCAGTCCGAGCCGGGATAGGAGGAGCACCCCCTTTTCCTGCAGGGCCTCCCCGGCCTGGATGAGAAGATCTGTGCCCCCGGCGAGGAGCGTTTGGTCTCCTCCTTCACGAGAGGGGCGCAAGCGCTGCGACGCCTCACGGGGTAGAGTGTGCAGCTTCTCGGGGATGTCGCGGAAGTAGGGGGGGAGGAAGCCTCCCTCGACGAGCTTCTCGATATTCGGCACGCGGCCGGTTGGCGCGAGTCCGTCGATGACCGAGGCGACGGCGCGTTTTATGGATACGTAGCCGGTACAACGGCAGATGTTTCCGTCAATCGAATCGAGCGCCCCTTCGACCGACACTTCACGCCCCGAGAGTAGATATCCGGTGAGCGCCATCAGGAGCCCCGGGGTGCAGAAGCCGCACTGCACGGCCCCCTCCTCGACAAAGGCGACCTGAAACGGCGTCGATCGCTGCGGGTGAGGCAAGCCGCCTGTCGCGGCACCGAGTCCTTCGATCGTCACGAGGTGATTCCCGTCGAGCTCGGCGGCGGCCAACAGACAGGAGGGGACGGCACGATAGCTGATTCGGAACGCCTCGGGCCTGCCGAGCAGAACGGTGCACGAGCCGCACTCGCCCTCCCTGCAGCCCTCCTTCGTGCCGAAGAGTGCAAACCGGTTACGGATGAGGTCGAGGACTCTTGCGGCCGGCGGGACGCTCACGGAAACGGCACGGTCGTTCAGATAGAATGCTATCTTCTCTTCAGTCATATGGTGTCCTGTGCCCTACTCAGGTGGATGATGTCCGACGCTCCGTTCTTTACTGCGAGGATCTCCGCTGCGATCGCGAGGGCGATCTCATTCGGATCGCGGGATGCGATATTCAGTCCGCACGGAGCAAAGAGGCCTGCTCTGTCGAAACCGGCGCCCAGGTCCTTCTCGAGACGTGAGAGGAACAGCTTCAGCTTTCTTCTCGAGGCGACCAACCCCAGATAGCGCGGCGGCTTCGATCTCGAGAGGAGGGCTTTCACGACCTCGTAGTCCAGGTCGTGAGAATGGGTGGCGACGACAATGAAGGCGTTTGAAGGCAGGAGGCCGTCGGGAGGCGGAATGGTGAGAGGCAGCTTCGAGAGCCTCGGCTTGTCCGGAATCTCGTCGAGCATCTCGGGTCGGTCGTCGAAGATGCGGAGGCGAACGTCGAGCGACCCGAGAAGATACGCGAGGGCGCGTCCGATGTGCCCCGCTCCGACGAGACAGACTTCGGCGGAGCTCGCTACGGAATCGAAGAACACAGTCACTGTCCCGCCGCATGCCATCGGCGCCTCGACGGTCTCTCCGCCAGGCCGATCTTCGGTTTCGTGGCGACCCGGGGCGGCACCCTCGGGCGCCGGCGATTCGTCGAGGAGGTAGCGCTGAACCTCGGAGGCCCCGCCATCGAGCAGCCCGGTTGCCCGCTCGATGCAGAGCTTTTCGAGGGCGCCGCCCCCGACCGTGCCGACGCTGCTGCCGTCACGGCGCACCAGGAGCTTCGCTCCCGCCTTCGCGGGCGTGTGACCTTCCACCTCGACGATTGTCACCAATACGCAGGAGTGGCCATTTTCGATTTCAGTGAGGGTTGCTCGATATACCTCTTCCATGACTTTCCGTTTCTCTTCGATTGAGGGGTTATTGGACTTGGCTGTTTGAGACTTGGCTGGAATCTATTCCGGTGACCTGTCCTGGCACTTCGGAGTACAGTCCGGCGACCGCGAAATTCTACCACGCCGCCGTGCCGCGGACAAGGGACGAGAAGCGCTATCGGCTCGCTTCGGCCACGAAGCTCAGGCTCAAGCGTCGATGCCCTTGTTCATGAGCAGAGCGAGCTCACGGACGATCTTCTGCTCGTCGGCGGCCGGTGCGGTGTCCGCGAAGAAGACGTCGATGCCGAGATAATGCGATATGCCGAGAAGCGCGTTTGCCAGAACGCGTTTCTTTCGGGAGGTGCCAAGGCCGGTTTCCGTGAGATCCTTGAGGTAGCCTGCAACAAATCGGTCGTAGTACTCGCGGACCTCGTTGCCGACGACGAACTCCGCCTCCCGGACGATGCTGTAGTACTCGGGGCGTTGCTTGAAGTAGGACAGGAAGAGGCAGATGCCCTGAATCTCGCGTTCCAGGCGATTCGTATCCGGCTGCAGGTTCTGCGAGATGAAGCGACGCGTCCACCGACCGATGAGGCGCACGATCTCCGCCAGGAATGCTTCCTTGGTGGAGAAGTAGAGATAGAAGGTGCCTACCGAGAAATCACTGTCGCGGGCGATATCGTAGACGTTGACATTGTAATACCCCTTCCTGCCGAAGAGCCGGATGCCCGACTCGATGAGGCGGTTCCGCGAGCTCGATTCCAGCGGCTCGAGCGGGAGGATCTTGCCCGGAAGCGGCTTCCAACGACTACGCGTCGGTCTGTCGAAGATCCCGTGCAGAATGCTTTCCTTGAGGAGTCGCTTCTCTATGGGGGAGTCGTTCAATACGTTTCGAATTCCGACGAATCGGACCCCGGCAACGATGAACAGGTACTCCGCCTCGCTCAACGGGCGCTTGAGAACTTGACTTCCCGCCGCGATGTAGATGTCCCTGAGCCTACGTTCGTAGCTCGGGAACCGGTACTGACCCTCTCGATACACACGCACGAGATCCTTGTGACGGCGTATGTGGTCGACGATCGCATCGACGAGGTAAGATATGCGCTCGGTCACCGACTCGCCGTGAATTTCGGATAGGTGATCGGTAATGATGACGAGGTACCGCTCCAGGAGCTCCTTGAAGAGCTCGTCCTTGCGATTGAAATAGCGGTAGAAGATGCCGTTCGACAGTCCCGCATTTCTACAAATCTCAGCGACCGAGACGGTCTCGTACCAGAAGCGCGAGAAGAGATCGAGAGCGGAGTCGAGAAGACGCGCTCGCGTATCCTGAGCTTTGGGCGCGGTCTCAATGCGGCTGTCCAGTTCCATAGCACCTCAGTGATCGGAAGAGAGTTCTCGCGAGCTCGAGTGAACGTTCCGGGTATTCTATACTGCGCTCTGCCCGCTGCCAACCTCCCGCTCTGGGAAGCTGCCCTGCGGCGGCTGTATTTCAATGTCTCTTCTTAGAGACCGAGATAGGACTTGATTACATGTGGATTTCGGCCGAGGTTCTCCGCAGACTCCATGAACGCGATCCGACCGTTTTCGAGTACGTAACCGCGATCGACAGCCCGCAGGGTGGCGCGTACGTTCTGCTCGGTAACGAGGATTGCTACATTGCCCCGCATGGTCGAGAGACGTTGGAACATCTCCGACACGAGTGAGGGCTGGAGACCTACCGAGGGCTCGTCGAGAATCAGGAGCTTCGGGCTCGCCATCAACGCGCGGCCGATCGCAACCATCCGCTGCTGTCCCCCGCTCAGCGTTCCGGCAGGTTGTCTGAGCCGGTCGGCCAGCGCAGGAAAGAGATCGAGCACAAGCTCCCGCTGGGAGGACTTGCGTCGGCGGGCCGATTCGATATAGTCCGCTCCAGTATCGAGATTTTCCTCGACGGTCATGAACGGGAAGAGCTCCCGGTCCTGGGGAACCATGGCTATCCCACGTCGGCAGATTTCGTGCGGCTGAAGCTCCTCTATGGGCTCGCCTTCCCAAAGGACCGAGCCCGAGCTGGGCCGCATCATCCCGACGATCGTGTTGATGAGAGTCGTCTTTCCCGCGCCGTTCGGTCCGAACAGACCAACCGATTCAGTGTCGACTCGGAGGGATACCTCGTTCAGAACGGGCAGGCGGCCGTAGCTGCAGCTGATACTGCACACCTCGAGCATCATACATCTCCTCCGAGGTAGGCTCGAATCACCTGTTCGTTCTGCGCCACCTCCGAATAGGGGCCGGCGGCGATGAGCCTTCCCCCGTCGAGCACAATCACCCGATGCGTCAGGTCTCGGATGACGTGCATGACGTGTTCAACGACTCCCACTGCAAGCTGCTTCTCCTCGGTTACCCGCCGAACCGTCTTGATGATTTCGTTCGTTTCGTCGATGTTGAGACCGGCCATCGTCTCGTCGAGGAAGAGAACCCGGGGATCGGCGGCGAGCGCGTGAGCGATCTCCATCTTCTTGACTTCGAGGATAGTCAGCTCCGATACTCGACGGCTCGGATCCGCGAGCCCCACCAACTCGCAAAGCTCACTCGCCACGAGCCGGGCACTGCGCATCGGAAGCTTCCGTGCAAACAGGGCGCCCACCATGACGTTCTCGATGCAGTTGAGATCCATAAAGGGATGAATGAGCTGGTAGGTCCGGCCGATTCCGCGTCGCGAGCGCTCATGTGCCGGGAGATTGGTGACGTCTTCTCCTCGGAAGCTGATACTGCCGGAGGTGGGGAGATACACACCGGAGATGACGTTGATGAGCGTCGACTTGCCCGCCCCGTTCGGGCCGATGACACCGACGATTTCTCCCTGTTCGAGAGTGAGATCCACCCCGTCTACCGCCACCAGCCCACCAAAGGTTCGAACGATGTTTTCCACCACGAGGGTCGGCTGGCTCATGCGTGGCCTCCTTCGCGGGGAGCCCGCTTTCTGCGAACGATTCCGGCAATGCCGCGTGGAAGGAAGAGGATCACGACGACGATGACCAGCCCATAGACGATCCTGTGTCCGTAGGGAATGTAGAGCTTGAGAAACTCGGAGGCGACGCCGAGGAGGAGGGCTCCGATTACCGGTCCGGCGGATCCGTACACCCCACCGAGGAGCGCCATCGCGAGCGGAAGCAGCGTGAAGTCGGTGCTGAAGCTCCCGTCCGGCGCTACGAAGCCGTAGACCTGCGCATACGCCGCTCCGGTGATGCCCTGGAGGGCCGAAGTCACTGCGAAGGCGATGGTGAGGTAGGCGGTGATGTTCACGCCGCTCGATGAGGCAACTACCTCGTTGTCACGAATGCTCGTAAGGGCGAAGTGAATGCGAGTGCGCCTGAAGAGCTCCGACATGAGAAGGGTGAGGACCGCGACGCCGAGGGTAAGCCAGTAGAGGAGCCTGGCATCGCCCCCGAAGATAACCGAGGAGAGCACCTTGCCCTCCGGACCGCCGGTCAGCGACGCCCAGTTGTTAATAATCACGCGGAAGATCTCGGCCAGCGCCAATGTGACGATGGCGAAGTACATCCCGCGCAACCGGAGGACGACAAAGCCGACAACGAGCGCCACAACCCCGGCCAGAATGCCGCCTGCGAGGATCGACAGAAGGGGGGGAAGCTTTAGGTCCAACACCGTCAGGACGGAGGTGTAGGCTCCGAGGCCGAAGAAGCCGGCAATTCCGAAAGATATCTGTCCGGAGCGCAGGAGCATATCCCAGCTCACGGCCAGGCTCATGTAGAGGAAGACCATCTGCCCGATCGATTGCGGATAGGGTCCCGCATAGAGCGGTAGGGTCACGGCGAACAGACCTACCACTATCAGGATGATGATTGCGCTGCGTTGATTCATGATGTGCGCCTCGCTCGGACGAGAATGACGACGATGATCATGAGGAAGAATACGATATCTCCCCAGTCACCGTAGCCTTGGAAGGATTTGATGAAGGCCTCCGCCATGCCCAGCGCGAGACTGCACCAGAGAATCGCCGTAAGATTCCCGATGCCGGCCATTGCCACCAGGCTGAAAGACTTCATCGTGTAGGCTCCTCCCACCATGGGGAAGACCGAGTGACGAACGAGGAAGATGGGCCCCAGTATTCCGAGGATGCCGATCGCGATCGAGAAGACGAGCAGATAGGTCCCGTCGACGTTAATGCCGACCAGACGCGCGCCCGTCGGATTTTGCCCTACCGCGACCGCCGCCTTTCCGCTTCGCGTCCGCTTTAAAAAAAGCTGGAGGCCGACGAGAATGAGCACCGCGAGCACGTCGTAGACAAAGTCGAAAACGCCGAAGCTCGTCGAGCCGATCGTCGCCGAGACGGTGGCATAGCTCATTGAGACCGACCGAGGCTGGGAGGTCGCGATCAGATTGACGAGCTGCGAGAGTACCATCGAGATTCCGAAGGTGAGCAGAAGCTGGTTGAGCTCCGGTGCGGCCAGCACCTTCCGAATCGACACCCGATAGGTGCCGATGCCGAGCGCTACCATGAGGACGACCACAGGAACGATTGAGGCGAGCGGCCCGACCCCCATAGTGGCGTTGAAGAAGTAGGCGAGGTAGGCGCCGACCATGAGAAACTCGCCGTGGGCGAGGTTGACGATACCAACGATTCCGAGAATGAGCGCCATCGGCAGGGCTATCGCCGCGTAGAGCCCGGCGCTCTGTAGACCGGATATCAAGACGTACGGGCGAAAGATCAACAGTAGCACGGCGACCGCGAGTGAGGAGCCGCCGATCACCCAGTATCTCGGGCGATTCCACTTCGTCATTACCAACTCCAAACGGCGGACGGCCATCCGATCCGGACGGCCGTCCGCCTGAAAGCTAATCGCCTATCGGTTGTTCCATCCGGGGAACGGATAGACCAGGTCCGCCGTCTTGTACTCGAACGGCCAAATCACCTCCTGCACGCCTTTTTGATACTGGAGTATCTTCTGCCCGCGGATCCCTTGATGCTGAATGATGTTCGAGGGGCCGAAGGTAATCGTCTGGCCGAGAGGCGACTCATACTTGGTCTCCTCGAGCGCCTTGATCAACGCCGCCTTGTCGAGGCTTCCCGCCCTCTCGATCGCATCCTTGACGATATAGATCGCAGAGTAGGAGAGCGGGGCAAAATAGGTGGCCGGCGGCTCGTTGTACTTCTTCACGTAGGCGTCGTAGAAGTGCTTGCTGACCGGGTTCACATTGCTCATAGAGGGAGCCCACATGCCATAGAGCACGACATCTTTGGAAAGGGGAGATTTGCCGAAGTCCGCCGGCCATCCCGGAGGGGCTCCGATGAAGAGCGGCGGGGCGAAGTTCATCGCTTTCGCCTGCTGCATGATCGGGAGCGCATCGGCGTCAAATCCCGCCCAGATGAAGACATCCGGGTTGGCGCGTTTCGCGTGCTCGATAACAGAGGTGTAATCGCCGCCTCCGGTTGCGGCGCTCTTGAAGGACTCTCCTTCCATCGTGCCGATTGCGGCGTACAGCGACTTCGAGGCGGCGAAGGAGGAGGTGCCGAAGGGCCCGTTCTCGTAGGCGAGGAACCACTTGCCGAGCTTTACCTGCGGATACTTCTTGGCGATCGCCTCCCATCCCTTTACGTAGCTCTCGCCCTGCTCGTAGTCCCACGGATGGAGATGGAAGAACCAGTTTGCATCGGGACCGATGGCCTTCTCGACCGTCGAGGAGGCGGCTCCGGTCCACACGGTCACTTTCTGATACTTCTTGAAGATGGGTACCTCGGCGAGAGCAACGGCGCTCGACATCCCGCCGACGAAGATGTCGGCATGGTCCACCGTGGCGAGCCGCTCGAGTGCTGCCGCACCCTTTTCGGGCTTGAGCTCGCTGTCGATGACGGTAAGCTTGAGCTGCCGTCCCAGTACCCCGCCTGCAGCATTGATTTCGTCCACTGCAAGCTGAGCAGCTTTGCTGCTTTGCGCGCCGGTGATATCACCGAGCGGCCATACAGCGCCGAGCTTGATCGGATTTGCTTTTTCGGACGTGCCACCTGCGAACACAGTCCCTGCAAAACCAACAAGCATCAGCATTACCAGAAGAACAGTTCCGATTCTTTTCATCGGTTACCTCCTCCACTTTGGATTTCCTATAGGGCACCGGGCGTTTCCCGCGCTCGGTGCGACCCTGCTGCCGGCATCCTGCCGGCATTCTCAACCCATAACCTGTTTCGCGAACCCTTCGAGCAGCTCGATGAACCGCGGCGGATCCTCCACCATCACGGAATGGCCGACCCCGGGAAGGGTCTTGAGAGTCCCCTTCACAAAGGCGTCGGTCGTGCGCCGTGCCATCTCGTCGGTGATCAATATGTCGTCCTCGCCCCTCACCACCAGTACCGGAACGGTAAGCTCGGCGGTGCGCGATTCGCAGTTGAATCGGGCGAGCGCGCGGGCGTTGCCTGCGAACGACTGCGGATTCATCCGGGAGGCCTCATCGACCAAGGCCTCGAGCACCGACTGGTCTGTGAGGTGGGGGGTGACGGTGGCGAGCGCGCTCTTCAGCAGGTTTCGGTCGCTCTTGTACTGCTCGATGACCGGATAGTACTCCTCCGGGGTCGCCAGACCGTCGGGCGCACAGGAATCGATGAGCATCAACCCGGCCACGCGACTCGCCATGTCCAGGGCGAGGGACATAGCGACCGCGCCGCCGAGGGAGTGCCCGACGACGAGAAACCGTTCGGACCGTACGACGGCCGAGACGAAGCCGGCGAGGTACTCGGCGTAGACATCGATATCGCTTGCCTCGATGTGCGCGGAGTTGCCGAAGTTCGGCATATCCGGTGCTATGGTGTGGAGACCCGCGAGGTTCATGACACGCTCGAACCACAGACTGCTCGCCGTGTTGCCGTGAATCAGAAGCACCGTCGGTGCGTGAGCGTCGCCCTCCTCACGATAGAAGATCTTTTTACCTTTGACCGCTACCGACCTTTCGGTTTGGCTCATAGAACGAGCCCCCCGTCAACTCGAATGACCTGACCCGTAACGAAGCTCGCCTCGTCGCTTGCCAGGAATAGAACGGCCTTTGCGACGTCTACGGCCTCGCCGAGGCGTCCGAGAACGGTCTTCGAGACGACGGAGTCGATGATCTTTTCAGGCACGGTTTGCACCATCGGAGTTCGAATATAGCCGGGGGCCACTGCATTGACGCGGATCTGTGCTCCCTTGCGGGCAAACTCCTTGGCCCAGCTCTTCGTCATTCCGACCACGCCCGCCTTGGTCGCGGCGTAGTTCGTCTGTCCGATATTCCCGTCGAGCCCCACGACCGAGGAGATGTTTACGACCGCCCCGGCGCCCTGCTCGATCATAACGGGCACGATCCCGCGCATCATATTGAACGGCCCTTTGAGGTTCACGGCGACCACCGCGCTCCAGTCCTCATCGGTGATCTTCTGGAGCAGGTTGTCGCGGGTGATCCCTGCATTGTTGACGAGAACGTCGATGCCGCCGAACTCAGAGCGAGTCTGCTCCACGAACTGCTCAATCTGCTTCGGATCCGTGACGTCCAGCGCCCTTGCGGCCACGTTCTCGCGTTCCTTGGTCCAGTCAAGGGCCGAATCGTTGACGTCGCAGGCGACGACCATTTTCGCCCCGTTTTCGGCAAAAAGCTCCACGATGGCGCGTCCGATCCCCTGCGCTCCGCCGGTAACTACGCACACCTTCCCTTGTAAGCTCATCTCGTTTCCTCCTGTTTGCCCCACGTCACGACCGCTGAAGCCCAGACAAAGCCGAGCCCCGCACCGACCATTACAATGTTATCTCCCTCGTGAATCTTTCCTGCCTGGAGTCCCAGCTCCACCGAAAGGATCTGGTCGTTTTGTCCCAGGTGACCGTAGTGATCGAGATAGGTGGTCTGCTCTTCGGTCAGGCCGAGCTCGTTGAGAACAGCGTCGTGCGCGGAGCGTTTGAAGTGCAGAATTGCCAGATAATCGATGTCACCTTCGGTAAGACCGGATTCGGCCAGTGACTCCCGGATGACGCTGTAAAAGTTCGGCATCGTTCGCTCGTTGAGCTTCTGCTTGAAGCGCTCGGCGTCGCGAACCACGAAGTGCATGGCCTGCGTATCGGCGGCCTCGGGCGGCCATTTTCGAGCCCCGAGCACCGGGACGACACACTCCTCGGAGAACGATCCGTCGCCCTTGAAGGCATAGCCCCGGATGACGTTTCGATCGTAGCCCGCTTCGAGAACGACCGCCGAGGCCGCCGCCCCGATGTCCAGCATGAAACGCGTCTCAGGTACTGAAAGGTCGATGAGATCGTTGTTGCGGTAGCCGCTCACAATGAGGACCCTGCGGAGCCGTTTGTCGGCGATCATCATTCCCCGTGCGACCGAGAACGCGACCATCATGGATCCGCACATCGCCTCCATGTCGAACGACCATGCGTGGGAGGCACCTATCTCGTGTGCCACTTTCAGGCCCGCAAGCCAGCAGGGATAGTCTTTGTGTTGACCGCCGTTCCATATGACGAGGTCGATAGACTCCGACTCTATTCCGGCGTCGGCAATTGCTTTCTTCGCCGCAGCGATGCCCATCGCGCTCGGCGTGTCGTCCGCACCGGCTATCGGTTTTCTCACCACTCCGAACTTCTTGGCGATAACGTCCTCGGGAATGCCGGTGGCCTCCGCTATCTGAGTCGACGTCATGAAAGTGGTAGGTATGTAGGTGCCGATTCCCCGTATCCCTATTTCCATGTCCCATCCTGCTGATAAGGTAAGATGTGAATTGGTTCTCATTTATTCTATGAGCCGTTTTCTCGAGATGTCAAGAATTTTCTTCGCCGAAGCGAAAAAAAACTTGTCAAAGGCGGTAACCGGGCTTACAATGGCTTTGTTGGAGTGGGAAGTGAATCACTACTCACTTTTTCTGCGAACGTCGACTCGGCGGATATCGGTTGCTCGGGGCGGGGTTGGCGAGCTCCGGCGAAGCCGACGGATTTTTGCCGGCAGAGCGAGGAAAACGGGATAGATATGGAAGGACGCGGCGTTGGTGTTGGGATTGTAGGGACCGGTCTCTACGTTCCCGGGGAATCGATCGACAATGAAGAGCTGAAGAGGCTTGCCGGAGTCGATTTCGACGAGATAAAGCTTCGCGAGAAGATCGGGATCGAACGACGACATATCGCGCATCTGAGGGGAATCGATGAGACGACCGCCGACTTTGCCGAACGGGCGGCACGGGAGGCGATTTCCGCCGCCGGAATTCGAGCGGAGGAGGTGGGGCTCGTTGTGGTAGGAACGGACACCCCTGAGTACATCTCGCCCGCTACGGCGATAGTCGTTCAAGGGCGGCTTCAGTCGGCCCAGCGATCGGTGTGCTCGTTCGACGTCGGAGCCTCGTGTGCGGGCTTCGTAACTGCCTTCGACGCCGCTGCGCGCATTGTTGGGTCGGACCCCGAAATTCGCTACGGTGTGGTGATCGGGGTATACAACATGCCGCGCTACGTGCGCGAAGGCGATTCCTTCGGTTATTCGATCTTCGCCGACGGAGCGGCGGCCGTCGTGATCGCCAAGCGGGAGGGGGCGGACGGCTACCTCGGCGGCCAATTCGTCACCGATGGGACACAGTGGGACTACGTCGGAGTGTATAGCGGGGGTACTCGGCGGCCGGTAACCCGAGAGGTGCTCGACTCAGAGCAGTACGGCCTTCAACTCTTGAAACCCCTGCCCGGAAACAGGAATGTCGAGCTTTGGCCGCCTATCGTTCGCGCGCTGCTCGCGAAGATCGGAGCGAGTATCGAATCGGTGGGACACATTCTGTTCACTCAGATCAACCGATCGGTCATCTATGAGGTCATGAATATCCTCGGGCTGCCGAGGGAGCGGACGACGACTATCATGGATCGATACGGATACACCGGTTCGGCATGCGTGCCGATGGCGCTTCATCATGCCCTACGGGAGGGCAGAATTCGGCGTGGCGATCTGGTGGTATCCATTGCGTCGGGTGCGGGGCTCGCAGTCGGGGCCAACGCCTTCATCTACTAAATTGGCGAGGTGATTCTATGAGCATGTGGAGCGAGATGTACAAGAGCAAGGTTGTGTCGATCGAAGAGGCGGTCAATCACATCAAAAGCGATGACGACATCATCGTGGCGCAGTGTGCTTCGGAGCCTCAGGGGTGCATGGGCAAGTTCCATCTGATGAAGGATCGGGTGGAGAACGTGCGGGTCTTCTCCGTGCTGACGCTCAAGCCCTACGACTTCTATATGCTGCCGGAGATGAAGGGGCACTTCGAGCTGTGCAGCTGGTTTCACGCCCCGGGATCGCGCGAGGCGCTGAAGAACAACACCGGAACCGTCACCTATGTTCCCAACATGTTGCACCGGGCCGCGCTGGATCGAATCCAGGCTCACAAACCGAATATCTTTGTGGGGACCTGCACGCCGCCGGACAGCAAGGGGTTCGTTTCGCTTTCGCTGGGTATTACCTACGAAAAAGACATCCTCGAGGCGGCCGACCTCGTCATTCTCGAGGTCAACGAGAACCTGCCGCGCACCTTCGGAGACACTCACGTTCACATTCAGGACGTCGATTACTTCGTGGAGTACAACCAGGAGGTGCCCGTGTTGCCCCACGTGGAGCCGAGCGAGACCGATCAGCGTATCGGCGACTACATCGCTGAGCTGGTCGAGGACGGGGCGACCATCCAGCTCGGCATCGGGAATATCCCGAATGCGGTGGCGGTAGCGCTCAAGGACAAAAAGGACCTCGGGGTCCATACCGAGATGATGGTGGATTCAATGGTCGAGCTCTACGAGGCCGGGGTCATCACCAACAAGCGCAAGACGCTTTTCAAGGACAAATTCGTCTGTACCTTCGCGATGGGATCGAGAAAGCTCTACGACTGGCTCAACGACAACATGGCGGTCGAGTTCCAGCGCGGCAAGTGGGTGAACGATCCCTACGTGCTGCGACAGAATGCGAAGATGGTTTCAATCAACACGTCCCTCATGGTCGATTTCACCGGCCAGGTCGCGAGCGAGTCGATCGGCACGCAGCAGTACTCCGGCACCGGCGGACAGATGGATACGGCTGTCGGCGCAGTCGAAGGGCTCGACGGGAAGGGCAAGTCGATCATCGCCTGCCACTCGACGGCCAGAGGCGGGCAGGTGAGCACGATCGTACCGGTGCTCCCCGAAGGAACTGCGGTGACCCTGCATCGCAGCTACAGCGACCACATAGTGACCGAGCACGGAATCGCACGACTGCGCGGAAGGACGACTCGGGAGCGGACGAAGGAGCTCATTGCAGTCGCCGATCCCAAATTTCGCGAAGAGCTCACCGCCCAGGCGAAGAAGCTCGGATATCTCTGAGTTGCAGACGGAATAGACGGCGTGTCGGCGGCCGGAATCAACCGGCCCGACCGGCAGCGGAAAAGGAGCAAGGAATGGAACGCATAGCGATACTTTCGGCGCGTCGCACCCCCATCGGGACCTTCGGAGGGATGTTTCAGAACGTCTCTGCCATTGAGCTCGGGGTAACGGCGTTGAACGCCGCCTTGAAGGACTCGGGGGGCGCTGCCGAGCGAGTCGAGGAGGTCATCACCGGCAACGTTCTAGGCGCAAACCTCGGTCAGAACATCTCACGCCAGATCGCGGTGAAGGCCGGCATCCCGGTTGAGGTCCCTGCCTATGCGATCAACAAGCTGTGCGGCTCCGGGCTCAAGGCCGTCTGCCTCGCTGCGGGCTCGATTCGCCTTGGGGAGGCCGATGTGGTTGCGGCCGGCGGCACCGAGAACATGACTCGGGCCCCCTACGCGCTCCCCCAGGCACGTTACGGCTCACGCATGGGAAACGGCGAAATTGTCGATCTGCTGCTGCGTGATGGGCTCAACGACGCCTTCGAAGGATATCACATGGGCGTCACCGCAGAGAACCTCGCCGATAAATGGGAGGTCACCCGGGAGGAGATGGACGCGTTTGCGGTGGAGAGTCAGGCGCGGGCGCAGCAGGCAATGAAATCGGGAAGATTTGCCGAGGAGATCGCCCAGGTCGAGGTGCCGCAGCGAAAGGGAGACCCCCTGGTGATGGAAACGGACGAGCATCCCCGAACAGGGGTGACGGTCGAGTCGCTCGCCTCCCTCAAACCGGTCTTCAGGAAAGATGGCCGTGTCACTGCGGCGAACTCGTCGGGAATCAACGACGGGGCCAGTTATCTCGTCCTCGCCCGCGAGGGTGTCGCCGAGGAGCTCGGCGTGGAGCCGCTGGCCTACATCGTGGCCTATGCGTCGGCCGGGGTGGAACCCTCTCTGATGGGGTTCGGGCCGGTACCTGCTACGAAAAAGGCGCTCGAGCGGGCCGGCTGGGGCATTGGTGAAGTCGAGCTCGTCGAGCTCAACGAGGCATTTGCCGCACAGTCGCTTGCCGTCATCAAGGGTTTCGAGCAGTCGATTGGCGCCCTCGATAGGCAGATCGTCAACGTCAACGGCGGGGCAATTGCGCTCGGCCACCCTATCGGGGCGTCCGGTGCGCGGATCTTGACGACACTCGTTCACGAGATGAAGAAACGTGAACTCCATCGTGGCCTGGCAACCATGTGCATCGGCGGCGGTCAGGGCATCGCCGTTCTCGTCGAGCGTTAGACAAGCCGGCGCGGGCGGCCCGCCGTTACACAGAGTCCTCGAGAATGACGGCCGTTCCGTAGACCAGGAGCTCGGCCGCGCTCTGCATCATCGAGGTCGTCGTGAATCTCACACCGACGATCGCGTTCGCCCCGACTGCCTGTGCATCTTCGATCATCCGGTCGATTGCCTGTTCGCGCGATTCGGACATCATCTTCGTATAGTCCGAGATTTCACCGCCGACCATGTTCTTGAACGCCGCTGCAATGTCCCTTCCAATGTTGCGCGCTCGGATTGTGTTGCCTCTCACGAGTCCGAGGACGCGGGCAATGCGTTTACCCTCTATCGAGTCCGTCGTAACCACGATCATTTCATGACCTCTTTGTACTTGTCAGTGCGAGATTCCCTGATTCTATCGGCAATCGCCCGGAGGAGTAAGACGATGAAGCCGGCTGCAATGCCTGCGACCCCGACCTTCACCCACGTCGACGCCTCGGAGCCTCGAATGAGCGTGAGGAGCGCGTATCCCAAGAGCGCTACGTAGGAGCCGACGAACAGAAGGTTCCCTGTCCAGCCGAAGAGACGACGTCCCCGACGACGCGCGGCCTTCTCGAACCATTCTTCCGGGGGTTCGGGGAACGGTATGGCTGAAAGTCGTCGGCGAAGCCGCAGTAGCTCGACGTACTCGTTCCTCATCTCATAGGATCCTTCGATCTCGTCCATGATCGTAGGTATTTCCGCCTCGTCGAGCTCGTTGTCGACGAGAGCCTGAATCTTCAATTTCAGCTCTTCGGAGTTCACTTCGCATTCTCCCTCAACAGGATTGATTTGAGTTTCATTCTCGCGTTGTAGAGTCGAGACATTACCGTGCCTATCGGGATACCGAGTATCTCTGCTATCTCGGCGTAGCTGCAGTCCCCAAAAGATTTCAGCATGATGATCTCTCGATGATCGGGGTTGAGCCGATCGATCGCCCGGTACAATGAGGCAGCTTCCTCGCTGCGAATCGCGACGGCTTCGGGGTCGACCATGCGCGACGCAATGAGCTCTTCCTCCGGCAGCCCAACGTTGCGGTGTTCAGCTCGCGCGATGTAGTTGAGCGAAAGATTGCGGGCAATCTGGTGCAGCCAAGGGTAGAACGGTTTCGCCGGATCGAAACGCTCGAGACTACGGTACGCTCTATAGACAGTCTCCTGGGTGATGTCCTTGGCGTCTTCGAGGTTGCGAACGATGAAGTAGACGGCGCGGTAGATCCTGCGCGCGTAGCGGAGAATCAGGCGGCCGAATGCCTCGCGGTCGCCGCCCTGCGCACTGCGAATCAACTCTGCATCGAGTTGGAGGGAAGCTCGGATCGTCTCGCTCATCTTCGGTTCATAACCTTCTGCGGTCTGCTTGCTACTGAATCACTATACCGAATTGCGGCCTGCTTATTCAGGTTGCGACAAAAAAGAAGCGACGACCCGCGAGTCGCCGCTTCCGTCATAGTCATCTCCGAGATGATCGCTACGGCATGGCTGCGATCTCGTCCCACCCCTTTGCGATTGCCTCGGCCGCCACGCCGAGAGCCGTCGCGTCGTTGACGAAATGGACTGCCTTGTAGTCGGAGTCCGGTGGGAACTTCGCCGCCAGGTCCGCAGGCAGCTTCACGCTCGTTCGAATAGGATGGACGAACCCTTTTGCATACTCGACTTGCCCCGCATCGGAGTATTCAGTCTCGAGCATGAGCTTCGCCGCGTTCGGATGGGGCGCACCGGCCGTCATGAACTGTATGTACATTCCAGCGACGGTGCCGTCCTGCGGAATGATAACCCGAAGAGAGGGCATCGGGAGCGAGTATTTCTTCGATAGGCCGTCGAAGTCCCAGAAGAGGGCTATCGGAGCCTCGCCCTTCTGGATGGCCGAGGTGCTCGGTCTCACCGGACGGATATTTCCTGCTGCTTTCAGCTTCTTGAAGAAATCCAGCCCGGGCTGAACGTTCTTTTCGCTTCCGCCGTGCGCGAAGGCCGCGGCCAGCACCATCATGTTGGCCGTGCCCGACTCCCTCGGGTCCTTCATCGTGATCATGTTCTTGTACTCGGGTTTCAATAGGTCGTCCCATGTTCGAGGAACGTCTTTCACAATGTCGGTGTTGACAGTGAATGCGAATGCGCCCCAGTAGGCGGCCGCCCAGAGGCCGCTTGCCTCCTTTGCATAGGACGGGATTTCGTTCCAATGCTCGTTCTTGTAGGCACGGGAGATCTTCTCGTCGGTGACGACCGTGGCGAAGTTGAAGCCCAGGTCCGTGATGTCGGCCACCGGCGCGTTGCGCTCCGCCTTGAGCGCGGAGATGATCTCTCCGCTTCCCATGTCGGTGTCCATTGTCTTGATTCCGTACTTGTTTTCCATGATCTTGCGTAGGGCGCCGTAGTTGACCCAGTCGTCCGGCAATCCGTAGGAAACAAGCACACCCTCCTTCTGCGCAGCGGCGATAAGCTGATCCATTGTCATCGGAGCAGCGGCCGGCGCAGGAGTCGTGGTTTCGGAAGTGCCCCCCGCAAAGAGCGAAGTAGTCGCGAACATTGCGATCAACACCAACCCGACTGCAATCATCAATCTTCTCATTTGCCTCCTCCTTTTTGATGCTGGCTTGAGAATCGATGCGAAACAACCAATATCGGAAACGTTTACCTCCTTCCCCGTTAGTTTCTTAGGTCCTTTTTTCGACGATCAGGGCGGCGGTCTTTTCGCTCCGCCTTTCGTTGGCGCGTGCAAGCACGATGATGGCCAGAGAAAGAGCCAGTGCCACCGTGAAGGCGATTACCGAAATCGAAGAAGCAACTCTGCCGTCGCGGCGGGTAAACTCCACCAGGAGAACCGGAAGGGTCTTGAATCGCGCTCCGGTTATGAGCCGGGCGAGGGTGTATTCCGCGAAGATTGCGGAGAAGACGAGGAGACAACCACTAATGATCCCGTTCAAGATGTTCGGACCGACGATGTAGTAGAGGATCTGTCGCGTGCTCGCTCCCTGGAGCATCGCCGCGTCGTTGAGTGTCCGAAGGTCGATCGCCTCGAGGCTGTTGGCAACCGGTCGATACATGTAGGGCATCGAGAAGACCGTGCAGGCACACACGAGGAGAAACGGTGAGCGGGCGATGACGGGAAAGGTGTAAACGGTCACCAAAGCGAGCGCGAGGATGACGCGAGGTATCCCGAACGGTAGGATCGTCAGGACATCCATCGGCATCTTTGCCTGCGGCAGTCGGGAGTAGGCGATATAGGCGGCGGGTACGATAAGGACGATATTCGTGAAGACGGTGTAGGTTGCGAGCACGAATGAGTTCTTCAGGGTGATGAGAAAGTATGGATGGGCAAAGGTCTGTGCGTACCACTTGAGAGTGTAGCCCTCCGGGAGGATCGTTCGATCCCATCGGATCGCTATCGAGAAGAGGTAGGTAGCGAGGATCGGAACGAGCATGTACACGGAGAAGAGGAGAAGGAATACCGGCTTGCTGAGATTCCGATCCCTCATTTGTTCCATCCCCGCGCCTTCGAGAGCGCAAATCGATAGATCCCGATACACAACGCCATGATGACAAGTGAGATCGTCGCCATCGCCTTCGCAAGCTCAGGATCGTGCATTACCTCACCGGTAACGACGAACGCTATTTGCGTGGTGACGAGCACGAGCCTCGAGGCCACCAACGTGTATGCCGTCGCGTAGGCTCCGTAGGCGTTCGCGAACAGGAGAACCAATCCGGCGACGAGCGACGGGGCGAGCAGCGGGATCCCGATATAGCGCCAGTATTGCCAGGTTGTCGCGCCCATGTTGACGGCGGCCTCCCTCCATTCCGGGCTCAGGCCCGTGAATGAGGGGATGATGAGGAGAATCATCAGGGGAAGCTGAAAATAGGTATAAGCCACCACCAGCCCGGCATACGAGTATATCTGAAAGTGCGGATAGAGATGGAGCCCGAAGAGCTTGAGCAGGAGGATCGTTACGACGCCGTTGGCGCCGAGGATGATAATGAACGCAAACGCGAGCGGAGCGCCTGCGAAATTCGTGGTTACGTTGGAAAAGGCCTCGAAGAGGCCCTTCATTCTCCGTGACTTGGTCCTGAAGATGCTGTAGCCGACGAAAGTCCCAAGCACGGTACCGAAAACAGCAGTGATTCCGGACAGCCGAATGCTGTTCCAGAAGGAGGCAAGATAGACTCGTTCCCCAAGGCCCGTGTAGTTGGACAGCGTGAACCTGCCCGAGTCGAAGAAGCTTTCTTTAACGAGGATAGTGATCGGGACGATCTCGAAAGCAAGACAGAAGATGAAAAACGGCAAGATCCCCAGGAGGGCGCTGATGCGAGTAGACCTCATTCTGTCACCCCACGAGTTGCCGAGTTGGTGTAGTTTAATTAGATAAAAAATCGTACCACCCGAGCTCCGGGATTGTCAACAAAGTTTTCGGGACGTGCGCTACTCGACTTCGATGTCTCCGATGCGATAGAGGTAGACGTCCTGCTCGATCTTCTCCGGGACGAGATGAGGGAACTGCCAATGATGCGAGACGACCCGCGTGCCGGCTTCCATCTCCCTCATCACCTTCGATTCAAGCCGGCCCATAATGAAGCCGACTTGGTAGGTGGCAACGAGTTGGTAACGCGAGAGGTCGGCACGCCAGAAGCTCTTCCAGTGGACGAATGCTCGGCTCGAAACCCCGGATCGCTCGATATTGAGCCGCGAACGGACAACGAGGATCGGATTGATCTCGTATCCGTGGGCCTCGGCGCCCCGTTTCGCCAGCGCAATGAGAACGCGTCCGTCGCCCGATCCGAGGTCGGCGGCCCGCTCGCCGGGAGTCACCCCCGCGACGTCGGCGATGACCTCAGACTTTGCGAGCGTGCTCGGATCGTAGATTGCGCCGCGACCGAGCGGAAAGAAGACATAGAAGACAAGGTAGACGGCCGCCGCAATGACGACCACGGTGATGATCAAAGGCATCCCGGCCACATCATATCAGCGATGCACACGAACGGACAGACTTCCGAGCTGTTTTCCAACAAAGAAAAGTCGGCTATGCTCGGCTGACATGGGAGTGTGCAGTCAATGATCGTCTACTTCAACGGTGAATTCCTTCCCGAGGAGGAGGTTCGGATCTCTCCGAACGATCGGGGCTTCATGTTTGCCGACGGTGTCTACGAGGTCGTTCGGAGCTACGAGGGACATCTTTTTCGGTTGGACGAGCACCTTGTTCGCTTGAAACGAAGCCTGGAAGCGCTGCGGATCGAATCGCCGGAGCTTGCCTCGATCTCCCTCATCTGTAGGGAACTCGTGGACCGTAACCGGATGGCCCGGCTCGAGGCCCTCATCTACCTGCAGATTACTCGGGGAGCCTACCGGCGTGTCCACTCCTTTCCACCGCCCGACGTGAGACCGACGGTGTACGCTCAAGTCTCCGAGCTTCATCCTGCCGAAGAGGAGGCCACAGTGGGGATCGAAGTGATTCTCGTCGGTGATACCCGCTGGTCTCGCTGTGACATCAAGTCATTGGCGTTGCTTCCCAACGTTCTGGCCGCCGAGGAGGCGAGGGAACGAGGCGCCCGCGAAGCTCTGTTCGTGCGCGACGGCATGGTGATCGAGGGGAGCCGTTCGAATTTCGCCGGCGTTCGCTCAGGTACGCTCGTGACGCCCCCCGAGACGAACTACATGCTCTCGGGGATTTCGCGCGGAGTCGTCATCGAGCTCTGCGGCGGGCTCGGCATCCCGGTCGAGCAGAGGCCGATTCCCCAGCGCGAGCTCCTGCGCTTCGACGAGCTCCTCCTGATTGGGACGAGCGCCGAGGTCCTGCCGATCATCTCGGTGGAGGGCAGAGAGGTTGGGAACGGAGAGGTCGGACCTACAGCCAAGCTGCTGAAGCGCGCCTTCCGCGAAGCGGTCGAGGAGGCGCGACGCCGATGACCGAAGCACAGCTCGATCGATATGCGAAGCTGATCCTCTGGTGCCTCGACGGTGTGAACGGTCAGGCAGTCCGGATTCGATCGGAGGTTGCACATCATGATTTCATGCTCAGAATTGCCGACGAGGCGTACCGACAGGGTGCCCGTCTCGTTGATCTTGACTTCATCGATCCGCTGCTCGCGCGTTCGCGGGTTCGCCACGCTCCCGAGGGCTCCCTCGGGCTCTTTCCTGACTACACGACAAGTCAACAGCGTGAATATGCACGCGCGGACTGGTCGAACATCTCGATTGCCGGCTCCGAATACCCCGACGCGCTGGATGACCTCGACGAATCGCGCGTAGGCATCTACTCTCGCGCAAATCGCATGCTGCGCCGACCCGTTCTCGATGCCATGATCCGCTCCCTCAAGCCGTGGATCGTGGCCCTGATGCCTACTGCGGCAATATCGGCGAAGGCGTTTCCGAAGGAGTCTCACAAGGTCGCCCTGGCGAAGTATGAAAGGGCGATGGTGGAAGTTCTCGGCCTCGATGATTCGGAACCGACCGCGATATGGGAGAAGCGATTCGCCGAGATCACCGACCGAAGCGACCGCTACAACGAGCTTCAGATTGACGAGCTCCATGTTCGTGGTCCCGGAACAGACCTCGAGTTGGGGCTGCTTCCCGGGAGCCGCTGGTCTGTGGCTCGGGAGAGGACCCCCGGCGGACGGCAGGTCATCGTCAACATCCCCTCCTTCGAGGTCTATGCGAGCCCCGACTTTCGCCGGACCAACGGCAAGGTCGCGGTTACACGACCTTTCGAATCGACCTCTGCGCCAGGACAACTCATCAACGGCGCTTGGTTCGAGTTTCGCGATGGTGGGGTCGTCGATTTCGGCGCCGACTCGGGAGTGAGCACGCTCCGAAACGTAATCGAAATGGACGAGCAGGCGCGGTTCCTCGGGGAGATAGCGCTCGTCGACCAAAGCTCGCCGGTCGCGGCGGCCGGCGTCAACTTTCACGAGGTCCTCTTCGATGAGAACGCGGCGAGCCACATAGCGCTCGGTGCCGGCTTTCCATCGACCGTGGAGGGCTGCGCCGGTCTGCCTGACGCGGAGCTGCTCGCGGCCGGGGTGAACGTCTCGATGGTTCACGACGATATGATGATCGGCTCCGCCGCGATCGACGTCGACGCGCGGACGCGCGGCGGCAGGCGCGTGGCGATCATGCGGCAGGGCGAGTTCGTCTACTGACGTCTGCGGATCAGCCTCGCCAGCGGCCAGGGGGCGTAGAGCATTGCGAAGACTGCGATCCCCATCGCCTCGAGCCCGATCACGTAACGAGGCGACGGACCGAAAATATCGGAGAACAGATCGACGATCGATCCGGTGGGCGGCGGGAATGTGAGGACGAAGTAGTCGCCGGGGTCATAGGGCGGGATCAACCCGATCGCCAAATCAATTCCGTAAATCGGGATGAGGAGGATGTTCGTGACGATCGCCGCTCTCAGGAAAGACCGCAGCGTGATTCGAACCCCTCCGGCCATCGACATGACTATCCCCGAGGTTACGATGAGCCCGTGGGAGACGAAGAACGAGAAGTAGCGATAGTCGGGAAAGCTGTTCGCTCCAATGTCCGGAGCGATGAGCGCCTGGATAGCCCCTCCAATTCCCCAGAAGTAGAGCACGTCGAAGAGAAACTGTCGGACGCGCTGAGATTCTGAGAAGAAGGCGATCGGGAAGAAGAGGATCGAAAGCCCGCACATCTGAATCATCAATGCAGTCGAGACCGACCACCCGTCCACCGAAAACCAATAGATTTGATAGATGAACTCGTTGAGCCAGATGGCAATCGTTATTCCAACTGCCACGCGATCGAAGCCGGATCCGGTAACAGCTCTCGAATTACCGCCGGAGACCGGAGCGCCTCGTCGAGCCAGGTAACCGAGCCCGACCGCCGCGGCGAGGATCAACGCGAGCGGTATGAAGTGTTCGACGGTCCAACTGTGGAACTCTCGCGTTGGAGTTCCGGCTGCAACACGTACCACCCGTTTTGCGGTTTCGATGCTCAACTCGTTCCCATCGGAAGCGGCGACACCCGTAGCGCGCGCCCAAATCCTCCAGGGGCCGTCGGACGGCAGCGTGATCGTTGCGGACCAGGTAGAGAGTGGATAGAGAGCCTTGCCTCGGTAGCGCACCTCATCACGTCGAGCGGCCACGACGACCGGGCTCAGACCTCCGCCTTGTGCGGGTTCGGCGAACACCTGGATGCTCGCAATGCCCCGTTTCATCCAGGCATCGCCTGTCATGACGAAGCTCCGGTCGACGGACGATGAGGGCTGAGGTGCCTTGATTCGCACGCCATTCGGATTCGAGAGCAGAGCTGTGAAGACGATCTGGGCGCCGACGATACAGGAAAACCCGCACGCGATGAGAACCTTACGCGATCTGCGCACCCTGACCACCTCCCTGTTTCGTTCTTGAGCATACGCCCGGCGGTACCTTCCGTCCAGCGAAATAGATAGCCGGTCCGGTGGAAAGGGACAGTTTCAGTCGTCGGCGGTGTTGAATCAGCAGAATGCCGGATTGGCCGGCGTTCGGGTAACGGGAGACATCATGAAAGCCCATAGAGCACTTTTGCTGTTGGTGATCGCCGCCATTCCATTCATGTCCTGCACCTTGATCGGCGCAGTTTCAGGCTCAGGAAACGTGGTGACCGAGTTCGATCGGTGACACCGATTCAGTAGTGTTTCAGAGCGTCGGGGATCTTACGGTCGCCGTCGGTCCGGTTCCCTCACTCAGCGTGGAAGCGGAGGACAACATCCAGCCCTACATTCACACTTCGACTCAAGGAGGGAAGCTGGTAATCGAGGTTTCCAACGACGGATTTCCGGTAATCCTCCTGCCCTCACGGCCGATCCGTTACACCCTCACGGTCAGGAGCTTGCGTTCCGTTCAAAGCAACGGTTCGGGGAGGGTGCTCTATTATGGCTCACCCGCGGTCGACGCCGTCCTCCTCGGGAGCGGAACGATCGGCCGCCTCGGTACACAGTAAACGCTGCCTTGATTCGAATGAAGAGGGTTTCGCTTGTCTAGTTTAGTTCTGTTCTGTACATTTCAGTTGTGAATGAAGACATGTTTCGCCTCCTGCGGCAACTCATCAAGAGCGCAAAACTGACGGAGGGTCGGCTCGATGCTCTGCTCAGCGAGCTGGATCTATCCGCCACAAAGCTCCTGACCCTGAGACATCTCGATCGTAGTCGGGAGCCGGTGTCGCTCGGAGCGCTCGCTGAGTGCATGGTGTTTGCAAAGTCCAACGCCACGCAGCTCATCGACCACCTCGAATCAGCCGGCCTCGTCGTCAGGGTACCGAGCCCGGACGACAGGCGCTGCACGCGAGTCACATTGACTGAGCTCGGCAAGGAGCGGAAACGAGACGCGTCGCGGACCATTCGACCGTTGGCCGTCGGACTGGAGACGGTTTTCACCCGAGAAGAACGAGCTCGTTTCTTCGAGTATCTCGACCGGCTCTCGGACGCGATGTCCTGATTCATCGAACATTCCGCCAACATACTGGAGTACGCATATGCGCAAACCCGCCGACAACAAGCACCCAATTCACGATCTCCTTCGCAACCGCTGGAGCCCGCGCGCCTTCTCACCGGCCCGGATAGAACCTGGGAAGCTTTCGAGCCTCTTCGAGGCTGCTCGCTGGTCGCCTTCCTGCGCGAACCGGCAGCCGTGGAGCTTTCTTTTTGTCTCCCGAGAGGAACCAGAGCCATTCGGCCGACTTCTCGCGACGCTGACAGAGAAAAACCAGCGATGGGCACATGCCGTTCCTGTCCTTGTTCTCACCGTCACACGACGTGTACTGGAGGACGGATCGGAGAATCCATGGGCGCAGTACGATCTCGGACAGTCGGTCGCTCACCTGAGCGTAGAGGCAGAATTCTTGGGTCTGTCCGTCCATCAGATGGCCGGTTTCGATGCCGAGGCGGCACGCCGAGAATTCGATATTCCGGCCGAATTCGACCTCGTTACCGTGTTTGCCGTAGGATATCCGGGAGATCCCGAAGAGCTCACCGATGATTTCAAGCAACGTGAGCACGACAAGCGAGCCAGGAAAGAAATCGAAGAGTTCGTGTTTTACGGTAAATGGAACGCCTCATATCGATCGGTCGATCGAGAGCTGGTGGCGGACAGCTCGGTTTCGAGCAACTAGGCGATGTTATTGCACTCGTTTGATAAACAGCGACAGCGCCTGGATACCGAGCGAAGCCACCACCGTGACGACGACTCCCGCAATGAGTACCCCCGCGCTCACGGCCACGAAGGTCTTTCGCCGGTCGAGGCCGAGAACCCAGGCCCCGAGGGTGCCTGTATAGGCCCCCGTGATTGGCAACGGAATGGCCACAAATAGCATTACGCCAATGTAGCCGTACCTGTCGACCTGGGTTTTGACCCTCGTCCGGGCACGTTCGAGAAGTCGCGAGAAGACGCGCTCGTACCATCCGATGTGAGCCAAGAGACGATGGAGAGTTGAAAGGAAGAGATAGACGAAGGGTGCCACCAGCGTGTTGAGAAGGCTGCAGAACAAGAAGGCGAGAGGAATCGGCACCTGGTTCGCGAGTGCATATGGAATGGCGCCGCGCAATTCGGAAATCGGGAGCAGAGAAAGCAGTCCTGCAACAACGAACACCGTCGGTTTCACCCGGTAAGCACCTCAAGTGCCAGCAATCTACCACGCCACGTGAGGGCCCGCAAGTCGCACGTGGGCCGGGAGTATCGTATCGACTTGATTTCTCCATGCCGATTGCTACAATTTGTATTGAAATGGATTCATCACGGAGCAAAGCCTCGCCGGTTCGAACGTCGTCTCGCCCCAAACGGGGCCGCACGCGAAACTACCCCTCCGGCGCATTGAAACTCGCCGTTCTTGTCGGTGCGATGTTCGCAGTCCTGATGTTTTTTGTCGACGGATGTACAACAGCGCCCGCCTCGAAGCTCACTGCTTCCGCGGCGGCGAAACGCCCGCCTCTCGCGCCTGACCTCTCGCTGCTCTCGGTGGGCATGTCGATTCGTGACGTGCGGCGCCTCGAGCCGCCTCCCGACCGTGTGCTCACGATGACGAGTGACACGATGCAGGTCGAGCAGTGGGTGTACACTGCAGGCGGTGCGCCCATAAAGCTCAACTTTGCGAACGGAGTGCTCCAATCCTGGACCCGGTAGTCCGGAGGGACGGTTCGGACGGCAGGACCCGAACTCGGAAACGTGAGGTATCGATATGAGATTCACCTATCAGAGGATTCGAGAGCTGGTCGCAAGTGGCGACGATTCGGAAATCGTCCGGCTTTTTGCGATGTTCAGAAAGCGTCTGAAGGATAAGTCCGAGCTGCTCAAGCAGCAGGCGGACGTGGCGGCGAATCTCAGGCACGCTTTTATGGAAACGGAGCTCGACAGGGATCGTCTGCTGCGTATGTGTGGAGAGCTGCACAAGCTCTGCGTGACCGCCGGTGTCGAGGAGGACGCCCGGACGATAGTCGACCGCTTCGGCGGAATCTCCGGCGACCGGGAATCGACCGTTATCGGATAGAAAGTCGGCTCCGTCAGGGAAAAGGGAATGGAGAAGAAACCCAACATCATCGTCTTTCTGACCGATCAGCAGCGCTGGGATACGACGGGGGTGCATGGGAATCCCTCTGGTCTGACTCCGAACTTCGACCGGTTGGCAGCGGAGGGAACCCACTTTGCGAACGCTTTCACCTGTCAGCCGGTGTGTGCGCCGGCCCGCTCGAGTATTCAAACGGGTCGCTATGCGACGGAAACGGGGGTGTTTCGAAACGGGATCGCGATGGATGCGGCGCTTCCGACCCTCGCCTCAGTGTTCGCTCAGGCGGGGTACATGACCGGCTACATCGGGAAATGGCATCTGGCGAACAAGAATCCGGTCCCACCTGAGCAACGCGGCGGGTATCGATATTGGCTCGCATCGAATCTGCTCGAGCTCACCTCCCTACCCTATAGGACAACGCTCTATGACACCGATGGAAACGAGGTCAGTCTGCCCGGACATCGAATCGATGCCTTGACGGACGCTTCGATCAGGTTTCTCGCGGATCATTCCTCGGAGCCGTTTTTGCTCTTCGTTTCTCACCTGGAGCCGCATCATCAAAACCAATACGACAACTACCCCGCGCCAGACGGCTACGCGCAGCGCTATGCAGACCCCTGGATGCCGCCGGATCTGCGAGCGCTCGGGGGGACGGCGCCCCAGCACATCGCCGGCTACTATGGAATGGTCAAAAAGCTCGACGAGGCGCTCGGCCGCACGCTCGACGCGCTGAAGAGCCTTTCGCTGGACGACGACACGATTGTCCTGTTCACCTCCGATCACGGTTGCCATTTCAAGACTCGCAACAGCGAATACAAACGAAGCTGCCATGAAGCCTCGATACGAATCCCATCGGCCGCGACAGGTCCCGGCTTTCGAGGGGGCGGACGAGTCGAAGAGCTCTTCAGCCTTATCGACATCGCTCCGACCCTGATCGACGCGGCCGGTCTCGCCGTTCCCTCCTCAATGCAGGGCCGCACGGCTCTGCCGCTTCTCTCGGGCGATGTCCGAGAGTGGCCGCGGGAGATCTACGTTCAGATCAGCGAGTCGCAAGTGGCGCGTTCGGTGCGAACCGCGCGGTGGAAATACACGGTAGTCGCGAAAGAGAGGGACCCTTACGCGGACTCCCGTTCCGATACCTATGCCGAGGATTCGCTCTACGATCTGTGGATCGATCCCTCAGAGCTCTGCAATCTGATCGACTACACATCCCATCGCGAGGTAGCTGCCGCGCTTCGTCGCAAGCTTCTTCGAAAGATGGAGGAGGCGGGGGAGCCGCCGGCGAGGATCGAAGAGGTGGCTCCGCTCGAGAATCCGCACGCGAAAGAGGGGCTTTCCCAATGGGGGCGGAATCAACGCCGGGTAGATTCGAGCGAGATCGACTTGTAGAGGATCGTTCGGCGATTTGTCGGTGGACTTTCGGCGAGCATCGCGATATGTTCAAGCGCAAACAGGAACAGAGTAATGCGAAAAATCATCTTCTCGACGATCGTTCTTCTCCTCTCGTCGCTCCCCCTTGCGGTTGCCGCGCCCAAGCTCGGAATAGGAATCATGCTCGGTCAACCGACAGGCCTTTCGGCAAAGCTGTGGCTCGATCAGACCTCTGCGATTGATGCCGCCGCCGCGTGGAGCTTTCTTCCGAGTGGGAGCGTCTACGTCCACGGCGACTACTTGTACCACATCTATCACCTCTTTCCGATAAAAGAGGGGTCGTTGCCGGTTTATATGGGTATCGGGGGATCTGCCATTCTGCAGTCGGCTCCCACTATCGGGCTGCGCTTCCCAGTTGGAATAGAATACCTCTTTCCCAAAGTGCCGTTGGATCTGTTTCTCGAGATTGGCTTCGGCTTGACTCTCTACCCGGCAACTCAATTCCAGGGCGGCGGCGGGATAGGGATTCGCTACCTGCTCTAGACGGCACAACGTTTCTGTAGCGCCGCGGTTAAGCTCCTCCTCCGGGTAGGGTCGAGAGGGGGAGCTCTATGACCTGCATCTGCTTCCACGCGCCCGCGCGAAACCTCAAGAAGAAGACGATTCCCTGCACCGACACGTAGCAGGTCGCTGTCGTCCACGCCGCGAACATCCCCCAGTGCAGCACGAGAACGACGAGCGCTGCAGGAAGGATCAGAACTCCGAGGGATAGCGTCGCAATGACGGCAACGACGAAACGGGTGTCGCCCGCTCCTTTTATGGCCGAGCTGAACACGAGCGTCAGGGCGTCGAAAAGGGAGTAGAGGGCGACGAAGCGCAGCAGAATTCGCGCTGTCTCAGAGATAGAGTCGTATTGCCCCGCGGGAGCGTTGAGCGTGTAGGGGATGAGAAAGAGGTCGGGCAGAAGCACGTAGGCCAAGGCTATTACCACCATGTAGGCGAGGGCGAGATGCAGCCCGGAATAGGCCGCGTACTCCGCAGTCGGAATCGATTGCTCTCCGATCTGTTGTCCGACGAGGATCGAAACTGCGATTCCCAGTCCGATGACCGGCATGAACGCCAGCATGTTAACGCTGAGAGCGATGTTCGTCGCCGCGAGATTCTGCATCCCCAATCTTCCGACGAGCATGACGAAGACTGTAAATCCGGTAACGTCGATCATAACCTGCAGCCCGCTCGGGACGCCATAGCGGATCATTCTCCGGATGAGCCCGCTCTCGATGCGTGCGCGGCGAAGGAGAAATCGTCGGTGGTCGCGGCGTGCCAGAACAAGGATTCCCATGATTGCAGTACCCGCCGCCGTTGCTGCTACCGTGGCGATTGCTGCCCCGGTGATGCCCATCGCCGCAACTCCGAAACCTCCGAAAATCAACCAGTAGTCGAGGATCACGTTCAACCCGGTCACCACGAGGTTTATCCAGAGGACCGGCCAGGTCCGGCCCTGTCCCGAATAGAACCCCGAGAGGCCGGCGGTCATGATCGGGAAGACCGAGCCGAGACAGAGGATTTTGAAATAGATCGCCTCGAGCGCCGCGACCGGCGGGCCATGACCGGCGAGATGGAAGATCGGCCGTGCGAGCGGTGCGAACATCGCCATGACTGCCGCCCCCGCGATCGAAATAAAAATCGTCTGCCAGACGACCGGCCCGACCCGCTCGAGTCTTCCCGCGCCAACGTACTGCGCGACAAAGGTCCCGGAATAGGCCGCGGTATTGATGAAGAGGCTCATCAGGGTGAAGTTCAGGATTCCGGCGGGAGTCGCGGCTGCCATGGCCTCGGGCGACGACCAGGCGAGGAACATGCGGTCGACGAATTGCTGCAGCGAGAATGCTCCGTTCGACAGAATGAGCGGAACCGCTACGGCGAGCAGGGAGCGGTAGCCGCCCGCAGACGACCAGCGTACACTCACTGATTCAGGAAACGAACGCTTCATCGACACCTACTCTGAGCCTGACATTCGGATGAGGAAAGAACGAACACCTGTTGCACTGAAAGCACAGATTGCACCGGGGTGGCGAAGCGGTCAAGTGGCGAAAGCGTCTGCTATACGCACTGCAGCCTTCGGTTTCATACATGCTATAATGCCCCGATGGAAGGCGGCAAGGCAGTCTTGATCGTCGAGGACGATGCAGATATCGCGAATCTGGTCGCGATCAACCTCAAGGATATCGGCCTCGATCCCGAGATCGTAGCCGATGGGGAGCTCGGAGTATCGAAGGCTCTCGGCGGAAGCTACTCCCTCGTCATCCTCGACCTCATGCTGCCCAAGCTCGATGGGATCGAAGTCTGCAAGGCAATTCGGAGAGAGAAACCGAAGGTACCGATTCTCATGCTCACTGCGAAGTCGGAGGAGCTCGACAAGGTGCTCGGGCTCGAGCTCGGCGCCGATGACTACGTGACGAAACCCTTCGGAGTTCGTGAGTTGATGGCTCGAATAAAGGCCCTTCTTCGTCGGGCCGAGAGCTCCTCGGGCAAGAGCTCCCGCGAAGGAGAGGGGGAAACATACACCGTCGGCGATGTTACAATCGATATCGACGGGCGGCGTGTGAACGTCCGCGGCTCGAAGGTGGAGCTTACCGCCAAGGAGTTCGACCTGCTCGCCCTGTTTATGAAGAATCCGGGAAGGGCTTTCAGCCGGTCGCAGTTGCTCGACCTGGTTTGGGGCTACTCATACGAAGGCTACGACCACACCGTCAACAGTCATATCAACCGTCTCAGAAACAAGGTCGAAGCCGACCCCGCCAACCCCCTCTACCTTCGCACCGTATGGGGAATCGGATACCGATTCAGCGAGCCAACCGAGGAGTAGAATCGTGCCCATTCTCCGCTCATTCTACGCGAAGATTTCCTTCGTCTTTCTCGCCCTGCTGCTTCTCCTCTCGGCAGCCTACATCCTGGTCACCTTCCGCTCTGCGCTCCGGCTCATCGACGAGGTCGAGCAGAAGCTCTACTCGGAATATGCCGGCCATATTGCCTCGGAGCTCCAGCCGCTCGTGGAGAACGGCTTGCAGATCTCGCATATCAAGCAAGCCATTCACTATATGATGGTGGCCGACCCCAGGGTCGAGATCTATCTCCTCGACAATAGCGGGAAAATCCTCGCCTATTTCGCTGACTCACAAACTCCGGTTGATGAACAATCGATAAACCTCAAACCTGTCAAGACCTTCTTGGAGAAGGGCGCCGAAAGCCTCGTCCTCGGTCCCGATCCCCGTTCTCCCGGCAATCTGCGGCCGTTCTCGGCCGCGCGGCTGGCGATCGGCGGAGAGAACGCCGGCTACGTCTATGTCATCCTCGGCGGAACCCAATTCGAGTCGACGTTGGCGATGCTCCGGCAGAGCTACTTCGTGAGAATCGGCAGTATGACCATCCTGATGATTCTCATCGTGGCCGGCCTGAGCGGTCTCACCCTGTTCGCACTTCTCACGAGGCGTCTTCGACGGCTTACCGAGGCGGTCGGCGCCTTCGAGCGCGGTGAGATGTCGCGTCGAGTCCCTGCGACCTCTGTGGACGAGATCGATCGACTCGGTCAATCCTTCAATCGAATGGCCGACACCATAGGTGCGGACATCGAACGGATGCAGCTCGTCGACAAGCTCAGAAGGGAGCTCGTCGCGAACATCTCCCACGATCTACGCAGTCCGTTGGCCTCAATTCGAGGTTATCTCGAAACGATTGTGATGAGAGTCGAGACTCTTTCCAGCGAGGAGCTGCGAAGCTACCTCGATGTTTCGCTGCGGAATACACTGACCCTGGAGCGTCTCGTCGCCGAGCTCTTCGAGCTTTCGAAGCTCGAGACGAGCGGTTACGTGCCGAGCTTCGAGGAAATCCATCTGGCCGAGCTGGTGCAGGACGTCGTCATCAAGCATCTGCAAAGCGCCGAAGGCAAGGGGGTGTCGCTGGTCACTGAGCTGCCTCAGGGATTGCCGCCGGTCCGTGCGGACATGGCCTTGGTCGAACGCGCCGTCGCCAATCTGCTCGAGAACGCGATCCGCTACACAGATTCGGGCGGTCGAGTTACGATATCTCTCGCTGAGGGCCACAACGCGGTCGAGCTTTCGGTTTCCGACAATGGCAGGGGAATCAGTGAAGAGGATCTGCCCTATGTCTTTGACCGCTTCTACCGAGGGGAACGCAGCCGTGGAAAGAGCCCGGAAGAGGCCGGGACGGGTTCGGGGCTCGGCCTCGCAATTGTCAAGCGCATCGCGGAGCTGCACGGATCCGACGTGAGCGTTCACAGTGAGACCGCAAAAGGAAGCACGTTCACGATCCCGTTTGCCCGGTCTGGCTAGATTGCTTTAACCTCTTTTGACCTTCGTGTGACACTTTCGTGACGCGCGAATCATATCCTGTCCTCCATACGAAACGCACGTCTGACAAGGAGGACGTTATGACGAGATCACACATCTTCAGGTCGATTTTCGGCATTCTCGGTGCGGCAGTGTTGACGATGTCGCTCGGAGCCTGCATGAGCGGCGGCGACTCGATGAACAAGTCCACGGACAGCACGATGAGCAAGTCGATGGACGACACCACCAAGAAGGACACCATGAACGACAGCACGATGAGCGACTCGAGCAGCACCACCATGAGCGGCAGCTCGACGATGGGCAAGTAGAGGGCCGGTGAGATGCGCCCGGGACGGGACGAACGGCGTGGAATCGCTCGCCGTCCCGTCTCCGGGTCGATCCTGCAGATCATTCTTCCGCTCCCCCTCCTTGACGACAGGGCCCCGATCGGGCGAAGCTGTGGCGTGTTCGGTCTGGAAAAGTCATGAACGAAAGCCTGAATATCGGATTGGCCTTCGTCGCGGGCGTCGTGTCCTTCGTATCCCCCTGTATCCTTCCTCTCATTCCCGCCTATCTGTCTCTGATGGGTGGTACGACATTGGACAACCTCCAGCGAAGCAGAGCACAGCGTTGGGCGGCGGTCGTCAACACCTCCTTCTTCATTGTGGGATTCACGGTTGTCTTCGTCGTGCTCGGGGTGGTGTTCAGCTCGACATTCGGTCTGCTTGGCCGCGCCGTTGAGATTGTCAATGTCGTTGCCGGCATCCTCGTCGTGCTCCTGGGAATCAACTTCATCTTCGATTTCATCGGATTTCTGAACCTGGAACGCCGCTTCCAGCTGAAGGGTAAACCGACGAGCAAAATCGGATCGATCGTTTTCGGGATGGCGTTCGGTGCGGGTTGGACCCCCTGCATCGGACCGATTCTGGGCTCCATCCTTTTCCTCGCGGGCAGCGAGGCTTCGGTGGTAAAGGGGACGATCCTGCTCCTGATCTACTCGATCGGACTCGGCGTCCCGTTCCTCCTCACCGGGTTCTTTCTCACACCCGCGCTCAAGCAAATGGCCCGGCTAAAACGGCACCTCGGTGCGATCAAGATCGGCAGCGGTCTCTTCCTCGTGTTCATTGGCGTGCTCATCCTCCTCGGCGAGCTCAAGGGGTTCAACGCATTCGCATTCGGCGTTGCACGGCAGCTCGACGGCTGGGGCCAGGCAAACCCTTCGGCCGCACGAATCATCCCGGCCATCCTGTTTGCGCTCATTGCCCTGCTCATCACATTCGGTTTTCTGCGGAGGGTTCGGAGGCCCGATTCGTCTCGGGCATCCGAAGAGGTTCGGGTCCCGCGCCCGCGTCGGGCAGTCTTCGCGCTTCCTCCGCTTCGTACGGCGTTCTTTCTCGTCTTTGCCGTGCTCGCCGTACTGTCGCTGATCGGTGTCCTTCAGGTGCCTCATCTCCTCGCCGTCTGGCTGAACTTCCAAGGTATATAGTATCGTGCATACATAATCTCGAAGCGCAAGGAGGAATGCGATGGGAACGAGAGGAATTCTTGCGACGTTTCTGCTGACGATGTGCTCGGTGGCTGCGACCGGCGAGGAGAGCCACGAAACCGATCTGCTCCCGACCTCACGAGGGGAGCTCAAGATCACCTTTCTCGGCCACGGGACATTGATGCTCACCTTCGACGGGAAGGTCGTTCACGTCGATCCCTACAGCAAGGTCGCCGACTATTCGAAGCTTCCGAAGGCCGATCTCATTCTGATAACCCACGAGCACGGTGACCATCTCGACCCCGCGGCACTTGGGCAGGTTCGCACCGATGCCACCATCGTCGTGACGACCGAGAATGTGGCACAACAGCTGTCAGGAGCCACCGCAATGAAGAACGGAGATTCTCGCACGGTGCTCGGACTTCCGATCGAGGCGGTGGCCGCGTACAACATTGTCAATAAACGCGACAACGGACAGGCCTATCACCCCAAAGGCGTCGGCAACGGCTACGTGATAACCTTCGGCGATACGCGAGTCTACGTCGCCGGCGACACGGAGAACACCCCGGAGATGAAGTCACTCACCGACATTTCGGTTGCCTTTCTTCCGATGAATCTGCCCTACACGATGACGCCGGAGATGGTCGCGGACGCGGCCCGGGCGATCCGTCCGAAGATTCTCTACCCCTACCACTTCAGTGGAACCGACCCCGCCCGTCTCGTGGCGCTGCTCGAGGGAGAGAAGGGAATCGAGGTCCGGGTCAGGCGGATGGAATAGAACCGCCATCCTCGCAAAGATCGCGTTTTGCGGTGTAGGCTGGTCAATCGGCGCCTTGAATCTCGCCGCTGGTATGCTCGAGGTTTCGTCCCTTGAAGAGTAGGGCGATCGCAAACAGAAGGTAGTAGCAGATGAACATCATCACAGCGCCGGAGGTGAACGGATCTTCCAGCCGCGCCATGCTTTGATGTCCGCCCCCGCTCCGTGTCATCTCCCACGCGCGAAATCCGAGGCGAGCCAGGAACAGTACGATGACAATCGATTCGACCCAGACGTGGGTGCGGTAGTACCAGGTGCCGTCACGTTGTTCGAATACGAGGAATTGAATCGCAAGGAGCGCCAGGCCGGCTCCTGCCAGCATCCCGACCGCGTCGCCAACGTAGGCGATCGGGTGCAGATACCCGACACCGAGCACGAGTAGGGCTATCCCGGAGGTAATGCCGATTCTGACGCGGAGTCTTCGCGGTGCGAGCTTCTGAAACCCAACGGTTCTTTGGACTCTTCGGTAGACGACCCACGCTAGAAGAACCAAAGGCAGGGCGATCGAGATAAGGTGGTTCATCGTTCTCCCCCCTCGTTGCCTGGGCTACCAGCCTAGGCTCTATCGGACTCGCCTGTCAATCGGCAAGCTGAACCTCCTCGCGTTCGCCCTTGCGGATCACCCGCCGACGGCGAAGCATCCCGAGGGTCAACCAGGTAATCGCGAACAGCACGACACAGGCTATGCCGATCGTCCAGGAATCGACGTGGGCGAGGAGGGTGCCGAACGCCCCTCGACCGGTCGGCAGATGAACGACGAAGCGAAGCAACTCGACCGACCCAATGGTGAGGGCGGCCGCCACGGAGATGCCGGTCATCGTGAGGTTATAAATCCGTCGCCGCCGGCGGCTTCCGACCGTCCAGGCATACGCCCGGGCCATGAAAGCGCCCTCGCTCGTGTCCATAAGCGACATTCCAGCGGCAAACAGGAGTGGGAGAGCGAGTACCGCGATGAATGAGAAACCCTGCGCTGAAACCCCGGCCGAGACAGTGAGTAGGCCGATTTCCGAGGCCGTGTCGAATCCGAGACCAAAGAGAATACCTACCACGAACATCTGCCGACTGCCGCCCACCCGACGAATCACTTTGCCGAAGAGGCGGTACAAAAACCCGCCTTGCGCGACCTGGACGTCGTAAGGCCCACCCGTGGATTCGGCAGCTCCGATGTTCGGATTCCCCGCCCCCGTGTGTTCAGCCTGTTGCCGAGACGGCGAGCTGCGCAGGATTCCGACGAGGATGACGAGATTCATCGCCCCCACCGCGATCAGGCAGAGTCCGGAGATCGCCGTACCGAACGACCCGCCGACGGCCGTTAGACGAGAGAAATGGAGGGGCAAACCAGAGACCAAGTCGTCGGCCGACAGCCCAAGGATCGTCGCTGCGAGGAAGACCACGGTGGAGTGACCGAGCGAGAAGAAGAACCCGGTACCGAGCGGATTTTTCCCCGAGGCGAGAAGCCTGCGGGTGACGTTGTCGATCGCTGTGATGTGATCCGCGTCGAATGCATGACGTACCCCGAAACCGTAGGCGAGAGCGCCGAGACCGAGTAGGGGTGGGTAGCGCGACGAAAGCCACAGGAGTGTACCCCATCCCAGGAGATGGGCTGTCGCGATGAATCCATAGTAGCCGAGGAGCTGTCTTTTGGTGGCCGGTGAGCTCGTCATGTAGGTGTTCCGCCAGGATGCAATTCTGTACTAGAGGATATCAGGGAATACGCCTCCGGGCAACAGTTGACCCGAGACAGTCACGGTCATATGCTTGGTGAGTGGACGGGAGAACGGGGGGGCGACGACGAACGAAACGGGAAGCACGCTCAGAGCGGATGACCTTCTTGGACTACTGCAGAACGCTCGCCCGCAAAGCAGAACGCGCACCGAAGCACGTTCGCCTCCATGCGCTCCTATTTGCCGCGACGAACGCATTTCTCGTGCTAATCAACGGGATTCTCGGGTTTTCATTTCCCTGGTTTCTCTTTCCACTGGGCGGTTGGGCCATTCTCCTGGTAGATCACTATGTCCTCTCTCGACAACGACGGCTGCATGATCAGGAAGCACGGACGCTCGATGAGCTCTCCCCGCACCAAACGCGGATCCTCCGGAAGCTGCACCGGAGCCGAAGCACGTTCGGCGTTTTTCTCGCCTCGGTCGTGACGACCTCACTGTTCCTCGTGATGACGAATCTCATTGTATCTCCGCATTTCCCGTGGTCCGCGATCGCCGCCGGGGGACTCGCGCTCGCGGCACTCTTCCACTATGCGGGCTTCGCCCGTCGCAAGAATCGCCTCCTGGAGGAGGTGTCCGATGGTCTTCCCGAGATTCGCGACACCCTCACGAGGAGACGCTCGCTCGGGCTCGGCCGCCGATTGGCCATCGATTCGACGACATCGCGGGAGAGCCTTGAAGCTTTCGATCTTCGGACGCGAATTGAGCGGCGACTCCTCGGTCTCGGCGAGACGCAGTCTTCACTCGAGGCAGAGGTCATGCCACTGCTCGAGCGATACGTCGAACAGATCGGGCGACTCGTCGCTCAGCGAGACGATATTCGTGAGCTGTCCCGCCGTTCTGCAAAGGAAGAGCTTGAATCAGAGAAGACTCGCCTGACCGCAAAGCTCGAAACCGCACGGAGCGAGGCCCTGAAAACGGAGTATTCACGGGCCATCGCCCAGCTCACCGGACAACTGGAATCCCTTCGAGAGCTTCATGAGCACGTCGAGATCGCCGATCTGCGAGTGGCCTCCGCCCTCAACTCGCTGAAGCAGCTTGAAATCGATGTCGTGCGGATGAAGAGCCTCTCCGATTTCGAGGAGAGTGCCGTCTCGGAGATGCTCGAAGAGAAGCTCGGTGAGCTTTCGGACTACATTGACGATCTCGCCGAAGGTAGGCGCGAGATCGAAGAGGGATGAATGATGGAGCGCCTTCTCTCCGAAGGAAACGTCTCCGATTCAGCTTGGCCGTGCAGAGACGCTGACATGAAGACCATCATTTTCGCAAGCCTGGGCATTCTCCTCCGATCAGCTCAAGCATTTGTCCAAACGGCCGCCGGCCGGACACCATCAGGCGTCTTACTACGGCGAGACACATCGTCTGGTAGATTCAGAAGAGCTCGCGGACAAGGAAACAACCCCGCGAAAATGCAGATTGGCAACAGGGAAGCAGTTTGGTGCGAAGTCGAAACCGCGGATGGGCTGATCGGCTGGTCCTTTGGAGCGTTCATCGATATGCAGGAGTTCAGATAGGGTCTATCAACTGCTCCGGCCGGGCATCCGTCGCCTCGGTTTACGGTCAGTTTCTCTTCGCGACGGAGAGTATTTCCTCCACGATTTCGACTTCGGGGGCAAGGAAGAACCCGTCGGAGCTTTGAGCGTTAAAACCCCGAGCCCAGATCGCGAGCGAAGTGCCGGAGAAGGGATCCATCTTCTTGGCCCGGCAGAAGCGCTCATACCGTCGCCAGAGCTGGCGGTATGTCCACGCAGGGATCAACGTTTCCATCACCTCATCTCCGACTGACATCCTACCAGATTTCCGTCTGCTGTCCAACATTCTTAGCGAAATTGATTGTATTGGACTTTATGGTCTACCGCTCCGGGGGTACATTCTACTGACACCACACGGCGAGGGAATAAGTTGAATGTGAATGTCCATTCACAAAATCCAGTGTGCTCTTTCGCAAGACCCTGGTTAACCTTCCGGAGATTGCCATATGTCCGTGGTGATCGGACCTGAAAACGTTCCCGAGGGCTTCTTCCTGAATCAGACGGGGAGGGCCGAGCAGCTGATCCAGGAGTATGGGAGAACGAGCTGTGCGCCGGAAGGATCGAAATCGGGCAACCCGAGCAAGGAGTCAGAATGACGGCAGTAGGTTATCATCGCGGCTTCGATCGACGGCGCCTCAGCGAACCAGGCCCAGAAGGAGCTCATCGAACAACCACCCGATTGTGATAACCAGGACAGACAACGCGAGCCAGGACCAATGGTAGGGGAATCGTTCGGATCTTGCGTGATTCCGGCGATTGCAGCCAGCAAAAGCAGTGAGTAATACGCCGTATTCCACTGCTGTGTCATGCCAAATCGGAACTCGTCGGCCATCACTGAGTAGATGATCGATTGATCGTTTTCTGCCAACTCCTCCTCGCCTGCCCGGCCCACCTCCTTCGGATCACGCACGCAACACACCATTCCCCAGACCATGGCGACCGCCGCGAGTCCGAGCCAGAGGAGGAATGTTACTGTGTGGGGTGAGAAATCAAAGGGATTCATCGTTCGATCGGCCGGAGCACACTATTACCCCCATGTGCAGATCTTCCCTCGGTGTTCGCGGATTTACCGCCTCATGAGGAAATACCCTTACTTCGAATTATGGTCGATCGAAACCGACCGTCCAAACCGCCGGAAGGAGGCGCATCCGTTCATCGGCGAAGCGGAAGATGAAATGCTCGGATACCGGAAGAGCAGAGAGTCGAGACAAGCATATCACGAGCCTCAATGGGGCCAAAACGGCCGCAGACGGCATCGTGCGGCCTGCAGCTCCCAGAAACGGCTCCATGTCCATTGAGCAACGAAAGTTACCCCGGACGCGATTCGAACGCGTTACCTACTGCTTAGGAGGGTGGCCGACCGCTGTCTCGACCGTCGACAACACCTTCAAGAGTGCGGTTTTCGAGGGTTTCAGCCCCCATCTGAGGTATCAGTTTGCACCCGTTTGCAGGATTTTGGTAGCAGTTTTGGTAGCACTCCTGCGGTCTTGACTTCACGGTTGGGGTGTTGTATCATTCATACAACAGTAGTGAAGGTTAGTGCAAGGAGAGTACCGCATGAAAAGCAATCTTACGGCTTTTGGGGAGTACATGGCGGACAAGATGAAAACACTGTCATTGTCCTTGAGGGAAGTTTCGCGGAGATCCGGAATCGATGCGGCAAATCTTTCAAGGATTGAACGTGGCGTGGTCTACCCGCCGCAGAAACCCGAGACGCTCAAGAAGTTGGCTGGAGCGCTAGGTCTAAACCAAAAGGAAACGAAACGTTTCTTCGACCTCGCAGCTGCCGCTAACGGAGTTGTTCCGCAGGACTTGTCCCACGTGCGAAGAAGTCCTGCCATCCCTCTCTTGCTCAGGGCGATCGACAATCGCCGGTTGAGCGAGGCGGAAATTGAGAATCTTGCCAAGGCAATCGAGCAAGAGAACTCCTGGCAAGGGAGAGTAGAAGAGTGACATACCGGGAGATTACTTTCGCCAAGAACCAACAGATCGCGGACAGACTCCTAAGCGACTGTGACATCACGGAGAAAAGCAATCTCCCAATTGATCCCGAGGCGATTCTGAGAAAAAAGGGACACTTGGTCATCCCAATGCTCAATATGAAGCGGAATTACGGTGTCCTTGGATGTGTTGCGAAATCAGGGCGTTCATTGCAGGTCTACATCGACGAATACTACTACCTAAATGAGCCTGATCGAAGTCTATTCACTCTGGGTGAGGAGCTTGGCCATATCTACCTGCATTTGTTCGACCTCGAGAATGTGAAGTCGGTAGAAGACTGGATCAAGGTCCTCGTGGCGAATAGCGATCATCACAAAAGGATTGAAGCCCAGGCTCGTCTGTTCTCGTCGAATATCCTGCTACCTCATTACATCTTCGACCCATTCGTACTGCGCTGGGTCAAACAGAACATCAACCAACTCAAGGCATTCCCAAGAATCTCGCCTGGTACACTTGCAGATACAATAGCGCTCTTTCTTGAGGACGAATTGGGGGTGTCCCAGTCGATTCTGTCGATCGTGCTTCGACGCTGGCCGGATCAACTGATTGGGAGAATAACAAAGAATCATCCAGGGCTCTTGTCGGACGAGGAATATTGATGGAGGAAGCGAAAAAACGGGTAAGCTTGCGAAAAGCCCGGCCAATATGATATTGTCAGAAAAAGTAAGCCCTTCGATCCTGCCAGACCGAAGGGCTTGCAAGAAACGGTGGGAGTTGACCACCGGGGAGCACTAATTGTGCCCGTTTAAGCACCTCTAGTCTATCTCGACTGGAGGAAAGACGTCAAGCACAATCTTCTTGTTCCCCAACCATCCTCAAGAGCGTCCGAATGGGAGGGGAATATGTCAAAATCCTCAACTGACGATGTGGTGGTTATCTATGTCAAGTGGATAACCGTCAAAGGTCGGCGGGTTTACGCTTCTGAACATGGGCTCAAGGCGTTCCGCCTTGAGATTCCGTATTCGAAGTACCGCCCGAACGGCAACAACTGAGTTGCCACCATGCAAGCGCCCGGGGAGGTTCGCTTCCCGGGCCTCCTTCGACTTTCAAAAGGAGGGGAGCTCTC
>CAZDMH010000002.1:0-22321 GCA_964506755.1 uncultured Spirochaetales bacterium
CGAAGGTGTGCGCTTGGAAAGCGTATGTACCCTAACCGGGTACCGAGGGTTCGAATCCCTCTCTCTCCGCTATTCCCTTTGGCCACCCTGTCAGGCTCTGCGCTATAGGCATTCACCCAACCCCGTCAGGACCGGAAGGTAGCAGCGGTAAGTGACTTGTCTATGTGCCGCAATCGGCTTGACAGGCGCCAAAGGGTTTTTCATTGACAATGGCATACGAGGTTACAGCAACAAAGAAGCGGCCTCAGACCTTCGACGAGATGGCGGGCCAGGAGTTCGTGGTTTCGACCCTCAAGAGCTCGATCGAACAGGGGAGAATTGCCCACGCCTACCTCTTTTCCGGCCCGCGTGGCATCGGAAAGACCTCTGCAGCTCGCATTCTCGCGAAATCACTCAATTGTGAAACCGGGCCGACCGCAGTGCCTTGCGGCAGGTGCACGGCGTGCCTCGAGGTTGCGAGGGGCAACAGCCTCGACGTCATAGAGATCGACGGCGCTTCCAACACCTCGGTCAACGACGTTCGGGAAATCAAGGACGAGGTTCTCTTCGCACCAAACTCGAGCCGCTACAAGATCTACATAATCGATGAAGTTCACATGCTGTCCAACAGCGCCTTCAATGCTCTGCTGAAGACCATCGAAGAACCACCTCCCTATATCGTTTTCATATTCGCGACAACGGAGATCCACAAAGTCCCGGCAACGATTCGTTCGCGCTGTCAGCAATATAACTTTCGTCTCTTCGCCCTCGATACGATCAAGAGCCTGCTCTCCGTCGTCTGCAAGGAGAACGGAATCGAAGCGGAGGAGGAGGCGCTCTTCTGGATCGCGAAGGAGGCCACCGGCTCGATGCGGGACGCCTACACTCTCTTCGATCAGGTCGTCTCCTTCGCCGGCAAGAAGATTACGATGGACCTCATCCGAGAGAAGCTCGGTTTGGCCGGTCTAGACGTTCTCAGCGCAGTAGTGACCGCGATGGCCGAGGAGAGCGCCGAAACCGTCCTGAAGCTTGCTGCCGAGACGCTCGAGCGGGGAGTTTCCATCGAGCAGTTCATCGGCGACCTCGCTGAGTACTTCCGCAGCCTGCTTTTCATCAAGCATGGGATCCGCAAGGAATCGCTGCTCGGCTATACCCTCGACCGTTTTGCGAAAGAGCCCCTCGAGCGGTTCAGCGTGAGTCAGCTCGAACAGGCCATCGCACTCCTGCTCGATCTCTACCGCAACATCCGGTTCTCGCTCAACCAGCGTTTCGAGCTCGAGCTCGTGTTGAGCCGCCTTTCTTCGCTCGGCAGCTATGTTACACCGCGTGAGATCCTCGAGCGCATTCAGTCGATACGCTCACAGATGAGCGGGGACACCCCCGCCGCGACGACCCGGCCCGACTCGGCCGACGCCCGGGCGGACGCTCGCTCTCCCGCGCCGTCGGTGCCGAAGAGCTCTGCTTCGCGGAGAGCCGAGGCGGCGACGAGCCCGGAAGCCGTCGAGACACCTCCGGGGGGATCAAGCGACGAGGAGTTTGCCGACGAGCAGGAAGAGGAATCGCTGCAGTGGGATCCCGAGACTGAAGAGCAGGACGAAAGCGCGTCCCCGGAGGCGAATCTGCGCCGCGAGGTCGTCGGCGGGCTCAGGAAGTCGAAACTCAACCTTTCTTCCGCGCTCGAAAAGGCGGTGAGCTGGCATCTCTCGGGGGATGAGCTCACGCTGACTTTCGACAATGGCTTCTCCGCCACTCTCGTTAGCGAAGAGACCGTCGTGGTTTCGGCGAAGGTGCAGGAGGTGCTCGGTCGGGCCGTGAAGATCTCGGTAAAGATCAAGGATGGGAACGAAGAGGAACCTGCGGCCCACGCCGACGAAAAAGTAGAGCTTGTCAAAAAGATATTCAGGGGCGAAGTTATACAGGGAGGCGAGTGATGAATCCCATGGATCTGCTCAAGAACTTTCAGAACATACAATCACGCGTCAGCGCGATGCAGGAAAAGATAAAGGACATAAAGGTCACCGGAACCGCCGGCGGCGACATGGTCCGTGTTGAGTTGAGCGGTCAGATGAGCGTATTGAGCGTGACTATCGCCCCCGAGGTCGTGGATCCCACCGACATCGGCATGCTGCAGGATCTCGTCCGTGCGGCGATTACCGACGGTCTCGCCAAGCTCAAGGAGAAGATGCGGGACGAAATGTCCGATGCGACGGGGGGGCTCGACCTACCTACCGAGCTCTTCGGAATGTAGAAGCGGCCGACTCGATTGAACACGCTGGACCTCCTTATCAGCAATCTCTCACGACTCCCCGGAATCGGCCGTAAAAGCGCCTCTCGAATAGCCTACTATCTGCTCAAGGCGGACCGCAGCTACGTCGACGCCGTGGCACGCGAGATCGCCGAGCTGAAGGATCGTATCAAAGTATGCACGATCTGCGGCAACTACACCGAGGAGGAGCCGTGTTCGATCTGCAGCGACGCTCGAAGAGACCGTTCGCTGCTCTGCGTCGTCGAGCAGTCGGAGGACGTCGCGACGATCGAGTCGACCAACGAGTATCAGGGTGTATACCACGTCTTGATGGGAGTGCTCTCCCCGATCGACGGAGTCGGTCCCGAGAATCTCACCCTCGCCCGGCTCCTGCATAGAGTCCGCAACGAAGGGGTCAAAGAGGTCATCATCGCGACGAATCCCACCGTGGAGGGAGACACGACGGGCCTCTACGTGGTACGGCTTCTTAAGGATTCAGGCGTGCGGATCTCTCGTCTCGCCTCCGGACTGCCGGTGGGGGGAGATCTCGAATACGCCGATCGACTCACCCTCGCCCGTTCGTTGAAGGGGCGAACGTCACTTACACCATAGGGTACTCGATCTACTGCCACGGAAAGAGGTGGCCGCATGGGCAGGGAGCCGGTCGACATCTTTCATCCGCTCATAGCCGGTTGGTTTCGGTCGCGATACGGTGAAGCGACAGAAGCTCAAGGCATCGCCTGGCCCCTCATTGCGGCAGGGAAGAACGTTCTCCTCAGCGCGCCGACTGGAACGGGCAAGACCTACAGTGCCTTCCTCTATGCGATCGACCGGCTGCTCCGCGGTGCTTGGGAAAGCGGAGCGGTACGGGTGCTGTACGTCTCTCCGCTCAAGGCCCTCAACACCGACATTGCCGTCAACCTGACGGTCCCTCTATCGGAGATCACCGAGCAATTTCGAGCGGCGGGCGAGAGCTGTCCCGAGATCCTAGTGCAGACGCGAAGCGGCGATACTCCGGAGGTCGAACGCCGGCGAATGCTCAGAAGGCCACCGGAGATCCTGATCACGACACCCGAAAGCCTCAATCTCATCCTGAGCTCCCCCAACGCGAGATCTCTTCTCGCCGGAGTGAGAACGGTCATCGTCGACGAGATTCACTCGATCATCGGTAGCAAGCGGGGTACTCATCTCATTACCGCAATCGATCGCCTGGTGCTCCTCGCGGGCGAGTTCCAGCGGATCGGTCTCTCCGCAACCGTGAGGCCAATCGAGACGGCGGCCGCCTTTCTCGGCGGCTACCTCGTGCAACGAAACGGTGAGAGGTGGTCATACGAGCCTCGTCCGGTTGAAATCGTCAGGGCGGCGGAGTCGAAGACGATATCCCTCGGGGTCAGATACCCGCAGAAGACAGCCGGAGTTACAGGGGATGCGTTCTGGACGCTTCTCGCGGCAGAGCTTCGGGGAATCATCACCAAAAGGCGGAGCACCCTCATTTTCGTCAACAGCCGCCGCCTCGCTGAGCGGCTTACCCACGAGATCAACGAGGACGAGATCCTCGCCTATCCCCATCATGGATCGCTCTCGCGCGAGCTGCGCAGCGTGGTGGAGAAGCGGATGAAGTCGGGCGAGCTCCAGGCGATCGTCGCGACCAGCTCACTCGAGCTCGGTATCGATATCGGGGACCTCGACGAGGTGCTGCTCGTCGAAACACCCATGAGCGTGGCGGGTGCGGTCCAGCGGATCGGACGGGCGGGACATTCGGTCGGGGAGGTGTCGAGCGGGACCCTCTTCGTCTCGCACGGTATGGATCTCGTACGTGCGGCCGTAGCAGCACCGATGGTCGTCGCGCAGGACATCGAGGAGGCCCGTCCCGTGCTTGCGCCGCTCGATGTCCTGGCCCAACTTATCCTCTCGATGACCTCGATCGCCGCCTGGCGGCTGGACGAGCTCTATGGTTTCCTGCGGAGCTCCTTTCCCTACCATTCCCTCACCCGTCGACAGTTCGACCTGGTCGTCGAGATGCTCGAGGGGCGCTTCGAGGAGTCGCGTCTCCGGGAGCTCAAGGCGCGCGTGTCGGTCGACAGGATCGACGGCACCATCAGGGCAAAGGAAGGAGTGCGGTACCTTCTCTACTCGGGTGGAGGGACTATACCCGATCGCGGATATTTCGGGCTGCACGTTCGAGACAGCGGCGCGAAAATCGGCGAGCTCGATGAGGAGTTCGTCTGGGAACGCCGCGTCGGCGACGCCTTCGTGTTGGGATCGCAGCGCTGGAGGATCGTAGGAATCGATCACCAGCGGGTCACCGTGATTCCCTGGAAAGGCAGCGTCAACTCGTCGCCGTTTTGGAAGGCCGAGCGGCAGCTGCGGAGCTTTCATTTCTCCTCGAAAATCGGCGAGGCGCTCGAGGAGTGGGAGTCCGTGATTGAACGTCGTTCCTCGTTCTCCGTCGCCGTACCGGCTAACCTCGACGCGGCGGCGGCCGACGATCTCGAGCGCTTTCTGCGAAGACAGCGCGAGACGACCGGTTGCGCCCTTCCCCATCGCCATCACATCGTCGCCGAGCATACGGGAAGAGATCCCCGCTACATTCTCCTGCACACTCTTTGGGGAGGACGGGTCAACGAGCCGCTTGCGCTCGCTCTGTCGACGCTTCTTCGGCGCGATTTCGTCGATCTCGACGTCGCCGCCGACAACGAAACGGTTGTCCTCGTGCTTCCCGAAGAGGGCCCGGAATACCTATCGCTCGGGCTTTCCGGAGGGGAGGTTCCCCGGGCGCATGAGCTCCTCCGGAGGCTGGCCGGCGAGAACCTCGAACGGCTCATCGCGGAGTCGCTCGAATCGAGCGGTTTCTTCGGGGCGAGGTTTCGCGAGAACGCCGGGCGGGCACTGCTGCTGCCTCGGCTGCGGGCCGGAAGACGAATGCCGCTCTGGGTGACGAGGCTGCGAGCGAAACGTCTGCTCGAACATGTGCAGCGCTACAGGGACTTTCCGATCGTGGCCGAGACCTGGCGCGAGTGCATCCGTGACGATTTCGATCTCGACTCGCTGCGGTCGATTCTCGAGGAGGTCCGTGACGGCACGATTCGGGTTTCGGAGGTTTCCACCCCTGCACCCTCCCCTTTCGCTTCGGGCATCGCGTGGCTGCAAACCAACCAGTACCTGTACGGGGACGACGTACCGGCCGGAGGACGAAGCTCCTCTGAGGGAGGATCGCTGACCACCGAGCTGTTGCGGGAGATGGTCTTCACTCCCGAGCTTCGCGTGCGAATTCCGCAGGCAATCGCCGAGCGTTTCGAAAGGAAACTGAAGCGCACCGCCCCCGGCTATGCACCGCGGGACGCGGGGGAGCTTCTCGATTGGTTGAAGGAACGGCTGCTGATACCGTTCGAGGAATGGCTCGAGCTTCTTGCCGCAGTCGTCCGAGACGGTGGACCGAGCAGTCACGAGGTGGAGGTCGACTGTGCCGAGCGAATAATCGGGATGAGCTTTCCCGGCGGATCACGCTTCATGGCGGCTCTCGAACAGCGAACGCGCATTGAGCGTGCCTTCTTCGCCGAGGAGAGTACCGACAACCTCACGCAGGTCTTGAGCGAATGGCTCGCGTTCGAGATTCCCATCGGACTCGAGCGAGTCGAGGAGCTCTTCGGCGTCGGTGTATCGGAAGGGTCGGTTCGCAGGGATCGATTCGAGAGCGCGATTGCCGAGCTCTGCGAGGAGGAGCGTGTTGTTCGCGGCTCGCTCAAGGAGGGCTCGACGGAAGCGGAGCTCTGCGACGCAGAGAACCTGGAGCGACTACTCTCTTTTATTCGTCGGGAATCCGCGGTCTTGGTGCAGACCCGACCAATTGCCCAGCTGCCTGTCTTCCTTGCCGAGTGGCAGGGGGTGCGGACACTTGGCCGGGCGGGCAGCAGGCAAGCGGCGGGAGCGCTCGGGACGTCAGCCGCCGCTGCTCCCGGGCCGGGGCCGCCGAGCGACGATGAGACTCTGCTTCCGGCGGCGCTCGAGCGGCTTTTCGGCTATCCGGCAAAGGCCGGCATCTGGGAAACGGACCTGCTGCCCGCCCGGCTCGCCGGCTATCGGCGCCATTGGCTCGACCGACTGCTGCGAGATACCGACCTGGAGTGGTTCGGCTGTGGACGGGAGACGGTCTCCTTTCGCTTCAGCCCGGACACCGAGCTCTTCAGTGAACCCCTCTCGACGCAGAGCAGCCCGTCGTCGGATGGTCCGAGGCCGCTCTTCGCGGAGCAGACCGCGCGCTACACCTACTGGGACCTGCAGGCGCGATCGGGCCTTGCAGCCGGCGAGTTCACCTCTCGCCTCTGGTCGGAGGTGTGGGAGGGTAGAATCTCGAGCGACAGCTTCGAACCGGTTCGCCGTGGGGTGATGAGCGGCTTTCGCGGCTCCGAGCCTCATACCGCTACCGTCAGGGGCGGACGAGGTGCGTTCGGCAAATGGAAGTCTCAAACGGCTCTCGCCGGCACCTGGTATCTGAACGCGCCTGTCGAAGTGAGGGACCTGATCGCCGAGCTCGAGATCTCGAAGGATCGGGTTCGGCTTCTCGTCGACCGCTACGGAATCCTGTTTCGAGAGCTTCTGGAGCGGGAGCTGCCCGAGCTGCGATGGGGGCGCCTCTTTCGAACCATGAGACTGATGGAGCTTTCCGGCGAGATCGTCTCGGGCCGGTTCTTCGAAGAGATCCCCGGACTCCAGTTCGCCTCGTTTCAGGCGGTCAAACGGCTTGACGCGCTCTCGCTCAACGATCGGTTCTTCTGGATCAACGCTGTCGATTCCGCCTCTCCGTGCGGGCTCGGCCTCACAACGCGCACTGCGGTGTCTGCAGGTCCCGGGATCGACTCTGGAAATGACGAGAACGAGGGCAGCGGCGCCGGAATGGCGAGCGAGGAGACGGCAATCGGAGAATTGGGGCTGAAATGGCCGAGTCGGCTGCCTTCGACGCACCTCGTGTTTCACGGTGCGAGTTTAGTGCTCGTCTCCAGACGGCTCGGTTCCGAGCTGTGGATCGGTGTCTCTCCGCAGTCGGCCGAGCTCGAGAGCTGCTTCGGTCTTTTCGAGGCGCTCGTCGAACGCGACTACGAGCCCGAGAAATCGATCAAGGTTGAGAAGATCAACGGCACTCCTGTTCGGGAGAGTCCGTATCGCGACGCGCTCAAGTCCTTCGGTTTCGAAGAGGACTTCAAGAGTTATACTTATCGAGGAGGGGGTCGAAGCTGATGAGCATGAACGACGGCTACGCCCGGGAAAGAGTATCGAGAACGAGGGAGGAGGCCCGCCACAGCTACGATCGACTTGCCGCCTGGTACGATCTCATGAGCGGCAGCTCCGAGTGGAAGTTCGACGAGCAGGCGCTTCGCTTGCTCGACCCCCAACCCGGTGAGGCCATTTTGGAGATCGGTTTCGGTACCGGCAAGGCGCTGGAATGGATCCGCAGACGGACGGGCACGACCGGTCGCGTCGTTGGCGTTGATCTCTCGGAGGGGATGCGATCGGTCGCATCCCGCAGGCTTGGAAGGTCCCAGTACACGGACGTGGAGCTCCTCGTTGAGGATGCCCTCACGCTGCCCTTCTCAGACACCTCCTTCGACGCGCTGTTCATGGGGTTTACGCTCGAGCTCTTCGATACCCCCGAGCTTCCGGCCGTTACAACGGAAATGCGGCGGGTGCTGCGCTCCGGGGGTCGAATCGCGGTTGCGGCGCTCTCGCTCCGAAGGGTGGATAGTCTGCCGGTCCGCCTCTACCACTGGGCTCACCGGCGCTTTCCGCGGACAGTCGATTGCCGCCCGATTCAGGTCGAACGAGTTCTCTCGGATTCCGGTTTCGAGATTTCCGAGCTCCGACACGAGCAGATGTGGGGGCTGCCGGTGGACGTTCTCCTTGCCGGCAAACCCCTCGAAGACGACGGGACGGGATAGACGTGATGTGCTTCTCGAGGCGCCTGTTTTCCTTTCTTCGCGGACCAACCGGTTTCGGGGTTGTTGCCGGCACGCTGATGGTCATCGGTACGAGTCTTCTCTGTATCTACCTTGCGGCGTCGACACCAAGGGCTGCCGACCTACCCGTGCGAAACCTCACGGGCGGCGCCCGCGCAGTGCACATCAACGGTTTCGACCTCTGGTATCGAGAGGTGGGGCCGATGAACCTCGGAATCAAACCAGCACAGACCCTCGTCGTGATTCACGGCGGCCCAGGGATGTCGGACCACTACTTCGGAAGGACTCTCGACTCACTCTCCGACCGCTACCGCGTGGTCTACTACGATCAGCGAGGGTCCGGATTTTCACAGATTCGTCCCGAGGCCGGTTTCTACCGCTTTCAGTACCTCACGGACGAGCTCGAGGCACTTCGAAAGAGGGTGATTCGTACCGATCGAATAGTCCTGCTCGGTCATTCCTACGGGGGCCTCGTCGCCATGAAGTATGCCCTCGACCATCCGTCACACGTCGCCGGCCTGATACTCGTTTCCTCGATGCCGCCCCGGGACTACCGCCGCCTCGAGCCGGATGACCCGCGATTCGCCGACCGGCTCCTCCATGAAGAACCCACGATCGCCGACAGGCTGCTTCTCTCTTCGTACCAACGCGGGGTAATCGAAACACTCTTTGATCCCACGAACGATACGCAACCCGACGTGGGATATATGTCCTACGTTCCCGGGCGTTTGCTGTGGGACAGCTCGATCGGATACGACTATACGAAAGGCTTGCAGAATCTCTCGACGCCCGCGCTCATCATCTACGGCGCGAGGGACAGCTTCGTGGAGGTGGTTCCCAAAATGCTTGGAGCGGCGCTCAGAGACTCTACCCTGGTCGAGTTCTCGATGAGCGGACATTGGGCCTTCCTCGAGGAGCCGACACGATTTCTCCGGGTCGTCGGGACCTTCCTTGCTCACCTCCCCCAACGATAAGAGGCGGTCCGAATTTTGGGCTAATGATGGGCTCAGAACCCGCGTTCGACGCGAACGTGGTCGTAGGCGTCCTGGATTTCCCTGAACTTCTCCGCCGCAAAGTGGGAGAACTGCTCGGGCAGACCCTTCGAGGCTATCTTGTCCGGGTGATACTCGTTGACGAGGCGGCGGTAGCGGCGCTTTATCTCCTCGTTCGTATCTTCACGCTCGCACTGCAATACCTGGTAGTATCGATCGATCTGTGAGGAGTAGCGGGCAAGAATGGCCCTGTACTGAGCCTCTCCAACGTCGAAGATGGAGACCGCCGAACGGATCATCGTCTTCTCGGCCTCACCCACCGAGCCGTCGGCTGCCGCCACCCTGACGAGGATATCGATCATCATGATGAGCAGCTGCGGGCGTTCGTGGAACTCGCCGTAGAACTGCAGCGCGAAGTCCTCGAACGATTGGGGGGAGCTGCGTGCGGCATTGAAGATACGCGCCGCAGCATCCCTGCCGGCAGGGTCGAGACCGAGATCGGACTTCATGAACCCGTCTATCGTTCGCAGCTCCTCGGAAGACACGTATCCGTCCGCCTCGGAGAGCTTCGAGAGCATCGAGAAGGTCGCGACGAAGAAGGTCAGCTGAGATCGCTGGACAGGTTCGATTCTTCCCGCGTAGAGCGATCTTAGGCTCCGCGTCCCGCGGTCGAATCCGTGGCCCAACGCCGCGCCGAGTATCGCTCCGAGCGGCCCCCCCATTGCGAACCCGACCGCCCCACCGAGGAGCTTGCCGATCCATCCCACAATGTGCCCCTACGGGGAAGCACCGTGGGCGCTTCGGGATTGTACGAACCAATCTATCAATCTGCGTGCGACGGTGCCGTGAGGCGGTATGCCGGGCAGGTGATCTTTGTCAAACCAATCCGCCTCCGCTATCTCCTTTCCGTCCACACTGATATCTCCCGACTCGTATTCCGCCGTGAAGGCGATCATCAGTGAATCCGGAAACGGCCAGGGCTGACTCGCGAAGTAGCGAATCTCGCCGAGCTTGATGGACACCTCCTCCATGACCTCTCTCCGAACGCACTCTTCGAGGCTCTCTCCCGGCTCGACGAACCCGGCGAGAACACTGAAGACATGGCTCGCGCGGTGGCGTCGGTTGTGTGCGAGTAGGATCTTGTCTCCCTTCAGGACTGCGACGATCATCGCGGGGGAGATCCTCGGATAGGCGGTGAGTGAGCAGCTGGGGCAGCTCCTTGACCGTTCTGTTTCGCTGCGAACGGTTTGGGTCCCGCACCTGCCGCAGAACTGATGGTTTCGGTCCCAGTCGAGCACCTGGGAGGCGACGCCGGCCACCTTCAAGAGCTCGTCGTCCATCCGACCGAGAAGTGAGCGAATACCCATCAACGAGAGACCGGAGCCGTCGGTTCCGGCCGATCCGCCGGACCGCCATGGTTCGAAGCTCTTCTCATCCGCAACACGAAGCTCGACAACTCGACACGGCTTGTCGTCGAGCATTCCGAGAAACAGATCCCGTACTACCTTTATTCGTCCGCTCCCCCTCCGACCGCCGGATGCGGCAGAGTCGGTCGCTGTGCTGCCGGCCGTCGAGCCGGAGACGCCCGAGCCGTTTGAAGGCGCCCAGGGGTCAGCAAGCTCCGCATTTTCGCCCTCCAGTCGGACGAGGAGCCTATTGTCTACGAAATAGAATATCGTCGGCGCACCGCCGACCGGCGGAGGTTGGATTGGGGCGTGTCTGAACATCGAAGACTAGGATAACCAAATTTCCGGGCGGCATCAACGCGCCGGCTTCCTACTCGTTTCCGTCGCCGATCTGACGGCGGAGCGGCTGGGAGAGCTGTCGGGGTGATGCGGGCTCGCCCTCTTCGCTCTCCGGTGGAGCCGAATTTGCGCTTGGAACCGCCTGCTGTTCGCCCGAAGAGCCGAGGTTTCTGCTGCGGGAGTCGTCTTCGTACACACGATACAGCTGCGGAGCGGTCCGATTGACGTTGAGCTGAAAGATGTCCGGCCGGTTGTAGTGCCCCGCGAAATCATGGCGCAGCTTCATGATGATACCCGCTTCGAGATTGCACTCCGCGTAGAGGATTCCCTCTTCGGAGCCCATCGGTCCTGCTATCACGTGGCTGTTGGGCGCGACGACGACGCTGCCTCCGCAGAAGTCGGGATTGCGCAGAAACTCCTGCCCTTCCGGACCGACCTGAAGCTTGGAGATCATGTCGTCGTCGACGGTCCCGCATGCCGACACGATATAGGCCTTGCTCATTTGCGCGAAGGCCTGAGAGTCGACCATTACTCGGTTGCGCATGGGATCGCCGCTTGTCGGGAAATGGTTGGGCCAGCTCATGACGTGGATTCGGGTAGCCTCCGCGGTGAGTCCGAATACCGCCAACGGATTGGAGTTTTCGCCGCAGATCAAGCCGCTTGCGGGCCCGAACCGGGTCTGAAACGCACCGAAGGTATCGCCGAAACCTCCAGTGTGGACCAGTCGCTCCCCGACGGTCGGCGTGATCTTCTGATGTTTTCCGATAAGCGTGCCGTCCGGCCCGAACCAGAGCTGGGTGTTGAACATGGTGCCGAGCGTGTTCGGGAGCTTTTCGCAGACCCCCATTACAACGTAGGCATGCGCGTCCCGCGCCGCTGCGCGAAGGGCGTCGATCTGCGGGCCCGGGATCTCGACCGAGTTCTTGAACAGCTCGACGGCCAGGCGGTTCGATACTTTCCCGGTAGCCGGATGGTGGTGATACCAAACGGGGTGGCCGGGGATGAACCCCTCGGGGAAGGCGATAAGCTCGGCGCCTTCGCGGCCCGCCTCCCGAATGAGGCTGCAGGCCTTCTCCGTCGAACCCTCTCGGTCGAGGAATACCGAAGCGGCTTGGACCGCCGCCACTTTCACCACCGGATAGCTGTCACCCATGATCGTCTCCTTCACTTGGAATCATGGGCACAATTATAACTCTCCAGGTCAGATAATGGAATGTGAAGCAGGGCCGCCTACTGCGACAGGCGGCGACGAGAGGTTGGTCTCGGAGCGTGAAGGCCTAGAGCTTGTCGATGAGCATAGAGCACTTGCCCGAGGGAATTGGGAGGGTCTTCTTCTTCTTGTCACCGAGGATGCTGATCGTGAAATAGTAGAGCTTTTCCGATTCGAGGCGGATTTCCCAGCCGCGTCCGCTTTTGTTGCTCAGTATCGTGATCATGTTCCGCTTGAGAGAGAGGTCCTCGATACCCATGATCTCCATTGTGGGAATGATCCAATCTACGGTCTTTCTCGGAAGGCTGATATAGAGCCCGATAACGTTCTCGATCATGAGGGTGATCGTCGAAAGGGCGGCGTAGGATAGATAGAGTGGTCGGGGATAGCCCTCTTTACGGGGCCACTGGGACGGCCCCTCTTTTCGCGGAAGGTAGGCCTCGTAGAGCGTGCCCTTCTCCTTGCCCTCGGGATGGAGGGTGTCGAGGATGTAGTAGAGATGGCGAATGGAGCACTCGCGAGCAAACTCGTAGCGGGCGTACTTCTCGAGGCCCTTGATTACCATGAAGGTGAAGGGAGGATAGACCGATCCGCGATATCCCATCCCTTTCTCGCGAAACTGCTGTTCGTTTGCCGCCACCGTCGGGAAAGGATTCTCGAGACCGAACTCCTCGGGGTCCTGGAGATGGGCAACCAAGCGGGTGGTCTTGTCTTCGTTCGGTATCTCGGCAAGAAGCGCCCAATAGGAGGCGATCGTTTTGACGGGAAGCTGCTTCTCCTCTCGATCGAGGTCGTAGTAGAAGCCGTCTTTATCGTTCCACATGAGTGTGTTGATACGGGTCTTCAACGAGAAATACTTTCGTTTGTATTTAAAGCCGATCTCTTTGTCGTTGAGGATGTCGCCGAGCTCCGACATGTAAAGCGCGTTCAAGGCCTGCTGCATGTTGAAGTCGACCGGGTAGTGCGTCTTTTCCCGAGGGGCGTTGTCCATCGTGGTCGCGGCCAGGGGAACCGAGTACAAGCCGTTGTCTTTTTTGAAGGTTTCCTCGAGCCAGTTGAAGTATCCCTCGAGAATCGGGATCACGTCGCGCAGCCGTTTTTTGTTGCCGATTTTGTGATAGATGTTGTACTCAGCCCAGCTGAACAACGGAGGTTGGACTCCCTCGGGATTGTCCTTCGTCAGGATCGGTTTGCCGTCCTTCTCGCTGTACTCACCTCGGATTGCGCCAGATTCCTCCTGCTTGTCGTAGAAGTTGTCCAGGCAGGGGACCGTGGGATAGCTTCTGTTGCTGTAGACCAGAAAGAAGGTAGAGAGAATGGAATCGAACTGGTGTATCGACTTTGCCTCGGGGTAGTTGAAGTAGCGCGATTGCAGCCCGTTAGTTTTTGTTCCCTTTTTCCAGAAATCCTGAATCCAAGCCCAGGTTCGTTCGTAGATTTCGACGAAATCTTGGTCATAGAAATGGACCGCAGGAAAGCCCTTTTTTACCACGTACGCTCCCGTTGAATATGTTCAATAAGTCGGCTTGCTTGAAGGTATTCCTTTAAGAACTGAAGATAATATGAAACCAGCCGCGAGTCAATCTTGGCATCAAAAGCCATGATAGGCGTTCGCTGTCTGTCAGACGGTCGTGTTTTTCCTCACTTTCCACCATCAAACACAGCTTGCCGTCGGTGGCCGGCCGATAGGTCTATCATGTGTCGGATGCGCCCACGGCTTGACACATGAAAGGCGCACCGATACCCTGCGGTGATGGACCAGAAGGAGTTGTACGTAACCGCGTCCCTTGCGCAACTCGAGCTGAGCGATACCGAAGCAGAGGCTCTGAGCGAGGCCGTCGAGCAGATGCTCGAGTACTTCTCGCGCATGAAAGAGATCGACGTAGACCACCTGGAGCCGACGACCCACGCCCTGCTCAAGGCCAACCGTGTGCGGGAAGACCGGGTTGCCGAAAGCCCACTTGCAGACCTCCTGCTCGAGAACGCCCCGGAAACGGAAGATCGGTTTATCGTCATTCCGAACGTCCTATAGAAATCACGGAAAATCCTAACGAGCCGACGGGCTTCCCGCGCATGGGGGAGTTGTGGCTGGGAATCGCTGGAATTGAGCACTATTGCCGAAATCGAAAGTCTGAAGAGATGGAAAGGAATCCTCGACGACACGCCTCGACGAGAGCGCTACACGTCATACGTCGCTGAGTGGGAGAAGCGAATCGGCGCCTTCCTGGAGTTCTCCCCAGAGCGCTCGGAGCAATCGGCATCGCCCGAAGAGTCGGATGACGGCTCCTCGACTGCGAAGAGCGGTCCCCTTGCCGCCGTGCCCTTCGCAGTCAAGGACAACATCGCAGTCGCGGGTTATCATCTTACCTGCGGCTCTCGCATGCTCGAGGGAATGAGCAGCCCCTATACCGCGACCGCCGTCGCCCGACTGCAGGCCGCCGGAGCGGTCGTAGTCGGAAAGACCAACCTCGACGAGTTCGGCATGGGATCCTCGACAGAGAACAGCGCCCTGAAGCGTACCTCCAACCCTTGGGATACCGACCGGGTGCCCGGCGGGTCGAGCGGAGGCTCGGCGGCGGCGGTCGCGGCCGGCCTCGTACCATTCGCGTTGGGTTCAGACACCGGCGGATCGATTCGTCAACCGGCCGCGTTCTGCGGGGTGTACGGACTGAAGCCGACCTACGGGGCCGTTTCTCGCTACGGCCTCGTCGCCTACGCCTCCTCTCTGGAAGGGATCGGGGTGGTCTCCGGCGACCTCGAGGTGGCGAACGAGGTCTTTTCGACGATGCGCGGCATCGACCCCCTCGATCACTCGAGCGTAGAGGCGGAGCCTTCCGGTGCTTCGAGCCCGGGCGGGCTCACCGTCGGCATTCTCTCGAACCTCGGTGAGCTCGCTCCCGAGATAGAGGGAACCTACCGTGCCGCGATCGACGGCCTCGGCAAGCTCGGCATGCGAGTGACGGAAATAGAGCTGCCGACGCTCGAGTACGTCGTTCCCTCCTACTATACGATCGCGATGGCCGAGGCGAGCGCAAACCTGGCGCGGTTCAACGGCATCCGATACGGCCACCGGCCGGAATGGGCGGAGAACCCCGAAGAGCTCATGCGCAAGGCGCGCCACGAGGGTTTCGGCCCCGAGGTCAAGCTTCGAATTCTCCTCGGTACCTACGTTCTGCGATCAGGCTTTCAAGATCAATTCTACGTGCGCGCGCAGAAGGTTCGCACGGCAATCCGTGAGGATTTCGATCGCGCTTTCGCACGGGTCGATACGATCCTCATGCCGGTCTTCCCGACGAACGCGTTCAAGCACGGCGCGGCGGGTCTCACTCCCTTCCAACAGAAGCTCGCGGACAAGTTCACGGTGACCGCGAATCTTGCCGGTATTCCTGCATTGAGCTTCCCTGCGGGTGTGGATTCCGGGATCCCGGTAGGCCTCCAGTTTCTTGCCCCCGCATTCGAGGAACAGCGTCTCTTTGCCGCGGCCGGGCGCTACGCCGAGCTGTTTCCGTTGCAGCATCCCGAAGGCTTCTCCGCGGATTGGAGTTCATAGGTGTACCAGTCGTTCATTGGGCTCGAGATTCATATTCAACTCCTCACCGAGACGAAGGTCTTCTGCGGCTGCCGTGCGGCGTTTGGAGACGAGCCGAACACCAACGTCTGTCCGGTCTGTATGGGGTATCCGGGAGTACTTCCAGCGCTGAACGAAGAGGCCATGAGAAAGGCCTATCTCGTCGCGCGGGCTCTGCACTGCACCATTAGCCCGGCGGCGGTCTTTGCGCGGAAAAACTACTACTATCCGGACCTTCCCAAGAACTACCAGATCTCGCAATTCGGCTCTCCGATCGGACGCAACGGACACTTCGACCTGGAGTTTCATCGCAAGAAGAAGCGCATCGGCATCCATGAGGTCCACCTCGAAGAAGACGCCGGCAAAATGATTCATGCCGGAGACATGTCGCTTCTCGACTACAATCGGGCAGGCACCCCCCTTCTGGAAATCGTCACAGAGCCGGAGCTCGAGATCGGTGAGGAAGCAGAGCTTTTCCTACAGAACTTCCGCCGTATGGTTCGCTACCTCGGGGTATGCGACGGGAACATGGAAGAGGGGTCGCTGCGCTGCGATGCCAACGTCTCGGTCAATCTGCGGGGCAAAGGGCTCGGCAGCAAGGTCGAGATCAAGAACATGAACTCCTCTCGCTTCGTGCGAAAGGCATTGAGCTACGAGATCGAACGGCATCAGGAGATCCTCGGTCGCGGCGGTACCGTTCTCCAGGAGACCCGTCTTTGGAACGAGAACCGTGACCTCACCGAATCGATGCGCACCAAGGAGGAGGCGAGCGACTACCGCTACTTCCCGGAACCCGATCTACCGCCGTTCAAGCCGAGTGAGGTCTTCCTGAAGGCGGTCGACGAAGCGCTCGTCGAGCTCCCCGAGGTGCGCCGTGCGCGACTCCTCACCGAACACTCTCTGAGCGAAGGACAGGTGGACTTCCTGATTGAGGAAAAGGCTCGGGCCGACTTCTTCGAAGAAACCGTTGCGCTCGGCGTCGATCCCGGGCAGGTCGCTGTATGGATGAGCGCCGACGTGAAAAAGATGCTCAACAGACGCGGGGTCGAGCTTGCCGACAGCCCGCTTACACCCGGGCGCCTTGCCGAGCTCTTGAAGTTGCTCGAGTCCGGAAGAATTCACGGGAAGATCGCAAAACAGGTACTCGAGGCAGTCTTCGATACCGACCACGATCCCACTGCGATCATCAAGGAACAAGGTTGGGAGCAGATCACCGATCCTGCCGAAGTTGAACGGTATCTCGAGGAAGTCATTGCGGCGAATCCCCAGGCCGTAGAGGCGATCGAGAACGGCGACTCGAAACCGATGGGATTCCTCGTCGGACAAGTCATGCAGGCGACCTCGGGCAGAGCGGAACCGAAGCTCGTTCAGAACGCTCTGAAGAAGCGCTTTGCGGTGCAGACAGTCACTCTCCTCGAGATGGGCGGGGCGATCACGGGAAGAGTCGAGGACGGAATGGTAGTTGCCGGCGAACCGGGCGAATCTCGAGCGATACTCGCGCGGGTCGCGGAGAAGGCGAGCGCGGCCGACCGATCCGCTTTCACGCAGGTTCGCGTAGAGGTGCCGACAACGGAAGGACGCTTCAGTGAAGAAGTCGACCCGGAGGACTGGGCCGCACTACTCGCGACGGTCGACCGGCTGCTCTCCGAGGGCAACACCGCGGGGATTGTCGTCACCCACGGAACCGACACCCTTCCCTACACGGCAGCGCTCGTGTATTGGTTTTTCGCGGACACGAAGCTTCCCATCGTTCTCACCGCGGCCACACAGCCCGGCGAGGAGGCGGAGTCCAACATCCGTAGCGCGCTCATGCAGGCTCGGAGCGGAAGACCGGGCATCTACGTCGCCATTCACGGCGAGTTGCTCTCCCCAATAAACCTGAAGTTCGAGCGCGTCGCTCCCGACGGATTCGCAAACTGGAACCTTGCCTCTCCCGCCTATACCGGAAAGCCCCTCGTTTCCTCAGAAACCGGCCTGCCGAATCGAGATACCCTCAAGCGTGCGCTGGAGGACGCTCTTCGGTCGGTCTACGTGGCGCGGGTCTTCCCGGGGATGCGGGCGGAATCGCTCATAGACGTCATGGGATCGGGGACGCGATTCATCATCCTCGAGCTCTACGATACCGGCACAGCGAACGTTCGAGAGACGCAGTTCTCGATCCGCAAGGCCCTTGTCGCGGCGCGCGAGAAAGAGGTCAGGGTGTACTGCACCTCACAGCAGCAAGGAATCGTGGATTTCTCGGAGTATCCTGCCGCACATGAGCTTTGGAAGGACGGGGCGGTACCCATGGGTCGACTCACGACCGAAACCGTCTTCGCTCGGCTTTTGGCAGCGCTCGTTCTCTCGGAGAACGACGACGAGGTCCGATCGTTCATGGAGGTTGCCGATGCGTAGCATGGCTGCAGAGATCAAGGACAAGGTCGGCAAAGAGGTCGAGGTTCTCGGATGGGTCCATCGAATTCGCGAGCTCGGCAAGATCTCCTTCGTCGTGCTGCGCGACCGATCGGGCGAGGTTCAGCTCGTTCTCGAAGAGAAACCGGCTCTCGGGCAAGAATGGGTCATCAAGGTAGTTGGGAAAGTCGCCGCCAACGAAAAGGCCCCGGAGGGGGTCGAGGTACAGGTTCAGAGCATCGAAGTTCTCTCCGAGGCGGATTCGGAGCTACCGATTCCGGTCAATCAGGATCCCGCGAAACTCGGGCTCGAGGCGCTCCTCGACAATCGTATCATAAGTCTGCGGATCCCCAAAATTCGTCGTGTATTCGAGCTCCAGGCCGCAATTCTTCAGTATTTCGGCGAGTACATGAGATCACAGGGATTTACCGAAATAAAGACCAGCAAGCTCATCGGGAGCGGAACCGAGGGCGGTACCGGTTTGTTTCAGGTCGAGTACTTCGACACGAAGGTTTTTCTCGCCCAGTCGCCGCAGTTCTACAAGCAGGCGATGGTCGCCTCAGGTATGGAGCGCGTCTTCGAGATAGGCGCCGCCTACCGCGCGGAGAAGCACGAGACTCCTCGCCACCTGAACGAATACGTGTCGTTGGACGCGGAAATGGCTTTCATCGAAAGCGAGAACGATCTCATCGATCTCGAACAGGGGATCCTGAAGTACATTTTCGCGCAGGTTGGCGAGCACAACGGGGATATCCTTTCGCTGTGGGACGCGACTGTCCCCACAGCAACCGAAATGGACCGGGCCCCGCGCATCACCCATGACGAGGCGAAGGAGATCATATCGAAGCAGCTCGGGCATCGGGTCTTCGAGATAAATCCGGAAGGCGAGCGGGTCGTCTGCGAATGGGCGGGCGCGGAGCATGGAGTCGAGGCGGTCTATGTCACCGGATTCCCCCGCAAGAAGCGGCCCTTCTACACCTATCCACTCGAACAGAAGACTATGAGCTTCGACCTGTTGTTCCGCGGGCTCGAGATCACGACCGGCGGCCGCAGGATCAACGACTACCGGATGCTTCTCGAAACGCTGCCGAAGTTCGGCCTCACCGAAGAGGGACTTGGAGACTACCCGACCATATTCAAGTACGGCTGCCCTCCCCATGGCGGCTTCGCCATCGGCCTTGAGCGTCTCACACAAAAAATACTCGGTCTATCGAACGTCAAGGAGGCGTCGCTGTTCCCGCGCGACCGACGACGCATTCGGCCGTGAGGGCCGGCATGCAACCTCTTCTGTTGTCAGGACAAAAATCCAAAAAAGTCATTTCGGCGAAAATCGCTGACAGCTCATTGCGCCTTAATATGAGTTGTCCTATAATGATTTAATGACGAGGAACTCGAAATCGAGATGACTGAAGACGAATGCGACGGCCGGTCCTCCCTCGAGCTTTCCCGTACTCGGCTGTACGAACGATTCTTCGTATAGGAGTCGGTAATGGGGACCGAATCGTCGACCAGTAGCCTGTCGAACGACCCAAATCTTTTCGAACATATATTTCAAACAATCCCCGACGGCGTAATCATTACCCGTGCGGACGATGGGGCCATCATCAACGTCAATCGCGGGTTTGAGAAACTCCTCGGCTATTCCAAGGACGAGGCGATCGGGCGCACGACGATCGACCTTGGAATCTGGTGCAATCCGGAGGACCGGCAGAAGATGCTCGAGGAGCTTGCCCTTCGCGGTACCGTCGACGATTTTGTCACACAGCATCAACGCAAGGACGGCTCGAGGATCTCAGTACTCGCCTTCGTCTCCCATCTCGAGCGCAAGGGCGATCACCTCATTCTTGCACTCATCAAAGACATCGACCAGCTATCGAGTCTCGGGCGAGATCTCGGCACTCTCAAGGCCCGCTATGCAGAGCTGGTCGATCTGCTTCCAGCGGTGCTGTTCGAATGTGACGAGGATCTTCGAATTACCTTTCTCAACGCCGCCGGCGAGGCGGTTGTCGGTGGAGCCACGCGGGGGGAGGGCTTGCAACTCACCTCCCTGGTCTCACCGAGAGTTGGTATCGACCTGCATTCCTGGGCGCTGGAAGCCCGCGAGCATTCACTCTCCGCCAGGATCGAGGTGGAGGCCCATCGTGTTGACGGAACCGCCTATCCTGCGATTCTGACACTGTCAGCCTCCCGTCGAAGCTCGGGCCGCGACGGGTACCGCGGGGTTCTCATCGACGTGACGGACCTCAAGAAATCCCAGGACCGGCTCACGAAGCTCTCGCAGGCAGTCGAGCAGAGTCCATCGCTGGTCCTCATCACCGACAGGTCGGGACACATCGAGTATGTCAATCCGAGCTTCACCAGGCTCACCGCGTTCACGAATGAAGAGGTCCTCGGGCGTACTCCGCGAATCTTGAAGTCCGGAGTCGTCCCCGAGGAAACCTATCGAGAGATGTGGAACACGATACTTGCCGGAAAAGAGTGGAAAACAGAGATACTCAACCGGAAGAAGAACGGCGAGACCTATTGGCAGCGATCGATCATATCTCCCATTTACGACGATGATGCCAACATTACCCACTTCCTGGAGGTTGCCGAGGACATCACTCGCGAGAAGGAGCTCGAGAGCGAGCTCTTCCAGTCACAAAAGATGGAGGCGATCGGACATCTGGCGGGAGGAATCGCTCACGACTTCAACAACATGCTCACGATCATAATCGGTGTGGGTGAGCTTCTCGCCGATCATTTGGGTGACTCGGAAGAGCTGAAAGGCTACACCGATTCGATTCTTTCGGCTGCGCGCAAGTCCGCCTCCCTCACCCACCAGCTGCTCGCCTTCAGTCGAAAACAGCTGCTCCACCCCGCAAAGATCGACATCAACGAGGTGATCAAGGACGCCGGGAAGCTGCTGCACAGAATCGTCGGTGACAACATCAGTCTAAGAACCAAGCTCGCCGAGGACTTGGGGACCGCGCTTCTCGATCAATCGCAGCTAAACCAGATAATCCTCAATCTCGTTGTCAACGCCAAAGAGGCGATCACGGGAAGCGGTCGCATTGCCATTGCCACCTCCAGGTTCGATACAGACCGCGAAACGGTCGTCTATTCAGGGAGGCTTTCCCCCGGCGCATATGTCGTACTCTCGATAGCAGATAGCGGCTCGGGAATGGACGAGGAGACTCTCAGACGTGTCTTCGAGCCGTTCTTTACTACGAAATCGACTGGTACCGGGCTCGGGCTCGCGACCGTATACGGCATCGTTCAGCAGAGTGACGGACAGATTGACGTCGAGAGCGAACCGAAGAAGGGAACGACCTTCACGCTCTATTTTCCGTTGGTGACAGACCGGGGCGACGAGTCGTCCCCGGCGGCGAGAAGAAAGAAGAACTCCGACGGCTCAGAGACAATACTCGTCGTAGAGGACGATGAAGCCGTCCGTACTTTCGTTTCCGAAGTGCTATCAAGTCACGGATACACCGTCCTGCTCGCCGACTCGGCAGAACGTGCGCAGGAGCTATGGAAAGACATTGCGGCTCAGGTCGATCTCCTCCTTACCGATGTCGTTCTGCCACAGGAGGACGGCGTGCGTCTCTATTCGAAACTAAGGCAGTCCCGCCCCCAGCTTCCGGTGGTCTACATGTCCGGCTATACGGACGACTCTCAATCCGTCCTACGTGAGCTGGCCGACGGCAAATCGCTCCTGCCAAAGCCGTTTGGAGCCGAGCAACTGACCGCGGCGGTGCGTAGAACCCTCGACACAACGACCCGCCGCTGATTCCCGCCCGCAAGAGCTGTTGATCTTTTCTGCGCGTTCGAACAAGATTCATTCGCAACAAATGGGAGGACTGAGTGGCACGATTGATCGAAAACCCGTCCATCATAACGAGCGCGGGCAACAAACCCAAGAGGATCGAAGAGTTCATCGGAAGGGTCAACTCGGAGAGCTCCGAGGTGAGCATTGCTCGCATGACCAGTCCCGCCGGCTGGAAAGAGCCGGGTCAAACTCCTGCTTTCGACGAGTACACCATCGTTTTGTCAGGGGCTCTCCTCGCAGAGACGAAGAACGGCAGCATCAGGGTCACCGGCGGGCAGGCGCTCCACTCAATGGCCGGCGAATGGATCCGATACAGCACCCCCGAGGAATCCGGTGCCGAATACATTGCCGTCTGCATTCCCGCTTTTTCTCCTGAGACAGTTCATCGCGACGACTGAAAGACTCCCCATCTGATACCTACTCCCAATA
>CAZDMH010000002.1:22421-41137 GCA_964506755.1 uncultured Spirochaetales bacterium
AACTCGAAGGTACCGGCCGTCCGTGGCAGCGGTTGTCGAATGACTTCACCATTCTGAAACTTGAGAAGCGATGCCGCAAACTCGATTCGTTTCGGCCTACCAAATCGGTAGAATTGAGGTTCTGTAGCCCCTACCCTGCCGATTGGGCTTCGCATGTCGTAAAGCGGCCATGGTTGTGCCGGGATACGGTCGATGATCTGCGGTGCCCACTGACTTTGAGAATGGAGCGTGCCTATTGTCACGAGCAGCAAGAACGCAAGAATGATTGCGGAATTGTGGTTTCTTCCCGGAATGATCATTGCCACTACCTCCTCGGACCGACTATTTTGACTTCGATCTAAAGTCCGTTATCCCAACGAGTCTTTCTTTTTTCTCGTCGACGAAGTACCTGTCTGTTCCGCTTGTGTCGGCAACGATCACCCGTCCGTCCTCATTTATTGCCTGAACATTCACGAAGTGATAGTAGCTCTGTTTCGGCTTCTGGACGAACAGATGTGCCACGGCATAATGCTCTACGCCGTCCGCATTTAGGTCCACAAGCGTTCGTTGCAGCTCCTTTTCCGATCCCGAGTAGTCCGTTTGTGTGACAGGTTTTGAGGTTAGGCGAGATATGAGCGTCGCCGTTGATTTGGAGGTGAGCTCATCGACCTGACCGCTATGGGCAGCGGAGTACAGACTATCGCGTATTGCTTCGTTGTTTGCGTCTGCGGGCGTGAGCTGCTCGTTTCGATTCAACGAGTTGGCAATTCGGGTTGCGGCAGTCAGAAGACATCCGTGCTTGCCAACAGTCTCAGGATTGCGTCTTCGGTCGAGGTTGGAATCCGACGGTAGGTTCCCAAGCACTTGGTCAGCATAGGGCTCCGTTCGCTGTGTTCGTGGATTCCAATCCTGGTAGTAGGTGAGGGAGACGTTCATGAGAAGAAGACCTGTGGGATCGAGAAGATTGACCGGGTCGTTGTCGGCATAGGTGTACCAGTTGTTGCCGGACTTGATGGGGTCGGGAGTGATCCACCGCGCGAGAGTCGGGGAGTAATCGCGCATTCCGTAATCATAGAACCCGGTGAGTGGGTCGGAGCGTTTTCCGGCAAATCCGAGCGTGGGCCAGTTTGCTTCTCGTGTGATCGAGGTCGCGCCGAAGGGTCCATAACCGGCAAGACGCTCAACCTCACCGCGGAAGCTCGTTACTGCAATGATTGAGCCCAATACGTCCTCCGAATAGGAAAGCGTAGTCTCTCGGGAAACCGTTGCGAGCAGCCGTCCGTTTGCGTGAATCTGAGTTAGGCGCTGTGCAGGCTGGGATTCCGGACCGTCCTCGCGCGTGGTGAGGCGGAGGTAACGATAGCGGCTTCCTGCCGATCCTCGGGAGGCGTTTGTGCGACCGGCGGTTCTGACCACCTCGGAGTTGACCACGATGGCAGGGCGGAGCGAGAGGTCGGCGTAGATGTACCGTTGGAGAGTCTCGGAAGGACCGGAGGTCCGGCGTGTTACCCGGCGGCCGAGGGCGTCGTAGGCATAGGCTATCGTGGTTGGTGCAGCAGACGCCTCCGAAATCCGGGCAGGCCGCGATGTCTGAAACTGGACGTTCGCAAGCCGGTTGTTGTGAGAGTAGTCGTATTCGATTTCTTCGCCGCCGAGCGCTTCGTGTATCAGGTTGCCGTCTCGGTCATAGGAGAACCGCCTGTTGCCGGCCGTCAGCAGCTCGTGATCGACTCCGTAGGTGTATTCGATCGATCCCCAATCGCCGTCCTGTGAGACGCGATTGCCGGCGCGGTCGTATCTGTAGCGCACGCTGCGGACCTTCTGCATCGGAGAGAAGAAAGCCTTGGAAAGCGGCAGGTAGGCCTCCAGGAGCCCGCGTACCTTCTCGGCTTCAGCCCGGGAGAGGTCGAGATACTCCGGGATGATCTTCGACCCGGAGGCCGCCGAGGCGTGGTCGGAGCTCGAAGGGCCGGGAAGCAACGAGGGTACTCTCAGAGAGCGGGCCGCTTCGTCGAGAGCGCGATCGGTCTCGCTGTCACGCGTGGCCTGCAGCTCGGTAAGCCGTCCGGCGGCGTCGTAACGGTATCCAATAATCGCTCCTTTTGAGTCGACCGACAGCCTCCTTCTCCCGGCGGGATCATAGAGATAGACTCGACCCCAGATCGTCGCGGAAGCGCTGCGCACTCCGGAGGAACGGACGAGAATCGAGGTGGGCCGTCCGGCCAGATCGTAGCTCCTGTTTTCCACGACTCCGTTTGGCCGTCGTACTTCGGTTTCATTGCCCGCAACGTCGTATTCAAAGGATGTCACGCCTCCGGTCGGATCTACGACACCGGTGAGCTCTCCGTTTCTTCCGTACCGGTACTCAACCCGGTGACCGCTCAGCTCATCGTTAATCGAAGTGCGGTTTCCCTCCGGGTCGTAGCTGTACTCGATTCGGGAGCCGCTCTGCCTCGACGACGCTGCGACAAGACGCGACTCCTCGTCGTATGCATACTTCGCGTCCGAGTTGGAATTGAGCGCCCCTACAATGTTCCCTAGTCGATCGTAGATGAACTGGGCTTCGTCTCCGTCGGTCAGGATCGCTGTCAAACGGTGGAGTGCGTCGTACCGGTAGAAGATTTCGGTCCCGTTGAAGTCTCTTTCGGAGACGATGTTTCCGGCCGCATCGTACCGATAGGATCTCGTTGCCCCGGATCGATTGACCTCTTCGATGGGGCGCGAGAGCGCATCGTACTTCCACCTGTAGCTATTGCCGAAAGGGTCTGTTTCCGAGATCAGGTTGCCCGCGGCATCGTAGCTCCAGGTAAATCGATTACCCATCGGGTCAGTCCGCGCGACGACTCTTCCGATGGCATCTCGTTCGAAGCGGGTCACATTTCCGGTGGCGTCTTGCGAGGAAACGAGATTTCCGCACGCATCATAGCCAAAACCGTGCCTGCTGCCGAGCGGATCGACACACCATTCGATTCGACCCGATGAATCATGCATGTAGCTCCAGCGGTCTCCGCGGGGTCCGCAGCGAGACGTGAGATTGCCGAGCTTGTCATAGCTGAACGAGCTCGCCGCGCCATAGGGATCGAGGCGACGGATGAGCTTCCCAGAGTCGTCATACTCACACGTCACGGTGCTGCCACGCGCGTCGGTGATCTCGATGGGTCTTCCCCCGGGACCGTAGGCTACGGAGCGCCGTCCTCCGAGCGGACCAACCTCCGAAACAATGCGCCCCAAGCGATCATAGGTATACCCCCATGAGTTGCCGGCGGGGTTCGTGTATCGAACGAGCTCGCCGCGTTCGGAATAGGCAAGGCGAACCGTCCCCCCAAGGGCATCAATGACGCCGGTCGGTCGATTGCACTCATCATACTCATAGACTGTCGTTTCACCGATTTCGTCGGTCAATGAAAGTAGATTCCCGCATTCGTCATACGCGTAGCGGCGCACCTCGCCGAGGGGATTACGTTGTTCGACCGGTCTGTTGCGGGCATCGAAGGTGTAGCTCCAAACGCTTCCCAGCTCGTCGGTCACGGAGACCACGTTGCCGTTGGGATCGTATTCGAATCTGCGGGTCGCACCAAGCGGATCGGTCAACGAAATGATGCGTCCGAGTGGATCACGTTTCAGCCGATGGGTGTTGCCGTTCGGATCTGTGGATTCCAGGAGTCGTCCGACCGGGTCGTACGAGAAGCTCCAGTACCTCTCCGAGTCCGCCTCCTGCACGGTCGCGAGATTGCCGCGCCGGTCGTAGCCGTAGGTAACAAGCGGCATTCCGTCGACCGAAACCTGGATGAGCTTTCGATCTGCCCGATAGCGAAACTCTCGGACGGAGCCGAGCGGATCGACCACGCGAGTACAGAGATGGCGCCGGTCGTAGCCGTAGGTGGTCCCTTTGCCCCGTTGGTCGACGTGCAGTACGAGGTCCTTCCGAATGTCGTACCGCTGAGCTATCGTAGATCCGTCAGCCTCCAGGGTCCTCGTTCGTTGACCGTCGGCGTCGTACTCGAAACTGCGACGGCTCCCGAGTTGGTCGACGACGGAAAGGAGCCGACCGACAGGGTCGTGGACACACTGCAGGCGAGAGCCCGTGGGGTCGGACTCGCCGCTCAGATATCCGAACCGGTCGTAGTCGAACCGCCAGGTATTCCCCCGCTCGTCTCGCCGTGCGACAGGATTTCCCCGCGCATCGTAGGAATACCCCACGCGTGCGTGGTCCGGATACACGATCGTGAGGAGATTTCCCCTCTCGTCGTAGCTGTAACGTGTGACGCCGCCCCTGGGGTCCGTCACCTCTGCAGGCAGATTCCATTTCGTATAGCGCACGGTCTTGGTAGAACCGTCGGGAAAGACCGTCTTCGTCGGATTTCCGGCCTCATCTCGCTCGTATGAGGTGCGGCAGCCGAGCTCGTCCACCTCCTGCACGACATCACCGCGCTCATTGTATTCGAAGGATCGAAAGGTTCCGTCGCCGTGAGCCACTCTTGTTTCTCGCATTTTCCGGTCGAAATGGTGCTCCGTTTGGATTCCGGCCGGCGTCGTGTGAACTGTGAGGCCCTCCCCGTACTCGAAGTGCTCGGTCTTGCCCTCTTCATCGGTGGTTGTGGCAAGCACTTGCCTGCCCTCGCGAAGACGGTATGCGTACTCTATTCGGGAACCGTCCGGCTTTTCGATCGTGCTCAAGAGACCTTCTGAGTAGTGATAGCGAACCGTTACCCCTGAAGGATCCACGACCGAGACGAGACGATTGGAGTCATCGTAGCCGTAGCGAACGCTACGGCCGACCGGATCGGTCACGGAGACGACGCGGCCGCCTTCTGTCGTTATCGCAAGACGGCGTGCCAAATCGTCGACCACACCGGTCAGGTTTCCCCGATCGTCCCGTTCGACGGAGATCGAATTGCCGTTACGATCGATGCTTCGTGTGAGGAGCCCTCGGCCATCGAAGAGGATTCGGATTCCGTTCTGCTTGGTCAGAAGCCACCGCCCGTCGGACAACAGAGACAGGGGAGGATCTCGCGGATTGGCGGGGATCAGGAGCGAGCCCGCAGGGTAGAAGTTCGGTGTGCCGTCGTCGTAGCTTGCCGCGGCCTCATGAGCGGGGGGCTCAGCACGGTAGAGATGAGGCAGTCCCTCCTCGTCGATCAGGGTGACCGCATTTACCCCGCAGCGATCAAACTCCGCCGGGTCGCCGGAATGCAGCACGTACCGATTCCGTTCCAAGTGTGCCTCCGACTGCTGAAGCTCTATCCCGGCCTTCTTCTCAAGCGCTCTCGTCGCCGACAGGGTCTTTTGGAGCACGTCGAGGGCTTCACCGGTGTCTGTCATGCCCGCGACGAGGGCGATGTCGCCTTCGAGCGCGGTCCGCATCTTGCGGTAGGCGCGCGCCGTGCCGGCGGCACGGTTGAGGAGATCCTGAGTTTCTGCGACGAGTCTGGGGCGATCGGGACCCGAAGCAGACGCATACGCGTGGTTGTAGGCGCTCCGGGCGCGGTTCTCGGCTTCCACTGCGGCGGCGTAGTGAGGGGCTACTCTACGTTGGAGGTGTGAGGTGAGGGTGTCGCGAACCCGCTCGACCTCTGAGCTGCAACTCGCCAGAAGCTCTTCGAGCCGCTCGACGGACGAGGCAATCTGGGCGCGGGTTGACGCCAGGCCTGGATTGGTTCCGAGTATGATTCGAGAGTCGAAGTTGGAGCTCCAGCCCGTTCCAAATGAGGACCACTGCGATCGGTCGGAACGGTAGGAGCGGGCGGCGGCAACGACCAGACTACCATGACGGAACGCAAGGTCGACCTCGGCGTGGGACAGCGCTCCAACCGCAAGTATGTTCGGGTCGCCGGCCGTCGAACTATTTTTTGTGAGACTCTCGCCGGTCACCGTGTCTGCCGCCGCTTGGGATAGAGCGATCGCCTGCTCGTAGGTCTGACGACTGTCGGCGCTCAGCAGCTGGGCCGCCGACAGGAATCCGAGCACACCGTCGGTACCGGTCAACACCTCCATTGCATAGTGGTCCGCAGAGACGAGCTCGGAGTCCCCTCCCTGCGTCGTTCCGGGCCCAAACCCCGCTTCGGCGGAACCGAGGTAGTAGGTAAGGGCCTGTTCGTACTCCGCGCTGACTGCGGAGCAGGCGGTACAGCCGTCAGCGCCGCCGCCGGTCTCGTCGTCTTCGGAATCCTCGTTCTCACTCGGGTCACATCCGCTGATCGGATCGTGGCAATCCTGAGATTCGACGGGAATGGCGGTGAAGAGAAGGAGCAGAAGAAGAGCCGATGAACGAAGCGCGGGCACCTCAGAAGACCTCGTACCAAATCCGGTAGAGTAGTCCCGGTCCGTTCGGATACCGGGGCGTCCATGAGGAGTCTTCGACGAACGAAAGCGGGTACTCGGTCGGCAGGTTCCGGAAGTAGGCGTCCGCGTGGACTCCCGCCGTTCCGTCATCCTCGAGGGGAACGTAGTGGACGGCCAGACCATGTGCCTCGGGATGACCCGTTGGATGATGCCATTCCGAAACGACCGCAGAGGAGACCGCGCGGCGGATCCTTTCCGATGCGACTTCGAGAGCAGGAAACTCCTGTGCGGCAACGCAAGCCAGGTCGCCCAGATCGATATTCAAATCTCCGGGAATTGCATAGAAATCCTCGACTTCCTGAAAGAACAGGGCTCGAACGGCAGACTGAGTGGAGGTGTCCCGAATCGAGGAATAGAGGATGTCCGAGAGCTCATCGAGCGCTTCAGCGACCTCCTCGATCGCGTCGAGCCTCACGGCGGAGATCGTTGCACCGGCTGTATCGGACTGCCGTTCGGCGAAAGAGCCAACGATCGAGGCGATCACCGCCTCTGTGGTTTTTTCCGAGGCGAGGAGTCGCGGAAGAATGTCGGCGTAATCCCAACCTTCGGACTGAATAACGTCCTCGGAGGCGATCATGTACCGTGCGCCCTTCCTGATCTGATAGGCCACCTCGAGCATCGCCTCAGAACAGCAATCGAACCCGCAGATGTCTACCGGTCGGCGTTCGAGCGCGTCGCCGAGCTCCTTCGTGTAGAGTGGATTCGGCCCACTCGAATCGTCAAAGCTTACTGCGCGAATGGTATCTGCAGGAGGCGGAGAAACCGAATTGGTGACTGCCGCCGTGCGGGAGGGCAGCGACGCCGGCGTCTGCCCGGCGCCAGTCGACCGCCAGCCGCTCCCATGTCCCCAGAGGATCAGCGCACAATGCTCGGCCGGATAGCTCGAGTCCGCGAAATCGAGAAACCGGAGAAGAGTCTCGGGTTCTCCCATGTCGAGCTCGCTGTCGACCGAAGCGCTCAATCCGAGCTCGGGCGAGTCGAGAGCGCGGGAAACGATGATCCCGTTTTCGCCGCCCGGGTCGGTTTCGATCTCGAATAGGCGCGTTCCGGTCCAGTCGCCGTTGCTCGTGTCGAATCCCGGCGATCGATCGAACAGGGCAAGGATCGATAGGCCGGTTCCGCGCAGCTCAACCGACTCGAGCTGATTGAGGCTGCGAATCGCCTGTGCCTCGAGCTCGTTGTCCCCGTTGAGATAGACAAGGATGGTCCACTGTCGGGTTTCGGCATCTCCCTTCTCGGTTCCTACCGAGCATGATTCCGAAAGATGGTTTCCGAACCGACACCCTCCGGCGAGCAGTGCCAATGAGGTGAGAAGGACTGCAAAGAGGCGTCCGCCCACACCCGATGTTCGTCTCCTGCCGAGCGCCGACTCTCCCATCGAGCCACTCTGGATCATCGGAGGCTTGCCTCCGGCTGGTCGAGGGTTTGGGATGTGACGTCGTAGGGAAAGCAGTAGAGGGCAAGCGGGTCCGACCAACTGCTTCCGTCGGCAAACTCCACCCGGTAGATTCGAAAACGCTCGGCGACGAGAGTGATTTCGGGGCGATAGAAGAACGCGGAATCGAGGCTCGTGCAGATATCCCACTCGGATCCGGCCGGAATCGTCTCGGAGTAGGTGAGGTCAAAGAAATTGTCGCCCGGTTTCGGGAGCTGGCTTCCCTCGGAGTCGAACAAGCTGAACGAGGCGTGAAGGCCTGAGATGTTCCTGTTGGCGAGATTTCGGATCGAATAGTGAATGCCCACAAGCTCATGGCAATCGGTCTTTCCGACCACGAGACCGGCGGACAGATACTGAAACGGCGGATCGGCCGTCAGAAGGCCGCACCCGGCCGCTACCGCCGTGCCGGCGAGAGCGATTCCGAGACAGAGCACAGGTGCGATGCTGTGACGCGTCGACATCATAGTTCATTACCGAAGACGGGCGAGACGGCCGGCGCGCTTCACGTCCGGCAGCATCTCTCCGGCAAATCCGGCACTGTCGTCGGGCCCGCTCGCAGCAGCGGCGTTTGAATCCATATATTACTTTTTTTATATTGTATGTGGTCGATTTGACATGTGCGGCGGGACAGCGCGTGTCGCGGGCACTTGCATACCGCCACGACTCAAGGAGGAGTTGGATAATGAACGTGGAGAAACAACCAATTCGAGGACTTCACCATGTTAGCGTCATGGCGATCGATGCGCAGGAGAACGCGGACTTCTATGTGGGCGTGCTCGGAATGCGCATGGTCAAACGGACGGTCAATCAGGATGATCCGGGGACCTACCACCTCTTCTATGCCGACGCTGAAGGACACGCGGGGAGCGACTTGACCTTCTTCATATGGCCGAACCTCGCCCGAAAGGTGGACGGAGCCGGTCAAACCGTTGAGGTAGCGCTCTCCGTTCCGAGGGGGACACTCGACGCCTGGCAGGAGAGACTCTTGGAAAAGGGGCTTGCGCTCGATGAGCCTCAACGGCGATTCGGTGAGCGGGCGATCTCCTTCGAAGATCCCCACGGACTCTCACTTGCGCTCGTCGAGACCGATCCGCAGCCCATATTCACTCCCTGGGAAGGGAGCCCGGTTCCTCCCGAGGAGCAGATTCGCGGATTCCACGGCGTGAGGATGTGGGAGGAACCCTCAAGCGGCACAACCGGCTTTCTCCGGGAGGTTTTCGGCTTCGAGGAGCTCGGAAGCGAAGGCGCGTGGCGGCGGTACGGGCTTCGAGGTGGAGGAGTCGGGAGTTTTCTCGATCTACGCGAGGTGTCCGAGGGAACGGCCGGACGACTGGGAAGGGGGTCGATCCACCACGTCGCGTGGAACATCGGGGACGACGACCAGCAGGAGAGATTCCGCCGCGCGATTGCCGGTATCGGGCTCGATCCCACGCCCGTGATCGATCGATTCTGGTTCAAGTCGGTCTACTTCCATGAACCGGGCGGAGCGCTGTTCGAAGCAGCCACCGAAGGACCCGGTTTCCTCATCGATGAGCCCGAGGAAGAGCTCGGCCGCAAGCTCATCCTGCCGCCGCGCTTCGAGCAGTACCGCGATCGAATCGAGACGGCTCTCCCCGACTTCAAGCTGCCGGAGCTCGCAAAACGCCAAGTGTGATTTCGGACGGCCCGCTTTGGCGAGCCGGCAATGAGAGAGGCGGGCCGGGTCGGACCAAGCCCGCCATCTCACGATCGGTTTGAGATGAGGCGAGAGCCGGACGATCTGAGCGCCACTACAACCGAATCCCAACAAACCACTGTGGGTACAGCTCGAGATTCGTAGCGAGGCTCGTGATCGGGATGGTCCACGGCTCGCCGCTGTGAAAGACCGTTTTCGGCGTGTATCCGGGGAGATGGCCCTCGAGCGTCAGTCCGCCGAAGAGAGAGAGTGCCCCGAGGATCTTGTAGCCGAGAGCCGCTCGCAAAGAGGGAAACACGGTCTGGGTCGTCCCCATTTGGGTGAAGATCGAATTGGTGTCCGCGTTCCAGTTCATCTGGCGCTTCGCCGAGAGATCGACGTCGAGCCACAAGGCGTCGATCGAGCTATGGACACCGAGCCCGAAACCAAACGCCCCGTCACCGCCGGTAGGATCTGCGAACGGAAGACCGCCGTATACGATGGTGTACAGCGGACCGCTGCCGATCTGGAACCCGCCGTAGCCGTAGCCGACCCCGTCGGTCCAGAGACTTGGATTGTGCAGACCGTTGCGAGAGATGCTGATCAATCCGATAGGCAGACCGTGCATCTCACGAGCGATGTTGACGACGCCTACCTGGACCCCGCGGACTTCGCCGCTGACGTTGACGACACCTACTTGGGCGCCGCGCAGATCGGTTGCAACGTTGAAGACGCCTGCCGCCTGCACCCCGCGGACCGATCGACCTCCGATGTTGAAGACCCCCGCCGCTTGACCGCCCCGCAGATCCCCGCCTGCAACGTTGAACACGCCGGCGGTCTGGACCCCTTGGAGTGGCCCGCTTGCGACGTTGAACACCCCCGCGCTCTGGGCACCGCGCAGGGAGGCAGCGTTGATATTGAAGACCCCCCCGAGCTGTGCGCCCTCGAGCGAACCGTTGTTCAGGTTGAACACTCCGGCCGCCTGCACCGAGCGAGCGTCGCCGTTGGTGATATTGAAAACCCCGGCGGCCTGAGCGCCGTTTGCCGCGTGCGCATCGATGTTGAACACACCTGCCATCTGCGCTCCCTTGGCCGCGCCTCCCACCACATTGAAGACTCCCGCCGCCTGAAGACCGTCGACGTTCCCCCCGACGACTCCAAAGGTAGCCGTGAGCTGGGTGCCTCGCAGCTCGTCGCGAATGATGCTTGCCAGAGCGAGGTCGAAGCCGTCCACCCGGTAAGAGTCCCCGACCGTGGAGAGCGTCACTCCATGGACGACCCTGCGGTTGTCGAGGAGCGGAAGAGTCGGGAAGAGGGAGAAGTAGCTGTTGACGTGGACGAGACTCTCGTCGACGCTGCCGCCGCGGCTGCGCGTATCCTCACGCAACACCGGCCGAAAGTTGCGTTCGTCGAGCAAGGGACGGTAGTCACTTTGCAGGACTACGGTTGTGCCGAGGAGGGACGATCCGTTCTCGAGATCCACAGCATATTTCCCCGCAGGCAAAGAAAGGGTCATTTCCGCTCCGGGATACTTTCGAACCTCTGCCACGAGGCGGCCGCTCGAATCGCGAACGTAGAGTTTGCCGCGCAGTCCCTCATCGAGAACGAGCGCCGCCGTCGTCACTCTCAGATCGGTGAGGACGAGGTCGCCGGAACCGGTCAGCTTGATGTCGTACGAAGGATGTTGAGGTCCTGCCTGGGTATTGGCCGTGCGTGCAAGGGTTTCGGCCGAAGCGTAGCTGTATGCCTCGTTGAGGGTAACCTTTCCGTCGAGCGTGTTGTCCGCCGCGCCGCGCAGCGCCGAAACGAAGTAGTAGGTGAAGAAGGAAGCACCGATTCGATCCGACTCCTGGGAGGCCTCGTCCGCCGAGCTCGAGGTGAGAAACGCGTAGCCGGAGGTGTCGACCGACTCGTCGATCAGGAAGGGTTGGCGCATAACCCCGCCCTTCAGCCGCGTAAAGGCGCCGGAGGAGCAGGAGTCGAGGATGGCGATCTTCACATCGGCCCCGGTTGCCTCGATGTTCTTTCGCAGATGGGCGTAGCTGTATGGGGTCCCGTCGAGAAGAAGCCCTTCCTCATCCGAGTGCCCGGAGTAGTACATGAGGAACTCGACCCGCTTCGTCTCGGTCTTCGCCTCATTCACCATCTGCGAGACCTTTCCGAAGGTCTCGTCGAGCGTCCGGATGCCAGGATTCGACAGAAGGATCGTGTCGGACTGGGTGACTGCGCCGAGCTCATTCATCACCTCGGCCATCGCCTTCGCGTCCGAGGTCGCATAGGAGAGGGTGATTCGATTCCGTCCCCCATTGTTGGATCCGACATAGAGGCCGATTCGACGGAATGTCGGGGCATCCGTCGCTGCGAATGCCGCGGTCGTTACCAGCGCAAGGACAACCCCTGCGCAGATCGATAATGCAACTCGTTTCATCGTGTCGTTTCCTTATCTACGGTAAAGCTGGCCACCTTGAATCCGCGCGGGAGGGCCGTTGAAGAGAGAGCACCTGAGGTGGCCGCTTTTCGTGCTATCGAGAGAATCTCGTCGACCGAGAACTCCTTCTGTGATGTGACGAGATAGAAGCGTTCGAATCGTGGGGCATTGTCGAGCTCATAGGAGTAGGGCAGCGCAACCTCCCCGCCGCTCTCGAGGCGAGCCGCTGTGCGGGACCTTTCCGGGAAATGGAGAGTGACCGTACCCGAACCGTCGATGGAGAAGATCATGCCGTACTGGGCCCCCGCTGCGATATAGCTCAGCTGCAGCAAATCGTGAGCGCTCGCCGAGGCTCCCGCTTTTAGGAGCTCGACACCATTCTTCGTCTCGCGGTAAACGTGAAGCACCGGACCGGCGCCCTTGACACGGACACCCGAGCTTTCGTTCGGACTCATCCCACCACTCGTCAGGAGCGGGAGGAACCCGATTACCAGCGCAATTGCGGCTGCGGCCGCGAGGGCTGGGAAAAACGCCCTCGATTGCGCCAGCCCGACCACGGCCCGACGAACCTTACCGGCTCGGCGCACGGCGCGTTCCCCCTCGACATCGGCGCCGGAGGTCTTTGCCACACTCTCCTCGGCCTGACGCATCACCTGCAGCCGTCCTTCGATGCGCTTTGCCGTCTCCGCCGGTGAATAGGTCTCGAGAATCTCAGCGTTCGAGGCCTTGAGGTTCTCGAGGCGTCGGAGCACCTCGGAATCCTTCACGAGCTCCCTTTTCACTCGCGGGTCGAGCTCGTCGAGGGCAAGCTGTTCGATAAGGATGTCCGGAATTTCGCGTTTCATCTGCTAGTTCTCCCTAAAAATCTCGCCCTTCTTCGCAAGCCTTCGCAGCCGCTTTCGCACCCCCGATACCGACAGTCCTACCCGTTCGGCGGTCTCCTCCAAGGTCAACCGGTCGACGTAGTGAAGCACTGCCATCGTGCGCGTAGATGCCTGCTCGCCCGAGAAGATCTTCTCCAGCGTGTGCGACGTCAGCGCCCGACGCTCCGGATCGTCGGTGCCGGCTATTTGGAGAGTGATCTCTTCGTCCGAGGTCGTAGGATGTCGCCGGGCGCTCCTGAGCAGGTTGAGACAGGTGTTGGTCGCGATAGTGTAGAGCAAGCTGGAGGGGGCTCGATCCTCGAGGATCGACTCCTTTCTCAAGACCTTCACAAACACGTCCTGCATAGCGTCCAGTGCCTCCTCTTCGTTCCTGAGCAGCTGCCTGCATCTGCGAAGAACCATGGGACCGTACTTGCGGTAGAACTCCTCTACATTCACCGACACGTGGCTCGGGCACTCCTATTCTTGAGGTTTGGTGTACGGCTTTTTGTAATCGTGATGTATTGGGATCTGTTCTACCCATCATTCTACACCTTTTGTAACACCGATTACAGTCGCTCCTGTCACTCGAGTTCACGACCCGATTCCGGTGACAGAAGCGGCCGACGACGGTGTTGTTATCTATAAGAGGCCCGGCAATGCCGGCGAGCCTCGAAAGAAAGGAGATCAAAGGAGCTACCATGAAACGGATGGGGATAATCTTCGCGGCGGGCATCTTCGCGCTGATCGCGGTAAGCGGTGCGAGTGCCAACGGAAGGTTGTCGATTCACGGCGACTACAATGCGCCGGTTTCGACGACGAGCATCGGATCGAACCTCGAGTTCGGAGCCCAGTATCGTTTTTGGGGAATCTTCCTCCTCGAGGGAAGCATTTTCACCAACATCAATTACGGAGCTGACAACATCTTCAACATTGAGAGCATAACCCCGATCGGACTGTTCTCGACGGGGTTCGGCATGAGAATACCCCTGGGCGGCTTGGCCCTCGAGCTCGGCTGGAACCAGTTCTACACCGGATTCGCCAACAGCGGGGGCGTCTACCACTTCAGCGATTCCTACAATATAGGCGTCGCGATCGATCTGAGCCGTCGATTCGGGGTGCGGGTCTATTCGCGATCGCTCTACAACTTCACCCCTCAGGCGGTGGCGAGCCAGAGCTTCGGCGTAACCTACGCTACCGAGAAGGTGACCACGCTCGGAGCGGGGGTGGTGCTCCATCTGTTCTAATGCCTGCCTGATCACCAGAGAGCCGCCTTCGGGCGGCTCTTTTTTGGCGGGATGTCGAGACGCCCGCCTCTCATGGACCGCCGATGGTGTTGGCGATGCCACTCAAGGAGCTTGCAGTCGAGGGCCGTATCGTGAAGGATAGGAGCAGCCGGCGATGGCTCTATTCCAAAGTTCTTCAGGAGCACAAGTTTGACAATCGAAGGAATATCGGTTTTCAGTGGTCACCCAATCAGGGTCGAGCTGGAAGGGGCACGCGTCAACCGGACCAGCGAGCGACCTGCTGTTGCGGGATTGCCCTATCTCGCGCCCGGATTCATCGACATGCAGGTAAACGGATACCGGGGAATCGACTACTCTTCTCCCTCTCTTTCCGAAGTCGAGGTAGGCCGGCTCGTCGAGATGCTTGCCCCCTCGGGCACGACCGCCCATCTTCCGACGATCATAACGGGGCCACGGGAGATGATTGTCCGCAACCTTTCCGTCATAGAGCGGGCGCGCAGCAACTCTGAAGCGGTCGCAGCGGCAATACCGGGCTATCATATCGAGGGTCCCTTCATCTCGCCCGAGGACGGCCCTCGGGGTGCCCACAGTCTCGCTCACGTACGCCGCCCGAGCTACGATGAGTACCGAGCCTGGCAGGAAGCCGCTCAGGGTCGAATCAAAGTGGTTACGATTGCCCCGGAGATCGAAGGTGCCCTGACGCTCATCGAACGCATGTCGAGTGAGGGAGTTCTGGTTGCGATTGGCCATTCAGCTGCTGCCCCCGAGGTCATACGGGAGGCCGTGAAAGCGGGTGCGTCTCTTTCCACTCACCTCGGCAACGGCAGTCACGCAATGATTCCGCGCCTGGAAAACTATATCTGGGAACAGCTTGGTGCCGACGAGCTTACGGCGAGCATCATATGCGACGGCTTCCATCTGCCGGGGTCCGTTGTACGCACGATCATGCGCACGAAGGGGCTCGATCGCCTGTTCCTCGTCAGTGACGCAACGATCCTCGGAGGGTCGGAGCCCGGGACGTACCCCTGGGGCGACATTACCGTCGAGGTATTCGCCGATGGGCACCTGGGTCTCCACAAGACGAAATTCCTTGCGGGTGCCGGACATCTGCTCGACCACGACGCGGCCCAGTTCATACGGTTCACGGGGGCAGATCTCTCCGACGCGGTTCGGCTCTGCTCGCTGGTACCGGCTCGGCTTCTCGGCTTGCCGTCAGCCGTAGACTTCCTCGAGTCCGGCGCCGCGGCCGACTTCACCCTTTTCGACTATGAACCCGGCGCCGAACGGCTCTCCGTGCTTCAGACTATTCAGCACGGGCGCAAGATCTACGGGTAGCGGCTGTCGGACGGGAGCTGAAACGATCCTCCCCTGTTACCGGTCGAGCTACAGTAGGCCGCCGCACGTTATTGTTTCCGGTCACCCTCCGAGGTACTCGACTATCTTCGATATCTCAAACGGTTTCCTGACCAGGCCGAGCGCCCCGGAGGCAAGCGCCTTCTCTGCGAGGGTATCGCTTGGGAAGGCCGTGATGACGAGGACTCGTGCTTCCGGCTTCTTCTCGAGAATAGATTTGACCACGTCTGCGCCGTTCTTTCCAGGCATTCGCAGATCCGAGAGCACAAGATCGTAGTCTCCGGCGATTGCCGCCTGTTCTCCCTCAACCGGGTCGGAATAGCCCTCCACGCCGTATCCAAGATCCTCGAGTATTACCTTAAGGGCGTCGAGGACCATGACCTCGTCGTCGATAATAAGGACCTTCTTTGCCATCTCCCGCTCCTTGCGCACCTGCCTGGCATTATATCATCCTTCTAACGACAAACAACGATTCCGGGGAGGAAAATGACCGGCCATTCAGGAAGCGAAACGATACATGTTGTCGGTATTGACTGTGCGGTCGACCCGAAACGAGTCGGAGTCGCCGCCGCGACTTTCACCGGCAAGGGGCTTCGAGACCTCGAGCTCGTTGCCCCTCGCGATACTGCGGAGATTCTCGACTGGGTCGCGTCTCGGGCTCACGAGGCGCAGTCGGTGCTGCTGGCCCTGGATTCGCCGCTCGGGTGGCCTGCACCCCTCGGCCGGACGCTCAATTCCCACCGGGCCGGAAGACCCGTAGAACCTGAGGCGGACGAGCTCTTTCGCAGGCTCACCGACCGATTGGTGCGTCAGCGGATCGGCAAACAGCCGCTCGAGGTGGGCGCGGACCGTATAGCGCGAACCGCAGTTGCCGCTCTCGGCCTCCTCGCCGGGCTCGGACACTCCATGGGCGCCGAGATTCGGCTCGCCTGGAATCCCCGGCAACTTCCGAGGGCGTCGGCGATCGAAACCTACCCTGCCGCCTGGTTGCTCAGTCGCGGGCTGCCGGCAAACCGCTACAAAGATGCCGGGCAGGAGGCGGTCGACCGCCGGGAAGAGATCGCCTGGAACATATCTCCGCAGTTCGAAGCTGGAGTCGAATCCACAGTCCGGTCACAGCTTATCCACAGCTCTCATCTCCTCGACGCCGTCATTTGCGTGCTGTGCGGCGAGGATTTCCTGCGGGGCCGCTGCCTGCAACCGCGGGCATCCGAGCGTGAGACGGCATTCAAGGAGGGATGGATCTGGTTTCCGGATGCAAGCGCCGAGCAGGGCTGAGTCGCTATCCGGCGCGAAACTCACTCATTATGGTTCGGATGTAGCTCTTGCGGGTCCTCGAATCTCGGAAATCTATACCCGAGAACTCTCGATAGAAGCTCGGCATGATGGCCGGCAGCAGCGCCGAAGAAAAGAGACTCACCAGGCGAAGATCGAGCTCCCGACTGCCCTTCCCAGCCTCTTCCCCTGTCACATTGGCTGCGTCCGGACCTGCCATCTTCTTCTTCAGCTTCGTCAGGATATCGTTCATTCTCCCTGCGAACGGATCGGCGACCTCCTCCCCGCTCATGGAAGCGTACATATGCGCTCGGGTGATGCCCGGGTAGCGAGTCGCGCCGTCGATAAGGTAGTCGAGAACCTCAGCAACCCTTTCTTCAGGCTCGAGTGAATCGTCGTTGACGACCTCGACAAGGTCTTCGAAGAGGTGGTCGAGGGTCGTCTTCATGGCCATCGCGACGAGGTTGTCCTTCGACCGAAAGTAGTAGCTGATAGCCGCGCTGTTGACACCCGCCTCCTTGGCGATCGAGCGAATCGTCAGGTTCTCGAGCCCCTGTTTCTCGATGCGGGAAATGGTTGCGAGAATTATCCTCTGTTCGGCGTTGTTGTCTCGAGGGGCCAAGGCGCAACCTCCGGCAGATGTACCTGTCCCTACCGTACACCGGGCCCGTTCCCCAATCAAGTGAGGCAGCTCGAGCGCAAGGTGGCTCCAGGTAGATCTTCTCTTCGTCGAGATCTTCCAGATCGAAGATGCTGCCAGAGTATGTTAGACGGTTCGCATTGCGGCGGGTGCGTCGCAGGTCTATGAAGCCTTCTTGGCGGGCGCTCGCATCTCTTGGTGCAGTACCTCGATTGCCTTTTTCAGCTGGTTGTCCTCGCTCTTTGCGAGATCTGCCGCGCTCATTGTGGCGAGGGCGTCCGGTTCAACGATCATCGCGTTCAACGGAAGTGCAACCTTCACATCCGGATCGATGCCCTTGTGCCAGATGGTGCGTCCGGAGGGAGTGAGCCATTCCTGGGTCGCGAGGAGCAGCTCCGAGCCGTCGGGAAGCGGATATTGACCGAGGACGGTTCCGGTTCCGAAGGTCGTTTCGCCGATGAGGGTGGCGCGTTTCTGATCTTGAAGGGCGCCCGCGACGATCTCCGAGGCGCTTGCCGTTCCGTCGTTGATGAGGACTACGAGAGGTATGTGCGGGGCGAGTCCGCCGGACTCGACGGGGTCGGGGGAAACCTTTCCGTCGGCATTCTTCGTCAACAGGACGTTGCCGCTCGAGAGAAACTGGCTGGCAACGCCGATGGCCTCGTCGAGTACGCCGCCCGGGTCGTTTCGCAAATCCAGCACGATCCCGTCGAGATTCGCCTTGTGGATGGCGCCGATTGCATCCCTGAGGTCTTTGGTAACACCCTGGCTGAATGCCGCGATTCTGATGTCGGCCGTGTTCGTACCGGGAATCCTCTGCCAGGTCACGTTGTGCAGGGTGATCCGCGAGCGGGTCAGAGTCACGTCGCTGAGCTTGCGGGTATCGGGGTTGAAAATGGTCAAGGTGACTTTCGTTCCGATCTTGCCGACGATCATCTGTACCACCTTCTGCAACGCGGTGCCGGAAACATCCGTGCCGTCGACCCTGACGATGACGTCGCCTGCCCGCAATCCTGCCTTCCCCGCCGGCGACCCGTCGAAGGGGGCGACGATCGTGACCTGGTTGTTCCGCATCTGGATCTCGAGGCCTACTCCCACATATTCACCGCGGGTCAGGGTATGCTCCTGGGCGACCATGTCGGGAGAGAGAAACGTGCTATGGCCGGTGTCTCCGAGTGCGTCGACCATCCCTTGAATTGCACCGTAGGTGAGCGGTTTCGCTTTAAGGGCGGACCGGTCGACGTAGACTCGCTTGATCGTGTTCCACGCATCACGCATGAGCGAAAAATCCGGGGGAGAGGGGTTGGTCGTCTCGTTCGTCGTCGGCAAACGGGGGATTTCGTTGAATCGCTCGAGCAGGGCCCCGGCAATCAGGCCGATGAATAGCGCGAACGGTATTGCGACAATGATAAGAATGCTGCGTGTGTTGGATTTCATTGCAACGAATATAGTCTCAGCAGCGAGAATTATCAATCTGGAACCGTGTGTGGATCACGC
>CAZDMH010000002.1:41237-72469 GCA_964506755.1 uncultured Spirochaetales bacterium
CGCTTGGATCGCAGTGGCCGGGCCGCTATACTCGAGGGAAGGAGCAGACATGAAGGCAGAGCTTTACTCCCTCGGTGCTGCGGGCGAGGTCACCGGGTCGAAGCACATTCTCTCACTCGACGGAGAGCAGGTACTCGTCGACTGCGGTGCGTTTCAGGGCAAGCGCGAGGAGAGCGACAAGAAGAATCGCACCTTCACCGTGGACACCTCTGACATTACGACGTCGGTTCTGACGCACGCTCACTATGACCACTGCGGGCTCTTGCCGGTGCTCTACAAGCTCGGCTATCGGGGCTCTATCTTCGCGACTCCGGCGTCGCGGGACCTCGCTTCGCTGATCATGATGGACAGCGCTCACATCCAGGCCCGCGACGCGGAGTATCTGCGAAAGCAGGCGGCGCGTCGTGGAGAGAAGTTCGATTGGCAACCGCTCTTCGGGGAGGAGGAGGTCGTTTCAGTCCTGAATCAGTTCGTCACGGTCTCCTATGGACGCACCCTGCCGGTCACCCGGAATATCGAGCTCACCTTCTACGATGCCGGACACATCCTCGGCTCGGCCATGGCCGTCTTCCGGGTATTCGGCCTGGACTCCGGTGCATCCGGCGACCCTCTCACGATCGCCTTCAGCGGCGACCTCGGCAGAAAGAACAAGGCGATTATCCGGGATCCCGAGCAGATTCCCGATGTCGACTATCTCGTGCTCGAGAGCACCTACGGCGACAGGCTTCACGAGTCGACCGATGACGCGATAGAGAAGCTCGCCCGGGTCGTGAGTGAGACCGTGAAACAGGGCGGCAAGGTCGTCGTCCCCGCCTTCGCGATCGAACGTACCCAGGAGATAATCTACTATCTCCATCTGCTCTCCGACCGCAAGCGCATTCCAAAGGTCCCGGTCTACGTCGACAGCCCGATGGCGACGAACGCAACATCGATCTTCCGCGTTCACCCGGAATGCTACGATGCGGAGACACATCGCGCTTTCATCGATCACCATGAGAACCCGTTCGGTTTCAACGAGCTGCGCTACATCACGAGCGTCGCCGAATCGAAGGAGCTCAACAATCTCGAGGGCCCGGCAATCATCATATCCGCCGACGGAATGTGCGAGGCGGGTCGGGTCCAGCATCACCTGATCCACACCATTGAAGACGAACGAAATACCGTGCTGGTGGTCGGCTACATGGCCGCCCACACCCTCGGCCGGCGCATCAGGGACCGGCAGCAGAAGGTGAGGATTTTCGGACAGGAGTACCTGCTTCGCGCGCGGGTGGAGACGATCGACGCCTTCAGTGCCCATGCGGACTACAACGAAATCCTCGATTTCGTCCGTCCACTGGACAAGAACCGGCTGAAACGGATCTTCCTTGTTCACGGGGAGCCCGACGCACAGGCAGCTCTGGCGGCCCGCCTCGAGGAGGCCGGCGTGCGGTCGGTGGTAACGGTGGCCTACGGCGAGAGGTATCCCCTCTCCCCGTAAGCGGTTGGGCAGTCGCTACTCTACTTGTACTTCTCGATTGCCGCCTGAAGGGCCGGCCAGCTCGAGAAATCGAGGAACTCGTGTCCGTTGATGAAGAGGGTTGGAGTGCTGTTTACCCCCAGGTTTTCGCCTCGTGAATACTGTGCGTCGACCTCGCTTTTGAACTTCGCTTGAGCGATCTGTTGGCCCAGCAGGGTGTAGTTGATTCCGGGTACATCGTGGGTTGCCAGGCGAAGGATGAAGTTCGGGGTCGCCCATTGACTGCGTTCGTCGCCCTGGTTGTCGTACATCGCGTTGTAGTAGTCCCAAAACGAGCTCGGGTTCTGGTGGAAGATCGCCATGCCGGCGATGGCCGCAGTCGTTGAATCGGGTCCGAGGAACGGGAAGTTCATGAAGTAGAAACGAACCTCCCCGGTGTCGATATAGGTGCGCTGCAGCTGCGGAAAGACGTTTTCGTGGAAATACTTGCACGCCGGGCACTTGAAGTCGGCGAACTCAACGACCTTGACCGGTGCGTGTGCATTGCCGAGGCGCGGAAGGTTTGCGTAGTCGAACGTGACCGGATCCTTGCCGCTCGACCGCGCGACGATCAAGATCACCGCCGCGATGACGACAATGAGCCCCCCGACAATCGAGCCTGCGACAATTATCGTGCGTCTCATGGGATTCTCGGAGGAGTCTTTCTTGGATGCTGTTTCGTTTTTGGCCATTGATCCTCTCCACTTGATTCTCTTCGAATGGAATGAGCCTCCCCAAGATACCTTGTCGCGAGTCTCCTGACAAGCGACACTGCACGTTGCGCAGAGGTCATCCGGTCAGCGCTCGCCGTATGTCCGCTATGCGAGCGGTGGCTCACTCAGGGTGGAGATGATATTGCTGTAGTCGTTACTCACTCCGAGCTCGTCGAGGATCTCGGCCACCTGTCCACGGTGGTGCGTCTGATGGTTGAAGACGTGCATCAGGGCCTGCCAGAAGATGTACCGTTTTCGTTGCCCTCGGGAGTTGCGGTAGTCGATGACCGCTTCGAGCTCTTTTTCTCCGAGCTCGTCGACAAAGCTGACTAGGAGGTCGTCGAGGCTCTGGCGTCTTGCCCGAAGTTGCCCGAAATCCGCCACGAGATTCACGGTGGGCCATTTCGCTTCGATTTCTATCTCCTTGGTTTGAAGTGAAACGAGGCGGGGCAGGGTCGTTCGCATACGCTGCAGCCATATGATGTCCGAGCCGTAGATGTGGTTGAGCAGGGCCGTGAGGGACTTGAAGTAATTGCCGCTCGGTTCGGTTAGCCGCTCCGGAGGAAGCTCCGCGAGAATAGAGTACATATTTCGATTGGCTTCACGATTATAGTGGGCCGAGACTGTAAAATACTCTTTCATTTGACGATTAGACTCCTCCGACGCGCATGCGTCAAGTGAAGGAACGGCGTGCGTCGGCTGATTGGGCGATGACACAGGAAAACACATGCAGCGCACATGCGCATGTGAGCACATGTCTACCTCAAAGCCGGGCGCTCGGTAGGACGAATCGATTTCGTCTCGTGCGTGTCCTACAGCTATGTGATCTCGGTCTGTGGTCGGAAGCCGAGAAAGAGGTCTACTCTTTCGAGGTTTTGTGATACCTTTGCGCTGCCCATTTGGGGAACCGAGATTGTTCAAAGGCATGCGTGAGGAAGGCGCGGAGCAGGGAAAAGCCCTCAAGGTGATGATTCGTGAGAGGGTCATCAAGTTTGCGGACAACCATCGCGCGCACAAGTCAGCAAGCGATACTTCTCAGACGGGAGCAACGGCATGAATCGTATGCGGATCCTCGCGATCTGTATCCACAACAGCGCCCGCAGTCAGATGGTCGAAGAGTACCTGAGGTTCTACGGTGGAGATCTCTTCGACGTGGAAAGCGCCGGAATCGAGCCGGGACGGCTCAATCCGGTCGTTGTCGAGCTTCTCAAGGAGGATGGGATCGACATCTCAGGCAAGGCAACACGGAGTGTCTTTGACCTTCACGCCGCCGGCAAGCGTTTCGACTACGTGATAGCGGTTTGCGACGCCGAAGCGGCGGAACGCTGCCCGATTTTTCCTGCGGAGGCGGCCCGGCTTCATTGGCCCTTTTCTGATCCTTCAGCCGCTGGCGGTTCGGAGGGCGACCGGCGCGCGGCGGCGCGCTCGATTCGCGATCAAATCAGGCGGAGGGTCGATGAGTTCGTGCGGAGATACCGTGCGGGGGACATCGGGGGAGCGTTGTCTATAGGCGAAGGAAACGAAGTTGACTAATCCACTTTGATTACGGTACCTTGAGAGCTACGACCATGGAAACACTGCGAACTTCCCAACAAACCTACGTGAAAGGGCTTACTCATCACGTTCAGCACCTACGGCAGATTTCTCCGACGGCCTACGTGCTTCGAGTCGACCGCAAAGGCCTCTCGTTTGATCCGGGGCAGTACATCAACGTCGGTCCGCACGGCTCGATCGCGATGCGCGAGTACTCGGTCTACTCCGGTGCCGAAGAGGATTTCCTGGAAATCCTCGTAAAGGAGGTCGATGGGGGTGTCGTCTCTGGGGCGTTGAAACGGCTGGCACCGGGCGATCCGGTGGCGCTCGAAGGCCCGTTCGGGTTCTTCGTCATCGAGCCCGCGCAGCGCGAGAAAGGGAAGCTCCTCTTTATCGCCTCCGGAACCGGGATTTCACCCTTTCACTGCTTTGCGAAGAGCTATCCCGAGCTGGACTACCGGGTGCTTCACGGCGTACGAACCTCCGCCGAGCTCTACGATCGGGAGGTCTTCGATCGATCACGATTCGTCTCCTGCCTCTCCCGTGAGGAGAAGGGGGACTACCACGGCAGGGTCACCGACTACCTGCGAGAGCATCCGGTTGATCCGGAGAGTCTCTGCTACTTATGCGGCAATTGCGATATGATATATGAGGCCTTCGATATCCTGCGAAGCCAGGGAGTTCCTTCGGAACATCTCTTTGCGGAGGTCTATTTCTGAAATCAGGACTGGAATGAGACCAATGAAGTACAGCCTTCTGCAGCTGGGCTGCCAGATGAATCAGTCTGACGGCGAACGATTGAGAACCGTGATAGAGAGTCTCGGCTACGAGCCGACCGAAAACGAGGAGGAGGCGAACCTTCTCGGGATCGTCGCCTGCTCGGTCCGGCAGAAGGCAATCGACAAGGTATATTCGAAAATCCACAAGTGGAACACCGCCAAGGGTGAGCGCAACCTGCTTACCTTCGTCACCGGCTGCATACTGCCCGCCGACAAGGTCAAGTTTCTGAAGCTCTTCGATCTCGTCTTCCACATGAACGAGCTGCCCGACTTTCCCGACCTCGTCCGACAGTACGGGGTGGTGACGCCGGTCGGGCTCGACCAGGGGGGCGTGGGGCGACCGATCGATGACGTCAAACAGAGCGTCGGACCGTCGGGCCGCGGGGTCGTCGGCGAGGAGAGCAGGAAGGATCGCTTGAAGGGCTACTGGCTCATTCCGCCGACCTACACCTCCGGTTTCGAGGCGTTCGTCCCGATCCAGAACGGCTGCGACAAGTTCTGCACATTCTGCGCGGTGCCCTACACCCGTGGCCGCGAGGTCTCCCGTCCATCGCGGGACATCCTCCGGGAGGTCGAGACCCTCGTCGAGGAGGGCTACAAGTCGATTACCCTCCTCGGACAGAACGTCAACTCCTACGGTCTGGACAAGAACGGCGAGGAGATTGGATTTGCAGAGCTTCTGCGGAGAATCGGAGAGATGGGCAACGCGTCCGGGCGGGAGTTCTGGGTCTACTTCACCTCCCCTCATCCGAAGGACATGTCGATAGAGGTCTTGGAGACCATCGCCGAGTATCCCTGCCTTGCGCGGCAGATCCATCTACCGATCCAGTCCGGCGACGACAAGGTGCTCATTCGGATGAACCGCAACTATCGGGTCGGCGAGTATCGCCAAATCGTGGGGAACATTCGCCGGTTGCTGCCGGAGGCCACCCTCTTCACCGACATCATCGTCGGCTTCACCGGGGAGAGTGAGGAGCAGTTCGAAAACACCCGCTCGATCATGCGAGAGCTCCAATACAACATGGCCTACATCGCGATCTACTCGCCCCGTCCCGGTGCCGCAAGCTCACGGTGGGACGACGACGTCTCTCACGAGGAGAAGAAGCGCAGGCTGCACGAGCTGCAGGGCGAGCTGCAGGCGATCTCACATGAGCACAACATGGCAATGATCGGAAAGAGCTACCGGGTGCTCGTTACCGGTCGCGACCGGCTCTCGGGCTACCTCTCCGGCAGAACCGAGGGAAAGGTCATCGTCCGTTTTCCCTCCACCGATGAACGGCTCATAGGGGAGTTCGTCGAGGTCGTCATCACCGAGGCGGCCGAAATGGCCGTCGCCGGCGAGCTCGGCGGAGTGCGCGTCGCGGCCGATCGGGAGGCTGTCTACTCGTAGGAACGGCGCAAACGGCGAGCCGACGAGAGACGATAGAGGTATGGAACGGCAATCATCAGGCGACCGAAGGCGGGTCGCATTCGAGACCCTCGGCTGCAAGCTCAATCAATACGAAACCGACTCAATCGCCACCGACTTTCACAAGGCCGGCTACGAGATCGTGCCCTACGCCGGCGAGGCCGACGCCTACGTTGTGAATACATGCACGGTAACGAACAAGAGTGACCGCAAGTCGCGCAACCTCATCAACCGTGCCACGGGCCGTAAGACGGATGAGGCGGTCGTAGTCGTCACCGGCTGTTTCGTCGACTCGAATCGCGAATACCTCGACGAGCGCGACGATGTCACCTACGTCGTCGACAACCGGCGCAAGAGCCGGGTTTTCCACATCGTCGACGCCCATTTCAAAGGAGAAATCCTCGACCCGAATGCTATCGAGGGGGACCTCTTTGCCTACCGGACGGGGGAGAACGGCTTCCACACCCGAAGCATGGTCAAGATTCAGGACGGCTGCGACAATTACTGCACGTTCTGCATCATTCCCTTCGTTCGCGGCCGCGCGACGAGCAGGCCTCTCGCAGATATCGTCGAGAACTCCAAGCGACTCATCGAGCTTGGAACCAAGGAGATCGTCCTCACGGGAGTCAACATGGGGCGTTACTCGAGCGGCGAAAGCGATTTCACGGGGGTCATCGAGGCGATTCTCGACCTGCCGGGAGATTTTCGCGTTCGCGTCTCATCTCTCGAGCCGGAGGGACTCGGCGAGCGTTTCGTCGAGCTCTTCTCGCATCCGAAGATGTGCCCCCATCTGCACCTCTGTCTTCAAAGCGGCTCCGACCGTGTGCTGCTGCAGATGCGGAGGGTTTACCGTCTCGATGACTACCTTGCAACGGTCAGACGTATTCGCTACCACCGCCCCGATTTCAACTTCACCACCGACGTGATCGTCGGCTTTCCCGGCGAGACTGATGAGGATTTCGACGAAACCTGCCGGGTCTGCGAAGAGGTCGGATTCGCCCACATCCACACCTTCAAGTACTCGCGACGTGACGGCACGCGGGCCGACAGAATGGTTGGGCAGATCCCGGAGCGGGTGAAGACTGCGCGAAGCGAAACGATCCGCGAGATTTCCGAACGGAACAAGCGGCGATACCGTGAGAGCATGGTTGGCGGCACCGAACGGGTTCTCGTCGAGCGAACCGATGAAAACGGGGTCGCGAGCGGCTACGGGGAGCACTACGTGCCGATTGCCTTCGAAACCGGTGCCCTTTCTCGCGCGGACCGCGCGGAGAACATCTTCGCAGAAGTGACCGTTACCGGTATCGATGAGGGAGCGGACCCGCTCCTGCGCGGCGAGCTGACTCGAAAGGGTTAGCCATGGCGCCCCCGGCACGATCGGTTTACCTAGTCGCCGAATCCCATCCCATCGCGAAACCTCTCATCGCGGCCCTCGAGCTCAAACGAAGCGACGAGCTCGCGAAGTTGCGCTGCTATGCGTCCAGAGGGGTGCTCCTCGTCGAGTCTCGCAGCGAATTGGGAGCCACAGGTCGCGGAAGGAGGTCGGAGGGCAGCGCTACGCTGGGCGCCGGCGTGACGACGGGATATCTCCTCGGGCGTTGCGGGTTTGACGCTTCCACCCGCCTGTTTCATCTTGGACGTTGTGAAGCACGGGATGGGGCCGGCTCGGAGCTCATTGGGCAGGTGGTTCTCGCGAACCGCGTGCGCGACGGTGCGAACGGGCGCGGCTACTTTCCCGACCTTCTGCTTGCCCACGAGTTTCACGAGGCGGGCATCGAAACCGGTGCCGGGGCCTCCTCTCCAGGCGGAGACGGTGCTCCCCCTCTGGTCGACCGAGAGCTGGCAGGCTTCCTCGCTGCCGCACTTGCCTTTCTTGCTCCGCATCAGGTCTACTGTCTGGAAGCGGTCGGAGGCGACGAGGAGCTCTTCGGCAAGCAGGTGGGGGCGATTCTGCGGCTAATCGACGAATCGGCGAGGCTCTGCCAACCGGCGGAGATCGCCCCCAACGAGACCGTCGAGCGGTCGCTTGCATCAATCGCCGAGTCGCTGCGGCTCACCGCCGCGCAAAGGCACCGGCTGCGCGGACTCGCCCTGGCTGGGACGGCTCAGCGTCGCGATGTGGCCGCCATTCTCGAGCCGTGGTGCGGGATGAAACCGCCTCACACCAAAGAGGAGCGAAGGAGGGCATTCGGTGAGCTCGAGCGGGCATTCCGGTCCGGCGGTTCCTCCTGACTCCGTTCCTACGCCTCTGACGCTCCCGAGCGGAGGACTCTCCTTCAGTCACATCTACGTCGAGGAGGGAGCGTTCGGGTACGAGGATACCAAGCGAGTCTTAAGCCTCTTCCCGAGGGCTGAGCTCATTCCGATCGACGACTACAAAGAGGTCTTCAGCCGGCCCAACCAGCACTTCCAGCTCCAAAAAAGCGACAACAAACTGATCCTTGCAGTGAAAAAAGAGAGCTTCCTCTACCGGGGCTCGGAGCGTATCAACAGCTTCGGCGACCGGTATCTACACTACAACTCTCTTATTCGCAACTGTCTCTACAATTGCGACTACTGCTTTCTTCAAGGGATGCATCCCTCTGCCTACATTGTCGTCTACGTGAACGGCGAGGACTTCTTCGCCGCAACGGACGCCCATCTCGCTCGTGAACCGCTCTACTTGAGCATCTCCTACCTAACGGATCTCCTCGGTTTCGAGGGGCTCTTGCCCTTCTGCCGCCGCTGGATCGAGTTTGCGCGCGACCGGCCGACGCTCACAGTCGAAGTGCGAACGAAAAGCGACAACTATCGCGCCATCCGCGACCTCGAGCCGATCCCGAACGCCATCCTCTCCTGGACGATGTCGCCGCAATCAATTGCGGCGCGCTACGAGGGAGGCACCGCATCGTTCAAGAACAGGCTTTTCGCCATGAGGAGCGCGGTCGAAGACGGCTGGCGGGTGCGCATCTGTTTCGACCCACTTATTCGAGTCGAGGGGTGGGAGCGTGCGTACTCCGAGGGTATCGAAGAGATATTCGAGCGCATCGCTGCCGATTCGATCGAGGAGTTCAGCGTCGGCGTGCTTCGCATGAGCTCTTCCTACCTGAAGTCGATGAAGGCGTCGGGCCGCGGGTCGGATATCCTCTACTACCCGTTCGAGGTGGCAGACGGTGCGGCGAGCTATCCTCCAGAGATCGAACGGGAGATGCAAGAGTTCGTACGCGGGCAGATCGGCCGGTTCACGGAGTTTTCGCGAGTGAAGTTCGTCGGCGGGTGACGCCCGACCGGCAGGAGCACTAGTGGGGCAGCCGGGGCTTCAGATAGCCGTATGCGAGTGCTCCGAGAACGGCACCGACGATCGCAACGAAGATCGACCAGTAACCGGCCCCGAGAAGCGCGTAGAGCGGCCCCGGGCAGGCGCCGGTAAGGGCCCAGCCGAACCCGAAGATCGTTCCTCCCGCCGCGTTTCCGACTTTGTTGAAGGGTTTAGGAGAGAGATCGAGCTCTTGCCCGTCTGAGGAGCGTAGCCTGAAGGTCTTGATGAGAAAGATACTCAAGGCGCCGACCAGCACTGCGGTTCCGAGAACTCCGTACATGAAAATCGACTGGAAGTGAAACATCTCCTGGATTCGGTACCAGGAAATTGCCTGCGACTTGATGAGCACTATCCCAAAGTAGATTCCAATAGCGAAGAACGTGAGGTTCTTCCCCATCGACCGGGTACGCCGGCCCGTCACATGGGCGCTCCCCGGATCCTGCCCCCGGGTTTCCTCTTTCGTGCTCGCCGAAGGCTGTCGAATGGAATCTAAGGTCTCGGTTCTCATTTCAGACTCTCTCCTGTTGTGCTACAGCCCGACCACGAGAGGGACGAGGAGGTTGGATACGAGCAAGCCCCCGGCGAAGAATCCTACTACCGCCACGAGCGAGCCGGCGTCCAGCAACGAAAGCCCCATGATGGCATGACCCGCGGTGCATCCGTTGGCGTACCGTGCGCCGAAACCGATGAGGAAGCCGCCGCCCCCGACAATGAGAAGGGATTTCAGTGTGAAGATTTGGCCCAAGCCGTAGAGTGCTGCAGGCATGAGCCCTCCGGCCCGCCCGATACCCCAGGACGCGAACATCGACTGTGCTTTCGAGGATACAGCAGGCGTCTGTGTGCCGTTCAGAAAGACTGCGGCAACCACGCCGCCCACGACCGTGCCGGCGATGAGCAGAAGGTTCCAGGAGCTGTCCTGCCATCGATAGCGGAAATACTCCGGCCTGCGTTTCGGCAGCATCACGGCGCAGAAATGGCGAAAAGAGGAGGAGATTCCGAAGTGCTTGTTCGCGACGAGGAGCAGGATCGGTACCATCAATCCGAGGAGCGGGCCCCCAACGTACCAAGGCCAGGGTTCCGCGAGAAAATGAAGCATGTTGCCACCTCCAAGGGAGAATCTTAACAAATACACGTTAGATAGTCAAGTATCTTTCGGTTCGGAGAGACGGCGATGTGGCTCGTCCGGTCCGGAGCCGCGGTGTACGTCCTCACTCTTTGCAGGAGAGAGCTACCGTTCGGCGTTTCGACCGATGACCGGTTCCTGCGTCCTGCGGCGGGGGCGACGCATGCGCCGAATCTCGCCCGCCCCAAGGCCGATGACGACCATACCTATTCCTACAAGCTTCTCGATTTGGAGGGGCAGCCCGGAAAGACTGTCGATGAGGATGCCGACCGCTATCTGACCGGAGTAGAGGCCGAGAACGACCTTGAGGGCCGAGGAGCGGTTGAACAGGAAGATGGAGGTCCCAACGACGATGACGCCGATCGCGCCCCCGACGACCAGGAGGTACGGTGCCGTGTCGCCGGCGGTGCGGGCCAGGGCGGACCACGATCCGACGGCACGACCTCCCCGCGAGAAGTTGCTTCCCGCGAGCCCGAGCAGCGCGAAGAGAGGCAGGAGTGCCAGGAGAGCCGTCGCGTAGTTGAACAGGAGCATTCTCGACTGTCCCCAGCGGACGGCGTTGCGGGCGTTCATCATCGATTGGATCATCAGCAGCGCACCGGGGAGCCAGGAAAGTGCCGTCCATCCGATCCCGACGCCGCTGCGCAAGCCAATGAGGGCCGCGCCCGGGAGCACGAGTGCGAGGGAGAGCACGCGCTGCACCGTCGGCGAGCGTCTCCCGTCGAACCATCGCGTTCCTTCGAGTAGGTGGGCAAAGAGGGTCTGACCGGCGAGGGTTCCCCCGAGCGCAAGCAGCACTCCGCCCTTGATGAATATGAGGTTGTTGAGGAACACGACACCGATTCCGAGCGCTCCGGCGAAAACGAACCAGAAAGGAGTCACGGCGATCTGCGAAGCGCTCGATACCGCGGGGACCGGAGAGGCCACGCGACCCTCCGAGAAGGCCGGCGCGGAAGCGGACCTCTCTCTGCGAGCACTGCTCCCGGTCAGTGCGAGATAGAGCGCCGAAGCGACGAGCCCGGTGAGATGGATGAAGATGAGCGCAGGGAGAGCGCCGGCGACGGATTGGAGCCGTCCGTTGACGAGTATCATGAGGGCGACGAGACCCCCCGTGACTACAGAGAGCGCGATGTACACCTATTCCTCCGCGCTATCGTCGCCGGAGCGCGGACGAGAGGGAAGACGCAGGTACACGCTCGTGCCGGACTCGTCGCTGCGGACAGACAGGGTAGCGGCCATCTGATCGGCCAGATTCCTCACGAGGAGGTACCCGAGCGTCGCGGGCTCTTCGTAGACTGAAGACGGCATTCCGCCGATCCCGTCGTCGGAAACCTCCAGGGAAAGCTCCTCTCCCTCTCTCGTTTCGGCAAGCTTGACACTGATCTTCCCCTTCCTCCTCCCGGTGAATGCGTGTTTCAGACAGTTCGTCACGAGCTCGTTGACCACGAGCGCGCAGGGGCTCGCGACCTCTATGTCCAGGAGAACGTCGGCAATCTCCTCGTCGAGCTCCACACCCTGATCCTCAGTGGAGAAGGCGCTTCTCAGGTGGGAGATCAGCCGGGACAGATAGCTTCGCATCTCTATGTCCGAAAGATTGGGTGATTGGTAGAGCTGCTCATGGATGAGCGCCATCGTGTGAACACGGTTCTCACTCATGCGAAAGAGCCCCGCATCGGCCGGGTCGAAAACGTAGCGGCTCTGGAGTCTGAGGAGGCTATCGATGATCTGGAGGTTGTTCTTGACACGGTGATGGATCTCCTTGATCAGGACCTCCTTCTCCTTGAGCGATTGCCTGAGCTTGTTTTCCATGATGTTTCGCTCGGTGATATCTCGCGCGACGCTCAGAAATGCCTCCTTCCCGGAATACTCGATCATGCTGCTGTTGACCTCGGTGGGAATGCGCCGCCCGTCGCGTGCCACGTGGACGCTCTCGAAGGCGAAGTGTCCCTGCTCTCTGACCGTCTGCATCATCGTCAATCCGTTCCTATCGAAGATCCCGGGCTCGAGGATGTCGCGAAGATGGATGTTTTGCATCTCCTCGGGGTCGTAGCCGAGGCGTTCACACGCCACCCGGTTGGTCTCGAGCATGTTCCCGTCGAAATCGTGCACGAAGATGGCGTCGCCCGTATTGTTGAAGATCATGCGGAACTTCTCTTCACTCATTCGGATGCTCTCCTCGAACTCGATTCGGTCCGAGACGTCGTGAACGACCGCGCACAAGTAGGTGCGCTCGCCGAGGTAAACCGGTCCCCCGAAAACCTCGACGTCTCGAAAGAGGCCGCCTGAGAGGATGTGTTTGCTGAGGTAGGGTCCGGGACGCCCGCTCAAGGACGCGTTCGTCCGCTCGGTCGCCTCGTCATGCGATGATGCGGTCAGCTGAAAGAAGGTCATCCGCTTCAGCTGATCGACCGAGTAGCCGTAGAAGGTAGCCGCTGCGTCATTCGCATCCACGATCATCCCCGTGGAGGGGTCGACCAGCAGCATGATGGTGTGGTGGTTGTTGAAGACTCCCCGATAGCGGGCCTCTCGCTCGACGAGGACGCTGCGCATGTTCTCGTAGAAATGTATGAGCAGTCCGATTGCGACAACGAGGTTGAGGAAGCTCGCGATGAAGTAGCCCCAGGGCAAGATGTCCGGCGACGGAGACAGGAGAGGAAAATCGAGCTTGTGGAGACCCCAGACGACGAGCGCGAGCCCGGTGATAGGACGACCGAGCGGAGAGTGTCGCATCCACAGGAGAAACGATGCGCCAAGCCAGAGAAGTACGGCTCCGGTAAACAGGAAGAGCCCGACGGTAACAGCCGGCGACCCGAAACCCATACCGATCGAGAAGCCGAAAAAGAGGAGCAGGCTGACGCCGACGATCACCCTCGGCAAGCCCGCAGGGCGATTGACGACTCGGTAAGCAGCGAGGATGATGACACCAGTGCTCAGGAGCATCGCGAACTGGCGGGCGATCATAAAGAATGGTCGCTCCGGATGGCCAATCTCGAGGATCTCGAAGAGAAATCGGAACGCATAGACGAACCAAGCGAGCGACCACATGCCGAGGTTTCGTCCTCGCTCGACCGCATAGAGGGCGGCAAACAACGCCGCGAGGATCAATGCAATACTCAGAGAGGAGATAATCGCTGCCTGGGTCAGAGACATCCGGCCACCACCAACCAGACTATATCGGACAATTGGAAAACCGTCTGCCTCTTCTTTCGCAGCCTGCCGGGGTCTCGAGTTATTCACCCGGCCCCATTTCTGGTTGACGATTGACGGTCTGAACCCTATTTTAGTTAAGCTGCTTAACCATACGCCCGGGAACGCTCCGACGTTGCGCTTTATACCGAATGCAGCGAAGCAGCGCTGCATGCAGTCGAGTGGTCCCACGGCCAAGAAGGTAAAGAATGACAGATCAAATCGTTCAACATCAACTAACAAACCAAATAACCGGGCAGAAGCGCTGGTGGGCGCTTGGGTCGGTCATGCTCACCATGTTCTTCTCCTCGCTCGATCAGACCATCGTCGCTACTGCGATGCCGACGGTAATCGGTGATCTCAAAGGCTTCTCGATCTACGCCTGGGTGTTCACCGCCTACATCATGGCCACATCGGTGACGATACCCATATACGGTAGACTGTCGGACATCTACGGGAGAAAGCCGTTCTACGTCTTTGGTCTCATCATGTTCATGGTCGGGTCGGCGATCAGCGGGCAGTCTCAGACGATGATGGAGCTCATCATCGCCCGGGCCATTCAGGGAATCGGCGGCGGGGCCATGATGAGCATGCCCCAGGCGACGATCGGCGACATCTTCAATCCGAAGGAGCGGGGCCGATGGATGGGGCTCATCATGTCGATATTCGGCCTCGCAAGCATCATCGGGCCGTTCGTTGGAGGCTGGATCACCGACAATTGGGGTTGGCGTTGGATCTTCTACATAAACCTACCGTTTGGAATCCTGGCTGCGACCGCCGTCTGGATCGTGCTGCCACGCGTCCGAACCGATCACAAGACCCGAATCGACTGGAGCGGATCGCTGCTCCTGGTGGCCGGGCTCATCCCGATCCTGCTCGCGTTCACCTGGGCGGGCAACGACTACCCCTGGGGCTCCTGGCAGATACTCAGCCTCTTCGCGGGCGGTCTGGTCGTCCTGTTCTTCTTCGTCGTCAATGAGAACCATGTCAAAGATCCGGTGATCAACTCGCACCTGTTTTCGAATCCCATATTCTCGGTCGCCTTGGTAATCGGGCTACTGATCTCGATGGCCTTCTTCGGTGCGATAATGTTCCTGCCGCTGTTCGTGCAGTCCGTGGTCGGGCTCTCGCCGCAGAACAGCGGAGTCGTCCTCACTCCAATGATGCTCACCTTCATCCTCGGCGCGGTCGTCGGTGGGCAGCTCATCTCGCGAACCGGCAAATACAAGCTGCAGGCAATCATCGGCACGGCAGTCATGATTGCAGGTACGTTTCTGTTGTATACGATGGACGTGAACACCACTTGGCCGACGGTGGTTCTCAACATGCTCGTCCTCGGTATCGGGGTAGGCTCGGTCATGCCGCTATTGAACGTCGCGGTCCAAAATGCCTTTCCCTACAAAATCATGGGGGTGGTCAACTCTACTCAGCAGTTCGTCAGGTCTCTCGGCGGTGTGATCGCCGCACCGGTTCTCGGTACCATCATGGCGAACGGTTTCAAGTACAAGCTCGCTCAGACTATCCCGGCGCAGGTCAAGCATGCCATGCTGCAGACATCGAATGCGACCAACCTCAACCCGCAATCTCTCACGAATCCGAACGCCCAGGAGGCGGTGAGGTCGATGTTCAGTGGATTCGGCAAACAGGGCCAGGAGCTCTATCAGCAGTTCATCGGTGCGGTGAAGACCTCGATAACCTATGGCTTCCATCACCTGTTCATCTTGAGCATCATCTTCGCCTCCGCTGCGTTCCTCGTGACCTTCTTCCTCAAAGAGGTGCCGTTGAAGAAGGAGGAATACTACACCGACGATTCCGGCGCTGCAGGCGATCAGGCGGCGCCGACGGGGTGAGACAGGTGGAGCGATGAGTAGCGTCGAGACCCTCCAACCCGACTCATTCTCGAGCGAGCTCGACAGGGAGTTCGTCCCGCTGGTGAGGGGGATCTTTCGTCTGTTCAAGGTTCGGGCGACCGGGGTGTCGGCGGCGGGGCTCTTCATCCTCAACCAGATCGCGAACATGGAGCGGCCGATGGCGAACGAGATTGCCAAGACCACGCACATCACGACGGCAGCCGCCTCTCAGCTGATTGGTCAGCTCATCGGCGTTGGGCTGGTGCGCCGGGAGCGTTCACCGGAGGATCGGAGGGTGTTCAACCTCGTTCTCACCAAGAGGGGAGTTGAGGCGATTGAGGTAAACCGGGCGATCCACCTGGACATTCTTTCTCGAGTCTTCTCGTGCCTCTCCCGGCAGGAGGGTGCCGAGCTTCTGCGACTGCTTCGCAAGGTGCGCGCCAACAATCCTGAGGTGGGATAGCCGCTCGAGGATTTCGGGTTGCACCCGGCCGTGTGCCTGTCTGACCGAATTTTGATTGGCACCAACGACCCTCTCCTGCTACAATTACCTGGCCGGCAGGCGGGGCGGAAGGATTCCTGTCGGACTCAGCAGGGGGGGGTACCGTGAAACCTCTGTCGCTCACTCCTCAGGATCTTACCGCGAAAATCCCGCGGTTTTGGGCTATCTCGGCAGACAAGATCGACCTCATCGAAGAACAGTTCGATCGGCTGCTCTGGTCCCCGGTCTATACCGCGGCCGGCAAATACACAACCCGCGGATGGACGGAATGGACCGAGGGCTTCCTCTACGGCTCGGCGCTTCTGCAGTTCGACGCCACCGACGAGGATCGATTCCTGGAGCTCGGCAGGGAACGCACTGTTCGGCATATGGCGCGGCACGTGAGCCACATCGGGGTGCATGATCACGGCTTCAACAACGTCAGCACCTTCGGGAACTTGCTGCGCCTCATGCGTGAGGGACGCATCCCGCATGACCCTTGGGAGGAACGCTACTACGAGCTCGCACTCATGGCCTCCGGCGCGGTGCAAGCGGCGAGGTGGGCGGTTACGGCCTCCGGATCGGGGTATATTTACTCCTTCAACGGACCCCACTCCCTGTTCGCGGACACGATCCGCTCCCTGCGCTCTCTCGCGGTTGCCTTTTTCCTCGGCCACACGCTCATGGGCGAGAACGACCGTCGAATCTCACTCCTCGACCGTCTCGTTCAGCATGCCGCCACCTCCGCGCGGTACGTGGTCTACTACGGTCACGGGCGCGACTTCTACGACCAGCGGGGACGTGTAGCGCACGAGGCGATTTTCAACATCAACGACGGCAACTATCGAAATCCGAGCACGCAACAGGGCTTCTCACCGTTCTCGACCTGGACGAGGGGGCTCGCCTGGATTATTGCCGGCTTTGCCGAGGAGATTGAGTTCATCGAATCGCTGGATGCGGAGGTGATTCAGGAGGAGTTGCCGGGAATCCTCGGCCTGCTCGAAGCGCTCGGCCTCGGCGCCGAAACCACAGGGCGCTCCGAACCCATACCCTCGGCCGATCGATCGGCGAAAGAGTCCGTGATAGGGTTCATGATCGAGGCCGCACGGGCGGCAAGCGACTACTATATCGAAAGCACACCCGCCGACGGAATCACCTATTGGGACACCGGTGCCCCGGGCCTGGCGATGATGGGGGACTACCTCGATCGTCCGGCCGATCCGTTCAACGAGTATGAGCCGGTAGACTCGAGCGCGGCGGCGATCGCCTCGCAGGGACTGATGCGATTGGGCCACTTCCTGGGCCGCTCGGGCGACGAGGCGGGAGAGCGCTACCTCCGGGCCGGTTTGACGGTCCTGAATACCCTGCTTGATGAGCCCTACCTCAGCCTCGACCCGGCCCATCAGGGGCTGTTGCTGCACTCAATCTATCATCGACCCAACGGTTGGGACTATGTAGCGAAGGGCAAGAAGGTACCGAGCGGAGAATCGAGCATGTGGGGTGACTACCACCTTCGAGAGGCGGTCCTCTACGTGGATCGTCTTGTCTCGGGGAAGCCCTATCTCCACTTCTTTCCAAAGGAGGCGAACGATGGTCATCGCTGATCTATCTGAGATTTCCGGAAGAACCTATCCTGCCCGAAGACGAACTCAGAACCTCGTCGGGGGAGCCTCTCCGATCCAGGCGAAGAACTTCGCCCTCGGCTACGTTACTCTCGAGCCCCGGGGCGGGCAGGTTCCCTGGCACAACCAGGAGCAGGAGGAGGTCTACTTCGTCATCGAGGGAGAGGGCGAAATGTGCCTCGGGCCTCATCGTCGGTCCCTCACCTCAGGCCAGGCGGTCGCCATCCCTCCCGGCGAGTACCACCAGCTGACGAACGTCGGCGCGAAGCCCCTCATTATGGTTTACTGCTATGGACCTGCAGGCGACGTGGCCCACTGGAAGCAGGAGCTCGCCGGTACGCTCCCAAAAGCCGGAGTCGACGCTCCTCCGCTGCCGGAGGGGGCTTGGCCACAGTGCACCGAGAAACCGAAGGAGGGGTAGCGGGTCATGGGAGGAACCAAGTCCCGAAAGATCGGGATCATCATGAACGGAGTGACCGGCAGAATGGGAACGAACCAGCACCTGCTACGCTCCATCCTGCCGATTATCGAGGCGGGGGGCATACGGGTCAGCGAGGAGGAGGTGCTCCTTCCTGACCCGATTCTCGTCGGACGGAATGCGAGGAAGCTCGAGAGCTTGAGCCTGAGAACGGGAATCGAGAAATGGAGCACCGAGCTCGACTCAGTTCTGTCGGATCCCGGCTACGAAGTCTACTTCGACGCGCAGACGACCCTGCTCAGAGCCGAGAACGTGCGTAAGGCCCTCACTGCAGGCAAGCACGTCTACTGCGAGAAGCCGACCGCCGTCTCGACCGATGAAGCCTACGACCTCTACCGAGTCGCCGAGGCTGCAGGGGTGAAACACGGAGTGGTTCAGGACAAACTCTGGCTGCCGGGAGTGCTCAAGGTGCGCGAGCTTGTCGAGAACGGCTTTTTCGGAAGGATTCTCTCGGTTCGTGGGGAGTTCGGGTACTGGGTTTTCGAGGGAGACTCGGTTCCCTCACAGCGTCCCTCCTGGAACTACAAGAAGAAGGAGGGTGGAGGAATCATCTTCGATATGCTCTGTCATTGGCGCTACCTGCTCGACAACGTCTTCGGGCGGGTGAAATCGGTCAGCTGCCTCGGCGCGATCCACATTCCGAAACGGTGGGACGAATTGGGCGAGGCCTACCTGGCCGACGCCGAAGACGCAGCCTATTCCACCTTCGAGCTCGAAGGCGACATCGTAGCCCACTTCAACTCCTCCTGGGACGTACGGGTTCGCCGCGACGACCTGCTTACGCTCCAGATCGACGGCACGCGCGGTTCGGCAGTAGCCGGTTTGCGCGAGTGCTGGGTCCAACCGCTCGGGGCAACACCGAAGCCGGTTTGGAATCCCGACATTCCCCAGCCGATCGATTTCTACGAGCACTGGCTCCAGGTCCCCAACCAGCGCAGCTACGAAAACGCATTCAAGGTGCAGTGGGAGCTCTTTCTGCGCCACGTTGCCCTCGACGAGCCCTTCCCGTGGGATCTGCTCTCGGGCGCGGAAGGGGTTCAGCTCGCCGAGCTCGGAACGCAGTCATGGAAGGAACGCCGCTTCATCGATGTGCCGGAATTGCCGCGAATCGAAGCCGCGGGCCGGGGCGAGAAGGCATGAATCGAACGAAGGCCGACCGCAGAACGGCTCTCGTTACCGGCGGCGCGCGCGGAATCGGGCTCGGCATATCCGCCGCCCTCGCCGGCGCCGGGTACGACCTTGCCCTCTGCGGCAGGCGTCCGCCGGAGGCGGTCACCACCCTCGCGCAGCTGCGGCGCGGCGGGAGGCGCGTCGAGTATTTCCAGGCCGATGTCGGAGACGACCGCGCGCGCCGCGAGCTCGTCCATGAGGTCATCGAGCGGCTCGGAACACCGAGCCTCCTGGTCAACAACGCAGGCGTTGCCCCGAGCGAGCGCAAGGATGTCCTCGATGCGAGCGAGGCGAGCTACGACCGGGTGATGTCGATCAATCTTCGAGGGCCGTATTTCCTCACGCAGGCAGTCGCCCGATTCATGGTGCGGCGCCGGGCGGAGGAGCCGAATTTCCCCGCGTGTATCGTCTTCATCACCTCGATCTCGGCAGACATCGCATCCATCAACCGCGGGGAATACTGCATCTCGAAGGCGGGCCTGAGCATGGCGGCGAAGCTGTGGTCGGTACGGCTCGCCGATGAGGGGATTCCTGTGTACGAGGTTCGGCCGGGAATCATCCTGAGCGACATGACGGAACCGGTGCGCGCGAAGTATGAGCGAATGATGGAAGAGGGATTGCTTCTCCAGAAAAGATGGGGGCTGCCCGAGGATGTTGGGAAGGCCGTGCGCATGCTCGCCGGCGGGGATCTCCCCTACTCCACTGGACAGGTAATCATGGTTGACGGCGGGATGTCCGTCGGTCGGTTATGAGATTGATTGTCTGCTGCCGTTCTCGAGGATATCGTAAACCCGATCGCCGATGAACGCATCGACAAGCTCAGGATCAAACTGCGCCCCCTTGCCTTTCTCGAGCTCGTCGATTGCGACCTCGACTGGCAGGGCGCGCCGGTAGGGGCGGTTCGAGGTCATCGCATCGTATGAATCGGAGATCGATACGATGCGAACCAGAGGATCGATCTCGTCCCCGGAGATCCCGTCCGGGTACCCGCCACCGTCGAAGCGTTCGTGATGGCTGCGCACGATGGGCAGGCAGGGCTGGAAGAACTCCACGGTCTTGAGGATTGTCTCACCGATGATCGGGTGGCCTGCGAAGATGTGGAACTCCTCTTCGGTGAGCTTGCCGTTCTTGTTCAAGAGCTGCTCCGAGATTCCGATCTTACCGATATCGTGCAGCAGGGCGCCGTACTCCAAGACCTCCATGGCGGGCGTTGCCTGCGCGACGCTCGCATACAGGCCTGCGGCAAGCCGCCGGACCCGGGTGCAGTGCCCGCGCGTATAGTGGTCCTTTGCCTCGATCGTCTCTGCGAGCATCCGAACCGTGTCCATGTTCGTCCGCTGCAGCTGTCGGTATGCCGTGAAGAGCTCGGAGGTGCGTTCCTCTATCTTGTTTTCCAGCATCTTTTGGTACTCTTGATTTTCCCGCGACAATCGTTCATTCTCCGTGAGCAGATCGCGGTAGCGCATCGCTTTGCCGATCGTTTCTACCAGCTCGGCTCGTTGAACCGGCTTTACCAGGTAGTCGAAGGCGCCCCGTTTCATCGCCTCGACGCCAATCTCTAGATCGGTCGTTGCGGTCAACATGATTATCTGAAGTTTGTTGTCGGTCTCCTTCAGGAGCGGAAGTGCTTCCAGGCCCGACATCTCGGGCATTCTGATATCGAGGATGACGCAGTGCGGCTCGAAAGCGCCCGACTGCAGGGCTTCGAGCGCCTCGACCGCTGATTTCATGACCTTTGTGAAGAAACCGGCGTTCGTGAGGCCTATGTCGAGAACCTTCTGGATGGCGGTATCGTCATCAACGATGAGAATCCGTCCCTTCATCTTCGATGCTCCTTCCGTTATCATGTCCGGCAAAGTCAATGAGGATGCGGGATTGTACATTTTTCACCTCCTGCGGAGGCGAGGGATTAGGAATGGGACCCGCCTCTTGTATTGGTCATACCCGGCAAAGATGCGTGGAAAGACGAGGGTATCCTCTACGATGACGAGCAGGAGATCGAGCACGACCAAACCGATGGCGACGGCAGTTACCATGGGATTCAGGTAGATCAGGGCGATCGAGACCCAGAGAAGAGCGAACCAGAGGAAGCCGGGGTGGCGGACCACGCCGTAGAACCCTTCGGCAACGACTTGCCGGCCGGCTCTCTTCGAGGATCGGCTGCGACGAAGCAGCCGCGGTATCTCGAAAAGGACCGAGTAGATCAACAGCACGAGGAAGGCTGCGGCAACGAGTATCTTCAAGAGCAGCAGGGTGAACGGGGTATTCGCCGGACGGACGTTCGAAATGAGAAAAACTATTGAAGCCAAGATGCAGCCGTATCCGATAATAGAAAAAGCCGCAGCCGCCCCTCTCCTGCCTCGCATCTGCGCCAGGTCGTAGAAGAGAACGGAGACGAAGCCGGTTGCGCCTACCGTCAGGTAAAACATTGCAACCATTATATGATATAATAGCAAAAAGAGAAACTGTTTGGAATAGAAAATGTGGAGATAGAAACCTTTTAGATGGTATCGATGAATATTGACATTTCCTCGTTCATACCTGCGATAACCTTCATCCTCTACGTCGTCTTTACCGTTTTCGGCCTCTACCGCGAGCGCGGCGAGACCGTGATGTGGCCCTTCATCCTCTACATGCTCTCCATGACCGTCTGGAGCTTCGGCTCCCTCATGATGCATCTGAACTCCGGCGTTCTTACGCCGCTCTTCTGGAACCGTTTCATGGTGGCAGGTATGCTTGGTGGGCCAATTACGATCTTCCACGCCATGTTCGAGTTCGTCGGCCTGAAACGGCGCTACTACTACTTTCAACTCTTCTTGGGATACGCAATCTACGCCTACCTCTTGGTCGTCAACTTCGCCGGGCACATTGTCACGAATGCCTGGTTCGATTCGCAGGAGTTCCACTACACCCTCGGCGGCGGAGCGGTCATCGCCTACTTTCTCAGCTATGTATACCTCGTTCTCGTCATTGTCATGCTTTCCATCGAGCTCCTGCGCACGAAAAGCAGAGTCGATCGTAAGAAGCTGAGACTGCCTCTCTTCGGTGCGTCGATCATGCTTGTCGGGGTCTTGGGAAACCTCTACGAGCCGATCGGCCGCTATCCCATCGATCTGCTGTCATCGGCGGTCAATGCCGTTCTCATCTTCTATGCGGTCTACAAGTACCGCCTGGTGCACTACTCCACTTACGTCCTGCGCGCGGTGCTCTATTTCGTGCTCGTCGTCGTCAGCGCCTTCGTCTTCTATGGCATCAACTGGGTCTTTGTGACTGTTATGCGCGGACCCAAACTCGAGCTTTCCTTCGTACCCTCCCTCATTCTCGGGATTGCCGCGGCGATCATTTTTCAACCGCTGCGCAAGGGGACGACGTCGGTCATCGAGCGCATCTACTTGGGCAAGCGTTTCGGGTACAACCAGAGTCTCAGAAACTTCTCGGACAGCCTGACCTCGCTCGTCGATCTCACGACGCTCTCGGAACTGACCGTCGATAAGATCGTCGAAACCTTCGACCTCGAGTGGTCACTCATGGCCGTTCTCGACTATACGGCTCGCAGCTACAAGATCACCTCCTTTGCCGGCATTCCGATATCGCACGACGAGACCTCCCAGTTCTCGCTGAACCGCAGCACCCCGTTCGTTCAGATGCTCGCCAAGTCGAGCGGGATCTACGTCAGCAGGAACAAGACGGACGCGTTGAGCATTTTTCTTCCGGATCGGACCATCGAGCTTACACCGAACGTCGTAGTGCCGCTGAAGTTCAAAGGGCGTTTGAACGGGTTCATCGTTCTTGGCAGTCTCAGGGAGAAGGAGTACTTCAACCAGTTCGATTTGGAGACTCTCGAGATCCTTGCCGGGCAGTGCGCGGTCTCACTCGAGAACGCGATCTCGTTCGAGAGGTTGAAGCGGCAGCAGAAACGACTTCAGGAGATGAACAATGAGCTCACCATCAGCCGCAACAAGCTCGAGGCCTTCTTCGACGGGATCACTACCCCGATCGCAATTCAGGACATCAACTACAACATTATCATGGTCAATCAGGCCGCCACGCGCTACTTCCGCACCCCCTACGAAACGCTTCTCGGTGCGAAGTGCTACAAGATGTTCTTCGGGCGCAACAAACCCTGCGAAAACTGCATGGCGCAGGACAGCCTGCACACGGGCCTGCAGTTCGGCATAGAGCGCAAGCATCCCGAGCACAACATCAATTTTAGTATCCAGTTCTACCCGATTCATGTCCCACCCGGCTCCGACCGGTTGTTTCTCGAGTTCTTCCAAGACATATCGCAGCAGAAGCGCCTGCAGGAGGAGCTTATCCAGTCCGAAAAGCTTGCCAGCATCGGCACGCTTGCGTCGGGGATCGCCCACGAGATCAACAATCCACTCGGGGGGATCATCGGAACGGCGGAGATCATGCTCGATCAGCTCGCTCCGAACAGCAAGCTTCGCGAGTACGCGAGCGACATCGTGAAGTACTCGCGCAACGCCGCCGAGGTCATCAAGGACCTGACAACCTTTTCCCGGAAGACGCGCGGAGCGCAGTTCGGACTCGACGTTGTGGAGGTGCTCGAGAGCGCCCTCAAGCTCGCCCGCCGGGGCATGGACTTCTCGGGGATAGAGGTGATAAAGAGCTACGATGAGCTGCCGCTTATCGAAAGCAATCCGAACGAGCTCGAACAGGTCTTCCTCAATCTCATAATGAACGCCGTGCAGGCGATGGACGGAGAGGGGACCATCTTTCTCCAGTGCAGGCGCAGCGAATGGAACCTGATCGTCTCGGTACGCGACACCGGCCCTGGGATTGCGGAGCCGAACATCGACAAGGTCTTCAATCCTTTCTTCACCACGAAGGACCCGGGAAAAGGAACCGGCCTCGGCCTGAGCATCTGTCATCAGATCGTCTACCGGATGGGAGGGCGGATCAACGTCAAGAGCGAAAAAGGAAAGGGGACGGAGTTTTCGGTCAACTTGCCCCTTACCGAGGAGGATCGCTGGAAGATCCGGTTTGCGAACGTGCACGGTCCGGTGGGTCTCGAGGATGTATTCTTCTTGCAGCGCAAGATACTGGTTCAGGAGAAGGGCTACCTCGAAGAGACCATCCGCCGGCCGGAGGACGAGTCGGCTTACCATATTCTGGCCTACAAGGGCCTGCAGCCGGTCGGAACCGTCTCCTGCATACCGCCGGGGGTCTCAGGGAGACTTCCGATCGAGCGGCACTTCAAGCTGCGGAATCTCAAGGGCGACAAACGATGCGCGGAAATCGACCGTCTCGCGGTAATGAAGGAGGAACGGGGGAGCATCGTTCCACTCGGCTTGATGACCCTTGCCTACCTCTACGCCCGCCGGCACAACGCGGAGCGCCTCTTCTTGGACGTCTTCACTGACGAGCAAAAACACATCAGCATGTACCAGAAGCTCGGATTCCAGATCGTGGGAGAGTACGAGTCGCCGTCGCGAGTCACCGTCATGCTACTCGACTCGATGACCGACTATGAGCGCAAAAGCCAACAGATGGAGCACTTCGTGAAACCCTTCATGTCCCGGCTCGTTCGGCGCCTGGATTTCGAGGAACCCGATCGGCAGATGATCCTCTCCGCCGTCGAGCTCATCACCTCCTCGCCAACCACCGCCCAGTAGCTCTTCGGCCCCTCTCTACTCCCTCTTCTCGCTGGTAGGTCGAACCCTTCGTTCCATGAGCTCCTGGATATTGCCGAGCACCGCGCCCATGTCCGTAAGGTTCATCGGCAGAATGAGCTGCGTTTCCTGCTTCGCGAGCCGTTCGAGGGTGGTGATATAGCCCTCGGCAATCCTCAGCACGACCGCCTCTTCGCCGCCCGAGGCCCTGATTGCCTCGGCAACACTCTTGATCCCCGCAGCAGTCGCCCGCGCAACGGCGAGAATCTCCTGGGCGTCGCCCTCTGCCTCGTTGATCCGGCGCTGCATCTCGCCCTCGCTCTTGTTGATGGCTTCCTGCATTGCGGCCTGCGAGCCGTTGATGCGCGACTCCATATCTCCGAGGCTGCGCGCGATGTCGGCACGTTTCTCACGCTCGGCCTTCATCTGGATCTCCATTGCCTGGAGGATCGGTTCCGGGACGCTGATATTCTGAATCTCGTAGCGGGAGACCTTCACACCCCAAGGATCCGAGGCTTCGTCGACGGCCTTGACCACCGTTGCATTGATCGCCTCACGCTCTTCGAAGGTCTTGTCGAGCTCGAGCTTGCCGATGACCGAACGCATCGTCGTTTGGGCAAGCTGGATGGTGGCATAGCGGTGGTTGAGGATTCCGTAGCTTGCACGCTTCGGGTCGACCACCTGTAGGTAGAGCACACCGTCAACCTCGATCTTGACGTTGTCTTGGGTGAAGCAGGACTGCGGGGGAACTTCCACCGCCTGCTCTTTCAGATTGTGTTTGTAGCGCACCCTGTCGATGAAGGGTACGAGCAGGTGAAAGCCCGCGCTCAAAGTCTTCGAATACTTGCCGAGTCGCTCAACGACCATCGCGGTCTGGTTGGGAATGATGCGGATGCTCCGCAGGAGCGAGATGATCAAGACGAGCCCGAAGAGGCCGCCGATAATGGCGAGTGGGATCAGCGCCGCATTCATCGTGCACCCCCTGAAGAGGCCGAGCCGCCGCGGGATGGGCTGCTTCCGGACGGAGCCCCGCCTCGCCGTGGGGGCGAGCCGCCGGCTGCAGAGGCGGCCGGACCGGACGGGCCGCCGCCACGAGTCTGCTCCCCAACCACCTGCGGCAGCACCGAGCTGAAGAGGGCACGGATCTGGGCGATGTCGAAAGGCAGCACCTGGGTCTTTGCCGTCTCGAGTATCTTGCTGAACTGACCGATGTACTGCTCCGCGATCCGCAGCGACATCGCGGTATCTCCGCCGGGTTGACGGAGCGCCTCCGCGATCTCGCGAATTCCCTGGGCCGTGGCGTCGGCGGTAACCTCGATCGCCTTGGCGCGACCCTCGGAGACGTTGATCTTCCTTTGTCGCTCGCCCTGGCTCAGGTTGATCGCCTCCTGACGCTCACCCTTGGAAACGTTGATGCGCGCAGTCTTCTGGCCCTCGCTCGCGAGGATCGAGGCGCGTTTTTCGCGCTCGGCACGCATCTGCTGTTCCATCGCCTCGGCGATGGTCTCCGTCGGCGAGATGTCCTTGATCTCATAGCGGGTAACCTTGATACCCCACGGCTCGGATGCCTGGTCGATCGCCCGGACGATGGCGTCGTTGAGCTTGTCACGCTCCGAGAAGGTTCGATCGAGCTCGAGCTTTCCGAACTCCGAGCGCATCGTGGTCTTGGCGAGCTGCACGGTCGCAAAGCGGTAGTCTTCGATCCCGTAGCTTGCCTTCGCCGGATCGACCACCCGCAGGTAGAGGATGCCGTCGACCGTCACCTGCACGTTGTCGTTGGTGATGCAGACCTGGGGGTCGACGTCGATGACCTCCTCCTTGAGGGTGTGTTTGTAGGCGATGCGTTGAATGAATGGAATGACCAAATGAAATCCCGAGCCGAGGGTCTTGTAGTACTTGCCAAGCTGCTCGACGACGAAGGACTCCTGCTCCGGCACGATCTTGATGAGCTTGAAGAAGATGACGAGCACGAGCAGGATGAGGACATAGAGGGTGATGATTCCCATATTTGCTCCTTTCGGCGACGGTGACGGCGCTTCTGGCGGCCGCTACTCGTTCGTCGAGTTATCGGTGATGGTCCCCATGATCGAACGGGTCACCACGAAGGTGAGGTTCTCTTCCTTGAGGATCTCGACAGTCTCCCCGGGAGCGAAAGATTCGTCGTAGCTGATCGCCTTCCAGGTAGTCCCCTGGAAGCGAACGCGCCCCGGAGAGTCGGGCGTAATCTCTTCTACCACTACCGCCGTGCTTCCGGCGTATTCATTTTCGTCGGAGGGGAGCAGGTTGCCGCGGAAGATCTTCGAGAAGTAGCGCCGAAGGAAATAGAGCGAGAGTCCGGAGGAGGCGAGCCAAGCGAGAATCTGGAGGGTGATGTTCGTGTGCAGGCCCGGGATGATCCAAGACAGTAGGGCGGTGACGAGCGCTCCGAGACCAAAGAAGAATATGACGAACCCGGGGAGAAAGAACTCGGCTCCCATGAAAAGGAGGCCGACCGCAGCCCAAATGTACGGCAAGAACTCCATCTTCCTCCCTACGTTCCTCCGCCCGAGTCGGTCTTCATCGAATGGACTCCACCACCTTCAGCGGTAAACGGTACGAAGGTCTTCTTCGACTGCCCGTGGTAGATGTCTTCGCGCGTCAGACGTATCGAACCGTCGGGCTCGAGGTATTTGGTGATCTTGAGGACCGTCTGACCGGTGGGCGGCCCCACGGGGATGACCATGATTCCTCCCGGGGTCAGCTCCTTGAGGAGCTCCGGCGGGATGTGATCGATCGCTGCAGTGACGATAATTCGGTCGAACGGCCCATCGCTCGGCCAGCCGTAGTAGCCGTCGGCGTTTCTTCGGTGGATATTTCGGTACATCGGGAACTCGTTCGACATCGAGTCGTACAGCGAGCTGGTCCGTTCGTAGAGGGGTTTCACGATCTCGATGGTATAGACGTGGTTGGACAGCTGCGAGAGGATAGCCGACTGGTAGCCTGAGCCGGTTCCCACTTCGAGCACACGCTCTTCGGGCTTCGGATTGATGGCGTTCGTCATCCTGATAACGATATGAGGACCCGAGATGGTCTGGCCGTAGCCGATTGGGATTGCGGCGTCGGCGTAGGCGCGCGGCTCGTCTCCCCGGACGACGAAACGCTCGCGCGGTGTCAGCAGGAAGGCCATCAACACCCTCTTCGAGGTCACGTCGCCTCTCCCGATCGCGATCTGCGCTCGATCCCACTTCGCGTTCAAGAAGGCCTCACTCTCGGAGGTGCGGGCGAGCATCCACTTGACGTAGGCGGCCTTGCTGTCGATCGGCGGGAGCTTGGTCCGGTCTGCAAGATCGTAGACGGCCGGCGGATCCGGATCGACCGCGGGATCGGCAGTCGCCGGTGCGGCAGCCGATTCTGCAGTATTCATTACCGTGCCGCCGGCCGGCGGCGGGTCAACCGGATCGGAGCCGATCCCCTGAGCCGCCTCTTCGGAGACCAACCGCGTTGAGGTAGAGGCGAGCTGATTTGCCGTTGCCCTTTCCTTAGAGATGATGAGATAGCCTCCCACGGCAAGCAGAGCGACAACGACCGAGGCTCCGACGAGGAGCGGAAGGCGGCCGAGCGGTCTTCGAGTCCGCGCGGATAGATTCTCGGCCGCACCGTGACCACACACGGGGCAGACCTTCGAGTCGTTCAAGTCGAAACCGCAGTTCGGACAGCTTGCCATACCTCCACCCCTTCTTCACCCCAAGAGAACGCACTGTTCGATTTCCGAGCTTTCAAATCGACCCAGTCTGGATGCTGATTCTCCTATTACCGCTGACAACTGTAAAGACGCCGTGTCAGTTTTTCAAGGGGCGAAGCATCCACAGCTCGGAAACGACGACTCCGGCGAGGATGAGAAACCCGCCGGCGATCTGGTTGGGTTGGAGGATCTCTGCGAGGAAGATGTAGCCGAATATCACGGTGAATACCGGCTCGAGGGCGTAGATCAGGACTGCCTTCGTGGGAGAGGTCTCCTTCTGGTAGCGGTTCATGAGGAAGATCGCTACGACGCTCCCGAGAATTCCGAGATAGGCGAGGGCGAAAAGCAGCTTGCCGTTCCAGACGATGAAACGACGCGGCTCGAGGAGGAGGGAACCGGCAAGGGCAAGGATCGAGGTGACCGCAAACTGAACGACGGTGAGCTGCGCCGGATCGTCGACGTTTGAGTACCGGTCGAGCAGAACGACGTAGAAGGCGAACAGACCGGCACCTCCCAAGGTCACCCAATCACCGAGATTGAGACTGCTGCTCGACGGCGCGGTGAAGAGATACATCCCGCCCAGTACTACGAGCAGGCCGAGTAAGTTCCCGGTGCGAAGTCGTTTTTTCAGAATGAGAAACTGAAGGGCGGGCGTTATCAGCGCGAATGTGTAGGTGAAGAGGCTGGATTTTGCGACGGTGGTATAGGCGAGGCCGAAGGTCTGGCTGCCATACCCTCCGAACATGAAGACGCCGAGGACGACGCCGTGGATAAGAGCCTGGCGGGTGATGCGGATGATCCGTCCAAACCAGACGGCGCAGCCCAGGAGGAATGCGAAGGCGAACCGAAGGCTGAGGAAGAGGAGAGGCGATGCCTCGCCCAGACCGTTCTTGATGACGACGAAAGTTCCGCCCCAGAGAACGGTGGTGAAAACGAGCATCGCCTCTGCAACAAGCCGCTTCTTTTGCGAAGCACGAGTCTCGATCTCCGCTTCTAGTACTCCATCGACTCTCCGACCGGGAGCACCCGGGCGTTCTGTCCTTGTTTCTTGACGCGATCCACAAAGTCCTGAGGATCCGCCTGGATTACATCAAAGGTGTTGTAGTGCATCGGCACCGTCTCTTTGGCTTTCAAAAACTCTGCGGCTTTCACAGCATCGGTAATGCCCATCGTGAAGTTGTCTCCGATCGGCAGAAGAGCGAGATCGATCGTATTCATCTCGCCGATGAGCTTCATGTCGTAGAAGAGGCCCGTGTCGCCGGAGTGGTAGAGAGTCTTGCCGTCCATCGTGATGAGGAAACCGCACGGATTGCCGGTGTAGACCCCGTCGGGGGTCGCCGAGCCGTGGTGAGCGATCGTGAGCTTGACCCTGCCGAACGGGTAGTCGAAGCCGCCGCCGATATGCATCGGATGAACGCTCAGCCCCTTCTGCTCGCAGTAGCCGGCGAGCTCGTAGGGCGCGATCACGGTGGCGTTGTTGGCCTTCGCAATCTCTATTCCATCGCCGATATGGTCGCCGTGTCCGTGGGTAAGCAGCACCCAGCCGACCTTGATTTCTTGAGGTTTCTTCGGGGCGTTCGGGTTCCCCGAGAGAAAGGGATCGATTACGAGAGTCGCCTTCGAGCCTTCGACGAGGAAAGCAGAATGGCCGAGATAGGTCACTTTTGGCATAGTTTTCTCCTTCGGACGATATTTTGAGATCAGTTTAATAGTAATGAGATTTGGGGTGTCCGCAAAGGAGAATCCCGGGCGAAGGCGACTACCGTCGCCTCCGGCGACGGCCCGAGAGACTCACGACGAAGCCGAGCACGACTCCGACGAGGCCGGAGATCAGGATGTTGCGGCGCACGACCCCGATATCGACTACCATCTTCGTCAACGCGTTTGCAACGCGGTCTCCGAAACTGTTGGAGATGCCGAGCAATCGGTCGAGCGGAAGGTATCCGTCACCGACGTGTGCAAACAGGAAATATCCAACGACGAGGCCAATGACGCCGAGTACGAGAGCAGAGGCTAAGACATTTCTCACTAGAATCCTCCTTGGCTTGCGCCAGTGTGCTCGGGAAACGCCCTAATGGGAAGACCCCGTGCCTCCTTCCGGAGGGGTGTAGCGGAAGTAATCCGAAAACTCCATCAGGAGACGAAAATCGCGTCGAAAGAAGAGCAGCTGGCCCTCCCCGTAGGTTTCCATAGAGATCAGATGCCAAGCCCCCCCTTCGGTGAGCTGGAATCGGAGTTTGTTCGTGACCAGCTTTGCCCCGGGGGGAAGCGGCTCGAAGGTGAACTCCATAAGAAGCGGCGCTCCAGTCGATTCGTCTATCCAAACCGTGCCGACCGAGACCTCGTCGCCCTTCATACGAAATGCGTAGCCGGCACAGGTGGCACCCTCGACGATACGGCTCGTCCGTGTCGGAGAAACCGTCACCTTGCCACGGTTTGCAGGCATCATCGGCAGGAAGGAATATTGAAACCGGCTCCTCTCGGGGTGACGGTCCGTCTGCCTCTGGGCGTTCTCGGTGTCGTCGCGACCATCTTTGATCGAACGAAGCACGGTGGTCTCGAGCTTGCCGTTTCCGTCGACGCTGATCCGGGACCAGGTCTCCTGGGTGCTCTTTGTGTTGCCGTTTCCGTCTCCCACCACCACCTTCACATGGACCGAGGCCGGAATGAGATCGGCGCTCTTCCCAGCCACCGCCTCCGCCTTCCGCCATAGTGACAGCTCCGTAGTATCGGCCGTCGCCG
>CAZDMH010000002.1:72569-92569 GCA_964506755.1 uncultured Spirochaetales bacterium
CGCATCAAGTCAGGTTTCCTCTCCGAGTCGATGATCCCACAAGTATACCGTGCCGCGGCCCGTACGGCAAAAGGGGTATTATCCGGACATTGTAACACAAAATGTGTTGTCATGGCGCCCGATTTGTGTTATACTCTTCGTTCGACAAGGAGGCGATTCGTATGGAGACAGCCGGAGTGCTCGTTCGCACCGGTCTTTCGGAATATCTCGGTATCTCGAAATCGGACATACAGGATTACCTTACCGCCTTTCTCGAGCGCAAGAAGCGCGAGCTCGAACGGGTAGGCGAGTGGGGACCGGATGTCTCGCGCAGGCTCGAAGAGTTTGCCCGACGCGGAAAGATGCTCCGTGGGGCGCTGGTGCTGCTCGGGGCCGATCTGTTTGGGCGCGAGCGAGACGGCGAGGAGGTGAAGGTCGCCGCCGCGGTAGAGTTGATGCAGTCCGCCCTGCTGGTGCACGACGACATAATGGACCGGGACGAATACAGGCGCGGAGGGGAGTCCGTCTACGCGCAGTACGGCGGTCTCGGGAGAGCCCTGGGGCTCCCGGAACCAACGCACTTCGGTGTGTCGATGGGCGTCTGCGCAGGAGACGTCGCCATTTTCTCCGCATTCGAGATTCTCGGCACGCTGAAAATCGGCGGACGCTCGCTTTCCTCGATCATGTCACTCGCCTCGAAGGAGATGACCTACGTCGGGGTAGCGCAGATGCAGGATGTCTATCTCGGTCAATCGGCCGGTCAGGTGGAAGAAGGCGACATATATGCGCTGTACCTGTACAAGACTGGAAGATACACCTTTTCGTTGCCGTTGATGCTCGGCGGTCTGCTCGCCGACGCACCGAACCGAACGATCGACTCTCTCGCTCGACTCGGCGAACGGCTTGGCGTCCTGTTTCAGATGAAGGACGACGAAATCGGGCTGTTCGGCAACACCGAGCAGACCGGAAAACCCTGTGGATCGGACGTCGCCGAAGGCAAGAAGACCCTCTATCATCTGCAGCTCCTGCGTGCCGCCGGATCGACCGATCGAAAGAGGCTGACACACATTCTCGGTAGCAGAAGCATCGGGAATGACGATATCTCATACGTCAGAAGGCTGGTCGTGGAGCTAGGAATACGCGATAGGCTCGAAGAGGAGATGGAACGACTTGCCGACGAAGCTCACGCGGTTGCCGATGGTCTCGGCGATGTCGATGTCTCGGTTCTCGGTATCGTTCATGAGCTCGTCGACTTCAATCTCAAACGACAGATGTAGATTGGGTCAGCTCAAAAATAAAAGCCGGATCGAATTGATCCGGCTTTTTTGTTTCTATCTCGGTACAAGCGAGCTGCTAACGCACTGCGGCCTCGAGCAGCGATCTCGATGCCGTCCTCTTCGGCGCCCGTTGGTTGACGGCATAGATCCTATACCCATCATCGCGAATCGAGTCCAGATAGACAGCACCTTCCGGAAGGGTCTTCTTGCTCAACGCCTCGCGATAGCTCTCGTTGTCGTTCGGTCGGTTTATCCATTGATCGTAGTCTTCGTCGCTGGCGGACCGAGCCGTGTCTCGAATCGATTCGAGATCCCATGACTCGATGACTTCGGGTGCGCCCGCGGAAACCTCGCCGGATACGACTGCCATGGTGTTACCCGATCCGTACGAAACGAGCAGCACCCGCTTCCCGACTATGTCCTCCCCGAAGACACGGTACCTGTCGTAGAGCGTGAATGCAAGCGAGAGGAACAGCGAAGCCGTATAGGTGTTCCCGACCCGAGAGATCGGCTCGATTCCGGCGAAAAGACCGCGAACATCAAGGAAGTGTTCCGCCTCCTGGGCATCCATGCCGAGATGGGCGGCAAGGATCTTCTGCATCGCAATGACCGGCATATTTCTGAACGGGGCGTGAAGGACGAACATGTCGGTCGAGGAGAGCACTTCGGCCGGAATCTCGTTGCGGCGCCGGCAGTGGTCCAGGAGGGCCGCCTCGAAGCTTTCGAGATAGCATTTCATCGAGTACCCGCCTCGAACGCTTGCGGTCGCCTGTCCAACAGGTCGAAAGAAGTCGTCGACATCGTTCGAGTTGAAGCCTTGCGTGTCGAGATCGAGCGAGAGAAGCGCCGGATCGGTTGAAAGGTGGAGCGCCACGGCTCCGGAGCCTTGCGTGACCTCTGCCGTCGTCCCGGTCTTGTAACGGGCAATGTCCGAACAGATTACGAGCCCCGACTCCTTCCGTGACGCGTCTACCGTGAGGAGTGCTCCGACCGACATCGCGGCGAGAGCGCCCCCGGCGCACGCGTGCTGAACCTGGAACGTGGCGACGCTGTCCGGCACCGAGAACCCATCACGCTTCAGTATCCCGTGTACGTAGGCCGCTACGGGCTTGGAGTGGTCCACCGGGGTTTCCGTACCGACCGTTAGAAAACGGAGCGAGGCCATCTCCTCCTCACTCACCTTGTCGAGGAGCCTCCTTGCCGATTCTGCTGCAAGGGTCGTCGTGTCCTCCCACAGGGCCGGAAACCGGAAACGTCTCTGGCCGGTGGTTTCCCGTGCACGTTTTAGATGTCTTTCGAGGTCCGGTGACTCTTTCACCCGCCGCCGTGCCAGTGACTCGAGGTCTACCTCCGGTTGCGGCACGTAGATCGAAATGTCGTTCAGACCCACAGTTCCTTTGTTCATCGTTCACCTCTCGCGTGGCAATATAACACAAAAGGAGTATTATGTCCAGAACTTGCCATGAATTTACGCTTGAATATACACGTATTGTGTTATATATTTGTCTGGAACTCTGATAGGGAGGATCGATGAAAGCAGTTGTTGTTGGAGCCGGATACACGGGACTTGCCTCGGCGGCTCTTCTGGCGCAGGAAGGTCTCGATGTCGAGGTGCTCGAGAAGAACGCCCGGACCGGAGGAAAGGCGAGAATCTGGGAGGAGGGGGGCTACCGATTCGACATGGGACCGTCCTGGTACCTCATGCCCGACGTATTCGAACGCTTTTTTGGCGGGTTCGGTAAGAGCCCTGACGAGCTCTTGGACCTCGTGAGCCTCGATCCCCTCTATCGGGTCTTCTTCGGAGGCACTGAAAGCGTCGACGTGCGGAGCGGGAAGGAAAACCTCGAAGCCCTCTTCGAGACCTTCGAACCAAATGGCGGACGCAAGCTGAGGGAGTTTCTCGACGATGGCGCTTTCAAGTACGGGGTAGCCATGGAGGAGTTTCTCTACAAGGACTACCGCTCCGTCTTCGATTTCCTCAATAGGAGGATGCTCACTCAGGGATTGAAGATGGACCTCTTCGGCAACATGGAGAAGTTCGTGGGGAAGCGATTCAGCGACCGTCGTGCGCGGCAAATCCTGCAGTACGCAATGGTCTTCCTCGGCACGAGCCCCGCTCAGGCGCCGGCTCTCTATTCGATCATGTCGCACGTCGACCTAGAGCTCGGGGTACGCTACCCTCAGGGAGGGCTCGCCGCGGTCGCGGACTCGATTCGGGATCTGGCCGTCGAGAATGGTGCCGTCATACGAAGCGGGGAGAACGTTCGCACCATAGAAGTCGCGGGTAGACGGGCGCACACTGTCAGAACGAGCTCGGGCGACCACGACGCAGACGTGGTCGTCGTAACGGCGGACTATCCGTACGCAGAGCAGAACTTCCTCGAGCCTGCCCATCGATCCTATTCGAAGGCCTATTGGGAGAGAAGGGTTATCGCCCCCTCGATGTTCATCCTCTATCTCGGAATAGGCAAGAGGCTCGAGAACCTGCGCCACCATAATCTTTACTTCGCCGAGGACTGGAACCGCCATTTCCGGACGATATTCGATAGTCCCGCATGGCCGCAAGATCCCTGCTTCTACGTAAGCTGCACCTCCAAAACCGATCCGAACGCCGCACCGCCCGGAAAGGAGGCCCTTTTTGTCCTCGTTCCCGTTGCCCCTGGCCTCGACGATACCGACGAGGTTCGAGAATCGATTGCCGAACGAATGATCGAGCAGGTGGAGCAAATCGTGGGTGAACCTATCTCGGACTCGATCGAAGTGCGAAGGATCTTCTCTCACCGCGACTTCGCCGGGGAGTACAATGCCTACAAAGGGACGGCCCTCGGTCTCGCGCACACTCTCTTTCAAACCGCCATCTTCCGCCCCTCCTACCGCAGCCGGAAGGTCTCGAACCTCTACTACGCCGGACAGTACACGCATCCGGGGATCGGCGTGCCCATGACGTTGATTTCGGCGGAGGTGGTCGCGGAGAAGATCCGCAGGGAGCAAACATGACGGGTGCAACGGAGCTTCAGCAGGCGACATTCAAGAGGGGGAGCACGACCTACTTCAACAGCAGCATATTCTTTCCTCCCGAGGTGCGCCGCGACGTTACAGTGCTTTATGCCTTCGTTCGAGTCGCCGATGACTACGTCGACGCGATACCCCAGCGGGTCCGCGATTTCGAAACCTTCTGCCACCGATACCGCCGGGCTCGTGCCGGCCAAGCGAGCGGCGACCCGATCATCGACGATTTCGTGGAGCTTTCTCGAAGAAAGGGCTTCGATCCGGAGTGGACCGAGGCCTTTCTCTACTCCATGGAGCTCGACCTGCGAGCTCGCGAGTACAACAGCTTGGAAGATACGCTGGTCTACATCTACGGCTCGGCAGAAGTAATCGGTCTCTTCATGGCTCGGCTCCTCGACCTGCCCGAGGCCTCCTTGAGTGCGGCAAAAATGCTTGGACGGGCCATGCAATACATCAACTTCATCCGCGACATCGCGGAGGATACGGTGCTCGGTCGACGATACCTTCCCCTCGCCGGCAGCGATCTCTCGTCGTTGAACGTCGACGAGGCAAAGAAGAATCCGGAGGCATTTTCCGCCTTCATTCGAAGGGAGATAGACCGCTTCGCCGGCTGGCAGCGAGAGGCGGAGCGAGGATTCGCCTATATCCCGAGACGATATCTGATTCCCATCAAGACGGCGTCGGGAATGTACAAGTGGACCGCCCGATGCATCTACGAGGATCCGCTCCTCGTGTTCGAAGGAAAGGTGAAACCGAGCCGTTCACGGATCGTCTTCACGGCCCTCCTTAACGCGGTTTCTCCCAGGGAGGGTCGTCTGTCGTGAGCTTCTATCTTTGGCTCGACCTCGCCGTAGTCGCCGGACCGGTCATTCTCTCCTTCGACCGTCGTGTGGGATACTACCGCGTCTGGCCGGCGGTCCTCCTCTCTCTTCTCGCGGTGGGGGTTCCCTTCCTCATCTGGGACATCATTGCGACGTCGGCCGGCATCTGGGGCTTTTCGGATACCCGGGCGGGAGAAACCGCGCTTTTCGGACTTCCCCTCGCCGAAGTCCTGTTCTTCGTCGTGGTTCCGTTCGGCTGCCTGTTCATCTACGAGGTTCTCTCTGCCTACCTGACTTCTGCTCGAATACGCTTTCCACCGTGGCTGGGATACTCAATGGGCGCCCTCTCGTTCGTCGCTGCGCTCGCCGCCTACCCGAGAGCGTACACCTCCGTCGTTCTCGGTGCCGTCGGGCTGCTCTTCGTCCTCGCCTCGTGGTTGAATCCGAGATTCCTGTCCAACCGGACCGTGTGGCTCTCGCTCGCCGTGAGCTTCCTTCCGTTCGCGCTGGTAAACGGCATTCTGACCTCGCTCCCGGTGGTGTTCTACAACCCTCGAGAGATTCTAGGTTTGCGGATCTACACGATACCCCTGGAGGATTTCTTCTACAGCTTCTCGCTGATCGGGTTCGTTCTACTCGTCCACACCGCCCTACGCGAGAGGCTGAGATTTCCGGCCCCCCGGTCAGCGGTCGTCGAGAGGAAGAAATGAGTCGGAGAACGCCTACCGCTACTCCCCGACGAACGGCTGTTCTCGGTGCCGGGTTGGGCGGACTGGCGGCCGCCATCAGACTGGCGGCCGGCGGCCGCGAGGTGCATCTCTTCGAGCAGCACTTCAGACCCGGTGGGAAGGCGGCCAGCATCCGGCTCGACGGTTTCAGGTTCGACACGGGCCCCTCGCTCTTCACGATGCGGGAAGTCTTCGAGGAGCTTTACGATGCCGCCGGTGAGCGATTGACGGATCACCTCGAGCTCGTCGCTCTCAACCCCATCAGCACCTATTTCTATCCCGATGGGACGCGGCTGCGGGCCTGGGCGGATCCGCCGCGGCTCGGTGAGGAGATCGAGAGGAACACTTCCGACAGTGCCGAGTCGATACGCAAGCATCTCGCGCACTGCAAGAGGATCTACGAATCCGCCGGCGGGCTCTTTCTCCGCAACGATCTCCATAGCCTCTCGACCTATCTCAAGCCGGAGATAGCGAAGGCATTGATTCGACCATGGAGAATCGACCCCTTTCGGACCATGCATGCCGCGAACGCGAAGCGATTCAGGGATCCGCGGACGAGGCAGCTCTTCGACCGTTACGCTACCTACAACGGCTCCAATCCCTACCACGCGCCTGCCACCCTCAACATCATTTCCTACGTGGAGCACAGCCTCGGATGCTACGGGGTCCGCGGCGGAATCTACCGCATTGTCGAATCCCTCGAAGCAATCGCGTTGAAACGCGGAGTGCGGATTCATTATGGCTCAAAGGTGGAAGGCATCCATCTGCAGGGCGGAGGTGTTTCGGAGCTCACCGTTTCGGGGGAACGTCTTCCGTTCGATGTCGTCGTCTCGAACATCGATATTGGGGCGATGTACCGGCTACTGCGGATCGCCGGCCGTCCCGAGCCTCGAGCGGTCACTCCCCGTCCGGAGGAATGCTCATCTTCGGCCGTCGTCTTCCTGTGGGGTATGGGGGAACGTAGCCCCACGCTCGGCCTTCACAACGTCTTTTTCTCACGGAGCTATCGCCGGGAGTTCACCGAGATATTCGACCGGAGGAAGCTTCCCGAGGACCCGACGATATACCTTCACGTCTCCTGCAAGCTCACTCCGTCCGACGCCCCGGCCGGAGGAGAGAACTGGTTCCTCATGGTCAACGCCCCTCCGAATACCGGGCAGGAGTGGCCGCGTCTCGTCGCCGATCTCCGAGGCCGGATCGTGAGACGACTCGAAGAGACCTTGGGCGGTCCGCTCGAGCGCTCCATTCTGCGCGAGCTCGTCCTGACGCCGGCCAACCTCGAATCCTCGACCGGCAGCCTCTACGGCAGCCTCTACGGGGTAGCGTCGAACAGCGCTCTTTCCGCTTTCAGACGCCACCCCAATCGAGTTCCCGGCGTGCGCGGGCTCTATGCATGCGGCGGCAGCACCCACCCGGGAGGCGGCATGCCGTTGGTTCTTCTTTCGGCGAAAATCGCAACGGAGCTCGTGGAGAGAGACGAGCGATGAGAACCGGAAACGCTGTCGTCGCCGAACGAGTCGAACGCGCGGCCGTAGCCACGATCGGGGCCATCTACACAGTCGGACTGGTCGCACACCTCGTTGCCTCGACCCGTCCGCTCGTGGTCGAGCTCACCCCCTATGTGCTTCTGATCGGCGGAGCGGTGGTGATGGCGGGCGCAGTTAGAGCCTCGAGCGGCTCGATGTGGCGGCTCTTGGTCTGGTGCGTCCTAGTAATCCTCTTCACCTTCGGGGTAGAGGCGATCGGTGTGGCCACCGGGATAGTCTTCGGCCGCTACTCCTACGGCGACGTGCTGGGGACTAAGATCCTCGAAGTGCCGCCTGTCATCGGATTCAACTGGGCGCTCGTCGTCCTGGGTTCGCTGATGCTTGCCGACAGGTTGGTTGAGGCGCTCTCTCGCCGCCGCGGAGAACGCGGCAGAGTGCGTCTCGTCGCCGGCACGGCGGTGGCCGGCCTGATCTCGGCCCTTTTCGACTTCGCGATGGAGCCGAGCGCGGTGGCCCTTGGCTACTGGAGGTGGGACGGTGAGACGATACCGTTTCGCAACTACGCCGCGTGGTTCCTCCTCTCGAGCCTGGCGGCGCTCGGGTATCGCTTGCTGCGAATTCGTTCGAGCTCTTCGCTGCCGATAGCGTACCTGTTGCTCCAGGTCCTTTTCTTCGTCGGGTTGGACGTGGCGATGCCACGTCACACTATTTGAGGTGATACATGGGAATATTCGTGGCTCTTGTCATATTTGTGCTCTGGGGCGCGCATCTCGCATACTGCCTGCTTGCTCTCGATTTCAGCTTTCGCTCGCCGGTCGCCTACCTTCATCTGCTGATTCAGGCCTACCTGTCGACCGGGTTGTTTATCACCGCCCACGACTCGATGCATGGCGCCGTGAGCACCAACCGCACTGTCAACCGGCTTGTCGGTCGGATCGCGGCCTTTCTGTTTGCGGGATTTTCCTACCGCAAGCTCCACCGCAACCATATGCTGCACCATCAGTACTCCGGTCGGACAAAGGACCCGGACTTCTTCTCTCGATCACAGAACTTCTTCGTGTGGCTCGGTGTGTTCTTTTATCGCTACGCTTCAGTTCTTCAGATTGTCATGATGGCGCTCATCTTCAATCTGCTGCGTCTGGTGCTGCCGGCGTCGCAGGTAATCGCGTACTGGATGATACCTCCGTTTATCGCGACCGTGCAGCTGTTCCTTTTCGGAACCTACCTGCCGCACCGCCTGCCTCACACCGAAGAGATGGGTCCGCACCGCGCGCGATCCCAGAAACAGAATGCGGTCGTTGCGCTTCTGACCTGCTACAACTTCGGATACCACCTCGAGCACCACGAGTCGCCCGGAACACCCTGGTGGAGGCTTGGGAAGGTAAAAGCAGTCGAATCGAAGCAGCGGGCCGGTTGAGCCTCTCGCGTGACCTACAGGAGGCGTTCGGCGGTGACGACGGCTTCCTCCGCAGAAGCGGCGTAGGCGTCGGCGCCCATCTGCTTCCATAGCTCAGGGTCTGTCTGGAAGGCGCGGCCCCCCACAAGAATGCGGAGGTCGCGGCAGCTTCGATGCGATCGAAGACTGGAAACGAGATTTGCCGCACCGTTCAGGTTGTACTGCATGGTTACCGAGATTCCCAGAAGGTTTGCCTGACGATCCTCTACCGCCTTTATGATATTCCGGGAAGGTATGTTCACGCCGAGATAGACCGATTCCCAGCCGGCTATCTCCAGGAAGTCGCTGACCATTCGAAGCCCGATCTCGTGTCTCTCTCCACTGCCGACGACCGAGAGAAAGGTGCCTCTATGCACAGCATGGGGACGGGCGTACTGCATGACCTGAGCCATGAGACTTACCGTGATGGAGGAGATGAAGTGCTCCTCGTACACGTCCGCTTCCGCGATCTCCCATCGGTATCCCACCTCCTCCAGGACAGGCTGGAAAACCTCCACGTAGATCTCGCGAACCGGTTTGCCCTTTTCGCACTCCGAGAGGATGAGCTCGACCGCTCCGCGCTTGTCGCTGGCGAGCAGGGAGTCGAGGTACGATTGGGCAAGTGGTGATAGAGGCGGCGGGCTGCCCGCGTCAAGTCGAGCGGCTTCCTGGACCCCGATTGCGCCATGGGTCTGTTCGGATCTCCCCAGGAGAAAGTCCAGCGAGGTGTTGAAGTAATCGACGATCTTCTTGAGCGTGGCCTCGTCGGGGAATCGGGTGTTCTGCTCGTAGTTCGCTATCGTTGTCTGAGCGAGCCCGAGGACCGTAGCGAGGTCCTTCTGCCTCAGGTTGCGCTCCTTTCGGAGGTCACGCAGGCGGGCCGAAAATCCTTCCATGTTCTCCAATTTGGTCATGATCCCCCGCTTCGTGTCAATATCGAACACGAAAGGTGTTTGTCCCTACACAAACTGCATATTCTCAGGCTCATCTCCCACGAGCCGTTTCGCGCATTCTACGGCTTCGACTGCCGAGCCTGCCCAGGCATCCGCGCCGACTTGCCTCCAGAGAGAGGGTTGGGCATTGAACGCGCCTCCCCCCACCATGACCGCAGTACCAGGATACTTCGGGCTGCGCCGAAGGGCACCGACTACCACTGATACCGATTCAACCGCCGATGGCACCGTTGCCGAAAGGGCAAGCACGGAGGGCTTCATTTTCGCCACCGCTCCCACGATGCTCTCGGTAGGTAGGTCGGCTCCGAGATAGTAGCAAGTCCATCCTTCGAGCTCCAGGAAATCGCATACCATTCGTACGCCTATGTTGTGAAGGTCTCCTAGAATAGTGACCCCCAAGAGAGAGAACTCCCTCCTCGCGGGGAGGGGGGTCCGTGAAAAGAGCTGTGCCATAAAAACCTCGGTGAGATGGGTGACGAGATGTTCCTGGGCAATATCCATCTCACCCCTCGTCCAGCGAAGACCGCACACTCTCAGAGCCGGCTCGAACAGGTCGCAATAGATCTTCCTCGTGCTCCATCCCCCTTTCTCCAGTCCATCTATGATCCGAGCCGCTTCTCCAGGGTTGCCCGAAAGAAGCGCCGCGATATACGCGTCTACCGTTGGGCTCTCCGCTCCCTTCTCATGTTCGGCGGGCGGTGTCGCCGCCGCCATAGCGGGCAATGGAGAACGGCCGAGAAGCCAATCGATCGAAACCTCGAAGAGGTCCGCGAGCCGGCGGAGCGTGACCTCTTCCGGGAAACGAGTCCCCTGTTCGTAGTTGGCAATCGTTGTCTGCGCAACGCTGATTTTTGCAGCGACCTCGGCTTGGGTGTACCCGCGATCCGTGCGCACAGCTCGTAGGTGCTGACCGAAGACGCTGCGCGCGCTGTCTATCCTCTCGGCTGTCATTCGATCTCAAATATAACACAATTTGTGTCCTCTTGCTACTCGAAACGGGCTGTCCGCCGCAGGATTTTCGTTGTATATTTGCCGAATGAGACTATGGAGCATTCACCCCTCCTATCTCGACTCGAAGGGGCTCGTAGCCCTCTGGCGTGAAGCCCTCCTCGCCCAGGCGGTTCTTGCCGGTCGAACAAGGGGATATCTGCATCATCCACAGCTGACCCGTTTTCGATCGCAGTCCGATCCCCTGCGCGCAATTCGCAGCTACCTCGGCGGGGTCCTCGCCGAGGCCGGCCGCCGGGGGTATTCCTTCGATGGCACGCGTATCGATGGTCACAAGCCGAAAGGAGAAACGCAGGCCACGGCCATTGAGGTGACCTCCGGTCAGCTCGATTACGAGCTCCAGCTGCTGCGCGCGAAGCTGGGAGCGCGTGATCTGCCGGCCCTTGCTCTCATCGAAGAGGAAATTGGGCTGCGGCCGCATCCGATCTTCAGGGAGATTCCCGGAGAGATCGAGGGCTGGGAGCGGCCGAAACGACTCGAGCGGTAGGGCAGCCTGCCGCCATTCGACTATCAACACCTTGCCAGACACCGTGCAGTTGGTTGTGATCCGAGATTTTCCGTGATAATATCTGCGGACCGGAGACGCCAATGCTTTCGCTGCCGATTGTCAACACAGATAGTACCTACGAGATTCGACCGTCCAAGATCATCGCGCTCGGTCAAAACTACCTCGACCACATTGCCGAGAGCCTCTCGGTCAAGGTGCAGGGCCTCACGACGGACAAGCCATCGGAGCCGGTGCTCTTTCCGAAGACCCCGAATGTTCTCATCGGCAATGGCGAGGCGATCGTCATTCCGGCTTTTCTCGATGACTATCATTTCGAAGACCCCCGAGTGGACTACGAGGCGGAGCTCGCCTTCGTCGTTCTTGATGAATGCAAAAATGTCAGACCGGAAGACGCCTATACCCACATCTTCGCCTTCACCTGTATGAACGACGTGAGCCAGCGCAACGTCCAGAACGGCGACCGCAGCGGCTGGTTCCGAGGCAAGTCCTTCGACACCTTCGGCCCGGTCGGGCCGGTGCTCGTTCGAATGGAAGATATCGGCGATCCTCAGGACCTCCGGATCGAATGCCGCCTCAACGGAACAACCGTTCAGAGCTCGAACACCGGCCACATGATCTTCGACATCAAAGAGACCTTCGCCTTCATCTCGAGGAACTTCACGCTCCTTCCCGGCGACATCGTTACCACAGGAACCCCGAGTGGGGTCGGCAGACTCCGTCATGGTGACGTCATTGAGGTCGAGATCGAGAAGATCGGAGTTCTCTCGAACCCGGTCGTCGAGGAAAATCAATCCGAGCAATAGCCAGAGGATGTGACAGTGGAGATTTCACTCTTCGGCGAACGATTTTCAGCACGTACGGGGATCCAGGAGTTGATGGACGATCTCGGCAGTGCGCTTTCGGGAACCGAAAAGACCTACATGCTCGGCGGGGGCAATCCCGCGCTCATACCGGAGGTCAGCCGCATCTGGCGCGACCGAATGCAGCAGATTCTCGACTCCCCGTTTGAATTCGACCGGATGCTCGGCTACTACGACACTCCGCAGGGCAAGCGCGAGTTCCTCGTTGTTGTTGCCGAGCTCCTTCACGAGCGTTACGGATGGCGGATCAGCGAGCGGAACGTCGCGGTCACCAACGGGAGCCAGAACGCCTTCTTCTTTTTTCTCAACATGTTTTCGGGACGCAACCGTGCGGGGAAGCTTCGAAAGATACTCTTCCCTCTGATGCCCGAATACATCGGCTATGCCGATCAGGCCGCCGAACCGGAGAGCTTCGTCTCGTGTCGGCCGATCGTCCGAGAGACCGGCGATCATGAGTTCAAGTACTTCATAGATTTCGACCGGCTGCAGGTCGGCGACGACATCGGCGCGATCTGCGTTTCCCGGCCGACGAATCCAACCGGAAACGTTCTCACCGATGATGAGATCCACCATCTCGCCTCGCTTGCTGCCGAGCGCTCCATTCCTCTCTTTGTAGACAATGCGTACGGGACGCCCTTCCCACACATCATCTTCGAAGATGTAGCGCCGATCTGGAATGACAACATCATCATGAGCATGAGTCTCTCGAAGATCGGATTGCCGTCCGTGCGTACCGGAATCGTCGTTGCGAACGAGGAGATCATCGAAGCGCTGTCGGCCGCGAATGCGGTGATGAACCTGGCAATCGGGGGAATCGGGCAGGCCCTGACGGCGCCCCTCATCCGATCGGGTGAAATCCTGCGCATCAGCAATGAGCTCGTGATGCCCTTCTACCGCAAGAAGTCGCGTCAGGCCATTGAGTGGATCCACAAGGCTTTCGGCGATTCCATCGACTATTCCATTCACCGAAGTGAAGGATCGTTGTTTCTGTGGATATGGTTCAAAGAGCTCGGGATCTCGACTATGGAGCTCTACCGCCGGCTGAAGGCGCGTTCGGTTCTCATCATCCCGGGCGAGTATTTCTTCTATGGAATGAGCGCCCCCTGGGATCATCGGGAGCAGTGCATACGCCTTTCCTACGCCCAGTCCGACGAGACGGTGGAGCAGGGCATTACGATCATCGCGGACGAGGTCAAGAAGATTCAGAGGTAGGCAGAGGAGAGCGATGACGATCGAGGAGATTCGCGGGGAGCTGGCTCTCGGCGATCTCGAAGAACCCTTCATTCGTGGATGGGAAGAATCCGATCGGCTCTTTGACGAATCGGAGCTCGAATTCTTGAGAGACGCTTTCATTCGAGAAAACGCCGCACTCGTCGCCCTGGACGGGGAAGCGGTCGACCGGCTCGTCGAGGTCTCGACTCGTGCACTGCGCAATCCGGCTCTCTGCCGGCTCCTGTGGCACGAACACCGAATCTACACCGGCCGCCAAATTCCCGAGCAGGTAACGGCGACGCGCCGGACGGAGCCTACCCCCGGGATTCCCTTTCTCGATCAGGAGTACGATCCCAGCGGCTTTCCCGACCTCGCGGCGGCGATCGGTGAGGATGCCCCCGCTCTCAATCTCCTCATCGCTTTGTCGGCGGTTCCTCACGCGCTTGCCTTCTACGTACAACGGAGGATTCCCCTATCGGTCCTGCGAGACACCCTTTCCGATTTCGGGATCTGGTACCGCTACTACCGAGAGCAGCTCGGGCAGGCGGGGATAAACGCCGGGACGTTGAGCTGGCTTCGCTTCCACCTCCAGGGTCGCCTCTTTCGCCTGGGTCGACTGCAGTTCATGCGAGGGAGCTTCCCGCGGGACCTGACGGTCTACTGCAGCCGGCGCACAGGAGAGGCAAGGGCTCTCGCCGCGGCGGGTTTGTCGGTCGATGGCGAGGGGCTGCTCGTATTCGGTCCGGATGACGTGCCCGATCATGAGCGCGGAAAGACGTGGGTGACGCAGCGGACCCGCACCGCGGAAACAGTGACCGGGCATCCGATCGATCCGAAGGGGTGGATCGATCGCCCGCAGGTGGAGCTCCCGTTCGACGAGTATCGACCCGTTCTGCACGGGGGCACACCGGTGCTCGAGGTCCACATTCCCGAAGGAGGCCCGATCACCGTCGAGGCGTGCAGTGATTCCTTCTCCCGGGTGATGGAGTTCTTCCCGAGCTATTTCCCCGAACGCGGTTTTGAGTGCTTTACCTGCGAATCCTGGTTTCTCGGACGGGAGATCCAAGGGCTCTTCGACGAGGACTCAAACATCGCCCGTTTTGCCCGCGAGCTCTACCTCTACCCCTGTCTCGGCGGTGAGGAGGAAACGCTCGGACGGATCTTCGGCCCGAAACACGGAGAGATCGGGCTCCAACGCTGGCCCCGGCGAACGCGTCTCCAGCGCGCCGTCGCGGCCCATATCGAGTCAGGAGGAAGGCTGCGGGAGGGAGGCGGGTTCATCCTCACCGAGGACTTGCCCTGGGGACGGAGAGCCTACCGGCGAACCGATTGAATCAGGAGATTTCAGCACAGGATCACCTCTACGCCTCGCTCCCGATACGCCTCCACCTCCCGTGAGTCTGCCTTGTCGTCCGTGATGATGAGGTCGATCGCAGAAAGCGGCGCCAGCGGTGCAATAGACACGTTGCCGATCTTGTCGTGAGTTGCCAGGAAGACAACGACGTCCGCGCACTCGATCATTGCGCGCTTGATCTGTACCTCGAACGCGTTCGTGTTGCTCACGCCGTCAACGGTTACCCCTCCGGCTCCGATGAACGCAGTTCTCACATGAAACTGCGCTATGAAGCTTTCGGCGTGAAACCCGGCCGTGGATATTGTGGTCTCGTTGAGAATACCTCCCGACAGAACAGTATTTATCCCCGGTGTCCCGACGAGGGCGATGTTGATGCCGTTCGTGATAACCGTAATCCCTGTCTTGCCCTTGAGGGAGGGAATCATACGCTCGGTCGTCGTTCCTGAATCGATTATGATCGCATCGCCGTCGTGAACGAGCACTGCCGCCCGTTCTCCGATTCTTTGTTTTTCTTTCCCGAATTGATCCTGGCGCATCTGAATCGGTACGCCCATCGGCGGGTACTGCCTGCTGACCGCCCCGCCGTGAGCGAGCATGACGAGCCCCTCATCTTCAAGCTGCTTGAGATCTCGTCGTATAGTGTTCCGTGACACCCCGAAGCGGCGACTCAACTGGGCAATCTGAGCGACCCCCTCCTCGGCGAGTAGTGCCAGGATCTGCAATTGTCGTTCAACCTGCATGAATACCGACCTCCATTTGTCGATATCGATTGAGGTAGTGTAACCTTTTGTCTCAAATAAGACAAATTCGTCCATAATACCCCAAATATAACTTGACAATTCCTCAAATGTGGGTATACGACCACCATTAATAGAGATATTGGTTGCAAGTTGTACAAGGTGGTGGCGCGGACGACCGAATGCCAAGTGCCCACCACCAGAAGCTTCGGAACCGACTGTGTCGGTCCTTCAGGTGCCTTCGTTCGTCCGCCCACATACGGACAGCAACCTCCCTTGAGCAACAGAAACCAACCGCAGGAGACTCTCTCTGTAAATCTATTCTCTCGACTCGCTATCTCATTCTTGGAGGAAAACTGTCATGTCAATTTCACGAACACGATCCGGCCGTCTGCCGGTGATCGTCTTCGGTGTTCTCGTCGCGCTTGTCGCTCTTCTGGTGGCCGGGATGCCGGCATTCTCCGAAGGGCAGCAATCGCACTCACAGGCACCGACGATCAAGGTCGCCGACACCATCTCCGGGCCCAACTTCATCGCCTATTGGAAAACCGTCTGGATTCCTGCGATCAAGAAGAAGTACGGGATCAACGTCCAGTTTACCAAAGCGTCGGCGCCGGAGCTCCAGCTGCAGATGAAGAGCTGGAAGCAGGATCAGCCCGAGTTCAATTTACTCTTCATCAGGGGGTTGGACCTCTCCAACATGGTGGTTGCAGGCGACCCGCTTGAATCGCTCTACCCCTCGAAACAAGATCAGATCCCGAACGAAAGCATGGAGGCAAAAAGCTTCCTACCGGCCAACAACGGCGTACCGCTCCACGGCGAGGGCCTGATCATGTGGCGCGCCCAATTCGACCTCATCTTCAACTCGCAGAATGTCAAGAATCCTCCGAAGACGTGGAAGGAGTTCTATGACCGGCGTGCGGAGTTCAAAGGCCACATCGGAATTATCCGTCCGGACGCTGCCTCCGGCGGCGGGCGAGCCTTCATCTACAGCTTCCTGACCGCCTTCGGCGTCGACTTCAGCAAACCGTTCGCGGAAGTGCAGAAGGAGCCGGCGTGGACCTCGGCGTGGCAGAAGTTCACGGATTTCAGCAAGTACTTCGCGCAGCCGGCGGCCTCGAGCGCTCCGGTCCTGTTCCATCAGTTCCAAACCGGACAGGTCTGGGTGACCGACTATGCACAGGACTACTGCATCTGGAGTGCGGCCCAGGGCGCCCTCCCGCCAACCACCAAGGCCTCTGCGCTCGACGTCAACGTCGTGGGCGCATCCAACGCCTGGCTCGTGGTTCCGAAGGCAGACTCATCGGCACAGAAAGCGGCGGCCTACAAGGTAATCAACTACCTGCTCTCGAATGAGGCACAAGTCGGCATGCTGATGAACATGTACGAGTATCCCGGAACGACCGCCTGGAAGCAGGCTCCGAAATCTATCTGGGAGAAAATCGCACCCGTCGACGTGGCGGAGTCCCACGGAATCCGAATCACGAATTTCGACGCAATCACCTATATCAAGAAGCACGGAATGGACTATGTGCAGCAGTAAGAGTCCTGCAGCCTTTCGGGGTGCAGGACGAGGCGTGGCGCGGATCGCTTTGGCGGCCGCGCCGCCGCTTTTCCGGCGAGGCTGACCGTGAAACAGCAGCCAGTAGAATCCCCGACGGTCACGGTGGGGAAGGCACGTACGCGGCTCGACTGGGCCGCATGGGCACTCGCCCTGCCTCTTGTAGTATTTCTCGCCTTCGCATTCTTCTATCCTCTTGGATACACGGTAGTGCAGAGTTTCCTGAAGGAACACGGCGCCGGGGCGACGCTCCTCAACTACTCGCAGTTCCTTGCCAGCGGGAAGGGGCAGGGCGTACTCCTGCTTACGGTCTTCCTCTCCCTGATGGCCACACTCGTATCGGTACTGCTGAGTGTTCCTCTGGCGCTCGTCCTGCGGAAGCGCTTTTTCGGGAAGTCCTTCATCCAATTTCTCATGTTGGTTCCCGCCCTCATTCCGGCGCTCGTAGGCGCTCTGGGGCTGCTCATTCTGTACGATCGGACGGGCTGGCTCAACTACTTTCTCGTGCGGGTGGTGCACGTTGCACCGCACCCGCTCGTCATCGACTACACGATTCCCGGCATGATTCTGTTCTACGTGTGGATCTACTTTCCGTACGGCGCTCTCGTGATACTGTCCGGGCTCCAGTCAATCGACCCGTCGGTCGAGGAGGCGGGCGTGGTACTGGGCGCAAGCCCGACGCGGGTCTTCTGGTCGATCGTCTTTCCCCTGCTCCGCCCCAGTTTGTGGGCCGGCTCGATCTTGATCTTTCTGCAGGCCTTTGGCGCCTTCAGCGTGCCTCTCATCACCGGCGGAAATCATCGGCCCCTGGCCGTCATGATCTACACCACCGCGACGGTCTTTCTGGAGTGGCCGCGTGCAAGTGCGATGGCCGTCATCATGGGACTGATCCAGGCTGTGCTGGTCATGGTCTTTAGACGGCTGCAGTCCGGAAAGGAGGCGACATCATGACGTTTGGCTTCAGGATGCGACCCTGGCGACGTCTGTTGATGATCGTGTCGCTCGCTTTGTTCGTGCTCTTCATCATCCTACCGTTTGTCATGATCTTTCTGCAGGCGTTTGGAGCCGACTGGTTCGGAATGGAACCGTTGCCGCGCGCATGGACCTTGAAATGGTTCCAATGGGCGGGTGAGACCGTAGACATCGTCAAAGTACTCATCAACACTCTGATAATCGGTTTCCTCGCAACCGTCATTGCACTCGCGGTGAGCATTCCAGCGGCGTGGGCGATTGCACGTAGAAGACTGCCGCTCAAGGGCTTGCTGATGGGGCTAATCCTGTTTCCGCGCATGATCCCCGAGATTACCTATGCTCTCGGTGTGGGTCGCATTTTCTACTTCCTGAACCTCACCAACACCTATCTCGGTGTTGCGCTGGCGCACGTCATTCTCGCGGCGCCGTTCGCGGTGCTGGTGCTCACGAGCACCTTCGAAGGTATTGACAACCGTCTTCTTGAGGCGGGGACGGTGTTCGGTTGCAACACCTCGCAGCTCTTCCTTCGTGTCATTCTGCCGCTGGCATTGCCGGGCATCGTTGCGGCCGCGTTGTTCTCCTTCTTGAGCTCTTACAACGATTTCGTGCTCACCTTGATGCTCTACGGGCCCGACACTGTTACTCTCTCGGTGCAGACATTCCTCACCTTTGGGGACGGCTACACCTCGGTAGCGAGCGCAATCAGCGTGATCCTACTCATTCCCGCTCTCCTGTTCCTGGCGGCACTGCTGCGTATGGTTAAGCCGGAGAATCTTCTCGGAGGTCTGAAAGGCGCATGAACGAAACAAGCCTTGAGCTACAAAACATTGCCAAATACTTCGGGCAGCTCGCTGCCCTCAATGACGTTTCACTGGCCGTCTCGAACGGCGAGTTCCTTACTCTGCTCGGGCCGAGCGGATGCGGGAAGACCACTTTGCTTCGAATCCTCACCGGCTACCTCCAGCCGGATTCGGGGAGGGTGATTGTTGCGGGCAAAGACGTCACGGAGACCCCCCCCCACAAGCGCAACATGGGGATGGTGTTCCAGAGCTTTGCGCTCTTTCCGCACCTTTCGGTCAATGACAACATCGCGTTCCCCTTGAAAATCCGTCACGTACCTGCATCCGAGCAGAAGAAGCTGGTCGACGAGGCTCTTCGTATGGTTCACCTCGAGACTCACGCTCAATCCTTTCCGCGGCAGCTTTCGGGTGGCCAGCAGCAGCGTGTAGGACTGGCGAGGGCGATTGTGTTCAGACCTTCTATCTTGCTGCTCGACGAGCCGCTCTCGAATCTCGACGCGAATTTGCGCGAGGAGATGCGAGCCGAGATCAACCAGGTAACACGGCGTTTGGGCATCGCCTCCGTCTATGTGACGCACGACCAGCAGGAGGCGCTGGCCCTGTCGGATCGAATAGCAGTGATGAACCACGGGAAGGTCATCCAGGTGGGCACCCCGGACGAAATCTACAATACCCCTCGTACCCGCTTCGTCGCCGATTTCATCGGTCATTCCAACTGCTTCACGGTTCGAGTCGACGGAGGAAGCGGTACGATTGACGGGGTCGAAGGGTCGCTCGCCACCGAGGGATTTCGCGACCTTTCCGGACCGACCTCCGTGTTCGTTCATCCCGGAGACGTGCAGCTGAGTAGCGAGACCCGGCAGGGGAAAAACGGCCTGCACTGCACGGTAGTGGATGCAGCGTTTCTTGGAGACCGCGTGGAGTACGTTCTGGAGCTCGTTCCGGGAGTGCGGCTGAAGGTGCACAACACGGGGGGAAGAGGGCTCTTCAGCCCCGGCTCCCGCATATGGGCCACCTTTCCCTCCGACAAGATGGTGGTAGTTGAAAACGACTGAGGGAGCCTGCTCAGAGCTACTCGTCTGAAGCAAGCTCCGATGTGCCGCCTCGCGCGCCCTCGAGGAGCTGCCGGACGAGGAAGTACGTCTCCTGATGGATTCTCGGATGGCTCGCCAGAAAGGCGGTGTTAGAGGCTCGAAAGGTGCCGACGTGTGTCGGTTTCCGCGAGCTCGCCGGATGCTCGGCCATCTCCGGTGCACGGCCGGCCCTCTGCGCTTCGATCTCCCACTCTATGTTCTCGCG
>CAZDMH010000002.1:92669-113283 GCA_964506755.1 uncultured Spirochaetales bacterium
CTTGGGACGTTTGATCATCTGCGGGGTGCAGAATCGGATGCTGTCGATGTCGACCTGGATGGCCCGTTGAATCTTGCGTCCGTCTGCCCGATACATTGTGGTCCAGTTCTTGAAGGACTCGGAGATGCGCTCTAGCTCGGACGCGAGGTGACGGTGTTGTCGACGCTCAAGATGTTTGAAAAGCATCTCGCCGAAGACGATGTCGTCCCGTGTGCCTTTGTCCTCGTGACAATTTTACGAATTACTGATATGAGTATGTTCTTGGCGATGAGATACCCGATGACCGAGAGCAGAACTACGCCAGTGACGAGTAGCGCTTTTGTCACGACGAAAGTAGCTCCTGCACTCAGCCCGATTCCGGCCACCCAGGATTGAATCCCGAACATTATTGATTCCTTGTACGGAAAAAATACCACCGGAGGTTGGGAAGGACAAAGTCGCTGTGAGATGAGAGATGCATAAGACAGAACCCGGCAAGCCGATCCCGATGGGCGTGCTCGTTGACCCGACCGGCGTACAGTTTACGATTTTCAGCCGCCACGCCACTGCCGTGTCGCTCCTTCTATTCGGCGAAGAGACCGATCAACGTCCCTCCGAAGAGCTCGTTTTCGATCCTACGGTCAATAGAACCGGGGACATCTGGCACTTGCGCGTGCACGGCATCAAACCGGGGCAGCTCTACCTCTACCGCATCGATGGGCCGTGGGCGCCGGAACGTGGACACCGGTTCAATCCCAACGTCTACCTCCTCGACCCCTATGCGAAGGCGACGACCGGTGTGTTCCCCGCTCCGAAATGCATCGTAGTCGACGACGAGTTCGATTGGCAGGGCGACAAACCTCTGAACTACCCCCTGCGATTCAGCGTCATCTACGAAACGCATCTGCGCGGGCTCACCGTCGACCCCTCGTCGGGCTCCAAGCACCCGGGGACCTTCCTCGGCCTCCTCGACATGATTCCTCGGTTGAAGAGCCTCGGAATAACGAGCGTCGAGCTGCTCCCTGTACAGGAGTTCAACGAGGAGGAGAAGTTCGAGAAGAACCCGGTTACCGGTGAGGTGCTCGAGAACTACTGGGGCTATAGCACAGTTTCGTTTTTTTCGCCCAAACGAAGCTACGCCACGTCGACCGTGGCCGGCGGGCAGGTGGCCGAGTTCAAAACGATGGTAAGAGAGCTGCACAAAGCGGGGATCGAGGTCATCCTCGACGTCGTCTTCAATCACACTGCAGAGGGAAACGAGCACGGCCCGACGATCTGTTTTCGGGGAATAGACAATCGCATCTACTACATCCTCGCCGAGGACCGCCGCTACTACAAGAACTACTCGGGCACGGGAAACACGCTCAACTGCAACAACCCGGTAGTGAAGAACCTTATAATGGATTGTCTGCACTACTGGGTGATCGAGATGCACGTCGACGGTTTTCGCTTCGACCTGGGCTCCGTTCTCGGTCGTGACCAGAAGGGCCGCCTCATGGAGAATCCCCCTGTCGTCGAGCAGATTGCCGAAGATCCGATCCTCCGCAACACTAAGATCATCGCAGAGGCGTGGGACGCCGCCGGCGCTTATCAGGTCGGTTGGTTCCCGGGTGGGAGATGGGCAGAATGGAACGATCGATTTCGAGACGATGTGAGGCGCTTCTGGCTCACCGACGAAGGCATCGCCTCGAGCTTTGCCACCCGTCTCACCGGCAGCTCAGATCTCTACCTGCGTGACGGTCGAAAACCTTTCCACAGTATCAACTTCGTGACTTCCCACGACGGTTTCACCATGAACGACCTCGTAAGCTACAACAAGAAGCACAACAAAGAAAACGCCGAGGGAAACAACGACGGGCATGGCCAGAATTACAGCTTCAACCACGGCGTTGAAGGTGAGACCGACGATCCCGAAATCGAGGCGTTGCGAATCAGGCAGATCAAAAACCTCATGGCTACACTTCTGCTCTCGCTCGGTACGCCGATGATCCTTGGCGGCGACGAGATGCGGCGGTCGCAAAAGGGCAACAACAACGCCTACTGCCAAAACAACCAAACCTCCTGGTTCGACTGGACTCTGCTCGAACGCAACCGCGAAATCGTTCAGTTCACGGCGAATCTCATCAAATTTCGTCTTCACCATCCTGCATTTCTTCGGCCGGAGTTCTACACGGGCAAAGACAACGACTACAACGCCATTCCCGACATCACCTGGTACGACAGCAAGGGAAAGGAACCGGAGTGGAATTCGATGAACAAGGTGATCGGAATGCGTCTCGACGGCAGTCGGGCCGAGGCTTTCGCCGACCGGGACGACAACGACATGTTCGCAATTTTCAACGCCACTCCTGCCGATGTACCGTTCACAGTCGCTCAAGCCCCGCATGGACGCAAATGGTACCGCGTCATCGACACCGGACGCGGGGCCCCCGAGGATTTTCTCGCTCGAGGAGAGGAGAGGCTTCTCGCTGATCAGACCAAGTATCTCGTCCGTGCGAGATCCCTCACACTCTTCATTTCGAAGTGATCGTCGCGCGTCACGGATTCCGGCATCGCCCGGCAAGGCTGGATAAACTCAACAGAAGGTGTATACTCGCCAACTTGGAGGGCGCATGAAAAAGCTCATATGGCTTGTGTTTGCAGCCGCCGTACTCGTGGGTTGCAGTGCCAACGCCAAGATACCGATTGGAAAAGACACCGTCGTCACGATGGATTACACCGGCAAGCTGAAGGACGGTACCGTCTTCGATGCCTCCTCGAAGCACGGACAACCTCTCACCTTCGTGGAAGGCGAGGGCAAGATCATCCCCGGATTGGAAAAAGGTCTCATCGGGCTGAAGGTTGGCGATAAGAAGACAATCGACGTTCCGGCCGACGAGGCCTACCCCTACAACAAGCAGATGGTCATTACGGTCCCGAAGAGCCAGTTTCCCAAGGAAATGAACATCAAAGAGGGCGCCGAGGTGGCCACACAGACCCCGAACGGGCCGCTGCAAGGCAAGATCACGAAGATCGAGAAGGATCAGGTGACTGTCGACTTCAATCCTTCCATCGCGGGCAAAGAGCTCATCTTCGACGTCGACATACTCGGTGTCCGCAAGGCTACCCCCGACGAAATATCAGGAAAGGTCCAGCCGACGCCGGTTCTTCCGAAGAAAAAGTAGCGCCAATCGCCGGTGCGCTCGGCGGCGCGGACAGCGATCAGCTGCGGGTTCCTCGCGCGAGTGGACGATAGGCGAGGAGCCGGAGCGCGTTGGCTACCACGAGGAGCGTGCTGCCCTCGTGGACTGCGATGGCGGCGCCGATCGTGGCAACGCCCGCCAAAGCCGATCCGAGAAGCAGGGCAATCACACCGACGGCCAAAGCCAGGTTCTGCACGACGATGCGTCGCGCGCGCCGCGACAGTCCGACCGCGAAGGGAAGCATCGAAAGATCATCGGACATTAACGCGACATCGGCCGTTTCGATTGCAACGTCGCTACCGTTCGCGCCCATCGCTATGCCTACGGTCGCGCGGACCATTGCCGGCGCGTCGTTGACCCCGTCGCCGATCATTGCGGTGCCTCCATGCTCCTCGATGAGCGACGCCAATGCCTCTACCTTCTCGTCGGGCAGCAGCTCCGCCCGAACGTCGTCTATCCCCACTTCCCGTCCGATCGCCTCCGCCACGCGCCGGTTGTCACCCGTGAGCAGGGCCATGTGAGCGAAACCGAGCTTTCTAAGGCTGCGGAAGGTCTCTGCGGCGCCCGATCGTGGACGATCGGTGAAGGCTATCGCGCCGAGCAGCCGGCCGTCTGCGGCCACGAAGACGGTGCTCTTGCCGTCGGCCTGCAGCTCATCCGAGGCATCGCCGAGGCTGGAAGGGATCTCGATGCCGCGCTCGACGACGAAGGCGCGGCTGCCGACGGCAACCTCTCGTTCGCCGACGGTTGCGGTGATGCCCTTGCCGCCCGAGGCACGGACTTCACCTGCGGTGGAGACCTCGATTCCGCGTCGATCCGCCTCGGCGACGAGCGCCATCGCGAGGGGGTGCCGTGACTGCCGTTCGGCAGCCGCGGCCACCTCGATGACGCCGCGTTCGGATTCCCCGGTCGCTGTGAGGATTTTGCCGACAACCGGCTTCCCGGTCGTAACGGTCCCCGTTTTGTCGAATGCGGCTGCATTGATCCGTCCCAGGGTCTCGAGGTAGAGCCCTCCCTTGATGAGCACGCCGCCTCTGGCCGCGCGCGCTATCCCCGACAGGATGGCGGCCGGGGTGGCGATGGCCAAAGCACAGGGAGAGGTGGCGACGAGGACCGTCATGGCTCGCAGGAAGGCATCGTGGAAGGTGAGAAGACCCGTCAGTGAAGGTACAGCAATGATTCCCACAACGGCGACGAGAACGATCGGTACGAAGACTCGCTCGAACCGGTCCACCAGCCGCTCAGTCGGGGCCTTCTGGGTCTGGGCATCCTCGACCATCGATATTATCCGCGAAAGCATCGTCTCCTTCGAAAGCTTCGCAACCTCGACGACGAGCGCACCGTCACCGTTGATGGTGCCTGCGTAGACGCTCTCTCCCGGCGATTTTGCCTTCGGCATGCTTTCTCCGGTGATCGTGCTCTCGTCCACTCCCGACTCACCCGAGGTTATCTCGCCGTCGATTGGAATGCGCTCCCCGGGCCGGACGATCACCTGGTCGCCCCGCAGAAGCTCGGAGGTCGGCACCTGATACTCCCTGCCGTCCCTCCTTATCAATGCCTCCTGAGGTACGAGATCGGCGAGCCCGTCGATAGCCTTGCGAGCCTTGCCGAGGGCACTGTGCTCGAGCGCGTGACCGAGGCTGAAGAGGAACAGGAGCAAGGCGCCTTCGGTCCAGTCTCCGATCGAGGCCGCCCCGACGGCTGCCACCACCATCAGGAAATCGATATCGAACTTGAGATGGATTGCGGCACTCACCCCATGTCGAGTGGCGTTGAATCCCCCCGCGACGTAGGCGAGAATGTAGGACACCAGCTGCATCGGCCACGAAAGCTGCTCGAAAATCCCGCCGAGGAAGCCGACGAGGAGGAAAAGCCCGGAGGTGATCGAAAGAGCGAGCTCCCAGTGTGTGAGGAGCCATCCGCGCTTCTTGCCGACCGAGACATCGTAGCCCATTCCACGGACGCGAGAGACGATCTTGTCGACACTTATCCTGTTCGTGTCGTATTCGACACGCATGCGCTCGGCCGCGTAGTTCACGCTCACATGGATGATGCCGTCAGTCCGTCCGAGGATGTGTTCGATGCTGGCTGCGCAGTCGGTACAGCCCATGCCGAGCAGCTGCAGGCTCTTGTGACGGTAGCGCCTTGTGATCTCGGCTCCGGTCGATTTCGCGATACGCTCGAGATTCTGGAGCGGTATGAGGTTGGGATCGTAATGCATGCAGAGCATGGCATCGGAGCCGGATTCGTCGACGTGGGCTCTCCGCACCCCTTTGTTTGCCAAAAGCGCTTCGGTCAAGCGCTCGACGCACTGATCTTTGGTGCCTTCGACCTCCGGGAGCAGAACCGGCAGTCTGAGCTGGTGTTTCTCCTCATTGCTCATCGCGCGTTCCTTCGTTCGTGTGCACCAGGCCCTGATTGACGATAGCTTCGATGTGATCGTCGCTCAGCCGGTAGAAGACGGTCTTGCCGACCCTTCGAGTACGTACGATGTCGGCCTGGCGGAGAATTCGAAGTTGATGCGAGACGGCGGATCGGCTGACGCTGAGCAGTGAGGCGATGTCCTGCACGCACATCTCCGAAATGAACAGGGCGTGGAGTATCTTGATCCGGGTCGTATCGCCGAGAAGCTTGAAGAAATCCGCGAGATGATAGAGGGTCTCGTCGGCGGGCAGTTTCTCGACGACCCGACGAACGATCTCTTCATGCAGGATAACATTCTTGTGGGTGGCGATCTCGGACATTCGATATTCCTCCTACGAGTGAGCACTTGTTCACCTGTTCCCTACACAATTTACGGGTGAATGCCGTTTCTGTCAAGCGTATCAGCCGAGAATTGAGTGCGGAAGAGGCTCCCCGGCCCCCGTTGAAAGCGCGAGCTCGTAGACACGGCGTGCAACAACGATATCCTCGATGGCGATCCCGATCGACTTGAAGACCGTGATCTCACCGTCGTCGTTCCGTCCCGCCGCATGTCCTGCAACCAGGTCGCCGAGCTCCTCGACCCTCTCCCAGCTTGCGGCGCCGGTCGATACCGCCCGGATCAGGTCGCCGGCCTCCTCCCTGCCCTGTGTCACGTCGTCGATGAATATCCTTGCGGCTTTTCCGAAGACCTCCGGGGCGATCTCCGCCCGGCCCGCACGGTTGCAGCCGGCCCCATTGACGTGGGCGCCTTGTCGCAGCGCCGAGACCGGGAAAAGCGGGTCGGCGGAGTTCGTGATGGCTACGACGATGTCGGCCCCGGCAGCCTCCTCCGGCCGAGCAACCGGATGGACTCTTATCCCGAGCCGTTCACTCTGTTCCTCGGCGAAGGCACGCCGTTTGGTCTCGGTTCGGCTGTAGACGTAGGCCTCGTGGATCGAGCGAACACCACAAATCGCCTCGAGCTGAGCCGATGCCTGGAACCCGGTCCCGAACATTCCGACGGTGTGGCTTTCATCTCGTGCCAGGAACTTCGTTGCTACCCCGCTCGCGGCGCCGGTGCGGATACGACCGAGCTCGGCGGCCTCGATGAGGGCAAGAAGCTCCCCCGAGACATCATCCCAGAGCAGAACAAGAAAACGAACTCCGTTGGGGGTGACAGTGTATGCTTTCAACCCCATTCCGACCCCCGCCACGGCTCCGGGCATGGCCTGGAGCATGGCGGCCTCGAGGCGGGGACGTTGACGCGGGCGATTGTCCGCCTTGCCCTCGCCTTTGAGTCTGAAGACCTGCTCGACGGAGACGAGGGCATCGTGCATCGAAAGAAGCGAGTGAACCTCGTCCTCTCGAATAAGAATGGCCATTGTTTCTCCTTTCGGCGTGAGTATTCGATTCGCCGAGGATGCGTCCTATCTTCGGGCGGCAAGAATATCGGTTTGGTGAGTAATGAGAGAAAGACTGCGTTCCTCGATCGCCTGGCTGCGCTGAGCGTACCACGCGGAGAGAGTATATCGATCGAGCTCCGGGTGACGGAGCCCCTCCTCGTAGATCGTCAATATCAGGGAGTTGAGGAAGATCTCCTCCTGATCGGTATAAGAGCCGTTCCAAGGGAATATCGACCAATCGGAGGTCCCGAATCCCGTGATGGAAAACCCATGTTGCAGAACCTGATCGTAGAGTGCGCTGCCTGTACGGCTACCGCCTGCTCTGCGGTGGTTCCCGCCGGGGGCCGCGGAATCTACCGAAGCCGGTGCAACCCCGACAGGAAGACGTTCATCCATGGACTGATTGTAGGCTGAAAACAGCCGTTCTTCGAACTCCCGGTCTTCGAAGAATGGAAGCATCTCGGTCGTCCCGTCATAGTTGATCGTCGAGTAGAAGACGCCGCCCTTGGGCAGCATCCGGCGGACCAGCTCGAGGGTAAGATCCAGCGGGACGATATCCATGAACGCGTGGCTCGTTGCACCGGTGAATTGAATGGGCGCCAGCGTGGACTGGAGCTTGGAGTCGAAGATATCTCCCGCTACCAGATGGATTTCCACCTTTCGCCTGCCATCTGTCGCGCTGATGATCTGATCGCCGCTCTTTACGGCATATCCCTTTTGCTTGAGAAGCTGAGACAGGGCGGTACGACCCGATTCGAGGAGGTCCCGGTTGGATTCGATACCGTAGAGCACGATCTCCGGAACCAGCTCGGACTCGACGATGCGCCGAATCATCGCACCGGTGCCCGTGCCCAAATCGAGAATGACCGGACTATTCATTTTCGCCAACGCGGCGGCAAAATGGGAGTGGGTCTTTCTGTTTAGACTCTCACTGTCGATAGAGAACTTCGCTTCAAGATATTCACGAAAACCAGCGTCGCCAAACACAATCACCCTTACAAACAATTCAGAAATCCAAAGGTTTCGCAGCCGGGCACGAATTGGAGGCCACATCGGGACAGATTCGAATAGGAGAATTTGTTCGATTCACTATTGACAAAATAGCAGAGTGCGTGTACATTTAGTTTACCAATAAGCTAATGTTTGTTGGTGAGTTAAACGATGTGGTGGCACCGCGGTGGTAACGGTGTCCAACCAGGTAAGAGAAGTCATTTAAAAATATATCCATTTAAGCCAAGTGGCGGATATTTAAAAAAACATCCTTTATGTAACAAAGGATTTCAGGCAGGAAAAACAGGGTTGATTCCTAGCTTCCCATTTTTTCCTGCCTTCTTTTTTGTCCAAATACCCTCCTGACCAACAGCTGCACCCAATTCAATTTGGACGCCGTAATGGATTGTGCTATACTCCTGAGGGTTGAGAGGATGAACGCCATGGCCAAAGAGCGGCGCAGGTCGCCACGTCTTTCACTTCGACATCTCATCGAGCTCGACTACGGCAAGGAACAGTTTATTCAGGCTACGGGGGTGAATATCAGCAGCTCCGGGCTCCTCTGCAAGACAAACCCGGAAATTGCACTCTACAGCCGTGTCTTTCTCTCGTTCGCACTGCCTGCAGAGACCGGTGACGAGATCATCAACTGCGAGGGTATCGTCGTCCGCAGCGACAAAGACGGCGACGAGTTCACGACCGCCATTTCATTTACGAGCTTCCGGCCCGACGAGGCAGAGAAACTGGTCCAACTTCTAGGTGCGCCGGAAGGCCCGAACGAGGCCGCCCCCGCCGATCGACTCGATTCGAAAGGCTGACTATTCGGTCGCCGCTTGCCGATTTTGATTATATTTTAGAGTAACAACGCTGATTTCTACATGTGAGGAGCGAAAAATGGTCAAGACAGATACAAAGGTCATAGAAGACGTAAAGGCGCTCATACTCGACGGCGTCGATCTCAAACAGCAGCCGATTCAGGCCAAAGACGACCGGTTCTGGCAGGGGTTGCGAGCCGCCGGAACCGAGCTTTGGCTCGATACCGGTGACCTGGAAGACGCCGCGAGCATCTGGACTCGTGAGATGACGGCACTCACGACGAACAATACCCTTCTGAACAAAGAGGTTCAAAAGGGAATTTACGATGAGTTCATTTCTCGGGCGGATTCCATACTCTCCGGTCTCACCGTGGATCAACGGGTCATGGAGATTGCGTTCATTTTGAACGCTCGACACGGGTTGCGGTTAGTTCAGGAGTTCGGAGGGATGGTGAGCGTTGAGCTCCACACCGACCTGTCCGATGATCTGGAGGGCACCCTGCATTACGGGCGTCGTTTCCACGAGATCTCACCCGATCACTTCATAGTCAAGGTGCCGCTTACGGCCGCCGGTCTTCTCGGGGCGCGCAAGCTGCGCGAAGAGGGTATCCGCGTCAATTTCACCCTGGAGTTTTCTGCCCGCCAGAATGCGCTCGTTACGATGGTGGCGAAGCCCAACTACTGCAACGTATTTCTCGGCCGACTGAACTCCTATGTTGCCGGCAACAACCTTGGCGACGGGAACTGGGTGGGGGAGAAAGCCACCATCTCGAGTCAGCGGATCGTTCGCAAGCTCGGAGCGGCCAACAGCGAACCGACCAAACAGATTGCAGCGAGCCTGCGCAGCGCAGATCAGCTCGAGCACCTGGCGGGAATCGACGTATTCACGATGCCGACAAAGGTGGCTCGGGAAGGGCACGAAGAGCTCGCCGGCAGCTTCGAATCGAAGATTGATGAAGAATACCACGTCACTCTCGGCACGGGGGTTCGCGCGGAGGCCGTTCAAATCGAAAAGCTGTGGGAGGTTCCCGAGGCCGTAATAGAGCTCGGAAAGAGCCTCGACAGCAATCCTCCTAAAGACGGCGAGGAGCTGGTCGTTCGTGCTCGCAGAATGCATTGCTCGGACATGTTTCCGGATCTCTCCGACGAAGACTATAATCACCTGTCCACGGAAGGGAAGATTCCGAAACACTCCCGTTGGGAGGCCGGCATCAAGGAGGGCAAGCTGGCGATCGACACCCTCCTGAATATCGCAGGACTCGCCTCATTCGCCGCAGACCAGGCCGAGCTGGACTCCCGCATTCGTGGTATCATCACCTAGGGTGCCCTGCGGCGCGGAGGAGAATGGACGAGAAATCCAAAGAGGTCATTTCGAACCTCAACAGCGAGTGGCACAAGCTCAAGCACGGCAATCCGATCCCCTCGTTCTACCCGCAGAGCGGGGCCGAAACGGTCATGGTGAAGGGATCCTCGGAGATCGTGGGGGACCTCATTGTTACGAGCTACCAGATCGTCGTCACCGACGAAGGTGAGGTAGTCGGCACCTACACCGTCAGGGCAGAAGAAAGTGTCGACAAGATGAAAGACTTCTAAGCTTGCCTCCGCGCACTTTCCATTTTCTCCTGAGCGGGTTATAACTCCTCTGAGAGGAGGAGATGGGAAGAATGGCAGATCAAAAAGTCACCCTCTACGGCTATCGATGGCTTGTGCTCGGAGTCTTTGCGCTCATCAACCTGGTAGTACAAGCCCAGTGGCTCACCTTTGCCCCGGTCGCGACGATCGCGCAGGGTTTCTATCACGCGAACACAGTGCAAATCGACATGCTGTCGGTCATCTACATGCTCGCGTTCATTGTCTTTTCGATACCGGCATCCTACCTTCTCGACACCTACGGGCTGCGAGTAGGCGTCGGGTTGGCCGCGGTCCTCGTCGGGGTCTTCGGTACCCTCAAGGGGGTGTTCGCAGACAACTACACGATAGTCTTTATCTCGCAGGCAGGTCTGGCTGTCTCTCAACCCCTGGCGACCAACGCCATCTCGAAGTTGAGCGTTCATTGGTTTCCCAAAAACGAGCGCGCGACTGCTTCCGGGATTTCCTCTTTGGCGATGTATATCGGATTCGCCCTCGCTATGGTGCTGACACCGATCCTCGTTAGTGCAACCGGGGGCGGAACAAGCCTGCGGGGAGCGCTGTTGCTCTACGGGGCGATCTCCCTTCTTTCGGCAGTCCTCGTCCTCGCCTTCATGCGTGACAGGCCTAAGACGCCTCCGGTGCCGGGAGAAAGCGAGGAGCGCTTCCGGGTATCGGAGGGCCTGAAGCACATCTTTTCACAGCGCAGCATGATCTACGTGATAGTGCTCGGCTTCATAATGCTCGGAATGTTCAACGCAATCAACACGGTCATCGACCAAATCGGCAGCGCGAAGGGCCTCAGCTCCGATCAGTCCGGCCTCATCGGCGGTGCCATGCTGATCGCCGGAATCATTGGAGCCGTCATCCTCCCTATCGTGTCCGACCGCCAGGGCAAGCGCAGGCCCTACATAATCCTTGCTATCATCGGTTTGCTTCCGGGGCTCCTCGGCCTGGCCTTCATTCAGTCATTTGTGCTCGTCCTGGTGTCGGCGTTCGTGCTGGGCTTCTTTATGCTCGGTGCCGCCCCGATCGTCTTTCAGTACAGCGCCGAGATCACCTATCCGGCTCCCGAATCTTCCTCCCAGGGGCTTTTTCTGCTTGCGGGGAACATATCGGGTGCAGCTTTCATTCTCGGTGGGGACGGGATGGGGGTCGGCTCGCTCATGATTCTGTTCGTCGTGCTGGCCGTAGTCTGTATTGTTCTCGGGCTGAACCTACAAGAATCTCCGCTCATCCTGACCGAGCCGATGGAATAGGCAGGAGGGGTAGAAGGCAGCATGCTTTTTGGCGGGCGAACGGTTCGGATTCTCTCGATCGATGGCGGAGGAATACGCGGGCTGATACCGGCACTGGTCTTGCGGGAGATTCGCAACCGCCTCCGCGCCCGCAGGCGCAACAAACCATTTGCCGAGCTGTTCGACCTGGTGGCGGGAACCTCGGCAGGATCAATGGTCGCCCTCGGGCTCGTTCTTCCTGCGGCCCGGAATGGATCGCAAGACTCGGGCGATCCTCCTTCCATCCTCGAACAACGGTCTGCTCCAGTTTTGCCCCACGACCAGGATATCCCTCCGCTGGACGAGCTGGAGCCGCTCGTCTACGAAGATCGTCCTGCGCTCGACATCGACGAGATTATCGACATGTACGTGAGGCGCGGAGCGGAGATCTTTCCCAGGCATCGCTTCAACAGTATTCGGACGGTCGTCCAGGCTTTCTCGGACAAGTACGAATCTTCAGGGCTCGAGACGGTCCTTCAGGAGGTCTTCGGCGAGGCGACGATCCGCGACGCTCTCACCAACGTCCTCATCACCAGCTACGACACCGAGCGGATGGAGCCCTTCTTCTTCAAGAAGCGGCCCCGTCGCCGCGGTTGGGAAGGCGATCTCAATTTCTACATGAGGGACGCAGCACGCGCGAGCTCCGCGGCGCCCACCTACTTCGAGCCTGCGTTCATCTCTCCGCGTCCACCAGACGGAAAGCGCTACTGCCTCATCGATGGAGGGGTTTTTGCGAACAATCCGGCGATGTGCGCCTATGTGGAGGCCCGCAAGATCTTCCCACGCGCAAAGCGCTATGTTCTCGTCTCGTTGAGCACGGGACGCACGATGTCGAGCTTTCCCTACGAGGACGTGCGGTCATGGGGTTTCCTCGATTGGATCCGGCCGGGAAAGGGAACTCCGCTTGCGATGATAATGGGCTCCGGGCAGAGCGAGTGCGCCAACCACCAGCTCGAGAAGCTGCCGGGGGTCGATTTCTTCCGTCTCGAAGGGGAGCTGCTGCCCGGGCGGGACGAAATCGACGATGCGAGTGATGAGAATATCCGCAGCCTGACGCTCATCGCTGAGCGAATGATTCACGCGAACACCGATACCATCGATCGGATCTGCAACGAGATCGGATAGGAGGGCGCCGCCCCAAACAGGGGCCGGCGGCCAGGGCACACGATGGGTACGAGCAGCTTTCGCTTCTACGAAGAGCTCAACGATTTCCTGCCGCTCGCACGGCGGAAACGGGAGTTTCGCCATTCGTTCAAGGGGCACCCGAGTGTGAAGGACACGATCGAAAGTCTCGGTGTCCCTCACACCGAGGTCGATCTCATCCTCATCGACGGGGTTTCGGTGAGTTTCGGTCGACAGCTGTTCGGAGGCGAACGGGTCAGCGTCTATCCGGTCTTCGAGGCGCTCGATATCTCTCCCGTCACACGCCTGCGGCCCGAGCCGTTGCGCCGTCCCTCCTTCGTGCTCGACGTCCACGTCGGACGGCTGGCCGGCTACCTGCGGCTGCTCGGTTTCGACGCGCTCTATCGGAACGACTACGACGACACCGAGATCATCAGACTCTCGCTCGCCGAGCACCGCATAATCCTCACCCGTGATCTCGGCATCCTCAAGAATCGCATCGTGACACACGGCTACTGGCTGCGCTCGCAGCGCCCGCTCGAGCAGCTGCGGGAGGTTCTCGGGCGCTTCGACCTGCGGCGGGCCGCGCGGCCGTTCACTCGCTGTCCGGTCTGCAACGCGCCGCTCGAGCGCGTTGCCAAGGCAACGATTGAATCCCTTCTTCCCGAGAAGACTCGCGAGCTCTATGAGGAGTTTAGCCGCTGCACCGCCTGCGGCAAGATCTACTGGAAAGGCGCCCACTACGAAAAGCTCGTCGAGCTTGTAAAATCGCACACCGCGCAGTAGACTATCGTTCTGCGAAATTCGACTGCAGGAGGATAATCTATGAAAGTGCCGACTCGTGAAGAGGCATTCGAGCTGCTCGCGCGTTACACCGAGAACGAAAGCCTCATCAAGCATGCCCTGTCGGTCGAGGCGGTGATGCGCTACTTCGCCCGGTTGAAAGGGGAGGACGAGGGAAAGTGGGGCGTCATAGGACTTATCCACGACCTCGACTACGACAAATACCCCGACCAACATTGCACGATCACTGAAAAGATACTCCGAGAAGAGGAATGGCCGGAGGAATACATCCACGCGGTGCTGAGTCACGGATGGGGAATCTGCACAGAGGTTGAGCCGGTGGAGTACATGGAGAAGGTGCTCTTCACGATAGACGAGCTCACCGGCCTCGTCACTACGACCGCCCTCGTGCGCCCTTCTAAGAGCGTGCTCGACATGAAGGCGAAATCAGTGAAGAAGAAGTGGAACGAGAAACGCTTTGCCGCCGGCGTGGATCGAAGCATCATCGAGAAGGGCGCAGAGATGCTCGGCATGGAGCTCTCGCAGGTCATCGAGAACACGATCGCCGGCATGAGAGAGGTAGCCGACGAGATCGGGCTGCGCGGAGACGCAGCGGTTTCGGAGGGCTGACGGCGAAAGGATGAAGCGCTGCGATTGGTGTGGTGACCTCGATATCTACGTGCGCTACCACGACGAGGAATGGGGTGTTCCGGTGCACGACGACCGGACCCAGTTCGAATTCCTCGTCCTCGAGGGCGCTCAAGCGGGCCTGAGCTGGCTCACAATTCTACGGAAGCGCGAGAACTATCGAAGAGCGTTCGAGGGGTTCGAGCCACAGAAAGTGGCGCGATACGGCGATCGCGAAGTCGATCGGTTGCTCGCGGACTCAGGAATCGTCCGAAATCGGCTCAAGATCCGAGCTGCGATCAACAACGCCGCGCGCTTTTTGGAGGTGCAGGAGGAGTTCGGCAGCTTCGATTCCTACCTGTGGGCATTCGTGGACGGGAAACCGGTGAAAAACCGGTGGAAGTCGATCGCCGAGATTCCCCCGCGTACCGAGCTCTCGGATCGAATCAGCAAGGACCTGAAGTCTCGCGGGTTCTCCTTCGTCGGTTCGACGATCATCTACTCGCATCTGCAGGCTACCGGTCTCGTGAACGATCACGTCACGAGCTGTTTCCGTTATGAGGAAGTCTGAAAACATCGAAGGGGGCGGGCAGCTCCCAATGAGGAAAACCGCATGGCCGTATTCACCTCGATCTATCCGGTTCACACCTACGAGGTCGACCCCGTGGGCAAGGCCACCTTTCCCGCGATCTTTGGTTTTCTCCAGGACAGCGTAGCCGAGCATGCGACGAAGATAGGATACGGGCTCGACGATTTGCGGGAAAACGCCAACATGTGGGTTCTCTCACGATTCCTCTACCGCTCGAAGCGAGTTCCGCTGTGGCGGGAGACGCTCCGGATCGATACCTGGCCCTCGGGGACAGAGCGGATCTTTGCGCTGCGGGACTGGCTCGTCACGAACGAGGCGGGAGAGGAGGTCGGAATCGGCACGAGCAGCTGGGTCGTTGTCGATATCGAAAAGCGGACCCCGGTTCGAGTAGAACGGATCGCGGATCGAATGGACATGATCGTCGATCGGCACCTCTTCGACCGGTCGGCGGCGAAGGTGGCCCCCTTCGAACATGGTGACCCGAGCTTCCGCGCCAAGGCGAGCTTTGCGGATATGGACCTCAACGAGCATGTAAACAGCACTCGTTACGTCGAATGGATGTTCGAGGGTCTTCCTTCCGGATTTCGCGAGCAGGGGAACGAGCTCGTTGAGATCGAGATCAACTTCAACGGCGAGAGCCTCCCCGGCGACGAGTTGCTCGTCTTCACGCAGCGAGAAACGGGTGAGAATCTCGGTTTTCTACACGGTGTGACGAAATTGGACGGTACGGTGGTATGCAGGGCGCGTACCCAGTGGCGGCCCGCCGTCAGGTAAACAGCCTTCGCACGAGCCGGATCACTCCCTCTCGTCGCTCGTAGGGGGGATACCGAACCGGCAGGTCGAATCGGCGCGCCTTTTTCATGACGCTCTTGTGGTGGCTGAAGGTGCGAAAGGTCTCCAATCCATGATAGGACCCCATGCCGCTCTCGCCGACCCCGCCGAACGGAAGGCTTGTTGTCGTCATGTGGGAGAGGCAGTCGTTCAAGCACATCCCACCGGCGGGCACATTGTCCACGAAACGCTCCTGAAAAGAACGATCGCTCGAGAAAAGATAGGCGGCCAAGGGACTGGGGCGCTCGAGGATTTTGCCGATGGCTTCGTCCTCGGTATTGTACTCGATGACGGGCAGGATCGGACCGAAGATCTCCTCCTCCATCAGCGCGCTGTCGGACTTCACTCCGGTGATGACCGTCGGTGCGATGTAACGCTCATCCCTTTTCGCAGCTCCACCATAGACGATCTTCGCCCCTTCCTCGGACGCCTTGCGAATGAGGGAGGCGAGGCGCTCGAAGTGCCGACCGTCGACGATGCACGAGAAATCCTCAGGCGGCTTGCTTCCATCCCCCCACCATTCCGTAAGCCTCTTCACCAGGGCGTCCACAAAACGATCCTTTACTGAGCTCTGGACGAGAACGTAATCCGGAGACACGCAGGTTTGCCCCGCATTGATGAACCGAGAGAAGCCAATGCGCTTCGCGGCAGCCGCGATGTCCGCGCTGCGGTCGACGATGCAGGGGCTCTTGCCTCCGAGCTCGAGGGTAACCGGGGTCAGGTGCTCGGCCGCCGCTCGCAGGATATGCCTGCCGATGCGGGTACCGCCGGTGAAGAAGATGTAGTCGAACCGAAGCTCGAGGAGCGATTGGGCGGCGTCGGGCCCACCCTCGACTACGGTCACGTACTCCGAGGGAAAGGTGTCCGCGATGAGGCGGGCGATAGCACTCGAGCTGTTTGGTGCAAGCTCCGAGGGCTTGATCACCGCGCAATTGCCGGCCGCGATAGCGCCGACGAGCGGCAAGAGCGAGAGCTGAACGGGGTAGTTCCACGGCGCTATGATGAGGACTACGCCAAGCGGCTCAGCCACCCGGTAACTTCGCGCCGGCTGTTGAACGATGTCCGTCTTCACCCGCTCGCGACGTGTCCATCGGCGGAGGTTGCGCAGGGCGTAGTTGATTTCGTTGACGACGAGAAATACCTCGGTCAAGTAGCTTTCGGCAGGCGACTTGTGGAGGTCGGCCTGCAACGCATCGCGCAGCGCCCCCTCGTTCTGCAGGAGCGCTTGCTTGAGACGCAGTAGCTGTTCCCTCCGGAATTGAATTGGGCGGGTCGTGGCACTCCCGAAGTAGGTGCGTTGTGCTTCGATGATCTCGCGGAGGCGGTCGCTTCGAGCCGTGGATTCTGGTGTTGTGAGCGTATCGCTGCTGGATTCCCTTCTCATGCCGATAAATATACGAAATTCTCTATGCTACCGCTACTCCCGAGCCACTGCAAATCGGTGCGGTCGTAGACCGTCGCGCACGGCAGGAAAAAGGTCCAAGCTGTGCTCTTCCCGTTGCCGGGCCGACTACCCATCCGTATAATCTGGAGCCATGTCACCACGACTCGAGCTTCCCGCGTCGCACGCCGTTCGAAATATGCCTTTCGACCCTGCTCGTTTCCCGTTCTTCTACGGATGGGTCATCCTGGGATTCGGGACCATGGGGATGGTCATGAGCGTCCCCGGGCAAACCGTAGGGGTTTCGGTATTCACCGATTTTCTCATAGGTGCTCTTCACATCTCACGCAACCTGTTGAGTCTCGCCTATCTCTGCGGAACCGTGTCGAGCGCTCTCCTTCTTTCCTTCGCGGGAAGAATGTACGATCGGTTCGGCGCCCGGATCATTGCGACGATCGCCGCGGCAGGACTTGCAGGAATACTCCTGGTGCTTTCGGAATCCGTTGGCGTCGTCGGCGCATTGGGAAACGCGATTCCCTTCCTCGGCGCGACCGCAGCCGCATTCATCGTCATGACGTTTTCGTTCTTCCTCCTGCGGTTTTTCGGTCAGGGTGTGCTGACGCTCTGCTCCCGCAACATGGTAATGGAGTGGTTCGAGAAACGGCGTGGTCTCGCCAACGCGATCATGGGAGTCTCAATCTCGTTCGGGTTTTCCTATTCTCCCCGGTTCTTCGAGGCGCTCATCCGGCACGGCGACTGGCAGCACGCGTGGAGAATAACGGCGGCGGCGCTCGGCGGTTTTGCGGTGCTCGTGTTGCTGATGTTCCGCGACACTCCGGAGGCGCACGGTCTACAACCCGACGGCGGTGCAATTCTGCGCGCGCGGCGTACTCATCCCGAGGCCATCGCCGCACGGGACTTCACATTGCGCGAGGCGCGCCGAACCTACAGCCTCTGGATCTTCGGCCTGACGCTCGTGCTCTCTTCGCTGCTCGTAACGGCCTACACCTTCAACATAGTATCGATCTTCCGATCTGGCGGTATGACGAGCGCCCAGGCCGTGGCAATCTTCTTCCCCGCTTCGATCGTCGCAGTCGCTCTGCAGTTTCTCGGAAGCGCCTTGAGCGACTATATACGACTCAAATACCTCCTCATGATTCAGCTCGGTGGGATCATCCTCTCTTCGGCCGCGATCACCTTCTTTCAGCCGGGGGCACCGGTTGTTCTTCTCATCGTGGGTCAGGGAATGGCCCAGGGGATGTTCGGGATCATTTCCAACATCACTTGGCCTCGCTTCTTCGGCCGAAAGCACCTCGGCGCCATATCCGGATTCATAAGTGCGCTGACTGTGGCCGGATCGGCCGTGGGACCCTACATCTTCAGCGTAGCCTACAGTGCGACAGGCAGCTATTCCCCGGCGGGCCTGGTCTGCCTTGTTGCCGCCGGAGCGCTCCTGGCTGGAACCTTCAAGGCGAACCGGCCGACGGCGCCGATGGATGAGAAGTCCGACGAGACGCCGTCAAAAGAGGGTTAGCTGGCCGACCGGGTCGGCGGCGGTGCCGATGGACTTTGCGATCACGCGCTCGACTGGATAGAGGGGAAGCAGACCACCGGGAACGGAAATCTCTGTTGCGCGCCGGCCGCGCGCCTCGGCTCGAAGCCGTTTCAACTTCGAGCGGAGGGCGAAGACGTCCTGACGGCCGCCATAGCCGACAAGGCTCATGTCGGAGCCGACGACGCGATGGCAGGGGACAATGGGATAGAGTGGGTTGGTCGCCATGATTCTACCGACCGTACGTGCGATGACGCCGGAAAGCTCGCCGATGCTGCCGTAGGTGGTCACGTAACCGAGCGGAATGGCGGCGGCGACGGTGAGTGTCGCGTACAAATAGGGCGGAACGTGCTCCTCGGAGAGCTCGAAGAGCTTCTCGCTTTCGTCACCAGCCTCGAGGCGGGCGAGCATGCGGACGAGTGCACGTCCGAAATCCGATTCTTCCTCGGTGAGTCGCCGCGGGATCGACTGCCCGACGTGATGCATGATCTCCGAGACAACTCGCTCTCGGCTCGACGCTACCGCCGTGGCGACGAGCTTCGCCCCATCGTGTGCAACAGCGTACCAGGAGTAGTCGACCTCTTGAACCCAGACCTCCACCATATGCCTGTTCTCGCTCTTGATAATACTACACTACGAGCAGAAACGGTACGGCGTGCCGACGGTATCTCGATACGGTCCCGCTCGACGAGCCGGCACCTTGTCCGGCGACGAAACAATGGTCACGCCTCACGTGCGGGCGGATCGGACCACCGCAATCGCCATGCCGTCGTGACCCTTGACCCCGACGGTCTGGAGGATCGTCGCGGTCAAATCAGGATCGGAGGCAAGGCGCTCGTTGAACTCTCGGATCGCCTTCAACGATTGGTCGCCGGCCTGTGAGTCGGTGACTCTTCCCCGGCGCACCACGTTGTCGGCGACGATGACCGTTCCCGGCCGCGAGAGACGAAGCGTCCGATCCAGATAGTCAGGGTAGGGTTCCTTGTCCGCGTCGATGAAGACCAGGTCGAACGGAGAGGCTCGTTCGGAAATCAATTGTTCCAGGACGGAGACCGCCTCGCCGACTCGAACCTCCACCCTATCACCCAGGCCGGCTCGCTCGAAGTTGACTCGCGCCTGCTCGGCCCCCGAACGATCCCGGTCAATGGAGACAAGGTGTCCGTCGCCGGGGAGCGCCTTCGCCAGCCAAATCGTGCTGTAGCCTCGAAAGGTTCCGATCTCCAGAATCCTTTTCGCCCGGCAGATCAGAGCGAGGATATGAAGGAAGCGTCCCTGGTTCGGAGAGACACTCTGGTTGTAGGCGACCGAGCTTTCGAAGGACTGCTCTATGGAGGTGAGTACCTCGTCACGGTGCGCGAAAAGCCGGCCGATGTACCGGTCGACTGCTTCATAGATATCGTCACTCATCGGAGATTCCTTTCCTGCGATCCACGGCGCGAGACCTGGAAGCCGATGACTCCCAGGTTGCGGAGGTGCGCGGCATGGCAAACGTCGTGAGCTGCCGCCCCGAGAATGCAGCCGGCGTAGCTGACGCTGTCTGCAGGCGCGTTGTCGAGTCGTGCTGCCGGAAATCGCCGGACCGCTTCACGGAGCAACGAGCGCTGATCTTCGAGTAGCCGCTTGTCTGCCTTCCAGTTGCACACCTCGAACTTCCAGTAGTCGCAGTGGAGCACTATCTTCCACGGCGAGAACCCCTTGTCGTTCTCCATCGTTGGTTGATCGAGGTCGAGCTCGCGAACGGTTTTCAGGAGTGAGGCTCCATGCCAGGACCTTCCGTAGAAGACCGATTCGAGATAGTCGAGCATCCTTTGTCTACGGTCGCTTCTCATATCGGAATCATCTCTTGCGCTCCTTCGCCACACATGCCCGATACTCGGCAGGCGGAATGCCGATGAGAGCGGAGAACTCACGAGTGAAGTGCGCCTGATCCGAATAGCCGAGGCCGTAGGTCACTTCGGAAAGTGATTTTCCGTCGAGGGCCGCAAGTACTTGTTTGGCACGGCGAGCGCGGGCGATGCGGGCAAGCTGCTTCGGAGTATATCCGACCTGCT
>CAZDMH010000002.1:113383-238891 GCA_964506755.1 uncultured Spirochaetales bacterium
GCACGGCGAGCGCGGGCGATGCGGGCAAGCTGCTTCGGAGTATATCCGACCTGCTCGTAAAGCACACGGAGCGCTGCTGACCGGCAGGCATCCTCGCAGAGAGTCGAGGTCCGAAAGAACGGATAGGCGCCATGAGGTCGGAATCGAATCCCCGTCATTCGAACCCTGCCACTGAACCTCAGTGTGGAGGGAGCGAGCAGCTTCGATCCGACTGTGAAACCCGTCCTCCGTTCTCCTGTGTTGGTGAGGACGGGGTCGCCGAAGTTCAGCATGATGCCGTGGCCGCCGTCGGGATGCAGGTAACGGAGCTTAGGTTCGCGCAGAAGGGCTCCGGCGGGGGTTTCGACGGTCCAGTAAGATTGCACGTAGCGCGAGAGACCGGCGTGGGGAGGAGAGACCCGAAGATAGAGAAGTTCGTGAGCCATCTGATTTAAATATTCCTGAATTGGTCGGATTTCTTCAAGACGTCGTTCGCGTGCTCGCGATAGCTTGTCGTCGCAACAAATGAGATTTCTACGAGGAGAGACGATGGACGAACGACTCGATTGGACGAAGATCAACCCGGAGGCATACAAAGGAATCGTTGCCGCGGCCCGCAGCACCCGTGCCCTCGATGCGAGGTTGAAAAACCTCATAGAGGTCAGAGTTTCTCAGATAAACGGATGTGCCTTCTGTTTGGATATGCACGTGAGGGAGGCGCGTGAGCTCGGGGAGCCCCAGCGTCGTCTCGATTGCCTGGCCGGCTGGCGCGACCTGCCGGACTTCTCCGCGAGGGAACGCGCCGCGCTCGATTGGGCCGAAGCGTTGACTCGAATCGCCGAAACCCACGCCCCGGATTCGATCTACGAAGAGCTCCAGCGGCACTTCAGCGAACGGGAGATTGTAGACCTGACCGTCGCGATAGCTGTAATCAATACCTGGAACCGGACCCAGATTGCGATGCGGAGGAGTCCCCCCGAGGCGCCGGGGTCGGCGCCGGCGAGGTAGAAGAGCCTCTGCAGCTGACTTGTGCCATGATGTTCATAATACTATACTAATTCTATGTGATTTCCCTCTCAATCCGCCTCGTGTGGGCTCCGAGGAGGGGAGAATAGTCGACGGAGATGAGACAGCTCAGGGAACGTGATTTCGTTCGTATCGAGAAGAAGAAACCAAGCATCCCCCTCAGCGATCACTTCTACACCTATCTTCTCGAGCACCAGCGGGTCGGGGCGTTTCAGCTGAACTACGACGACCTCGTCGGTTTCCGGGATTCGTTCTCTCGAGGCGAGGAGGACGGGAGTGACAGCTATTGGGACGTCGTCCTCTACGGACCCGGCGAGACGCGGGACCTCCATAGGGAGCTCTTGCGTATCTACGCCTATCTGAAGACCCCCGAAGCACCCGACTACACCGACCACCTGTTCATCAGCCGAATTGAGTTTTGCCGATTCGGCAACTCGCAGCCGTTTCGCGTGCGGGTCGTCAACCGCTACAACGACAATCACGATTACTACTACATCAAGAAGATCGATGCATCGCGGCTCTACGGGTTGGAGCTCGAGCACATTCTGGCACCGAATCGAATCGACTTCCTCGTCAATCGAAACACGCTCATAGAAGAGCACATCTCGGGGATTCCGGGCGACATATTTCTCGAACGGGACCTTCCGACAGACGATCGCGATTTGATAAGAATCGCGAAGGAGTTCGTGAAGTTCAACGAGCGAAGCTTCGCCAAGCTCCTCGGCGACATGCGGGCCTACAACTACGTCGTCATCATCACACGAGACTTCGACATGGCCCAATATCGGGTTCGGGCAATCGATTTCGACCAGCAAAGCTACGAGGGCAACCTCAAGGTCTACCTTCCCCAGTTCTACAAGGAGAACCAGACTGTAGTCGACCTCGTTTGGCGTCTCCTGCCCACCCAGACTATCCACCAGTATCAGCGCGAGGAGCGAAGCCTCATCGCGCGGCGGATGAAGATGTCGAACCAGCGCATCCGTACTCTACTCGACGTCATGGAGACAGATACACTCAGTCCGGAGGAAAACGTTCGATCGTTGGCGGCGGATCTTGCCCGCTACCATGACGACCGGAGCTTCCTGGAGGTCGACAACATGGGCACACTCACCCGACGCCATCTCGACGTCATTCTACGAGAGTGGAACTGACTAACGAGCTCAAGGAGAGATCGACTCGGGCGCCGGCCGCCTACGCCTCGAACTGCCTGAGAGCCTCACAACCCGTTGCCAGGGCGCCCCTACCGGCAAACATGCGAACGATCGTCAGGGCCTCGAGGATCTGCTCCTTCGACGCCCCGGCCTTCACCGCCGCCTCCCCGTAGCGCTTGGACCCGATCGGTTTGTTCGCCATCGCGTCGAGTGCCATCGCCAGAAGGAATTTTTCGCGCGAGCTCAGGGAGGAGTCGTTGCTCAGGAATTGGAAATCGTCCTTGTTTTGTCGGTCAAGGGACGGTGAATGATCGTGGAGAAGATCTCCCCAACTCTTGCTTGCCATGGCTGCTCCTTCTATTCGGGATGTTCTCCCATCATATCACGACGGTGCCACCCTTTCGGAAGACCCCGACCGCGAGTCCTCCAGGAAGTCTCTATGACCTGACGACCCAATTCGGCGGAAAGGAAAGACTCCGGGATGAATGCGGAGAACACTGCGGGAATGAATATGCAGGCAGAGGTCAGTCCGAAATTAGACGGTGGACGCTTCGCAGCAAGTCGTTGGCCGTAAAGGGTTTGCCGACGAGCTCAGCTACTCCGTAGCGACGCGCCTCCTCGGCCTGATCGTGAGAGATGAGTCCGCTGACGATCATCAGTCGAGCGTCCTCGTTGATCGCCTTGATAGCTTTGATCGTGGCGATGCCGTCCATATGCGGCATTAAAGCGTCGACCATCACTGCGGCGATTTCGTTCCGCTGCGCCTCGTAGATGCGTAGAGCCTCGACACCGCTTCCCGCAGTGACGGAACGGTAGCCGTGCGCGGTCAGGATGTCACTGATGACCGTTCTGATCGGCGACTCATCGTCTACGACGAGGATCAACTCGCCGTTCCCCCGCGGAACGGGCATGGTGGGCTCCGTTCGGCGATTCTCGCGGGACTCGTCCGAAGCCGGCAAATAGACGTCGAAGCGGCTGCCCTTCCCTGGCTCGCTATGCACGTCGATGAATCCGCCATGACTCTTGACGATGGAGAGTGCGGTGGCGAGACCGAGTCCGGTTCCGGTTCCCTTTTCTTTCGTCGTGAAAAACGGATCGAAGATGTTCTCGATAACGGAAGGCTCGATGCCGACGCCGGTGTCCTCGACCCGCAGATGCACGTACCGGATCGGCAAGGCGTCAATGTGCATTCTTTTCGTTGCAGGGTCGGGCCTCACGTTCTCCGCGGTGATACTCACGCTCCCGCCGCCGGTCAACGCATCCCGGGCGTTGACGCATAGGTTCATCACGACCTGGTGGATCTGAGTCAGATCGCCGTTGATGGGCCAGAGTCCCGGCGCCACACTGCACTGGAGCTCCGTCGTCTTCGGCAGCGTGCCCCGGACCATCCCCGCGACTTCCTCGATGAGGGGAGCGAGGCTCAGCTGCTGATACTGCCCGTGTCCGGCACTCGCGAAGGTAAGTATCTGTCGGATGAGATTCGCGCCTCGCAGCACGCTGCTGCGAATCAGCCCGACGGTCGTTCGGTCGCTCTCCGGCATCTTCTCGAGCTCGAGCGTTTCCATTCCGCCGAGAACCGGGGTGAGAATGTTGTTCAGGTCGTGAGCAATTGCCCCGGCAAGTCTGCCCAGGCTTTCGAGCCGCTGGTTGCGCAAACGCTGGGTCTCCGAGAGTTTCTTCTCGGAGATATCGCTGCACACCACCAGCACTCCATTCGGCAGACCGCTCCGGTCGCGAAGCAGGGTCCAGCTCGCCTGAACCGTCAGGCGCTGTCCGTCTCGGGCACTCGTATGGAGCTCTCCGGACCACTCCCCAGTTTGCAGAATCCCGAGAACGGCCGCCTGTTTCTCTGCCGACGGCAGGCGCAGGAGCACGGTATCGTCGTGACCCAGCGCCTCCCCGGCGCTCCAGCCGTAGAGACGCTCCGCTCCGCGGTTCCAATAGCGGACGCGGCCCTCACGGTCGCGAACCAGGATGGCCTCCGACGAGATGTCGAGCAGTTGTGCTTGCTCGCGGATTTTTTCCTCCGCGCGCGTGCGTTCGGTAACATCGCGGAAGATTCCCGTCACGTGGCGTTCACCGTCGACCTCCCAGCCTGCCAGGGTGAACTCGACGTCGATCTCGCTGCCGTCCTTGGCGGTGCCGGCGAAGACGATCGGTATCGACTCGCGCCGTACCGTCCGCCCAGGAGAATCGGAGCTGATGTGCTTCGTTTCGAGGCGCGCGAGCAGTTCTCGAGGCACGATCGTGGAGAGCGGCTTCCCGACGATCTCCTCCGGGTTGTAGCCGAAGAGCGAAATCGCAGCGACGTTCCACAGGGTGATATTGTCGTTTCCGTCCGCGATGACGACCGCATCGGCCGCACTCTCCATGACGGATCGCAGGCGCGCCTCGCTCTTCCTGAGTGTTTCTTCGGCCTGCCGACGGTTGGCTTCCTCCTCCAGCGCGCGAAGCGCAAACGAGAGGTCCGAACCGATCTCCTCGATCAGACCGATCTGATCTTCGTCGAAAAACCAGGGCTCCTCGGAGTAGACGTTGAAGGTTCCGATCACTCGATCGCCCTGCCGCAGGGGTACGCTGGCGCAGGAGCGATAGCCATTCTGACGTGCGGCCTCACGCCACGGGTCGGCGCTCGGCTCGTTCCACATGTCGCCGAAGGCGGCCGCTCGTCCTTCTCTCACCGCCCTTCCACCGGGGCCCCGCCCCACGGGAACGTCAAGCGTAGAGATGCGGATCTCATCGAGGTAGGTCCCGATGAAGCCCGCTGAGGCAACGGGCCGAAGCAAGTGTAAAGCCTCGTCGACTACGCCGACCCACGCCATGCGAAAGCTCCCCTGATCGATTGCGATTCGGCAGACCTCTGTCAGGAGCGATTCTCGATCCCGCACCCGCGCGATGACATGGTTTATCTCACTCAGGACCGCGTAGAGGCGATTGAGGTGCACGATCCGGTCTTCCGCGTGTTTGCGGTCGGTGATGTCCATTACGTTGACGAGCATGTAGGAGGAGCCTTCCTCCTCCTCACGGATGTAGGAGCTCACGGCGATATTCAGGTTCTTCCCACCCAGGGTTCGGGCGGTGGATTCGCCGCGGTAGTAGCTTCGACCCTCAGCGATGGCGAGAATCGTGTCACGAAAGCTTGCCACCAGAACCGGGTCCCCGAGGTCTACCGTCTTGTCGAGGCTGCCGAGTAGCTCTTCCTTGGATCGAGCGCCGTAGAGCTCCAAAGTCGCCATGTTGACGTCGATGACCCGTGTCATCTGGATCGCGGAAGCGACGAAATTCGGATGGTCTTCGAAATAGCGCCGGAAGTCGGTGACCCCGGCGTCTTTGAGCCGTTGTAGTTCCGCCTTGAGCTCGCTGATATCCTCCTCCCACAACGATACGGAGGAGTTCTGGAAGATGTTGCGATAACGTTCTTCGCTCAGATCGATGCTCTTCTCATCTCGCCGCGCGCGCTCCAAAGTGACTCGCAACTCCTCGAGCAGCCGACCGCGTTCGAAATAGAGACCGCTCACTCGACCTACCGAGCCTCCGACGAAGGCGACAACGAGCCCGGCCACCAGATAATCCGAGACAGTGTGGAGCAGTCCCTCCCCGATCGCGTTTTCTGCCAGGCCGGCCGCCACGAGGAGTGCGAACCCGACAACCGCGCCCGAAAGAGAACCGAAGAGCAACCCAGTGGCTAGGATCGGTATGACGAGCAGCATTGCCCACAAGACGTTGTGTGTAGAAACAAGCAGCACGAACGCCCCGATCAAGCAGAGGACGGCAGAGATGCTCGAGACTACCGTCACCTTCGTCGACCATCTCAGACGCTTGAGCGGCAACATTTCTATCAGGTGCTCAGTAGAAGCCCGCACGAGTTGGTACCTCCCAGCGATAGTATACACGGAATTTCAGCTACTGCCGGACCTCTCTCCCGCGCTGCCGCATGCCTGGTGAGCTGAGCAAATTAGGGGATGTTGCCTCGGTCATGCCTCTCCCGTCCGCATTCTGCGTGCGACAGAATCCAAATCAACTCTCCGTAGGTCTCAACCGTAGCTTGAAATGTGTAACTGATTGAAGATTCGGGTTGTATATAATACGGTAACAATCAGATTTTACTCGGGAAGGGAGGAGCGAGCGTTCTCAGCGGGAGCTGGAGCGTACACTTGAGGATTTCATGAAGGAAAAGTACGTCGAATTTTATAGCGACCAGATCAGGCTCAGGGGCACCCTCTATCTGCCCGAGGACTTCAACGCTACGATGGCCTACCCGTGTATCGTAGCTTGTTCGGGATATACCGGGCTGAACGCGATCTATCCGCATCTTTTCGCCGAGGTGATGACTCCGAAGGGTTTCGTAGTGCTCGGTTTCGACTACCGGGGGTGCGGCGAAAGCGACGGGGAGCGAGGCCGACTCCTGCTCGAAGAACAGGTGAAGGACATCCGCAACGGTATTACCTTCCTGAAATATCAAACGGAGGTGAAGCAGAGCGGCATGGTGCTCCTCGGATGGGGAATGGGAGCGGGGCTCGTGATCCGAGCCGCCGAGAAGAACCCGGACATCCGGGCGGTTGCCGGAATCAACGGTTTCTACAACGGCGAATCATTCCTGCGCGCTTCGTTCTCCGATGAGGGTCTGGGCGAGCTGCTCGTTAAGATGGAAGCCGACCGCCGGAAGCGCGTGTTCGAAGGGACATTTCGTCTGACCGATCCCTTCGAAGCCTATCCTCTCGATCCCGAAACGAATGACGTCGTGGACGAACGCCTTCGGCCCGTAAAGCACTACAACATTCCGGTCTCATTCGAGCTCGCCGAATCGATCTATCTCTTCGACTCGATCGCCGCAGCTGCACAGTTGACCCAGCCACTCTTCGTCGCCCACGGAAAAGGGAACAAGCTCCACCCGCCCCTGCTTGCCGAGGAGCTCAGGAAGGCGGTGCCTGGGGTGACGTTCCACTCGATCGACGGCAAGCACAACGACTTCATGACCTTGAATGATCCGGTGTTCGAGGAGCTTGCCGATGCGGTCGCCGAATGGTTCTTTACACATTTGTAGCCTTCCAGAGGAGGGCAGGAGAGAGAGATGAGCGGAGAAGATAGCTCGGCTGCCTTCCATCCCCCATCCGAACGCCGTTCGCGGCTACTGGTGACGATGTGCCAGTTCCGACCGACTCCGTCCAACCCTTTGCTGAACGCCATCGAGATGGTGGTTCGAATGGAACGGGCGCGGAAGAAGGGAGCACGAATCATCATCTTCGGAGAAACCGCGCTCCAGGGATACAGCATCTTCGACGAGTTGAAGAATCCCGAGTTCTATCGCCAGAGCGCCGAGGCACTCGACATCGTCAAGTTCGCGGCAGACCGGCTCAAGATAGGCGTAATTCTTGGATACTACCGTCAGAACGTGCGGCAAAGCGAGAAATGGGCCAACAACTCTCTACTCTGCTACATCCCTGACGGTATCCCCAATCTGAGCAAGTTCGAGTACTCGCAGAACAAGGTGCTCATCCCGTTCGAGAAGGAGCTGACCGAGAATCTCTACGTCCAGGAGGGGCGGGTAGAGGATCTGCAGGTCGTCACCTTCGACGGCCTCAGAGTAGGTTTCAACATCTGTCAGGACAGCTGGCAGGCCTTGTCTCAAATCAGGCGCTTCAAAGACAATCCGGTCGAGCAGGTTACCCGTCAGGAGCCGGACGTCTTCATCAACATCTCATCGAGCCCTTTCTACCTCGGGAAGACCGACGACATGATCTACAACGTTCTTTCGAAGATATCCAGAGACCACAACCTTCCGGTACTCTACCTCGGCATCGTCGGTCTGGACGGCGGCCAGTTGGTGTTGGGCGGATACAGTCAGGTCTTGTATGAAGGGCAAATCTACAGCCACATGAAGCTCTTCGAAGAGGACGAGGTTCTCATCGATCTCAAACGTCTGCACGAGCTCCCGCGCACGAAGAAGCCGCAGGAAGTGTTTTCGACGGAGTTGGGGCGAAAGAAGCGCCAGTTCCAAAGCATGAACAGCGCCTTTCACTCGGTATTTCACTATCTCTGCTTGAAGCACGGGATTACCGAGCACCATGTCCCGATCGAAGAGAGCACCCATAAGTCCTGCTTCAGGGACATAGATACCATCCGGGATTACCTGGAGATGTCGAAGCAGGACAGCAAGATCTACGCGAAAAAGGGCTTCGTCTTCCACTACGATGGTTCCCCTACTTCACTTTTCCTTGCCCACGTAGTAAGCATCTCATTGCCCCCCGACGCAGAGATGTGCGTGGTGATTACCGACGATTCCGGGGTCGACAAGGAGCAGCGCGACTGGCTCGAGCGGGAGGGTTTCGAAATCGTCGACACCTCGCGTGGGGAGCTCTTCGATGCGATCGACTATCTTACTCACGAACGGCAGCTCCTACCTCTGGACTCCTTCAGCTTCACCGACTACATGCTCGGGAGAATCCCGCGACTCGTGTTCGGCCTGGCCCCACTGGGGTCGCTCTCCGACAGCCTCATCTACGAGCTGCTCGTCGACTACGATCTCATGAAATTCACCCGCGTAAGCCGTCAGGAGGTGGAAGATCAGGTCGTGGTCGACACCGTGCTGCAGGAGTTCCTTCAGAAAGGAAAGGACTTCAAGTCCGTGCTTCTGAAGAGCTTTCCGATCTACTTCCAGTACATGTCTCGGTACGGCCGGGTGTCCGACATTGCTCAATCATTTCTCGACTACCTGTTGTCAATCCACGAACGCTACCACAATGCGATGAAGCACGTCAGCAATCGGATCAATTCCTCGACGATCATCCAGCTGACCTGGTACTCACCGAACCGGTACAAATATGTCAATCACTCCTTGAGCGTGAGCGACTGGTACATCAGGCAGGCCTTCGAGAGCATCAGGCCGCAATTGGAGAACTGGTGATGGACGAACGCGCCCCCGAGCTCCTCGAAGGTGCCGGCGACCCCCATATCCACACCTCGCCGAGCCTGGTGCCCAACCGCAAATCGGACATCTGGAGGCTGGTTGACGCCTGCGAGCGGTGGCGGATGGCTTTCGGTGTCGTGAAGTGGCACCACGGCGACTCCGTGACAGCCGTCGAGGTGGTGAACAGCGTTCACCACGGACCGTTCAGGCTCTACGGCGGGCTTGTGCTGAACGAGCCGGTGGGAGGGCTGAACCCGTACGCCGTCGATGTCGCCGTTACCCTCGGGGCCAAGATCGTCTGGTTGCCGACCCTCGACGCCGACGGTCACGGCAGGGCGATCGGACAGCTCGGTGGGTTTCCCTTTCAACAGGTTCGTCGCACGAGGCTCCCCGAGACAGGTATCAGGATCGTTGACGAGGGAGGTGAGCTCAAAGCGGAAATGAAAGACATCCTCTCGATACTGAGCGGCAGCGAGACTGTCCTTGCAACGGGCCATATCACTACCGAAGAGATAATCCGGCTCGAGGAGTTCATCCGGCGCGAGGGCCTCGACCTGCACCTCCTCGTCAACCACATCGACTTCTCCGTCCCCAACTTGACGGTGAAGGACGTGGAAACCCTCTCCGCCGCAAACGTGTGGTTCGAGCTTGCCTACTTCACGGTCTCCGCCCTCGGTCACTCCTCGACAGAGGCTATCAAGCACCTCGTCGAGACGAACCCCACGGCACAGTTCGTGCTTGCAACCGATTCGGGCCAGCAAAAGAACCCGATCTGCCCCGAGGCAATGCTCGATTTCGTCAGCCTGCTGCTTGACGGGGGCGTGAGTAAGGCTCGTCTCGACCTTATGCTTCATCGCAATACCCGAGAGCTCCTTATGATCAACGATTGAAATCGAGCCCGGAAACGGTTCGGTTTCGAGCAACGGGTGGGAATTCGAACAACTTCTCCCTTGCGTCTTCGTACAAGCAGGCCCATAATGTAAGAAAGGCCTCTTGCTCCGTCGTTGTGCTGCTCGCTACCCGGGAGGTGACCATGGGCAGTCACTCGAGGACAATCGTCGGGGGCCGTGCGAGCGGCTCCGAAGGACGAAAGAATTATCCCCACGGCATCGAAATCCTCCTGAAGAAAGCGAAAGTCTCGCCACCGTTCAGCCGGCTCCTGTTGCGGGATGCGTTCCGCGCCGCCGAATCAATTGAGCTCGAGCTCACCGAGAGCGAACGAAAGATTCTGGCGAACACGCCTCCCTCGATCCTGACCTCGATGATCGCGCGGACCTTCGTTCCCCGCCATCACGTAAGAAGCTTCTTGACGCAGAATGCCCCTGCGCTGCTTCTCCTCGTAATCGCATCGACCGTGGCACTCGAGGTCGACGCAGGCGGCTCGAAGGGAGAAACCGTCACGGCGTCGTCGTCGGAAAGCATGAGAGACGAGGCGGTGAGCAAGATGGGCGTCGTTCAAGCGGCTCTCGAGCAGTACAGGAAGGAGCACGACAGCTATCCGACGACCGAGCAGTGGCTGACTGTAACCAACCCGCTTGAGAGGTACATTGAAACGAGCTATCTCTTCGATCCCTGGAAACGGAAGTTCCACTACGAGGCGGTAGCAACCGCTTCAGGAAATGCGGAGAGCTACCGGTTGGAGAGCCTCGGGTTGTACTCCGACGATCCACGCGACGACATCCCCTGCCCGATCGATCCGGGGCGGCACTCATTCTCGAAATCAAAGTAGTTTGCGGTCGACGATGCGCTAGCCGACGGTCACGCTATCTCTTTCCGAGGAGGAGTCGTATGAAAACCAAGAACCTCGTGGTGGTGCTCGTCCTGTCTTCACTCGTCCTGGTTGTGGGCTGCGTCGGAACACCCTCCGCCCTGAAGGCCCCGAAGGGCTCTCTACGGGCACCGGCCGGGCTGCGCTACGAGCCCAACAACGACCTGTTACACGTCTACTCCAAAGCGCTTTTTCCACCGGAGGTCGGATCGTGGAGGATGTTTGCTGCGGAGAAATACGACAACGACGGTCACGACGTCAGCGTCGGGTATTCGACAGCCTGGGGTGACTTCGTTGCTCGAGCCGACATCTATGTCTATCCGACCTACGCCGGTGCCGTAACCCAAGACCTCCTGAGGGCGCACTACCAACAGGTCAAAAACGACGTCTTCAAGTACAAGAAGAACGTCACGCTGCTCGCCGAGCAGGAGGGTACCTGGAGTCTGCCCTCCGGCGATCGCTACTGCCTTTCGGCGGTGTTCAATCTGGAGATGAGCGGCAGGAAGATGACCTCCTATCTGTTCCTGCTTGGGAAGAACCAGTGGTACATCCTCTGGCGGATCTCCCATCCGGCGGAAGCCAACGCGACCGGCGTGCCGCCGAGGGTGAGCTCGCTGGTCGAATCGATAGACTATTCGGTCATTGAATAGGGGGCGACCATGAGCAAGCACGCGAGAACGATCGTCGGAGGGCGCTCCACTGCCCACGAAGACCGCGGAAGCTACCCACGCGGGGTGGAAATCCTACTGAAGAAGGCAAGAGTGGACCCCGGTTTCAGGGAGCTGTTGCTCGGTGATCCGCTTGCGGCTGCAGAATCGATCGAGCTGACTCTCAGCCGGAGCGAACGAAACGTCCTCTCCAACACCTCGAGGTCGATTCTCTCGGCGATGATCGGGAGGACATTCGTTCCCCGCCACCACGTAAGGAGCTTCCTTACCCAAAAGGCGCCGGCCCTCATTTTTCTCGTGATGGCTTCAACGGTGTTGATAGAGACATCCGGGGCCAGCGCGGGAGTCGAAAGCGATTCCGTGGCCTCTCCGCGAGTAAATGCGGACGCCGCCGAGAAGATGGCGGGTGTCCAGAAGGCGCTCGAGCAGTACAGGGCGAAGCACGGCGAGTACCCGTCGACGGAACAGTGGTTGGCCGCAACGAATCCTCTGGAAGGCTACGTGACGACCAACTATCTCTTCGATCCCTGGATGCGGAAGTTCCACTACGAGGGCGTGAGGACGGAGGCAGGGAAAGTTGAGAACTATCATCTCGAGAGCCTGGGGTGGCGGTCGGACGATCCGAGCGACAACGTCCCCTGTCCGATCAACCCGCGTCTGCACGCTTTTCCACGGGAGGATGGAGAATGAAGGAGAGCGACATTACCATACTCAATCTGAACATGCTCTACCTCAAGTACTTCGACAGGGTCGACCGGGAGCTCCACATCCCTCTCGGTCCCCTCTACCTCACGCGCGCCCTGGAGGATGCAGGATTCGCGGTCGATTTCCGCGACTACCAACTCAATAGCTATGAGGACCCGTTCTCGATCGACAACTGCATCGACTATCTCCACGGCAGCGCACCGATCATCGGGATATCGGTGATGGCCAATCTTCTCCCCTTCGCAGTTCTCCTCAGCCGAGAGCTGAAAAGGCGAAACCCGGGCAAGACGGTCGTTCTCGGGGGGGTGGGAGCGAAGGCCGTAGAGGCCGAGATACTGCGCCGCTTCCCCGAGATCGACGTCGTCGCCTACGGAGAGGGGGAGGTGGCCGGGCCGATCCTCGTTGATTGCCTGGTCAACCGAAAGCCCCTTTCGCGCTGTCCCAACATCTACTACCGCGAATCGGGCCGCGTGGTGAGGAACGAACCCTGTTCGAGAATCACCCGGCTCGCCGCCATTCCCTATCCGGCCTACGACCGTATCGACCTCGAGCAATACAACGGGATCGGAATGATCACGTCGCGCGGCTGCCCTTTTCGTTGCACCTTCTGCTCGGTCGCCCCGGTGTGGGACTTTCAACCCTGCCTGCGCTCCTCGGAGGACATCATAACCGAGATGAAGTACCTCCGTGAGCGTTCCCGGTCCGACCTCTTTCTCTTTCAGGATGAGTACTTCCTGGCAAGTCCGGAGCGGGCCAAGGATTTCAGCCGGAAGCTTCTTGCATCGGGGCTGAAGGTGCGCTGGAAGGCCTTCGGCCGCGTCAACCTCATCGACCGCGAGGCGATGGAGCTCATGACGAAGAGCGGTTGTGTAGAGATACGCTACGGGGTGGAGTCGGGATGCGAGGAGATCCTCGAACGGACGGTAAAAGGCTTCGACCTCGAGAAGGCGATCTCGGTGGTCTCTGAGTCGGCCGAGATCTTTCCGAGCGTCGATGCCTTCTTCATCTGGGGCTTTCCCTTCGAGACGATGGAGCAATTCTATCAAACGGTCTTCTTGATGAGCTCCTTTCGGATGATCGGCGTCCGGGTCCTTCCCTCCCTGCTCTGCTACCTCCCGCAAACCAAGATCTACGACGAGTTGGACAAAGATAAGTTGGAGTTCAGCTACGAGATGATCCCCGAATACATGATCACCGGCCATGAGACATGCAGCGGGTTCGGCATCGAAGTCGATGACGCCCATCGCAGTATCTACGACTTCATCCTCGAGAATCGAGAGCTCTTCCCCGGCTTCTTCCATTGTGATATCGAGGGCAACATCAAGCCGAAGCTCGACGTCCTGACGGAGCTCGGTTTCTACCGCAGCATCGTTCAGTATGAGCCAGCCGAATCCTGCGGCGCCCATTCCCCTCGAGTTCGAACCTCGGAAACCGCCCCTCCCCGATAGCCCCATTGGACACACCGGCGCCAAACTCAGTATTATGAGCGCAGGAGGAGAGCGATGTACAAACTGGTATTGGTACGTCACGGAGAGAGTCTATGGAATATGGAGAACCGCTTCACCGGTTGGACCGACGTCGATCTCTCCGAGAAAGGAGTAGCGGAAGCACAGGCCGGCGCGGAGGCGTTGAAGAAAGAGGGGTACACCTTCGACATGGCCTACACTTCGGTGTTGAAACGAGCGGTGCGTACGCTCAACATCATCCTCGACGAGCTCGATCTACAATGGATTCCCGTCTACAAGAATTGGCGGCTGAACGAACGCCACTACGGGGCGCTGCAGGGTCTCAACAAGGCCGAGACGGCCAAGAAGTACGGCGATGAGCAGGTGCTCATCTGGCGGCGAAGCTACGACACCCAGCCGCCTGCGCTGACTCCCGAAGATGAGCGCTTCCCGGGGCATGACCCGCGCTACGCCGATCTCACGAAGGACGAGCTTCCCCTTACGGAATGTCTCAAGGACACCGTCGCGCGGTTTCTACCCTATTGGCACGATACGATCGCCCCGACCATCAAATCGGGAAAACGAGTCATCATCGCCGCACACGGCAACAGCCTGAGGGCGCTCGTGAAGTACCTCGACAAGGTGAGCGACGAGGAGATTGTCGGTTTGAACATACCGACTGGAATTCCCCTGGTCTACGAGCTCAACGAGGACTTGACGCCGAAGACGCACTACTATCTCGGAGATCAAGCCGCAGTCGAGCAGGCGATGGCCGCCGTAGCGAACCAGGGAAAAGCGAAGTAGGAGGAACGATGAACGAAAAGCTGATCTCTCTGCTTGGAAAGGATGGGGAGGCGCTCCTTTCCTACAAGCCAAAGGTTTCCAGGGAGCGGTTGCATCTGCCCGGCCCTGATTTCGTCGAGCGGATCATGTCGGGCAGCGACCGCGGCTCGCGCGTCCTTCGCAACCTCCAGTCGATCTTCGACCACGGTCGGCTCGCGGGAACCGGGTATGTCTCGATTCTCCCCGTCGACCAGGGGATCGAGCACTCGGCCGGCGCGAGCTTCGCCCCGAACCCCGACTACTTCGATCCGGAAAACATCGTGAAGCTCGCGATCGAGGGAGGCTGCAATGCGGTCGCTTCGACGCTCGGTGTTCTCGGGATCGTCTCGCGCAAATACGCTCACCGGATTCCCTTCATCGTCAAGATCAATCATAACGAGCTCTTGACCTATCCGAACACCTACGACCAGATCATGTTCGCACATGTGGAACAGGCCTTCGACATGGGGGCCGCGGCCGTCGGTGCGACGATCTACTACGGCTCCGAGGAGAGTGACCGCCAGATTCAGGAGGTCTCGGAGGCATTCCGCTACGCCCATGAGCTCGGCATGGTAACCGTGCTCTGGGCCTACCTGCGCAATAGCGCTTTCAAGGTCGGGGATACGGACTACCACCTGTCGGCGGATCTTACCGGGCAGGCGAACCATCTTGCCGCGACTATCCAGGCGGACATCGTGAAGCAGAAGCAGCCGGTCAATAACGGCGGGTACAAGGCTCTGAAGTTCGGCAAGACCCACGACAAGGTCTACTCGGAGCTCTCCTCGGACAACCCGATCGATCTTACCCGCTATCAGGTTCTCAACTGCTACTCGGGGCGAGCCGGATTGATAAACTCCGGCGGCGCCTCTTCGGGCGAAAGCGACCTTGCCGACGCGGTGAAGACTGCGGTCATCAACAAGCGGGCAGGCGGAATGGGTCTGATTTCGGGACGCAAGGCCTTCCAGCGGCCGATGAAGGAGGGCGCGGAGCTCCTACGGACGATTCAAGATGTGTATCTGGAGAAAGAAATCACGGTTGGTTGACGACCGTCTCATCCGGCGCGCCGATACCGCAAGAGCGGCCGGTTTGAGCGCCGGCTGAGGCGGGACGCTCATGCTGGCGGCGACCGACCGGCAGAAACAGATCGAACGGGCCTCCATCGCCGGCATCATCGGCAACGGGGCGCTCGCCGTCCTGTCGGTCGGAGCCGGTATCGTCGCGGGCAGCTATGCGGTCATCGGAGCCGGGCTCGATTCGAGCATCGACATCGTTACCTCTCTTCTCACCCTGTTGACGGCACGCATTGCGTCGAAACCGCCCGATCGAGAGCATCCGTACGGTCACGGACGCGCCGAGACTATCGCGACGAAGGCGCTCTCATTCATCATATTCTTCGCAGGGGCGGAGCTTGCCTATCAGACGACCCTGAACATCATCTCAGGCAGGGGCGAGCACCTGCCCTCTCCTATCGCCTTTCTCCCGATTCTCCTCTCTCTTGTCACGAAACCGCTCCTCGGCTACTACAAGCATAAGGTGGGGCGCCGCGTTAACAGCCCCATGCTCATTGCAGACTCCCGCAACATGCTCAACGACGTCGTCATTTCCGCAGCAGTTCTCCTCGGTCTGATCCTCACACGCCTGTTTGCGTTGCAGTTTCTCGATTCGGCCATGGCGATCGGTGTGAGCCTCTGGATTATCAAGGTTGCCTTCACAATCTTCTGGGAGACGAACGCCGAGCTCATGGAGGGAGTAGACGATCCGGCGGTGTACCGGGAAATCTTCGCCGCGATTGGCTCCGTAGAGGGGGCGCATCATCCGCACCGAACCCGGGTAAGGAAGATCAATACGATGCTCGTCGTGGATCTGGACGTCGAAGTTGACGCCGGTCTGACAGTTGAGGCGGGCCACGAAATCGGGAAGCGGGTGGAGAAGAAGATAAAGAGCTCGATCGAGAACATTTACGACGTCATCGTGCACATCGAGCCCCTCGGGAACGTGGAGCGCGGAGAGAAGTACGGTCTCTCACGCAGGAAGCTCACAGAGAAGTAAGGCTGAGTATGCGTGCGATTATCGTCTACAAGTCGCTGCACCACCACAACACCGAGCGGGTTGCCCGGGTCATGGCCGAAGCCATTGAGGCGGAATGCCGTTCTATCGAGGAGGGAATAGATCCAGCTTCGGTGGTCGGCTACGACCTCGTCGGCTTCGGCTCCGGCATCTACTACAGCGCTCATCACAAAGAGCTCCTTTCCTTTGTGAGCGGAATCGCGAGCCTCCGGGGAAAGCAGGTGTTCATCTTCTCGACGAGCGGTTTCGACGAGCTCGTCTCTCACGAATCGCTCAAGGAAAAGCTTGAAGGTCGCGGAGCAAGGATCCTCGGGGAGTTCAAGTGCGGGGGCTGGAACACCTACGGGCCATTCGGGGCCGAAGGGGGACTTCAGCAGGGCAGGCCGGACTGGATGGATCTCCACAATGCCGCGGACTTCGCCCGGGAGATGGCAGCACGAGTCAGCGAAGCAAATCGACGAGACGGCGGGTGAGGCCGGCCGTTATCCCCCAGATCGTCTCCCCGTCGTAGCGATAAGCGAGCACCTCGTGAGGGCGGCGCGCCCAAGGGCGCCTGTATCTCTCCGGAAGACCGAGCTCCTTCGCCGGAAAGAGGGTGTGATGTTGTCCCTGGTCATCGACATAGGAGGGTTGAAACTCCACTCGAATGCTGTAGCTCTCCGGGAGATTCTCCTCGAAGTAGCGAACGGGAGCGAGAATCGTTCGTTCGACCTCCTGGGGGTTCGGGGAGCATGAGAGCGCGGAGTCGGCGTCGACTGTGCCGATCACGACGTCAATGATTCCTCCCCAATGGGTCAGCACTCCGTCCATGCGTCCGATTATCGTGAGCTCTTCGGGAGAAATGCCCAGCTCCTCGTGGGTCTCTCGCAGCGCCGCTTCTTCCACCGTGGAGTCGAGCTCCGGCTCCACGCTTCCGCCGGGGAAACATATCTCTTGTTCCTGGCGAATGCCGCGAGCTCGTTTCTCGAAAAGCAGGTGGTACTCACCGTCGATGGGCACGAGTGGAATAAAAACGACGAAATCGAGTAACGGCTCGTCACGATGGATGCCGGGCTCCTGGGGGAGGCGCAGCTCGAGGCGCCGCAGGTCGTCGGAGGTCACGAGGCAACCGCCTCCCTGTCCCGCCCGGCGGGTCCTCGCCGCTTGTGTCTGCCGAGCTGGCGCTTGACAATCGTCGTGAGCAGGTAGATCACCCCGGAGACGATGATGATCGTCGCGCCGGTCGGCATGTTCGCTGCGTAGCTCACGTAGAGCCCGCCGACGGTGTAGGCAAGTGAAAGGATTGACGCGATCACCATCATCTGCCAGAGGCGTTTTGAAAAATGGGATGCGGTTGCAGCCGGCAGGGAGAGGAGCGCGATGACCATGACCAGTCCTACTACCTGAACGAGTACCACGACTGTGAGGGCAGTGAGAAGCAGGAGCAACAGGTAGTACCATTCGACCCGTACGCCCCGCAATCGGGTGAACTCTTCATCGAAGGAGAGCCCGAGCAGCTTCGTATAGAAGAGCACACTGAAGGCGAGGATGATCAGGTCGAGCGCTCCCATCAGAATGAGGTCTCCGGTCTTTACGATGAGGATGTTGCCGAAAAGGTAGCTCATCAGGTCCTGGCTGTAGCCGGGCGTCGCGTAGATGAAGAGGATACCTGTTGCCATGCCGATCGCCCAGATCGCGCTCAGGACGGTATCTTCGCGCTGGCGTCCGAAGTGCGATACTCCGGCGATGATGACTGCCGCGAGGACAGCTGCCACGATCGCCCCGTGCACCGGCAAGAGCCACTTCCATCCTTCCACGACATTGAGGAAGCGTGCAGCCCCCATTCCGCCGAGCACGCTGTGGGCGATAGCCCCGGCGACGTAGGTTATGCGCCGAGTGGTCACATAGCTTCCCACGATACCGCAGGATACTGATGAGAGGAGGCCGGCGAGGAGCGCATACTGGAGGAACTGATAGCGAAACATATCCGCTATAAAGCTATTCATTTCCGTTCCCACCCACCACGGCATCATGGCGAACGTAGGCCATCTTGCCTGCATAGATATCGACGAGAGAATCGCCCGTCAGCTCTCCGGTGGGATGTACTGCACATCGACGGTTCACGCAGAGCACCTTTTTCGTGAATGCAGACACAACTCCGATGTCGTGAGAGACCATTACGATGGTAATGTCCCTGCTCAAGCGCTCGAGTAATGAATACATCTCCTGCGCGGCCAACCGGTCGACATTTGAGGTCGGCTCGTCGAGCAGAAGCACGCGGGTGCGTGAGGACAGCGCCCTCGCGATGAGCACCCGCTGGCGTTGCCCCCCGGAGAGCTCGGAGAACTGAACGGAGCGAAGCCGATCGAGGCCGACCGCTTCGAGAGCCGATCGCGCGACGGAACGGTCCTCCTTCGTGTACCCGCCAAGGAGGTGCCGTCCGAGACGACCCATGAGAACCACCTCGCTCACGCTAACCGGAAACTTATCGTCGAACTGCATGAACTGGGGTACATAGCCGACGAAACGCCTCATCTGCTCCGGGGCGCCGCCGAGGATTCGTACACTCCCGACCTGAGGTTTCAGCATGCCGAGAATGAGCTTCAGAAGGGTGGTCTTCCCGCCGCCGTTCGGTCCGACGACGCTCACTGTCTCGCGATCGAAGATCCGAATGTTGACGTCTTCGAGCGTCGAGCGGCCGTCGTAGCTGAAGCTCACGTGACGGAGCTCGATGACAGGCAGCTCTTTGTCGCCGATGCTTGGTTGTTGGTCCTCCGCTCTATCCATTCTCACGTTCCTGACGGTCGCAAGTCATCACGACCGCCTCACAATCCTTGCATTTTGCCAGCGAGTGGTGCTCTGAGAACTCAGCCCAGTGGCGTTTCTGCTGAGGGGTGAGGATTCCAGCGCCCTGGCAGAGAGGACACACGTTCTCGAGCGACGAGAGAATCGCCCGTCGAATGAAATCGGACCTATTCGGCACCTGCCGGATGATCTCCGCAAGTGTCTCGTCTACCTTGAAGGTGATGACTTCCTGTTTGGATGCTGCCATGAGCCTCTCCCATAGAGTGTTGCGCCTCCCTCGGGCGCTCCCGGACGACGGTATTACTAAATATTACCTACAGAGCCGCTAAGAATCAACAAAAATGGGGCGCTGCAACGGAGGCGCGCCCGGCATTTCGTGGGAGCCACTCGCCCCCATCCTACGCCTTCAAAAACCGTCCCGTTTCGTGTAGCATTGGGAATGCACATCGGATATGTTCAAAGCTCACCTTCGTTCGGCTCGAAGGAGCGGAACTTCGAGGAAATCGAGAGGCTCGTCGAGCCTCGGCTTTCAGACGGCACGATCGACCTCCTGGTACTTCCGGAGCTGTTCTCCACCGGCTACGCCTTCGCCTCCCGGCAGGAGGCGGTATCCCTTGCCGAGCCGGCCGACGGGCCGACCGCCTCTTTCTTGATGCGTCTGGCCGAGAAGACGGGGGGGTTCGTCGTCGCGGGGTTTGCCGAACGTGACGGGGAAAAGATCTACAACTCCTCGCTCATCGTCGACTCGGGAAGGACGCTCGGCACCTACCGGAAGATTCATCTCTTCAACAAGGAGACCCTCTTTTTCGACAGGGCCGGCTCGCCGCCGCCGGTGTTCGAGGTCGGCGAGTTTCGCTTCGGCGTCATGATCTGCTTCGACTGGATCTTTCCCGAGACGATGCGGATTCTCATGCTCGGCGGTGCTGATATCGTCGCACATCCCTCGAATCTCGTGCTCCCCTATTGCCAGGCGGCGATGAAGACCCGATGTCTCGAGAATCGCATGTTTGCGGTGACGTCGAACCGAATCGGAACTGAAACGCGCGGTGAGGACGACTTCACTTTCACCGGCGCGAGTCAGATCACCGCTGTCGACGGCAGGGTCCTTTCGAGCGCTCCGACCGACTCGACTCACGTCGACACCGTCGAGATCGATCCGAAGCTTGCTCGAACAAAGAATATCAATCCCTACAACAATGTCGCTACCGATCGTCGAACCGAGCTCTACGCACGTCTCGTGAGCGGTTGAGGCGATCCCGGAGGTAAGATGAGCATCAACGACAACCTGAATGCAATCCGGGGGCTCTCTCCCGAAAAAGTCTGGATACAGTTCGCCAGAATATCGGAGATTCCTCGCTGCTCAGAGCACGAGGAGAGGATACGTGCGCACATCGAGGAGTTCGCGAAAGAGCACGGACTGGAGTCAAAAACAGATTCCGCCGGCAATCTCCTCGTGAAGAAGCCGGCGCACCCAAAGATGGGCGGCGCCCCTGCGGTTATTCTCCAGGGGCATCTCGACATGGTCTGCGAGAAGAATCAAGGGACGGCTCACGAGTTTTCCAGAGACCCGATTTCCCTCGTCAAAGAGGGAGACTGGCTTCGGGCGCGGGACACGACGCTTGGTGCCGACAACGGGATCGCGGTCGCGATGATGCTGGCGATTCTCGAGGATCCCGGAATCGAGCACGGGCCTCTCGAGGCGCTCTTCACCGTCGACGAGGAAGGGGGACTCATCGGGGCCTCCGGACTCGAAAACGGCTTCGCTGAAGGCAATCGACTCATCAACCTCGACTCCGAAGACGAGGGGATCTTCTACATCGGTTGCGCCGGCGGCCAGAACACCGAGGGGTGGCTGCCGATGCAGGTGGAGCCGGCGGGCGCCGGGGTGCCGTCAGGAGTCTCTGCATCCTTTTCCGTCACCGGTTTGCAGGGCGGGCATTCGGGGTCGGACATCCACGAGGGCCGCGGTAACGCGATCGTCCTCGGGGTCCGTTTCCTCTGGCACGCGGCGCGAGCGATGGAGCTCCGCATCCACAGCCTTGACGCGGGTGGGCTACATAACGCGATTCCGCGGGAGCTCTTTGCCGGGCTCGTCGTCGGGGTCGACGACTACGAGAAGCTCGAGAGAATGGTCGACGCCTATCGGAAGATCTGCCGGGAGGAGCTCGGTGATATCGAAGCGGATCTTCGGCTGGCTCTCGAGAAGCAAGAGCGACGACCTGAGACTCATCTGACTGCCGAATCGACCGGACGCCTTTTGGACACTCTCTACGCCATCCCGAATGGGGTGACCGCCGTGAGCAGGAAGATCGCCGGCCTCATCGACAGCTCGACGAACCTCGCTGCAGTCCATCTCTCAAAGAGCGAGGCGCACATCCTTACCAGTCAGCGCTCCACTTACGGGAGCGCTCGAGACGACCTCGCGGACCGTATCAGGGCAATCATCGAGCAAACCGGCGGGAGGGTGAAGTACTCGGGTGTCTATCCGTCGTGGCTGCCGGAGCCCGACTCCCCCCTCATTCGGCTGTGCAAAGAAATCCACTCGAAGATGCGCGGAAAGGATCCGATCGTAACCGCCATCCACGCCGGGCTCGAGTGCGGCGTGCTCGGGGAGAAGTTGCCCGGGACCTCGATGATTTCCTTCGGTCCGGATATCGAGGGGGCGCACACGCCTCAGGAGAGGGTGCACATAGAATCGACCGCTCGAATCTGGAGCTACCTTCTCGAGGTACTGAAGAACCTGCGCGATTAGAATACGCCCTGCACCCGTTCGGCGGCTGCAAGACGGTACCCGACCTCGAGCGCGCGGCGGTTGAGATCGAGGTACGAGCTCTTCACGCGCTCCTCCATCGCGGCCTCGAGGCTCGGGCGTGAGACGATCTCGGTCAGCGCCGCCATAGCCCCCAGGGCGACGATATTGGCCGAGATGACGTCACCCGCCTCCGCGGCCGCTGCAAGGATCGGAAAGACGACTGCATCGACTGCTTCCTTCTCACGCGCCACCCGCTCGTCGAGTACGAGAACGCCTCCTTTGTAGAAGGCTGCGCCGTGCTTCTCGAACGCTTCGACCGAAAGACAGAGCCAGAGATCCGGCGACTCGACCTCGGGAAATGCGATCGGTCGGCTCGAGAGTATTACCTCACACTTGCTGGCGCCGAGCCGCGCCTGCGGCCCGTAGGTTTGAGATTGGGCGACATTGAGGCCATCTTTCATACCGGCCTCGGCGAGAATGATGCCGGCCAGGAGAATCCCCTGACCGCCTTTTCCGGAAAGACGAACGTTGTACGGATCTTTCTGCATCACACTATCCCCTAACGGCTTCACACATCGCACGGTAGCGACTCCCATAGTCCTCATCCGCTCGGTCGCGGAGAATCCCGACCTCCTTTTTGCCGACGACCTCCTCTCGGCTCGGCGAGCTGGCTTGAAAGGTTGTGTCGCGTTCGTAGTCGAGCATCTCGATTGCGCCGCCGAGTGAGTTGAGCCGCCCGTAGTAGGTCGGGCAGTGGGTGAGTATCTCCACCACGGAGAACCCTTTGTGCTCAATCGCCTTCGCTATGAGCGCCGGAATTTCCTCGAAGTCGTAGGTGGTACCGCGAGCCACGAAGCTTGCCCCCGCGGCGAGCGCGAGCTCGGCGATATCGAAGGGGGTGTCGATACTTCCGTAGATCGTGGTCGTCGATTTTCGATCGAAGGGGGTCGTCGGCGCAACCTGTCCGCCGGTCATACCGTAGATGCCGTTGTTGTAGATCACCGCCGTGAGGTCGATGTTCCTCCGGCATGCATGGATGAAATGGTTGCCACCGATTCCCACCGCATCGCCGTCGCCCATCGTCACGATTGTCGTGAGCCCGGGCCGGCCGAGCTTGACCCCTGTCGCGAAGGCAAGCGCCCGCCCATGGGTCGTGTGCATCGCGTTCGTGTTGACGTAGAAGGGGGTGCGTCCCGAGCAACCGATGCCGCCAAGGACGACGACTTGCTCCGGATCGAGCTCGAGGGAATCCAATGCGTTGAGAATCGCGCGGGAGATGGCACCGTGACCGCAACCGGGGCACCAGAGCGTCGGCATGGATTGAGTTCTCAAGTAGCGTTCGAGGTTCTTTCCCATTCTGGGCATTGAAGTGCTCCTTACTTTGCGACCATGAAGTCGTCGGGCGGATACATGGCAGTGCGTTTCAGAGAGTTTACCGCCTGCGCGATTTCCATCGGTTTGAACAGCCTGCCGTCGGCCCTGCCGAGCGATACGACCGGAACCCTGCCGGCTACAACGGACCTGATCGGCATGACCAGTTGGCCGAGGTTCAGCTCGGGAACGAGGATGCCGTCCACCGATTCGGCCAACTCGCTGAGTGTCTTCTCCGGAAGCGGCCAGAGGGTCTGCAGGTCGAGCATTCCGGCCTCGATGCCTTCGCCGCGCAGGGCGTCGACCGCTGCCCTCACTGCCCTGGAGGTAATCCCATAGGAGACCACCAGCCATCGGGCGCCGTGCGTTCTGTGCTCCTCGTAGAGGAGAATGTCGTCGAGATGTCGTTCTATTCTCGCGAAAATCCTCCTGAGCATGCGGTCCAGTGTTGCTCCGTCTGAGGAGGCGGGGGTGCCGTCAGCGCGGTGTGCGAGGCCGGTAACGACCTTGGTCGGACCCTCGCCGAATGGCGAGAAGCTCTCCTCGCCGAACCAACGGTTGCCGCCTTCTCGCGCGAGCGCGGAGGAGTCGATTGATTTTCGGCGTACCACGTGAGGTTCCGTGAGCTCGACGTTCTCGCGCAGGTGGGATATCGCCGCGTCGAGCAGCAGGACCACCGGAATACGGTAGGCGTTCGCGAGGTTGAAGGCTTTCACGGTGAGCTCGTAGGCGGAGAGGACCGACGAAGCGGTCAAGACTATCGCCGGACGGTCGCCGTGAGAGCCCCACTTCGCCTGCATCACCTCACCCTGCGCGGGGAGCGTCGGCAGGCCCGTGCTCGGTCCGCCGCGCTGCGAGTCGACAATCACGCAGGGTGTCTCGGTCATTGCAGCGTACCCGAGGTTCTCCTGCATCAACGAAAAACCGGGGCCGGAGGTTGCCGTCATCGCATTTGCACCGCCCCATGAGGCCCCGACGATCGCCGCGATCGCGGCTATCTCGTCTTCCATCTGTATGAAGGTACCACCGCGCCGCGGCAGCTCCTTCGCCATCCACTCCATGATCTCCGATGCCGGGGTGATCGGATAACCGGCGTAAAAATCGCAGCCCGCGTACAGTGCGCCGCGGGCGCATGCCTCGTTTCCCTGTATCAGCTCCATCTTTATGCGCTCTCCTTCAGATCGTGCCGGCGGCTCCGATCCGGCCGGCGCTCCGCAGGAGGTCGGTCCAACGTTATGCAGAAATCCGGGCAACGTTCGGCACAGATGCTGCAGAAGATGCATTTCTCGATGTCCGTAACGTAGACCCGGTCGAGCTCATCCAGGGCGAGGATCTCCTTCGGGCAGGCATTGACGCAGAGATTGCATCCCTTGCACCAATCAGCCCTGATCTTGAGCGCCGCCTCGCCCTGTTCGTAGGTCCGCAGTAGTTCAGTCATTGAGCGCTATCACTCCTCGCGCCCGTCCCGACCCGTTTGAGAGGTTCTGTCCCTCTCCGAAGAACGAGGCATCCTCTCGGCAGCGGCGCAGCAGACGAAACCAATCGTCGTCGACCTGGCGACGGATCTCTGCGAGGAGGTGATCGTTGCCTTCTTCGAACAGATGGGAAAACCGTCCTTGAGTCCTCAGCCACTCGTCCACCCTCACTGCGCCAGTCGGCTCGTGAGTCAGGCGGTAGTAGCCGTCGACGATTTCGTACAGCGGCCAGAAACGCGACTCCACCGCCATGCGGGCGATGCTGACGGTATCCCGTGGCGCGTGCCGCCATCCCAGCTGGCAGGTGGAAAGAACGTTGAGAAACGAAGGTCCGTCGACCGCCACCGCTCGGCGCACCTTCTCGCTCAGATCGTGCCAATGAGAGATCGAGCTCTGGCCTACATAGTGTATGTGGTGGGCAGCGACGATCGCCGTAAGGTCCTTTCGCTGCTGTGCCTTACCGAAGCTGACCTCACCCGCAGGGCTCGTCGTGGTGTTGGCACCGAACGGTGTCGCGCTCGAGCGCTGGATTCCTGTGTTCATATATGCCTGATTGTCGTAGCAGACGTACAGAAAACGGTGGCCGCGCTCGAGGGCTCCCGAGAGCGCCTGCAATCCGATATCGTACGTTCCTCCGTCACCTCCGAAGGCGACAATCGTCACGGGCTCATCCTGCGGCAACGTGCCCCTTTTTTGCAGCGCACGGAAAGCGGCTTCAACCCCGCTCGCGGCCGCGGCCGCGTTTTCGAATGCAACGTGGAGCCACGGGACGCTCCAGGCCGAGTTCGGGAAGCGAGTGGTGGCAACCTCCAGACAACCCGTCGCGTTTACCACGACTACGGGGGTCTCGATGGAGTTCAGCACCGTGCGCACGACGATCGGGATGCCGCACCCCTGACAGAGGGCGTGGCCACCGAGAAATCTCTTTTCTTTTGATTCGTTCAAGGCTAGGGTTTTTATTGTGGGCATCTCATCTATCCTCCAGGGTACATTACTCGCGAACACCCAGATAACGCATCGACGGGGCCGCCTTTGAGCCGAGCGGTTCTTCGGCAAGCTCGGCAAAAGCCGTTCGCACATGCTCAGGATACAGGTCGCGTCCCCCGAGTCCGTAGGTGTAGTTCTGAATACGAATTCCGCTGCCGTAGAGTGCCCGACAGACCTCGGTGTAAAGGGGACCGAAGCTCCCGAACGACATCGCGCGATCGAGGACGGCGACTGACCGCGCCCCGAGGAGAGCACCGAAGAGCTCCGAGTCGGGGAAGGGCCTGAAAAGACGCAGCTTGAGGACGCCGACCTTTTCTCCCTTGTCCCGAAGCTCATCCGCCACCTCTTTTGCGGTCCCCGCCGCGGAACCGAGCACCACGACAACACGTTCGGCGTCCTCGAGCCTGTAGGCTTCGAGGATGTCGTAGGAGCGGCCGGTGAGCCGACGGAACGCATCCAGGATCTCAGAGGTCGCCGGCACAACGCCGTCCATGGCATCGGCCTGGGCGCGTTTGTGCTCGAAGTAGTAGTCCGGCATGTCGAAAGGACCCTGCGTCGTAACCTGGCTCTGATCGAGCAGTGGGTAGGGGATCGAATACTCTCCGACGAAGGCTGGGACCTCGTCGTCCTCGAGGAGCTGAACCGGCTCTGCGGTGTGGGTGATGGTGAATCCGTCCTGGCAAACCATCACGGGAAGCATGACATCCCTGTGATCGGAGAGCCTCGAGGCGACGATCATGAAATCATAGGCCTCCTGCGCGTTCTCCACAAAGATCTGGACTGCGCCGGAATCGCGGGCGAGCATTGCGTCGGAATGGTCACAGTGTATGTTGATCGGGCCCGAGAGGGCGCGGTTGCCGATGGCCAACACGATCGGAAGCCGCATCGATGCAGCAATGTAGATGTTCTCGATCATCAGTGCGAGGCCCTGCGAGGCGGTGGCCGTCATGGTTCGGGCGCCGGAAGCGGCCGAGCCGATAGCCACGCTCATCGCCGAGTGCTCCGACTCGACGTTGATGATGGCGGAACGGGCGCGGCCGTCGGCAACGAGCTTCGAAAAGGTCTGTACGATCGGGGTTTGAGGAGTGATGGGATAGATTGGAACGACGTCGGGATCGACCTGACGCATCGCGTGCGCTGCGGCTTCGGCGCCGGTAAGTAGTCGGGCGGTGTCAGTCTTCATGTCAGCACCTCCTCGACCCGTCCGAAGGCGGGTAGCTTTGTCCTCTCCGTTACCATTTCGATGGCCCCGGTGGGACACACCTCAGAGCAGAGCTCGCAGCCCTTGCAGTAGTCGTGGTCAAATCCGTAGAAGTCGGTGCCGTGCAGGACGACGGCGGCATCCGGGCAGTTTACCCAGCAGAGGAGGCAGTTTACGCATCGATCGACGACGACCTGCGGTTTGACCTCGGTTCGCCAGCTGCCGGTGTGGGGATGTCCCGCGGCCTCCGCCGGTAGGACGCCGCCGAGAGCGAGCTCGTCGTAGCGTCGGAGCGTCGCCCCCAACGGCTCGCGGCCTGTTTGACCGATGGCGGTGGAGACGATCTCCCTCTTTCCCGCCTCCCGGAAACCGATCTCGATTGCCCGTCGGTTTGCCGCCAGAGCGCTTCCGGAGAGCTTGCCCCCAAATATCTCGTCGAGCCCCGAGTAGAGCTCTTCGAGCTCGGGTTTGCCCTCCAGGAGGGCAAGCGCTCCCACCATCACGACGTTGCCGTGCCGCGCTCCCGCCTCCGCTGCAAGCGACCCGGCGTCGAGACAGACGATTGGGCCTCCGTAGCCGGCCGCTCGAGCGATGTCGGCCGCCGTCGATGCGGAGTTTACGAGGAGGAGACCGCCTTGCTTCAATCCTGCGGTCACGTCGACCTCGCCGAGCAGGCTCTCGTCGAGTACGACGACGCCGTCCGGCTCAACGACTCCGCAGTGGAGGCGTATCTCTTCAGTCGAGTAGCGCGTGTAGGCCTGAAGCGGCGCGCCGCTCCGTTCGGGGCCATACTCCGGAAAAGCTTGCACCTGGTAGCCGGCCCTCAGCATGGCGGCGGCAAGGAGCTCGGAGACGCTCTTGGCGCCCTGGCCACCCCGGCCGTGCCAACGGATCTCGCGCATCATCGCTCTCCCCCCTTCAGGTACCGGTCGATTCCCAACGCGGCAACCTTGCCGTTCTGAACGGCTTCGACAGCGGTCGCTCCACCGTTCAGGGAATCTCCTCCGGCGAAGTACTTCGGGTTCGGGGTCTGGCAGGTCGATGGGTCGACGGTTACGAGCCCGGATTTGCCTGCGACTCCTTCGATCCACTGCAGGAATCCGGTACGGCGTTCCTGGCCTACCGCAAGGATCGCCGTGTCGACGGGCACCTGGAACTCGGTGTTCGGCACCTCCACGGGCCGCGGTCGACCCGATGAGTCCTCGTCGGTGAGCTGCATGTAGCGCAGCTCAATCGACTCCAGGCGATAAGTACCGTGGAACGCGACGACGTTCGTGAGAAACTGGAACCGAATTCCCTCCTCGATCGCCTCCTGCACCTCGTGGGGATAGGCAGGCATCTGCGGCTTCGTTCGGCGGTAGTAGAGCGTCACATCCCTTCCACCGAGTCGAAGCGCCTCTCGCGCCACGTCGATCGCGGTGTTTCCCCCGCCTACGACGGCGACTCGTTCGCCGACTGGAGGCGGTTGACCGGTTTTGATGGAGCGGATGAAGTCGAGTGAGCTCCACACTCCCGGGAGCTCCTCGCCAGGGTAGTGAAGGGCCACGTCCCTGCCGAGCCCGATTCCGAGGAAGACGGCGTCCGACTCCGACTCGATCTGACGGAGCTTTTCCTCGGTATCGATGGCCGTGCCCAAACGAAACTCGACGCCAAGCTCGCCGATCATCTGTGCTTCGTTGGGGATCGGATCGCGACGGATTCTGTAGGGCGCAATGGCGTAGCGCACGAGCCCCCCGAAATCGTCGTTCTTGTCATAGAGGACGACCTTGTAGCCCTTGAGGGCGAGCTCTGCGGCGCAGGAAAGCCCCGCGGGGCCGCCGCCGATGACCGATACTCGTTTTCCATTGGATTTTTCGGGAGATCGGAAGCGTGTACGTTTCGAGAGCTCGGACTCGGCCGCATAGCGCTGAAGTCGTCCGATCTCCACCGGGCGCCTTCCTTCTTTCTGAAGGACGCAGGAGCCCTCGCAGAACTGCTCCACGGGGCAAACCCGCGAGCAACTCGCTCCGAGAACGTTGTCGCCGAATATCAGGTCGGCCGCTTTCGCCGCATTGCCCCGGGCGATGGCGGTAATGAATCCAGGAACGTCTACATTGGTGGGACATGCCTCCACGCAGGGTGCCTGAGCGTAGGGACCGCCGCATTCGAGACAGCGGTTGGCCTCGACGACCGCCTCCTGCGCGGACAGCAGCGGCCGGAGATCCTGAAAGACAGTCGCCAATCGATTGTCGTCCGCCTCGCGTGATTTCTCCAGCGGGGTGGAATCGAGTGTTTCCATAAACACTTCTCCTGAGTAGGGATTGGGACGTTTTTAGATGTGAAGTAAGAGATTCCTCGAGCGAGGTAGTGACGGAAAGATGGGTATGACGCCAAATCAAAGATCAAACGCTCGCGCTGCGCGTCGATACCTGATCAACTTTGTTAGCTACACCTCCATTATCAGCCATTTCGCCAAAATTGTAAACCGAAATTGTCAGGAGTTTTTCGACCCGAACGAGTGGAGCTGACCGAGAAGAGGTGGTTTTGTCTGCACGAAATCTCGCGGCGACAGGTCAGAAGCTATTGACTGATGTCTTTCTGCTTCTGCGCAGCGAGCTGTTGCAATGCCTGAACGAGCTCTTGCTGATATTGTGAGAGTGCGCTGCTTCCGGACGAGGAGCTGCCTGTTCCGTCGGTTCCAAGGACCGAGTCGAGATTTCCGATGTTGCCGAGACCAGCAACTCCCCCCAGCGCTCCCGAAAGAAGATTCGAGCTCGCCGAGCCGGGCGACGAGGTTCCGGAGGATAGCCCGTTGGTACCCGCAGTCATTGCTTCTTGGAGAAGCTCCTGGAACTGCCGGCTCTTCGCCGCCGACGAGGACTGCGACACCGAGCTGCCGGAGGCGGCCGAAGGGCCGGATCGGCCGGCACCGGTGACCTCAGGAGATGCCGAAGTGCCGGCTCCTTGAACACGGCCCTGGGTCGCTTGGATCTCATGTATGCGATTGAGGATTTCCTGGATGCGGGCCAGGACTCCGTCGATTGAATTCATCTGTTTCCCTCCCAGATAAACAGCTGCTCTCATTATAACAACATCGCAAGCCGAACTACAACGCGAGCACTTTGCCTTCCCTGTGGAAATGTGCGATCTTCGAACTATCCGATTTCCTGTGGAGCAGAAGATGGGCAAGTCAGCGTTCACCTCCGGCAACCAGTCAGAGGCACCCCTCGCGATCCGTACTGAGGAGGGGAAGATAACGAGACACCTCATTCTTTCGACGACAGCCGCGGGGCCGAGGTCACTCGACCTGTTGCATCGGGATCTCTTCGATTCCCGACCGAAAGTCGTAATCTCCGCGATTGGAGCAGTTGGGCGGCGCAGGGAGCCCCGGAGCGTGACCTACCTGCTGCCGCTGCTCGACAGCGAGAACAAAACCATCCAGTTGGAGGCAATCCGAGCACTTGGTCGTTCGCAGACACCCGCCGCAGCTAAGGCCCTCACTGAGCTCAATAGACGAAGCCGAGACGATGAAGTGCGTTGTGCGACCTTCACGGCCCTTGCCGAGACCAACCCGACCGACGCCCACCTCGCCGAGGCTCTTCGCGAGCAAGCGAGCTCCGCAGATGCGTCTCCGCTGCTCCGCGGTTGCGCCGCCGCACTCCTGATGGCTCTCGTCGACCCCTCGATCGCGCATCAACTGTTTCCCAAGTTGCCATCGGAATCAGTCGAGATTCTGCTGGAGAAGGCACGGGAAAACACTCAACTGCGTTCCGCAGTCATCCGATTTGGCGGCGCGTGGCTCGATCGGTGGACCTCGCTGAACCGGCGGCGACTGGTGACCATCGCCGGCGAGAGCAATGAGCGGGAGTCGCTTGAGATCATCCTTCATGCAATAGAGGACACCGACCCCGAGGTCCGATTCTCCGGTTATCGGGCGCTCGCGGTGAATCAAGGCGACGCCTCGCGCGTGGAAGAGATCGTCGGGCATCTTCTCGGCCGTTGGGAGCCCTACTATTCGCTCGAGGAGGAGGCATTGAATGCAATCGATCGGTTGGAACACGGTTGCTCGCGCAGAAACCTTGCGTTCAGCGTCTCCACGCTCATACGGCTGCGAAACGACTCGGAGGAGCTCTTTCGGGGCCTGACCGAGCCGTCGAGCCGGCAACGATCCGCGTCCGGCGAGACGAACACCCTGATTCTGAGATCCAGGGAATACATGGAGTACTACGTCTCCGAGGACTTCCGCCGTGCGCTGATGAACTATATCGAGGGCGCAAGCCCCCATTCGGCCGAAGATCTGCTCTCGATGCTCAAGAGAACCGCCGAACGGATCGAGGACAGGCATTTCGACGGGTATCGAGCGCTTGCCGAGATCATAAGGAACCCTCCAGATGCCAGGACGGTCGTTCGTGAGTTGAGCAATGTAGAGCTCGGAAGACGTGTGCTTTTCGGTCGTTTGATACGAACGCTTCGGTTGATGCGGCTCTCCTCTCAGGCCGACCGCCAGACACTGGACCTTCTTGCCGAGATCCTCGCGTGGTCGCGCCACGAGCGGCTTTTTCGACTCGCAGAGGCTGCCCTGAATACTCTCGCCAAGTTCTTGCCGGAACGGGCGATCGAGATATCTCGGGAATTGCTTGCTGCCCCCTTCGAGAGCAAGATACTCGCAATAGCGGCGATACGACTGATGGCCGAGCTCGGCGACGGCGAAAACGTCGACACCGTGCTGGCTCTTTTTGGAGCTACCACAGATTCTCACGTTCTCCTCAACCTCTTCGACGCGCTCTCCGCCGTCAAATGGGCTGCAGACCGTCGAATTTTCGAGGCGGCCGTTCGCATCCTGGTGTCCGAAGAAGACAGCGAGGTGGTTCGCGAGGCAACGCGTTTCCTGTCTCGGCACCGCATTCTGGCGCTGTCGGATATCACAGAGTCGGATTTCGACCATTTCGAGGAATGGCGACAACTGATTGTTCTTGAAATGTTCGATCGAATTGTTGAAACCGATCCCGATCGAACCCTCCGGTCCATCGGAAATCTCCTGCAGCACATTCTGAGGAATCGCGCTGGTGTTCTTCAAGGTGTTGCGGCGGTTCTCTTGTTGAAGCTCGGTGACCCATCGGCCTCGAAGGCGCTCATCGAGCTTCTCGAAGAGGTCGACGACGATCTCCGTGTCGAGATCGTTCGGCGGCTGGCCGGACACCTCACCCCGCCTCTCACTTTGGCGCTTCTTTCTCTATTGAATCAGGAGCACGCAGGATTGCAGCAGGTCCTCCGGGAGGCGCTCATCGGCGAGAAGGATCCCAAGGTCTTGGAGCTCGTCTTGCAGAGGATAGCCGGTCGAGTCGAAGATCAGGAGAGCGCCGAGACCGCATCTACGCCTGAGGTTCCCAAGGAGGAACGGGCGGCCGACTCCGGGCCTGATGTGGTGGAGGAGCTAGCCCTGTTTGCCGTCAATATTCAGCGATATTCGAGCGCGGCGGAGAGACTTTCGGCGGATCAACTGACAGGGCTCGTGCGCGACTACGAGGAGATCCTCTTGCCGATGATCGATTCACATCGCGGCAAGCTCATCAAGAGAACGGGGGGCAGTCATCTCTTCACCTTCTCTTCGGCACTCGACGCGGCATTGGCGGGACTGCGGTTGCAAAAGGCCCTGAAACGGTTCAACAGCTATCGCGAAGAACCAATTCGCGTCCTGGTTCGCATCGGGATTCACTGGGGTCAGTTCGCTCGGCGGGCAGGTGACGTTCTTGGAGCCAACGTCGAGATAACAGACCGTCTCGAAAGCCTTGCGAAGAGCGGATCCATTCTCGTTTCGGAACCATTCTACGAGCGTCTCGATGGGAGGATTCACGCACGCGAGCTCGGAAAGATCAATCTCAAGGAGCGCTCCGGGTCCCTGAAGGTTTTCGAGCCCTTCGAGATCCAGGTGGATCTCCCGGAGGATCTCGACCCCCTCAAGAAGAACGGCAGGACCATACGAACCGAGGGCACATCACAGGGATCTCTACCCTCCCAAGGAAACAAGGCCGCACTCGAGGAGTTCTCGGCTCAGGTGCTCGAGCAGCTCTCCGAGCTCTTTGGGAGCCTCGATGAGCTGTGCCATAGGGTGGAGAACCGGGAGGCTCCCGTCTCCCTGCTCCGGGCTGAGCTGCGAAAGGGTTGGGGCCGCGCCCAAGAGCTTTTTCGTAGCCCCAGGCACTGAGGTCACGATATATCCCCGTGGGCGCGCCTCAAGAGGTGTGTGAGCAGTATGCGAGCGGCGGAAGGCGCCGCCGGGTCTATCGAGAGCTATATCGCTTCCAGAGAGTTCCGAGCGCCGCGCGCAGGCGTTCACCGAGGACCTCCCCCCCCTTTGTCGTGACGTCATCCTCGTTTTCCATCGTTACGTAGGGGACCTTGATACCCCTCAGCTCGAGGTATGAATCGTCCGAGGCCGAAAGCTCTTCCCAGTCGTTGTCGCGATACATTCGCTCTAGCTTTTCGTCGGGGAGGGCATGCTCGAGGATGCTGTGGGGTTTGTCGGGGTTGAAGCGCCTGCGGTTCTTTCGCAGCGACTCCGAGAAGGATACGTTGATGTAGAGAGCCGCACCGCGGGAGAGGAGCTGCGGCGAGAAGTAGGAAAATGCCTCACGGAACCCGCCGTGCTCCGAGCCGCGAGCGAACTCGATGACGGCGGTTTTGTCGGCGGGCGGATTGGAGTCGATCGGTCCTCCGTTTTCGAGCGCCCACTTTCGATACTCGAGATCGAGTCGTTCGATGAGGACGTTCCACTCGAAGTTGTCGAGGAAGTACCCGTCGGCGTCGGTATGGAGCCTTGGGCGCCCGTGACGGGCGAGGATGTCGTCCTCCTCGAACCAGCTCCAGATCATCGGAAAGTCGTCGAGCTCGTGAAAGTCTCCGATGTGAAGTGTGTCGGCTCGCCTCACAGGATCGAGCTCCCTAAGATATCTGATTACCTCGCTCTTGCCTGCAGCCGGCCGCCCGATGAGAAACAGCACGGGAATGAGCTCACGAGTAGAAGCGTGAAGTGGCAACGGTGTTGAAGAACTGCTGGTTTCCATGATCTATCCCTCTCGTCCTATTTGATTCCGGATTGAACGAAACTCTGAATGAATCTGCGTTGAAAAATGAGAAAGACTACGAAGAGCGGGCCGGCGACCATAATCGTCGCGGCCGTCAGGAGCTGCCACTGCGCACCGATCTCGCCGAGCTGGGTGAAGCGAACCAGCCCTGCGGTAAGCGGGCGGGCGTGCTCGCTGCTCGTGATGATAAGGGGCCACAGGAAGTCGTTCCAGTGGAAGCTTATGGTCGAAATCGCGAAGGCAGTCATGGTCGGCATCGAGGGCGGCAGATAGACGTTGACCAGAAGCTGCCACCACGAGCAACCGTCGAGGATTCCCGCATCGACGAGCGAGCGCGGTATCCCCAAGAACGCCTGGCGCATGAGAAACGTACCAAACGCCGAGCCGAAAAACGGCATCGCGATCGCGAGCCGAGTGTTGTAGAGTCCCAAGACACGAACAGTCGCGAAGTTGGGAACGAGCAGCGCCGCCGTCGGAATCATCATCTGCAAGAGGATGAGGTAGAACAGCAGCTTCTTGCCGGGGAACTCATAGTGGGCAAAGGCGAACGCCGCCATCGTTATCGTTACGATTTGGACTGCCAGGGTCATGGTCACGACGATGATGGTGTTGAGGTAGTAGTGGCCGAAGGGGGCGAGCGATGCGGTTTTCGCATAGTTCGCCAGCGTCAGGGTGTGCGAGAACCAGATGCTGCCCCGCGCGATCGGATACTGGAACGGACGAAGCGATGCCGCCAGAGCCCAAAAGACTGGGAGCGCCCATGAGATTGCCAAACCAAAAAGAAAGATATAGAAGATGACCCTCCGCATCTGCCTAAACATCGGAGCGACCTCCGCGCTCGGACATAACGAAGTTGCTGACTGTGAAGATGAGCAGCAAGAAGATCAGCACCACGGTGACGGCGCTCGCTCTGCCGACATCGAGATACTGAAAGCGTACCTGCCAGAGGTAGTACAGAAGGATATTGCTTGCATCGCTCGGACCCCCCTGAGTGAGCACGAACACGTGGTCGACCGTCTGGAAAGCCCCGATGAAGGCTATGGTTGTGACGAAGAGGGTCGTACGGCGCAGCAGCGGCAGGGTGATTCTCAAGGTAGTGGTGATCGGTCCCGCCCCGTCGAGTCGCGCCGCCTCGTAGATCTGCCCCGGGAGGTTCTGCAGACCGGCGAGGTAGAATACCATGTAGAATCCGGCATTCTTCCATACCGAAACGATCATGATGGCCGGTAGCGCGAGGCTCGGGTTACCGGTCCAGTTTTGTGGCCCCCGATAGCCGAAGAAGCTCAAGATCGTGTTGAACAGCCCGTAGTCGGGAGTAAAGAGAAAAAGCCAGATGGTCGCCACGCTTACCATTGGGAGCACGGTGGGGTGAAAAAGGAATAATCGAGCAAAACCGATGCCCTTGAGCTTGCGGTTGATGAGCACTGCGAAAAGAAACCCGAGAACGACTGCAGGGACAACGCTTCCGATGATGTACAGCGCGGTATTGAGGAGAACCTCGTAGAAGGTGGTATCGGTGAACAGCGAGATATAGTTGCCGAGGCCGATGAAGCTCGGCTCACGAAACTTCGCCATGTTGAGCTTCTGGCGGAAGAGGCTGTGAGCGAGCGACGAGATTGTGGGCCATACCGTGAAGAGTCCGACGAAGAAGAGCGTCGGGAGGATGAGAAGATAGGGAAGGGGGCTCAGCCGTTTTCGTCTAGTCATCGTTTCCATACGACTCCTTCGGCGGCTCGAACGAGAAGGGCCGGATTGCTCCGGCCCCTTGTACGAGGCAGACCTACTTGTATGCCTTCAGTGCTGCGTCGGCCTCTGTTTGCGCCTTCTGCATGGCCTCTTCGGGACTCAGCTTCCCATTGAGGGCGTCCTGCAGATAGTTCTGATAGATGTCGCGAACCTTGCCGAGGTCCTGAACCGACAGCTCCTTCCCGGCGTACTTCAGTGCGTCGCGGGTCTCCGCGGCCTGGGGAACCTTCGCGATGTAATCCTTCATCGCCTGAGTTTCGTAGGCGCTCTGACGGGTGGCGATGTAGCCGGTCTTGATGCTGAAGTCGGCGACGTTGTCAGGCTGTGTAAGGAACTCGATGAACTTGAACGCTGCGTCCTTCTGATCTTTGGGAGCATCCTTCATGATGTAGAGGTTGCCTCCGCCCGGTACGCTCGCATAGGTTCCGGGTTTTTTTCCGGGAAGCGGCATGACGCCGACGTCGAAGTTGGATTGCTTCAGGATGCCTGCAAGGCTGCCCGAGGAATGCATGATCATTGCCGCTCTGCCGCTTGCGAGGTCGCCAGGCGAGACTCCCCAGGTGTCCTGAGCTCCGGGCGGCGTGGCGTTGTAGGTCTTCGAAAGCGAGATGTAGAACTTGATCGCGTCGATGTCGGCGGGGGTGTTGAAGTAGACGGAGGTGTCGCTGCTGCCAACAATATTCTGACCTGCGCCGATTACGAGCGGTTGGAAGAGCCAGTAGGGAAGACCAACGGTCGACCACAGGATTCCCCAGCGGGTAACCTTGTCGCCGGACCGCTGAGTCAACGCCTGCGCGTCCTTCGCGAGGGAATCCCAGCTGTTCGGTGCAGAAAGTCCATGCTGCTTGAACAGATCCTTGTTGTAATACAGAACAACGGCGCTGCGCTGGAAGGGAAGGCTCCATATCTTGCCGTTGTATCGGCTGTTTTCGAGGAATGCCGGCAGGAAGTCCGAGAGATAGGCCTCTTTGTTCTTCATCTGGCTGAGGTAGGGGTCGAGCGGCTCGATGTAGTCGGCATTGATCAGATCGTAGAGGTCTGTCGCCAGCATCACGCCGAGAGCCGGCGGCTTCGCTCCGCCCTGGATTGCGGTCTGGATTGCGGTCTTCACGTCGGTATATCCGCCCGAGAAGACCGGTTTGATGGTAATGTTCGGATTCGCCTTCTCGAACTCCGATACATAGCCGTTCAAGATCTTTGCGATCGGGGCATCCACTGCTACCGGATAGGCGACCTGTACCGTGACCGGACCCGAGGTGGTCGCCTGACTCTCTGATTGTCCGCCTGCGAACAGGCCCGTGGCCGCAATCAGGGTTGCCAGTGCGACTGTCAGAACCATGATCCTTTTCATTGCTACTCCTCCAAAAAGGGTTCGTTACATAAAATACGAGAGACCATACTTCTCTCGCTTTTCTTCGATGTTTCGTAGATCGGCCTGGGTCTTCTCCCCTCCGACGAGCTCGATGGTCAGAATCAGTAGATTGACAAAGGCCATCGGAACGGCCATCGAGTTCTTGAAATTGATCTCGCCTCGATTGACGACTACAACTGTGTCGGCGCGGTTCACGAGTTGCACGTCGAGCTGGTCTGCGATGAGAATGACGTCCGCGCCGGCATCGCCCGCGTAGCTCATGACCCGGTCGAGTATCTTCGCGCTCGGCAGGTAGTCGAAGACGAGCAGCACGTCGCCCTCGCCGAGGGGAAAGAGCTCCTCGGCGAGGTGCTGCACATCGTTGCCGACGAGGTGTACCTGAAGCCGGTAGCGCTTCAGTCTCTCTGCAAGGTAGTGGGCGGGGTAGAAGCCGGTTCCGGGGCCGTAGATGTAGATCCGAGGAGCCGCCAACAGCCGCCGGACGACGGAGTCGAGCTCATCCTTCGACAGGTAGGCTGCCAGCCTGCTCAGGGAGCGTTTGTCGATTTCGACGGCGCTCTCGATGAGCTCTTCGACGGTGGAAATGCTGCGAAAGGTGATTGTCGAGGCACGGTATGAATCGATGTGCTGTGAGTAGAAGCTCTGAAGTCCTTCGCGGAATTCCTTGAAGCCCGTGTAGCCGAGCTTTCGGTAGAAGTCGATCACGACCGGCTTGCTTATGCCGGATGCCTCGCAGAGCTCGCCCATCGACATGAATGCGGCCTCTTCCGGGACTCGTGTGAGGTAGTCCATGAGGACACTCTCGGTTCGAGTGAAATCGGCCTTCGCCCTGCCGACTCGCTCCGCCCAATCGGTATTGATCGCCATCCCTTCTACCCCGTCCATTGTAGCTCTGTCTTCGACTGCGGTCAATCGGGAAAGTAAAATATTCTGTGAAAAATTGACCAAATTTTCCAAAGAAACTCGCAAGAGAGCTGTTTTGGTCAATTGTTTCCGACTATAATGACGTTCCCCGGCCTTTCTTTCCAGCCGGTCTCAGTTGGGATATACTGGAACTTGATGGACCACGAAAACCTTCGCAGCGGGGAGCGCCGGAACGTAACCGTGATCTTCTCGGACATGAAAGGCTTCACATCCCTTTCCGAAAAGATGGATCCCGAAGAGGTCGACGCGCTCATGAACAACGTCTTCTCGGTCTTCGAGAAGACAATCCGGAAGTACGGTGGCGTCGTCGAGAAGTACATCGGAGATGCACTTGTGGCGGTTTTCGGCGCGCAACGTGTCCACGAGGACGACCCTGCCAGGGCGATCAACTCGGCTCTCGACTTTCTCGAGGAGATCGGTGTCATGAACCGGACGATTCTCGGGAAGGGGGTGGAGATCAAGTTCCGTACGGGGGTGCACAGCGGCCTCATCACGACCGGCCGAAGGGGTGACTATGACGTCGTTTCCGGCCACTCGATGAGCGTTGCCTCGCGGCTGCAGGAGAACGCCCCCGCCAACGCGGTGTTGGTGTCGGCTGCCACGCGCGAGAAGTGCGAGAGCGATTTTCTGTTCTCCGACAGGTTGACGATCAAGGTCAAAGGCAAATCCGAGCCCATAGAAGCGTTTCGGGTGCTCGGCCGCAACACCGACCCTTTGCACTACACGGGACCCTTCGCCGGCCGAGAGCAGACGCTCAAGGACATGCTGAAGAGCTATCTCAAAGCCGATCCGGCTCGCGCCGAAGGATTTGTCATTCTCGGGGAGCCGGGGATCGGCAAGACACGGCTTGTCGCTCAATTCATCTCCAAGCTAAAGAGCCTTCCAGACTACGCCTCTCCGGTCCTCTACGCCCGAGCGAAGCGCTACCGGTCACTGCGTTTTTCCATTATCAATGATCTGCTGTTCAACTATCTACGGATCGACCAGTTTTCGCCGACGGTCGACATCGAGCGGGCTCTGGAATCCAAGACCGGGATACCGTCGGAGCTCGCCTCCCGTCTTGCGGTGATGGTCTCGGAAGAAGAACAGCAGCAGAGCTTCGATTCGAGCTCGTTCATGATTCACTTTACGGTGCTCGAGAGAATTATCGAGAAGTATTCGGAAGACCCCTACTCTGTAATCCTCTTCATCGACAACGTTCAGGATCTGGATGCGGAAAGCCGCGAGTTTCTCGGATTCTTCTCCCGCAAGGCGAAGAACCACCCCTTCATCGTCCTCGCCGGCCGCGGCGTCGACCACGAATTCCTTGCGCTCTTTCCGCAGTTCGAGATCATACGGCTGAAGCCTCTCCGGCCCGAAGAGTCCTCGCGCCTTATCGAGGAGCTCTGGCCCGAAGGTTCGGAAGCCGCGAAGACCACAATCGCCTCGACAACTGAGGGCAACCCCCTATTCATCGAAGAGTACGTCAAGTTCGCGAAGGAGAACCGCGACATTTCGAGTGTACCGATGACGGTTCAAAACATCTTCCTGTCCGCATTCGACAAATACGATACGGATCAGCAGGAGCTGTTGAAGAAACTCTCGGTCTTCATCCACTCCTTCACCCTCGATGACGCCCGCTACATCAACAGGAAGACTTCGGGGACGATAGAAGATGTGAAAGAAGTCCTTGCCTACTTTATCGGTGAGGGGATTATCGTACAGGAAAACAACCTGTATTCCTTCAAACACGATCTGGTCAAGCAGGCGCTCTACAACTCGCTGCTCAACTACAACAAGAAGATCCTGCATCGGCTCGTTGCGAACCTTCTGTTCAAGCAGAAGACACCGAACATGATGAGGCTCGTCCACCACCTCGCACGCGCCGAGGACTGGCGCACGCTCGAAAGGACTATTTTCGAGGATCCTTCTCACCTGCAGCGCATGGAATACCTGCGTTTCGTCGAGCTGCTGCAGCAGCGCACCGACCGGCAGGATACCTCGAAGCTGTTCACCTATCTGTTCACGAAGGCGGCGATCCTCTTCAACAACGGCAAGACCGAAGGCGCCGAGACAATCTTGCAGGAGATCATGCGGATGGCCGTTTCCGAGAAGCGACCGGAGTTCTCGGCACGTGCCTACCATCTGCTTACCGCACACTACGCCAAGGCCCACTGTTTCCAGAAGACGCTCTTTTGTGGGGAACGGGCGGTCTACTTCTACCGGAGGTCGAACCCGGAGAGCCCGGCAATCCAAAATGTCTACAACGATGTAGCCCTGTCCCTGCTTTTTTCGGGCGATCTCTCCGGCAATCAGCGTCTCATCGACCGAATGGAGCACACCGGCACGAACGGTTCCTACGATATGAAGCTCACCTCGATGGCCGAGCGCGCCTTCTATCTCGGAGAGTATGGGAAGGCGGAGGAGATTGTCACAGCGGCAATCCCGCAGGAGAAGGCGCCGACGAACGAAAGCTGGATTCTTGGAACGGTTCTGTTGGTGCGGATTCTCCACCAGCGCTTCGATTTCGAGAGGCTGAGGCCGAAGATACTCGATCTCCTCGAAGTCTTCTCACAGGACTACGCGACCCTGACCGACCTGTACGCCTATCTTGCCGAGGGTAGTCACCTGCTCGGCGAGAGCGAGAAGGTCGCGTCCTACCTCAAGCAGGCTGAGTACTACGCGACCCAGAGCCAGATCGATTTCAGTCAACTGAACTCACTTCGCTCGCTTGCAATGGCGCTCTATCTGGCCGGCGATCTCGAGGCCGCGGAGAGGTTCGCCTGCAAGGGGCTCGAGCTCGGCTTGCGCCACTCGATCTACTACCCCACCTTCACCCTGCTCGTCCTCATGGCCGAGATCTACGATCGCCACGGTGCCCGTGACGACGCCCGCTACCTGCTTGCGGACGCCTCCTTCTTCGTAGGGAGTGGTGCTCTTCTGTCCCGTCAGGACTTGATCATGTATCACTATCTCGGCTACAAGCTGAATCGCGGCGACACCGACGCGACGCAGAAGTCATTGTCGACAGCTGCAGGATTGCTCGAGCTGGAAATCGAAAGCATCGACGACGAGCGGCTCGCGGCGCGGTTCTTGAGCGCACGGAGGTTCGCAAAAGTGCGAGAGGAAGCTGCCTCCACCAAGGTGACCGTGACGCCTCACCTTGACATCTGAAGATGATTGTTCATATTCTTGAGGACCGAATTGGGGGTGAGTATGAAACCTGAAGAGTTCTTGCGGAAAGTCGAGCTTTTCGCCGATCTCAGTCAGAAGAATCTCGGTCGAGTGGCCAAGCTCTGCACTCAACGGAGCTACAAGGCGGGCGAGACGATCGTCAAACAGGGAAGCCCCGGCATCGGGTTGTTCATAATCACCTCGGGAAGGGTGAAGATCGTGAAGCATACGAAAGACGGCAGCGACTTCGAGATTGCCACCCACGGTTCCGGAGAGTTCATCGGAGAGATGTCGGTTCTTGACGGAGCCGTCCGTACCGCAAACGTCGTCGCGGTGGAAGACACCGAGTGCTTCGCAATCGTCTCCTGGGACTTCAATTCGCTCATGCGCAGCTACCCCGAGATCGCGCTCGAAATCCTTCCGGTCATCGTGAAGCGCTTCCGCGAAACGAACGAAAAGCTCGTTGGAGGCAGCCCCGCCGGTGCGACGCATTCTCCAATATGACCAAGCTCGACATTGCCCGGAGCTGGCTGCCGCGCTACACCGGGACCCCGATCGACGGGTTTGGTGACTACATCCTACTCACGAACTTCAAAGACTACATGCAGCGCTTCGCCGAGATGTTCAACTGCGAGATCCTCGGGCAGAACCGTCCGATGCAGACCGCCACGAACAACACCGGGCTTACGATAATCAACCTGGGCATGGGCTCGCCGAACGCAGCTACGATAATGGACCTGCTCGTCGCTCGAGAGCCGAAGGGTGTGCTTTTCCTCGGCAAGTGCGGCGGACTGAAGCATTCGACCGAAATCGGTCACTTCATACTCCCGATTGCGGCTATCCGTGGAGAGGGAACCGGGAACGACTACCTGCCGAAGGAGGTCCCCGCGCTTCCATCGTTCAAGCTCCACAAGTTCGTTTCCGAGAAGCTCGTCGCCCATCAGATGGACTATCGAACCGGTGTCATCTACACCACGAACCGTCGGGTGTGGGAATGGGATGAGGAGTTCAAGGACTACCTCAGAAAGCTCTCGGCGATCGCCATTGACATGGAGACTGCTACCGTCTTCGTAGTCGGCCACGCCAATACCATTTCGCGAGGTGCACTGCTCCTCGTCTCCGACACGCCGTTCATGCCTGAGGGCGTGAAGACTGAGGAGTCTGACCGCAAGGTAACCGAACGGTACGCCGAGCTGCACCTCCGAATCGGGATCGAGGCCATGACCGAGATCGAGATGAAGGGCGAGGAGATCAAGCACTTTCAGTACTAGATGGCTGTGCTCGCCGTTCGCCAAGAGGCGCCATCTTTTGGGAACCTTTCCGGTCTACCGAACGACTAACCTCCGTCAGAGAAGATCCTCACAATGGGAGGTGATGACGAGGTGCCGTACATGAGGAAGTTTCTGCCCCTGCTTCTGCTTTCGTTTCTCCCTGCAGTGCTTCACGCTCAGGATATCCAGTCCGAGGCGCGCCACTACCTGGTGAAGATTGGCGTCCAGAACCAAGACGTGAATCGCATCATCGAGATTCAGACCCAGACACGCAAACAGATACGGGAGGCGCAGCTCGAGCTCAACGTGCTCAAGGCTGAGCTCGAGAAGGCGCTGTTTCCGATTGACGTCAACATGAAAGAGGTGCAGCGGCTGCTCGATCAATCGCTCGGTTGGAAGATGAAGTCCGAGCTTGCACGGATCAAGGAACGTGTCGAGCTACGAAAGATACTCGGTGACATCAAGTACGCCGATTACCAGCGCTTCATGCGCGCCGCTCTCAGACGGTCCGGCGGTCGTGCAAACGGCGGGAATAGTGCCGGCAACAGTCCGTAGCTTCGAGGAGATTCCGACGGAGCAAACGAGCGACGAGAGCCTCATCAGCCGGTACCTCGACGAAGGGGACGAGCGCGCATTCATCTCACTGATGAGCCGGCATCTGCCTCGCATCCGGCGGCTGCTCTTCGGGGTGTTGAATGCAAATCGCGACGATATGCAGGATGTCGAACAGGAGATCCTGGCATCGCTCTGCCGGAACCTTGTGCGATTCCGCTCGGCCTCGAGCTTCGAAACCTATCTGTACCGATTTGCCCGGAACAAGGCCATCGATCACATCCGCAAACAGGTCAGGCAGCGGAGACTCGTCGAAGCTATCGGGGCGCGCTCGAAGAGCCCGGAGGAAGTCCATGCAGAGCAGGTCCGCTCGCGGGACGGGAGGGCGGAGATCGCCTTCGTCATGTCTCGGTTGAGCGAGGAAGAGCGTACGATTGTCACGATGAAAGATATCGAAGGTGTTCCGATCGGAGAAATCGCGGAAGCTCTTGGTCTGCCGGAAGGGACGGTCAAGTCTCGGCTTCACCGGACCCGGCGCAAGATTTCGGCACTCATCGGAGGAGAATCGCGATGAGCCTTCGCTGCCGTATGGTTCAAAAACGGATTCAAGATCACTTCGACGATCGGCCCGCCGGCGGGGGGCTCCAGCTTCGGGACATCGACCACCTCGCCTCCTGCAGGCGATGCGGCGAGCTGTATCGGGGTTACTCGCACTTCGTCGCCCACTACACCTCGGAGGCGGCGGAGACGATTTCCTCGCTCGCCGATCCGGATTGGGCCGTTCTTCTGTCGTCGACCGCCGGCCGCGACCCTGACCCTCACGTGGAGCTGCACATCCCGAGGCGAGCTCGGGTCCTCCATTCGGGGGTCCTGCGGGCGGCCGCCATGGTCGTCCTCCTCGGATTGGCTTTGCTGTTCGGCTATCGACAGTATCTCAGGGCTACTGCGCGCAGCTTCGTGCGCTCGGACACGACCGAGTTCGTCGATGCGATGTTTGCCGCGTCGATCTTCTCGACCTCGACCTCGGCTACGTCCTCAGGACAAGTGATAGCAGATTCCGGCTGGTTCGACGCGACGAATCTTTCAACACAGCTGGCGCTCCCCACGACAGTCTCGAGTGGAGCCGCCGCTTCGACCACCCCGACACTCGGAGGCGAACTCAAAAACTGAAGCCGATGGAGCTCGGCGCGAGGTACGCTATTCGGTCAGCTTGGAAACGCTGGCGCCGGTTATCTCGACGAGTTGGGCGAAGGTCATGGGTACCGCCGACGAGCTCGTTCCGGCAGCGGGGAAGATCTTTTCGTAGGACTGAAGGCTCTCATCTATTATGATCTCGACATTCACTCCGAACGGGCAGACCCCGCCGGGACGAAACCCGGTGACCTCTTCGGTCTGCTCGGCGTTGGCCATGCTGTGCTTGACGCCGGTAACCCGCTTGATGGCCGCCGATGAGAGCTTCCGGTCGCCGGGAAGGATGACCATCCTGAAAGCTCCGTCCTTTCCTTTAAGGAGTATCGATTTGGCGATCTGGCCAACCGCCACACCGACCCGAGCCGCAGCCATTTCCGCGGTCGGAGTGCTCCCCGGTTCGTACTCGAGCGCCGAAAGACCGTGTCGCTCGAGCACGGCGTTCACTTTTTCAGGTATCATGCGCCATCCTACCCGGCGACTCCCACCCTGTCAATTCGAGCGCGATCGGGCGAGTCTTGGCAGTCTCCGCTGCTGCAATAAAAGAGCTTGACAGGGTGCTGAGGCGGGGATAGTGTGACGAGTGGGTGTTACTATGGATAGAAACGACCGCCGGAACACGCGATAGGCTGTTTCTCCTCCACACCCCTACCGATTTTCCCTTAAGGAGACAGTATGGCACAACAGGGATCCGCAAAGAGCCGAATTGTCCTCTCGGAGGATGAGATCCCCCGTCAGTGGTACAATCTCGCCGCAGACCTTCCCACTCCTCTTCAGCCGCCGCTTGGTCCCGACGGCAAACCGGTCACTCCGGACATGCTCGCTCCGATTTTTCCGATGAGCGTCATAGAGCAAGAGGTGAGCACGCAGCGCTGGATCGACATCCCCGACGAGGTTCTGCAGATTCTCAGCCGATGGCGGCCGTCGCCCCTTCATCGGGCATTCGGCCTGGAAAAGGCGCTCGGAACTCCGGCGCGCATCTACTACAAGAACGAAAGCCTCTCACCGGCCGGTAGCCACAAGCCCAACACTGCAGTGGTGCAGGCCTACTACAACAAACAAGCCGGGACAAAGCGGCTGACGACCGAAACGGGAGCCGGTCAATGGGGCAGCGCTCTGGCGTTGTCGTGCGCGCTCGTGGGTCTGGAATGCAAGGTCTACATGGTCCGTATCAGCTTCGACCAGAAGCCCTACCGCAAGGTCCTCATGCAGACCTGGGGCGCAGATTGCGTGGCCAGCCCCTCTGAGGAAACCAAGGCGGGGCGCGACGCCCTAGCGAGAGACCCCGACACCCCCGGCAGCCTCGGTATCGCGATCAGCGAGGCGGTCGAGGCTGCCGTTACGGATTCGAGCGGCAGGACGAAGTACTCGATCGGGAGCGTTCTGAACCACGTCTTGCTGCATCAAACCGTCATCGGTTTGGAGACGAAGAAACAGCTCGAGAAGGCCGGAGAGAAGCAGGCCGACGTCGTCATTGGATGCGTCGGCGGAGGTAGCAACTTTGGCGGTTTTGCCTTCCCGTTCGTGCACGACAAGATAAACGGCGCGAATATCGAGATTGTTCCGGTCGAGCCTTCATCCTGTCCGACCCTCACCCGTGGGCCCTTCGTCTACGACCTCGGCGACGTAGCGGGTATGACTCCGCTTCTTGCGATGCACTCGCTCGGGCACAACTTCGTTTCGCCTCCGATCCATGCCGGCGGGCTGCGTTACCACGGAGTCGCGCCGTTGGTTGCCCAGGCGACGGTCGAGGGGCTGCTCAACCCGCGGGCGATCCATCAGCTCGAATGCTATGATTCTGCGATCCAATTCGCGCGCACCGAGGGAATTGTCGTTGCCCCCGAGACCAGCCACGCCGTAGCTGCCGCCATTCAGGAGGCAAACAAGGCGAAGGAAGAGGGCAAGGAGAAGGTGATCGTTTTCAATCTAAGCGGTCACGGGCTCCTGGATCTCAAGGGCTACCAAGCCTACATGGCCGGCGAGCTCGAGGACTACGCCCTTCCTGAGGAGACCCTCAAGAGCAATCTCGAGGCGATCAAGGATTTCCCGAAGCCGGAATTGGCGAAATCCGGCAAGTGGTAGGCGGCGAACGGTCCACTTCCCGAGGCGGCCCGCTTCTGCGGGCCGCCTCGGTCATGCGTTGAACCGCTCGAGTCGAGCGAGCAAATTCGCTAGCGCCGAAGTGGCCACGGCATCGGCGAGCGCGCTCGATCCCAAAGTCTTCGAAATTCGCTCAGTGTGCTCGATGGCCTCCCGGGCCCGGTAGGAGACGCTCATCGTGCACCAGGCGGCGAGCATGTCGGGCAGACCCTCGCCCGATCTCTTCACAAGCAGGTCTCGCGCCTCCGAACCGATTCCCGGGGCCCTCAGTGTTTCGGAGACGGTCACGACAATCGCCAATCGAGTGGCAATCGGGAGCCCGTCCGCCACGGTCTGATCGTCCAGGCAGCGATCGATGAGAGTCGTCGCCCACGGGAGGTACCAGGTGCCCTGCAGGCCCTTCAGGACCGGCGCAAAGGGACCGCGAGGTTTCGGAGTGTCGATGGGCTCGATCCGGCGTCCCCTGATCGAACGGCTGAGGATCGGTCTCACCGCGCGGATGAGCACTTTCTCCGGCATCGTTTCGGCCTTGACGTAGGGAGGCGCGGCGAGCAGGGTACACACCCGATTGAAGAAACCGCACTGTGCGATGCATCCGGCAAGCTCGCCGATCGCCTGTTTGGATAATCCGCTCGCCTTCAGACGGCTGAATAACCGCGTTTTGTTCCCTCCGCTTTCGAGTGGATCGCACAAGGAGGTAAACCTCACCAGATCGACGAGCGCCTGCTCACGGTCGCCTACTGAATCCGCGCCATCGACAGCGGCCTCGGTCAAACGGTCGAGCTCTTCGCCCGGGTAACCGCTCAGGAGCATGCGTGACCGGAAGAATCCGTAGGAGTAGCGGCAGTCGTTTACCGCGGAGGACAAGAGAACCGCCTTGGCCGCCAAATCCGGCTCGACGTAGACCGTGTCGTGTCGCATGAAAAGGGGAAACATGGCGGCCGCGATCCAAGCGTGGCCTGCAAGCATTCTCAAGCATCCGGGGATGTCGGTTGAGCCGAGAATTCGTGCTGCCGCCCTCTCGAACTCCGCGTCATGCTCCGGTTCGATCATCGCTCGTGATGACAATGCTCCGATTCGCTCGGTCCATTTTCCGTCCATGCGGAATTGTAGCATTTCTTGGTCGAATTCTTGTCGACATCAGTCCCGAACTCTGGTATTCCTACAATGACTGCGCGAAAGTTGGGTTTCCGTCGCCGGTCGAGGGGGAGCAGTTGCTTGAAGTTCGACCCGTTCGCACTGCACGAGAGAGGAAGCAGTTCCTCACCTTTCCATGGCATCTCTATCGCAACGACCCTCTTTGGATTCCGCCGATAATGCGCGAACGAGCGACGATCAGCGATCCTTCTCGCGGCCCCTTCTTCCGGAACGGAGACGCGGAGTTCTTCATCGCGTGGGAGGACCGGCGGGCCGTGGGTACGATCTGCTGTGCCGAAGACAGGGCGAACACGGCCTTCAAGCAGCATCCAGAGTGCATGATAGGATTTTTCGAGTGCGAGGAGGACTACCGCATTGCGGAGGCGCTTTTCGATCAAGCCGAAGATTGGTCGCGCAGGCGCGGAATGGGCTCCATTTACGGAACCTACAATCTCGAGCGAGAGGACCGTCGCGGTGTCCTTGTCGATGGGTACGATCGCCCGGCTCCGATCCTGTGCGGACACAACCCACCCTACTACTCGGGCTATTTCGAGCGCTTCGGATTCGGGCTCGACTTCGATGACGGTCTGGCATATGCGCTCGACATCGATCTCAACGCACCCCAGTTCAAACGTGCCGCCCGGCTCGCCGAAACCGTGAGAAAGCGGCGGAACTTCACGGTTCGGGGTGCCAATATGAACGATCTTGACGGTGAGATCGAGAACATACGCGAGCTCCAAAACCGTGCGCTTTCGCACCTCGACGGCTACACTCCCTATTCGCGCGAGGACATCGAGGCCATGGTCCTACCTCTCCGTGACCTCGCCGACCCCGAGCTCATCCTCTTCGCGGAGGCGGACGGCAAGGCGGTCGGCTGGTTTCCCGCGGTTCCCAACTTCAACGAGATCCTGATCCGGCTCAACGGGCTTCGCTATCCATGGGACTACCTCAGGGCCCTGCGCTACCGGAATGCGAAACCGACGGGGATTGCAGTTAAGAGTGTAGTGCTCCTGCCTGAATACTGGGACACCGGTGTCATCGTCTTGCTCGTCGACGAGATGGCTCGACGGGCGGCGGAGCGGGGTTATACCTGGGCGGATCTCTCCCTCACTGGAGAGAAGAATCCCGACACGAGGATATTCGCTCTCCACATGGGAGCTTCGGTCTACAAGCGCTATCGTTTCTACCGCAAGACGGTCGCCGGATAGCCGGTCATCGCCCTCGGGCAGAAGATTTCATGGCCCCAGGTCTTCGTTGAGTTGAGTCTCGACCTCCGCGGCCGCCAACCGGTCCGTCGAGAAGATGACTCCGGTGATGAGGAGAGCGGCGGCCAGTCCGAGGAATACGAACGAGCTCGGACGGGCACGACCTGGGCTACTCCATCTTGGGGGGGGATGGCGATTGCGGCGCGGCCGTGGGCGAGCGCGTTCTGGGTTCCCGATAATCCGAAGAAGTTGCTCGCGAGCGCAATCACGACGGCGCCGACAAAGACCAGAGCGTGGGGGAGGTCGAGGATTCCCTTTCCGAATAGAGCAAACCCGGCGGTCTTTCCCATAGCAAGACGCCGAGCGGCGACGGTGCATCCACGCAAGCTGGATCAACACAGCGTGGCTCACCGCTATCATCCTGCTCTTTTACGTCTTCTTCGTCATGTACTTCGCCGCTTGCAATGCGCTGATCAGCGAGCTCGGGCACAATCCGAAGGAACATCTTCTCATCAGTACCGTGATAGCGGTTACCTGGTCGCTCGGATTCGGAATCGCCAATTTCGTGTACGACTTCCAGGGCGCTCTCGAGCATCGCGGGATGAGCTCGGTCGGCGCTTTCCAAACCGTTGAGGCGATTTTCGCCGTCGCCTCGGCTATTCTCATGCTCCTGCCGGTGATCTTCATCAACGAGCACCGGTACGCCGCCTACTCGGTCTCAAATGAAACCACGGTTCAGTCACTGCGCTCCTCGCTGCGGAATAGGAACTTCTTTCGCTTTCTCGTCTCGGAGTTCCTCTACAATGTCTGTCAGACGATCATTCAAGTCGGCATCGTCTACTGCGTCGTGACGCTGCTTCGCCTCGCGAAGGAGGTGACCTCGATCCTGATGATGGTGATGTTCATCCTCTCGTTCGCATTCTATCCGTTCATCACCATGGCCGCGGTTCGGTGGAAAGGTAACGTGTGATCATTGTCGGTTTCTTGCCGCTGTCGCTCCTATTCCTCTGCTTTGCACCTACGGGGCAGCTTCCCGTTCCGTCGATGATCTTCGCCTACGCCACTGTCGTCGTCGCCGCGGTGCCGATAGCCATCTTCACGATCGTTCCGAATGCCGTCGTGGCCGATATTGCGGAGGCAGACGGGATCGAAACAGGCAACTTCAAGGCCGGAATGTTCTTGGGCGTACGCTCCTTCGAGACCAACCTCGGGGTATCCGCCGCCAACATCATATTTCCTTCTCTGCTGCTCCTCGGAATGAGCGTCGACCATCCCGTGGGAATCCGACTGTCCGCGGTGGTCGCGATCGTCGTCTGCATTGCCGGTCTGCTCGTGTTCCTGATGTACGACGAGAAAGCCGTGCTTCGAAGCCTCGCCAAGAAACAGAGGCTCTCGACGAAGGAGATCGAGCGGCTCGAGGACGCTCAATACCCTTCGGACCGGGAATGGTTCGGGTCGGCGATGCCCTCTTCCACGGACCACAGAACCGCATCCTCTTGGTCGTCCATGATCTTCCCAAACCATTCCCGGTCTCCGGCGTTGGTGAACGCCTTGCCGAACCCGGTGGAGGAGCGGAAGTTGACCCCCAACTCAGCGTAGCCCCGGTTGGCCAGCCACTGGTGAGTCTCGTTCAGACCCCGGAAGTCGCGATTCCGCGGTCCCCCGTGGGGAAGAAAAACCAGAGGTAAAGGCTCGTCGGGACGCGTTCCTTTCGCTTTGTTTGCGCCCGAGGGAAGCGAGTAGTAGACGAGCAATTCGAGTCCGTCTCGAGAATTGATGACCTGCGAGTGCATCGGGACGAGAGGCTGCCCCTCGAGCTCGCTTCGGTTCGTGAAGAGGAAGGTCGCCTTCTGCCCTTCCCGTTCGTAGAGATAGTAGCATGCAGGAGAATCGTCTCGGGAAAACGCAACGACCCAGTGGCGGTCCTCGAGGCTTCGACTCATCACATTGACATCACCGCGGCAGACAGTCGCGAGATACTCGAAGTCGTCTCCGACGGATGGGTCGATGACCCTCCAGCGCTTCCGATCGTAGGTGAAAGCAACCGCCTGGATAGCGTAGGTGCTCGGATGAAACAGGAAATCGGACGTGTCGGCCTTCGGATCGAGAGCCGGCAGCCCTTCCTCTTTTCGTCGGTAGATCTCCATTGAGCCGTCGGGCATCATGCTCGACGCAAAGGGAACGTGGAACTTGTCGTCCACAACGACGCAGCTGAACCGATCGTTTTGCAGGAGCAACTCACGCTCTCCCGTCAGTATGTTGATGCGGTAGAGGTCGTGCTATTCGGTCTTCCGATCGTTGAGACCGATCGCGATCTCCTCGGGAGAACTAGGAAAACCCTTCTCGATCTGAGTCTTTACTCCCTGCGGCGGCGTAAGACCCCTAGTCGTACCCGAAGCGGCGTCGACACAAAAGAGCCGATCATTTTCCTCGCCGCTCGAGCCCTGAAGGTAGAGGATGTGACTATTGGTGTACGCCCGGAGAAGTTGTTGAATCCATCGTCCCCTATCATGTGTGACGGGTCGCGATCTTCCGATATCTTCCCGCGGGGCGACCCAGATGTTCAGAACCCCATCTTCCGGTGCGATGTAGGCGATGGATTGTCCGTCGGGGTTTGCGAATAAGCTGCGCCGCGGAATCAATGGTAGTGTCCCCATTGGACTCCTCCTCTTACCCCAATTGTAGGGCAAGCTTCGGCGAGGTGCCCCTAGAAACGTCGCTTCAGGATCGCGTCACCGACGGACTGAGGCAGTGCTTCGAGAATTGCTGCGAGACGGGCCATATGGCCGATCGAGTAGCGTCGCCGCGGTCGCTCGTCGCGCAGCGCACGCAAGACCGTCTCGGCTACGGCAAGCGGTTCCGCTCGCCGCCTGTCGAACTCGGCCATCTCGGCCGCCCAATTCCTTAAGGCCGTCTCGTAGAGCGCACGCTGATCCGAAGTCGCACCTGCAAGCAGTTGTTCCACGTCCGAGGTCGTTCGTAGCCCCGCCGGCGTCTTGATCCCGCCGCAGCGTATCATGATGCTCGGTATCTTCCATCGGGCGAGCTCGATGTCCAGGGTGCGCGCAAGACAGTTGACGGCGAAGTCGCAGGCGTGGATCGAGGCGACGTAGGGTGTCGGTATGATCGCCGGCGTGGTGATCCAAAGGATTCGTCCGCGGCCCCGCCGGAGCAGGGGAAGGGTACCCTTGAGCAGTGCGATCGGCCCGACAATCCGGGTGTTGACCTCGGCGCGCATCATCTCTGTCGGAATGAGCTCGACGGGAGCAGGTGCTCCGCCGCCCGCATTGCTCACAATTCCGTAGAGCGTCGACCCCGTCAATTCGAGGGAGGCGGAGAGGCTCTCGACCGCCGCCTCGATCTGCTCCTCATCTCTCATGTCGACGGGAGCCAACACCTGCATGGAGGGAAGGTCGAGTGTTTCCAGCCGGCCCCGATCCTCCTCCTTTCGCACCGTCGCGAACACGGAAAAACCTGCTTCCGCGAGCCTCAGCGCAACCGCGCGCCCGATTCCCGACGAACAGCCGGTTACCAGAACGGCACGGTTCCTCGTAGTCGATGATTCACCCATTTCCCCCGCCTCCTGCAATACCTCTGATGATCGATTGATTTAATCAATTGATTTATTCTACGCCTCGGTGGAATGGACGTCAAGTGCGCGCCGTCTTGACACGGAGCGGTATCCGGAGTGTCGTGAAGGGCTGCCATTCGGATGCTCGGTGCCCATTGCACGGACGGCGCCGCCAAACAGGAGGGATGTATGATTTCAGCCTGGTCAATCGGACTCATCGCTGTCGGCGGCCTTGGATTCTCGATGCTCTATGTCATCAGCGTTCAACCAGCCGCCCTGTCGCTACGGATGGGCGAACGCGCCTACCGACTTTGCGGTCTTCTGCGCTCTATCGCAATGCTCTTCGAGCTGGCCGTGCTCGTCGGCTACGCGCTGTTTCCGTTCGGCCATTTTCTGAACCTGCCGATCTCCGCCGGTCACTCGGTTTCGGTCAGAATAGGCGGAGCGGTCTTTGCGCTCATCACGCTCGGCTTCATGACCGTCGGTCTAGTCGCTGCGGGAGGAGAGGCCGCCTCTCCGCGAAAGGAGACCGGCCTCTATGGAGGCATCTATAAGTACATGCGTCATCCGCAAACCCTCGGTGAGATGCTGTCCTGGCTCGGCTTTGCCATGATTCTCAACAGCTTGGCCCTACTCGTAGTCTCCGTTGTCTGGATCCCCCTGTTCATCGGCTACACCGTGGTCGAAGACAACGACCTGGCCGTCCGATTCGGCGGGGAGTACCTCGAGTACGCAACCAAGGTGGGAGTCTTCTGGAGGAAACGCGGCAGGTCCGGAGCACGCGACTAAGGGCGCCTCGGCTACAGCTTGTGTTTCTTCTTGACCTCTGCCTCCGCCTGCAGCCAGTCGGAGAGCTCGTCGCCCGACTTGTGAGCGGCAATCCGATCGAGATAGATCTGGTGGGCCCGATCGTCGATCTCCTTTTTCAGCTCCCAGAGGGAGATGGTCGGTTTCGCCGCCGCCGAGGACCTCTTGGGCGAAGCGCTCTTCTTGCCGGAGCTTGTCTTTTTATCCGCCATGGTGAATCTCCTCCCCATGCTTTATGCTAATGCGACCCTCACAAAAAAGCAACGAATTATCGTTGGCAACCGCGACCGGCTGGACAGACCGAGCGGGAATCACGAATAATTGAGCGATGGATCGAAGGGTTCTCGCCGCGATGGTTGTTGTGGGTACGATTCTCGTGACCGGGAGCGTGGCCGCCCTTGTCCTACACTCGAGCAGCCTGCCGGTTTCGGAAATCCAATCCGCTCTCGGCGAGCCGGCGCCGGGTCGCACCGGGCAGCCGAGAGACGCGGCTCCGACTGTTCCCCGTTCAGACATCCTCACCTTGTCCTTTGTTGGCGACATCATGGCTCACCGGGTCAACTTCACTCATCCGCCCTACGACGCCATCTACCGGGCGGTTGCGCCGGTCATCAGGCGTGCGGACATCTCCTTCGCGAACCTCGAGTTCGTCGTAGATCCGAAGCTGCCCTACGCCGGGTATCCGTGGTTCAACGTCCACCCCGAGTACGTCGAAGCGGCAATAGGTGCCGGCTTCCGAGCGTTCTCGATTGCCAACAATCACATCTACGACTACGGGGCCGGAGGCGTCAGGGAGAGCTATCTGGCGCTCGACTCGCTGCGAAAAAGAGACGGTATCGTCTTTTCGGGAATCCATCCAAACGGGCAGAGCGGCCTCGTGCCGGAGACGATCCAGCGCAAGGGATGGAGGATCGGTTTCCTTGCGATAACGGAGTTCCTCAACAGGTATCTCCGTTCGGAACAGGTGAACGTCGTCAACTTTGACAATCCGATCGAACGAACCTCCTTCCTCGCGAAGCTGAAGGGGATGGCCGCAGGATATGATCTCTTCATCCTCTCGGTCCACGGCGGAGACGAGTATGCTCTGCGGCCGAACCCTGCGAAGGAGGCATTCTTTCGGCAAGCCGTGCGCGCCGGGGTGACGATCGTGTGGGGCCAACATCCCCACGTTCTGCAGCCGTGGGAGCTCGAGACGGTCGACGGTGCGCAGCGTCTGATCATCAACTCCGCCGGAAACTTCATCTCCGGACAGACCGAGTCGATCGATCCCGCCGCCCCCGCAACTCCGCGCGCCAACACCGGCGACTCCGCTATCTTTCGTGTCACCGTTCGCCGTGAGCAGGGACGCGCGAACGTCGTCTCAGTCGATCCGCTGCTCATCTCGAACCGGAAGACCGAGGATGGGCAGATGGTGGTCGAGCCGTTGAATGAGCTTGTGCGTATGCCCTTGTCACCGAGCTGGCACGACTACTACACCTACCGACTACGGGTCGCGCAGTCGCTTTCATACGGGGAGCGGGTCCTCGCAGACGGCTCGCGCTACCCGGTCGTCGCGCCTCTCGAGGCGGGAGTCAGCGCAGTCGAGGTGATACACTGAAACCCACGAGGAGAGGCTGCAAAACAACCGAGAAACGACGTGAAGACTCCGGTTAAGAGCTTCTGCGCCGAGATTGTCGTCAAGCGTTCTCGATTCATCGCGTGCGGCAGACCGTTCGAGAATCCCGCGTCGATAAAGAACGAAGTGTCCTCGACGCGAGAATCACACCCGGGCTGCAGCCACGTCGTTTGGGCGTTCGTGTGCGGCACTTCCGGAGAGCTCGTCGGGATGAGCGACGACCGCGAGCCGAGAGGAACCGCGGGCAGACCGGTGCTCGAGGTGGTGAAGGGAAGTGAGATTACGAACATCCTGGTCACCGTTACCCGTTTCTTCGGTGGGACGAAGCTCGGAACCGGGGGCCTCGTCAAGGCCTACTCGGATGCTGCGAAAGAGGTCGTGGCGGGAATACCAGTCGAGGACTTCGTCGAACGAGTCGGTTTTCGGCTGGCCCTCCCCTACGAAACCTTCGACGCAGGCAGAAGGGTGGCGGCCGAGCTCGAGGCGGAGATTACCGACGAAACCTTCACTGACAGGGTCGGGATCGTGGGGTGGCTCCCGGCAGAGAGTGCCGAGCGTTTCGCGCAGAGGATCCGGGATATCACCGCCGGGCGAATTGAACCGGAGTTTTTCGGATAGGTCCCGGACCAACAGAGGAACGGGCGCGACGCGCGTCGGTTCTTGAACCTCCCTCCGCTTCACTCTACTATTGCCCATATCAAGAGCAAGAGGGAGTGTGAATGGCCCACTGTGTTATTCCCGCCGCGGAGGAGATCCTGGATCGGGAGTTTCGCGTCCACGACAATGGCTTCGTCCGTCTCGTCGACTATCTCGGAGGCGACGAACGGATCGTGCAGGCCGCACGGGTCTCCTATGGCGAGGGCACGAAGAGCTTTCGTCAGGACAAAGGGCTCATCAACTACCTCCTGCGCAACGAGCATACCTCTCCATTCGAACAGGTCATCTTGAGCTTTCACGTGAAGATTCCGATTTTCGTGGCCCGGCAATGGGTTCGACACCGCACGGCTCATCTCAATGAGATTTCCGGGCGCTACAGCGTCTTGAAGGATGAGTTCTATCTCCCGGCGGCCGCCGACATCGCCGTGCAGAGCAAAGACAACAAGCAGGGACGGGAAACGGAGGCAGTCGACCCTGCCACGCGCAACGAGGTAATACGGTTGCTCGAGCAGGGGCAGCGGTCGGCGTATGAGTCGTATTCGAAGCTCCTCGATCTCGACATCGCTCGCGAGCTTGCGCGTATCAACCTTCCCGTCAGCACCTACACCGAAATGTACTGGCAGATGGATCTGCACAATCTTTTCCATTTCCTGAAGCTGCGGATGGATCCCCACGCACAGAAGGAGATTCGCGATTACGCCGAGACGATCTTCGATCTTACAAAACGAGTTTGCCCCATCGCCTGCGACGCGTTCGAGGACTATGTCGCCGGTGCCATCAATTTCTCCCGTAAGGAGCTGGCTGCACTCCAGGATAGGCTTGCCGGGCGAGAGGTTGCTCTCACGGGAAAGGCACTCGAACGGTTCAATGCGAAACTCGAGGGCCGGAAGATAGTTTCCTGACGTGGGCTTCCTCGCGTCCATCAGGACCGCGCTGGGCAGGCCGAGCCTCTTCGAGAAGGTAGATGAGAGCTTCTGGCGCGAGGACTACATAGCCGAGCAGATTCTCGAGGCGCATCTCGATCCTGCCAACGATGACGCAAGCCGCCGTGCTCCCACGATCGCCCGCTCGTCGGAGTGGATTTCTCGACTCGTGAAACCCGGTTCACGACTTCTCGATCTCGGTTGCGGCCCGGGGCTCTACTGCACCGCGTTTCACCGGCGGGGGCTGGAGGTAACCGGGATGGACTACTCGAGCGTCGCGATCGATTATGCCCGCCGCCAGGCGCAAGGCCTCGACTACCCCATAGTGTATCTTCTCGCCGATTATCGAGCTGCAGAGCTCCCCTCGCCGTTCGATATCGTTACCCTGATCTACGGAGGGCTCGGATGCATCTCCGACGCAGAGCGCGACGATCTCCTCGCGCGGATCCACCGAGCGCTGGCGCCGGGGGGGCTTTTTGTCTTCGACGTCTTCTCTGAGCACTACATCGAGAGGACGGCAGGCAGCTGGTACGTCAAGCTCACGGAAGGATTCTGGCGTCCCGGGCCGCATCTGGTCGTCGAGCGAAAGTACGAATATCCGCACGCCGACACGCACCTCGACCGCTACATCGTGGTCGATCTCAAGAACGGCGTCATTCCCTACAACCTCTGGAAGCACTACTACACGAAGGAATCGATGGAAGGGGTGCTCGCGCATTCAGGGTTTACCCCCCTCGGCTGGTACGGTGACCTCGCGGGATCACCGTTTCACCCTCGTGGAATGTGGATCGGAGTGGTGGCGGCCAAAGCCTAGGTGTGAGGAACGAAGGTGTCGGTCGTTGGTTCGTGCGTTACGAGCGCAGGAGACGGGAGCTTGGCCGCCTCCCTGATTGCAGCCTGCGTCGCCTTCAACAGGCGTTCGATCGACCATCCGTGCCGGTATTCGACGATTCCTATCGAGATGGGGATCTCTCCGTGCTCGATCTCACGGAACCGTTTCATCACCCGCTCGGCAAGGTGAACCGCACCGGTTCTGTTCGTCGCCGGCATGACGACGATGAACGCTCCGGCACCGACGCGGTACGGCACATCCTCGAAGTCGCGGATTTCGGTCGTAATGACGACCGCAACCTTCTTCAACCAACTCTGAGCGGCCCCGACGCCGCGCTGGCTCGAGATTTCGCTGTATTTCCGTAGCGTGACCGGCAGGAGCACGAAGGTGTTCTCCTCACCGGCGGTCTCGATCAATCCTCGGATCTTGTTTGCCATTGCCTGGGAGGTACCCATATGGGTAAGACGATCGACCTGTTCCTCCTTCTCTTCGCTCCGGGATGGTGCCGAAGCCGCGCGTGCATCCGCCTGCGCAATCAAGGTGAAGGGATCTTCGACGGGCACGTTGTAGAGCGGCACGCCGTCTTTCGATGCATCCGATCGGAACAGGGGCTGCCCGGATTCGTCGTATGCAGAGATGTAGAAGCAGTCTTGATCGTTGATGAGGTAGTCGAGCGTTCGGAGGATCAGCAACGTGTGAAACACGAGGCTGATGTTGCTGATGCGCTTGTTCAGAAACTCCTCCGGATTGGCCCGTCGGCTCAGGACGTGGCGAAGCCGTTTGGAGAGAAATCCTTCAACGGCAAAGCTGAAGTCCTCCCAGGGATTCTCCATGCTCGTGACTTCGCCGCTTGCCGCATCGGCAACCACCTCTTCGAGCAGCTCGCGCAAATCGCGAACCGTATCAGGCAGGCGCGGCAGATTGGTGGCGACGTTCGGCCGGAGTCCCTTGATGATCTTCGCCGAAAGAAATCGCAGAAAGAAGCGACGTTTGATCCACATCAGCTCGGATTCGAGCTTCCCGGTGTAGTCCGAGCTTCTCAGGTCGGTCGCGCCGAGCTCAACCTGTCTGCAGTAATCGAACAATGAGGATACATAGTTCTTTCCGATAATCTCGTCGAGAAAGAGGTGCCAGTTCACCGTGTGCGCCTCGATCTTGTTTGCGGTGAGCACCACTCCCGCGGTGTCGTCCCCCATGTTCTTGAATCTGATCGATCTGAAACCATAGAAGATTTCCTGGAGGCAGGCGACGATTATTACAATCTGCTGAAGCGGATCCTCAGGGGCGATGAGCTCGGTTCCTTTGGGTAGCTTCAGGAGAGGTTGAAAGTAGGGATACATGTCCGGAAAATCGTTGATCCGCTTGAACCCGGCCTGGGGGAAAAGCTGATCGAGAAGCTCGAGCCCCCGGGCGACCTCTTTGGGAACCTTCGGCCCCCTCCGCCCCTCCTCGGCGAGAGGCCCATGCTCCTCTTCTTCTCCAGTCGTCTCACCGCTTTCCGATTTCTCTTCGACGTCGTCCGGTTTCCCGCCCTTCGATTTTTGCTCCGCGACGATCTTCTCGCGCTCCTTGGGTTCCATCAGATCGGAGGGGCCGAGCGAAAGAAACGGCAGGATATTCGGCCGCTGCTCCGAGAAGAAATCCGAGTAGGCCGAGAAACGCACGCTGGCAAGTTTCAGGAGAAGGGGATAGAGATGCTGCTTCATGTCTATGAAGACCCGCAGGATCATGTCCCTGCCCATTGAATAGGCGAGCTTGATCTTCGCGACGTCCGGCGAATCCTTCGGTATCGAGGCGAGGTCGACGTCGTAGATGTGCTTCAGCGCCTGGGCAATGTGGTAATTGGGATCGAGGTCGAGGAGTCGAACGATGGGTCGATAGATCAGCCGGCAAAGCTCGCGGCACTCGCTGATGAGCAGCCGGTGGGGCCGGCCCTGGAGCCGCGCAATTTCCCGGCTTAGCGCCTCGAGGTCCCAGTCCTTGATGACCGTGAGAACCTCCTCGTAGTAGGCGATGCGGAGCATTGCTCGCGGGCTCTTTGCGTAGCGCGCCAGGAGCAGTCGAACCGAGAGAACGAGGTTCTCGATCGTCTTGAAGTAGAGCTCGTCGGCATCCGAAATGAACCGCCGGTTGACGAAATCCCGTACGGTGAAGAACATCGAGAAGATCGCCGCGAACGCGGCCGACCGTGTCTTGATCCGGTGCTCCGGACGAGAGGCGAGGAAATCCATTCGCAGGCGGTCGAAGTAACTCGCACGGGCGCGGCCGCCGGTATCTGAGTGAGAGATGTCGCCCGCGGCGGAGGTGGCCTGAACTGAGGGAGCGTTTCGTGCCGCTCTCGAAGGAGGTGGAACGAAGCGATCGCGCCGTCGGCGATTGAGCTCGCCTATCTTGCGGTACTTCTCGTCGATCTCCGGAGATGACTTCTCGACGCCGACCTCTCCCCCAAGCACTTTGGCCATTCTTCGGGCTTCCTGCTCGGAGACCTCGCCCAGATGCCGTCTGGTATTGTCGAGCTCACCGGGCTCGTAGCGTTTGGGCGTCCGCCCAGCCATCGTTACAACTCCCCTAGCCGGTATTATACTGTAGGAGTCGAACTGTTGCAAAGTCGGCCGACCTGTCACCGGCCGTGGAGCGGCCTCAGCTGCCGAGCTGGTGAAGTATCGCCGAGGGATCGTAGACCGAGGGTATCAGTCCGAGCTCTTTCAGCTTCCGGATGGAATCGCGGTAGGTCGCTGGATCGAGATAACCGAAACCTTCTGGTGAGGTAAAGAGCTCGCTCGTTGCGAGGAGCGAGGCTTTGAGAAAGGGGCGCTGGCTCTGATCGGCTCCGTCGATGTATTTCATTGCGATGTTCACAGACTGATCAGGATTCGCCTCGACGAAGCTCATTGCCCTCTTCGTCGCCTTGAAGAAGCGGTCCAGAACACTGCCCCGGTCGGCGACTATCTTGTCCGAGGTGATGAACGATGAGCCCACCATGTCGGAGAAGTCCTTGATGTCCCATTCGTTGAATCCTACCTTCATTTCACGAAGCTTGACCGTTTCATTCGTCGTGAAGACGACCGCACCGTCGATTTTGCCGCTCAGAAGCGAAGGAATTTGCGTGTAGCCGATCTTCTGGATCTTCACCTTGCCTGTTAGACCGTAATGGGCGAGGAAGAGCTTGAGCCCGATATAGCTCGTTCCGAACTCCTCCGGAACCCCGATAGTCTTGCCTGTGAACTGCGTGGGGCTGTCGACGGTCCCCTTCTCGGCGACAATCGCCACAGGGTACTTCTGGTAGTATTGAAACACCGCGCGCAGCTTCATTCCCTTCGAGCCCGCAAGGATGAGCTGATCCGAATCCGAGAGTCCCAAGTCGATCCTGCCGGCCGCGAGCAGGGAGAAGATGTCGATGCCGAATCCGTACTCGATCTTCAGGTTGATCCCCGCGTCTCGATAGTATCCCTTCTCCATACCTACGTAGAGCGGGGTGAACTGAATGTTGGGTATGTAGCCGATTGCGAGCTTCACCTGATCGAGCTGCTGCGCGCCTACGGGGAGGGCAGCGATGGAAAGAAGGAGCAGGAACACAAACCGTTTTGGTTTCATTCTATTCATCTCCGTTTGTCTATTTTCCGTCTCGCCTGAATGAGGCCGAATACTACGCTCGCGAGAGCGAAGTAGGAGAGCCCGAGTATTCCGAGCCATATCAGACCGACGAACATGAGATCCATGTCGAAGTTCGCCTTCGCGATGTTCACCAGGGAGCCGAGGCCCTCGTGACCGGAGACGAACTCCCCGACGACGGCGCCGATGACCGACAGTGTTATCGATACCTTGATACCGCTGAAGATGACCGGAAGCGCAGCCGGCAGCTCGAACTTCGCGAACGCGCGCCCGATGCTCGGTCGATAGAATCGCACCAAAGTACGGACGCGCTCTTCAGCGAGCTGAATGGCGGCGATGTTGTTGATGAGCATCGGGAAGAAAACGACGATCACCGCCGTGACGACCTTGGGGAGGTACCCGAATCCGAACCACAGCACGAGAAATGGCGCGAGTGCCACCGAGGGGATCGTGTTGAGGGCTATCAGATAGGGCATGACGAGGTTCGACACCAGTTTCGATTTCGCTATGGCGTAGCCCAGGATCAGGGTCACCCCGAATGCGATGGCGAAACCGGCGCTCGACTCGTACATCGTCGCCCAGAGGTTCGGGAGGATCGAGCCGTCGAGAAGAGTCGAAACGAAGCGTTTGAGGACCCCCATCGGGGCAGGAAAGACGTAATCCGGGATGTGGAAATGGGACTTCGCCAGGCTCACGAGAATGAAAAGCGCAATTACCTCGAAAGGGATGAGCCACAGATTGTACCGCTTGCGAAACTGTTCGGCGAGCCGGGTCGCAATGCCCGTACGTTCGTCCGTCGTCTCTCTGCGTTTCGAGGGTGGCTCCGGAGTGGCGTTCCAAAGTGTCTTCGCTTCGGAGCGTATCGCCTTATTGATCCGGTTCTCGTCGTCGGTTAGCGAGAAGTGCTCCCTGGTTTCGGCCCCGTTTCGATGGATGTGCTCCACCTTGATAATCCCGGCCGGGATATTCGAGAGCACATAGACTGTGTCCGAAAGAAAGCAGGCCTCCTCGACGGAGTGGGTCACCATGACAACGGTTTGGTTGTTCGAGGCGTGGATGTTCTTGATGAGGATATTGAGCCTCTCGCGGCTGATGATATCGAGCGAGGAAAACGGCTCGTCGAGAACAAGAAGCTCGGGCTTCGTGATGAGCGCACGTGCGATCTCCACCCGTTTCTTCATCCCGCCGGAGAGCTCGTTCGGGAAGAGATGACCGTATCCGTTCAGTCCGACGAGCTTCAGAATCTCGTCCGCTCGCTTGCGGATTTCCTCGGTGATTCTGATTCCACGCAGCTCGATCGGTAGGAGGACATTCGAGACCGCGTCTCGCCACTCGAGGAGAGAATCGTGTTGGAAGACGAATGAGATGTTCTCGGTGTCGACGGCGACCGAGCCCTCGTAGCTGCGATGCAGACCGAGAAGAATGTAGAGGAGCGTCGTCTTCCCGCAGCCCGAGGGGCCGATGAAGGAGACGAATTGGTTGTGCTGAACAGAGAAATTGATGCTTCTCAGCACCGGTTCGGTGAACGAAAACTCCAGATTTCGAACGTCGATAAGGTTTCCCTCATCCATCGAAGACTCCCGACGTTCGAGGGGTGGAGGCATCAGGAAAGAAAGGTTCTCGGACTGGATAGAACTCGGTCGGCAAGACGCCTTTCTTTTCTTCTCCCATCCAGACTTGCACTGTCGGTAACGGAATTGCACCGTTTCCCCCGCTGGTTTGGCGCCAACGGATTGCGGACTTTCACCGCCGGTCGGGACCAGGCTCATTCGGCCTGTTCTCCCTCCCTCGAAGAAAAGAACTTATTCACAATATTGATACGACTTCGCCGACAAAAAGTCAACTCCGAACTACTCGCGGCTTGCGGCGTCGCGAGAGTTCTGCTACGATCGCACCCCAAAGCCATGACGAATTGCAGGTCACGTTTCATTCTCGTCCTCGCCGCGGGTCTTGCCATCCTCGCCACCGGTGCGTTCGCTTCCCCGGAACCGGTCGCAATGGTCTCGGGCGTCCCCTATTACGGTCAGATATTTACCGAGGACTGCGAGACCGCAGCGCTTCAGATGGCGCTCGCGCACGAGGGGGTGCATGTCTCCCAGGCTGCCTTGGTCAAAGCCGAGCGTGTGTCGCTGAAAGGGCCCGTCGTGAACGACCAGTGGAAGGTTCTCCGCTGGGGAGATCCCTACACCTCCTTCGTCGGCCACCCGAACTCCGCGTCGATCAGCACTCACTACAGCGAAGCGGACGGGTACGGGACCTACGCGTCCAACATTACGCGGGTCGCCCGCGAGTTCGGCGGAACCGTCCTCTGGTCAGGGACCGGCCTTACGCGCGCTCGTCTCGCCGCGGCGATCGAGGCGGGACATCCGGTCATCGTCTGGGTGGGCGACCGAGCGGGGCACATGCGCTATGCTCCCCTTTCTCATTGGATCGCCTGGGACGGGAGGAGCGTGCCCTATCCCTCGCCGTCGAGCGGGGTGTACGAACACACCGTTCTGGTCGTCGGGATTGCCCCCGCCGGGCCAATCGTCGACGATCCGCTCGACGGCGCACGCAACGGTGCCAACATCAACCCGGTCGTGGGCAGGGGGGTTGTCCCGTGGCAGTCGTTCCTCGCCGGGATGCGAACCTTCAATGGTATGGCGGTGGTCGTTCGATAGGCGATCACCCGCCGCCGCCCCGTTCAGAGCTCAATTCGCGGTCGGGTAGATCGTTGTAACGAACCGGTCTCCCGATAGCGAGTGGCTGTCTATTCCGTAGCTGTTCTGGTAGTCCTCGCGCACAGCGATTCGAACCACGTTGGGGTTGAGTGAGAACTGCGCGACGGTCACCTCTCCGGAAAACGGCGGTCCGAGCCGAAGACTGCGTTCGGACCCCGAGAGAATCGAGCCTTGCAGGTTCACCACGAAATAGTCCGTGTCGCCGTCTTTGAGTGCGAAGCTCCCGATCTCCGGTTTGCCGACGGATTCTATTCTCAGCGTTCCGTTCGTCGAGACGACGCCCACGATCCGTGTGGACTGATTCCCGGCGGAGCTCGCTTTCTGCCCTCCCTCATCCGGGGCACTCGTTGTCACAGTGTCTCCGACGCGAGTCCCGCTTGAGTTGCTCGACTCAGGCTGGAGCGGGTTCGCCGCCTTGGGAGCGAAGTAGTCGGTTACGGCGTTCGCCAGTGCGGTCGCAATGCGGTCTCGGAAATCCGGCTGCGAGAGAAGCTGCTCTTCACGGTGGTTTGAGATGTAGGCGTACTCGATGAGGACGTCGGGGATGCTCGCGGTCGTGTGCCGTAAGACGTAAAGGTTGTCCTCCCTCACCCCGTCGTTCGACAGCCCGAGGCCCGTTGCGACGTGGTTCTGCAGATAGCGCGCAAAATCGTAGGAGTTGTGATGGTAGTAGTAGGTCGTCGTTCCCTGGATCGAGCGATCGCGGGATGCGTTGCAGTAGAGGCCGAGAAAAAGATCTGTCCCGCTCTCGTTTGCGAGTGATACCCGTCTCGGGAGACTGACGTAGGAGTTGTCGGAGCGGTCGAGGCGGACTTCGACGCCCTCGCTTCTGAGCAGCTGCGCGAGATGTTTTGCGACCGCAAGGTTGACAAACGACTCGGGCAATCCGTCGGGTCCGGTGCCGCCCGGGTCGTACCCGCCGTGTCCGACATCGAGAAACACCTTGAGGTGGAGCGGGGGCCGGAAGGCGAGCGATACGCGATAACGGTCGGAACCTTCTCGGAGAGTCTCCACCGGCACGCTCATTGTTTCAAAGCTGTGAACGACAACGTGAACGACGTCGGGACGGAGCGTGAACTGCGTGATTTCGACTTTCGGGGAGCCGTATCCCGGTACCTGCAGCTGTACCGGTTTTCCGAGGAGAACGGCGTCATGGAACGATACAACGAAGAATCTTTCTTCGCCCTGCGTGAAGGTATTTGTCTCTATGGCGGGGGCGCCCGCGAGCTCGACGCTGATGCTCCCTTCGTTCACGGACAGTGAGGTAATCTCGTTGGCGGCGAAGAGATTCGTTTCGCCGACCGATGAGAGTAGCGACAATGCGAGGCAGAGCGCCCAACCGAAGTGTGAACGAATGCAGTATCTAAACATCTATGGACCTTACGGCTCATTGGAGGTCAGGCGCACGCCGTGCGCTCATCTCCCATTTTATCGGCGCCGGAGCGAGCCCGCTTGAGAATCTCTACCCCTTCGGGATTCGTAGTACGAGGCCGGGGTGGATAACGCCGGTTGGGTCGATATCGTTGGCCTCTGCGATCTTCGACGGGATGGTTCCCCATTGCCGCGCGATCGACCAGAGTGTATCGCCCTTTTCGACTGTGTAGAGGATTGTGGACGATTTCCCGGCGTGGGCAGGGTAGGTGCCGGCCTCATCTGAGCTCGCGGCGCGCAGGCGAGGCTTGGGGGGATGGTAGGGACCGACATCGTTGACGGCCGGGATCAGGAGCTCCTTTCCGACCGGCACGTCGGCGGGGCTCAGACCCGGGTTGTATTGCAGTATCATGGATACAGGAACCCCATAGTGGCGAGCGAGGCTGAAGATGGTGTCTCCCTTTCTCACGACGTAGATGTAGAAGCGCAGGAGGTTGTCTTTCGGTCCGTGGATGAGAGCTTTGACTGCCGCCGCATCGTCTTTTGGCACGTTCAGGTACCGGGCGTCGCCGCTCGGCGGGGTGACCTCGCGCTTGAGCCCCGCATTCCCTTCGGAGAGAAGATGCCGGCTGATCTTCGCCTCTTCGGCCAGTAGGCGAATATCAACCGGCGTCGGCAGATCGACTCGAGCCCATTCGACCGGTTTGTCCCAGGTCGCAGGAAGACCGTAGCGGCCGGGGTAACTACAGATCGCCGCGAGCGCAAGGAAACGAGGGACGTAGTCGACGGTTTCCCGAGGCAGATATCCATCGGCGGCGAGGGTCCAGTAATCGTGGATTCCGGTTCTGGCGATGACCGACTGCATGAAACCGAGCCCGGCGTCGTACGCGGCCAGCGCCAGCAACCAATCCCCGAGTGCCGAGTGGTCCTCCTTGAGCGTCTCGAGGGAGGCGTCGGTGGCCTTGCGGAAATCGAAGCGCTGATCGACCCAACTGTTGATTTCGAGCTTGTGCGCGTGTCCGGTTATCGTCATGAGCTGCCACAATCCCGCCGCACCGACCTTCGACACGGCAAACGGATCGTAGCTCGATTCGGCGATGGGCAGGTAGAGCAGCTCCCGCGGTAGATCGAACGCTCGGATTCTCGAAGAGATGAAACCGAGGAAGGGCCGTGCCCGCCGAAGCACCTTGTTCAGCCAGGTGAGCCACACCGGCGAAGTGTACTTTTCGAGGTACTTCTCGATACTGTGGTTCATCGGAACACTGAGGCTGAATACCTCGGGTTCTTCATGCCCCTGCTCGACGACGAGCGGCCCTGCGTTCGGGGCGGCCCCGCCATCCGGTCTGCTCGGTGTGGCGGCCGGCGCGCCGTGCTCGACGCGCTGAGGTCTATTGAAGGGTTCCGGAAGCGGCCCGGCGAACACCGGCGGACCTATCAGGAGTCCACACGCGAGAATGGCGGCCGGCCGCGAGAGGAGTTTCTGCATTTTTCTACCTACGAATAGTATCGGACGTCAAAGAAGGATGAAAATCGAATTTTGCGGTAATGTCGCGCCGTTGATCTGACGACGATGAGAATGAAATGAACTATATGGTAAACGTCGTTCTTGAAAGCTGGCAGTCCCAGAGCCTCGAGATGTTGAGAAGCGCGACGCTTGTAGATGCGGAGACGAGCTTTGCCCAGCTGCTCCTCAACGCGCTCGAACAGCCGCCGAGGACCCTGCCGGCCCACCGCTCTGTCGCGATGCTCCCTGCAGCCGGGCCGACCGATGTCGGGGATTCCCGGCCGGGTGCGCAGGCGACGAGCGCAACCTCCGCAGATTCCAAACAACGGCTCATCGAAATTGCCGACCGCACCGCGAAGAAGTACGGCGTCAACCCGCGCCTCGTACGATCGGTCATAAGCGCGGAGTCCGGCTTCAATCCTCATGCGGTCTCGCGAGCCGGGGCAGAAGGGCTCATGCAGCTGATGCCGAAGACCGCGGCGGAGTTGGGCGTGAAGAATCCCATGAATCCCGAGCAGAACATCGACGGAGGGGTGCGTTACCTGAAGCAGATGCTCCAGCGCTACGGTGGCAACGTCTCTCTCGCACTCGCTGCGTATAATGCCGGACCCGGCGCGGTCGATCGAGCCGGCGGGATTCCCCACTACCGAGAAACACAAGCCTACGTCCGGACGGTGATGCGAGACGACCTGAACGAAATGGTATAAATTCCCGGTACCATGACGAATCCTCTCTACCCTCTGCGGCGGACGCTCTTCTTCGCCGCGGCGTTGGTCTCCATTTCCGCCATGACTATGACCGGCATCGTCGTTCGCCGCGCGAGCCATGGAACCGAGAGGTTTGCGGACTTCACCGTCTATCCAGGGGAGCGTCTCTCGAGCTTGTGGGGGCGGCTCGAATCTCACGGCCTCGCCTCTGAGGCGGCTCTTCGCCGAATAGCCGCCTCGGTTCCCTTCCCGCGCTACCCTTTCGTTCCGCCCCCGAGCGACGAACCGAGCAGGTTTGAGGGTCTCTTCGTGCCGGGGGAGTATCGGGTCGCCCTGCCGGCAGCATCCGGCGACCCCAAAGCCACCAGACTGTATCGGGACGACCTCGCGATCGTCAACCATCTTCTCGAACGATTTGCAGCCCGTCTGTCGCTGTTTGGTTCCGACGGTCGTTCGCCCGGCTACAAGGACATAATCCTTGCGAGCATCGTTCAGAAAGAGGATGTACCGCGGAACAGCTCTCGGCTCATCGCTTCAGTATTCTTGAATCGTCTCCGCGCCGGCATGCACCTCTCTTCGTGCCCGACCCTGGAATACGCTCTCGGATATCATCGCCCCTTCCTTCTCGACAGCGACATCGCCGTCGAGTCGCCCTACAACACCTATCGCAATCCTGGATTGCCGCCTACCCCTATCTGCTTCTTCACTGACCGGGCACTCGAAAGCGTAGTCGATCCTGTATCCTCGCCCTACTACTTCTTCGTGCTGGATTGGGTGAAACGGGAGATCCACTTCGCGAAAAGCTACGCTGATCAGGAACGAAATGCGGTCGCTGCAAAGACGGACTTCGTAAGCGTGCACGGGAGGGCCGCTCTTCACCGAAAGCAGGTCGGCGTATTCTACTGACCGTTTCCGACTGTGCTTCGTCCGGCGAGGCGACGCGCGAGCGCGGAAAGCCGCGGACGGTTGAAGCGCTGAACGATGATAAACGGCAGGTTCACGAGCGAGGCGTACCCCATCATGCAGACTCCCACCCACCAAGGATTCCAGAGAAAGAAGGTCAGTCCCGAGGCAAGGGTGAACCAATGGGAGAACTCGGCCCGGTTCGTCGCCATCTCGAAACGGTGGATGTGATCGAAGGAAACTGCGCCCAGTTGAACAGCGCCGAGAGGCGCTCCACTACGGTCGGTGTGCGGTGATAGGGCTGAACGGAGACGAGCCCACCGTTTCTGGAAAAGAGCTCATTCAAGGTGAGGAGTCCGTCGGGCTCGAAGGCTGTGTCTGCGTCGAGAAAGAGGAGAGTCTCCTTGGTTGCGGCGAGGGCGCCCCGCCAACAGGCCCACGACTTGCCGACCCAGTCGTTCGGGCGTGCCCCGGCAACGACCACCCGACACCCGTATGACGCGGCAATCTCGCGAGTGGCGTCGCTCGATTCGTCGTCGACCACGAGAATCTCCGTCTCGCCGCCGCGCCGAGTGAGACCGGCGCAGCCGAGTGACTCGAGAAGGATCGGAAGGTTGTGCTCCTCGTTCCGGGCGGGAATGATGACCGAGAGCCGGGGAGGGGCGTCTGAACCCTCACCTCCGCTCCCTCCCGCAGGGGTTCGCAGTCGCCAGAAGAGGAGCGGCCCGGAGGCAAGACCCGCGAGGCTGAAAAACAGTAGAATCAAGTGCCCGATCAGCATCAAATTTCCCAAACGAAAATTTACCACAAAACGCTTTATTTTGCTACACAAATCGTGTATTTTATCGACCATGAACTGGAAACGGAAGAAGTCTCAAGCTCGACCTCCCGCGGTCACCCTCCCGGTAATGTTCTCGATTCTCCTGTTGACTATAACCGCTTCTCTTTTCGGTGACGCGTCGGGACGTTCCGAATACGCCGAGGTCACCGACCTCCACAAGACCCTCCTCACCTCGTGGGAGGTTCGGGCCGCCGACGGCTACCTCCTCGTCTCTCGTGCCTCAGACGGCGACACCCACGAGCTGTTCGTCGATCCAAGCCTCGACACTCGATGGTGGAAGTTCCGCTCTCCGACCCGCGGGATCGACATACGAGCCGTGCGCGAAGGGGAGAGGATCTCGGTCTCAGGGAGTATGGATGGGAGAGAAATCAGACGGGCGCTCACTATCGATTCGACACCTTGGTATCAGTCGATCGAGAAGTCTCTCGAGCCGGTCGCCCTCGGCCAAACGGGTACGACTGTGCAGTTCTGGATCGTCGAGCCCTACAGTCTCACTCCCCGAAAAATCCAGGCTGTCCGAGAGGCAGTCGATACGATCGAAGTCCAAGAGACGCCGACCCGAGCGGCCCGCATCAAGATCAGCCTGCCCGGGTTTCTTTCCCTGTTCTGGAGCTCGCGTTACTGGTACCGGACGAACGACGGTAAGTTCGTTCGATTCGAAGGCCTTCATGGTCCTCCGGGTTCACCGCTCACGGTCGTTCAGCTGCTTCGTGAGCTTCCGTGAGCAGTTCGAAAACCTTTCGTAAGGCAGGTGCGCGCCGATCGGCGTCCAAACACGGGCCTTGAACGAAGGTTGACTGCGGGTGTAAACTTTTAAGCTCATAGTCGCAGGGAGGCGGAGGTTAGCACTTGCCTGTGAAGGGACGGAAGAAGTAGAGCGCTCATGTCTCAAATTATCCCGCGTTTTTTGGCCCCGACCGTCAATGAAAGCAACCACTACACGCGGTTCTTTCATACCAAGGCCTACCTCTCGCAGAAGTCGCGGCAGGTCCCCTACTCAATTGCCCTCCATGAGGATAGGGTGCTTCGGGTGATGGCGTCGTGCGGCTACCTGTTCCGTCGTCCTGAGAAGTTCTCGGCTCATCGACGGCAATGGGACCGGCTCGACCGACCGATCCCGCGAGCCTATCTGACCGCGATCGGCGTCGATGTAGAGGTTATGAGGTTTGCCGCCGAGCTCGACGCGGAGGAATATGAGGAGATGCTCCTCAATCCGCTCTACCCCCGCTACGCGACGATGCGCATCGTCCCCGGCATCTTCAGTCTGCTCGACCTCCCTGAGGGGATCAACGAGTCGGAGGCGGTCGAGCTGATGATCGACTTTGCCCGCAGGCGGGGGAGGAAATGCTGCATCGGGTTCCGTGACATCAAGACGATTTGGATCGAACCGGACGGCGAGGTGAGCTACACCTTCTATCGCCCCATTCTTCGAGTCACCAGGACACACGTAATTCCCGCAAATGGACCCGTCGAGGCAGAGTATCCCGACTATCTTTCGTAATCGGTCGAATCTCTACCCACTACATCGAGCGCCAAAACTTGAGATTCATCTTCTCGATCTCGCTCGGAAGAGGCATAGGGTAGAACTTGTCCTTCTCTTGAGAAGCGAACATGAATCCGTGTCGAATTAGCTTGTATGAGATGGTGTCGAGCGAGCTGTCGACGCAGAGTCCTTTGGTGTGTTTGTCGACGTTCTGGAGGAGCTCGAGATAGCCATCGCGCAGGGACGCTGGGTGAAGGGTTGGAACCGGCGGCTGAATGAAGGGATTCGTCTTGTACTCCTCGACGAACTCCGGAATATCGAAATCGATTTGAGTGTACAACAGCTTCGGCGCACCCTTTCGATTTCCCGGGTCCGTGATGTACTTGCTGTACTGGTAGAAGTCGTAGTTCGAAAGCACAAGCATGCGCATCGGCACGATCTCGGCATACAAGCGGATGAGTCCCGCTTTGTGCTTGCTTTCGTAAGGGGTCTCGTGCAGCTCGATGCAGTGCCCCTCCGGTGAGGTCAGGTAGAGGCTGCCGATCGCCTCGAAGTCGATATGCTCGAGGACCCGGTAGCTGCGAATGAACTTCGTCGCCTTCGGTCGCCCGTCCTCATGTGGCACGAGCTCAGCGATGATCGAATCGATATCGAAATACGGATCGCGAAACGACGGGTCGATCTCCGCAAAGATGACCTTGCCGTAGAACGAGCGCGTCGAGCCGGAGGTGTAGTGCCTCGCGAACTGCTGCGGGGTCAGCTGGGAGCCGACCAGTGCATGATTCGGATACATGATTGCATAAAGATGGTTTTCGTATGCCATATGGATCACCCGCCCCAATAATGTCTCAGCATTGGGGCAATTACCAGCGAGACAATCGCCATGAGTTTGATGAGAATATTCAGAGAGGGACCGGCGGTGTCCTTGAAGGGGTCGCCGACCGTATCGCCGACCACCGTGGCCTTGTGAGCCTCCGATCCCTTTCCGCCCTTTTCGCCGCTTTCGACCATCTTCTTTGCATTATCCCACGCCCCACCGGAGTTCGCCATAAAAATCGCCAGCACGACGCCGGAAACCGTTACGCCGGTCAGCAGACCGGTGAGCATCTTGATTCCCCCGATAAAGCCTACAAGGACCGGGGTCGCCGCGGCCATGATGCCGGGAAGGACCATCTTGCGAAGAGCAGCCCGAGTCGAAATATCGACGCACCGGCGGTAGTCCGGTTCTTCGGTTTCCTCGAGAATGCCGGGAATCTCTCGGAACTGCCTCCTGACCTCTTGGATCATCGCAAAGGCAGCCTTGCCGATAGCGTCCATCGCGAGCGACGAGAAGAGGTATGGCAGGGTCGCGCCGACGAGAATACCGACCAGGACGTCGACCTCGAAGATGTCTATCTTCCCGATCCCAACGACCTGCCGGAAGGCCGTGAAGAGGATGATCGCGGTGAGAGCTGCCGATCCGATGGCAAAGCCTTTTCCGATCGCGGCAGTTGTGTTGCCCACGGAGTCGAGCTCGTCGGTTACCCGCCGGACATCGGGCGGAAACTCCGCCATCTCGGCAAAACCGCCGGCGTTGTCGGCGATCGGACCGTAGGCGTCGACCGCGAGCTGGATTCCGAGCGTCAAGAGCATCCCGATTGCGCCGACCGCCACTCCGTAGAGCCCCGCAATCGCGTGGGTTACGAGTATCGCAGCGCCAATGACGATGATCGGAGGAAAGCTCGAGAGCATACCGACTCCGAGACCGGTAATGATCGTTGTCGCCGCTCCGGTCTCGCTCGCATTGACGATCGAGCGCACGGGGCTGCGTCCCGTTCCCGTGAAGAACTCCGTGAGCACGCCGATCGCGATACCCGCAACGAGCCCGATGATTGCCGAGAAAAAGATGCGGACGGCTCCGAAACCCGAACCAAAGGTCTCTTTCCCCATGATCAGCTCGGTTGCGAAGTAGAGCAGGATGGCGGCGATGATGGCCGCCCCGAAGGTGCCGATGTTGAGCGCTCTCTGCGGTGAGCGCCCCGGTTTTACGCGGACAAGGAAGACCCCGATCACCGAGCTGATGATGCCGACGAGCGCAAAGACGAGGGGCAGGACCGCGAGCTTTACGCGAACCGCAGCCGTGGCCGCGGTCGCTATTCCGAGGATCATTCCCCCGACGATGGAGCCGACGTAGGACTCGAAGAGGTCGGCTCCCATGCCTGCTACGTCACCGACATTGTCGCCTACGTTGTCCGCGATCGTCGCCGGGTTGCGGTGGTCATCCTCAGGAATGCCGGCTTCCACTTTCCCCACGAGGTCGGCACCGATATCGGCGGCCTTCGTGTAGATTCCCCCGCCGACACGGGCAAAGAACGCGATGGAGGAGGCGCCGAGGGAAAAGCCTGAGAGGATCGGAAGCACGATGGTCGAGAGGGCATCGGCCCCGCTGCCGTACAACCGCGAGGCAAGAAAAAGGACCGTGCCAATACCTGCCATGGCAAAACCGACGACGCTCAGCCCCATGACGCTTCCGCCGGCGAAGGAGACGCGGAGGGCGTGATTGAGACTGTGCCGCGCGGCGTTGGCCGTGCGGGCGTTTGATTGCGTCGCTACTCGCATACCGATGAAACCCGAAAGGGCCGAGCATATTGCGCCGAGGGAGAAGGCGAGAGCCTGCCAGCGCAGCGGCCCGCTGTTCGCGAAGGCGAGAAGCCCGGCAACGACCAACACGAACGGAATGAGGATCGTGTACTCACGGGTGAGAAACGCCATCGCGCCTTCGGCGACGTAGCCCCGGATGCGGCGCAGCTTTTCGTCATCGATTGGTTGTCGGTAAATCCATCGAGTTCTTAGGAGAGCGTACCCAAGCGCCAGCACGCAACCGACGGCTGCAAACAGAAGACTGTAGGTAAACATATGCATTTTTCGCGATGCGCTTCGGCTGTTTTGGAACATTGGTCGGTATCTCGACCGAAGCACCTGACTCCTTTGCTCGGCTATTGTATTCGAAGAATGTGTAGAACACAAGAAAAAAAATCGCTATTCTCTTGCGTGGGTCAGCTTGGTGCGACCATAATGGAAAAGTCGAGCGAGAACTGCGATATGAGTTGAGGCGGCAGGGAGGTAGAAATGGCAGCCGACAGGAAGACAGTTGAGAATGCACTGAACAAGGGGAGGGGAGTCTTCAGACTCATGCCGAATTGGGTGCCCCGATCCTTCTGCATCCCGGGAAAACGTCTCAAGCTTCATCCGGACGACTACTACGCCTACGGTGCCAACCGCGGGGGCATCGACGAACGGTGGTTCGCCTCGACTACCCCGGCCGACAACGGTCCGGGGACGCTTCCAGACGAAGGGTTGAGCTACATCTATTTCGAGGACGGCTCGAAGCCGTCGAAGGTTCTACTCCGAGACGCGGTCGACCTGATGGGCAAGGAAATCCTCGGCGACGGGGTCATGCAGAAGTACGGTGGGTGGGTGATGTACAGCAAGTTCTTCGACAATCAGGAACCGCTGCCGTTCCACGTCCACCACACCGACGAGATGGCGAAGAACGTCGGACAGAAGGGGAAGCCCGAGTCGTATTACTTCCCGCCCCAGCTGAACAACCACGGGGGGTGGTTCCCCTATACGTTCTTCGGGCTCAATCCGAACACGACCAAGGACGACGTACGCCGCTGCCTCGAGAACTGGGACAATGGCGACAACGGCATCCTCTATCTCTCCAAAGCCCACAAGCTCCAGCCCGGAACCGGCTGGGACGTGCCTGCGGGCATTCTCCACGCGCCCGGCTCGCTCCTCACCTATGAGCCGCAGCGCGCCTCCGATGTCTTTTCTATGTTCCAATCCCTGGTTTGGGAATCCTACACACCGAAGGAACAGCTCTACAAAGATGTCCCGAAGGCGAAGCAGGGAGATCTGGATTACCTCATCGACTTGCTCGACTGGGAAAAGAATGTCGACCCCCAGTTCTTCGAGCACCGGTTCATGGCACCAAAGCCGGTAAAATCGGTCGACGAGATGCATGCTGCGGGCTACGAGGAGAACTGGATCGTCTACAAGTCCGACTACTTCTCCGCAAAGGAGCTGACGGTCTATCCCAGGCGGTCCGTCGTCCTGGAGGACGAGGGACCCTACGGCGCCATCGTCGTCCAGGGACATGGAAGCTTCGCGGGGATCGAGGTCGATTCCCCGGCGATGATTCGTTTCGGACAGATGACCCAGGATGAGCTTTTCATCACAGGGGAGGCTGCAAAAGAGGGAGTGAAGATCGAGAATACAAGCGAGACCGACAATCTCGTACTGCTGAAGCACATCGGTCCGACTGCCTAGTTTTGCCACATGAGGTCGAACCGCTCACAGCTTCTGTGCATAACCGGCGGGGTCGTCCATCCGTCGCTGTTCGCGCGAATGGCGCTCGTCTCCTGGATACGACGACTGCCGACGACGCGCATCCATCTCTTGCATGATCTCGACGCGATCCTGAGGACTCGACTCGAGCGATATTCCGCCATCCTGCTCTATTTCCATGCCTCCAAAGTTTCCGAGGAGTCGTTGGCCGCTCTCGACACCTACGTGGCCGAGGGCGGCGGGCTCGTAGCGATTCACAGCGCTTCGGCCTCGTTCGAGGAGCATCGGGCCTATTCCGCAATCCTCGGGGGCAGATTCCTCCAGCATGGCGTGATTGCCCCCTACACCGTAAGGCAGACACGGAAGGCCGGTGCTTTCGCCGGGGGTGGGCCGTCCAGCGGACGTTCCGACAATGCGCGTCGCTCGGCGCACCTCGCCCCGGAGTTCCCGCCGATCGACTCCTTCACCATACGCGACGAGCTCTACGTTCATGAATACGATCCGGACAACTTCGTCCACTTCGTCGTGGACACCGAGGACGGCCCCGAACCGGTGGTCTGGTCGCGGCTGCACGGCAAGGGGCGCGTGTTCTACCTGGCTGCCGGTCACCGTACTGACACCCTTCGCCATCCGGCAATCCGAAACATCCTTCGGTATGGAATTCGTTGGGCCGCAGACGCGGAATCACGAGCATGAAGCTTTCGGCCGAGTGGAAGCAGCCGATCCGAAAACGTCGCTAAATGGCGGGAGGTGCGAAAAGGGGGAATCATGGAGAACAACGATTCGGGACATCTCTCTCTTGCAACGAAAGTTGGATTCGGTATGGGGGATATCTACGGGGGCGGATCCTATCTCATCGTCGGATCCCTCTATCTCATCTTCCTCACCGACGTAGTGCGGCTCAACCCCGCTCTCGCCGGGATTGTGCTTCTGTTGAGCAAGGGCTGGGATGCAGTGAGCGATCCGCTGATGGGGGGGCTCTCGGACCGCACGCGGACGCGCTTCGGGCGACGACGTCCCTACTTCTTGGCTGGTGTAATCCTGATCTTCGTCTCCTATGTCGTCCTCTGGACGCCGGTGCATTTCCAGTCGGAGGTCGCCCGGTTCGTCTTCGTGCTCTTCGCCTATCTGTTCTTCTCGACCGTCATTACAATGGTGATGGTTCCCTACAACGCCCTCGCAGCAGAGCTCACTCTCGACTACCGTGAACGCTCGTCGCTCGTGTCGGTGAGGATGGCCTTCTCGATGGGATCGACCCTAGTCTGCGCGGTCGTTCCCCTCGCGATCATCAACGGCATGCCGACGAAGTCAACCGGCTATCTGACGATGGGGACCCTCTTCGGTCTTCTCTTCGCGTTGCCCTATCTTGCCACCTTTTTTACCACTCGCGAGCGTCCCGAGTTTCAGATGGATCAACCGAGACTACGGCTCCGTTCCTTCGCGCAGCCCTTTGCGGTTCGTACGTTTCGGAACGTGCTCTTCATGTATCTGTTCGCGTTCCTCGCCATGGATATCCTCGAGGCGATCATCATCTATTTCATGACCTACTACATCGGTCGCGGCAGCCAGACCAACATCATGCTCGGAGCGCTGCTCGTTCTCCAGCTCGTCTCGATTCCCGCCTACTCGCAGATAATGAAACGCGCGAGCAAGCGCACGGCCTTCATCGTGGGTGCCGTCGTGTGGCTCGTGCTTGCTCTTCTCAGCTTCGTAGTCACGCCGAGCCTCCCTACTGCGCTTTTCTACGTGTATGCGGGGCTGACGGGAATCGGCACCGGCGGTGTGATTGTCGCAATCTACTCGATCCTTCCCGATATTCCCGACGTCGACGAGCTTATAACCGGAGTGAGGCGCGAGGGCATCTACTCTGGACTGATCACCTTTCTTCGGAAGCTGAGCTCGGCGTTCGCGCTGTTCCTGCTCTCTCAGGCCATCGCAATCTCCGGATACGTTCCTCCTGTAGAAGCGACGATCAACGGTATGGTGAAATCGGTCGAGCAGACTCAACCCGACGCCTTCATCATCGTTCTTCGGTTGCTTTTTGCCCTCTTGCCGGCGCTTCTGATCGTTGTCTCGCTGATCAGCGCGCTGCGATATCCGCTCTCACCTGCTGTGCACGAAGAGCTCAGAAGCTATCTGATGCGTCGCCGTAGCGCCGCTGCACCGGCGGCAGGGAGCAGCAGGGAGTCGGAGGAAAAGGCGGAGAGATTTCGTCGGTTGCTCGTCGGGGGCGCCTGAGTCGTGCTCTGCGGCTATTTCTCCCAGGCTTCGCCGGCCCCATCATGTTTCATAGCGAATGATCTCACCAGCCGAGCGGAAGTCCGGGTAGGCCCCTGCTCCGACGGCGGCACAAAGCGCAGCGCCGAGTGCAGCCTCCTCGCGGAGGAGGGGCAGCTCGAGCGGTCGGGCGAAGCGCCGTTCGAAGGCCGCCCGGAGGGCATCGTTGGTCCTGAGGCCGTTGCCGGATGCGATGACGTGGTCGGGGGGAGTCGCAGCGCCCGTCATAGTAACGAAGAATCCGTACAGCTCGTCGGTGATGCCCTCGATGAAGCCGCTTGCGAGGCGGGCAGGGGTGAAGTTGGTGAGGTTGATGTTCGCTATACTTCCGCTTCTCGTCGGGTCGGTCCGCGTGCCCGCGAAGCGGGTGTCCACCTGCAGCGCCGAAGGGCCATCTCGGTCGACGGACTCGAGGAGGCGATTGATCGCCTCGTAGCTCACAGCGGACTCATCGGCGCCGAAGGCCCCCAGCACCTCTCGAAAGAAGCGCCGAAGATGCTCGTACGCTTTGCCGGAGCAGAGCGCAGCACCTACGTGGAGGAAACCGCCTCCAGGGTAGGGACGGACGTCGATCTCCTCGGAGGATGAGAGCGCGGAACGGGAGTAGCGGGAAATCTGGCCCGCCGTCCCGACGTTGACCAGAACCGATTTTTCCGGCTCTTTCACGGCGCCGATAAAGCTGGCCTGGTTGTCGGCGACCGGGGCGAACACCGGAATTCCCTCAGGCGTGCGCCCCACTGCAGACCCCGCGTCCACGACGCGAGGGAGCTCGGCGCTCGTGAAGCCGGCCATCCGCAGGGCATCCCCGTCGAAGGAGCCCGAGGCAAGATCGAAGAGGCCGAGCGACGCCGCGGTGGTCGCGTCACTCACCGGCGACTTCCGAGCGCAGAGGCGCATCGTCACGTAGTCGAGGATCGTGCATACGCTCTTCATGCCGGAGGGGACGAGTCCGTTAGTCATGTTGTAGAAATGCGTGACCGAGCCGAAACCGGGAGCGATTCGATATCCGGTGAGCGCAGAAAGGGCTTCCGCGTAGGAAACGCCCTCCGGATGCTTCTGCGCGCCGCGAGCGTCGAGCCAGGTGAAAAGCGGTGAGAGCGGCGAACCGGCTCCGTCGAGGTAGAGGATTCCGTGCATCTGCCCGGAGATCGAGATTCCCTCTATCCTTCCGTCGGCTTCCTCGGCCGCGCTCTGCGCCTCTACGAGAAGCTCTTCGGCGGCTGCGAGTATGGCTTCGGGATCTTGCGTATTCTCCCACGGCCGAGATCCTGCCGTCTGCGCCTCGTGCTCGCGGCCGGATGTGGCGAGAATCCGGGATGCGTCCGTATCGACGAGCACCGAAGCGACCTTCGTCGTTCCGAGGTCGATTCCGAGGGAAATCATGCGGACACCGGATCAGCGCCAATCAAAAGGAGACCCAGGCGCCGCCCTTTTTCGAGCTCTCGACGCACCGCTCGATGAAGCGCACCCCCCTGCTCCCCGCGTCGATGTCGGGGAAATCGGCGACTGCCGCGTCGATCGTCTCCCCCGCCTCGGATTTCGCAAGCGCCGTGCAGAAGCTGCGATATACGTTCGCGAATGCCTCGTAGTAACCCTCGGGGTGGCCGCCGGGCACGCGAGAATAGGCCTCCGCTTCCGGGTACATCTTGTCTCGTCCTCGGGAAAGAATCGTCGAAGGTTTGTCGAGGTAGGAAACCTTCAGGTAGTTCGGGTCTTCCTGCGCCCACTCGATCGAACCCTTCGAGCCGACGATCCGGATTCGAAGGTCGTTGTCGTGGCCGACCGCAACCTGAGAGACCCAGTACAGGCCCCTGGCGCCTCCCTTGAAGTTGACCATGATGGAGGCGTTGTCGTCGAGCCGGCGTCCCTCGACAAAGGTGTCGAGCCTGGCACAGACCGACTCGATCTCCAGGCCGGTAAGGTAGGAGACGATGTTTTCCGTATGGGTTCCGATGTCGCCGACCGAGCTCGAAAGCCCGGTCTGTTTCGGATCGGTCCGCCACGCTGCCTGTCGGTTCCCCTCTCTCTCGACCGGGGTCGAGAGCCACTCCTGTATATATTCCGCGGAGACGAACCTGACGTCTCCGATCTCCCCGTTTGCGATCATCCGCTTTGCCTGTTTTGCCATCGGATAGCCGTTGTAGGTGTAGGTAACACACACGAGCAGCTTGCGCTCTCGGGCGATATTCGTGAGCTCCTCGGCCTCCTTGGAGGTGAAGACGAAGGGCTTGTCACAGACGACGCTGATACCGTTCTCGAGGAAGGCCTTGGTGATGGGGTAGTGGAGATGGTTGGGGGTTACGATGACGACGAAATCGATTTTGTCGCTTCGCTTTCCCTCCTCCCTGGCCATGACCTCGTAGGATTCGTAGAGGCGCGAACGCTCCAAACCGAGTCTCTTGCCGGTCGCCAAAGTGTTGTCGAAATCGCGGGAAAAGGCACCGGACACGAGGGTCGCCAAGCCGTCGAAGGCAAGGACCCTCCGATGAACGTCACCGATGAAGGCGCCTTCGCCTCCACCCACCATACCGCAGGTAAGCTTGGCGTCGGCGGTTTCGGGTTTACTCGGTTCAATCATCTTGAATCTCCTCCTGCTCTCCAGTTCGGCGTCGACGACCTTCGTCGTATCTGCCGGGTTCGACGGCCCGCTGCTATGTCTTGTGAATCGCCCGGTAGAGGGTGATGAGAAAGTCGCGGTTGTCCGCCTGGATGTAGTTCATCCTGCCGCCGACCCGGCTGAAGCTCTTCAGGTAGCGCACGTAGTACGCCGGGTCGCTTTCGGGTGGTTCTCCATTCTGCCAGTCCCAATCGGTCTCTGCAAGGTCGACGACATAGAGCCCGAAATCCGCGATCTTTCTTCCCTCCTGGACGGCCAAATTCTGCGCCATCGAGATTGATTTCTCGAAGATCATCGGCGACATCACCGCAGAACCGATCGAGACGTAGACCCCTCCCTCGATCTTCTCGACGGAGTCAACGAAGGAGAGAAAATCCCTCTCGGCGGTGCGCCCGACGGCGGCGCCCCGATTCATTGGGTGAGTGTAGATAATGTCGTGTCCGAACATCGGATGGGCCGTGTAGGGGACGCCGAGTCGGAAGGCCGCCGATTGCAGCCCGTACTTCTTGTAGGGATGGTGGACCGTCAGAAACCCCGGTTTCAAATCGAAGCTCCTGATCGCGGCCAAGAGGTCCGCGGCAGCCGCGCTCCGTTCGGGATGTATCTCGGCTTCGCAGATCTCCTTCATCAAGGTGGCCGACGACGGGATCTCGAGGCCGTCCTCGGTGACGAGCGCGCCGATCGACTCACCGTACCCGAGCCCGCGGTGGGCTCCCACCAGGATTGCCAGATTGATGATACGGCCAGTTTCCTCCCAGAGCCCGAACTGCCCTGCTTCGATGTTGACCTTCACGTGTTCAGAGCTCTTGCCGAGATAGGCAAACTCCCAATCGTGTATGATCCCCGCTCCGTTCGTGGCGAGGTGGGTAATCCACCCCTCTCCCATGAGCTGCGTCAGGACCGGAGCGAGCCCGTTCTTGATGAGGTGAGCACCGAAGGTGAAGATGACCGGGTGCCCCTCCTCTTTCGCGCGGAGGATGTCGGTCGCTGCCCGCTCGACACGCTCCTGCATCACGAGCGGCAGGGTGCGGTGGCTCGTTCGCACCGTAACGTGGTCTCGTTCGATATCGATCCGGTTGATTCGTTTCGAAAGCGGCTCGAAGACGAGTCGTTTGCGGTCAAAGAGTGGATGTGCCAACAGCTTCTCCTAGTCTTCTACTCTGCAAGGAGCAGTTTCGTGAGCCTTTCGAGCTGCGTGAAGTCGGAGACGATCAGATCTGCTCCCGCCTCGATGAGGCGTTTGCGTTTCGCAGGGTTGAGCCCAAAACGTCTGAGCTCGTTGCTTGCAATACCGACCGAGTACCCGCCGCGCTTCCCGGTCTCCCGAATCTCCACCGGACCGTCGCCGAAGGTGACGATGGAATTGCCCTCCTGCCGTCCGATCGTCTCCAGGATCTTCCCGATTATGATCTTCTTTGGGTCGTTGTGGATGTCGCCGACCGAGCCGTAGACAGCGTCACCGAACAACCGGCCGTACCCGAGCACGTTCGCCTCGCGAAGGACATCCTCGTGATCGGTTCCGCTCGCGAGGTAGACCCTGATGCCCCGCTCCACGAGCGCCGAGACGAGCTCCGCTGCGCCTTTGATCAGGAAATCCTCGGCCGCGAGCTCTCCGCTTTCGACCTGGCGAATCCGTTCCTCTACCTGTTTCATGAGCTCGCGGTTGTAGATCTCTTTGTAGCCTTCCGGCGAGAGAATCTCCTCTTCCGCTACGAAGCCGTGCTCCCTGACCATCTCCACCAGCCCGTGCATCTGCAGGAGCGTCTGCACCCCTGTTGTGCGGTCGATGAACTCCCGGACCCGTTCGTCGACCTGCCGGCGTCTGCGCTCGTCGGCCGTTGCAGCAAAAGGACCGAGGATCGAGCGAACCATTACCGGCTCCATCACCTCCTCCCATCCCTGCCTGAGGGTCGAGAGGGTACCGTCGTTGTCGAAAATAGCGTGAGCGAAGCGTCGCCCCGTCGGTGGACCGCTCACGATTTCGATGCGGGTTCCTTCGAGGTAGCGCGCCCGCTCGGGCATGAGCGCAAGCTCAGGGCGGAATCGGTAGTCGGCGTTTCGAGCCAGCTCGCCGATCTCTTCCGGCGTCGCGGTTCCTGTCTGATGGAGCTTCCGCACGGTCACACCGGCGACCAGATTGCCGAGAACGGCCGCCCGGCGCAGCGGCAGCCCCGCGGCAAGAGCAGCCGCGGTGCCCGCGAGCATGCTGTCTCCGGCACCGACGGTGTCGATGCGTCCCCCTGCGACTATCCCAGGGACCTCATCGATACCGGTTTCGTCGCGGATGATACAGCCGCGCTCTCCTCGGGTAAGCAGAACCGGGACCTTCCACCGCTCAAAGAGTTGCTCGGCCATTCCGCAGGCATCCTCGGCGTCACCGGGAGCCGACCTCGGTGAACCCGGAGCGGAGACGCGCGCGCAGAGGCGGGCGGCCTCCTCGTCGTTCAGCTTCCGAATTGTTCCGCTGAACTCGTCGCAATAGTCCCTGGAGTCGGTGATGCACCTCGGCGACGAAGAGCGAGAAACGATCTCGACCAGCGTGTTGCGAAGGCCCGGCGTTTGAATGCCGTGGACGAGCTGCTGGTTGATGATGAGGAGATCGAGCTCATTCGTCTCGCGAGCGATCACCTGGATAAGTTGAGTCTCGAGATCGTCTGCGAGTCGATTGAAGTTGCCCCAGTCGATCCGTGGGTTCTCAACCTCTCCCACCATGACCTTCGTGTAGGTTTGTGTCAGCCAGCCCTCCGCCTGAATGAGCATCCCGTCGGGGTCCGCCCCCGCCTCCTTCAGAAGCCTCGAGAGGAGCTCGCCGTGGGGGTCGTCGCCGACAACCCCGTAGCAGCGCACCCCCTGTGCTCCCATTGCACAGAGATTGTTCACCACGTTGCCGGCGCCGCCGAGCGAGTAGCGAACCTCCCGTACGGGCAGGGTCTCGAGGCCAGTCTCCACGGAAATCTCCGAGGCCGACATGTCGACGAACTGATAGAAGTCCAGACAGAAGTCCCCTACCACGCCGATGCGCAGCCGCGGCAGGGCACTGAGGACCCCCTGCAAGTCGTTCGTCAACCCCATCGACTCATTCATCGGCGAAGAGCTCGTTCTCTATCATCGAGCAGAGTGTGTGGTAGATCATCAGGTGGTACTCCTGGATTGCGGCCGTCTCTCGAGCCGGTGCCCGCACGGTGACAGTGCACAGATCGCCCAGTGGGCTCTGCGCCTCGCCGGTCAAACCGATGGAGAGGAGACCGAACGCCGAGGCGGCTTTGACGGCGTTGACGACATTCTTCGAGCTTCCGGAGGTGCTGATCGCGATCAGGAGGTCGCCGGCCGCCCCGTAGCCGAAGACCTGCTGGGCATAGACCATCTCGGCCGAGACGTCGTTCGAGAACGCAGTGATGAGCGAGCTCTGACTCACGAGCGAGATTGCCGGCAGGGCGCGCTGCAGGAGCCGCGCGAAGGACTCGTGGTCGTCGGGCAGCGCCCTCTTCAACGCCTCGCGCTGAACGCTTGTAACCGGGCGACGCAGCCTGAATCCCTTCATGAGCTCGCCGACTATGTGCTCCGCGTCTGCTGCGCTGCCGCCGTTTCCGCACGTGAGGACCTTGTGATCGGCTGCAAAGCAGTCGTACATCAGGCCGTAGGCCGCTGCGACCTCCTCCTCGCACGCCTCCAGCTCCGGCGCGCGGTTGCGCATCGTGGTGAGGAGTTGTTTCGTCGTTTCTTTCATTGGTGGCATTCTGCCAAGACTACCCGAAAATCGGGAAATCTGCCATCACCGTATTCGGCGCAGCCGCTGTGCACATTGAATCATCGACCGTACGGTATGGTAGCTGGTCTTCCAGGAATGGGACATGTGCCGCCAGATCGGGGTCCCCTCTCGGGTCAGCAGGGGCCACCACTCCCCGACGGGATGATTGATGACCTTCTCCCGGACAAAATCCCACACCCTGCCGAAAGCGTCGAGGAATCTCGTTTCGCCAAAGAGCAGGAACGTATCGAGCATCCCGATGAGCACCTCCGCCTGCTGCCAGAACTCCCTTTGCCGGTCATAGACCCCTCCGCTGTGGGCTCCCTCGACGTAGACCCCACCAAACTCCGGGTCGATACCGTTCAGCACGCAATGATCGACGAGGCGGCGAATTGTCTGGAGGTCCGAGGGCCGGTCGACCCGCGCAATCGAATCGGCCCGATTCAGTAGCCATGCGACCTCCACATTGTGGCCGAAGGAGGTCGTGTCGGTTGCATGTTCCTTTGCCCCACCTTCCGAGTAGCGGTCCCATCCCCACACGATATCGAACTTTATTTGCGGCGCCACCGTCCAGTCCGGGAAGAACTGGGCGATTCCCGTCCCGTATCTAGGGTGGAGCATTCTTTTGAGAAGTATCTCGATGGCCTCGAGGAGCTTTCTCCTATGAAGCTCCTTTCCGGTCGCCTCATAGAGTGTAGTGAAGGCCTCCATCAGGTGCAGGTGGGTGTCGAGGGTCTTGCGGTCTCCGCCGCGGCTGCCGGGCCCGGAGATCGTCCAATCAGGCTCGAACATCTCGAAGTAGCCGCCGTAGAAGCTGTCGACGCAGTTTCTTTGAATGAGATCGAACACCAACTCGGCCAGTCCGAGGCTCTCGTGATTCCCGGTTGCGAGGTAGTACTCACTGAGGCCGTAGATCGCGAAGGACTGACCGTACAGCACCTTCCGCGCCTCTTTGATGCTCCCCCTGCGGTCTGCCAACCAGTTGAAGCCGCCATGCTCCCCGTCCCAGAGCTTCCGGGAGAGGAACTCGAATCCATGGCGGGCAAGCTCCGAAATTCGCTCGTCGTTGCCATAGCTCGAGCGCAGGAGCGAAGAGAAGGTGTAGAGAACGCGCGCCTGAGAAATGAGCGACCGTTAGTCGGTACCCGCGTCTCTCCCGCTCTCGTCGAAGTGGGTGTTGTACCCCCCGTTTTGATCATCCGGTGCGCGCGACACCCAGAATGGGATCAGCTCCTTCGTCAGATGATCTTCGATCTCGCCGAGCCATCGCTCGACGCGATCGTCCTTCGCATCTGTCTTCATCATCTATTTCAGATTAACGTGGGTCACGCGCTTTTGACCACCGAAAAAAGGAGCCGCCCGAGTGGACGGCTCCGGTCGGTGCCATCGCTCCTATTTGGTTCCAGTCACGTCGATGATCGGCGGGTACTTGCCATACTCCCGTCCGGCGATGTAGAAGCCCGCGTCGTAGCTCGCAGACGGCACGAGGGCGATGTCCAGACTGGTGATCCCTGAGTTCGCGCATTTTGCTATTATTTCGGTCAGGTCGAACTGGTACTTCGCGATATCCGAGAACAACGACTTGCCGTATATCTGCGTCTTGGTGGGGAACGACTTGAAGTTCGTCGTCTTTTCGCTCCAGGGCGCGGTGAATTCCATTGCCAAGATGGTGTCTCGCGGCGGCTTACCGTCGAGCGAGACGACCGTTACCGTCATTGTGGCGTCCGTCACGACCGTCCCGGCGATCTCGGACAGATCAAACCGCGTGAGGGTGACTACCGGCACGACCTTCTTCAAGAGGTTGAGGGTTCCCCCGATCCCGTTGGTGCTCTTGTTGTAGGCCGGATAGGATTGCAGGGGATCGGCGATGACCGTTATATCCTCAGACGCGGTGACAGTCGTCTGGTACGAAGTGGACTTGGCCACGATGACCGTCACGGCCGCGGTATTCGAGGCGCCGTTCGAGTCGGTTACGGTCAGCTTGACCGCGTACCTGCCTGCTGAGTAGGTGACCGCTGCAGGGTCCGCGAGGGCGGAGCTTGTTCCGTCGCCGAAGCTCCAGCTGTGAGTTTTGATCGAATCGCCCGTATCGGGGTCAGACGACGAGGAGCCGTCGAAGTCCACGATCAAAGGGGATGTACCGCTGATGACGCCATTCTCGATCGTCTGGTTTGTGGCTATGATCGCTGCGGTCGGAGGTAGATTCACATTTTCCGGATAGATGGTTGCAGTGAGGGTGTCCATGTTCGTGGCGCCGTTGGTATCGGTAACCGTGAGTGAAACCTCGTAGGTGCCCTCCGCGGTGTAGGTGTGGTCGGCCGTCACGGTAGCCGCGCTTGCGCCGTCACCGAAATCCCATGCCCAAGTCGCTATGGAGTCGCCCGAGTCCGGATCGGTCGATGCGGAACCGTCGAAATGAAGGGAGCTGTTGGCGACACCCGACTGGTCCGGCCCCGCTTCGGCGACCGGTGGAAGGTTGCTCGCGACATCGCCGACTGCCTCGATCTGAATGACGTCCTCAGTCGCGAACTTGGAATCGGAGACAGTCAGTGAAATATCGAACTTGCCTTCGCCATGAGGGGTAAAATACGCGCGCCGGTTGTCGGCCGCCGTGATAACGTCGTCCACGCCTGGCGTGGACCCTGGGGGCAATCCGACTACCTTCCACGCGTAGGTCAACGGGTCGCTGTCCTCGTCGTAGCTCCCGCTACCGTCGAGCTCGACCTCCGTATCGACAATTGCCTTCAGATTGCCGCCGGCATCGGCGACCGGTTTGTGACCCTCGATCTCGCCGCGAATGTCGCCAAGAACCGATTTCCAGTCACAACTAGTTGAGAGCAGAGCGACTGCTGCCGCGACGATCATGAGGGCGGTGAGTGACCTCCCTGACATGATCGTGTACCTCCTTCTCCCTTTGTCCTTTATAGTATGCGCTACTAAGTATATCACGCAAATACGCAAATATGAGAATATCTCATCACAATGCCGAACTTGTGACCGAACCATCTCAGGAATCGCACCCGTCCCCACCCTTGCCGGTCGCCGCCGCTCGCCATAAACTGAGGTGGGACCCACCGAGGTCCCGATTCCAAGACTTTCGGAAGTCCCAAAGGAGCGTCTCATGCCTGAACTACAACCAAACTCACGACACTGCTTCGCGTGCGGGCTCGAGAATCCGGTCGGGCTGAAGCTCCGCTTCTTCAGGATCACCGATGGAGAGGTCAGAGCGGAGTTCTTTCCGCCGGAGCACTACGAGGGTTATCCCGGGGTGCTGCACGGAGGAATCGCCGCCAGCATGCTCGACGAGGCCGCCGCGCGTGCGCACATGGGCGGGGAGCCTTCTCGTTTCCTCTACACGGCTAAGCTCGAGATTCGCTATCGGCGTACGATTCCGATGGGGCGGCGCCTGCACGTCGTCGGCAGAGCGACCGGGAATCGGGGACGGGTCGCTCAGTCGTGGGCCGGGATCTATGACGAGAGTGACGCCCTCCTTGCCGAGGCGAAGGCCGTCCTCATGGATATCCCGGATGAGATGTTCGAGGGGGGTGATCTGGAGAAGCTCGGTTGGAAAGTCTATCCGATGGAGTGAACCGGACTCCGGTTGACCGCCGCTTTCATTCGTGAGACGATTCCCAATCCTAAATGTCACCGTCAAACAACGGGCCGCCTGCAACCGACAATAGGGACGAGGCAGTGCCGCGGCTCTCACAGAAAGTCCGTCCTATCCCGATTACCGGCGCTGCTCTGCTGACCAAGCTCGCCTTCGATGGTGCCGATCTCTCCGCCCTCTTTTCCTCTTATCAGGAGCGGGTAAGAGGACAAGGCGGCGACGAAGCCGGCGTCGTTCTCGACATGTCTACGATCCTCCAGCTCGCCTTCAACCGTGATGCCGCTTTGAAGATGCAGCAGCAGGCGGTCGCTCAATGCCAGATCTTCCGGATCACCGGGGAACGTCCTCCGGCCGGCAACGGTCAGAGCGGCACTGAGGCCCCTCTCCACGTGCTTGCGCTCGTGGCGCCGGGCGATCTCATGGTCAACACACCGATCGAGTTCATTCTCAAGAGCTCTTCCGTCGTTCTCGATTTCCTCTACGTCCTGCCCGACCGTCCGTTGCCGGCCGAGATCCCGGACCACGACGTGGCGTTCGTTGCAGTCAGCGAACCCGACGACAACGAGGCGCTCCTGCACCGAATCTCGCGCATCGTTGCCGAATGGCCGCGTCCGGTCATCAATGACCCGAAGCGCATCCTGCGCCTCTCCCGGCAGGGAGTATACGAGCTCGCGCGGGATATCCCGGGACTCGTGATCCCGGCCACACGTCGGATCTCACGATCCGGTCTTTGGCAGGTTGCGGCCGGCGGCCCACTTCGCGGTCCTCACAACGAGCCGATCGACTTCCCGCTCGTCGTGCGGCCGATCGGTTCACACGCCGGGGAGTCACTGAGCAAGCTGGACAACCTCGTCGCGCTTCGCGAGTACCTTGCGAGCGTCGACTCTCCTGAGTACTACCTCATGCCGTTCATCGACTACCAAGCCGATGACGGCCTGTACCGGAAGTACCGGATCGTATTCATCGACGAGACGGCCTATCTCTGTCACATGGCGGTCTCGGAGCGATGGATGATTCACTATCTCAACGCGGGAATGACCGGCAACGAGGCGAAACGGCGGGAGGAGGCTGCGGCGATGGCAGGGTTCGACGAAGATTTCGCCCATCGTCATCGGAGCGCTTTCGAAGCACTCCGTAAACGGATCGATCTCGATTACTTCGGTGTCGACTGCGGCGAGACCCGAGACGGGAGGCTGCTCGTTTTCGAGGTCGACGTCGCCATGGTCATCCACGATATGGATCCCCCCGGAATCTTCCCCTACAAGGGACCGCAAATGGAGAAGGTCTTCACCGCCTTTCAACGGATGCTCGAAGCGGCCTCTCACGAAAATCACGGGTAGGGTTTACAATAGAGCTGCATACGGTAGCCCGTTCGCCGGGTCGATTCAGGCGCTCGGATAGGGGGTGGGTATGGACTATCTCGAGTTTCGGTTCGCAGTACACGCGCGCGACTTCGTCGCGAGTGTCGGTTTCTATCACAAAATCTTGGGAATGAAATACGTCGGAGGATGGGATCGTCCCGACGGCAAGGGGGCTCTGCTGTCGGCAACCCCTGGCAGCGTAGTGGAAATCTACGGGCCGGCCGAAGGGAAACGCTACGAGGGGCCGGCGCCGCGGTCGGTCAACCTTGCTTTTCGCCTTGCCGACGAGGCTGCGCTCGAAGCGTTCTACAAAGAGCTGCAAAGCCGTTCGGTGAAGTTGAGCGGGCCCCCGCAGCAGCGGCCATGGGGACACAGGTCGTTCATCGCCTTCGATCCCGACGGTATCCCGGTTCACCTCTACTGCGAGCTTCCCGCTGAGTAGGTTTCCGTGGCCCGCTCTCGTCGTCAGCGGCGCCGAGAGCTCAGGATAGCTCCTTTGCCATGATGAGATCTGCTACTTCAAAGCCGAGATCGCGGTAAAGCTCGATTGCCCGGGAGTTGCTTCCGAAAACGTGAAGGGAAACGCGCGCCACCTTCCTGCGCCGGAGCTCCATCTCCATTGCCTCCATAGCCGCCCGGCCATAGCCTCTGCGTCGGAACTCTTCGTAGACCAGCAGGTCATAGACGAAGGCTGTCGTCCTGTTCCCTTTTGTCTCCACGGCGAACCAGAGATAGCCCACCGCCTCACCACTCGCGTCGTCGGTGATGAAGTTGACGGATTGATTCTTGGTTGCCACGCCCTCGGGCAGCAATTCTTCGAACGACCTGCGCGCCCGTTCCACTGCCTCTTCAGAGCTCCAGTTGCCGGCCTTCTGGTGCTCCGCCGCGTAGGTCGGAATCGAAGCCTCGACGTATGCTTCGAGCTCTGCCTCGTTCATGGGAACGAGTCGAACCATGTTTGACTAGCTTCCTGACTGCTCGCGCCGCGCCCGAGTGACCGAGTCGAGTGTAACCGCGAGAAGTAGGACCGCGCCGGTTACGATGAAACGGACCGACGAGGCGAAGGCGAGGAGATCCATCCCGTTCGCGATGGAGCCTATGACCAGGGCACCGAGAAGCGCCGACCAGGTGCTGCCGCGACCGCCGAAGAGGCTCGTACCGCCGATGACTGCCGCAGCGATCGAGTTCAGCAGGACATCGCCTGAGCCCGAGGACTGGTTGACGGCGAAGAGCCGCGAGCCAGCGAGGATGCCGCCGGTTGCCGCAAGTGTGGAACCGAGGACGAAAACCGTAATCCTGATTCGGTCGACGTTGATACCGGCGCGCCTGGCCGCCTCCGCGTTGCCACCGACCGCGAACATCGAGCGCCCGAACTGAGTTCGCACCGTCACGAAGTTGAAGACTATGATGAGGCCGATGAAGATGATGACGCCGGTCGGGACCCCTTCGATGGGCACGGTTGCCCGGGGGTTGCGGTTGACGCTCATGATGGCAAGTGCCGCGAGGATGACCGCGGAAATCAACGCGGTCCTTGCCACAACGCTTGCCGTCGATTGTGTCGGCAGCCCGCTGTGTGCCCGCCGGGCACGTTGGAGTATGCTGCTGACCACGAAGAAGACAACGATAACGAGGCCGATTGCCCAGCCGAGCCAGACTGCAAGGCGTGTGTTGACCAGACCAACGATGAACGGATCGTTCAGGTTGATCGTTCCGGTGCTTCCGAGAACCCAGAGAAGCGCACCGAGCCATCCCAGGGAGCCCGCCAGGGTGACGACAAACGAAGGTACTCGAAACTTCGTAATCCAGGTGCCCTGAAACAGCCCGATAACGCTTCCCGTAAGGATTCCGAAGAGCACGGCGAGAATGCCGGGAAGGCCCACTTTTACGGAAAGCACTGCCATCACGGCGGCACAGAATCCGCTCACCGCGCCGACGGAAAGATCGATCTCACCGAGCAGTAGAATGAGCACTACCCCGGTGGAGATCGTGCCGATTGCGGAGATCTGAACCAAGAGGTTCGTGATGTTGAGGGGTGTGAGGAAGTTCGAGTTGGCGATTTGGAACACGATGGCGATCAGGACCAACCCGGCGAGCACGGGGAGCGATCCGATGTAGCCGGTGCTCATCCCCCCGAACAATCGTTTCCAGAGTGATTTGCGGCCCTCCGCCGCCTTCGCTGCGTTCTGACTATCGGTTATGTTGTCCATGACATCCTTTCCTGGCCCTTTCTCTATTTCGAGCCGTTCATCTCACCAAACTCGGCCCCGGTAATCGCGGCTACCACCTGCTCCTGATTGGAGGTGTGAGTCTCGAAGGTCGCAACCCGTTTGCCGAGACGAAGCACGATGATACGATCGGCGACGTCGAAGACGTCCGCGAGGTTGTGACTGATGACGACTACCCCGAGCCCCTTCTCGCGCAGCCGGACGATGAGCTCCTTGACCTGGTGGGTCTGCTCGACTCCGAGTGCCGCGGTCGGCTCGTCAAGAAGCACGACCTTCGAGTTCCACATCACCGCGCGGGCAACTGCGACCGACTGCCGCTGTCCGCCGGAAAGCGACGCGATCTTGGAGCGCAGCGAGGGAATCCGTACGTGGAGCTCGTCGACAAAGGTCATTGCCTCCCGCTCCATCTCGATTTCATCCAGCACCGTGATCCCGGGGATGAGCTTTCGATGCTGCTCCCGGCCAAGGTAGAGGTTCGCGACGACATCGAGGTTGTCGCAGAGCGCCAGATCCTGGTACACGGTCTGTATGCCAAGATCTCGCGCATCGCTCGGATTGGTGATCTCCACCTTTCGGTCGTCGAAGTGATACTCGCCTCCGTCGGCTCTATAGGTTCCGGCGATGATCTTCACCAGCGTCGACTTCCCTGCTCCGTTGTCTCCGACGAGGCCGACCACCTCGGCCGGATACACTTCGAAGTCGACCTCCGAAAGCGCCTGCACCACGCCGAATGATTTGCTTATTCCCTTGAGCTGCAAAATAGGTTGGGTTTTTGAGTCCTGCATATGCACTCGCTTGCCTGTTCTTGCCCTTTCAGAAAGCCACCCGGGCAAAAAGCCCGGGTGTACGCTTTCATTCTATCGAAAGAGCTCCGCTCGATTGTATCAGTCCATCCCTCACCGCGGAAGAGTGAGGGTGGGCGGACGCGGAGGCTACTGGAGTCCGGCAGCCTGGCAGGCGCTCTGATACTGCGAGGTGCAGATCTGAGATACCTTCCAGAAGCCGTCCTTGACGACCGTGTCTTTGATATTGTCCTTGGTAACCGCCACCGGTGTCAGGAGAACCGAGGGAACATCCATCGACCCGTTGGGGGTGGTTTTCCCGTTGGTCATGCTGGCGGGGACAGGCTTCTTCGTGAGCAGATCGTAGGCGAGCTCGGCTGCCGCTTCGGCTTCCGGCTTGATTGCCTTGTAGACCGTCATGTACTGCTGACCGACGAGAATGCGCTGAATTCCTGCGAGCTCCGCATCCTGCCCGGTAACCGGCGGGATCGGGTTCAGACCGGCGGCCTTCATTGCTGCAATGGCGCCGCTTGCGGTACCGTCATTCGCGCAGTAGACCCCGTCGACCTTGTTGCCGAGTGCGGTGAGAGCCTGCTGCATCTCGTTCTGCGCTTGATCGGGGCTCCAATCCGGGGTGTCATACTCCTTGGCGATAACGAGCTTGCCCTGCTGAACGAGGGGATCGAAGACGCTGTGGGCGCCCTGCTTGAAGAGCTTGGCGTTGTTGTCGGTGGGAGAACCGTTGATCATGACGATCGTCGGTTTGGAGAGACCCATCGAATCCAACTTCTTCATGAGGCTCTGGGCTTGCAGCTTGCCGACCTCGACGTTGTCGAACGAGATGTAGTAGTCAACTCCGGTGCTGTTGAGAATCAGACGATCATAGGCAATGACCGGAACGCCTTGGGCCTTCGCCTTGTTGGCGATTGCGGCTGCTGCTGCGGAATCGACGGGGTCGAGAACAAGAACCTGTGCACCATTGGTCAGGGCTGCTTCAGCCTGAGAGAGCTGAAGATTCGCATCCTGGTTGGCGTTCGAGTAGATGATCTGTGCGTTCGGAGCAAGCTCCTTCATCTTTGCCTCGAAATCGGGACGATCCGCCGTTTCATAACGAGTGGTCTTCGTCTCGGGCAGAAGAAGAGCTACTTTGCCCGCCGAGGCAGCCGTGCTGCCCGATGACTCTTTCGAGCCGCTTGCGAATGCCGCTGTCAGTACAAATGCGACCATCACGGTTGCGATGAGCGCTATGTGAGCGACTTTTCTCATAGGAACCTCCTGTGTGAGAGATCGTTGCGTTGATCAACTGCAACAAACGTGCCAGGTTTCGGCTAGAATGGCGTTTCCCTAACTCTCGGCTGTGCAGCCAGTTATGCCGCCGGTCGGTACGCGCGACGAGACCTGCGTTCCGTAGCCATCACTCGATGAGTAAGAACTTACTCATGTCCTTTCCCGCACACCTACCCGTTACACGCCGGCTGTTCGGCGCAATCATGTTACGAATCGGAAGACGGTAGTATATAATCATACCATGCCGTTCGAGATAATGATTGTTGATGATGAAAGCGAAGTGTGTCTTTCACTCGGCGAGTTTCTGACTTCAAAGGGATATCACGTCCATGAGGTGGACGATCCGGAACATGTCATGCCGCTGCTCGAATCCGAGCATATCGATCTCGTCATCATGGACGTGCGGATGCCGTCGATCGGAGGGATAGACCTTCTCAAGCTCATCCGCAAGCGCTTTGCCCTCCTGCCGGTCGTGATGATCTCCGGCTACGCGTCGGTGGAAAATGCGGTGCGAGCAATGAAGTACGGCGCGCTCAACTTCTACACGAAACCGATTCGTCTGCCCGACCTCCTGCAGGAGATCGGCCGTCTCGAGCAGTCGGTGAACACCCGGCGCCCGACGAGCGAGGTCGACCGTATTACGACCTCGAACGCCTCCATGAGGAAGACCCTTTCGCTCGTGGAAAAGGCCGCGCCGACGGAAGCTTCGGTCATCATCACCGGTGAGAGTGGGACAGGCAAGGAGCTCGTCGCGGATCTCCTCCATGCGGCGAGTCTGCGGCGCGACAACGCATACATCAAGATCAACTGCGCCGCTATTCCGGATAACCTGCTCGAGAGCGAAATGTTCGGCCACGAAAAGGGAGCGTTCACCGATGCGCAGCACCAGCAGAAGGGAAAGGTCGAGTTGGCCGACGGCGGGACGATCTTCTTCGACGAGATCGGCGACATGAGCCTGAAGACACAGGCGAAGATGCTTCGCGTGCTGCAGGAGAAGCAATTTACCCGGCTCGGGGGATCGGAACCCCACAAAACGGACTTCCGGGTTATTGCGGCGACGAATCGCGACCTGGAGCAGATGATCAGAGAGGGCACATTCCGCGAGGATCTCTATTACCGGCTGTCGGTCATCGTCCTTACTCTCCCCCCGCTGCGCGACCGCAGGGAGGATATCGTCGCGGTAGCGGAGCAGTTCATTCGGCGGTTCAACGCGGTGTACGGCAAGGAGGTCGCCGACTTGTCAGACGAGGTTGCGGATGTGCTGCTGCGTCATAGCTGGCCCGGCAATGTGCGGGAGTTGAAAAACATCATCGAGCGCGCCGTCATTTTCTGTGAGGGAGAACGGATCGAGCTCGCCGACCTGCCTGAGCAGTACCACATTCTCGCCAAGGAGGGAACCGAACCGACGGGAGACCTCTCCGAAGTCGCCACAGAGAGCGCACGAGCGGTGATCCTCGAGGCGCTCAAACGCAGCAACGGCTTGAAAGGTGAAGCCGCACGACTTCTCAATATCACGCGAAAGACCCTCTACAACCGTATGAAGCGCTTGAACCTTGAGTAGCCGGATGGAACACAGTGCCACAGAGGCCTACGCGCCCGTTCCGAAGGTGCTCGTGCAGATGCGCAACATCCACGTCAACTATCGCACGGTGCAGGCCCTGAACGGTGTCGATTTCGATCTCTTCGAAGGTGAGATCCATGCGCTTGTTGGGGAGCACCGTGCAGGGAAGTCCTCACTCGTCAAGCTCCTGAGCGGCGCGGTGCAGAAGAGCGCTGGAGAGATCGTCTACCTCGGCAAGGAGGTGAAGTCCTTTTCCCAGAAGAGCGCCCTCGATGCCGGCATTGCGATGGTTTACCAGGACCTGAGCGTGCTGCCGAGCCTCAATGCAATCGAGAACATCTTCGCCGGGCGGATGATCCAGCGGCGGCTCCGCGGGCTGGACTATGTCAGCATGGCTTCGAGCGGTGAGGAGCTTTTTCGACGACTGAACCTCGACATCGATCTCGAGGAGCCGCTCTACAAGCTCACGCAGGCCCAGCAGCTCATGGTCGAGTTCGCGCGGATTCTTCTCCTCGATCCGAAGGTGATCATCCTCGACGAGCTCTCCAACAAGCTCACCCCCAAGGAGATGAGCACGATCTACGACATCATCTTCGACTACCGGCGTCGGGGCAAATCCATCATCTACATCACTCACGACATCGAAGAGACGCTTCGCCTCGCGGATCGCGTTACCATCCTCAAGAACGGCTACCGGCGCGGCACCGAACGGGTCGCCGATCTCGATCAGTACCGCCTGTTTCAGCTCACCTATTCATTCGCCCTCGGCAAACGGGAGATCGAGACCGACCGAATGCGGTTCTACCTCTTGAAACGCTACAGCGAGAGCTTCATCCGTCATCTCCCGATCGGAATGGTCATCCTCGACACGAGGGACTCGATTCAGCTCGCAAACTTCGCCGGTATCGAGGCGCTCGATTTGCCCGAGGGGCAGCGCGGATTCAAGAGCTTCGACGAGCTCATCGAGCGGCTCGATCTGCCGATCGCAGACGAGATTCGGGAGCGAGTCCTTGCCCGCGAGGAGGGTTCGTGGGACGAAATCCAGGTGGGCGAGGAGAAGCTCGTCAAGGTCGACGTCTTCCCGCTGCGCGACGACGAGGGCGACTTTATCGGTACGACTTTGCTGTTGCAGGATGTCTCGATCGATCGCTACATGAAGGACTACATCATCCGCGCCGAGAAGATGGCCACCTTGGCTCAGGTTGCGGCCGGAGTCGCACACGAGATCAACAATCCCCTCTTTATTATCCGCAACTACGTGGAGCTCCTGAAACAGAAGGGACTCGACCGGGACTCCGGCGAAAAACTCGACAAGATCGATCGCGAGCTTCTGCGCATCGACGAGATCATCGGGAGCCTGTTGTCGTTCTCCCGATTCAAGGAGCGGCCGGGCGGGCGGGTCAATCTCGTCGAGGTGGTGGAAGAGGCGCTTCTGCTCCTGCAGCACAATCTTTCGACGAAGAACGTGCATCTCGATAAGGCGATAGACGCGACGAATGTCGAAATCTCCGGAGACGAAAACCAGCTCAAACAGCTCTTTCTCAATCTCGTCATCAACAGCATCGACGCCGTGCTCGACGGCGGAACGATCCGCATCGGTCTTACCATCGACCGGCGCGACCGATTCGCGGAGGTGACGGTTGCCGACAACGGCTACGGAATTCCAGCGGACGTCCAGCAGAACATCTTCAATCCTTTCTTTACCACCAAGGTGAACAAGAAGAACACGGGGCTGGGGCTATCGATCTGTCACCAGATCGTCGAGGCCCATGGGGGGGTCATCTCGTTTACGAGCGTCCCCGGTCGGTCGACGGAGTTCAGCGTCCGGCTCCCGATGGAGTGACCTCTCGGGAGCCGAGGTGCGCACGTAGGTCCACACCCCGTCGTGATTCTCAGGCGAACGCAGAAACCCCGTTTCGATCACCGTTGCCCACGTCGATTCGGCGTCCAGTGAATGATCGCGATAAGAGAGAATTCCGTTCGGCCGGAGGACGCGAAGAAGCTCCCGGACGACCTTCGTGCGGTTGTCCACGTCGTGCAGCACATCGTAGAGGAGCACGAAATCGAGCGACTCGTCGGCAAGGGCAAGGGCACCGTCGCTCAGCATGGTTTGGATGTTCGAGACGCGATGCCGTTTCGCCGACCGCTCGACAGCTTCAAGAGCGAGGGGATGAAGGTCTACCGCGTAAACGCGTCCCTTCGCTCCTACCAGTCGTGCAGCCGGAATCGTGTAGCGGCCGGGACCACATCCGAAATCGAGCACCGACATCCCTTCTTCGAGCCCGGAGCGCCTCAGGTTCTCCTCGAGATCGGAGAACAGACCCTTGATCCTGAACTCCATGCTCATGAGACGAAACAGGAAGTCACCCATTCGTTTCTGCATATCTACTCCTTCTGTTCACTTCCGGAAAAGAACGCGTGATAGGCGAGCTCCGCTACGGCATCGCGACGCCGGAGGAACTCCCGCTTCCCCGCTGCTCCCGGTCGGTTCGGCTGGTGCCAGAGTCGGTCGAAGAGCGACAGGACTGCCCAGACGGTGGACTCGAGGTCGATCTCCGTTCTGAAGTCGGCTCGTCCTCGAGCATCACGAGCCGCCTCGAGGAGAGCGTCGTAGAGGCGTTCGTGAATCATGTCCCCGACCTCGGCGATCTTCCGGTTGTTGACGACAAGCTCCGCCCAGCACTGTCTGAGGTAGGCTCGCTCGGGATCGTAGGGGATGGTTTCCTCGAGCGCGTGACGGAGCGCGCCCCGAGGGTCCGTTCGCAGATCGAAGCGAGCTCCTGCCGGTCCGAGAACCACGGAGGCATTGTCTGCGACCAGAGAGAGCAGAATCTGACTCTTGTCCGTGAAGTAGCTGTAGACGGTGCCTATGCTGACGTCGCTTTCCCGCGCTATCTCCTTCGTGGTGGTTCCGTCGACCCCCCTCTCTGCGAATAAGCGCGCCGCGGTGAGGAGTATCCTCGTGCGTTTCTCCCGGCTTCGCCGTTGCTTCGGGTCGCGAGGCGTTTCCATCGTCTCGACGATCGCGCCCAGCTCCTCGTGGAGGGTCGCGCGCTCCCGATCTCCTTCGCCCATTCGAATCTCCTCCTCGGCAGAATATGAACGTGAACTCATATTCATATTCTATTCCTGCCGCGTCGGGAAGTCAAGTACCGCAGCGCCGGTGCGCAGTTTGTATTCGTTCCGAATCGACGGGCAATGTATTACCTTATTAGCGTGAGGGGTGGAGCGATATGAAACAAACGACATACGACGGCACCGAACGTGACCGATACCTCACTGTCGACGGGGTGAGGGTCCGTTACTGGGCGGGGGGCGGCGGCGATCGATCGGTGATCTTGATTCACGGGGTCGGAAGCTATATCGAGCGCTGGCGGCACATCTTCTCGGTGCTCGAAGAGCGCCTACAGGTCTACGCCCTCGATCTGCCTGGTCGCGGGCTATCGGAGAAGCCCGAGAGCTTTTCCTATCACGTCTCGAGCCTGGCGCGGTTCGTGAAGCGATTCTCCGAGGAGGTGGGACTCACCCGAACGAGCCTGGTTGGCAGCTCCCTGGGGGGTGCGGTGGCTGCTCATTATGCCCGTCAGTTTCCTGAGGCGGTCGAGCGGCTCGTTCTCTCGAGCAGTGCCGGTTGGGGAAGGGCGGTCACCTCGGCCCTGCGGGTGGTGGGGCTCCCCGGTGTTGGAGAATGGATGGGAGGACGGCAGAGTAAGGAGTCAGCGCGGCGATTGCTTCACACAATCGTTCACGATCCGTCGGTGATAACCGACGAGCTCGTCGAGCTGCACTACCGGATGAGCTCTCTTCCCGGAGCGTGGAAGGGGTTCCTCCGCATACTGAGGGCAAACGGGAACCTGCTTGGTCAGCACCCGTCAGTCTATCGGCCGCTTCGCACGGAGCTCCGACGCTTCGAGAAGCCGGTGTTGATTCTCTGGGGAGAACAGGACCGGATCATCCCCCCGCGGCACGCCGGGATTGCCGAAGCCGCGCTGCCGAACGCCGAGCTGCGAATCCTCAAGGGGAGCGGGCATTTCCTTATGCTCGAGCGCCCCGAAGAGTACGCTTCACTGGTGTTGGATTTTCTCGAGTCTAAGGATACTCGATCTCGAGAATCGTAATCTTCGAGTCTCCCGTCGGCAGTTTCAAGAGGAACGAGTCTCCGACGTGCTTCGTCATAAGCGATTTCGCAATCGGAGAGACCCAGCTGACCAGACCGCGAGACGGGTCGCTCTCCTCCACTCCGACGATTTGATAGCTCTTTCGGCTGTTGTCCTGTTCGACCGTCACCCGTGCACCGAATGCTACGCGGGTCGGATCCTGGTTCCGCAGATCGACGACCTCGAGCATTCTCACCAGCTCGGAGAGATACGCGATCCGTCGGTCGAGCTCCCGGACCTTTCGCCGCTGAACCAGGGTGGCATTGCGTTCGGGGTTACTGACGCCACCACTCAATCGGGATATTTCGTCGACGATCGACGGGCGCTGGTTTTCGTTCAGGTCCTTCAGCTCCTCCTTGAGTTTCTGAGCACCGGCGGGAGTCATGTAGTTTTTCGCCCCGGGGGGGAGAGGATTCCTTATCTCCGGAACCTCCTCCTCTTCGAACTGACCGTCGGAATCGCTTACAAATGCTCTGCTCATCTTCTTTTGTCTTACCTCCTTTCTCCCTCTTACTGCTTCGTTTCGATCGCGGGCAATACCTCGGCGAGTTTTTCCGACAGATACGGACGCCCTCTTTCGTCGACCGAGGTTTGGATTATTTTCGCATTCAACACTGGAGTGTGATCCGGAAGTCGGAAAATGTCCTCGTAGAAGGCAAATCGAATCAACGACTCTCTTTTCACCGTGACACCGACGACGAAACGGTCGCCCGAAGTCAGGGGAAAGCGATAGTCGAGCTCCGCCCCGCGACCACGAGGTTGATGCCCTCCCGCACGGCATTCGGCCAGTCCAGGCCTTGCTGCTTGAGATACTCGTGACGTGCATGTTCGAGATAGCTCATGTAGACCGAATTGTTGACGATCCCCTGTAGATCGCATTCGTAATCGCGCACCGCCATCTCGAGAGAGAAGCCGTAGACTTCCACGATACTCATCGTAGCAGGATAGGCGGTCGTTTACCATCGATGAAATTCGACCGATATCTTTAGTGCAGGAGTAAGGCAACAAAGTGCAGCACACTGGAATACGAGGACGGTTGAGCCAGGAAACTCACAAGCGAGCTCGACCCTACCGACAACCGCTCGACGAGCGACGCATCTCAGGCGATCGAATTACCTACGGCCGCTTCAAGACAACACCGCCGCGCGCGAGGGGAAAGCATTCTCCCTTTCGAAATCTCGTCGGTCTCATGTTGATTGCGGGCGTCCTCGGAATCGTCGCATGGTTTCTGAAGCATCCCGGTGATCTGAAGATTCCGACCGGACCTGAGACTCCGGCTCGCGGGGTGTCGAAGGCTTCCGTCCCATCCGGAAGCGCAGGCGCCCCGGCGGTGGAAGCCGGCATCCTTCCCTGGTCGCTCGCAGCCCCGCTCAGCCGGGAGGTCGTTCTCTCGGGAGGCGGGGGAGATGTCCTCATTTTCGGTGGCCTGACCTCGGGCGGTAGATCGGCTCGGGGCATCTACTCCCTCGACACCGCGAACGGTAGGCTCACCCTTGTTGGCAACCTCGCCACGCCGCTCCACGACGCCTCGGGAGTGCGATTCGGCAATCGTTACCTCATCTTCGGGGGCGGCTCGCCGGATACGGTGGACTCGGTCGAATCCGTCGAAGGAACAGCGAACGGGCAGAGACAACAGCGGGGGCGCCTCTTCGGTAGGCTCCCCCGACCGCGGTCGGATAGCGCCGCGGTCGTGATAGGAAACGCCGTCTATGTTCTCGGGGGCTACAGCGGGACGAAGCTTTCCAAGGCTGACTCGGCGGTCCTCGTCTCGGCCGACGGCTCACAGTTCACGAGGCTCGCAGAGCTTCCGGTCCCGGTTCGCTATCCGGCCGTCGCCGCAGCCGGCGGGCTCATCTACCTGTTCGGCGGACTTGGCGCCGGCGGCGCGCCGGTGAGCGCGGTGCAGGTGATCAACCCAAAGAAGGGCAGCGCGCACCTTGTCGGGAAGCTGCCGCTGCCTCTCGAGGGAGCATCCGCGGCCGTTGCGGGGGGCAGGATCTACCTTGCCGGAGGAGCCACGAGCGAGTCGGCGGCCGCGGCAGCAGGATATGCCGCCGCCCGATCCGGATCGCACCTCGTGACCGTCGCTACGGTGTGGAGCTTCGACCGCAACAGCAATAGCTTTGCCGCCGCCGGTCGTCTCCCGATGCCTGTCGCCAACGGCGCAGCCGCAGTCGTCGGGAACAGGATCTGGCTCGTAGGCGGGGAGTACGAGGGGACGCCCGTCTCCGCGGTGCAGATGTTCACGCCCAATCGAGGATTCGGGGTGGCGGGCAGGCCGGGGGCAGGCTCCCCCTACCATGGCGGACGACTCCTCGTCGCAGACCGCGGCAACAACCGCCTTCTTCTGCTCGACGACAGTGACCGCATCGTGTGGCGTTATCCCAGTCCTTCGGAGCCGCCTCCTCCGAACGGATTCTACTTTCCCGATGATGCTTTCTTCGTGCGGGGCGGCAAGTCGATCATCTCAAACCAGGAGCAGAACGATACGATCGTAGAAATCGGCTTCCCGTCCGGAAAGGTACTGTGGAGCTACGGACACCCGGGGAAGAGGGGGAGCGCACCGGGTTATCTGTACGAACCTGACGACGCCTACCGACTTCCCGGAGGGCGAGTTGCCGTTGCCGACGCCTACAATTGCCGTGTTCTGATCATCAACAAGAACGGCTCAACGGCAGGCCAAATCGGAACGACCGGCCTGTGCAGGCACGACCCACCGGCAGGACTGGGAGAGCCAAACGGAGCGACCCCACTGTCGAACGGCGACTTCTTGATCTCTGAGATCAGGGGATCCTGGATCAGTGAATACACCCCTGCCGGAAAGCTTGTCTGGGACGTACAGCTCCCAATTGCCTATCCGTCGGATCCCCAGCAGATTGGGCCGGACCGATATCTCGTCGCAGACTACACGAAGCCGGGCGGGGTCGTCGAGTTCAACCGCGCGGGGAAGATCCTCTATCGCTATCGTCCCCGCTCCGGACCGGGAATGCTCGACCATCCCTCGCTTGTCGAGCTCCTTCCGAGCGGGACGTTCATGATCAATGACGACTACAACGATCGCATGGTGGCGATCGACCCGCGCACCGGCGCCCTCGTGTGGCAGTACGGCGCTTCGGGCAGAGCAGGGAGGGCAGTCGGTCTTCTTTCGAAGCCCGACGGGTTCGACTTGCTCATGCCCGACGGCACCACGCCAACTCACATCCAAGGCTGAGCCTCTTCGAAGTTCTTTTGAGCTCAGCTCGCAGCCGCCCCTGCCAACGCGCTTGCAGAGGCGGGAGGAGGCGGTGACGCGGCTTTTGCAGCCGGAAGACCGAAGACTCCGCGGGCGAAGAGCACGATAGAATCGAAGACGCGTTTGGGCAAACCGCTGCGGGCGACGTTGGACTGCGCGACGAGCGGAATTTCCCGAACCTTCTTGTTGCCGAGCATGAAGACAAGCTTCCCGAGAGTATCTCCGGTGTAGACCGGCGCGAGAACGTTGCGGTCCACCTCGACCGTCACCTTGAGCTTGTCCTTCTCGCTCTTCGGCACAACCACGGCCGGGGTGCGGTAGGGCTCGACCGTTACGAAGGGCGAAGCGCCCTTCCAAATCCGAATCGGTCCCGGTTTGCTGTAGATGGGCAGCACCTTGGTATAGTTCGAGAAGCCGTAGCCGAGGAGCCTTTCTTCTTCCTGTGCGCGGAGGTGAATACCGCTGATTTTCCCGTCGCCGTGAACCCCCAGCACTACGGCAATGAGCCGCATTCCGTTGCGCTTCGCGGTTACAGCCATGTTGTACCCCGATTGGTCGATGTACCCCGTCTTGAATCCGTCGGTTCCCGGATAGTCCCAGAGCAGCAGGTTGCGATTGTACTGCACGATGGGTTTGGCCTTGCTTCCGTTCGTGAGATTCTTCGGCTTCGGGTAGGTGAACTTCTTCACTGCGAAGATGTTGGCGAGCGAGTCTGGATGAAGCCGTATGAATGCTCTGCAGAACTGGGCGTACTCCTTTGCGGTAATGCGGTTCTTCGAGCTCAGTCCCGATGGCTCGACGAAGTGCATCTCGGGAAATCCCATGCTCTTCGCCTGCTCGTTCATCATTTTGGCGAAGGCCGGGACCGATCCAGCCACGAGGTAGGCGACTTCGTAGGCGGCATCGTTGCCCGAGTCGACAATGAGCCCGGTGAGGAGGGTCCTCACGGTGAGTCGCTGGTTCGGTCCGAGGAACATGAGCGACGAGCGGGGGGGCATGCTGGTGTCCCACGCGGGTTTCACCGGTACCACCTCTTGGTTCCAGCGCAGCTTACCGTTCTCGATCGCGTCGAGGGCGAGCTCGAGGGTCATCATCTTCGTGAGACTGGCAGGAGGGAAGGGGATATCAGGATGCAAGGCGTAGAGAATCTTTCCGGTTTGCGCCTCCATCAGTATCGCCGAGGCTGCGCTGAGCTTCGGCGCCTGCCCGGTCGCGCTGCTCGTAAGAGCGGCAATCGGAAAGACGGAGCATACCCCGCAGAGCGTCAGTGCCAGCACAAAGCGCGCGGGCTGTCGAAAAACTTGTTGCATGGCGAAGAGTATACTGCCTTCCGACTCCTTGCCAAGGGCGGGCCGGCGGTCCGAGTCCGGTCAAGATCTCAGGTGAGCCGTCCGAACCAGAGCAGAGAGAGGAGGGCAGCGATGAGAGCCAGCGCGACGCCGACAGCTGTGAAGATGGCAGTGATCTCGGTCTTGTCCTTCTCCAAGGTGAGCTGCGCGCTCAGAGACTTGTAGATTTCCTTGAGATCGGTCTCCGTTCCGGCCCGGTAGTAGCGGGCCGCGGTGCGGTCGGCAATCGTCTTGAGAGCCTCCTCATCGAGCTGAACCCGCATTCGGCGTCCACCGAAACCGACGATGTTCCCGGAGGTAGTTCCCAACCCCACCGTAAATACCCTAACCCCGAGGTCCGCCGCCTGTCCGGCAGCCTCGATCGGGTCGGGGCCGGTATTCGTCTGACCGTCGGTCAGGAGGACCACCACCGCCGACTTGTATGAGCCGGGTGCAACCGGCTCGGGACGGTCGATATTCTCCGGGCGTCGCTGCCCGAGCGGGGTCCCGCGGTTTTGCGGTGGCTCCAGCGTCGGACCGCTTCGAGACGGCGGTCCAACCTGCCCGAATCGCTGCCCCTCTCCCGGGGGCAACCAAAGGTCGAAGGAGAGGTTTTCGAAAATCGCCGAGAGGGAGGTGAGAATCCCGGCTCCGACCGCGGTTCCCCGTTGAAGGCGAAAACGCTGGAGAGATGCCAGAATATCGTCGCGGTTGGTCGTTGGAGGTTGAACGAGGCTCGCGGTTGCGGCAAAGGCGACCACTCCGATGCGCACGTTCCTCGGTTGATTCGAAACGAACTGACGGGCGGCCGCGAGCGCAGCCTCGATTCTGCTCGGTTCTATGTCGCGCGCGCGCATGCTTCCCGATATGTCCATCGTCAAGATCACGGTTCCATGCTGAGACGGTAGGGTAACGATGGCCGCTGGTCGGGCAATGGCGAAAATCATAACCGCCACCGCCATGAGGAGAAGGAGAGGAGGGACGTGTCGCCTGAATGTGTTCCGCCCGCCCATCGCCTCCCTGACGATGCTCAGTGCGGCGTAGCGAACCCCGGCTCTTCGCTTTCGCCTGAGAATGAGAAGATAGGCACCGATGAGGATAGGTAGAAGCAAAAGCAGCCAGAGTAGGTTAGCCCAGAGAAACGTCATGTTCGCCTCCCCATTTGCTCGGCGGATTGACGCCCGCTACCATGAGGGATCGCTGCTTGCGAAGATCCGCGAATCTGAGCAGGCAGTCGAGGAGATTTTCGTGGGTCGAGAGCTCGAGCACGTCGACCCCTGTATCCCCGAACGCTTTCTGAAGGGTCTCGGCCCGACGCTGCGCCGCCTCCCGGAATCGACGGCGAAATCCTCGGTCGTGGGTGTCGACATAGAGGTTCTCGCCGGTCTCCGAGTCCCTCATGAGGACGATGCCGATGTCGGGGAGCTCCTTCTCGAGCGGATCGAAGAGCCTGACGGCGAGGGTTTCATGCCGGCTGCAGAGATATCGCAGCGGCGCAACCCACCCCGGCAGGCTCAAGAAATCCGACACGATGAACACGAACGATCGACGCTTAATCAGCCGGAATGCGAGCTCGATGAGCTCCCCGAGGGCCGTCTGCCGGGATCGGATACGCTCCGGCTGCTCACTCAGGCTGTGGAGAAGGTAGAGAACGTGTCGCCGACCGCTGCCGGCAGGGATGATCTTCTCCACACCGTCACCATAGATCACCGCCCCGACTCGATTGCCATGACGAGTAAGGAGGCGAGCCATAACCGCGACGAACTCCGTGAGCATCGTGCGTTTCATTACCTCCGCCGAACCGAAATCCATCGAGGGGCTCAGGTCGAGGAGAAGCCACGCGGTGATTTCCCGATCCTCATTGTACTGGCGGACGTAGGGGGTGCTCAGCCGTGCGGTGACATTCCAGTCTATATAGCGGACGTCGTCCCCCGCCTGATACTCGCGCAGCTCGGCCAGATCGAGCCCGAAGCCACGGAAGAGGGTGCGGTAGTCCCCTTGCAGCAACCCGTCGAGGCGCCGGATCACCGTCCACTCGAGCCGGGCGAGCAGGTTCTCAGGGTTCGGACGCGATTTCGACATGACTTTCCAGCGGCTTGTCGGGAACCGCTACCTGTTGTAGCACGCGATTCAATACCTGATCGGGCGATATCGCGTCGGCGATCGCTTCGTAGGTGAGAATGATCCGGTGACGGAGTACGTCGAGCGTGACATCGACGACGTCCTCGGGCAGCAGATAACTTCTGCCGCGAAGGAACGACAGCGCTCGTCCCGCTTCGATGAGGTGGATCGTGGCCCGAGGGCTTGCTCCGTAGAGGATGTACGGGGCGAGATCATCGATACCGGCCGCCTTGGGGTCGCGAGTTGCAGCGGTGAGTCGGACGGCATACTGGATGATCGAAGGGTCGATGTAGTTCTTTCTGCACCTATGCTGAAGCGCAATAATCTCCTCTCCTGTTGCGACTGCACCGGCTTGTACCTCCGGACCCGTCATCCGTTCCACGATGACGAACTCCTCCTCGTCGGAGGGGTAGCCAACGAGCACCTTCATCATAAAGCGGTCGACCTGTGCCTCGGGCAGCGCGTAGGTCCCCTCGGTCTCGATGGGGTTCTGCGTCGCCATGACGAGGAACGGCTCCGGTACGCGGTGCGTCTTCCCCGCGATCGTCACCTGGTGTTCCTGCATCACCTCCAGCAGCGCGCTCTGGACCTTTGCCGGAGCTCGGTTAATCTCGTCGGCAAGCAGCAGATTCGCGAATACCGGACCGAGCGAGGTCGAGAACTCCGAGGTCTTCTGGTTGTAGATGCGAGTTCCGACGAGGTCGGCCGGCACGAGGTCGGGCGTGAACTGAATGCGATGAAAGATACCCCGCATCGTTTCGGCCAAGGTCTTGACGGTCAGGGTCTTCGCCAGCCCGGGGACCCCCTCGACGAGCAAGTGCCCCCCAGCAAGCACCGCGACGAGCACCCGCTCGAGGAAATGATCCTGCCCGACAACGACCTTCTTGACTTCATATAGGATTTGCTCCATGAGCGAGCTTTTCGGATGTCTGTCGTTCACCGTGCACCCCCTTTATCAGAACGGTGAAATGCCGATTCCCCCCATTGCGGTTTCGATCGGTACCGCGAAGCCGATGCCCACGAACACGCGCTGTTCGGTGGGATTGAGAATGGCCGTGACGATCCCCACGACTTCCCCGTCCTCGGTCACGAGTGGCCCACCCGAGTTGCCGGGGTTCGCCGCCGCATCGAATTGGATCAGATTCGTCAGGAGTCGCTTGCCCTCCGGGGAGAAGTAGTCGCGTCCGAGCCCTGAGATTACCCCGGCTGACACTGATGGTCCGATGCCGAAGGGATTCCCTACCGCGATGACCCGATCGCCGGGATGCACCCCTGCAGTGGAGCGAAGAGTCGCTGCCCTCAGATCGTCAGGGATGGTGAGCGGTTTTAGGACGGCGAGATCGTTCTCCGGCATTGCCCCCACGAGCACCGCATCGGAGTCCAAACCGTTGGCGAATCGCACCGCGATCCGATGGGCGCCCGCCACCACATGGAGGCTCGTGAGAATCGTGCCGCTCTCCTCGACCACGACCCCGGTTCCCACACCCTCTTCGGTGTTCTCGGTTTCGTTCGCCGAAAGCCGACTCACTCGTACTACCGACGGGCCAACGACTCCGTAGGCGACGGCGGCGGGTGACGGAGCGCGAGGCAGCGAGTCAAGGGTGTAGAGAACCGCCGAATCGATGTCCTTCTGGGTGAGTTTCTGGGGTTTTGGTGAGACGAGGGTGTAGAGCAGTACCGCGAGAAGCGCTATGACCGCCCCGGAGGCAAGGAGAACCGGGCGCTCGTGCCGCCCAAGAAAGGGACCCAGAGATCGAAGCAGGCGCCGGATCGGTCCCTCCGCCGACGAATTCGGACGGAGGTTCGCCGGCACATCCGCGCCTCCGGACCGTACTATCCTCTTCATCCTACACCCGCCACGTAGTGGAGGCTCTATTATACACTATAAATCGAGCCGGTCGAATTTCGCCTTCGCCAAATATGAGCTTGAGACGAGGGTCAACCGCAGAAAGTTCCTTCTCGCTACTCGGGCTGCGGATCCTCCCCTGCGCCGCGGAGCGCCGAGTCGATTACCTCCTGAGGATAGCCAATGAGCGAAAGGAGCTTGATTGCGTTGCGGGTCCGTACGATCCCCGGGCGAATGAGGTAGTCGAAGGAGAGCCCCGTTTCGGTCGCTCGGTCGGTGAAGTAATGGGCAGCGTAGCGCCCCTCGAGCCTGCGAGCGATCGTTACGTCATGCGTCGCGGCCACCGTGAGCGCATTCCGCTGGGAAAGGTAGTCGAGTATAGCGACCGATGCGCTCTCACGTTCGAGTGAATTGGTGCCGGAGAGCAGCTCATCGATCAGGAGAAGAACGGGCGTGTCGTCCTCCAGGCTTTCGAGCATCCGAAAGATCCGCTCCGCCTCTGCATAGTAGAAGCTCTTCCCCTCCTGAAGGACGTCCTTCTTCTCAATCGAGGACATGACCAAAAAACGGGTCGCCGCGTAGGACTCGGCGAAGCAAGCGCCGATAGTCTGAGCGAGGATGGCGTTGACCCCGAGCGAACGGAGGAAGGTCGACTTGCCGGCCATGTTGGTGCCGGTGACGATCGCTCCGGGCTTGTCGAGCTCTATCGAGTTCGCAACCGGCTCCTCGAGTAGAGGATGGTAAAGACCAACCGCGCTCAGTGCAAGGGTACCGTCGAGGCTTGAGCCGACCTGCGGTGTGCACAACCCCTCGGCCCATTCGAGGAAGGAGCCGACGGAATGAACGGCATCGAGATAACCGACCACGCGATAAATGCGGCGAAGTGGCTCTATGAGCCTGCGGATCCCCTTCACCAGGCGGCTGTAGGCAATGAGATCAATGAGGAAGATGATCTTCACGTAGATCGTGAGGGTTTCGACGATGTCCGCGCCTGCCGACGCGCTTCCCGCCGCCGAACCGGTCAACACGGACCGAAAGGAGCGCGAGAGCCCCGAGGTCTTGGCGAGCTCCTTGCGCAGCGTCTCCGCGCCGAACCCGGTCTCGCCAAAATCGATCCGCGCGATCCTGCTTCCCTGGCGCAGGAGCCTGAACAGACCTCGAAGCGGAGGTACGAGCGCCGAGACCGCCTTCGATTTGCGGTTATAGATCCAGAGGTTGAGGATGAACATCCCGAAAATCGCGAGCAGACCCAGACGCAGCCCGAGAAACGCCGGGGAGAAGAGCGAGGCGAGCGCCGCGAGGCTCAACGCAAGATAGAGGGGGAAAAGTCGATCTTCGATCAGCGCCTCTTTGCTCAGGATAGTAGCGGGGTCATGATCGGCGTCGTTGTCGAGTACCGCGATCTCCTGGAGAACTGCCATACGGAACTGCTCGTCGCTGCGCATTCGCTCGACCAGATTCCGGCGCGTGTCACTCTCGGTTTCGGTCGGCAGGCATTTGCGAAGAAGCGTGTAGAGCTCGTTTCTTCCCGCCGGAGAGTAGCAGACGTCGATTTCCGAGAAGATCTCGTCCATCGCGAGGTCGTCCCACGTGCGGTCGTCGACCGTGCGTTCAGAATCGAGGCTGAGCTCGTGGAGGTACGCGCGTGCCATTCGGTAGCTCGGCGTCTCTTCGTGCACCGGCGGCCGGCCCCAACGACGGGCCACCCTTCGGCGCACGACCGACCGGCGCGCTGCCCGGCGCAGCGCCACGAAGCCGATGATCGGAACTACTGCGGAGAACATTCCCCAGTAGTACCTGGCGCCGGCGTTGTAACCGATCGTCGCGAAAACGACGAAGAGCCCGATCGCGGCGATAACGCAGAACCAGCCAAACGAGTTCAGGGCGGCGGCGGATGGATCGAATGGTCGGCTGCGTTCATTCATAAGGCGGGGCAACTATACCATGCCGAGGTCCGTGACTCAACGAAGCGCCCGAGCTCTCGATCCCATGGCGCGCCCCTCATTCACCTCATTCTACGCCTGCGCGCCCTCGTGGGCATCCCCTGTCGTGGAGGAGAGCCGTTCGGTTTCCACCACGGGAGTCTGTGAGACGGCGAGTGCAGCGTTCGCGAGGATCGCCTCGAGGACGGTCTTCCGGCCTCGCTCGAGAAGCCGCTGAACCGTTCCACGCGAGACTCTCATTCGCTCGGCCGCCTCGATCTGACTCATTCCATCATGATCGCAGAGGCGCATGGCTTCGAATTCGTCGATTCCGACCGTGTAGAGGGCGATCTCGCTCATCGGAATCCTCGGCGGCTTGAAAACCCTCTGACCTTCGAGGAACCGGCACTGGCGGTGTTTTCGATGGGGAGGCATTGCCTACCGACGGTCTTCGCGGTGGCCGCCGCAGCATCCGCCGCCATGCCCGGCTCCCGTGCGATGATGCTCGGCTGAACGTCCCGCGTGGTGGTGACCTATTGCCTCACCTTCGGTCATTTCGGCCGCCTTGCCGTGAAGGTAGCCATCGACCGCATCCACCAGGCGCGCGTGGGAGGTCAGATAGATGCGGGCCCCGCCGGAGCGAAGAAGATCGAACGCCCCATGGCCCATACCCGAAGCCAGCACTGCCTCCGGGTGCCCGTCTGCCGCAAGCGCGGCTCCCCTGCAGCGGCCGCGAAGGTGGCCGGCGTCGAGATTCGCCACAAAATCCACCTTTCTTGATTCCGAATCGACGAACGCAAAGTAGGGCGCTCGTCCGAAGTGACCGCTCACAGCGGCCTCCAACCCCGTATCGTTTTCGGTCGGTACACAGATCTTCATCTATTCACATCTCCTTGTGGTATGTGTGCATATGCACATAATAGTCCCTTCGCTCATCTTCGTCAAGAGAAAGCGCGGCCTCGCTTGCGGTCTCGCAGGCGTCCGGCTATAGTTCGACGAGTAACCAAGATGAAAAGCTCTCTGAAGGTCACCTTTGCACTGCTCACGACAGTCCTCTTCTGGGGCCTTTCGTTCATAGGAACGAAGGCCGCGCTCGTCTTCCTTCATCCCTTTTCACTTGTTTTTCTCCGCTTCGCGGCGGCTTCGCTCGTCCTCCTCATCGTGCTCTTTCGGCGTGGCTTCCCGCGCCTCGGGCGAAAGGATCACCTGCGCCTCATTGTCCTCTCGCTTCTCCAGCCGGTTGCCTACTTCTTCTGCGAGACTTTTGCGCTCGAGCACGCGTCGGCCTCGAAGGTATCGCTCATCATCGGTGCCATCCCTGTCGTGGTCACCGTGCTCGCCGCTCTCATCCTGCGGGAGCCCGCCCGTCCCCGTCAGGTCGCAGCAAGCCTCTTCTCGGTCGTCGGGATTGTGCTCCTCGTCTTCGGGGAGCGCGGCTTCGCCTGGGACAAGTCGGGGAGCATCGAAGGCGACCTTCTCGCCCTCGGCGCCGTTGTGACCGCCTCGCTCTACACCCTCCTCAGCCGCGAGCTCGGAAAGACCCGCTCGAGCCTCGAGATAACCAGCGTGCAGATGTTCTACGGAACCCTGTTCCTCACCCCGTTTTTTCTCGCCTCGATGGGCCGCACGGAGTGGTCGCACATCTCGCTCACTGCGATACTCGCCGTCGTCTTCCTCGCTTTCGGCGCAAGCGTCGGAGCTTTCCTCGCCTACAACTACGCCCTCACGAAGATCTCTGCCTCGCGTGCCTCGATCTATATCAACGGTATTCCAGTCGTAACAACTGTAGCCGCCTGGATCGGCCTCGGCGAGACCCTCACCCTCCTTCAGCTCGCCGGCGGGGCCGTCGTCGTTATCTCCGTCTACATCTCTGCCACCGTCGCCGACCGCGAGGTGCTCATTCGCTAGCTTCTTTTTCTGGGAAGCCCACGCGACGACGCGCCGTGAGCGGTCCGCTCCGGTGGAATCAGGAGGTGAAAATCGGTATGCTGCACGTGCACAAAAAGGGGGTGTGTCATGGGCCCAAAGGCAAGCGACGCGGTTCGATGGGTCGCGTTTCTCAAGGGGATCAACGTTGGCGGCCATACCGTGAAGATGGACCACCTCCGCGAGCTCATCGCGGAGGTGAAAGTCGACGGTCGCGGGCTCGAGGCAGTCGAGACCTACATCGCGAGCGGCAACGTCGTCTTCTCGGCGCCGGCGACCGATCGCCGCAAGCTCGAGGTCGAGATCGCCGCCCACCTCGAGAACTCGCTCGGTTTCCCTGTTCCGGCTTTCGTACGCACACTCGATGAGCTGGCCGTCATAGCAGCCAACCGCCCTTTTCCCGGAACTCATTTCACCAAGGATGGAACCTCGCTCTACATCGCATTTCTTCCCGGCCCGCCTGACTCAGAGACCGCGAAGCGAGTAGAGGCTGCGGGCAACGAGGCCGACCGTTTCAAGATCGACCGCAGCGAGCTCTACTGGCTCTGCGCCACCCGCTTCTCCGATTCCCCCTTTTCCGGTCCGGCGCTGGAAAAGCTCCTCGCTGTGCAGGCGACCGTGCGCAACTCGGCGACGGTGATGAAAATGGCCGACCGGTTCGCGGGCTGACCGCCGGTCTCCGCGGTGGGTCGGTCACCGGCTCGACAATTAATGGCACGGTTCGAGTCGTATATGTTATAATCCAACGATCGAAAAACGATTTCGCCCGATCGGATAGCTGTTCGGTTCGGCGAATGGCTGGAAGGAAAATGAAGAATCGGAGCCGTCTCGAGGAGACGGCTCCGGTCGCGTGCTCGATTTCTACGATGGAGTTCATCTTGAGGAGCGTCTTTTCGAATGCGCTTCACGCGCTCCTCCAACGTCCGAATCCATGAATCACTATCAAGAGCCTCCAGGCCGGCAAGATAGAGCTCGTGAGCACGAAGAACAAAGGGACCACCGTTCGAATCTCGATTCCTCATGTCCGGGCGACGGTTTGAGAACGAAACCGCGCACGAGAGAAGCAGGCCGATCGCCCCGCTTCCATTTTTTCCGGATTTCTGAATAATTCAATCATCGATCGCGAACCCCAACGTCTGCGAGCTCGAATGAGCGGTTGCGATCCCCAGGAGAAAAGATGATGAAACGAGATGTATTCATGTCCGGAGAAAGGGCACTTGCCGCGGGTACGTTCTCCGTAATCAACCATCCGGCCAGCCATCCGCAAGAGGTGGAATTGAAGAAGGGAGAGGAGTTCCCTCGCTGCTCGAGCTGCAAGCAGAGCGTGAAGTACAGGGTCGTCGAGAAGTAGGCGGATGTCCCCGTTCTCCCCTGCGCTGCTGGCAGGAATTCAGGAGGAATAGATGGCGTGGGAATCGACCGTCGCCTACTTCGGCATCGCCGGTATCTTTCTATTCGCGGTAATCTCGATCGTGCTGCATTCTCTTCCTACCGACTACAATTTTCTGCGAAACCCACTGAGCGACTTCGCAACCGGACGGTTCAAGCTCCTCGTGACGATCGCCTTCCTCGTTCTGGGAATCGGGGTGCTCGCTCTCGATATCGGTCTCGCGAAAGGACTCGGAGGGGGCAAACGAGTGGCCATTGGAGTCTTTTTCATCGGGGTCTTCGGTTTGAGCCGGCTCCTCGTCGCGTTCTTCCCGTCGGACGTGGAGGGGAGCGAACGAACGACTGCGGGACGGATTCACACCCTGCTGACGGCGTTCGGGTTCCTCGCCATCCCGCTCGCCGCGATCGTGCTGACGCCCGTGTTCGGGCGCGTTTACGAGCGGGTGACCTGGGCGAGCGTCTACTCGACGCTCAGAATGTTGGAGCTCGCCGTCGTCGTCCTTGGAGTCGTGCTGCTCCTGACCCGTATGCGTTCGCTCAGGTTCATTTTCGGCCTCGTCGAGCGCCTCTTCTACCTCACGTCGTCGAGCTGGTTGTTCGTGCTCGGTCTGCATTTCGCGCTCATGAAGCACTAGACCTCGGGTGCCGGCGGGCGTCCACCGCGTAGCGTCATTTTCTCATAATTCGCCGCTTTTTCGTCAACTTCACTCGCTTTTCATTTTGCACCCGTAACCTACAGACGACATCAAGAGAGAGACCGCGTGGTGGCTCTCAAACTCCATACAAAATGAAGCGAGGAGAGTTGTGAAAGGAAAAGCACGAAGAATCATCGTGAGTACGGTACTCGTCGGCGGTCTTGCCGCAGGGGCCGTCACCTACGTAATCAAACAGACGCAGAGTGCGATTATGGCCTCATCGAGCCAGGCGACGACCGCTCGCCGTTCCTCTGCAAACAGTTCATCCGCACCTGCCGTACAGGTGAGTGCCTCGAGCTCCGGTCCTTCAGGTTTGTTTACTGGGCCGACCGAGAATGCATACTACGGCTACGTGAAGGTCCAGGCGGAGGTTCGAAACGGCAAAGTGAAAAAGGTTGTCGTTCTGAAGCACCCGAACGACAACGGAACGTCCCGATACATCAACAGTGTTGCGATGCCCTACCTTGTCAAAGAGGCGGTGCAGCAGCAAGGTGCCAACATAAGTCTGGTCTCCGGGGCAACGCTGAGCAGCGAGGCGTTCGTGAAATCTCTGCGTGGAGCGCTGTCACAGGCTGGAGTATAGAGAGGAATACCGCCCCCGGCATTCGCAGGGGCCGAACGTGCCGCGCCCGCCTTCTGTCCTGTGCCCGCCGGAAGGCGGGCGCTTTTTTGTACTGACTGCGGGGGCGTCTCATTGCGGTCGGCCCCCGTTTCATGATGATGTGTCTATTGCGGCCGGTAGGCGGTGCCGACTACGACGTTCCAAGGTCGGACGCGCCACTTCGGCACGAGGCCGTTCAACACGTAAGGGTCCTGTTTCGCAAACTCCTCGACAACCGACTGAGTCGCCGCGCGAAAGACGAGTATTGCACCGTCGGGGACGTCGCTGAATGCACCCCCGAGCATCAGCTCACCTCGTTGCGTCGCCGCCTGAGCGTGCTTCAGATGCTCGTCGCGGAACGGCGTGCGCCGTTCGATAATATTCTCGACGTAGTCGTATAGTAACGCAAAATACATACCACACTCCTCGAAGTCGTGTTTCGATTATCAGACCGAAAAGGGTTTTGATCAACAGTTGATCTTCTCGGAAACAAAAAAAACATTGACAACTAAAATAGTCATGATATAATGGCCAAGACATCATACCACCGGACCAATCGGTGGATGTAAGAATGTGCATTATGAAAAAGGACCTGTTCAGCCGGTGTCAACGGCACTGCGTGCAACACGAAATGGGGTTTTCTTCTCGGAAAGCTCCCATCGAAAGGCGCGCGATCCGCAGGCCGCCGGCTTCATCCTCCCCGCATTCGCTCAACTCCTCCTCGTTCAACCTGTCGAGCTCACCGTTTGCAGCTTCAATGGCCGAGCATTCCGGCAGCGTTTCCCACATCACTCTAAATCGCGGCGACTGCCGCAACGCCAACCGGACTGCCACTTCCACCACATTGAGATCGGTGATTTGACGGCATGACATTGCGACGCAGCGCGAGTGGCGACGCCGTGGAAAGGCGATCGCCGGAGGACAATTGTCTCCGAAGGGAACGAGTCCTTTGATCGGCAAATCAATTGTTGACCGATTCGTTGGAACCGGCCTGATCCTTTAAAGAGATCACAATACCCACAGGAGGGAAAGATGTTCAAAAGGATCGTTGTTTTGTGTGCCATTGTCGCAGTTGTCGCGACAGGGCTCGTTTTCGCGGGGGGGCAGCAACAGGGTGGCTCCCAATCCAAGGGACCGATTACGGTCGGTATCTCCCTTCCGCTCACCGGCGACCTTTCACAGCCCGGCGGTTCCGCCAAGCGCGGCTACGAGGTATGGGCTGAGCTGCTCAACAAGAACGGCGGACTTCTCGGTCGACAGGTCAAGCTCAACATACTCGACGACGCGAGCAGCCAGAGCACGATCGTGTCGGACTACAACCGCCTGATCACACAGGACAAGGTCGATCTTCTGCTCGGGACCTTCTCCTCGCTGTTGAACTTCCCCGCGTCGGCAGTCGCCGAAAAGCACCATATGGTCTACGTGGAGCCGGCGGGTGGAGCTCCAAAGATCTTCACGCGTGGGTTCAAGTACCTTTTCTTTGCTCAGCCAGCTCCAGCAGTTCACCAGGCCGATCTGTTCTCGAAATGGGTCCTTTCGCTTCCGGCGAACGAACGACCGAAGACGGCTGCCTATCCTACCCGAGACGATCCATTCACGAAACCGGTAATCGAAGGTATTCGCGCCAAGCTCGAGGCCGGCGGGATAAAGACCGTCTATCAGACGACCTATCCCACGACGACCACGAACTTCGACACGATAGCCGCCGCTATCAAGGCGAGCGGTGCAGATCTCGTGGCCGAAGGGGCGGTGTTCCAGGACGGTGTCAGCCTCATCCGCTCGATGCAGAAGATCAACTACAACCCCAAGGTTCTCTTCGAGACCTCCGCACCCTCCGAGAGCCAGCAGTTCTCAAGCGGCATCGGCGTCAAGAATACTCAGGGCATCTTCTACGCAGTGAGCTGGAGCCCGCAAGCCAACACCCCTGACAACAAAGAGTTTGTCTCCACCTACAAGGAGAAGTTCGGAGAGCTTCCGCCGGAGGACGCGGCTGACGCGTTCGGCACGGCTCAGGCGCTGGAAGCTGCGGTGAAGGCAGTGGGTTCGACCGATCAGAACAAGATCAAAGACTGGCTTCATGCTCATACGGTCAACACGGTAGAGGGTAAGCTCTCATGGGACCGGGCAGGCCGACCTCAGGAGGCCTTCCTCCTTGCGCAGTGGCAGAACGGTGCCTCGCAGATTGTCTTCCCGAAGGATCTATCGACCAGCAATCAGATCGTCTTCCCAAAACCGAATTGGCAGTAGGCGTCTAGAAGTGCAGGGTGCAGTCGCGGGGCTGCACCCTATCTCGAGTCCTCCCGGAAAGCCGAAGCCGGGAGCTGTGAGGAGAAGCGTCCAGGATGATCCAACTAGTTCAGACGATTCTGTTGGGCCTGTTGATCGGGGGAGTCTATGCCCTGTTTGCGTCGGGGCTCACCTTGATCTTCGGGGTGATGGAAATCGTGAATGTGACCCACGCAGCGTTCCTGGTGTTTGCGGCTTTATTGACCTTCGAAATTTGGTCGAGGCTGCACATCGACCCGCTGCTCGCTATCCTGATCACGACTCCGGTAATGTTCTTCGTAGGGTGGGGGACCTATCGTTTGACGATATCCCGTATCCGCAGTGCCCCCGTCTCGATGTCGGTCGTTCTCACTTTTGCCCTGGCAATCGCCATCGAAGGCGCCATGGGAATGACCTGGAAAAACGTCTTTCGTTCGGTAACACCGAGCTACTTCAATCAGTCCTTCAATATCGGACCCTTCGATCTGCCGAAGGCACAGGTCTATGGATGCGGCGCAGCCGTAGTCGTTCTCGTCGCCCTGTACCTACTTCTATCGAAGACCTGGGCAGGACGCGCAATCCGAAGCTCTTCGGAGAACCCCCAGGGAGCGCAGCTTGTCGGCATCGATATCAAAACCGTGGCTGCTCTGACCTTTGCCATCGGAACGGCGACGACCGGGGCGGGCGGATCGATCATGTCGGTGCTCTACTCGGTCTTCCCCGCGTCGTTGTATCTCTGGGTCTCTCGGCTCCTGGGAATCATCGTGCTCGGTGGAATGGGCAGCCTGCCCGGCGCGGTCATCGGCGCACTTGCTCTGGGGGTGGCGGAAACGCTCACCTCGACCTACGTCTCCAATCAGTGGGCGGTCGTCGTGTACTACATCGTGATACTCGTCGTCCTTCTCATTCGTCCGCAGGGGATCATGGGATTCAAGGCTCGACAGGATGTAGTGGCATGAAGGTTTCGCCAAAGACGATCCGTTGGGGATTGTTGGGTCTCGGTGCCCTTCTCCTTGTGATCTTCCCGATTCTCGCACCGGGAGCGCAGTACTTCCAAACGGTGTTGATCCTGATTTTCCTGCTTGCCACGATGTCGCTCGGCTGGAACGTCATTGCCGGTTTTACCGGATATGTTTCCCTCGGACAGAGTGCATTTCTCGGTATTGGCGCGTACACCGTCGGGATCCTCTCGATGCATTTTCACGTGTCACCGCTGGTCTTCGCGCCGCTCGGCGGTGTCGCGGCCGGCCTCACGGCCGTCATCCTCGGCTCGACGATTACGCGGGCAAGAGAGCATGCATACGTCATCATAACCATCGCGTTCCTCTTCTTGATGCAGGCGCTCGGGTTGAATTTCGCCGGCTTGACAGGAGGCTCGGCAGGTATCACCCTCCCTCTTCCGCCGTGGAGCGAGGCCATAGGGAATATGCCCTTTTACTACCTGCTGTTTCTGATCATGGTTGTCTCGATCGTCCTCTCGTGGTGGACCCGTCGAACCAAGTTCGGTATGGGGTTGATTGCGATCCGCGAGGACGAGGACAAGGCCGCGGCGATCGGCGTTCGTACTCCGATCTACAAAATACTCGCCACGGTGGCGAGCGGAACGCTCATCGGTGTCGCCGGCGGCGTGTACGCCTACTTCCTGAGCTTCATCGATCCTCTCGGGATGTTCAACATCCTGGTCAGCGTGCAAATCGTGCTCGCCTGTCTGGTCGGCGGGCGAGGAACGATCTGGGGACCTGTGCTCGGGGCATTCCTCGTCGTTCCGATGAACGAGATCACAAATGGGGTCGCCTCGGCCCAAGGCGTACACCTCTTCGTCTTCGGTATCGTTCTCGGCGCGGTGGTCATGTTTCTTCCGCGCGGCATACTTCCGACACTGCGCGAGTGGTGGGAGCGCCGCCATGCGCAGACGGTTGCTTTCGAGCGGCGATCGAGCTCCGACAACCATAGGGCAGCGGTTCGCATCCTTGAACGCCCTCCGGAACCCATTACGGGTCCGCTCCTTCAGGTTGACGGCCTGGTCAAGCGCTTCGGAGGGTTGACCGCCGTTGACGGCTGTTCGTTCGGAGTGAACGAGGGAACGATCACCGGTTTGATTGGCCCGAACGGATCCGGAAAGACGACGGTCTTCAACATGATCACCGGCATGTTCCGCGCGGACGCGGGCAAGATCAACCTCGCCGATCGGAGAATCGATCGCCTGCCGCCCTGGCAACGGGCCTACCAGGGGCTCGGCCGCACGTTCCAAACCACTCGATTGTTTCCCGAGATGACCGTGGTCGAGAATGTAGTCGCACCGCTCCGGCAGTTCCGATGGGACAACCTCGCGGCCGACTCGGTCACCGGGCGCGAGGGGAAGCGCGCAGAGGAGTTGCTCGACTTCGTCGGCATGGCTCACTTTGCGGAGCAGAAGGCGCAGAAGCTCTCGTTCGGACAACAGAAGCTCGTCGAGCTTGCCCAAATCCTCATGCTCGAACCCCGGCTCATTCTCCTCGACGAACCGATGGGTGGTATCAATCCCGGTCTGATCGAGCGCATCTCCTGGCTCATTCGGGAGCTCAACCGTCAAGGACTCACCTTTCTCATCGTCGAGCACAACATGCCGGTGGTACTGCAGACCTGCGATCCGATTCTGGTGATGGCGCGGGGGAAGGTCATCGCCCAGGGACACCCTGACATGATCCAGAGCGATCCGGTGGTACTCGACGCCTACCTCGGCGAAGACTGGGCGAAACCGGCCGAGCGGAAGGAGGCGTGATGGGTACCCTTCTCGAGCTTCGGAGTGTGGTCGCCGGATACCACGGCGCCCGAGTGCTCCAGGGCATTGAGATGGTCGCCCAACGCGGCTCCATCACCTGCATCGTCGGACCGAACGGGGCGGGCAAGTCGACCCTTCTCAAGACATTGAGCGGAGTCGTCGAACCGATGGAAGGGACGATCACTCTCGACGGGGAGCAGATCGGAGGGTTGTCTGCGGGCCAGATTCTCAGCAAGGGAGTCGTTCAGGTTCCCCAGCAGCACGCTCTCTTTCCGAGCCTCACGGTTCGCGAGAACGTTCTCATGGGAGCTTACATCATCCGAGCCCACCGAAGGCTCGTCCGCGAGCGCCTCCAGTATGTCGAGGACGCGATCCCGATCGTGCGGCAGCGAGGCACCGACAAGGCAGGTAACCTCTCCGGCGGCCAACGTCGCGCGGTGGAGTTCGCCCGCAGCCTCATGCTCGACCCGGTGGTGGTTCTTCTCGACGAACCTTCGTTGGGACTCGATCCCAAGAGCCTCTCGATGGTGTGGGATCTCATCACCCGCATGCGCGACCATGGACGCACGATCGTCCTCGTAGAGCAGAACGTGCGTCTTGGGCTGGGTGTTGCCGACTACGGGGTTGTGCTCGAAAGTGGACGTGTCCGCCTGAGCGGAGGCGCAAAAGAGGTGCTCGGTCACCCCGAAATCGCCGACCTCTATCTTGGCGGCACCGTGCGCGAGAGCCGTGAAGACGATGCACGGGAGACGCAACAGACCGAGGACATAGCCGAACGCGGACACGGAAGGTCGGGAGAGCGTTGAGCGGAGTCGTGTGGGCCGTGGTCGCGGCGCTGACCTTCGGACTGTTCCAGTCCGTCAATCGCGCCAGTCTGCTCGAGCTCGATGTCTTCGAATCAACCTTCATACAGCTTCTCGTCAGCTTCATGGTGCTGTTCCTGTTTGTCCTGGCCACCGGCGAGCTCGGACGGCTCACGACGATCCCGCCCGCCGGCTACGGCTACTTCGCGTTGTCCGGAGTCGTTCATTTCCTTGGCGGATGGACTCTCCTGAATCAGAGTCAGAAGGTGATCGGGGCCGCCCGCACGAGTCCGCTTCTCGCTTCGACTCCTCTCTTCGGTACCATCCTCGCTGTTCTAACGCTCGGTGAGCTGCCTGGGGTACTGCCGCTCATTGGAATGGTTTCCATCGTGGGCGGGGTGACGTTGGTCCATCTGGATCGCCTGCGTAGGGAATCGGGAGGGAGGAATTCGCCTGTGGAAGGCCGGGTCCGAAATCGATCGCGCCTCTCTTCGCTCTACGGGATCGGAGCCGCGATGGCTTGGGCGCTGAGCCCCATTTTCATCCGGGCCGGGCTTGACGTCGCCGATGCGCCGCTGGTCGGGGTCACGATCGGTATCTTCGCCGCCACGGTTGCTTTTGGTGTCGTCCTTCTCGCGAGAGGCCGGAAGGTCTTCACCCACCTGCTCGGCTCGAAGGCGGTGCTGCTGAAGATCCTCGCGGGGGTCTTGGCCGGGTTTGCGACCTGGACGCGTTGGTACGCCCTCTCGCTGACCGAGGTGACGATCGTTCTGAGCCTGGCGCTTCTCTCGGTGCCGACCGTGATGATACTCGCCCGGCCAATTGCCGGCCGCAAAGTGGAGCGGGTTACCATGGGGGTCCTCGCCGGTTCCGCGTTCGTCGTCGTGGGGGCTTTGATCATCATTCTTCCTCGCATGGGAGGCAGCACGTGACCGTCGACACTCATTGGCACGTAATCGTTCCGGAGATGACGCGCGAGGCGGTCACGGGGACGGGACCGCACGGGGGTGGAGAACAGCCGTGGAGGCCATCGGTGCGTTGGGAGGGAGATACGCAAATCGTCGAGCTGGGCGGAAGAGTGGTAAGGTCGGCGATCAGGGAGTTCGTGAGGGTCGAACAAATGCTCGACGAAGCCGACACGATGATGACCGACCACGTCGTCGTCTGCCCCTGGGTAAACCTCCTTCCGAACGCTCTCGATTCAGCCGAAGCCATAGATGTCTGTCGACTCGAAAACGAAGGGTTGTCGAACATGACGTTGGCCCAGCCGGGTCGTCTGAGTGCGCTCGGAGCGCTGCCGATGCAGGATCCGGAGCTTGCTGCGAAGGAGCTCCCTGCGCTGATGAAGCTGCCCGGAATCCGGGGAGTTGAGATGTCGGCGAGCGTCCAGGGTGTTTACCTCGGAGACGACCGTTTCCTCCCGGTGTGGGAGGCGATCGAGGCCGAAGGTGCCTTCGTCTTCATCCACCCGACAACCCGTGGATTCGACCTCGCGGCGTTCAACGACTACTACCTCTGGAACACGGTCGGCAACCCGATGGAAACGACGGTAACCGGAGCGCACATGATCATGTCCGGAGTGCTCGAGCGATTCCCGGGGCTGAAGGTGCTCCTATCGCACGGCGGCGGCGGCCTCCTCGCGCTGCGGGGAAGGCTCCGTCATTCGGCGGGCTTTCAGCCGCAGGCGCGGGCACGTCTCGAGGGATCGGTCGACGAGTCTATGCAGCGCTTCTACTACGACACCGTCACCCACGATCCCGATCTCCTACGGCAGCTTATCGACTACGTCGGAGCGGAACACGTGGTCGTCGGGTCGGACTATCCTTTCGATATGGGAACTTACCGGGCTGTAGCCGAAGTGCGTGAGCTGAAGCTGCCGGAGGCCGAGGAAGGTGCAGTCCTCGGTGGAAACGCCGCTCGGCTGCTCGGAATCGAACAATGAGGGGGTACCAGCGATGAACAGCGATTACGACGTCGTCGTTGCCGGGGCGGGGCACAACAGCCTCGTGGCTGCCGCCTATCTCTCCAAGGCAGGATTTCGCTGCCTCATCCTCGAGTCGAGGCCGGAGGTGGGTGGTGATACCAACACCGAGGCGCTCACGCTGCCGGGGTTCCGCCACGACGCGTGCTCTACTGCGCACAACCTCATCCAGAGCAGCCCCCTTCTTCGAAACGACGAGCTTCATCTCGGCGACTACGGTCTCGAGTACCTCCACCCCGATCCGGTAGTCCACATTCCCTTTCCCGACGGAACCTCGCTCACCCAGTGGCGCGATCTCGATCACACCGTCGAGGAGTTTTCAAAGTTCTCCCCTCGAGACGGTGAAGCCTATCGGAAGCTCCTTGCCGATTACGAAGAGGTGGCTCCGCTTTTTGGAAGGTATCGCTATACCCCAATTGGCTGGGGCCCCTCACTGGCAGAGCTCCTCGCCGGCCATCCTCAGAAGGGGAAGTGGCTCCGCCGACAAGCCATGAGCGCGTGGCAGATCATCGAGGACAACTTCGAGGACCCGCACACTCGCGCCTTCCTTATGTGGATGGCCTTCATGACGATGCACCCCGTCGACAATCCCGGGACGGGCCCGCTCGCCTATTCCCTCGTTTTCGGCAGGCAGCGTCACAGCTGGACCCTGCCGCGCGGCGGGTCGGGATCGTTGCCTCAATCCCTGGCGCGGCTCATCGAGAGCTGCGGGGGCACGATCCTGACCGGACGACGGGTAACCCGGCTCATCCTCGAGCGGGGAAAGTGCGTCGGCGTCGAAACCGAGAACGGTAAGCGTCACTACGCTCGCAAGGCGGTGCTTTCGACGATCCACATCAAGCACCTCATCGACATGGCGCCGGCCGAGGCCTGGGACGAAAGCTTCCGCTTCGGCGTGGAGACCTGGAGGCCCGGGGTGTCGATGTTCGTCACTCACTACGCAACGAGCGAGCCCCCGCGCTTTTCGGCCGACGGCGCCGCGCTCGAGACTCTCGCCTCCGGTACTCCCGGCTCTGTGGAACGAATGCTCCGGATCGGGCCGCAGTTCGCCCGCGGTGCCGTCGACACCGACGACCCGGTTCTGCTCGTGCTGTGTCAGACCGTCGGCGATCCGTCACGGGCGCCGAAGGGAAAGCACACCCTCAAGATCGTCGGGTTCCAGCCCTACGAGCTTGCTGAGGGCAGCGAGCAGTGGGATGAGATCGAGGAAGAGGTCTCCCGAGCGAACCTCGAGCATCTACGACGATATGCGCCGAACCTGACGGACGAGACCATCTTGGCCCGCGTCATCGAAAGTCCGCTCGGGCTCGAACGATTCAACGAACACAACTGGCACGGATCGTGTCACGGGGGCGATCAAGGAGGCCCTCAATCGGGGCCGCTGCGCCCGGCGGTCGGCTGGGCCGGACACAAGATGCCCATCGAGGGGCTCTATCAAACCGGCTCGACGACCCACCCCGGAGGATCGGTCTCGGGGGCGCCCGGTCGCAACGCCGCGATGGTCATGCTCAAGGATCTTGGCAGCAGCCTGGAGGAGGTAGTTGAGAATGCCAGATAGGAAAATCGAATCCGCGATGGCGCATTGGGCGCCGCGATTCACCTCGCAGGGGGTGGACTACAACGACTTCGTTCGCGTGACCTCCGGACTCGAACGATGGGACGACTGGTTGGATGCCTGGTGCGAGAGCGGGGACCTCCATGCGTCGCTGGCGAAGGAGGCCGAAGACAACGGGCGAAAGCTCACCGCCGGTGAGGCCTGGGTACGGGCGGCCCTGAGCTATCATTTCGCGAAGTTCGTGTGGATGGTCGACATGGATAAATACCGATCGGCGGCCGACCGATCGGTGGCGGCCCTTCGCGAAGCGCACCGTCTGCTTGACTCGACCGCCGAGAGGATCGAGGTGCCCTTCGAGGGCGGGACGATGGTCGGAAACCTCAGGCGGCCTGTGGGGGCAAAGAAGCCTCCGCTCGTCTTTCTGTTTCCGGGGCTTGATTCGACGAAGGAGGAGTTCTTCAACTGGGAGAACGTCTTCCTTGCGCGGGGGATGGCGACTCTCTCTCTCGATGGACCGGGACAGGGCGAAACCGGATACTTCACGAGCATCCATCCGAACTACGAGGTGGCACCCGCAGCAGTGCTCGATCAACTTGCGGGCCGCAACGACATCGATCTCGAGCGAGTCGGCGCGGCGGGAGTATCCCTCGGTGGATATTACGCTCCGCGAACCGCCGCGTTCGAGCCGCGGATCAAGGCTGTTTGCGCGATCGGCGGCCCCCACACCTTCGGAAAGTTCTTCGCCGAGCGCCCGGCTATCTCCCAGGAGACCTTCGTCCATCACTCAGGTGCAAAAAGCGTGGAAGAGGCCCAGGCGGTCGCCAACCGGATGACCCTCACGGGGGTTGCCGAGCGGATCACACAGCCCTTCCTCATCATCTTCGGCAAGCTGGACCGTCTCGTCCCCTACCAGCAGGCGGAGCAGGTTGCCCGAGAGGCGCCTACGGCTGAGCTCGTCATGTACCCGGAAGGCAACCATGTCTGCAACAATATTCCCTACAAGTACCGACCGCTCGCCGGCGACTGGATGGCGGAGAAGCTGGAAGTCAGGGAGTAGGACGATGTGGGACAGGTTTTCCCCCGCCGAGATGGAGCGGCGTTGGGGTCTTGCTCGAGAGCTCATGGAAGCGCACGAGGTCGATGCTTTGCTGCTCTTCGGCAACTCCGGCATGAACCGCCACAACGAAGCAAACGTCTTTTGGCTGTCGAACCACCTCGATCTCCATCATTGCTATCTCGTCGCGCCGCGCGATGAGAGCATCGAGGCGGCGCTCTACACCGGACTCACGAACCACGTTCCCAATGCCAAACAGGTGAGCGAGATTCCCTTCATCGAATGGGGCGGCTATGATCCTGCCGAGACGGTAGCTGCACGTATTCGGTGGATCGGGCTCGAGCAGGCCCGCATCGGCCTCGTGGGAATCAACTCCACCTTCGCGATGGGGATGCCCTATCAGCATGAGCGGACCCTGCGCCGCCTGCTCCCCGAACTGTTCCTCGTGGAGCTCACTCGGGAGTTCGCGGCGCTGCGGACGATTAAATCGAAGGAGGAGATCGACTGGCTGCGCAAGGCAGCGGCGCTCACCGACCGGACGATCGAGACGCTCAAGAACGAGGTCCGCCCGGGCATACCTGAACATGCCCTCCTCGGGATCATTGAGCACGCCTATCGCAGTGACGGGGGACTGCCCCACATCGCCTTTCTTCGCTCGATGCCGATGGATTCTCCCAACGGTTGCCTTCCGGCCCAGAACCCCTCAGATCGAAAGATTCGTGAGGGTGACGTTATAATCACCGAGATCAGCGCGTCATACTGGGGATACTCCGGGCAGATCCACCGCCCCATCTTCGTGGGGTGCGATCCCACACCGGAATGGCAGGCCCTCTTCGACACCGCTCTCGCCGCCTATGATCGCGTCGCTTCGGCCCTGGTGCCGGGTGCTTGCGAGGCGGACGCTATACGCGCCGCTTCGGTCATCGGCGAGCGAGGCTACGCCATCTACGACGACCTCATCCACGGATACGGAGTCGACATCGCGCCTCCGCTCATCGACCGCTCGTGCGTCCGTTATTGGCCGTGGGACGAGAACAACCCCCCTCCCCGGGGACGTCGCTTCGATCGAAACATGACGATCGTCATCCAGCCCAACCCGATTACCCCCGACGAGCGGATGGGTCTCCAGCTCGGCGCACTCACCATGATCACTGAGAACGGGGCGGAGTCCCTCCACAAGGTTCCCTTCGAACCGGTGGTGACGGGCCTATGAGCTATCGAGTCGGTGTCGGCCTCGTCGGCGCAGGAATGTGGGGGAAGCGCGTAGCCGCCGCGGTAGGACGGACCGAAAGCCTCAGGCTCGTGAGCTGCTATACCCGCAGCGAGGAGTCACGCCGCGCGACCGCCGAGTCGGTCTCCTGCCGCGCGGCAGGGAGCCTCGAGGAGCTTCTCGACGACCCCGAAGTGGAGGGAGTGCTCGTTCTGACTCCCAACCATGCACACCGCGAGATCGCCGAGGCCGCAGCCTCGCGGGGAAAGCACGTCCTCGTCGAGAAGCCCATAGCCGATACCCTCGAGTCGGCGGAGGCAATCGTCGACGCCTGCGAGCGGGGAGGGGTGGTGCTCTTCGTCGCTCACTGCTTCCGCCGTCTCGGCGCCGCCCGTGCGACGGCGTCGCTCATAGCAGACGGCAGCCTTGGTAGAGTCGTGCTCGCCGAGGCGCACTTCTCACTTCAGGGAACCTTCAAACCCGGGAATTGGAGATCGAG
>CAZDMH010000003.1:0-1684 GCA_964506755.1 uncultured Spirochaetales bacterium
CGTGGCTTCTGGATGGGCCTCTCGAATCACCTCCACGCAGGAGGTGAGGAAGGGCTGATAGTAGCGAGACGCGAAATCGACCCCCTCCCCGTTTATCCGGCGGAAGTAGCTCGGTTCGAGAATCCGGGGCTCCCCTGTAGAGGCAACCTCCCAGACACCGTGCTCGAGCCAGGGGCAGCTCTTCCCTCGCCAGAGCGACACGCGCGCCGGGTTGACGAGACACTTTCCGGTGGGTCGTGAACCGGTCGAGCCGAACCGCCAGACGGTGACCTCTTGAGGAATCCCAGCCCCAAGCGCCATTGATTGGAGCGGGGTAGGGATAGTGCCGATTCGAGGCTCTCCCGGCGGTTCGTCGAGGTTGGTGCAACCGATGTAGCCGGCGTGGGGCTCGTTCATAGGGTCGTAGCCGAGCACGTTCGAATGGCTGCGGAGGCTGACGGCGAGTGATCGGAGGGTCCCGAGGTAGTGGCGCCGCAGGAAGTCTCCGATCGGCTCGTCCTGGAAGCGGAGATTCGGAGCGAAATCCCGAGCCCCGAAGAAGAGCGTGAACATCGTCGCTGCCGCCAGCTTCGTCGCGTTCGTCGACCAAATCATCGTCTCATAGGGCTGGACGTGGGCCTGGTGGGTGATCGCGGCCCCGGTCTCATCGATTCTGCGCAGGTCCATTCCGGTTGCCTCGAGCGTCCAGCCTGGCGCCCCCGAGCCGCCGGTGAAGCGGCTCCAGACGTCCTGATGAAGGTCGACAATCACGTCTATTCCATGGCGACCGGCTTTCGCGACGAGGGCGTCGAGGTACTCGAGGTAGCGTTGGTCGTACTGTCCCGGCCCCGCGTGTTCGACGGCTTCCCAGGTGACGAGGAGTCGAACAAGCCCGAAACCCCATCTGCGAAGGCGCTCGAAATGGCTGTCCGCTTCGGAGAGCGGGAAGGGTCTGTCGATGAAGCTCACTGTCCGGTGGTCGTAGAATCCTCCACGGAGGTGCGTTGCGCCGTCGGGGCGGCTCGGTATCTTACTGTTTCCGCCCAGGTTGACGCCGCGGACGAGAAGGGTTCGACCCTCCTCGTCGGTGAGAGGGCCGCCTATCGGCGTCACTTACTTCGGCGTCCGCTGAAGCTCGATATGACGAGGAGGATGGCCCCGACGAGAACGAAAAAATCGGCGAGGTTGAAGATTCCGGTCCGCAGGGAGCCGATTCCGACGTTCAGAAAATCGGTCACGTGTCCTCCACGGAAGATGCGGTCGATGATGTTTCCAACCCCTCCGCCGGCCACGAGGGCGAGGGCTGCTGTCGCACCGGTATTGAGCTGTCGTGCTCGGAGGATGTAGGTCAGCAGGAGCGCGAGGATCGCAACGCTCAGGAAGATGAAGACCGCTTGTCGCACCGCATGCGGCCAGTTCGCACCGAGGCTCAAGAAACCGCCGGAGTTTTCGGTATAGAGCAGTATGACGAGGTTTCCCACTACGCGATGGATACCGCTGCCGGCGAGGGTCTGTCGGGCTATGAGCTTGGTCGTCTGATCGAGCCCGATCGTGACAACGAGTATCACGAGCACCATGACGAGCCGCGAGATCCGATTCTTCATCGCTTCGGCTCCATCAGCTCTATTCTGTTTCCGAATGGGTCGTAGACGTAGTAGCGATCGTACCCGGGGAGCAGGTCGTCACGAATCGTCCGGTATCCTGA
>CAZDMH010000003.1:1784-44437 GCA_964506755.1 uncultured Spirochaetales bacterium
CGTAGTAGCGATCGTACCCGGGGAGCAGGTCGTCACGAATCGTCCGGTATCCTGATGACTCACAGCGACGTACCAGCTCGCCGAGTCCCTTGACCAACAGCGCGGGGTGGGCTTTCCTCGCGGGGTGGAACTCCTGCTCTACCCCGAGGTGAATCTGGAGCGTGCCGCCTGAGAACCACGCTCCGCCGCGTCGGGCGAGAGTCTCAGGTTTCTCTATCTCCTTCAACCCGAGAACATCACGATAGAACGCTCGGGCATCGTCTTCGCGGCCCTCCGGCATCGCCACCTGAACATGATCGAGTGCATATACTTCCATAGGCTAATCTGCGAGAAGTCTACCATCGCATCCGCCGTTGCTCAATCCTCGACCGTAACGAACTTCTCTCTCCCCGTTCTCAGGTCGAGCGTCTATCCGGTGGCGGCGACAGCACGAGGACGTTCACTGAATGCGGTTCTGCGACAAAGGCCCAGCTCCCCAGGAGTTTCGTATTGTCGTCTTCCGAGCCCATCCTTGAACGTCATCCGCCTGCAGGCCATCTAGTGCCAGAAGCCCGATGTCGCCGGAACCACGCGCAGGACAGCGTCCAGCACTACCCCGAGGACGAACAGGTTTCCGAACTTGCGGTTGTGCACGAACGATACTGTGGAGAACCACCTCGGCCAGATCGGGTAGCCGGCAGGCGCCTCTTTCGGCCGCGGCTTCGAAAGAAGCTTGATGGCCCTCCAGGCGGCCGGTGCCGCGATGAGCACGATCAACATCACGGGCGTGAGAAACCGCGGCACGAAGACGAGGTAGAGGGTAACGAGGTACGCCAAGACGATTACCGCTATGTTCAAGATACGAGATGCGGACTGCCCGAGAAGAACCGGAAGGGTAGTCACATGTTTCGAACGATCCTCGCCGGACTTGTCGATGTGCTTTCCGATGTTGATGCTGGCGGTGCTCAATCCGAAGGGGATGCCTGCAAGGACGACATCCCAGCTCCACTGACGAACGAGCACATAGTAGAGGCCGCCAATGATGACGGGTCCCCATATGATGAAGATCGTGAGCTCGCCGAGAGCGAAGTACTTGAGCGGATAGGTGTAGAAGAAGAGCATGAGAGCGCCGTAGGCAATGAGTGCGATCACGATTGGATCGAAGTGTGTGTAGATGAGCGCGTAGACTGCGGAGGAGGCGCCGAGTACGGCGCTGATCAAGAACCATCGGATCTGTGTGCGCTTGTCCCAGAAGCCCTGGACGAGCGGGTGCACGCCGTACTGGGTTCTGAAGTAGTTGTTACTGTCGATTCCGCGGCGGTAGTCGGTAAGGTCATTCAAGAGGTTGTTCGTGCCATGTGACAGGAACAGGCCGACAGTCAGAACGAGCCACGGTACGAGAATGAATCCTCCCGCCCGCCAAGCGAAGAGTCCCGCAATGACGCAGGAATAGATCGTGACGGTGGTAACCGCAGAACGCGTCGCGATGAGCCACTTGGAGACAACATCAAGCTCGTCCCAATCACAGCGATCTTCGATCACTACGAGTCGTTTGAGGGCTGTTCCCCACATTCTTACATTCACTGCCATTTTTCCGATTCCTTCGCCCATTCGAAGATTGTCGCTCGTCGAACTCACTCGGCGCGTTCCGAGATCATGCCGGTTGAACGCCCGTGGAGTCGGTAGTAGTATAGACGAGACAGAAAGAAAGTAGAAGGTACAAAGTCATGGCGACTGATTGCATCATTACGGTCAACGGCGCGACCCACCGGGTCGGCGCGTCGTCCGAAACCCCTCTCCTCTACGTACTTCGAAACGAGCTTGCATTGAACGGACCTCAGTTCGGCTGCGGTGTAGGGCAATGCGGGGCATGCACGGTCCTCGTTGACGGCGGGCCGGTTCGATCATGCACGTTGCCGGTCTCGAAGGCGGTCGGCAAGGAGATAACGACGCTCGAGGGACTCGGCCGCGTCGAGAACCCGCATCCTGTCCAGCAGGCCTTCATTGAGCTCCAGGCGGCTCAGTGCGGATACTGCGCGAACGGGATGATCATGACGGCAGTTTCGTTGATAGAAAAGAATCCCAGCCCGAGTGAAGAAGAGATCAAGCGCGGTCTCGATGGCAACCTCTGCCGGTGTGGCACTCATCTGCGAATCGTCAGAGCGGTCAAGCGAGCGGCGGAGCTCTCGACGAACGGTGGGGCGAGATAATGGCGGGCGCGAATCAACCGATAAGGACGACGTCCACCTGGACAGAAACGGGAGCAATCGAGCAGGCCGACCAACTCGACGATTGGATTGCGATCGATAGAGACGGGACCATATGGGTCAACAGCGGGAAGGTCGAGCTCGGTACCGGCGTTCGGACCGCCCTTGCGCAGATAGCCGCAGAAGAGCTGGATGTCCCGATCCGCGCAATCCGGATGGAAATGGGACGCACCGGGGTGACGCCCGACGAGGGCTATACGGCCGGCAGCAAGACCGTTGCGCTCGGAGGTTTTTCGATTCGCCGGGCGAGCGCAGCAGCGAGACTGGCGCTCCTCGAGCTCGCATCGGAGCGATTCGGCGTCGAGGTCTCGGCGCTGAGCACCCGCGACGGGATCGTAGTTGTCGCGAACGATCCTTCGCGCTCGGTCAGCTATGGCGAGCTCGCGGGGGGCAAGAAGCTCGGGAGGAGAATTTCCGGACAAACGCCGACGAAATCCCCCTCCGACTACCGGATCGTCGGGAGCGACGTTCCTCGGATCGAGCTTCCCGGTAAGTTCACCGGGGCCGGAAGCTACGTGCACGACCTACGTCTGCCGAGGATGGTGCACGCAAGAGTAGTGAGGCCGCCAAGTGCGGGCGCCGAGTGCGTTTCGGTCGACGAGCGAACGAAGGGTGATGCCGTGCTCGTTCGAATCGGCAACTTCATTGCCGTCGTCGCGGAGCGCGAGGAAACGGCAATCGAGGAGGCTGGAAAGCTCGTCGTGGAGTGGCGGGAAACCCTCCGACTGCCGGAGCTCGAAGAGCTGCACGCCGAGCTTCGAAAGGCTCCGGTGACGGACGAGGAGATCGTGACCACCGGTGACTTCGCCGGAGCCTCGAAACAGGCGAAGCAGAGGCTGAAGGCGACCTACTATCAACCCCACCAGGCGCACGCCTCGATTGGACCATCTTGTGCGGTTGCAGAGCTGCGCGACGGGGTCATGACGGTTTGGTGCAGCACCCAGGGAGTCTATCCGCTTCGAGGAGCAATCGCCGACCTCCTCGACATGCCTGCAGAGAAGGTGCGGATCATCCATATGGAGGGCGCCGGATGCTACGGCCACAACGGTGCGGACGACGCCGCAGCCGATGCAGCCGTTCTCGCACGTGAAACGGGGAAGACCGTTCGGGTTCAGTGGTCGCGGGAGGACGAGTTCGCGTGGGAGCCCTACGGGCCTGCGATGGTGATGGAGCTCGAGGGGACCGTCGATAGCGAGGGAAGTCTGACGGGGTGGCGCGGTGACGTGTGGACCCCGAGCCACACAATGCGCGCTCGAACGGGTATCGAGCTCATCGCGGGCCAGCTGATCGAGGGAAGACAGCCGCCGGCGAAGAAGTTGTTCCGCGGCGGGGACCGTAACGCACCGACGAACTATGACATCGCGAGCCAACGCATTGTCATACATTGGATCGAGCGCCCCCACGTGCGCTCCTCCTCGTACCGGAGCCTCGGGGCATTTGCCAACTGCTTCGCGAATGAATCATTCGTGGACGAGCTCGCGGCGGCAGCGGAGGTCGACCCGGTGCAGCTCCGGCTGAACCACCTGAGTGATCCGAGGGCGCGAGACGTCGTCGCCGCTGCGGCACGAGCGGGCAGTTGGGGAAGCCCGCTTCCCGACGGCGAGGGGAGAGGGATCGCCTTCGCCCGCTATGAGAACGAGGAAGCCTACGTCGCGACGGTGGCCCACGTGAAGGTCGAACGAGAGACCGGAGTGATCCGTGTCGTACGGATCGTTGTTGCCCATGACTGCGGGCTGATCATCAACCCGGACGGGGTGCGGAACCAGATCGAGGGCAATGTCATCCAGTCATTGAGCAGAGCGCTCTTCGAGCGCGCCACTTGGAAGGGCTCGCACATCACCAGCCTCGACTGGCAGAGCTATCGCATCATCAAGTTCTCGGAAATCCCCGATTTGGAAATCATTCTGATCAATCGGCCGAATGAGCGCTCAGTCGGTGCGGGTGAGCCGGCGACGATTACGACGGCACCGGCTGTGGCAAATGCGGTGTACGCGGCAACCGGCGCTCGGCTGCGCCGGGTCCCCTTTACACCGGACGAGGTCCTTTCGGCACTCGAGCCCTGAGCGCTCTTCGTTTCCCTATTGCTTCAGGAGGCTGGGATACATCTCTTCCAGGTTTTTGACCTTGGGCTTGTCCCAAAACACAATGTAGGGATAGTTCGGGTTCTTGTCCATGAAGTGCTGATGGTACTCCTCCGCAGGGTAGAACGCCTTGAACGCAACGACCTGGGTGACGATCGGAGCAGAGAAGACCTTCGCGGCGTCGAGCTTCTGAATGTATCGTTCCGCGATCGATTTCTGCTCAGACGTCTCGTAGAAGATGACCGATCGATACTGCGTGCCATGATCCGGGCCCTGATAGTTGAGCTCGGTCGGATTCATGGCGACAGAGAAGAAGACTTTCAGGATCGTGCCGAAGCTGATGACCGACGGATCGTATGTCACCTGCACCGACTCGGCGTGCCCGGTCGTGCCGGTGCTGACGATATCATAGTGGGCCGTCGCGGCGTTTCCGCCGGAGTAGCCGGCCATGGTGTTTTCGACTCCTTTTAGGCGTTCGAGGACTCCTTGGATACCCCAGAAGCACCCCCCAGCAAGCACCACCTGTTCCTTGGAACTCGAGATCTTCGCAGGCTGGGGCGGGTCCGGAAACGAGGTGAACGTTTCCGCATTGCCGGCTGAGCAGCCGACACTCAAAAACAGGGCAAAAGTCAACGGAATCGCGCTCCGCAGAGATCGATTGATACCTTTCATATTCGTCTCCTTCATGTCCCCACCGCAACCGTCGGAAGGAAGATTTGATCGCCGGAGTGAACGGTGACCGTATGGGAAGCCAGGGGCTTCTCAGTCTCGCCAGGAACGTAGAGCTTGATCGTGTAGTGGCCGGCGGGAATATCCCCAAGCGTGTAACGCCCGGTCTCGTCGCTCTTGGCGGGGATACAGAGGGCCTCACTGCAAGCCTGGACCAAGGCGCCTTCGATACCTCTGCCGTTTCGTCCGACGAGGCTGCCGCTCACTCGGGTGTCGGGTGCGGGCAACGAACCGTCGCCGGAGGCACTGTCAAGCCAAGAGAGATCGGCAGAGTTTGCGCCAACGATCGCCAGTGTCGTGCTGTCCTGGACGAATGCCATGAGATGACTCCTGGCGAGCGCTGCTCCGGCCGGAACGGCGATATCGGTCGCACCGCCTTCGATCGGAAGGGTGGCAAATGCACGGACAACGCTCATGTGATGCAGAGTTCGCCCGGCGTTCTCACCGGCGGCCGGCGTCTGGACGAGACCGTCTTCGACGAGCGCGAGGGCGACGACCCCTCGTCGCGGTCCGCCGGAAACGGCGACGCCGACTTGGATCTTCCGCGCTGAGGATTCCGTTCGGATCGTCAACCGGACTCCCGCTTCGGCAGGTCGTGCGAGGCTGCGACTGACGATGCGGCCAACCTCTCCTGCGTCACCTGCATATGCGGCGACCTTGGTCCCGTTGACCACGATCTCGGGGGTATAGAGCTGCGAGGAGAATGCCCTGGCGTAGATTCGCTGGCGTTCGGTGGAAGTCTTCGAATCGTAGGGGTCCTTCCAGCCGAGGTAGTCCCAGTAGTCGACGTGCCAGGCGAGAGCGTATGCCGGAGCTCCGCTGCGCCGAGCCTCGGCGACGATCGTCGAGAGGACCTTGTCGGCCGGAGGACAACTTGAGCATCCTTCGGAGGTGAAGAGCTCCACAACCGCGACTCCGGGACGGGCTGCGGTAGTTGCGGGGGCAGGTGTCGCTGCGGACGTAGAAATCGTCGACGACTCTCCGTTGCCGCCGGCTGCAACGTCCTGGGCAGCGAAAACTGCCGGCAGCGTTGCCGTCAGAAGTATTTGAAGAAATGCTCTCCGGGTCCTTCTCTTCATCGTCACCAATATACCATCGAAACCGAGGTGCGTTACAGTTAAACGTGAGTACTAGAGGCAGATTTAACCGTTCCGTGAAACTTCTGTTATACTCTCGTGAACTCAGGCTTCCCTTCCGACGTCTCGCGCGATGGGTTGGGGTGGCACGAAGGACAATCCGGTCCGAAGAGAAGAATCGAGGAGGAGAACAGGGTGAGCTCGAAGGTTCCGAGAATCGTTACCGCACGGACGGAGATAACCGTGCCGACCGCCGCCGATGGTGGTGCGCTTCGCGCCTTCGTGGTTGCGAATCGAGAGCGGCTGGCCCGGTGGGAGCCTCTACGCGACGACTCGTATTTCACCGTGGATGCGTGTCGCGAGCGTGCGGCGGATGCCTGGCTGCAGTTCGAAAGAGGAAATGCAATACATCTCCTCGCATGGGATCTCGCCAGTTCACGAATTCTCGCTCAATGCAGCTTCACCCATCTCATACGCGGGGTCTTCGACGCGTGTTTCCTTGGCTTTGCGGTTGATGGAGAGAGTGAGGGCAGCGGGATAATGCACGAGGTGCTCGAGGCTGCGATCGGATACATGTTCGACGAGGTAGCACTACACAGGATCATGGCGAACTACATGCCGGCGAACCTGCGAAGCGAGCGGTTGCTTACGAGATTGGGATTCGAGCGGGAGGGCTACGGTCGCTCCTATCTCAAGATTGCCGGTCGGTGGGAGGATCATATCCTCACATCCCGGCTCAATCCTTCTTCGTGAATCGTCGAAGAGCGACGGCTTCGAGTGAGCGAGGACTACCTGAGATCGGAGGCCGTGCTGGTTGCCCGCTCGATGCGCGACATGATATCCGGAGTCAACTTCGGCAACAGATCGAATGCGGCAAAGTTCTCCTTCACCTGCTCCGGGCGGCTCGCCCCCGTGATGACGGTGCTGACGTTGGGGTTCTTGGCGCACCAGGCAAGGGCGAGTTGCGCGCGGCTGCATCCGAGCTTCTTGGCAATCGGTTCCAGCTTCTTCGCGGCGGCAACTCGCTGATCGAAGACCTTCTTCTGCTGCCCTTCGGTCATTGAGGAGAAATCGGGAAGCGTGAGCCGCGAGCCGGCAGGAATACCGTTGTCGTACTTGCCTGTGAGGAGACCCAGTGCGAGAGGGCTCCACGTAGTCAGTCCCAATCCGATTCCATCGTAGAGACGGCTGTACTCGCGCTCGACGCGATCTCGGACGAAGAGGCTGTACTGCGCCTGTTCCATTTGGGGCTTGTGGAGGTGGTGGCGGTCTGCGATGTCCCAGGCTTCTCGTATCTCCTCTGCGCTCCATTCGGAGGTTCCCCAATAGAGTGCCTGCCCTCGCTCGATCATCATGTGCATCGTCCAAACGGTCTCCTCGACGGGGGTATCCGGATCGGCTCGGTGGCAATAGACCAGGTCGATGTAATCCAGATCGAAACGCTTGAGAGCGCCTTCGATTCCCTCCCTGAGTCGTTTTCGGTTCAGTGTGTTCTTCTCATTTGGGCCGTCGTTGATCCCCCAGTAGATCTTGGTCGATACGAGATAGCTTCCCCTTCGCCAACCGAGCTTCTTGAGGGCTTTGCCCATGATCTCTTCCGATACGCCGGCCTCGTAGGCCTCAGCGTTGTCGAAAAAGTTGCATCCTGCGTCGTAGGCAGTTTTCATCGCCCCCACCGCTGACTCCACGTCGACTTGAGTCCCGAAGGTCACCCACGATCCCAACGAGAGGGCGCTCACCTTGATTCCGGCGTTTCCGAGCCTTCGATACTCCATTTCGTCCCTCCTGATTCCACCTTGCGCGCAGCCGTAGTTCCGAGTGCGGTCTAATCTTACTGATACCAACGTAGCATTTTCCGATCGGCGAGAAAAGGTTGCAGCGGCGTCTCGAGCAGACACTTGGAGGGCGAAGTGGGAGTGTGCGTGGTTGACGGCGTTACCAGGGTAGTCGGGCAAGATCTACATTTCCTCCCGAGAGTATCACTCCAATTCGCAATTCTGCCGTTTCCATTCGTCGTTGGAGGAGGGCAGCCACCGGCACCGCGGCTGATGGTTCGATGACGATCTTGGCGCGTTCCCAAATGAACCGCATCGCCGCGGAGATCGCAGACTCGTCTACCGTCAAGATCTGTTCGACCTCTCGCCGGATGATGGGAAAGGTCAGCTCGCCAAGGGAGGTCTTGAGCCCGTCGGCGATCGTTTTCGGGTTCTCCGAGGGGATGATGTGACCGGCCTGGAATGAACGATACGCATCGTCGGCCTGCTCGGGCTCTGCGGCGACCACGCGGATGCGGGATGAGATACCGTGAGCCGCAATCGCAGTTCCGGCAAGGAGACCTCCGCCGCCCACCGGAGCGATAACGACGTCGAGGTCGGGGATGTCTTCGAGGAGCTCGAGCGCAGCGGTCCCCTGGCCGGCGACCACCCGGTAGTCATTGTAGGGATGGATTACCACCGCTCCAGTTTCGGCAACCACGGCCGCCAACGTCGATTCTCTCGCTTCGAGGGTGGGATCGCAGAAGGTAATCCTCCCTCCATACCCTTCCACGCCCAGTCGCTTGACCTCTGGAGCGTTGCGAGGCATCACGATGTGGGCCGCGACTCCTCGAATCTTCGCCGCGAGCGCGACAGCCTGTGCATGGTTGCCGCTCGAATGCGTCGCTACACCACGGCGCGCTTCCTCGTCGCTCAACGAGAACACAGTGTTGCAGGCGCCGCGGAATTTGAACGCGCCGACCTTCTGGAAGTTCTCGCATTTCAGGTAGACCTTTGCCCCGACCGCATCATTAAGGCTCGAGCAGGTGAGAATCGATGTTCGATGAGCATAGGGGCTGATGCGTTCTGCGGCCTCACGGATCGTCTGATTGGTTGGCTCACTCATTTGTCGTTCACCCTCGTTCGGCCATAGGAGCGATCGGCCGATTTTTCGGCCATTATCGCACATGTTCATGCATTCTTCATGGTTCGGAAATAGGTTTTGGGCAGGAAAGACAAGAGGAGATGAATATGAACGATTTAACGGTTTTGCGCGAAGCCGAATTGACGACGCGAGTTCAGGAGTTCGTATCAGAGGCGTCGGACCTGTATGTCGGGTTCCTGTCCGAAGGGAAGAAGACCCTCGCCACGTCCCTGCTGAGCGGGTTGGTGCTCGCCGTGGCGGCACTCGAGAAGGTTTCGCGGCTGGCCCCCGGTCCTGAACGACTACGGGAGATGCGCCACGCCGCCGCGGTGTTCCACAAGCTTTCCATGTTGATCTTCGTGTCCTCGGTCTACAATGACGAGCGCGAATACTCGGACCTCAGGACGCTGCACGCTTACGATACTGCCGCCGATCTGAGCGGACTGCTTGCCGCGGCCGCCCGCAAGCCTTGACCTATCCGACTGCGCAGAATCGAGCTTCGGCGAAGGTCATTGCCTACTTGATCAAGACCTCTTCAAGCTCTTTTCAAGACTAGAGGTGTTGATCTCTTCGCCGTCGGTCCGTCAGACAGAATCGAGGAGCCCTTTCATGTAACCGATGGCGTATGCCATGCCGGCGTGCCACGGCGCATCGCAGGACATCTGCGGCGTATGGTCGGGAATCAGCACGCCGTCGAAATGGTTGCGCTTGAGTATGCGCACGATCTTCCGGAAATCGACGTCGCCCTCATCGATGAAGACCTCACGATAGTGAGGTGCTTTCCCCCGAACATTTCGAAGGTGAATGTAGGCGACTCGCTCCTGCGAGGTGTAGCGGTCGGTTGCTTCATAGACGTCGCCTTCAGTCATCTCCGCAATCGTTCCGAGGCAGAACTCGAGCAAGTTCGAGCGCGAGTCTCGAATATCGAGCAAGCGTTGGTACATCTGAGGCTGGTAGACGAGCCGGGGCTGTCCCCTGAGAACCGGAACCGGAGGATCGTCGGGATGGGCTGCCAGGCGAACCCCGCACTGCTCCGCAACGGGAAGTATCGCGTTCAGAAACTCGCCGAGCCGCCTCCAGAGCTCGTCGTGGGTTATCGACGGCAGCGAACCCGGTGGCGCTTCTCGATCATAGACCATGTTCCACACCATACCGTTCGGTACCGGTATGTCGACGCTTCCATCCATTCCGACCGACTCTGCGCCGCCGCGCGCGAACCTGCCGGTAATCCTGCCCGCCACCCCCGCAAGACTGAAGTTGTAGCCCAGGACCGGAATTCCCACCTCGCCCATGGTTTGGATGATGTCCTTGAGCTTCTCGAGCTGCTCATGCTTCTTCGGGCCGTCAAGCAGCACGTCGTACCAGAATACGGGATCGAGATTCTCGATGGCATAGAACTCGAGACCCTGCGAGCCCAGCTCCCGCTTGATGCGGCGCATGTTGTCCTTCGTCCACTCTTTCGCCGTTGCCCCCGCGAATCCCCACCCATCCGCATCGCCGACCGGCTGATTGTCAGTACTGATTCCAGAGGTGCTGTTGTAGTCCACGAGATGGACGACGGCGTGCGTCGCACCACATTGCCGCGCGAACCGCATATTTGCTTCGTCGAGCATGTGACGATAGAATCCGAACCCGATCTTGATGTCGTTCATCGTATCCCTTTACCCTCTCTATAGCCCGCTCGACGCGCCGCCGTCGACCAGGATACAGGGGAGGCGAGATATGCCACGCCTGTCGTTGAGGGTTCTGTTGGCGCGCACCAACTGCCGGCGCCCTACCTCTGGATACGCGCGGATCCTCCCTTCGCGAAGGACCGCACCTGTTCGATCGTCGCCATCGTGGTGTCGCCCGGGAAGGTGGTCAGAAGCGCGCCGTGGGCCCATCCGAGCTTGACCGCCTCCTCCGGTTCTTCGCCGTTGAGCAGCCCGAAGAAGAGCCCTGCGGCAAATCCGTCGCCACCGCCGACGCGATCGAGGACGTCGAGCTCCGCCGTGGGGGCAACATAGGTCTTCCCGTCGATCCAGGCGACTGCGCTCCAGCTGTGGCGGTTGGTGGAGTGAACCTCTCTCAAGGTCGTTGCCACGACTTTGATCTTCGGGTACTTCTGTGTAACCGTGTCGATCATTTCGAAGAAGGCGCTCGGATCGAGCTTCGACTTTGCGGCTACCTTCGGGCCGGGAATACCGAGCCCCATCTGCAGATCCTCTTCGTTGCCGACGAGCACGTCGACGAGCTCCGCGATTCTCCCGAGCACCGAGGCCGCCCGATCGCTTCCTCCCCAGATGTTCCAGAGCTTTCCCCTGTAGTTGAGATCGAAGGAGACAACGGCGCCGGCTTCTTTTGCGGCCTTCATCCCCTCGATGATGACCTCGCCGGTCGTCTCCGAGAGCGCCGCGAAAATGCCGCCGCTGTGAAACCAGCGCACGCCCCCGGCGAAGATCGTCTCCCAATTGAAGTCCCCGGGTTTGAGCTGTGCGGCAGCCTCGTTTGAGCGGTTGTAGAAGACTACAGGTGCGCGTACCCCCATGCCCATGTCACTGAACACGGTGGCCATATTGGGCCCGTTGACACCGTTGTGCTCGAAGTGGCGATAGAACGGAGCCACTCCCATCGCTCGCACACGCTCGGCTATGAGATCGCCGATCGGATAATCGACCATAGCCGAAACGATTCCTGTGTTCAGGCCGAAACAATCCGAGAGATTCGCGGCTACGTTGAACTCGCCGCCGCTCACGTGAATCTGGCACTGGGCGGCTTTCCTAAAGGGTACGACGCCCGGATCGAGACGATGAACCAGCGCTCCGAGCGATACCAGGTCGAGATTGCCTTGCTGCGATATGTTCAGGCCGTATTTCATGAGGGACTCCTTGCGTTGTGCTTGCTTCCAGTTTATAGCAGCATCGCCGTACGGATTCAAGCGTCGGCACTCTCACGAAATCAGGAGGGCGATTTCCGTGGCTATCCCTTCAATCCGGAGCGCATGAAGCTCTGAATGAATCGCCGTTGGAAGATGACGAACGCCGCAAGAAGCGGGAAGACGACGATGATCGTCGCGGCCATCGTGAGGGTCCATTCGGGACTGCTTTCGGTGGCCTGCGTGAGCATCGCCAACCCGACGGTGAGCGTGCGCGCCTTCACCGTATCGGTGACGATGAGGGGCCAGAAAAACTCGTTCCAGTGGCTGCTCACACTTACCAGGGCGAAGGCAATGATCGATGGTTTTGCGAGCGGAAGGAATACGTGGACGATAGCCGTAAGCCCTCCCCCGCCGTCCATCTTGACCGAATCCTCCATTTCTCCGGGTATGGCGCGGAAGGCCTGACGGAGGAGGAACGTTCCGTAGGCGGAAGCGAAATAGACTGCGCCGATCGCGAACGTGGTGTTCAGCAGCTTCAAACGAGACATGGTCTGGTAATTGGGAACGACCAGACTCTGGGGCGGAATCATCAGCTGCACGAGGAACAGCACGAGCAGGAGCTCTCTGCCTTTGAACTTCAGTCGTGAGAAGGCATAGGCAGCCAGGGAGATCGTAACGAGCTGTACCGCGAAAATCATCGAAACCACGAGAATCGTATTGATGTAGTAGCGCGCGAAGGGGGCAACCGACATCGCTTTCACGAAGTTCGTCAACACGACCGTTCGAGGGATCCAGGTGAAGTTGACGCTCATGAGCTCGGGAAGAGGCTTGAGTGCGGTGCTGATCAGCAGAAACATCGGCACTAGCATGACGATCGAAACCGGGATCAGGACGACATAGGCGACGATGTTGTGCTCCGACGGCCGAAGAGCTGGTCGATTTCGCATTGCTACACCTCGTAATAGACGCGTCTCCCCACGGTTGCGAAGACGATCGTCACGCAGCACAGAAGGAAGAAAGTGAGAAGCGTCGTGAGCGTAGAGCCCATGCCCATGTTCCAGAACCGAAAAGCCTGTTGATAGATGTAGTAGACGATGACGTTCGTGGCGTTGGCAGGCTTGCCCTGAGTCATGATGTACACCAAATCGACCGACTGCAGCGAGTCTACAATGTTGATGATGAAGATGAAGAAGGTGTACGAGGAGATCAGCGGCAGGATGACGCTTCGCAGTCTGCGCCAGCTGCCGGCCCCCTCGATTGTTGCTGCGTCGATCAGCTCGCTGGAGATGTTCTGCAGACCTGCGAGGAAGAGGATCATGTAATATCCCACATGTTTCCAGACGGAGACGATGATGATGCACATCAGCGCGGTGTTCGAACGGTAGAGCAACCCCGCGTTCGGCAGTCCCAGAAGGCGAAGGAAATTGTCGAGGAGGCCGTAGGTGGGCGCGTAGATCCATAGCCAGATTAGTCCTGCGGCGGCCATGGGAATCATCGTTGGATAGAAGAGAGCAAACTTGAAAGCGCCGGAGACATGGATCCGCTTGTTGATTTGAATGGCGAAAACGAAACCGAGAATCATCCCGAAGAAGATCGTGGATAGTGAGTAGATCGCAGTATTGCGCAAGACGACGCCGAAAAGCGGTTCGTGAAAGATCTGAATGTAGTTCTCGAATCCGGCGAACACTCGTTTCGGATACGCCGTCGACCACCGAAAAAGGCTGATGAAAGCCGAGTAGGCAATGGGGTAGTAGGTGAAAATCGCTAGGAACGAGAATGCCGGAAGAATATAGAGCAGCGGGGCGATTCGTTTCTTCCATGCCCTCGCACGATGTCCACTCATTGTATGGCCGCCTCGATAGGGAAAGGGACTTTCATCGACGCCGAGGCGCCGTGGAAGTCCCTTCGCAACTCTATAGGCTATGCTACTGCCATCTGCTCAAGATGCGATTCGCCTCTGCCTGTGCTTTTGCGAGCTCTGCGTCCATGTCGGATCCGCCGCGAATTGCCTCATTCGTGGAATTCAGCAGGTCGTAGATCTCATTCATTCGGTGGGTCATCATGTTTCGTTCGATGTCAGTCTCCGTGAGCTGCCGGTAGGCCGTAAGCGCTTGGGGCCATTGATCGGTGTACTTCTTGTATTCCGGTATGTCGAATGCCGCCTTCTTCACCGGGATGTATCCGGACCCGAGGCTCCAGCGAGCGGTGTTCTCCGGGCGCGTCATCCACTTGATGACTTCCCAGGCCGCGGCTTCCCGTCGAGGCGTCGTCTTGAAGATAAAGAAGTTGCCTCCTCCTTCGATCGCCACCTGCCGGTCCTTCTTCGGGAGGAACGCAGTGCCGAAGTTGAATTTCGTGTTGTTGCGAATGTAGGTGAGCGCACCTGTGGAGTTGTAGAGCATCGCGGTCGCGCCGCTTGCGAAATCGGTGACCGACTGGGACCACCGTGCAATCCCCGGCGTCAAACCCTGATCGGCGAGGCGGTTGAGCCACTGATAGACGACTCGATTGTATCGATCGTCTATGACGATGTGGGTGCCATCCTCGCTGTCGCCGGTGCCGCCGGCTTGGAGCAGCAGCGGTTTGAAGATCCAGTAGTCATTGGGGATCATCACTCCCCATCGGGTAGTGTTTCCGCGCGTGTCCTTCTGTGTGAGCTTTTGCGCGTAGCTTTCGAGGTCAGCCCAGGTCGCAGGTGGTTTGTTCGGATCGAGTCCCGCTTGCTGGAAGAAATCCTTGTTGTAATACAACACTGGAGTGCTGCGTTGCCACGGTACGGACCAGAGCTTTCCCTGGTATTGGCCGATCTTTAGGAAAGCCTCGATGAACGTCGAAAGGTAGGCGTCGCCCCCCTCCTGCTGGACGTATTGGTCCACGGGGACAATCGCGTCGATATCGAGCAGGGTAAATAGATTGGGTGCGTCGAGGACGGCAAGCTCCGGGGGACTGCCGGAAAGGAATGCGGTCTGCGCCTTGTCCATTGCTTCCTTGTAGCCGCCCGCGAAGATCGACTCGACCTGAACGTCTTTCTGTGAGCTGTTGAAGTCGGCGATCATGGAATCCATGAGCTGCGCGAGTGGACCGGCGACGCCGACTGGATAGTACATGCGGAGATAGACAGGCCCGGCCTTCTCCTCCTCAGTGCCCGATGTCCAACCGGTCGTGACCGCGAAACAAACCGCCAGAATCAGTATCAAAACAGCTGTCTTTTTCATCTTCTCCTCCTTTTGCCCGGGACCGTGATTGAAACAGGCTCCTCGCCCGTTTCCCGTCGGGGTCTCACAGAAGACAGAGAACAGCAGTTTTTTGTTCCAACTGATTTGAAGGGGGTGGTGATCTGAGTGCGCTTCTGGGACCACGCCTCTTCAACTAGATCATCTGGCATCACCTCCTTTGAGGGAGCGTCAACTTACCTCCAGTCTATGGGGCGGCTCAGGAAGTTGTCAAGTTATTTCCGATAAGTGCGCCTCAGCTCTTCGAATCGTGCCGCGCGGCTGAGGAGATCGGATCAGGCATCGGCGATTGCGCGTTCGGCCGCAGCAACGGCATGGATGACAGTAGTGTCGAATACGGGAACCGGCGAGTCCTGCGGTTTGATCAGAAGCCCGATCTCGGTGCAGGCCAGGACGATGCCGCGAGCGCCTCGTCGTACCAGATCTTCGATTATTCGCACGTATTCTTTGTGCGACTCGCAGCGGATCTCGCCCTTGACAAGCTCTTCGTAGATAACGCGGTGAACCACCGCGCGGTCTGCCTCGTTGGGAAGCAGAACCTCGAGCCCGAATCGCTCCGCCAGACGTCCCGTGTAGAAATCCTCTTCCATCGTGAATCTGGTGCCGAGCAGCCCGACGGTTCGGAGTCCCTTTTCAATGACGGCTTCTGCCGTCGCGTCAGCAATGTGAAGGAGTGGCAGGCCGGACGCACCCTCGACCGGTCCGGCCATCTTGTGCATCGTGTTCGTGCAGATCACGATAAAGTCGGCGCCTGCGAGCTTTAGTCGGCGCGCGCAATCAACCATCGCGACCGTCGCTTCTTCCCAGCGATTTTCTCTCTGAAGCAGTTCGATCTCATTGAAGTCCACCGAGTACATCACGCACTTCGCCGAATGCAGTCCGCCAAGACGCGCCGCGACTGTCTCATTGAGAATGCGGTAGTACTCGAGCGACGATTCCCAGCTCATCCCGGCGATGAGGCCAATTGTCTTCAATCTCTTCTCCTATTTCGGGAGCGTTTCGAGAACTGTAACGTGCGGTCCTCGAAAACTCAATCGGTCCGCGTGTAGAAGACATCTCCCGTAGGTTTCCCAACCTCAAAATTGGTGTAGAATCCCAATTCACTGAGTCGCAACTTCGAGGCGACCTGCGTTGCCCGTCAGCGGAGAGTTTATGATGCTGTCAAATGGCACTGAGAGCCTGAAGAACCTTGTGATCTACGAGGTTTTCGTTCGCAATCACGGAGAGAAGGGAACGTTTGCAGAGGTAGAAGCAGATCTGGAACGAATCCGGTCGATGGGGGTCGATGTGGTCTGGCTGATGCCCATTCATCCCATCGGCCGAGTTGCTCGAAAGGGGGCGCTGGGATCACCGTATTCGATCGTCGACTATGGGGCGGTGAACCCCGAATACGGAACTGAAGCCGATTTCAAGGCGGTGATTGAACGGGCTCACTCCCTTGGCTTGAGGGTGATGATCGATGTGGTCTACAACCACACCGCCCACGACTCGGTTCTCCTGGCAGAACATCCGGAATGGTACCACGAGGACGAATCCGGACGTGCGGTGACGACGGTCCCGGAATGGAGCGACGTGATAGATCTTCAATACCCTAACCTGGAGCTCGAGCGCTACCTAATCGAAAGCCTGTTGAGATGGTCCCGTATGGGAGTCGACGGGTTCCGATGTGATGTGGCCTCCCTCGTTCCCGTCGAGTTCTGGATCAGAGCGCGCACGGAGGTCGCAAGGGAGAGGCCGAATACGCTCTGGCTCGCCGAGTCGGTGCATGCCTCGTTCGTCGGAGCCCGTCGCGAGGCGGGGCTTCGTGCTCACTCGGACGGCGAGCTCTACGCTGCTTTCGATCTCGAATACGACTACGACATTTGGGCGGCCTGGCAGGCAGCGGTCATCGGAAGGATCCCGGTCCGTCGCTACCTGGAGCTCCTGCGTCTCCAACAGAGCCTGTATCCTGAGAACGCGGTCAAAATGCGCTGCGTCGAGAACCACGACCAACGGCGGATCATGTCGTTTGCCCCAACTCGAGACGCGGCACTGTCCTGGACCGCCTTTCAGGCCTTCAACACCGGCGCATTCCTCATCTATGCGGGTCAGGAGGCAGCCGCCGAAAATACACCCTCGCTCTTTGACCGCGATCCGATCCAATGGGGGAGCTACGAGCTTCAGGGTTTCCTGACGAAGCTCTCGAGAATGAAAAAGGAGACGGTCATCTCCAACGGAACCTTCTACGTCGTCAGCGCAGAACCGGTAATCGTCGCCGTCAGGGAATCGCATCATGATTGCCTGCTCGGAGTTTTCAACGTGACCGGATCATCGGGCGTCTTCGAGACGGGTCTCCGAGACGGTGATTACGAGGAGCTTCTCAGCGGCCGGCAGGTGCGTGTTGCGGGCGGCGAAATGGAGTTGCCGAGCTCGGCTTCGATTATTCGAGTCCATCCGCAAGCCGGGCCGCGATCGAGACGAGGTTGGTTTTCCACTGATCTGCTCGACTTCCAGCTTCCACCGAACCGGAGCGGTAACCTACCCTGAGCTGTATCGGGCAAGGATAAGGCGATCGAGCCGCCGCGTTCCGATGTCAAGAAAGACAAAGGCGACGATCGAGGCGAGCACGGCGGACAGCAGGTAGCTCACCCCGCCCCACGCCGCGAGCTGGAGATATGCGGTTGCGAGGCTTCCGAGCAGATTGAGCCCGAAAAACACAAGCGCGCTCACGAAGGCCTGGAGGAAGAGCTCGATGTAAAGAAGGAAGGTAATGAGCGTCAGCAGCAGGAAGTGGAAGTAGACTGCTATGAGGAGGATACGGAATATCCCCGTCTGGGAGCTGGAAACACCGAGAATCGGCAGAAGCTGAGTCGCGAGCAACACGAGAGCGACGGTTATGATGCCTTGAAAGAGGCTCTGCTCCCGAAGCCCCCGCCTCATTCCGTTGCGGAGCTGATATTTCCTTTCCTGGATCCGCGCGAAAGTGCGCATCTGAAGCGATTTCAGAAAATCCATCAGCCTGAGGTAGAAATCGGTCTCCAGGACAACGACGAAGTAGACCAGCCCCGGAATCATCGTGAGGCTCGCAAAATAGACAGGCACATCGTAGGTATCGTAGAGCCGGAGGTAGGTGCCGCTCGCGGGGCTTCCGAAACCAAACCAGAATACGATCTTGTCGACCCAAATACCCCAGAAATAGAGAAGACCGCTGCCGAAGAGATAGCGATAGCGACCGAAGTAGCGAGACAGCACGTGCGGGAGGTGAGTGAAACCTTTGGGACGATACTTCTTCAATAGCAGAGCCGCGAGGAACATCGCAGCGACGAGCTGGCCGATGGCGAATCCGCTCATCGCTCCCCCGAGTCCCCATCGTTCACCGAGGACAACTGCGCCTACGACTGAGATCGTCATTCCCGAGAAGTAGGCGAGCAGGATGCCCGCGAACCTCTTGAGCAGGGAGACGAAGATCATCATGACCCACAGGAGATTGATGACTGCGAACAGGCCGACCGAAGCGGCCCGGAAGAGCATCGGATGTGTGAGGGAAGCGAAGCTTGCGGGAGTGAGGGCGGCCCATGCCACGACGCCCGCGACCACGACGACCAACAGGGAAAACACGAGCAGTGAGGCGCCCGCCTCGCCGTGCTTCTCCTCGTAAATCTGGTCCGCCACGACCCGCGTGAAAAGATAGTGGAAGCCCCCGAAAAGGACGAGCGAAAAGGCGTAGCTATAGACGACGATCGTTATGAACAGTCGTTGGCCCTCGCCGAGAGCCGGCGCTGCAAATCGCCCGATGAAGAAGATTCCGCCGATCGACATGAGCCATGGACCCGCGACGATCATCACCCCGGCGAACGCTACCTGAACAACCGAGCCCAGGCCGCCCTTGCGCAACACCCGTTGGAGCTCGAATCCTATTCCGGCCATTACTGCCCGCCTCGAAGCGACTCGTAGATCTCCAGGTAGCTCTTGAATACCTCCCGTCGATCGTAGAATCGAATGGTCTTCTGTCTGTTTCGCGCTACGATTCCGTCCATCTCGTTTGGATGTTCGCGTATGTATGCCACCGCTGTAGCCAGTTTCTGGGGATCTTTGGATGGGGAGATGAAGCGCTCGTCGTAGTCGAGGAGCTCCCCCACGTTTCCTACGCTTGTGGCAACGACCGGGATGCCGGAGGCGTAGGCCTCGAGGATGACGAGGGGCTGTGCCTCGCGAACGCTCGTGAGGAGGAGCACGTCGAGGAAGGCGTAGTACAGTGTGACCTCAACGCGGCCGGTAAAATGGAAGCACTCTTCCAACCTGAAGCTCTTTACCATGGTTCTGCAGGCTTCGAAATATGCGGGATCCTCGTCGGTCGGACCGATGCAGTAGAATTCTGCGTCCGGATATCGTTCTTTGACGATTCTACTCATCGCGATGAAGGTCTTGATGTCTTTTATCGGTACGACTCGACCCACGAGGCCGACGTGGAATCCGTCACGATGGACGCGCTCCACGGAGGAGAAGCGCTCTATGTCGATACCGTTTGCGATAACCCTCGTTCGCTCTTCGGTTGCCCCGAGCTCAATCTGGAGGCGTCGGTTGTACTCAAAAAGTGAGATCACGAGCTCACTCTGCTGATAGGCGAGTCGGCTGAGGCCATCGTAGAGCTTGATCCACATGTCGCGCTGGTATCCGCGGATGAAGCGAACCCGGCGGATCTCCATTTCCCGCTCCTTGTGATACAGTCCGTGCTCGGTCAGGACGAGCGGTTTCCCCGTGCGGATCTTCGCCACAGCACCGGCAAGCCCAGCGTATCCTGTCGAAATGGCGTGATAGATGTCTGCCTCTGGAACCTCGGTGCCGATTATGGTGAACAGCATGTCGTGGGCCGACTTCCACGCCCAGAAGTAATCCGAGAACGGATAGATGGGATTATGGCGATGATTCCCGGCGGCAATCATCTCCCACCCCACGTCGTGGGTAAACGCATCGCGATAGGGGTAATAGCCGGCGGGCATAAGCTCCGCGACCGAGGTGAAGTCGGCCGATGCCCCCGCCTCCATGTTCGTGTGGAAATCTCGAATGCGTTCGAACAGCTTCTGTTTGTCGGGGCTGCGACGGCGAGAGCGCCGAATCGAAGAAAGAACGAGGTCCCGATGCTCGACCACATTCTTCGGGAGCTGGTATCTGATCTTCTGATCCGCCTTCGGCGAGATAGAGTAGACGACGAAGTCGACTTCGGGAATTTCAGTGATGAGCTCGTGCATCCAGGAGGAGACCCCGCCCGTGATATAGGGATAGGACCCTTCGAGGATTAGGCATACGCGCGCCCTACGAGTCATCGACTCCCAACCAGCATTCGACCATGGAACGCTCTCTGGCGTTGAGTGATTCAGAATGCTCGTCGAGCCTGCGACAGAGCTCTCCGATCCTGGAATAGTGGTGCCGCTGAAACTCGACCTCCGCCTCGAGGAGCAGGATCTCCCGGTCCTCACCGGCGGCAATCGGATGGTTCGCGATCTCGCTCGCGGCCTGGTCGTAGAGGCCGAGATCGATCAACACGCGAATCAATCGGAGGGATTCTTCGGCGCCGAACTGCCCCGAATCTCGCAGCGACTTCAGCCAGCGATAAGCCTCGTGCAAATAGAAGCCTCGCAATGAGCTGTGGGGAGGGTAGAGTCGGGATAGCTCTGAATACAATCCTGCGAGCTCCCGAACGCTGCCAGGATCCGCACTCTCGTCGAGCCCCTCCTTGATATCTTCGATGCGCTTCGCGTAACGCCCCTCGATAAGATTGATGCTCTCTGCTGCAAAGAGTGCGACCTCCTGCTCGGGTCTCCTGAGGAGCCGTTCCAGGATCTTCATCAGAAGAAGGTTCGTATCTATGTCGAGATTCTCGCGTCCGAGAATCCGCTCTATCTGGTCGATATCGTAGGGCTCCTCGTCCAACGGCCGTGTCGAGGTCGCGACGTATACGTACGCCTCCGCAGGAAGGATGTGGGCCGCGAGGGCCTTCAGAGCGCCGTTCGAGGTTTTTGGCGTGAACTGGTGCCCGGTTTGGCGGAAGAAATCGAAACTGGCCACGCTACACCTTCTGCATCTCGAGGAGGTGTTCGGCGTTATCGAGCAGATCGTCCGCCGTCTGCTTCTCGTCGCCGAGCGAGGCATAACCAACGACGGCGTCGATCGATACCGATTGCTCGTTGATTGTCCATTCGGTCGTCGTAATCATGGAAAGGATCTCGAGGCATGACATCGAGGCACCGTCGAAATCCAGGTTCGGGTAGAGCAGCGCGAGTTGACCATCTTCCTGATAGTGGAAGAGATGCGCCTTGCCTTCAGCCAGTCCCTCGAGTGATCGAACAAGACCCAGCAGGAGGGCATAGTACTTCTCGTCGCCGAATTGCGAGCGAAGATCTTTCGTGTTTGCGATTTCGACGATAACCACGCTCAGGTGGCCGTGGGTCAGCTTTGCTCGATAGATATCCTTCTCGAGTATCGCGTGAAATTGGGAATAGGTCGGCAGACCGGTGTGCTTGTCCATCTGCGCGTCGGCGAGCGTCGTCTGATTCTCGACCGCGTTTTCCAGCGCGGGGGAGACGAGAGCCATGATGACCTGCAGAAGCCGTTCGGTGTTGAGGTTGTAGCGTTCGAAGGGCATCGCCTCGATGCTGAGAACCCCCCAGACTCGTGTGCCCGCCTTGATGGGAAGCGTCATGATGTTCCTCTGATCGTCGAGCTCCCGGAGATTGGCGTACCGACTCAAGAGACGGACTGAGTACACAATATCGTTTCTCACGACCCATCCCTCGATGCTGTTGGCGGCGGGAACGATCGTCTTCGACCTGCCTTCCGCCGCTCCTCCTCGGTGGGCAACGAGACGCAGCTCCTTTGCATCGGCGGAATACTCCCAAACCGAAGCGCTGGTTGCCTGGGTGAACTTCTCGATTATCTCGAGCAGAGCATCGAGAGCTTTCCGTAGGTCATAGGAATGAAGGTTTTGTACCTGTGAATAGAGGGCGGTAAGAGAGTCGCTCTGACGAAATACTCGCTCCTCGAGCTCCCGGTTCACCTGTTCAAGAGCCGTTGCGCGGCGGGCCAGCGATACCTTCTCTCGAATGGTCCGGCGGAGGCGCTCGTGAATCCGCCTGAGCTCAGCATGTGTGGCATCTCGTATGAAACCGAAGAGGTAGGTTCCGACGACCGATGTCGCGAACGGAATCAGGCCGGTCGAAAGAACTTCGCCCCGGAGCGCGCCGGCATCCTGAATCTCCGGATAAAGGACGGCGAGAAGGGGAGGCAGAGGTCCGAGTATTACGATTAGGATGCAGGACAAAACAAAGAAACCGGGGTATCTTCCGTAATATGCGGCAACCACCAGGCTCACGATCAGGTAGGGATTGACCGGCGACAGCAGGAACCCTGGCGAGCCTGGAAAGAGGAGATTAATCGCACCAACTGCGAGCGCCAACACGGCAAGCTCGGTCAACAATCGTATTCGACTTCGCCTTTCCATATTCTCAGCCGAAAATGATTATATAATCTAAGCCACCGTTCAACAAGAAAGAGATGGAAGGATGGTTATGAGAAGATACACCTCGCGATCTCGAAGTGACGCCCGGGTTTTTATCGCACTGTGTCTGATCGGGTCTTTATGGTGCCTCTCTGTGTGCGCCCCGCACCGTGCATTCGCCCAGTCAGCGGCGAGCGGGTCCGGGAACGGTGGCAGTTCGACCACGGGTCAGGCGGCCGGGCGGGAGCGGATCGAGCCCGTCTTTCCGACGGAGAATCAGAACCTGATCTTCGTCGAAGGTGAAGATGCGGTCGTCACGAACTTCGACAAGCAGCCGATCTTCAACTACAGTGCTTCCGGTCTCCGCACGCTTCAGCTCAGCACCACCTCCGACCCGAACGACAACTTCGGGTATTACGCCGACTACGTATTTTATGTAGACCGTCCGGGGACCTACGAGCTTTGGTACGGCGGCACCCCGCCGGGACCATATGGGACGTCGGAGCCCTCGTACACCTCGCCGTTTGAATACGTCCTCGACGGTGAGTCTCCGGTCCAGGTATACGCCAACGATGTCTCGGTGGGAAAATCCTACACTCCCTCTTTCTATTGGAACCAAGTTGGTAGAGTCAACTTGAGCGCAGGTCGCCACCAGCTGCAATTCCGCGTCACTGAAAAGCGAAAATACGACAATCGCTATTTCTTTTATCTGGATTGCTTCTTTCTTGTCCGTGTCCAAAACGGTGTGCCCGTATCGGAGCAGCCGCTACCGGAGCTGTTTCCGTCGAGCCTCAAAGGCGGCACAACTGGTTTGCCCTACAAGTTCATCGAGGACTATCTCATCGAGATCCGCGATCATCCCGCCAACGTGCAAGCCTACATCGATCTGTCGCTCGACTACGCACTCGTCGGCGACAATCTCAGCGCCCTCAAGTACCTGAACCGAGCCGGAGAGCTCGATCCGAATAACGAAACCGTCAGTCTTCTCAAGGCAAAGAACCTCCTGTGGAAAGGAGACACGGCAAACGGGCTGTCGGCCTATCGGGATCTGCTGAACAAGGATCCCTCGAACGTCAATCTATGGGCGGAGGCAGGAAAGGTGGCGGCGTGGTCCGGACGTTATTCGGATTCCATTTCGTTCTTCACCGACGGGCTGAAGCATTTCCCAAACAACCTGACCCTCCTCGTCAACCTCGGACTGACCTATCTATGGTCTGGCGACGAACAAAAGGCCCAGTCGCTTCTTCTCCACGCCCGCGAGGCGGCGTCGAGCGACTATGGTCGGTTGATGCAGCTCGCTCGAACGTTGACCATTGCCCAGGCCTACTCCCGCGCCGTCGACGTCTACGACGCGGCAATCAGAGAGTATCCGAAGAATCTCGAGGGCTATCTATCGCTCGAAAAGCTCCTCATGGATACCGGCAAGGCGGCGGATGCGGAGAAGGTACGAAAACAGATGTCGGACACTTTTGTGCAGTCGGACCGCTTGAGCCAATTCCTTCAGTTGTCGCAGACAAAACAAAAGCTGAAGAGCCGACTGATCAGCAACTACGAGGCGGAGCTGGCCAAGCAGCCTGACAACCTCGCTCTTCGTGAGATCCTCGCACGCGCCTACTTCTGGAACGGATTGCGGGAGAAGGGAACTGCGGAGTATCTCAACATTCTCGCCAACTACACCTATCGGAAATTGCGGGGAAGCGAAGACAGCTCCCTCGATCTGGTGACGCTGCTCGATCGCAGCTACGTCTTCGCCCGATATTACCGGAGTGTCGACGAAGAGGTCCGGCAGCTGAAGAAGGAGCTGACAGATTCGCTATCTGCCTATCGCGCGGCCGCGAAGGTCCTCACGGAGTATCAGGACAAGGTCGACGCTGCACGCCAGAAGGGCCAAACGCCGCCGGCCGCTCCCTCGGGAACGGACCCGCAAGCGAACGTGAGACAGACTGAGCAGGCGGTTGCCCAGGCTCTTTCGAAGGCGCAGGGCTTTCTCGAACGCTTTTCCCAAGCGGGAATCGAACTGAAGAACGACGAGAACAGCCTGAAGCCGATTGCGGAGCAGGAAAAAAAGGAGCACACGGCGTTTCAGAAAGTCATCGATTCGAGCAAATGGCACTGGCGCGAGAGCGACACCTTGGCGGAGCTATCAAAGGTCCAGGACAGCGGCGCTGCCCTTGCCTCCTACTCAATAGGGAAGATCGACCAAATCGAGGGGCAGCTTTCGTCAGCGGCGGATATCTTCAACAAGAACCTCGGTCAGGAGGGTGCGCCGTTCCGATACCAACTCTCGCAGACTCTCCTCTGGATGGGCAATCCTGCGCGGGCGACTGCCGAGCTCAAGAAACTACCGGCGGACAGTCAGGAGACGCACAACGCCTTCCCTTGGCTCGATCTGGCGTCGACCCTTTCGCAGGCGCTTTCGGCAACCGGATTCAGTCCGGGCGTGCCCGATGAGAAGCTCGTGCAAGACGTACTCTTGCGGCTCGATTCTACTTCCGCCGAGGCGAAGCAGGAGACAAACGCTATCGCCGTCGACCAATCGACAATGCACGGGATTCTTCGCGACAGGCTCATACGGGCGATCTACCAGAATCAGGAGGAGACCTTCCAGCTCAGAAAGGACCTCGGTGACTACTATCTCACAGAGAGGAAGTTCGAGGATGCCATTCGGCAGTTCCGGCAGGTCCTCGCGATCGACCCGTGGAATATCGGTGCTCTCTTCAGAATAGGTCAGGTCTACAAGTCGAAGGGCAACTGGAAACAGGCGCTCGCGAACTTCGAGAAGGTCTACTATTCCGATCCAACCTACGAGAACGTTGCCCACCAGTACAATGATCTCGCACGGCAGCATCCGGATTCGCTATCATTCGATGCGTGGACGATGACCGATTCACAACACCTGAGCTTTCGGGGTTCCGCTGAATATTCGACCCCTATCGACAGCACCTTCGGGCTGGACATTCGTTACGCGGTAAACACCCAGAGGCTCTTCGCCATGCAGATTGATCAGACGGTCCCACCACCTACGCCTCCCTATCCCTCCGAAGCTCCGAACAGCTATCAGACGAATACGGTCACACTCGGCGTTCCGATTAATCTGTACGGAATCAAGCTGAAGATCACTCCGCGCATTGGGGGTACGGTCGCGAACCGGCTGGACAATGCGACTACTTCCAACCTTGCGGTGTTGAATCTGGGCAATCTTGTGGTAGACCCGGTCGTCGTCGTCGACGGCGAGCTGAGCCTTGGAAGGTACGTCTACCTGACCGGCAACTACACACTCGAGCGCTATGCCGAAACCTACGGTCCCTACCTGCTCGCCTCGGCCGGCATTCTGAGCCCTCCGGTGACCAGTGTCTTCGACAACTCCGGCGAGATGAACCTCTCGGTGAATCTCGGATTTCTGGGTGGATTTCCGTTCAAGAACTCCTCGATCAGGAGTTACGGCCGTGTAGATTTTCTCTCCGACTCGAACCTAATCTATACCGTCCTCGAAGAGCTGAACCTCAATCTGCTTACCATTCCGAAGACAGCGACGAGCATCTCTCTGATCGGGAGCGCTCAGTTGCAGAATTCGACGAGGAGCGCCCAGCCGACCTACCTCTATTACGCGCCGATGGGCGAGCTGTTGGCGGGAGGGGGAGTCCAGGGATCTACCTGGCTTCCGGTCGGAGGCGATACTATCGGCCTAAGCATTCGGACGATCGCATCGTACTACGGGCAGAAGATTTTCTCCCTATCGGATCTCATCAACCTGTACCAGCTCACTGGTGAGGGACGGATCGAATATGACCGCGGTAACGGCGCGGTCTATCTCGACGCCTCCTTGAGCGCAACGAATCAGTACCAGCCGGCGGCAAATCCCAGGTGGAACTACTGGTCGATGACGATCAGCCTGGGATACAGTGCGCAGCTTCCGACGTTGCTTGCGCCGTAGTCGGAGGGGTCAGAATGGTATTGGAGAATAGCATGACTGCAGAGCGGAGGCGGGCTTGGGTATTGTATCGTATCCTCCTCCCGTTCCTCTTGTTGGTCGTCGGGACTGCGCCGGGGTGGTCGAGTGCGTTCTACGGACACACCATACTCGCACTCTACAAATCCTCAGACGGTCAGGGTCCGAGGGCCAATGAGATCTACTACTATCTCTCCAACGACTTGACCAAGATGGGATTCCACCTCCGTTATTGGGACATCGACTCCGGGCTGCCGCGCGCAACCGAGATGGAAGATGTCCGCGCGATCGTGACGTGGTTTCGAAGCTCCTCCATGAACGATCCTCTCGCCTACCTGAAGTTCCTCAATGCATCGATCGATGAAGGAAGGAAACTCATCGTCTTCGAGAACTTCGGGGCCTATCAGAACCGCGCGACCGGGGAGTACGTACAGCCGGGTCTTCTCAACCCGACCCTCGAGCGCCTCGGGCTCATCTACCTCGGCGACTGGACCGACAAGGGAAATCTTCTGCGAATAGTCTCGATCGACAAGTCGATTGCGGAGCATGGGGGCCCTCAGGACCCCGGAATTTCGAAGTTCTACTATCGCTTCATCCCGACCGATCGCGATCTCCACGTCTACCTGTCGCTCAGGCGGACCGACCAGGATCACCGTCCCAGTCCTGTGATAGTGACAAACCGAAACGGCGGGTTCGCGCTCTCACGCTACATCTACCGAGTGGAGGACGGGAAGGTACGGATACTTCTCGATCTAGACGGGTTTGTCAAGAACGCCCTCTTCCCGTCGGCGACAAGAGAGAATGTCGGACTCCTCGCCGACACGAAGGATCGGGAATCATCACGTGTTCTCTCGTTCACCCGGGCGGTCCTTTCACGCGACAGGATACCGACCACGGTCATCCCTTCGACCTCCTTCAGCGGGCTGATCCCCGGGGACCTCAGGAAATTCACTGCCGTCGGGCTCATTGTTCCTACCGATGCGGGAATCGACCCTGCGGTCATCAAGTCGTTTCTCCAAGAGGGCGGCGGGCTCGTGTCGCTCGAGCGCGGCAACTTCACCCGAATCCACGAGGAGCTTGCCATGGGAAGTGTCGGCGCGTCGCCTCCTCCGCAGACAGGGTACCTCATTCCTGCAGGATTCCTGCTCGGAGAAGGGGTATCGGTGACAGATCCCACGATGAAGTGGCAGCCTGGGAACCGCCCCCCGGCCTCAGACGCCAAGATACTCGCCACGAGCCTCGACGGCCGAGTAGCGCTAATGTGGTCGGCCGACCGATACGGTGGGAAGGTGATAGTCTGGAACTGGGCCTCGCTCGATTCCGGAGACTACCAGGGTGCAATCGTAGAGTCGTTCCTTGCCGTTCGTCCTGTTGGTGTGGCGGCGACTGCCGGGGTCGCAATGATGTACATCGACGACTTTCCGCAGCCGATGTACAACATCGTGAAGCCTCCGCTCCATATCACAGACACTGAGTTCTACTCGACCATATGGTGGCCTCAGATTCGGGAGCTTTTTGCTTCGCGCGGAATTCCGTTCTCCGCCTACACGGTCTTCAACTACAACGCCGAGGTAACCCCTCCGTTTCAAACCGGTGAGTTCTACGTTGCCAAGGACGGGGTCAACGAAAAGATGGCCCGGGAGATCCTCCGGAGCAGCAACGAGCTCGGTCTCCATGGGTACAACCACGCCTCATTGACGATGAAGCCGACCTCGGTCAACGCTCGACCCTGGCCCTCCGTCTCCGCCATGGTGACGGCACTCAGTGAGGGCCGGCGAGAATGGACCGGTCTCTACGGCGCAGATACTCTTCCATTCTCCTATGTCGCTCCCAACAACATCATCTCGTCCGCAGGAGTAGAAGCACTTCATGAGGCATTCCCGACGATCCATGTCGTAGCCGCCCTTCGGGCAGGTGACAATGAGGAAACCGATACACCGTTCGGGCCGGATCAATCGATTCCGGGCATCTACTTCATACCCCGCAATTCCTGGGGATACATCTTCAACGGCGGCGCGAAGATGCGCGTGGTCTCGGCGTTGAGCGGACCGGGAATCTGGACTCACTTCATACATCCCGACGATGTCTTCGACCCGATTCGCTCGGAAGGGCTCAGTTGGGAGCAGCTTCGAAGCAACTTCGTTGACATGTTGAGCTTCGTGAAGGAGAACTATCCCTGGGTGCGGTACTTGACCGTCCGGGACGGCTACAATTCGCTCCAGGTTATGGATAGCCGGCAGGCCTCGTTCAGATGGGACGGCAGCTCGATGCATATTCGATCGACTCCCGGGCTCCTTGTTCGCGTGCGCTCGAACATCGGACGGATCAAGTCGATGAGCGGAGTCGAGGTTGTTTATCAGTACAAGCGAATGGACGAGACGATCCTCCGAACCACAGCAGAGGACGCGGTGCTCCGGTTCTGATCAGTCGATTCCAAAGAGCTCTTTGCACTGCAGGAAGAGTGCGTCGTTTCGGATGTCGGTGAGGTAGTTCTCGCGATAGTATGCTATGTCTGACTCGGAGGCGGGCGACGCGGGCAGCAGCTCCGCCAGCTTCGCCTCATTTGCCTGACCGAAACCGAGGCCGAGCAGGTCGGCCACAATGTCGGCGAGAGACACGACGAGAATGACCTGCTTGTGCGACGAGACGATATTGCGGCTTCCATGTTCACGCGCGATGTCGACGAACGACTGTGGGAAATACCAGCTCTCGAACACCGACGCGCCCAGCTCGCGGTGGTCTACGCCGAATGCCTCTTTCTCGAGCCCGAGAAGACCCGGTTTGTTGGGTGATGAAGCGGGGGTTTCGGTGGTCGCCTCGACCTGCGCGGTCGACCTCGTGAGAATCTCGTCGTAGCGCTCTGAGTCGGTGTTGTAGAAGGCAACCTGCCCGATGTTGTGGAGGAGCGCTCCGGTGAATGCCTCTTCTGAGTCCTCTTTCATTCCAAATCGCAAACAGAGGTGGCGGGATATGAACGCCGAGTGCACGGAGTGGCTCCAAAATCTGCGGTAGAAGGAGGTGCGGTGAACGTTGGTGAGGAGGTTGGACGCTGTGACCAGAAGCACGAGGCTCCTGAGGTTCTTGAACCCGAGCAGGGTAATCGCGGTTTGGATGTTCGTAATTTCGCGCTGGCGTGCATACATTGCCGAATTGGCAATCTTGAGGATCTTCGCGCTCAGTCCCGGGTCGACCTTGATCACGTTCTCGAGCTCTTTGAAGGAGACTTCGATCCTGTCGTCGGCCATAGACATGACCTTCATCGCCACGTCCGGCATGACCGGGACATTCTTGAGATACTTCTGAAACCTCTGATCGATATCCCCCACCACTGTTCCCCTATTCTATGAGTGATGTATCGTCACCTTCGTATATAGTCATAATCTCGGCATTTTCCGTCTCCGAATCAAATGGGTCATCGTTGCTACGAAGCCGCTCGTATGATACGATGCCCGCGAGAGGGACGCCTGTAGCGGGAAGTCGGGCACAATGCGAAGATCGATGTATAGACACGGATTGCGTGCTGTGAAGTCGCTCGACCTCGTGGCGATGGCGATAGCTTTAGCCCTATTTGGTGCGTCGATCGGGTTCACTGTCGACCGGTCCAACGGGCCACCGGTGGTGGAGATACAGGGCGCTCACGAGCAGTGGGTGTACCCACTCGATACGAAGCGAACGATAGCAGTTCCCGGTCCTCTGGGGGTGACTCACGTGGTCCTGGACGGACGGGGGGCCTACATCCACGATTCGCCCTGCAAGAACAAGATCGGCATCAACATGGGGCACATTTCCACTCCCGGGTCGTGGGTGGCCTGTCTTCCGAATCGCGTATTCGTTCGTATCGAGAGCAGGGCAAAGAAAGAGGTCGATATCGTTGCCTACTGACAAACGAGAGCTCGCGGCCCTGCTCGGCGGCCTGTGTCTATTCTTTTCCACGATTGAATATCTCATCCCGAAACCTGTTCCCTATATTCGCCTCGGGCTCGCCAATATTCCGATTCTGCTCGGCCTCGACCTTCTGCCCGTCGGATACATCTTTCTCATCACCGCGGTAAAGGTGATTGGGCAGGGTCTGCTCAACGGGACCTTTGCCTCGTACGTCTTCCTGTTTTCTTTGAGCGGCTCGATCGCGAGCACGTGCGTGATGATTCTCGCTCATCGAATCGGCAGGAACGCAATATCGCTGCTCGGTGTCAGTATCCTCGGCGCTCTCGCCAGCAATGCTGTCCAGATTCTGCTTTCTATTCAGTTCATCTTCGGTTCGAACGCGCGCATCATCGCGCCCGTCTTCTTGGGATTCGGTACGGCGAGCGGAATTGCGATGGGCATCTTTGCGCTCGTCTTCGTGCGCAGATCCAAATGGTATCAGGCCATCCATGCGAAGTTCTCGAATCGACCGGTTTGAGCCTCTCTTGAGCCCCGGGGTTCGCTTCGTTTGGGGAACCTCGCTCCTCGTGCTGTTTCTCTTGCAACAGAATCCGATCCTGAAGCTCGCTCTGGTTTGTTTGTTTGCAGTCATGGCAACCGTCGCCGGGAAGCGCATTCGATACGGCTACTTCGCGACTCTTCTCATCTCGATCACGATATTCAATCTGCTCACCCCCTACGGACAGGTGCTTCTCACAATCGGCCCGCTCCGAATCACCACGGGTGCGCTTGTCGCCGGAGCAACGAAAGGGCTGACCATCGTTGGGCTGATATTCGCCTCGTTGTTCACTGTGTCGCGTTACCTTGTTCTGCCTGGAAGCTTCGGGCTTTTTCTCGCACGCAGCTTCTTCTATTTCGAGCGCCTCTACAGCGAGAAGAAACAGATTCGGCGTGACCACGTTATCCAAGACATCGATGCAATCATGGAACGCGTTTCGAATCTCGAGGAGGGCGAGACGGCACCGAGGGGCCATAGCCCGACGACAGGGAAGGGCATACTCATTGCAGTGATCCTGCTGCTGGTGGTCGCCGGGACCATCGCCATGCCGACGGGATTTCTACCGCACTTGAGCTAGGGCCGTTACCGCCCAGCGCCCGAAACCAGAGACTGAACCCGCCGACGCAGGATGTCAAGATCTACCGGTTTCTCTATCAATTCCTGTACCGGGAACCAATCGTTGCCCATGTCATCGGGCGAAAGATCTCCGGGAAACTCCTGGTTGATCGCCGTGAGGAGAATGATCGGGATACCTCTGAGCTCGCTTGTGGCGCGGATCTCTCGTGCAAGGTCGAATCCGGCCGCGGGGTTTTCCGGAAACATCACGTCGACTATGAAGAGGTCGGGCCGTTCTACGAGTGCCTCCCGAACAGTTCCCTCGGTGGTATCTCGCGTTACGACCGTGAGGTTTGGCTCGGAGAGCGCGTCTTCGAGGGTCTCGAGGAGCTCAGTGTCGTCGTCAACGATCATGATCTTTGGCATTGTCAATCTCCTTTGGAATGATTACTTCGAAGGTGGTGCCTCTCCCGACGGCACTCGTCACCACTATTTTCAGGGAGTTGCGCAGCGCGATTTCCCTGACGATTGCCAGCCCGAGGCCGGTGGAGATGCGGTTCATCCTCACGGCCTCCTTCGCGCGAAAGTATTCATCGAAGATGTGAGGGAGGGCGTCGTCACGTATTCCGATGCCATGATCCGCGATCGCGAGCCTCACCTCCCCGGGGAGGTCGCGCACCGATATTTCGATGTGACCACCTTCGTGCGAGTAAGCGACGGCATTGGAGACGAGATTCGTGAGAAGTACGGCAAGCTGGCGTCTTCGGCAGCGGAGCGCGATTCGGACCGTATCGAGCTCGATCGAGACGCGCCTCTCGGCAGCGCGTGCGCGTACCTCGTCGACGACCTGAGAGACGATCTCGGAAACGTCACTCCGTTCCGGGGGCTCGGGATCGTGGCGGGCGCGAGAGCGAAGCTCGTTGTAGAGCAAGATCGAATCGATGCGGGCCCTGAGCGTTCCCGCCTGAGAACGAATCCGCTGCACGGCCCGTGCCGCACTTCCTTGAATCTCACTCCCGAGCTCTTCTGTAAGGAGTTGGATGTTGCTCTCGATTCCGAAGAACGGAGTCTTGAGATCGTGGGTGGTTTGAATCATGATTCGATTCTTGTCCTCGTCGGCCGCAACGAGTCGCTGGTTCGCCTCGTTTACCTGTCGCTCGCGAGCGCGAAGCGATTGTGACAGTGTCGAAATGAAATACCAGATGACGAACCAGAGAAAGACCGCCGAAACCGCGAAGAGCGCGCTCAGCGTCGAGCTTTCCCGCACCGGCGCGAGACGAAAGGCGATGACCGCATGATGGGGCCATACACCGGTCGTTTCAAGGGCGACCGTGCCTAGATAAAGGGCTGCGGCGAGGCAGGCAACACCGAGGCTGCCCGCCGGTGAAAGTGCGATACAGGAGAGCGTGATGTGGAGCAGGTAGAAGAAGGCGATGAAGGTGTCAACCGAGCCGACGATATGGACCAGATAGGTGACGGAGACGAGATCGACGAGTATCTGACCCCAAAGAAGTGCCTTCGCGGCGCTCGGGGAAAGACCGTTCCCGGTTCGGGTCACCGCGAGCCTGAACGGCACGTTGGCCGTCGCAAGAAATGCCGCGAGGAGCCACATCGGACGAGTAATCGGGAGGATGCCGATTCGATTTCCGACTCCAAAGGAAGGCAGGAAGATCAGTCCCACGAGCGAAAAGACCGCTGCGGCGATCCAGCGTACCTTCGTGTACCACTGCACGCTCCGGATGAGCTCTGCGTTGCCGAGCCCGCCGGGCGGCCGAAGCGGGCTCGGGGGTTTGCCCTCCAAGACGTAGGTTGCCACGAGCAGCTCCCGGCGCTCTAGAAATAGTTCATCGCGATCATCTTCTTGAGCATCACGATATCCTTCTCTTCCAGGCTGACGAGACCTTCTACAAAACGAGTCGTCTCCTCTCCAACGGGTTGACCGAGGATCGCCTTGTAGAGCGCCACCAGCCGGGCATCGTGGTCGACGGCCGCGGAGAGCAGTTCGTGACCGCGGATCTCGGCGATTGGTTTGTCCGAGATCTGGAACTCGGCGGCGGGATCGAACGGGATGTCGACCTTCAAACGAACCTCTCGGATGCGGTTGAGCTGCCCCGGGTCGAGGCTCTCTATCGCACGCTCCAAACGGTCGCGGTGTCTGCTCAGATAGTAGGTTAGAAGCTTGACGCCGTTGTCCTCGGTCTCGTCCCTGAGCTTCGCATAGAACTGCTCGAGTCGATGCTCGAACTTCCGCGCACGTCCGAGGAGCTCGTTAATGGTAACGCTCGCCATCCTCCTTTTCCCCCTTTAGAACTTGTCGTAGAAGATGTCATCGGGGTTCATTCCCTTCTCCCCGAGAATTTGCATTACGGCGCTGATCATTGGCGGCGGACCGCACAGAAAGGCCTGGCGCCGACTCGTCTGCTCGAGATATTTGTCGACCGATAGATGGACAAAACCTGTCTCGCCGTCCCAGTGCTCTTCGGGACCCAAGGGATCGGAGAGCGCGTAGACAACCTCAAGGTTGGGATGTTGTTCCTTGAGCTCCTTGAACATGTCCAGATAGAATATATCCTTCGTGGTGCGTGCGCCGAAAAAGAGCTTGACCTTTCTACCCGGCCAGCGATTTTCGGCGGTCAGTACGATATTCTTGAGCGGGGCCATGCCGCAGCCGCCTCCCACGAGAACGATTTCCCGGTCCGGATCGTCGTTCAGGCGGAACTCGCCGTAGGGGCCGGTGAACAGGACCTCGTCTCCGACGGCGAGATTGTGAACATAGGTCGAAGCGATTCCGTCGGGAACGAGCCGGACGACGAGCTGTACCTTGGTATCGTCGTAAACCGGTGAGGAGATCGAATATGCTCTGTGAATGAAGCCTCCGGCGGGGTCCGGTGCTTGCAGTTGGACGTACTGGCCCGGGTGGTGGCTGATGTGTTCAGGTTCGATCAGCTCGAGGTTGATCTCCTTGATGTCATAGGTGAGCTGTCGTATCTCCGACACCCGAGCGCGGTACTCTTTGACGGCAAGAAGATCTTCAGGGATTTGGATCTGGATGTCCTGCTTGATCTTGACCTGGCAGGAAAGACGGACGCCTGAGCGCTGTTCGGCGCGCGAGAGGAAGGGGAGCTCAGTCGGGAGGACAGGTCCGCCGCCCTCCGGGACGACGACCTTGCAAAATCCGCACGAGCCCTTTCCGCCGCAGGCGGACGGTACGAAGATTTTGTGATCGTAGAGTGCGCTCAAGAGAGTAGTCCCACCGTCCTGCTCGAAGATGGTGGAGCCTTCGTTGATAGAAACATTCGAAACCCCATAATTGACGAGGTATCTCTCGGCGATGAGAAGAAAGACCGCAAGAGCAATGAAGACAGCGGTGGTGACCCCTACGGCAAGTATTGCGGGCAACATCGGGCGCTCTCCTTTCTATCCGGTGCTCAGCATTCCGGTGAATCCCATGAAGGTCATGGCGATTACGCCGGCCATGAGCATCACGATTCCGGTCCTTCTGAGTGCGCGGGGCACATTCGAATAGCCCATCTTCTCGCGCAGCCCTGCCATCAGCGCGATCGCGAGGAACCATCCGAGGCCCGCCCCGAGACCGTAGAAGACCGTCTGGGTGAGGTTGTAGTTGCGGATTACCATAAACAGCGACGCCCCGAGAATTGCACAGTTGACCGTTATCAGTGGAAGGAAGATTCCTAACGCATAGTAGAGTGAGGGGCTGAACCGTTCCACGAACATTTCGAGGAACTGCACGAAGGCCGCGATGACGGCGATGAAGATGATGAACGATACGAAGTCGAGTCCGAGTGGGACGAGGATGTAGTGATAGATTAGAAAGTTGATGACTGTAGTGCAGAACATCACGAAGGTAACGGCCGTCCCGAGTCCAATTGCCGTGGGTATGCGGTTCGAGACGACCAGGAACGAGCACATGCCAAGAAAGCTTGCGAAGAGGATGTTGTTCGTGAAGATGGAGCCGAGAAATACGACCCAGACCGGCGTAAGGTTCATTTCCTTTCTCCTCCTTCTTCGGATTGGCTCGACGGGCTTATCGTCTCGAGTATCCAGATCAAGAACCCCCCGGTGAAAAATGCCCCAGGAGCCAGCAGGAAGATCAGGTTCTTGGTGTACCAGGCCGCGGGAAGGATCGTAAATCCGAGGATGCTTCCTGAGCCGACGAGCTCGCGTACGATGCTGATGAAGATCAGAATGATGGCATAGCCAATTCCGTTCGCAATTCCATCGAGCAGCGAAGGAAGGGGTGGGTTCTGCATTGCATAGGCTTCCGCCCTCCCCATGACGATGCAGTTCGTGATGATGAGGGCAACGTAGGGCCCGAGCTGCTTCGACATCGACCAGTAGAAACCTCGGAAAAACTGGTCGATCATGATCACGAAGGTTGCGATGATTGCCACCTGGGCGATCATACGAATTCGCCGGGGGATTGAATTGCGCAGTGCGGAAATGAAGAGGTTCGACATCGCAGTGACGAAGGTGAGCGCCGCTCCCATGACGAGCGCGTTCGCGACTCGGTTCGTGACCGCGAGAAAGATGCAGATACCCAGTACCTGTTTCGTAACCGGATTGGCTTTGTATACTCCCTCGAGCAGGATCTCGCCTGCCTTGCCTCCGAAGGGTTGAAAGCGGCGGCGCGCAACCGGTGCTGTCGTGACGCTATCTGCCATTGTTGGCCTTCTCCTTGTAGATGTCTCGCGCGATGTTGGTCATCATTGTCTCGACGCGGCTCGAGGTCATTGTCGCCCCGGTTATTCCATCCACCGCGTTTGGTCCCGCCTTGGTTTCCGGCTTCAGAACCGTAAAACCCGGCTCGCCGGAAGCGGAGACGATAGTCTTCCCGTTGAATTGCTTCTGGAACCACTCCGACGAAATCTCGCCGCCGAGTCCCGGGGTTTCCTCCTGTTTGTAGAATCGAACCCCGCGGATCGTTTTCATGTCGGGTTCGAGCGCCAGAACCGCGCTGACCGGTCCCCAGAGCCCGGCCCCGGTAAACGGAATGGCGTAGGCGACTACATTCCCACCGCCCTGTGCGGGGGCATATTCGAAGACAGTGAGATCGCCGGCGCGTTTCTGTTTGATATCGCGATCGAAGATCTTGACCAGCTCCTGTTGACTCGCGTCCGACGGCAACGGGACGTTGAGAGCGGCCAGGATGTTGCGGACCTCTTCCGCCCGTTCATTCGCCTTGCGGTAGGAGGCGGTTGCGAAGTTGACCCCGGCGAGCAGAGCGGAGCAGACGAGGCCAAGGATCACGGTGAAGACGATGATGCGTGCACTATTGCTCACGTGCGAACCTCCTCATCTGCGATCGAATGATGACCTCGTCTATTAGTGGGGCGCAGATATTGCCGAAGAGGATGGCGAACATCATGCCTTCGACGAAACCGGAGAATGATCGAATGAGAATCGTGACGGCGCCGATGATGATTCCGTATACGTAGCGCCCTCTCTGCGTCACCGGACCCGTAACGGGATCGGTTGCCATGAAGAAGGCACCGAAAAGGATGCCACCGGAGAGTAGGTTGAACCAGACCGGCCCAACGGTTTGAGGGGCAGCCAGATGTAGAATCGCGGAGAGCGCGGTGAAGGTAACGAGAAGTGAGACGACGGTGCGCCAGTTGGCGATACCGACACCGACGAGAAACAGTCCGCCGATGATGATGGCAAGCGCCGAGGTTTCTCCTGCGCTTCCCGTTACCCGGCCGAGGAAGAGGTCGAGAGGGGATCCGTAGTCGCCCCCCTTGCCGAGCACGAGCGGCGTAGCGGAGGTGACTGCGTCCGTTATCGAAGAAGCGGCCGTGTGCACCAACCTTCCCCATGTCCCGGTTCCGGGCTGAATCCAGTTGCTCGTCATCGCAGTCGGATAACCGAGCGCGAGGAAGACACGTCCGACGAGGGCGGGGTTGAACAGGTTGCGTCCCGTGCCCCCAAAAACCTCCTTGCCGACCAGTACTCCGAAGGCGACTCCCACCGCGACCATCCACAACGGTAGCCCAGGAGGCACGATGAGCGGGAAGAGAAAACCGGTTACGAAGAACCCTTCGCTGATCTCCTCTTTCCGAATGAGCGCAAAGGCCACTTCGACGATCGCTCCGGCAATATATGAAACAAGCAGCATAAGGAGAATCCGGTAACCGAAGAAGTAGACCGAGGCGACGAACGGAGGCAGCAGCGCGATTACCACGAGCATCATTACTCGTTTGAGATCGATTGGGTCACGCCCGTAGGGCGGGCCGTCGGTCGGCACCTGAATGGAGTACATGAGGCTGTCGAACGCGTTGAATACCGCAGCGAAGGGTGCGAGCGGCCGGCCCTTCTCGAAGAGCGGGCGCATCGCCTCGAGTAGTCGTCTCATTTCGCTTCCTCCCCCTCGGATTGGCCGCCTCCCGAGCGGGCCGCAACTGCAAGCATCTCTTCTTTTTCCTTTTGTATGAAGGCTTTCGCGTCGGTGAACTGCCTTCTCAGCTCGATTTTGGAGGGGCACACGTAGGTGCAGAGATTGCATTCGACGCAGCGGTCGAGCCCGGCCTGCTCTGCTTCTTCGGTCTTCTCCCTGTATAGATACCGGTGAATGACCTGCGGCATGATTCCTGCCGGACACACCGTCTCGCAAAATCCACAGGCAATGCACGGTCTCGGCTCGCCGCGAAGGGTCGCCGCAATCTGTTTGTCATAGCCACCAAAGAGAGAGGTTGCGAAGGACCGAGTGAAGGAGGTCCTCCCAAAGCCAGGACGAACGAAGCTGAGAAGCTCTCGTTTGCCGCTTCGCGGCATGGCGAAGAACGCATCGTCATCATAGCCGACACCGGCCGACTCGACCGATACCGGAGCTCCGTTGAGGAGCCCACCCCTCAGTACCGTCGCGTCGCTGCCGATTGTCTCGACGAAGCTGTCGAGAGGGGTGCCGATTCGAACCGCGAAATGGCGCGGTCCCGCGGCGGAGGGACCGCCGGTTACCACGATGCGCTCGTGGAGGGGAAGTCCCTCTCCGAGGCAGCCACCGACGGCCTCGATGCCCTGTGCGTCGATTACCCAGATGTCATCGTCTCCGTTCATGCCTGACGAGAGAGAACGGACGGTTTCGCTCAGGAGCCGCGGGTTCTCGATTGGGTAGGTGAGAGGCACGGAATGAAAGCGTACCCACGCCTGTCCCTTGAGGTCGTTGTACATCATCTGTGCGACTGGATGCTTGCGATCGGTCAATATGATTTCGATGGTGCCGTAGTCGGAAACGAGCCGTTGGAGAAACCGGATGCCGGCCACGATGCGATCCCACGAGCGGGTTATTACCACCTTGCCCCGTGCACGGAACGGCTCCGTTAGAATGAAGTTAACGACTATCGAGCGGGGCTTCTCCTCGCCCACCAGGCTCGGCATTCCGCGATCGCGAGAGCTGTAGAAAAACGGCCACACGCCGCCCCGTGCGAGTGTCTTCTTGATCTCATCCGACGAAATCCTGCCGTGCACGAGCGGCGAGAATCCGGTCGCCGTCGCCGCGGCCTGCGGGTCCTGCATGACGAGCCGCCGCCTGTCTTCGTCGAGCACTACCTGTCCGGTGGCCGGAGCGGGAAGCACGAGTGTTCCGCCGGACGCTGCCGCCGTTGCCAACGGCTCGCCGAAATCGACCCGGCGGCCGTTCTGTACCGCCGGTTCGTAGGTAATGTCGTTTCGCTTCAACTCGAGGATGAGTCGATCGGGCATCGGAACCGTGGTGATATCGCCAACGGGCCGCCCGTCGATTTTGGGCGTAAAACCGCCGTGTTTGAGCCTCAAAGCACGCCCCTTTATTCGAAGTGTCGAAATCAACCTATGCCGTGAGACTTGTTGTAATAAGAATGATGTGTCGATTTATTGATAAGTAATTGCGTCAGTATTATATCCAGTTTACAAAATATGTCAAGAATAATCCGAAGCTCGCTCGGACGGGTGAGGCTTGTCAATACTGAGACCTACGCGACTGCGATCTTTGTCTCCATCCTGCGGGCCAGTCCCGCTGCGGCAACGGCAAGGATTGCGCTGACGCCGACGCCGATCGCGAGATTGGCGACCTCAGCGCGCAGGGGCGCACCGTCGACAAGCATGTGGTACAGCGGTCCCAGGAAGTAGTAGGTCGGAAATATTCTCGCGATCCACTCGGGAACCCCGGGGAAGAGAAAGAGCACTGCGGGCGCGAAGACAACGATGGCTGCCGACTTCCAGATGGAGAACATAGTTGCCATGTCTTTAGCGGCCGCACCAAGTGCAAGCCCGAGTTGGACGGTCATGAGCGACGCCACCGCCAGGACCACGAGGTATGCGCCGGTCGAGGCAGTGAAGCCGCTGTTCATGAGGAGAGTAAGCGCCCCGACAAGAAAGGCCAGCAGGTAGCCGAAAATACCCTTGGCCACCATCAGCTCTCCGACGGTTGTCGGGGTGGTCAAGATCGCTTCCATCGTTCGAGTCTCGCGCTCCTGGATGATGCTCGCCGCCGGGAGGAAGATCCCGCCGAGAGCAACCGCAAGGAAGACGAGGAGCGGAACCATACGCTCGCTGAACGGTACTGACGTTCCGCTGCCAACCGTGCGGGTGACCACATGTACCGGGGAGGGCTGCCCGGCGACCGACCGGATCGCATCGATTGTCGACACGGCGAGGATGATTCTGTTCGTTGCCAGACTCTCTCCGCCGACGAAAAATCGCAGCTCCGGTGAGCTCCCCGAAAGCACCGAACCATCGAATCCGCGTTGAAGTACCAGACCGGCGTCGAGATGGTTCGTCTCGACCATCCGCTCGAGGCGTTCAGTTGAGTCGACCTTCGTTACCTCGATGCCCCCGAGCCTCTCGATTGCCGCCGGCACCCCGGAGGAGCCCAGGTCGACGATTCCCAGCCGGGGTGCAGGTTCGATCAGGCCACCGAAAACGAGGCGAACGACGAAGGTGATAATGAGAGGCATCGCGATGATCCAGAGAAGCATCCCGTTTCTCGGCCCCATCACGAGCTCTTTATGGAGGATCGACCAGGTATTCTTCATGTTCATGACAGTCTGGCCCTCCTTCGAAGGACGAGAGTTCCTATCATTACGATTGCGATGCACCACCCCGATAAGGTAAGGAGAGGGATCGCCGATTCGGACCACCCGGCGCCGTTGGAGCTCGTGTTGATCATCACATCGACCAGGCCATATGAAGGGAGCACACGGACCCATGGAGCGGCCGCACCGGGGAAGAGAACGGCGAACGCCGGGATAGCCATAGGAATGAGCATCAGCATTCCGTTGAACATCGTACCAACCAGGTCTCGCCCGGCCGATCCGGCGATCATCGCGACACCGGTCACCATCACCGCTCCGAGGAGGAGCGCAACGAGGACGATGAGAGGCGAGGGGCCGAAACCTCGCACGAGCAGGAGAATGATGATCGCCTCACTGAAGGCGACTCCGGTGCCGACGATGATCTTTGCCGAAAGAACATCGAAGATGCGGGCGGGGGTTGCCAGAATCGCAGACAGGGTACGATTCTGAACCTCAGACGCGATGAGACCACCCATGCCGATGGCTTCCATGATGAGCACGATGAATGCATAGAGGGGGCGCAACTTGTCGCGCAGAGGGACCTGCTGTCCCGATCGGTCGGCGCCGAGCACCACCGTCGTCTCGGCCGGCATCTTCACCGGAAGTGGATGTCCGCCGATAGCGTAGGCAAGCTCCCGAACCATGGTCGTCATCGCTTCCCGTACCTCTGGAGGGAGGGTCGGGCGGAGGAGCACCGTCACGGTCGATTCCTTGCCCGCAAACGTGTCGGCAAGGAAGTTGTTGGGGAAGTCGATGCCGGCTTCCACTTTGCGGTCGCCTACCGCCGTGAGGAGATCCCTACTCGACGCGAACCTCTTCACGTCGAGTGCCCCTTTGTTCGAGCGCGACATCCGCTCGAGCGCCTGTTCGATTCCGGCACCGTGGACCCCTACGGTGATCGTCTCGTCCACTCGACTCGGAAGTACCCAGTAGAGGGCAACAAAGACCACGAGTACGAGAATTGTGAGAAAGACAAAGAGGAAATCGCGAAAAAGAAGCGTTGTGTCTTTCCGAAGGATTGCCAGAATAATCTGAAGTCTCGATCCGCCTGCGTCCATCACGCGAGCCCTCGACCGGTGAGCTGAATAAAGATGTCCTCGAGCGTCGCCTCCTCGGTATGAATCGTCATCAAGGCCGGGTTTGCTGCCGCAGCCTTGAGCCTATCGCCCGCTTCGTTCGAATCCAGACCGACTACCTCTTCGTCGATCGTACCGTCTCGCCGTGTTTTGATGCGGACGGAGCGCCTGCCATATTTCAGCTTCAACTCTTCCGGACTGTCTGTGGCAACGATCTTGCCCTCGTTGATAAAGGCAACGCGATCGGAGAGTTGGTCGGCCTCGAACATGTCGTGTGTCGTCAGGAGCACTGCAGCTCCCCGTTCGGCCTCCTCCTCGATGATCGTACGTACCGCCTGAGAGGATACCGGATCGAGGCCGTCGGTCGGCTCGTCGAGAAAGAGAAGATCGGGTTCGTTCACGAGCGCGCGGGCGACCATCAGCCTCTGTCGCATACCCTTCGAGTAGTTCTTGACCCGTTCGTTGCTTCGCTCGTCCAGTCCGACGCGACGGAGCAGCGCAGTTGGTGAGAACCGTCGAACGCCAAACAGACGTGCGAAGAACTCCAGGTTCTCCCCGGCCGTCATCTGAAGGTAGAGGTTCTTCTCCTCGAAACAGACCCCGATGCGCGAGCGAATTTTGTGATTTTGGGGACCGATACTCATGCCGAGGAGCTCGATTTCGCCCTGCTGCAGAGGCAACATTCCGATGAGAAGCTTGATCGTTGTCGACTTTCCGGCGCCGTTCGGACCGAGAAAGCCGAAGATCTTACCCCTGTCCACCTCGAAGCTGATATCATCGACGGCAACCGCGTCGCCATAGGAAAACCGGAGATTCCGAACCTTGATCGCTGATTCGTCCATGGATAACCTCCTCCGTGACACCGTCGTCAAGTCCGTTCGTCCATAGTACTAATGTACTAAAGCAATAATACAATAAGACTTTCGGTTTTTCAAGGGTCGGTCTGCGGTGGTCCTCGTGTCGGCCCCCGGTCGGCCGCAGAAGCGCGGGC
>CAZDMH010000003.1:44537-160054 GCA_964506755.1 uncultured Spirochaetales bacterium
GGTCGGTCTGCGGTGGTCCTCGTGTCGGCCCCCGGTCGGCCGCAGAAGCGCGGGCCGGCTGATCTGGCCGTTTCTGGACGACCGACTTGAGTTTCGAGTGCGCTTTGTGCATCATGGGGCGGGAAGGAGACGAAATGGAATACCGTAGATTGGGTCGAAGCGGGCTGAAAGTATCCGAGCTCTGCCTTGGAACGATGACATTCGGGCACGGGACCGATGAGACGACAGCCCGCCGCATGGTTGACCGCTGCCTGGATGCCGGCGTCAACTTCTTCGATACCGCCGATTCGTATGGAAACGGTCAATCCGAGACGATGCTCGGGAAAGCCCTGACCGGAAATCGAGGACAGGCCGTGGTCGCCACAAAGTTCTTCAACCCGATGGGGAACGGCGTCAACGATTCGGGGATGTCGAGGGTGCACATCATGCACGCAATCGAGGAGAGTCTTCGACGTCTATCCACCGACTGGGTCGACATCTTCTACATTCACCACGTCGACGTCGAGACGCCGTTGGAGGAGATGCTGCATGCGCTCGATGACCTTGTCCGTCAAGGCAAGATTCGCTACCCGGCTTGCAGTAACTACGAAGCGTGGCGTCTCGCCAAGGCGCTCGGCATCAGCGATAGGGAGAAGCTTTCACGATTTGTCTGCTATCAGCCCCAGTACAGTCTCGTCGTTCGCGATATCGAACAGGAGTTAGTACCGCTGTGTATCGAGGAGGGCCTTGGGATCGTCCCCTGGAGCCCGCTTGCGGGAGGGTTTCTTGCAGGAAAGTACGCTCCGGGCGTACACGAAGTGAGTGGCAGCCGGTCTGAGGAGGGATGGAACTTTCCTACCGACTACTTTGCCCCGAACGCCGATGAAATTCTCGACACATTGCTCACAAGCGCCCGGGAGCTCGGGTGCTCAGCCGCCGAGTTGGCGCTGCGCTGGATATCGAATCGTCCCGCGGTGAGCTCGGTTATCTTCGGAGCAAGGACGACGGAGCATCTGGAATCGAATCTGCGCGCGGCCGAGTTGGCGGTCCCCAAAGAAATCGAATCTGCACTCGAGGCAGTTTCGAGACCGAGGCTCCACTATCCGCGCTCTCTCGAACGATTGATGGTCGAGCGCCGAAAGAACGCGATATCGACCAGGTCGTAAAGCTGACCGTGGCAACTCTGCCGATAGAGTCATTCGACGCTCGGTCAAAGGCGGCGAGCAACACTCCTGCTGCGTCCGCGATTTTCTCGGTCCCGGCCGGATCGGTCGAGGAATTCGGCGGGGAGCCGGGTAAGAGATAGAGCATTGAGCTCAACCGAAGGTGAAGGCAAAGAGGCGGAGACCTTCTGAGACCTTCAACTGCAGCAAATGCTCACCCGGCTTGTCGAGCCCGACGATCTGGTAGAGCCTGCTTCGATCAGGACGGATGATCCCGTTCTTGTCATCGGAGGTATTACGAGGCGTCGCTCCGTCGACGGTAACGCGGATTGTACCCGTTCCTGATTCAGGTTGAACCACGAGGAAGACGTTCTTTGCGTTGAAACGAAAGGTAAGGGTACCCTCCGCGGATTCGGGGGCGATATACTGACTCGCAATGGTCCATCGGCCGCTCAGGCTCCATTGACCGTTCGAAGGCAGGGGCGCGGAAGTGTAGTCGATGGATTCGTCGCGTACCGGCATCGTCGGCGAAGTGAATCCTCTGCCGCGGGCGTAGCCCAGGTAGGTTTCGGGGGTGCGGGCATAATTCACCTCGTCGGGTTTGGATACCACCTTGCCCAGTGAGTCGCCTCGCTCCCGGAGAAGGGCCTGGATGACCTTTTCGTCCGAGGCGTAATCGCCCTCGCCGAAATGATAATAGCGGACATGTCCGTTGGGACCGATGAAGTAGGTTGCCGGCCAGAACTGGTTGTGATAGGCATTCCATTCGTCATAATTGTTGTCTTGAACGACCGGCCAGGTGACTCCGAGGTCTTTGATCGCCGCCTTCACGTTGCGAGGAACCTTCTCGAACTCGAACTCCGGCGTATGGACACCAATGATAACGAGACCCTTCTCTTTGTAGGCATCGTACCACGCACGTAGATAGGGAATGGTTCTGACGCAGTTGACGCAGCTGTAGGTCCAGAAATCGACGAGCACGACCTTCCCTTTGAGCTCATTCATCGTCAGCGGCCCGTCGGCGGCATCTGAGCTCGAAGCGACTCCGGCTGTGTTGTACCACGGACCGTTGGTAATGAGCGGCGGTGCCTTACCGTAGTCGGCAAGCATGCCCTGTTTGGGTGTCACACCCCGAGCGCCGTCGAATACACCTTCGGCGGGACCGGCCGCCCCCGTTGAACCTGTCGTCGTCGCCGCAGATCCGGCGCGCTCGTTGAGCGCCTGTTTGACAGCATTGTTCTGTTCGATCGCGGTCAGGCCGGAACCGTAGGACGGAAACGCTCGGAGGAGCGCCGTCTGAACCTGACGGTCCCAGCCGAACGCGATGGCGAGGCCGACCACAATCATCACGACCCCGAAGCCCTTCTGGATATTGGCCATGTTGCGCGATAACCCGGGAAGCCTGTTCAGCAGCGCCCTGCCTCCGAACATCACCGCGAGCATCGGGATCGACGTTCCGATCGAGTAGGCGAGTGTGATGAAAACCGAACCGCTGTCTACATGCTGTGTCAGTGCGAGGCTGATGACCGAGGCCATAATGGGTCCGACGCACGGAGTCCACACGAGACCGAGGCTGAATCCGACAGGGACGCCGCTCCAGAAGCCCGGAGCGCTGCCGGAAGGACCGGTTGCGACTGCCGTCTGGACTCCGCCTGTTCGAGCCGTAGCCCGCGATGCAAGGATCTCGAACCGATGGCGAAGTGCCGGGACGACCATTACCAGCCCGAATATCATCAGCAAGACGACCGAAACGAGTCTCAGAGCGTCCGGCGAGATGCCGATTGCCTGAACGATCGCCGAGAGGGCAAGCGTAAATAGTGTGAAGCTGACGATGAATGCGGCCACGATTCCGAAGGGCCGCGCCTTGCCTCCGCCGACGCTTCCCGACAGCACTATCGGTAAGACCGGAAGAATGCAGGGCGAAAGGATTGTGATGATTCCAGAAACGAATGCGAATCCGAGCAAGACTGCCATTTTCTCTCCTTGTCGTGCTAACTACGATCGACGGGCTCAGCCCGTTGTCGACTTCAGGACCGGAGGCGGTGTTCCGCCGGACGGGACGAATATGAGCGCGGCTGAATCGATACAGTATCGTTTGCCGGTAGGAGGAGGGCCGTCATCGAAGACGTGTCCGAGGTGCGAGCCACTGAGGGAATCGACGACCTCGATCCGATTCATGAAGAAGCTGTCATCCTTGCGCAGAAGCACGGCTCCAGGTTCGATAGGCCTCGTGAAGCTCGGCCAACCGGTTCCCGAGTTGAACTTGTCTTTGGAGCTGAAAAGCGGCTGCCCGGTCGCTGCCGAGTAGTAGATGCCCGATTGATGGTTGTCCCAATACTTGCCGGAAAATGCCGGCTCGGTTCCCTGCTCTCTGAGTATGTAGTACTGCTCGGAATCGAGACGCGCATGCCATTCCTTGGAGCTCAAGACGATCGGGAAACGGTAGTCCGGTCCGATCATCTTGGGACTCTCGGTCGAGTCTGCCGTACCTGCCGTCGTCCGTGAGGCGGGCGTCACTGACTCCGCGGTTCCCGGTACCCCCCGGAGGAACATCAATATGACCGCCGCTATGATCGCGGCGCCTGAGGTTGCGGCGATCGTCCGCTTGATTCGCGTCGCAACGGATCCTTTCGTTTTCATTCTCTACCCACCTCGTGAGCTTTGTTGGGATAACAGTACTTCCAAATGATCACAAAACTGTCACGAGACTCTCAATTCTGTGCAGCAGGCGGATTCGTCTCATCAGCCGGCGTCGAGCCTGTCCGCGGCGATGAGTTTGGGGAAGAGCCGCATCCAGAGCAGGACGACGACAATCGTTCCAATCCCGCCGATGAGCACGGCCGGGACGAGTCCGAACCACGAAGCAGTGACGCCTGATTCGAACTCGCCGAGTTGATTCGAGGTTCCAATGAAAAGGCTATTGACGGCGCTCACACGGCCGCGCATCTCGTCCGGAGTTCCGAGCTGAACCAAGGCCGAACGGATGACCATGCTGATAACGTCGGCCGCGCCGAGGATGATGAGGGCCGCGATGGAAAGCAGAAAGAAACGAGAAAGTGCAAACACAATCGTTCCGAGTCCGAATACAATTACAGCCGCAGACATGGTTCTTCCGACGTGGCGTCGAAGTGGACGTTGAGCAAGAAGGAACGACATCCCTACCGCTCCCGCCGAAGGGGCAGCGCGAAGGAGCCCCAGTCCGACGGGGCCGACAAAGAGTATGTCCTTTGCGTATGCCGGCAGAAGGGCGGTGGCTCCACCGAGCAGCACTGCGAAGAGGTCCAGCGAGATCGCGCCGAAGATAACCGGACGGCTCCGGATGAAGGTAAGTCCCGCGAACACCGATCGCAGCGCCCTTCCCTTCGGTACCGAACGGCGAATCGCGGCGGTGCGCGCCTTGACGGCCGCGACGAAGAAACCCGCCGCAAGGAGGAGGAGGGCCGAGCCGCTGTAGACGACCGTAGGACCCGCCAAATAGAGAACGCCCCCGAGAGCCGGACCGATGATGGCGGCCGTCTCGTTCGCTGAGGTCGACCATGCCGTCGCCTGTGGGAAGGTTTCCGCCTCCACAAGGCCGGGGAGCAGGGCTTGCATACTAGGTCCCTCGAATGCACGGGCGGCACCGATGGCGACGACAGCAACCAAGATGTAGCTCGTCGTAACCCAACCCGCGACCGTCGCGGCAGCGAGCGACGCTGTCGACAAAGACTCAATTAGCTGGCAAATCCGGGCGATTGATCGGCGGTCCCTGCGGTCGGCAACGTAACCAACGACGAGCGTCAGGAGGAACCTCGGAAGAAATTGTGCGAGCCCGACCAGGCCCAGAAGGAGCGTGCTGCCGCTTATGGAGTAGATTTGCCAGCCCACCGCCACGGTGATCATCTGCGAGGCGAGAGTGCTCGCTACTCGAGAAAGGAGAAACAATCTGAAAGACGCTTGTCGGAGGATAGTGGGCTCGCGCGATGCCGCCATTTTTGTGGCGACATCGTTGCATGGATGGAATGAGCGGTCAAGGCCGGAGTATCGAGCCGCCTTTTAGCTGCGGGGTGAGTTATCCGATGTGGTCCGCCCACACGCCGGCGCGCTCCAGCTCCCCTTCCTTGAGCGGGCCTTCGGTATCAGAGACTAGGAACCCTTCGGGTGTCCCACTGAGGTCTGCCCCCAAGCGCTTGAGCCTCGCGGCAATTGGCTTCGCGGCGTAGCCGGCCGTGTTCACGATGAATCTCAACACGGGCGACTTGATTGTGGTCAGGTCGGCCCGGGTGTCGAACGCCGCCGCCTTCACTCCCGCGAGCGTGCCCGACGGCAGCCCTTTGAGGAAGCCCATGATGTCTGAAGTGGGCCGGAATTTGCGGGTGGGCGAACCGACGACGAGCATTTCGACCCCTTCCAGCGCCTCTTCCTTTGCCTCTTTCGCACGAAGTGTGCGAACCTCACCTCGGCGGCCGAAAGACCTGCCCACCTCCTGCGCAATCTTTTCGGTGTTGCCGAAAAACGAGTCGTAGACAACGAGCGTTTTCACCTGTTTGCCTCCTTTGCCTATATCCGATTCGCTTGACCGGATCAAAAGCGAGACCACAATTCGACTTCAATCTATTGCTTGGGACTTCTTATGCGCTTGGTTGCCCTCTCTTGCGCGTGCACAGGAATCGGCAACCAGGGAAAAAGACGCGATGATAGAAAAGCTTATTGCCCTGTCACTGAGATGTCAACGCGTCCGCAGGTGGGTCATTCCACACCGGTCCATTTCGACGCTTTGTGAGTATTGACCGAAAGGGGGGCACGGGAGATAATCCCTTTCTTGCTAATCCAGACAAGAAGTATTTGGTCTCATGGCGAACAACACCGGAAAGGAGTGTGCGATGGCTGTGACTGCGGCAGAGGTAAAAGAACTTCGAATCAAGACTGGTGCCGGCATGATGGAATGCAAGGCCGCCCTCGTGGCCGCCGACGGTAACATGTCGAAGGCGGAGGAGGCTCTGAAACAGCGAGGTCTTGCGATCGCCAAAAAGCGCGAGGAGCGCGCCGCAAACCAGGGCCGCGTCTTCGGTGTCTTTTCCGAGGACCTCGCTGTCCTGGTCGAGTTGCGCTGTGAGACCGATTTCGTAAGCGAGAATGCCGAGTTCGTCGCTCTCGGAGAACGCTGCGCTCAGGAGCTTTACGACCTGCGCCTATCGGAACCGAATGAGGCAATCGGCAATCTCGTCGTCGAGGCGGTCGCGCGTCTGCGGGAAAACATCCTCATCAACTCGGCGCACCTCCTTACCGCTGGTCCGAGGGAATGCCTCGTCGGCTACATTCACGACATCGGTCGTTACGCTGCGCTCGTTCGACTTTCGCTTTCGAACGAGAGTCTGCGCGAAGCGCCTGAAGTACGCGCTCTTGCCGCCGATCTTGCGCTGCACGTTACCGCTTTTGCACCGCGCTTCGTCACGCCTGAAGAAATCTCAGAGGAGTATCGGTCCGAGTATCAGAGAGAATACCGTGAGGAGGCGGCAGCGAGCGGGAAGCCCGAGAAGATCTGGGAAACCATCGTCACCGGCAAGTGGCGAAAGCATCTCGAAGAGGTCTGCCTCACCCGCCAGCCCTTCATACGAGACGAAGACATCAGTGTTGAACAGGCTGTCGCCAAAGTCGCCGGGGAAGTTGGCGGCGAGATTACAGTCGACCGATTTGCCTACGTAGGGATCACGCCCGCGGTCTGTCTCTGAGACGCACCGGGCCCTCCCTTGCCATGCTCTATTTCCTGGAACGCCGAGCGGAGAATCGACGGACGACTGCTCGCATTTCCTCGTTGCCAAAGAGAAGGTTTACCAGGAAGAATACGCCTGCACAGACCGAAATCACGAATACCATCCGCCACAAGAGCTGAAGCTTGTCGAGATCGAGCAGAAAATACTGACGTGCGGCTAGAGCCACGGCGCCCATTACCACCGACGACGCCAGAGTCTGGGCAAACGAGATGCCCCTCCGGACCAACCGTACTCTTCCGAGCTTGCGCTTTAGGAGGAAGAAGAGCATGAAGAAGTTGGCTGTATTGGAAAAAGTGTTTGCCAGAGCTATTCCGACGATGTTGGTTTCCCCGGAGAACAGCGGCGGGAGGAGATAGCAAAGCGCGGCGTTCAAGACGAGCGTAATCGCCGAAACGATGACGGGGGTTCGAGTGTCCTTCAACGAATAGAAGGATTGGGTGATTATTCGGTAGCTTGCGATGAAGAACAATGCGAGGGAATAGTAGCGCAGGGTCGACGATACGAGGACCACCGACGTGGCACTGAACTTGCCGAACTTCAGGAGCAGACTTACGATCTCGTCGCTCAGCACGAAGAGCCCGATCGCGGCGGGGATCGTCACCAGCGCGAGGAGGCGGAGAGAGTAGGCGATGTTGTCGAGGAACTCCTCGCGGTTGTCGTTGGAGACATCCTTACTCAAGGTAGGGAGCATGACTGTTGCTATCGAGACGGCGAAGACGCCGAGCGTCAGCTCGTTGATTCGCGATGCGAACATTATTGCGCTCTGACGTCCTGTTCCGAGGGCGCTTGCGAACCCGAAGCTCACGAGAGTATTGATCTGATAGATGCCCACTCCGAATATCCCCGGAACGAAGAGGCGTCCAATCTTCTTGATGCCCGGGTCGTTGAACCTGAAGCTGGGTTTGATCTTGTATCCGGTACGGAGCACGAAGGGAATCTGGAAAAACACCTGGAAAACACCGCCGATGAGCACGCCGATCGCGAATGCCCGCGTCAAGTCCTGGAAGGTGTTGGGGAACACGAAGTGGGCGACGAGCACGCTGCCGATGATCGACAGGTTCAGCAGGACGGGCGTGAAGGCCGGAACGGTGAAATTGTTGCGGATATTCAAGATTCCCTGAAGCAGCGCAGCGAGCGATATCATCAGGATATACGGGAACATGATTCGGGTCAGGTGGACCGTCAGGTCGTACTTGTATGCGGGAACATCGCCGGCGAGATAGAGAAGTCGAACCAGATAAGGGGCGACAAGGACCCCGAGCAGGACGACGAGGCAGAGCACGAGAAACAGAAGGGTGAAAAACGAAGCGAAGAATCGGCGCGCCTCGATTTGAGTGCGCTCTGTTTCAACGTCCATGAAGACTGGGACGAAGCTCGCGATCATCGATCCTTCGGCGAACAGCCGGCGTAGAAGGTTCGGAATCTGGAATGCGACTGAATAGGCGTCCGAGGCCCAGGACGTGCCGAGGAAGTTGGCCTGGAATTGATCGCGCACCAGCCCGAAGATACGGCTCAGCAGGGTAGTCAGAGACATCTTGGCCGAGGAGACGACGATATCCTTCTTCTTGCTTGTCACTGAAGACCCTTACTACAATCTGCGGCTTCGGGCATGAGACCCGATTCGAATAGGCGGCTCATTATATCGGAAACGCCTACGCACGGCAAATGCATCGATCGGGGTATAATACGCTTGCTCCGTGGCGGCGACGGTCCTATAATTGGGGAAATTACCCAACCGACATCCTGAATTATGCGCCCGGACCTTCGTGGTCTGCTAAGCTCGTCACAGGCAAGAGATGATTGGAGAGAGCACATGGTCGAGGTACAAGGAATTACAAAACGATTCGGGGACCTGACCGCCGTCGATCAGATCTCGTTCACGGCCAAAGAGGGGGAGATATTCGGCCTCATAGGTCCGAACGGTGCGGGGAAATCTACCACCATCAAAATGATCATGAACATTCTCGTTCCCGACGCCGGCGAGATCTTCTTCACCGGCCGAAGGATACGGGAGGAAGACAAGGAACATATTGGCTATCTACCCGAGGAAAGAGGCCTTTACAAGAAGGTGAAGGTCGGCGAGATGCTCCGCTATCTCTGCGACCTCAAGGGCAAGAGCGCCTCGCAATCCGGGCCCGAAATCGACCGCTGGCTGGCGCGATTCGGTCTGGCGGAATGGAAAGAACGAAAGATAGAGGAGCTGTCCAAAGGGATGGCGCAGAAGGTTCAATTCATTGCGGCAATCGCCCACGATCCGGATCTCCTCTTCTTCGACGAGCCGTTCGCAGGGCTCGATCCAGTGAGCTCTGATACGCTGCTCGAGGCAATTCAGGAGCTCGGCTCGCGCGGTAAGACGATCCTCTTTTCAACTCACATCATGGAACAGGCCGAACGCATCTGTAACAAGATACTGCTTATCAACAAGGGACGAGAGGTCGTCTCGGGACCCGTCACCGAGATCAAAAAGCGATACGGTCGGAACGCCGTTCAGATCGAGTTCGACGGCGATGTCCGGTTCGTGGAGGAGCTCCAGTATGTATCACACGTGAGTCGCTATCCTCGATGGATAGAAGCCGAGTTGACCGAGCCGGACTCGGCGGACCGGCTCTTCAAGGATCTTGCGGGAAGGGTCTCCGTGACGCGGTTCGAACGAGTCGCACCGTCCCTGCACAGGATCTTCATCAATCTGGTCGGCGGGCGTGAGGAGCAGGAGGAGGCGCGGTGAAGCGAATGTGGCGGGTGACCCGTCAGGAGTTCAAGATGACCGCCGCCAACAAGGCGTTCGTCGTCATCACGATCATCGGTCCATTCCTGATTCTCGGGATCACGGTTCTTCCCGGACTGCTCTCAATCAATACGAAGATCGCCGCGGGGACCGAGGTAGCCGTCGTCGGCGGAGACGACGCGATATTCACCAAGGCGAAGGCCGCCGCCGCATCATCGAATCTGATACTCGTCCGGGGCAACAATACGGCGGCTCTGCAACGCGAGGTCGGAGCCGGTTCGCTGAGCGGATTGTTGGTGCTGCCGGACAACTACCTCGACGCCGTGAGCTTCGACTACTATTCGAAAACGGGAACGGACATGGTGGTTTCACAAACCTTGTCGGCAATCATCGGTTCTGAAGTGGTTGCTGCCCGTTTGTCGAAGGAGGGGCTGGATCCTGCGAAGGTCAGTTACCTGAGCGCACGTCCCGAGCTCGATGTCAAGAAGATTGGCGCGGGAGGCGCGACGAGCTCGGGCGGCTTTACGGATATCCTTTTTACCGTCATGGGTTTCGTGATGATGCTCTATATGACGGTGCTGCTCTACGGGCAGATGATTGGCAGGTCGGTCGTTACGGAGAAAACCTCGAAGACAGTCGAGATCATGCTCTCCTCGGTAAGACCGGTGGAGCTGTTGTTCGGGAAGCTTCTCGGCAAGGGCCTAGCCGGACTGCTTCAGTACGGAATCTGGATAGTCGCCGCCCTGCTACTGGTTCATATTGTGGGGCCGTCGCTCCACGTCAAGCCGCCGGCCGATCTCACGATGGCGAATCTCGGCGTTCTCGTAGGGTTCTTCGTGCTCGCGTTCTTTCTCTATTCGGCCATATACGGCGCACTCGGCGCCGGAGCCGAGGATGAGCAGCATCTGACCCAGCTCGCGTGGCCGGTAATGATATTTCTGATCATTCCGCTCGTGGCCATCGCCTCATTGGTCATGGCGCCGGGCTCGCCATTTTCGGTGACGCTTTCCTTCTTTCCTCTGACCTCTCCGATCGTGATGATGATCAGAATCCTCGTGAGCACGCCTCCGCTGTGGCAGATCGGTCTCTCCGTCGCAGTGCTCGTGCTGACGGTGATCGGATGCGTCTTTCTCGCGGCCAAAATTTTCCGCGTCGGCATCCTGATGACCGGAAAGCGAGTGGGAATCGGGGAAATCTTGAAGTGGGTGAGGTACTGATCGCCCGGGCGCGCTCAGGCGGTCAGTCGGTGCTTCCATGGCCCCCTGCGATGAGCGCGGATTTCACCTTCGGCGAGAAGCGAGGCGATAGCCGACTTCAGATCCTCCGGCTCCCAATCGGAGAAGGAGCCGAAATCACTGCATAGATCGAGACCTCGCAAGCGTACGTCGAGGGTCATTCGACCGGCGAGTATCGTCACCATCTCATGCTGTGTATAGCGCCTGCGGTGGCGGTGTACGATGCGAAGGATGCGCTCTCGTCCTTCCGGGCTCGAGAGAACCCGGCCCTCGCAGACATCGCAGCCGAAACAGAACTCCGGCTCCGCATCGAGGAGCGCGAGAAGACTCTCGCGACGACATCTCGTTGAGTTCAGCGCGAGCTCGAGCAGGGCAGAATAGCGCTCTCGGGCGACGGGATCAGGGAGACGGGCCGCAATCATCGAATCCTCGGCGCTTACAACCAGAAAAGACTCAGCCCCGGCACGGTCTCTCCCTGCACGCCCGGACTCTTGGAGAAACGCCTCCACCGACGGTGGGGTGTCGCGATGGATGACCGTACGAATGTCGGATTTGTCGACTCCCATTCCGTATGCACAGGTGGCGGTGAGAACCCCTTGTCCAGATGAGAAAAACCATTCCTCGACCGTTCGACGTTCGGACTTCGAAAGACCCGCGTGATAGAAACGAATTTGATCGTCCGCCAACCGCGTTCTAAGTAGCCGGCAGGTTCGCTCCGTCGATGCGCGAGTTCGACAAAAGACGAGTGCGGGACGTTTCGCGTGTCGTACGAGCTGGGTGACCGAGTGCTCTTTGCACACCGACGGTATCACACTGTAGCTGATGTTCGGACGGTCGGGATTGGCTCGGACGAGATTTACTTCGCCCTCCGGGAAGAGGACCTGACGTACACGCTCGAGCACGCGAGGCGACGCGGTGGCCGTGAAGGCTGTCTGTAGTGGTATCCCTGCCTGTTTCGCCGCCTCACCGAGCTGCAGATAGCTCGGTCTGAACGTATCGCCCCACTCGCTGACGCAATGCGCTTCGTCGATGACAAGGTGCGAAATGCAGAGCCGTCGAAGCTCCCTCAGGGCACGTGCCGCCAAGAGCGCCTCGGGTGTGGTGAGGATGACCTTGATGTGCCCGACTCGGACATCGTTCCAAATTGCCCTTCGCTCGGCTGCAGTCTGCCCTCCCTTGAGCACTGCGCAGGGTATGTCTTGTTCCTTGAGACGCCTGTACTGATCGGCGATGAGGGAGATGAGAGGGAACACGATGAGGGTCACGCCGGGAAGTAGCCGGGCCGGGAACTGGAAGCAGAGGGACTTTCCTGCCCCCGTCGGGAGGATTACGATCTGGTCGCGGCCCTCGAGGATGTTGGATACCACAAGCTTTTGATAGGGGAACAGGTACTTCACCCCCAAGGTTTCACGGGCGATTCGGTCGAGCGGGTTGGCTTCCGATTCCGGACTCGCGGTACTCACAGGAATGGAGACGGTTGATGAGCTCGCGCTGCTTCACCGGAAGCCGCATTGACAAGGGCAACTCCCAGGGGAAGGATAGACGGAGAAAGGAGAGAGAGTGGGAGCTCGCGTGCTGGTTGCATACGCCACTCGGTACGGCTCAACTGCCGAGGTTGCCCAAACGATCGCTGAGATACTCTCCGAAGAGGGCGCGGAGGTGGACGTCCGAAGGGTCGGCAACGCCATCGAAACCTCGCGCTATGACGCGGTGGTAGTCGGCAGCCCGGCGCGACTGGGGCGTCTATTGCCGGAGTCGATCGCGTTCGTCCGCAGGAACGCCGCTGAGCTGTGGCGCCTCAATGTCGCTTACTTCATCACCGGGCTGACGATGCGGGTGGATACTGCCTCCAACAGGAGGCAAGCGGAGAGCTACCTCCAACCGCTCTGCAGGATACGTCCTCCTGTTCGTACCGGCCTGTTCGGAGGGAAGGTCGATCGAAGCAAGTTGGGCCCGCTGCTTCGGCTCTTTCTGTCCCGGGACAGGAGTGGCACGCTGTCGGAGGGAGACTACCGCGACTGGACTGCGATCAAGCTGTGGGCTCGAGAGTTGGCTCCGGTTCTGACCGGCGAGATCGGCTGAAGACCGCCATCGTTTCGAGATGAAAGGTCTGGGGAAACATGTCGAAAGGTGCCAACAGCTCGAGCCGCATTCCTTCGTCGCAAAGCCGGCGACTGTCTCGGGCGAGAGCTGGAGGGTTGCAGGAAACATAGACGAAGAGCTCCGGAGCGAGACCGAGGATTCCCGCGATGATCTTTTGGAGTCCCGCCCGCGGCGGGTCTGCGATAACGCAGAGGAACGAACGCCGCTCCGCTGCGCCTCGGAACCTCGGGACAACCGCCTCGAGTGCGGCCGTGGCATCCATACGGGAATAGACTGCACCGTCGAGCCCTTCGAGGCGCGAGCGCTCGGAGGCTCTGCGAATCGAGTCTTCAGAGGTGTCGAAGCCTTCCACCGACCCTCCGTGTGCCGCGAGGGGAAGCGACAGGTTGCCGTCTCCGCAGTACAGGTCGATCACTTGCAGCGGTCGGTTTTCGGGCAGGAAACGCAGGATGACCTCCTCGACGGCTCTGCCGAGCTGCAGGTTGACGTAGTGATTGACCTGCCTGAAGGAATAGTCCTCGGATGAGCTCTTCGGGCGTTTGCCTCTCGAGCCGGGGCTCCGCCTCCGGCCCTCGGAAGTGGTGCTGCGGAGGACGACTCCCTCACCTCCGTCCGCTTCGAGCTCGATTTCAGTGACTCTCCGGTCGAGCTTTCCGGTCGTACCGCTGAGCTCCACGATGCGAGATTCGATTTGAGGTAGGAGTATCGGACACTCCTCGACTTGCACAATTCGTTTCGAGCCCCGCTCGAAGTAGCCGAATCCCGCGGAGCCCGCATGCAGGCGGGCTCGGGTGCGGTACCCGTACTCCTGCATCGATGGGACAATAGGACGAATAGGTGCCTCTATTCCGCCAATCCGCATCATGGAGTCTGATAGCAGCTTCTCCTTGATGGCAAGCTGCCGGGGATACTCGATATGCTGCCACTGGCACCCGCCGCAGCGACCGAAATGACGGCATCGTGGCGACCGTCGAGACCTCGATGCCTCGATCGTGTTTACAATCTCGGCACGTAGGTAGTTCGGCCGTTCCTCGACGACTCGCACTTCGAGCAAATCTCCCGGAGCTGCGAACGGCACGAAGCAGACCTTCCCCTGGAGACGACCGACTCCGTCGCCTCCGAACGCGAGAGAATCGATCCGCAGGGTCATTGTTCGTTCCAAGTTGTTCCCGTTCCCTTGATTTAATTCGCTTTCTTATCTAAAATTGGCCCAAGTTTCTACCCTGTATCCGGTGAACACTTGTATTCCCGATTGCGATAGCAACAACAATAGATATTATTAACCGAGGCATCTATGGACGTACAGTTGAAAGAGCTCATAGAGACCATCAAGAAAGAAGGCGTAGAGTCTGCAGAAGAGAAGGCGGCCGAGATCATCAAAGCGGCTGAGAAGAAATCTGCCGAAATGGTCGAACGAGCTCAGAAGGATTCCGAGCGCATCCTCGCGAAGGCGAAAGAGGAGGCGGAGCGTGCCGAACAGTCGGGACAAGATGCCCTCAAGCAGGCGGGGCGCGATCTGCTTCTCAATCTCCGTGCAAGCATAACCCGCATCTTCGATTCCCTCATTAAGCAAGAAGCCGGCCAGGCGCTCCACGGGAAGGTCCTCGAGGAGGCGGTCGTTGCGCTGATGAAGTCCTGGAACGGCGAGGAGCTCGGCAAGCTCGAGGTACATCTTCCCTCGAACGACCTTGCTGCGCTCGAGAGCTCTTTGCGTTCTCGCCTCGCCGACGAGATGAAGAAGGGAATGGAAATCAAGACAAGTCCCGAATCCAAGGCCGGATTCCTCATCACCGAGAAGGGCGGAAACGCCTACTATGATTTCTCAGCAGAAGGGATCGCCGAGGTGTTGAGCGACTACCTTAGTCCGAGGCTCGGCGAGCTGATCCGGACTCAGGGGTCGGCCAGTTGAGTCAGTATTTCTACGCCGTCTCGACACTTCCGCTGCTTTCCTTCGATCAGGAACACGCTCCCTCATCGGAGGAGTTCCTCGAAATGTGTCGTGCGCAGCTGGAGCCTGCAGACTTCGAGCTCCTCAGCAGGGCAAGGTTGGCTCCGGCAGGACCACCTCCCGCAATCAGTCTGGAGTTCGAAACCCTCCTGGACGGCGAACAGGTAGTGATGTCCTGGCTCAATTGGGAGAGCCGCCTTCGCGACGAGCTCGTTCGATCGCGGGCACAGAAACTCGAGGTCGATGGAGCTCGCTATCTTTCCGAGGCTCCCTACGCCACCGGGGTGTACGACGCCGCGCGTGAGGCTGTCGGCGCCGCATCACCGCTCGAGGGAGAGGAGATTCTGGACCGGGCCCGGTGGCGTTATCTCGAGGAGCTCGAGACGGGCCATTTCTTCGACGTGGCGCGACTCATCGTTTACTACCTAAAGCTGCAGCTTCTCGAACGAAGGTCGTTGTTCGAACGAGAGCGCGGTGAACAACGCTTCGGCGAGCTGTATTCCGCCGTTATGCCGGAGTCGATTTCAGAACAATTCGGGCAAACCAACGTGGAGAGTGTAGAATGAGTACCGGTAAGGTTGTCGCCGTCAATGGGAATATGGTGACCGTGGAGGTCGAGACCGAGGTATCGATGAATGAGGTCGCCTACGTGGTTGTGGGCGATCAGAGGTTGAAGGCGGAGGTGATTCGGATTCGCGGAAATCTCGTCGAGCTCCAGGTGTTCGAAATGACGAGAGGAATCGGAATTGACGATCCGGTCGAATTCACGCACGAGATGCTCGCGGTTCAACTCGGTCCGGGCCTGCTCGGTCAGGTGTTCGACGGGCTTCAGAATCCTTTGCCGAAGGTCGCCGAGGATTTCGGATTCTTTCTCCAGCGTGGGGCCTACGTCGATCCGCTGCCGAAAGAGACGAAATGGAAGTTCACCCCCAAAGTATCGGTCGGCGATACGGTGATGCAGGCGGACACCCTCGGAACTGTTCCGGAAGGGATTTTCGAGCACCGGGTGATGGTGCCCTTCGGATTGGAGGGAAGCCTCAAGGTTACGAAGATCTCGGGCGAGGGAGAGTACTCCATCAACGAGACGATTGCGGAGGTCGAGGATTCCGACGGAAAGAAGACGCCGTTGTCGATGGTTTTCACCTGGCCCGTGAAGCGTGCCATCAACGCCTACAGTGAACGCCTGCGGCCCTCGGATCCCATGATTACGAAGGTTCGCCTCATTGACACCTTCTTTCCGGTCAACCTCGGGGGCACTTACTGCATCCCCGGGCCGTTCGGCGCCGGGAAGACAGTTCTCCAGCAGATAACGAGCCGCCACGCTGACGTCGACGTCGTGATTATCGCAGCCTGCGGAGAGCGGGCCGGCGAGGTCGTCGAGACGCTGCGGGAGTTCCCCGAGCTGACCGATCCCCGAACCGGACGGACCCTCATGGAGCGCACCGTCATTATCTGCAACACCAGCTCGATGCCGGTCGCCGCCCGCGAGGCCTCCGTCTACACCGCAGTTACAATTGGCGAATACTATCGCCAGATGGGACTGAACGTGCTCCTGCTTGCGGATTCGACATCCCGCTGGGCACAGGCAATGCGCGAGATGTCCGGTCGTCTTGAAGAGATTCCCGGCGAAGAGGCGTTCCCTGCCTACCTCGAATCGGTCATCGCTGCGTTCTACGAACGGGCGGGGGTCGTGAGGCTGCGCGACGGATCCACCGGCTCGGTGACGATCGGTGGAACGGTGAGCCCGGCGGGCGGGAACTTCGAAGAGCCGGTTACCCAAGCGACGCTAAAGGTTGTCGGTGCCTTCCACGGGTTGTCGCGCGAGCGCTCGGACGCCCGCAAGTATCCCTCGATTCATCCGCTCGACAGCTGGAGCAAGTATCAGGGCTCCATCCATCCCGAGAAGACCGAGTACGCACGAGGCGTTCTCTTCCGCGGAGACGAGGTCGGGCAGATGATGAAGGTCGTCGGCGAGGAGGGGACGAGCCTCGACGACTACGTGATCTTTCTGAAAAGCGACTTTCTCGATTCGGTCTACCTGCAGCAGAACAGCTTTGACCCGGTCGACGGCTCGGTTAGTCCCGACCGGCAGCGTCACGTATTCGACCTGCTGTTTCAGATTCTGTCGGCCCAGTTCAAGTTCGACAACAAGGACGATGCCCGCAGCTGGTTTGCACGATTGAGGCAGCGCTTCCTCGACTACAACGGAACGGAATGGAAGACCGAGAAGTTCGAAACGGTGGAGGAGGAGATCAAGAAGCAGGTCGAAGAGAAACAAGTAGGAGTCGACGAGACCGCCCTTGCCGGGGCGGCTGGAGCAACAGAGTAGAGGGGTAGAAAATGCGCAAGGTATACAGCAAAATCGAGTCGATCGCCGGGAATGTCATCACCGTATCAGCCGACGGGATACGCTACGGAGACCTCGCGGAGGTCTCCTCGCGGTACGGCAAATCGTTCGCGGAGGTAATCCGCCTCAAGCAGGACAAGGTATCCCTCCAGGTCTTCAACGGGAGCCGTGGTATCTCCACCGGAGATGAAGTCCGGTTTCTCGGCCATCCGATGCAAGTTTCATTCTCTGACAATCTCCTCGGCCGGATCTTCAACGGGAGCGGACAACCCCGCGATCGCGGACCTGAGCTGATGGAGGATCTCATCGAGATCGGGGGCCCCTCGGTAAACCCGTCGAAACGCATCATCCCTCGCAAGATGATTCGAACCGGAATCCCGATGATCGATCTCTTCAACACCCTGGTCGAGTCCCAGAAGCTCCCAATCTTCTCGGTTTCCGGTGAGCCCTACAATCAGCTGCTCGCGCGCATCGCCCTACAGGCAGAGGTCGATATGATCGTGCTCGGCGGTATGGGGTTGAAATACGACGACTACCTCTTCTTCAAGGACACACTCGAAGAGGGCGGGGCACTGAGCCGAACGATCTTCTTCGTGCACACTGCGGCGGACCCGGTCGTGGAGTGTCTGATGGTGCCTGACATCTCGCTTGCGGTTGCCGAACGCTTCGCTCTTAAGGGTCGGAGAGTCTTGGTGCTCCTGACCGACATGACGAACTTCTCCGACGCCCTGAAAGAAATCGCGATCACGATGGAGCAGGTACCCTCCAACCGAGGATACCCCGGCGACCTCTACAGCCAGCTGGCATCCCGCTACGAGAAAGCGGTCGATTTCGAGGGGGCAGGCTCCATCACGATTCTTGCGGCCACCACTATGCCGGGCGACGATGTTACCCATCCGGTTCCCGACAACACGGGCTACATTACCGAGGGCCAGTACTATCTGCGAAACGGTCGCATCGAGCCGTTCGGAAGCCTTTCGCGGCTCAAACAAATGGTCAACAAGGACACCCGCTCCGATCACCGTTCGTTGATGGACGGCATGATAAAGCTCTACGCAGCGTACAAGGAGTCGCTCGAGAAGAAGTCGATGGGTTTCCGGATGTCAGATTGGGATCAGAAGCTCCTCAAGTACGGCACGATCTTCGAACGCGAAATGATGGATCTGTCGGTGAACGTTCCTCTCGAGGACGCCCTCGACAAGGGGTGGCAGATCCTTGCGGAGTGTTTCACCTCGGAGGAGACAGGATTGCGGTCGGACCTGATACGCGAGTACTGGCCGTCGACACTCAAGGAGACCGCGTAGGACCGGCATGGCTGCAGTAAAGCTAACGAAGAACGAGCTCAAGAAGCAGAAGGACGCCCTCAAGCGCTTCGAGCGCTACCTGCCGACGCTGATGTTGAAAAAGCAGCAGCTCCAAATGGTGATTCGACAGGCTGAGGCGGCTCAGCGTGAGAGGCAACGCATGCGCGACCGAATTTACGAAGAGCTTCAGGAGTGGATTGCGGTGTTCGGAGAGGAGATTGCACTCGAAGAGCTCGTCAAGGTCGGAGAGCTTCAGACCGATACCGGCAACATAGCCGGAGTTGACATCCCTCAGTTCCTTGGTATCCAGTTCGAATCGCTCCCTTACGACCTCTTCGAAACGCCGCTTTGGGTCGACGCAGGTGTCGACATCCTCAAACGACTCGTTGCCGCGGACGCGGAAGTCGCGGTCCTGCGGGAGCAGGTGAAGCGGTTGGAGCAGGAGCTTCGGATCACGACCCAGCGGGTCAATCTCTTCGAGAAGGTGAAGATCCCGGAAACGCGGGGGAACATACGCAAGATCCGCATCTACCTCGGTGACGAGCAGACGGCCGCCGTGGTGCGCGGAAAGATCGCGAAGAGCAACATCCTCGAGGTGACTTCGGCATGATAGTCAAGATGAAGAAGATCTCCGTTATCCTCCTCGACTCCCACCGAGAGGAGTCCATATCGGAGCTTGGCCGTCTCGGAGTTCTCCACCTCGAGCCGATGAAAGGAGAGGGGGAGCGCCTGACGGCGCTTCGGGCAACCGAGGAGAGGTTACGCAAGGTCGAGCAGGCGCTGCCGCTCGACGTCAAAGGCGGCCGCCGGAGGGAAATCGAGAGCGCCGATTTCGTCCAGATCGAGAAGATCGTCGACGAGGTGAGCGCTCTCGATGAAGAGGCCCAGAGAACCGAAGAGCTCGTCGAGCGGTTGTCGCGGGAGGCCGAGCGACTCGAGCCATGGGGCCGGTTCGAACCGGCCGACGTGCGCTTCCTTCGAGAGCACGGTATCGACCTGCGGTTGTACGTGATCTCCGCGAACCGCCTCAAGGAGCTCGGTGCGGATGCGAAGCCGTTCGTGAATTTTCGAACAAAATCGAAGATAGGATGTACGACAGTCGGTCGGAGCGAGGCTTTCAGGGAGGACGAGGAGCTCACCCTGCCCGAACAGGGATTGGCAACCGTACGAAGACGGATCAAGGAGAACACCGAGCGACTGTCGGCGATCGAAACACGACTCCAACAGCTCGCTCACCGGCGCGACCTGATCGAAGAACATTTGAAATCACTCGGCCAGGATATCGAGTTCGAAGAGGTTCGAACCGGCTTGGCAAGCGAAGAGGGGCTTGCATTTCTCACCGGGTACGTCCCCGATCGCGGCGTGAAAGCGCTCGGAGAAGCTGCCGCGGCGCACGGGTGGGGTCTGCTGATTCGCGACCCGGAACCCGACGACCCGGTGCCGACGCTCGTGGAGAATCCGCGCTGGATCAGGATTATCAAGCCGATGTTCAGTTTTCTCGGGCTCGTACCTGGATACAAAGAGTTCGACATCAGCCCCTGGTTCCTCATCTTCTTCAGCGTGTTTTTCGCACTCTTGATCGGGGACGCGGCATATGGGCTCATATTTCTCGTCGTAACGATATTCGCGCGTTTCCGGATGCCGAAGGCTCGTCCGGAGTTCTTCCGGATGATGTACGTGTTCAGTATCTGTACGATAGCCTGGGGCGCAGTTACGGGAACCTGGTTCGGCTCGGAGGCGATATCGCAGAACTCCTTCCTGTCGAAGCTGATCATCCCTCAGCTCTATAGCTTCGACAGCGGCAACAACTCGTTCATCATGTACCTCTGCTTCACGATCGCGCTGGCACATCTGACGCTGGCGCATCTGCTGAACGTGGTGAAAAAGCTGCCCTCACTCGTTGCGGTCTCCGACATCGGTGCGATCGGCCTGATTTGGGGACTCTATTTCCTGGTTATCACGCTCGTTGTCGGCAAGCCGTTGAACCCCGCAGCCCTCTGGTTGATCATCGGCGGACTCGGAGTCGAGGTAGTTTTCAGCGACCAGAACGGAAACTTCGGCAAAGGGATCCTGGTCGGTCTTGCCAAGCTGCCGCTGAAGCTGCTAAACAGTGTCAGCGCATTCTCGGATATTGTTTCATACGTACGCCTCTTCGCAGTCGGCCTGGCGACGGTTGCGGTCGCGGAGAGCTTCAATGGAATGGCGATGGGAGCCGCGAATGGTGGAGTGCTTGGGTATGTGGCGATGGCGGTCATCCTCCTCCTCGGACACGGTCTCAACATTGCATTGGGCGCCCTGGCGCTCATCGTCCACGGAGTCAGGCTCAACTTGCTTGAGTTCTCCGGACACCTCGAGATGGAGTGGTCCGGTGTTGCCTATCGACCCTTCACGGTTGTGAAGGAAAAGCTCGTATCGAATAAGTAGGGAAAGGAGAATTCACCTTATGGACATCGGTCAACTTGGTATTCCCGCGGCACTTGCGTTTGCGGCAATCGGTTCTGCGTTGGGCACCGGCACCGCCGGTATGGCGGCAATCGGAGCGTGGAAGAAATGCTATGCGCAGAATCGCATCGCGCCCTTTCTTCTCATAGCGTTTGTCGGTGCTCCGTTGTCGCAGACGATTTACGGAATGATTTTGATGAACACGATCAAGGGCTCGCACGCCGACCCGATGCTGCGTCTCGGAGCCGGAATAATCGGAGGAATCGCGATCGGCTACTCCGCCTGGTATCAAGGCAAGTCAGGTGCGGCCGGATCGGATGCTCTTGCGGAGACCGGCAAAGGTTTCGCGAACTATATCATGGTGCTTGGTGTTGTCGAGACGGTTGCACTCTTCGTCTTGGTCTTCCTGTTGATCGCGCTCGGATAATTGGCGAAACGAGAGGGCAAGGAATCCATGCGGGCACTGTCGTTCGGCGAGATTCTCTGGGATATTATTGACGGCAAACCTTTCATCGGCGGCGCCCCTTTCAACCTGGCCGCCCACATGGCGAAGATGGGGGTAGAATCGGCGATGATCTCCGCGGTAGGGCAGGATGAGCTGGGTGCTGCAGCCATGGAGCAGGTGAAAGTGCTCGGAGTTGACGCCTCCTATATCGCCCGCAGCGCCGACCGTCCCACAGGGACCGTGGACGTCATCGTCTCTCCTGACGGACAGCCGGACTACACGATCCACGAAAACACCGCGTGGGACGCGATCGGGCTCACATCCTCCGAGGTGGAACGCATTGCGAGCTCGAAGTGGGATGTGTTCTGCTTCGGTACCCTTGCTCAACGTACCGAGGGAAACAGGAACGCTCTTGCCTCCGCCATAGAATCGGCGAAGCCGCGCGAGGTCGTATACGACGTCAACCTCCGCCAAAATTACTACGATCGCGAATGGATCGAGCGCTCCCTGGGGATGTGCACGATTCTGAAACTGAACAACACCGAGGCCGAATTCCTCGGAGAGTATCTCTATCAGAGGCAGATGAATATCGATACATTCTGCGAAGAAAGCGCACGACGCTTCGATATCCCGATTATCTGCGTGACCCTTGGTGCGGACGGGGCCTCGGTCTGGTCGAACGGATCCGTCGCATGGGTGCCCGGGTTTCAGGTTGACGTAGTCGACACTGTTGGTTCCGGCGACGCCTTCACGGCCGGATTCGTCTACGCCCTCATGCACGCGAAAACCCCCGTCGAGGCAATCCGGTTTGCCTGTCGCATCGGGGCCTGGGTCGCGTCGAACCGAAGTGCGGTCCCCGAGTACAGCGCGGAGATTCGGGGGAAGCTCGAAGAGATGCAAACTGCTCGATGACGGCGACGCTGCACGATGTAGAAAAAGTCTGTTAGGATCCCACATGCGAAGTTTTGCCCGATTCCTACTTCCGGCCGTTGCCGCAACAATCGCAATCGGCGCCGGAACGCTCTCCGCTCAGAACGTGACTACAACCGCGAAGCAATACCCCCCTGAAACCGCGTCCTCTTCGTCAACAACTGATCCAACGGATCGAGCCACGGTTGGACCCCAAACGGCCGGCTACGGCGGCTCGAGCGGCGCGTCGGTTCAGGGAGCTCATCCCTACTTCGACCGCTTTGTCTCAGGCGGCGCGATTGAGTATGGAGTCGCCAACAATCGGGGAGTGTATGTGTCGGAGGACGGCGGACAGACATGGCGGCTCCACGACAACGGGCTCCCGGACCGAATGGTCTACCCGTTCAACGATCGTGGAATAGAGACAATCACGGCCATCGGAGTCGATCCTCTGAATGCCAACCGGGTGGCGGTCACAACCTCGGCAGCTCTATTTGCATCCAACGACGCGGGCAGGAGTTGGACTGAAGTCCCTCTTCGGCCGCCGGTCAAGAGCGTGGCCTACATAACCACGGTTGCGGTCTCACCGTGGTCCGACGCTACCTATGCTGTCGGTACGTCCTTCAGCGGGGTCTTCGAGACCACCGACAACGGCAAGAGCTGGAAGAGCTACTCCGACAGCCTGAAGTTTCTCTACCGTGGGGCTGGGTTCTACGAGGAGATAGCTGGCGCGGTCTACTCACCGGTTCAGAGTGACGCGCTTTATATCGGGGTTGGGTTCGGAGGCGGTGTGTATCGATCCAACGCGGATAGGTCATCCTGGACCTCTGCAGATTTCCCGGTCGGGACGACCCAAGATTCGCCGGCGGTCGGCAACGGCAGCATCGAGGTCATTCGCCAGATGAGCTCCGGTCTTTCAGATGGAAGACCCGTGCTGTCGGTGGCGACCCGCAGCGAGTACTGGAAATACGACCTCGGCAAAGAGGCCTGGCAGGCGATCGGGAAGCCCCCTGCGCCCCCGGCCGTCTCGGCGGAGAAGGAGAAGCGTCTTGCGGTTGCGGCGGATCGGTCCGGACTCTACCTCGCGGCGGTAAATGCCTCGGGCGAGCATCTGCAGAAGATGATCGAGTTGGCGAAGGCAAACGGCCTCAACTCCTTGGTCGTCGACGTCAAGGACGACTTCGGACGCCTGACCTATGATTCTCAGGTACCTCTCGCTCGCAGGATTGGTGCGGTTCACCCCTTCTTCAATTTGAAGGAGCTGATCAAGGTCGCTCACGAGAACGGGATGTACGTCGTCGGTCGGATGGTGGTCTTCAAAGACGAACAGCTGTACTCCTACGACAACTTCAAATATGCCGTCTGGGACAAGACCAAGAACAAACCCTGGCGCAACATCGTAAAGGAGGTCAACAGCAAGACCGATACCGTGAAGTACGTGCAGAAGGAGTTCTGGGTCGATCCGTTCTCCGAGGCAGTCTGGAACTACAACGTCGATATTGCCAAAGAGCTTCAGAGCATGGGAATCGACGAGGTTCAGTTTGACTACATCCGTTTCCCCTCCGACGGCCCGCTCAAAGACGCCGAATATCGTTTCAAACGAGCGGGGATGTCCCGAATCGACGCCCTCGAGTCCTACATGATCATGGCTCGGGACGCGCTCCGCATTCCCATCAGCACGGACCTGTATGGTTTCAACTGCTGGTACCGAATGGGAAATTGGATCGGACAGAATATCGAGATGCTGTCGAAGTACGTGGATGTCGTGTGTCCGATGTATTATCCGTCTCTCTTCCCCCGCCAGTTCATGGAGAGCGTTCCCTATCTCGAACGAGCCAAGGACATCTATTTGGACGGAACGCGCAGGGCGAAGGAGATTGTCCAAGGAAGGGCGAAGATCCGCCCGTTCGTCCAGGCCTTTCTCCTGCAGTCCAACGAGCTGGCCATGGACGAACAGCAGTATTCCAAATACCTGCGAATCCAGCTCGAGGGAGCTCGCGAGGCTCACTCATCCGGGTTCACGCTCTGGAACGCTTCGAACATCTACTACATGGTGACCTTTCCCCTGACGCCCTACGTTGCGGCACGGCAGACCGCCTCCGTCCGGTAGTGGGCGAGAGCGATCGGCATTGACAGTGCGGAGAGAATCTCCTATCATTTACGTACCGTAAGTAAGTAATCGCATCGTAAGTGAGGTCCGATGAAACCTCTCCAGGTTACCGCGACCGCGAACGCTTCTCTCCAGAACCGAATCAACATTTCGATCGTATTCCACCACATTCGCGAGCATGGGCCGCTCTACCGTGCGGAGATAGCACGCGATCTCAAGCTGAGCGCTCCGGCAGTGTCACGAGCTGTCGAAACCTTGAAGACCGAAGGGTATGTCGTCGAGACCGGGAAAGTTCAAACCGGTAGCGGTAAGCGTGCCACCCACCTCATGGTGAACAGCTCCTACGGGTGGGTCATCGGAATCGACCTCTTGAAAGAACCGACGAAGATCGCGGTGGCCAACCTCGGGTGCGATATCATCGAGGAGGAGGACGGATTCAGGCTGGACGACCGAGTGGACATCGAAAAGGAGCTGATACGCGAGGTTGAACGGGTCATCGCACGACAGGGAAGGGAAGGGGAGCTCAAGGCCATATCGGTCGGGGTGCCGGCAGTCGTCGACGAGCACGGCACCGTCGCGAGTGCATTTCTCTACGAGAGCCTCGAAGGGCGGGAGATCAAGAGCGTTCTCGAGGGGCGGTTCGGTGTTCCCACCTTTGTGGAAAACGGCGTCAACCTTTCCGCGCTGGCGGAGGCAAAACGGGGGGCGGGTCGCGACTGTCGCAACTTTGTCTTCGTCGAGATCAGCAACGGCATCGGGGCGGGAATTGTCTTCGAGCGGAATCTGGTTCACGGTGGACACGGCTCGGCCGGCGAGATTGGATTTACCCTCACTCGCGGCCTCGAGCGGGCGACGGAGGCGGGGTCCCAGGGTTATCTAGAGGAGGTCGCTTCGGTAGATTCTATTCGTCGCAATGCCGTCGAAGCACTGGCAGGCGGCGCCTCTGCTCCCACGCTGCTCGACATCGCAGGCGGCAGATCCGGTGCCATTCGCCCGGCCACGGTGTGCTCGGCTGCGCTCCGAGGCGATGCGCTTTCACAGGGCATCTTGAAGCGTACTACCGACGCACTCTCGATTGCCGTCATCAACCTTGCGCTCATCCTCGACCCGGAGCGGATCGTCCTTGGCGGAGATATCTGTCATTTGCCGGGCGTCGAGAGCCTGTTCGTGGAGCCAATACGGAGGAACCTCCAGCAATCCGTGCCGTTCGCGGTGCCGGAGCTCATACTCTCGAGTCTTCACGAGAGTGCCGGGGTCGTCGGCAGCGCGCAGTTGGCGGTCGACTCGCTCTTGACGGGGATGTACCCCTATCGAATGGACGGCGGAGTCGAAAAAACTTGACAGCGGTGTAGGCGCGGGAGATAATGACTCAGCTTACGAACGGTACGTTAGCGATGTTTTAAAAAGGTAGAAGAAGGGACCGATCAATGCGAAGCAAGAGCAAAGTCGCCGACGGATGGTGGGACTACACGACGCTCGATGAAGAGCTGCTGAGCGACGCCGCTCGACTCGCGGCGGACGACCTCCGGGGGTTGTCACGTCCGGGTTTCACCGTGACCTTCTACGACACCCTGGAATCTTTCTATCTCGCGGAGGCTCTCGAGTATGTCCGCTCGTGGCAGGCGTCCACCTCTGACCGTCCTGGAGGGATCTGCGGTCCGATCGGTCCCACCGAGCAGCTCCCGCTCGTTGCCCAGATCGTCAACGATCTGGAAATCGATGTTCGTGAGGGCCACTTCTGGGCTATGGACGAATGGTTGATTGACGGGAAGGAGGTCGCCGTCACTCACCCATTGAGCTTCGCGAAGGCAGACCTCGATCTCTGTTTCAATCGAATCGACAAAAAGCTCCGGATGCCCGACGACCATCTTCATTTCCTCCGCGCGGACAGCGTTTCCGAATACACGAAATCCTATGACTCAGCACACTGTCTGCTAATGCAGGGCGGACAGGGTGAGGTGAAACACTGGGCGTTCAACGACCCGCCGAGGAGGGTGGAACCCTATCTCGATGAACCTCCGTCTCCTCTCGAATATCGGAAGCAATCCGCGCGCGTCGTCGAGCTCCACCCGATGACGATAATCCAGAATGCCCGTACCTCGGGCGGCGGGGTCGTCTCGAACGTGCCCTCCCATGCACTATCGGTCGGCCCGGCAGAGACGTGGAAATCCGATACAGTTTCGATCTGGCACGCGGGTACTCATGACAACCCGTTCGGAATGAGGTTGACTACCCTGATGATCTCCAAAGGTATCGCCGATTCGGCGGTGCCGATGTCGTTGCTCGCCGACCATCCGGATGTGAGGTTCAACTTCTATCGTCCCGGCATCGGGAGCTGCGACGCCGAGATGCACTAGCGTTTTCTTTGATGGGTGATTCACCGGACAGTATTGTCCGTGTAAAAGGTTCCTAAAGGAGTTCTATATGAAAAGAGTGCGTACACTCGGATGGCTACCGATAGCAGTAGCCGTTTTTGTTTTCGTGCTGCTTCCCGCATTCCTCTGGGCGGGCGGACAGGGCGAGAGCACCGGTGGACCGAAAGCCAAGGTCACCTTCTACTGGGCCCTCTACGACGGCCTTACCGAAGACTATCGTGCCAGCCTCCAGGACGCCTTCATGAAGGCAAATCCCGACATTCAGTTGGACATCGTTCCGATAGCTTGGAACCAGATGCATGACAAGCTGACGACCTCGTTGGCCGGGGGACAGCCGCCTGAGATATCGGTTATCGGCACGCGCTGGTTGCTCGAGCTCATGGGGCTGAACGCAATCGCTGAACCCGCCAAGTATGTCAGCCAGGCGACGATGGACAATATCGTCCCCGGAGCCAAAGAGGCGGTCGTGAAAGGCAAGCTCATGGGGCTTCCGATCGCTGCGGGCGCTCGCTTCATGGCAATCAACAAGAACCTCGCAACGGACGTGCCGCAAACCATGGAGCAGCTCGAAAAGGATGCAATTGCCGCCAACTCTCCCGACCACGCCGGTTTGATCATGCCCGGCCAGAAGCATACCGAGCTTACCGACTTCGCCTACTACTTCTACGCCGCCGGAGGCGACTTCTTCGCAAAGAACCCTGACGGTACCTACGGCAAGTCGACTGTGAACTCCGAGGCAGGCGTCAAGGCGCTTACCTTCATGAACAAGCTCGCCAACGTCGACAAGGTTGTGCAGCCCGGCTTCCTCGGTCAAGACAGAATGCAGTCACATCCCGTCTTCTACGCCGGCAAGGCCGCATACGTCATGATCGGGGCCTGGGTCGAGTCTGCAATGAAGCAGGCGGGATCGAACTTCCCGGTCGAGTATGCGCAGATTCCCGGTTTTGCCGGACACCCTTCGACCCCCCTCATCATCACGGACTCGGTCGCCTTCTTCTCGGGTGCCAAGAACCTCGCGGCCGCAGGCAAGTTCATCGATTTCTTCTACAAAGCCGAGTGGAAGGGTAAGTTCGACCAGCTGGTCGGATTCCCGCCGGTAACCAAGGACGCAGCGGCGCTTCCTGCTTTCCAGACCCCTCTCTACAAGGTCATGGGCGAGGCAGCGCTCCACGCCAAGGGCTGGCCGCTGATCGACAGCTGGGACGAGTATGGTCAGACCATTTGGGACGCAGTCTCGAAGGTCTATCTGGGACAAGCCACACCGAAAGCGGCCCTGGACGAAGCGGCGGCCAAGATCGACAAGGCGCGCGGACTTTAGTACGCGCCTCAAACGAGGGGCCGGACTCCCAAGTGGGTCCGGCCTCGCTCAGTGCGGCACCTGTCCTGTAACTCACCGTTCTCGGTTGTTCTCGTCGGCGCGTGTCCGCTGAGCTCCTCCAGAGGGAATCTCAAGTGACGGAAAATAGAGCGATTCCGATAGTTCGACCGAAGTACTGGACGCCGGAAGCGAGGCTTGCCTACCTGCTGCTGCTACCGGCTGTCGCAGTTCTGATCGGTTTCATGATCTACCCCCTCATATATGTCTTTGCGATGAGCCTGTTTCAGACGAACAAGCTCGGCGGCTTAATCAGATTTTCGGGTCTGACGAACTTCATAGCGGTGATGAGCGACGCGGAGTTTTGGCGTGTCACCGGGCGCACATTGCTGTGGACGTTTCTAGGGGTGTTCGTAAAGATGACCGTGGGCATGGTAATTGCCCTTCTTCTCAACGTGAAATTCCGCGGGCGCATGGTAGCCCGCATGCTCTTCATAGCTCCCTGGGCCTCCTCCGTACCGATAAGCGTGCTCCTGTGGAGCTGGGTCTACACTCCTCAGTTCGGACTTCTCAACCACACCTTGGCCGCGCTCCACATCTGGAACAACCCACCGGTTTGGCTCGGGACCCCTATCCCGGCATTCATCTCGGCGCTGTGGGTGGACATCTGGATCGGCGTGCCTTTTATGGCGTTGGTGTTTCTGGCGGGAATGCAGTCTATACCCGAGGATCTCTACGAATCCGCCTACATCGACGGGGTGAACTCCGTCCAGAAGTACTTCTACATAACGCTGCCGGGCATCAGGCACATCATCTTGATCGCCACCCTCCTGTCCTGTCTGTGGACCTTCAACGACTTCAATGCGGTTTACATACTCACAAAGGGCGGGCCCGTCACTTCGACCGACATCCTTATAACCTCGATCTACAAGAACGCCTTTCAGTGGCTCCACTTCAGTAAGGCGTCGGTCATGGCGGTCATTACGTTTGTGATTCTGACAGCGATCAGCGTTGTATATGCACGCTACTACTTCAAAGGAGAGCAGATATCATGAACTGGCGAAATCGCGCGACTCCGGTCGCAGTTGTGCTCACGATCTTCCTTCTGCTCGTGATGCTTTTTCCCTTTTTCGTCATGTTCTCGACCATGATCAAAACCAGCCAGGAGGTCTACACGATTCCGCCGCGCTGGTTCCCGCACCAGCCGACGTTCGGCAACTTCGTGACGGTGTGGGCCCAATACCAGCTCATTACCTACTTCAAATCGAGCGCGATCATCGCGATTGCCGCGACCCTCGTGAACACGCTGCTGAGCATCCCGGCGGCCTACGCTATTGCGAGGCTGCGCTTCCTCGGGCGTCGATTGGCACTCTACATCTTCCTCGTCGTGCAGATGTTCTCGCCCGTAGTGGTAGTGATCGCGTTATTCAAGACGTTCGGGGCCCTGCACCTGCTCGACACCTACCTCAGCCTGGTTCTCACGAACGCGGTGTTTACGATGGCCTTCAGCATCTGGCTCATGAGCGGCTACTTCCGAACTATTCCGGTGGAAATCGAGGAGGCGGCCTTCATCGACGGGGCGACCCGTGGCCAGACGATCCTGCGGATCATCATGCCGATCGCGGCGCCCGGGTTGGTGACGACGATGATCTACACCTTCATCTACGCGTGGAACGAGTTTCTTTTCGCGCTGTCGTTCATTCAGTCACAACCGAAGATGCCCCTGACCCTCGGTCTCTATCGATTCGTCGGCCGGTGGTCGAGCCAGTGGCATCTACTCTCCACCGCGGCCTTCCTCGCAATTATCCCGGTGCTCGTTCTCTTCTACGTGATCCAGCACCGCCTCGTGGCGGGCCTTGCAGGTGGGGCCGTGAAGGAGTAGTATCGGGACGGCCGCACGGACGGACTGAATCCACGACACGGTCGATGATCCCAAAACACAACACAATGCACTGCAGGAGGCTTCCATGAAGAAGGGAATCAATTACTGGGCATTTCCGGCAAATCGGGACGGTACTCCGGCTGACTACCTCGAGGCGATGCGCCATGCAAAGGATCTCGGCTACGACTGCTTCGAGGTGACGGTGGACCAGTCAGGAACGGTCTCGCTCGATACGACACGTTCGCAAGCGGAGAAAGTACGGGGAGAAGCCGATCGGCTCGGGATCGAGCTCGCTACCTCCGCGTCCGGGCTGGCGTGGGGGGAATCGCCTTCCGATCCGGATCCCGAGGTTCGGGGGAAAGCGATCCAGAACTACAAGCGCGCCCTGGAGGTTTCTTCCTGGCTCGGGGTGAAGACGATGCTCTATCTTCCCGGCATGGTTTCCGCAGTCTTCGTGCCGAGCTTCAAGCCGCAACCCTACGAGAAGGTCTACGAGTGGGCTCGTGAGGCGGTCCAATCACTCCTCCCGAGCGCGGAACGGTTGGACGTGCGGCTTGCGGTCGAGAACGTGTGGAACCGCTTCCTGCTCAGCCCGCTCGAGATGCGCTACTTCATAGATTCCTTCGAATCGGAGTATGTCGGCTCCTACTTCGACGTCGGCAACGTCCTCGCGTTCGGGCACCCCGAGGATTGGATACGAACCCTCGGGAAACGGATCATGGCGGTCCATCTCAAAGACTTCCGAGTCAACGTGGGGAACCTGGACGGATTCGTCGATCTGCTCTCCGGCGATGTCGATTATCCTGAAGTCATGAAGGCATTCAGAGAGGTTGGGTACAACAAGACCTTCACTGCGGAGATCGTGCCTGGGCAGACGGGAGCAGTCGAGAAGGCAATCGCGGCGATGAAGATTATCGAGACCTACGCATAGCAACGAGAAGGAGTGGTGACTATGGTTCGAGTCGCACTTGCAGGAGCCGGGTTCATGGGGAAAACCCACCTGGGGGTCTATCTCAACCTGCCGAACGTAGAGCTCACGGCGCTTATGGATCTGAGCGCTGAATCGCTGGACATCAAGAGTCTGGATGCGGGCGGAAACATACAATCTGCCGGCGGCGAGGTCGATCTGAGCGGGGTAAAGAAGTACACGGATTTCGATCAGATGCTCGCTGCAGGCGGCTTCGACATCGTCGACCTTTGCCTGCCGACCTTCATTCATGCCGAGTACTCCGTGAAAGCGTTGGAGGCCGGATACAACGTGTTCTGTGAGAAACCGATGGCGCTCACAGCGGAGGAAACCGATCGGATGCTTGCGGCCGAGCGAGCGAGCGGCAAGCTCTTCTCGGTGGGACAGTGTCTGCGGTTCTGGCCGGCCTATGTAGAGATCAAGAAGATCATCGACGGCCGAAAATACGGGAAGGTGAGGTTCGCCGAGCTTGGGCGCTACTCTTCGCGTCCGGGATGGGGGTGGCAGAGCTGGCTGCTCAAGACGCAGCAATCGGGTAACGCGGCGCTCGACCTCCACGTACACGATGTGGACATGGTTCTCTGGCTCCTGGGTAGACCGAAAAGCGTGCGGTCGACCGGTGTGACGGAAGCGGACGGCGGGTTTTCCCATATCTCCACGGTTTACGGCTACGACGGCATGAGTGTAACATCTACCGGCGGCTGGAATTGCTCGGACAGCTTTGGATTCAACATGCGGGCATTTTTCGTCCTCGAGAAGGCAACGATCGAGCTGGATTTTTCCAAGAATCCGGTAGTAGCGTTGTTCCCTCAGGAGGGCGAGAAACAGGCGGTTCCACTATCGGACGGAGACGGATACTATCACGAGCTCGTCGACTTCGTGGCTGCCGTTGAAAAGGGAAGGTCGTCGGGAGTCGTCACCGGCGTCTCGGCGGCGGAATCGGTGAAGCTCTGCCTCCTGGAGATCCAGTCGGCGAGAGAACATCGAGAGATTTCGGTTCCCTAGCGTGCCCACCGCGGGCGAGTAGCGAGAGGGGGAGGCTTGTGGCAATAAAGATTGGGGTGCTCATTGATTCCTTCAAACTTCCGTTCGAAGAGGCACTCGGTCGTGCCGCCGAGCTCGAGGTGGACGGTATCCAGATGTACACGACGAAGGGCGGGCTGGCCGCCTGGGACCTCGACGCAGCCGGCCGGAAAGCGCTCCGGGAACGCATTTCGGGGCTCGGCCTCGAGATCTCCGCTCTCTGCGGCGACCTCGGCGGTCACGGATTCGAGCGCGCCGAAGAAAACCGGGAGAAGATTCGCAAGACGGAAGCCGTCGTGAGCCTCGCGGCGGATTTGGGCGCGCCGGTTGTCACGACCCACATCGGCGTGGTGCCGGAAGCAAAGAACGAGAAATACCGGACGCTCCTGTTTGCGATGCGTGAAGTGGCCTCGTACGCAGGAATGCACGGGGTCAAGATCGCGATCGAAACCGGCCCCGAACCGCCCCTGCGTCTTCGCTCGTTCATCGAAGACGTCGGCGAGGAAGCACTCGGCGTGAACTTCGATCCTGCGAACCTGGTCATGGTTCAGGGCTTGGATCCAATCGAAAGCTTCACAGTTCTGAGAGATCTCATCTTCTACACCCATGCGAAGGACGGGAGGATGGTGAAGAAGGGCGATCCTACCGTCATCTACGACGCATTTGCGGAAGGCGCTCCCGAGGATTTTTCCTTCGACGACTACTTTGCCGAGCTGCCGCTTGGAGAGGGCGACGTGGATTTCCCTCGCTACCTCGCATCGCTGTCGAGGATGCGGTTCGACGGATACCTGACGATCGAGCGCGAGGCGGGCGACGACCGATCCGGAGACATCTCGCGAGGGGTTGCCTACCTGCGAAAGCTGCTCGCAGGGTAGCGGCACGGAATGAGATCGGAGCGGATAGAATCAGAAGAACAGCTGGAGCTCGTCCTCTCCGAACCCTCCGAGGAGCTCGTTGGGCTTCTCCGCAAAATCGAGGGCGACATCATGATACTCGGGATCGGGGGGAAGATCGGACCGAGCCTCGGACGCACGGCGGTCCGCGCCGTCGAGCGCTCCGGACGCGGCAGAAGCGTGTTCGGCGTCTCACGGTTCAGCGATTCTGACGCGAAGCGAAAGATCCAAGACGCCGGCATCGAGGCGATCGAGTGTGACCTGCTCGACGAGACGCTCGTGGGCGACCTGCCGAAGGCGAGGAACATCATATTCATGGCCGGGCGGAAGTTCGGCACGACCGGAAACGAGGACACCACCTGGGCGCTGAACGTGCTGGTGCCCGCCCACGTCGCGCGGGCCTTTCCCAAGAGCCGAATCGTCGTGTTTTCGACCGGCTGCGTCTATCCCCTCGTCGAGCCTTGGGGCGGTGGTTGTAGGGAGAGCGACTCGACCGAGCCGGTCGGCGAATACGCCTCGTCCTGTCTCGGCCGTGAGCGGGTCTTCGAGTACTACGGCCGCCAAAACGGAACCGAATCGGCAATCCTGCGGCTGAACTACGCCATCGACCTTCGCTACGGGGTGCTCTACGACATTGCGAGCAGGGTCTGGAAGGGAGAGCGCATACCGCTTTCCGTTCCCTACGTGAACGTCATCTGGCAGGGAGACGTAAACAACCTCGCGCTCCGTGCTCTTTCGGTGTGCAGTCATCCTCCTCTGGTACTCAACATTACCGGTCCTCAGGTCCTCAGCGTGCGCACGGTAGCGAAGAGCTTCGGGGAGCTCTTCGGGAAAGAGCCCCTCTTCGAGGCGACGGGGTCCGATCACTCGCTCCTCAGCGATGCATCGAAGGTGGCGAAGTTGCTTCCCTTCTCTCCGGTTTCAGTCGACCAGATGATCGAGTGGACCGCTGCTTGGATCAAGGCCGGGCGGCGTTCCCTCGGGAAGCCCACCCATTTCGAGAGCAGCGATGGGCGATTCTGATGGGGGGCACGGAAAATGAGCCATGATCTTCTCCTCGATGAGCTCCGGGCGGAACTCCTGATCGGACAGGTAATCCCCGCCATGCCGCTTGCGCTCGACGAAAGTCGGCGTTTCGACGAGAGGCACCAGCGGGCGCTCATCCGCTACTACATCGATGCCGGCGCCGGGGGCGTGGCCGCGGCGGTGCATTCCACGCAGTTTGAGATTCGGCGCGCGGGGGTAGGGCTGTTTCGCCCGGTGCTCGAGCTGACTTCTGAGACGGTCGACAAGTGGTGCGAGCACAAGGAGCATCCGGCAATCAAGGTCGCGGGCGTTATCGGAAAGACCCACCAAGCCGTCGAGGAGGCCCGAACTGCACGCGATCTCGGTTTTCACGCTGCTCTCATTAGCCTCGCGGGTTTCGAGGGCGTCGCAAACCCGAAGCTGATAGAGCATTGCAGGGCGATTTCCGAGGTAATGCCTATTGTCGGGTTCTATCTCCAGCCGGTCGTGGGCGGGCGGGTTCTCGACCTCGAGTTCTGGCGTTCCTTTGCCCTTATCGACAACGCGGTGGCCATCAAGATTGCACCGTTCAACCGCTACCGCACCCTCGACGTCGTGCGCGCTGTTTGCGAGGCGGGCCGTGAGAAAGAGATCGCCCTCTATACCGGCAATGACGACAACATCCTGCTGGACCTGCTCACTCCGTATCGTATTCAGCTGTCGAACGGCATTCGCCTGGCGCGAATTGTAGGCGGCCTCCTGGGTCACTGGGCGGTTTGGACCCAACGGGCGGTGGAGTTACTCCGACAGGTGCATCAGATCGTTTCAGACAACCACGCGATACCGCTGGAGCTGCTGAGCAAAGCTATAGAGATAACGGATGCGAACGCGGCCATCTTCGATTCCGCGCACGAGTTCGCTGGAGTGATACCGGGCGTCCACGAGGTCCTCCGACGTCAGGGGTTGCTTGCCGGCACCTGGTGCATCGATCCTGCACTCGGACTCTCGATCGGACAAGCGGAGGAGATCGATCGGGTGTATCGCGACTATCCCGATCTGAACGATGACGCGTTCGTTCGAGAGAACCTCACGAGGTGGCTCGGGGACTAGCCGGTGCCGGCGAACGAGCCGGGCTCGCTTTCTCGGCCTCACGAATTCTGTTGTTCTCTCTCATGATTGTTGTTAGTTTAATTGCTATGGATCGAAAGGGACACTACGAATCGCTGTTCAACACCGCAGGCCAGATTGTCCGTGAAGATTGCCGGGCCGACGTACGGCTGAAGAAGATCTGTAAGCTCTTATCGAGCTCTGTTGCGCACTACGACTGGGTCGGCTTCTACATCACGGAGCCAGGACATCGTGAGCTCGTGTTGGGTCCCTACGTCGGCTCACCGACCGATCATATCCGTATTCCGTTCGGCAGAGGGATCTGCGGACAGGCCGCCGACGTCAAGAACACGGTTCTGGTGCAGGACGTTAGCCAGGAGTCCAACTACCTCTCGTGCAGTATCCACGTGAGGGCCGAGATCGTCGTGCCGGTAATCCGCAAGGATCTCGTAGTTGCCGAGATCGACATCGATTCGCACACCTCCTCACCATTCACCGAAGAGGACGAGCGATTCCTGAGCGCACTCGCGGTTCTCGTCGAGCCCATCATATAGCCGCTACATCGTACCGGGCGGTACGATTCCAGGGAGACTCAAGAAAAGCAGCAGCTCGAATGGAAGAGCGATCATGTACACGAGGTAGGTTACGAGCAAGGCAAACGCCGTGTTGTTTTCGTTGATCCGGGCGCTTCCGGCCATGACGGAAAAGTTCGTGGCGGGAGGGGCGGAAGCCTCGAGGAACAGCACCCAGAGCTGTGCCGCCACGAGTTGTCTCTGCCACTGAAAGACGAAGAAGGCTCCAAAGAATAGGCCCGGCAGAATGAGGAATCGGACCCCTGAAACCAACGCTGCCATCGTTACCATCTCCTTTCGCACAGTTGAGCCGAAATGCAGATCTGCGATCATTGCCCCGAGTGAAACGAGAATCATCGGGAAGGTGACGTTGCCGAGCATCTCAACGGCACGAAAAATCGGAAACAAAGGAAGCGACCGGTTCAGAACTGTCGGGCCGATTCCGCTCAGTACGACGACGAATCCCGAAGCCACTCCGATGAAAGGCGGGGTGATGAGCTCGCGAAGGCGAAAGGTACGGCTGCCGCGTGTGAGTATGAAGTTGCCTGCGGTCCAGAGGAGAGGACTGAAGGTGAGAAGGAATGCTCCTACGTAGAGCGCGGGGGTGTTTCCGCCCAATCGGTCGGCAAGGGTGGGAACCGTCAGCTGGAAGATGGAAATTACCGCGAGCGGCAGGTAAGCGGCATTCCCGAACGTACCGAGGGCGATACCGGCCCGCTTGTCGGCCCCCCTGAAACGAAACGCGGTGAACAACAACGTGGATACGCCCAGGCCCAATGAGAGAAGGACGACTGCGAACAGGGGGAACCATCCGGCGTGTAGAAGCTGATCTCGTTTCGTATGCGCGATGCCTGCGAAAAGATAGAGAGGCAACGCGTAGGTGACGAGAAACTTGCTCAACCTCCGAAAGAACTCCTCCGGCCAGCCCATAAAGCGCTTGAGAACAAAACCGATTCCGGCGAGGATTACGAGCTGCAGGATGGTGTAGAGCACCGGTTGAAAAAGCGGCAAGGAAAGTCCCCCTGTGGTAGTAGAGTAGGGAGATTATAGCCCGCCTATTCTATCGTTGCCATAACCCGATTTTCTTGACAGCCAACGGCGCCTACCGTAGTATTGACCTCGCATCCAGCGACCGATCCCTTCCTAATATGAGGTGGAACGATGAAAAAGGCGGTTTTCCTTGCGGTCTTTCTGATTCTCGTTTTCCCACGGCTGTTCGCGCAGACCGACTATCTGAAGACTTCCGACAAGCTCAGCTTCGAAGACAAGAATCAGGCAAGTATGGACCTTCTGCTTCAGAAGCTTCCGACGGTGAAGGACCCGAAACAGCAGGCGGAGATATATTGGCGACTCTCCCGTGACACCCTTCATGCAACGGACGACATGAAGTCTCAAGGTGCCTCTGGGCAGACCCTCCTCGACCAATATCTCAAGGGCGAATCCTATGCCGACAAGGCAATCGAGCTCGATCCGAGCAACGCAAAAGGGTACTACTGGAAGGCGTCGAACATCGGTCGCTGGGGACAGACACGCGGCATTCTGGCGTCGTTGTTCAAAGCCGATCCGATGCGAAAGCTGCTCGAGCAGTCTGCACGCCTCGATCCGACCCAGGGTGATCCATGGTTCGTTCTCGGACAGCTCTACGAACAGGTTCCGGGCTTTCCTATCTCCTTCGGAAATGTCGCCTATGCGGTATCGCTGGGACGGAAGGCGGTAGACGCTCGAAAAGCCGAGCTTGCGCGCGGCGTAGTGCCGGATGTTCCCTACGACTACTACATCCAGCTTGCCCGGCATTTAGCCAAGCGGAACTGGTCGGAGTCCAAGCGGGCGCGCGCGAGAGCGGGGGAGGCTCAAAGGTACCGTGATGCCACCGATGTCGTTGAAAAGAACTTCTACTACGAGGGGGCGCTTCAAATACCGGCTGTCTCGGATAGACAGGAAGCGACTCAGATCGACGAGAGGGTAGTCCAACAGATGGAGGCAATCCCGAATCGCTCCGTGAGTCAGAATCGCGACCTCAAGAACGCAAAAGACGATCTTGCCGCTTGGACTCACTGACGCCTGAGCAGGCGGTCCGACCGAGCTTCTCCCTTGAGTGGCACCCCCCTTACTCCTCTGAGCGGCGCCCTTTCTTCAGAAGACTGGCCTTCGTAAGGGGTGTGCCCCCTCGTTTCATCCTGTAGACGGCCTCTTCGAGAGCCCGCCGTTTCTCATCATTCGCCGCGCGAGATCCCGGGGTGAGATCCGGGAGTCCTTCGAAGAGCTCTCCTTGACGAGGCGCCTCCGCATCATCGAGGGAAGTGGACACGCCGACTCCGAGGAGCCTCAAGGGGCCACCTGTCCACCGTTTTCCGAGCATCTCGGTGGCATACCCGTAGATCTCCTCGGCAGAAACGGGGGGGGTCTCGAGCGTGCGTTGTGCGGTCGTCGTGCGAAAATCGGCAAACCGAATCTTCACGAAGACTGTTTTCGGACGCACTTTCTCGTCGATAATCCTGAACATCACCTGATGAGATAATGCGAGCAGAGTGCGGCGTATCTCCTCGATGTCGTCGGTATCGAGCTCGAACGTTGTTTCATTGCTGATGGAGTGGGACTTTCGCGACTGCCGATAGACGCCCGGATCCTCGCCCCGAACGATTCGATAGAGATATGCGCCTCCTGCCCGCCCCATTGAGCTCTGCAGGCGTTCGAGCGACATGCGGCGGAGCTCCTGCACGCTGTCGATCCCAAGCTCTTCGAGGCGCACAAGGGTCTTCTTGCCGAGGCCCCACAGGTCGTGAAGCTCCAAACTGTCGAGAAACGAGATCTCGCTGCCTTCGGCTACCTGGTACAGACCGTCCGGTTTGCCGTATTCCGACGCGAGCTTGGCGAGGTAACGATTTGCGGCGATGCCGACTGAGATTGTCAACCCCGTTTCGCTACGGACGCGTGCTTTGAGCTTCTTCGCAACCTCGAGCGGCAATCCGAGGAGCCGCTCGGTGCCCGTCATATCGAGACTGGCCTCGTCGATCGAGAGCTGCTGTACGCTCGGCGTGTAGGCGCCGAAGAGAGACATCACCTTGGTTGACATTTCGTGATAGCGTTGCATCCGCACCGGCAGATAGACCGCATTGGGACAGCGTCGATAGGCCTCGGAGATTGGCATGGCGGAGTGTACTCCGTATCCACGAGCCTCGTAGGAGCAGGCAGCCACGACTCCGCGATGGCCGGGGGCTGCACCGATAATGACCGGCTTTCGTCTCAGCTCGGGATTGTCGTTCTGCTCGACGGATGCAAAAAAAGCGTCGAGATCGACGTGGAAATAGATCCTCTTCACCTCTTGCCTCTATTGGACCGACCCGGCGAGCGGAAAACTCTTCCGCACGACGAGAGTCTTTTCGACCGATATGTCGCTGCCCGACACCTCGATTGGATAGGGCAGGGTCGAATAGGTTAGCTCAAGGTTCACGTCAACCTGTGACTGCTTGGGCAGAGTGAACTGAACGTCGAGAGGAAACGGCGGGTTCGTACCGATGTGAATCGTTGCCTCTTTACCGGTCGGCGAGTAGGAGAAGGGAAAGTTCGCGTCGAAGATGACTATCTGTTTTCCCGAGCTGAGCTTGACTGAGACACGGTAGGGTTTCCCGACGGGTTCCAGCCGGAGATCGATTCGTTCCCGATCCAGAAATGCACTCGACGTGGTCTCCTCGTTTAGGATCGGCTGAGCTCCGGAAACGGTAGTCGTGTAGCTTCGGGAGCGTGTTGCAATCGTCTGGGTGAGGTCGTGAGTCCTGATCGCAACCCGTCCAATGGGGGCCGGACTGTCGAGCTGGATGGTCCGTTGATTGGTGTCGAGGTTCATGAGCTCCGTCATCGACACTGGACGGGGATTCGAGTGTCCGTATACGGAGAAAACCGCGAGATAGGCGAATAAGCCCGCAGTCGCAACGCCGAGTAGGGTGTCGATGGCCCTGATTACGGCAACGCCTCGGCCGCGGCGAGGATGACGGAAGAGAAGGTCGAGGCGGATGATCATGAAAAGGAAGGGAAGAATGATCAGTGCAAGAACGACGTTGCCTTTGATCCGCGAGAGAAGAATGACCCGAACCACATCGAGAGCGGGAAGCGTGAAGATATCCACGACCGCCTTGGCGAGCCAAGCGGTAGACGCCGCCAGAAAGATCGCTTTCATCCAACGCCATCTCGCAGTGGAGAAGAGAACGGCAAATACGAGTGACCAAATGAAGTAGTAGGCGAGGGAGAAGTCGAAGAGACCGAGAACGATGCCGTCGACGAGGAGCAACAGAATCGAGCCGGCAGAATAGAATCGACCATTTCGCGAGAAGGGGAGCTGCTTCAGGAATCGATAGAGAACGGCAAAGAGAAACAGGGCTGCCGCAGCCTTGCACAGGAAGAAGAGAAACGGGGCGTGCACCCAGATAGTGGGGAAGTTCCGAATGATCGACAGCGCCTCAACGAGGAGCGTCCCAAGGAGGAGGAACAGAAAGACAAGGACCAGCAGCAACGGAATGGAGAGTAGGTTCCGGCCGATCGTCCTCAGGTACCTCGTAAAACGCTCCTTGAAAACGACGGGGTAGGCCAAGAGCAGGCTGAGTATGGCTATCACGAGTATTACGTACTCGCGCTCGGTGAGTATGAAGGAGAAGAACCGGGCCTGGAAGAACAGATAGTGGTGGTCCCAGTTCGTCGGGAAGCCGGACCGGCTACTGCTGATGAAGTCGTCGATGTACCGCATGAACGTACTCACCCAGTTCGCGTAATCACTCTGGGGCGGATGGCCGGGTAGGCTGGAAAGCTCGATCGCCGGGTAACCGGCCTGTAGATAGGGGTTGATGGGCGGCGCAGACTGAATGAGTCCAAGGCGAAAGATCTGGTTTTCGTTTCCGCGAAGAAGGTAGAACAATCCCGCCTGGTCCATGGAGGAGGAGCAGCGGTTGATGAGCCAATAGGGGGCGATGATGCGGCGGCCTCCACCGGTAATATTGATTCTCGAGGGGATGTACTGAAAGTTCAGATAGAGGACGGCGACAGGATAGTCCGGATAGAAGTTCGAAAGGAATTGACGGGTGCCGATGGGATACCCCGATCCCGATCCGAACTCTCCGCCGAGGAACAAGATTCGAAGGGATATCGGAAGCTCGGAACGGTGCAGCGCCTCGATCATTCCCAACGCGAGGGCAAGGTTGATCGATCCGTCGTCGTTCGGCCGGGCGTCACGGGGGTGGTCCAACGGGACGACGACGAGCAGCTCGTCCGGAAGGGCCCCTTTGATATCCACTTCGATCGAGCTCGAGAACGAGTGCGCGCCCTCGAGGTCATGAAAATCCTGCTGGCTGTAGGTGATACCCAGCGCGTCGAGCCGCTGCTTGATATGATCGACACTTCTTCGTTCACCGACAGAACCCTCGGTCCTCGGATACTGCTTCGAGAAGAAATCGAGCTCCGAGAGAACTTGTTGCGGATTGATAGTGACCGGATCCTGTGCAAGGACGATTTGGGACCCAAGCGCCATGAGAGCGGCGAAAATGAGCGCCTTCTTCATGTGTTTGGTCACATTAGGCCATGGTCATGGCTTCGTCAAGCGTCCATTTGGCGATTGTAATGTCGGCTGGAAATGTCTAGTTCTGTAAATTTTTGCCGGAATGTGATAAGATGGGTCTGAGAATAACCAAAGGATAGGGACAAAAGCATGGATTTGATTCCCGCCATTGCAGAACGATCGAGCATAATGAATTTCTCCTCAAAAGCGATCGAGCAGGACAAGGTCAAGAGAATTCTAGACGCCGGAAGGCGCGCACCTTCGGCCAAGAATCGTCAACCATGGCGTTTCATCGTAATCCAGGAAGAGGCTCTGCGGAAGAAGATGGAGGATGCCTGCTTCGGACAGGAGCATGTCGGCCAGGCCCCGACCATCGTTGCCGCGTGCACCACGAACATCGACTACACGATGCCGAACGGACAGCTTTCCTATCCCATCGACCTCGCTTTTGCTGTGGCGTTCATGATGATTCAAGCGCAAGCTGAAGACGTGGGAAGCTGCGTCATCACAACCTTCAACGAAACCGACGTGAAGGAAACGCTCTCGGTGCCCTTCTCGATGCGGGTCGTCATGCTTCTTCTCCTTGGTTATGCCGCAGAGAAACCATTTCCAACGACAAGGAAGGGATTCGACCGGGTCGTATCCTTCAACCACTGGTGACCTTTCTCTCGGCCCGAATCTGCAGTATATTATGAATAGAATCAAGTATGAGAACTGCAAACGGCCGGGGGACGGATAGATACAAATACGGGATATTCTCTTGGTACGGGTATCGTGCGCCCATGAAGGAGCGGATGTCTGCGATCAAACGCGCCGGCTTCTCTGCCTCTTCGGTATGGCGCGGAAGAACTGAACCGATGGTCCGAGCCGGGTATGAGGATCGAATACCCGGCATTCTGCGTGATCTTGACCTGGATTTCGAGTACGTTCACGGCTCCTATTCGAACTGCAATAAGCTGTGGTCGGACTCAGCGGATGATCGGGAGATTATCTACACCGATTACGCCGATGACATCGATTACTGCAGCCGGCATCGGATACGAACTCTTGTCGTCCACATCAGCAAGGGGTTGAACCCGCGACCGCCGAGCGAGGTAGGCTTGGAGGTCATCTCGCGCCTGGTCCGTCGGGCCGAGGAGTCGGGGGTGCGGCTCGCCGTGGAGAACACGCGACAACCTGACCACATCGACTATATCCTCGGGCAACTTGACTCTCCCTGTCTGGGATTCTGCTACGACTCATCGCACGACTTTCTTCACTGCCGGAAACCGGGGGATATTCTCCGACGTTGGGGACACCGGCTGCTGATCACGCATCTCTCGGACAATGACGGCCTGACCGACAAGCATTGGCTGCCCGGCAAAGGGACAGGTGATTGGCGGGCGGTGGCCGAGAGCTTCCCTATATCCACGTTCGACGGTTTCCTGACACTTGAGGTGCTTCCAAAACGGTACGAGCCGTTCACTCACAAGAGCTTCCTCGCGGAGGCTCTCGCACGGCTGCGCTGGTTCGAAGGGCTTATCGAGAATACCGGCAGCAGGAGCATGGACGCAATCGGGCAAGCTTCGACAATCCCCTTCATCGCAAAGTAGGGCGTCGTCGCCTATCTTCGAGCGGATTCCGCCCGATGATATCCAATCTCAGAGAGACAAGCCTCGGCAACCTCGATTTCATTCCAGGGGACAGGTCCGCCGGCGTAGATAATCGAGGCCTCGTGACCCTTTCCGAGGAGGAGCACCAGGTCTCCCGGGGCCGCCAACGCGAAGGCTTTTCGGATCGCGTCCTTGCGATCGGGGATGAGATAGAGGTCGCGATCCCGAGAGCGGCCGGGCATGCCGTCTGCGATCTGCTCGAGGATCTCCAACGGCTTCTCGCCGCGCGGGTCCTCGTCGGCGAGAACGATCAAATCGCAGTACTCGGATGCGATTCTGCCCTGAATGCTTCGTTTCCCAACGTCGCGCTCTCCCGCGGACCCAAAGACGACAATGAGCCTGCCCGCGGTCTGTGCCTTCATTGCAGGCAGCAGCTTCCCGAATGCCCCGGGGGTGTGAGCGTAATCCACAACGACTTCGAACTCCTGGCCCATACGAATCGTGTGCATCCTGCCGACAGTGGGCTGAAGCTCCGGCAGGAGCTCGACGATTGTCGAGAGCTCCTGGCCGGTCTGTTTCCAGACGGTGAGCACCGACGCCAAGGCGTTGTCGACGTTGAAACGTCCGGGTAGATTAATGCGGGCGTCCAACTCGATCTCCGTCGTCGAGAGGGTGAAGCTCGTGCCGGCGCTGTCGAGTCGGAGCGCGTCTGCCCGAAGGTCGGCGTCGTGTTCGGTCGCGTATGAGTAGACGGGCACGCGGGCAGCAGCTCTGAAAACCTCCGCCTGCGCGTCGGCGTTGTTGACTACACCAAACGACCGCTCACCTTCGAGCGAGCGAAAGAGGTTTGCCTTGTCCGAGACGTAATTCTCGAAAGTTCCGTGGAACTCCAGATGCTCGTGGGAGATGTTGGTGAGCACACCGGCCTTGAAACTGACGTCGCCGAGACGGTTGGTCCGACGGGAGAGGCCGTGAGAGGTGGCCTCGATGACGACCGTTTCTTTGCCGTTTTCAACCATCTCGTCGAGGAGGGCCTGAATCTCGCAGGATTCGGGGGTCGACTGACGGTAGCCGTTTTTTTCTACCGTTCGGCCTGACTTGATCTGCACTGTCGAGATGAATCCCGATCGTTTGCCCAATTTCTCCAGGAGCTGGTGGATCAGGTATACTGTCGTGCTCTTGCCGTCTGTCCCCGTTACTCCGATCGTGTCCAGCTTCCTCGAAGGATGGTCGTGAAATGCGGCCGAGATTGGGGACAGCGCAAATCTCGAGTCTTCAACCTGCAGATAGACGATGCCGGGGCGGTACTTTTCGAGGGGGTGCGAGCAAACTACGGCGAGCGCTCCTCGTTCGATCGCAGAATCGATGTAGCGATGTCCGTCGGTATGCAGGCCGGTGAGGGCAAAGAACAGGGTGCCGGGCTCTACTCGTCGGCTGTCGTAGGTAATGCCACGGATGAGGGGATCCCCCTCTCCAAAACGTTGGATGATGTTGATCTCACCCACAAAAGCTGATAGGTTCTTGGCAGCCACCTCCGAATCCTACCAACTGCGGAGTCGTTCTACAAGATGAGCGAAACGACGGAGCGCGACTTTCTTTCTCGCCAGCTTATCGCTTACATCGGCAACAAGCGGCGTCTCCTCCCGTTTCTCTCCGATGCTTTCCGAGCCCTCGAGCGCCGCGCTCCTATCCGCACCTTCCTCGATCCGTTTTCAGGCAGCGGTGCCGTCTCGCGTCTCGCGAAGACCCTCGGTTACGCCGTGACGGCCAACGATTGGGAACGCTACGCATGGGTCGTCACCTCGGCCCATCTGACCGTTGCTCCGAGCGAGACCGAGCGTTTGTTCGATCGAAAGGGAGGCATCGAGGCGGCCTTCGATGAGCTCAACAGGATCGGCGATGACGCTCGAGGAAGGGTGGGAAGGGTCGGTTATCTTGCGTTGAACTATGCTCCCGAGCGGACGGAGACAGCCGACTACCGCCGCGAGCGGCTCTTCTATACTGCGGAGAATGCGCGATTCCTCGACGCGGTGCGAGACCGCATCGAGGAGTGGTATCCGGGCTGGAAGCTCGAAGGCCGGCAACTTCGCGAAAAATTGCTCCTCGTATCTGCCGTCGTCTACGAGGCCGCGACACACGCGAACACCTCCGGAGTCTTCAAAGCTTGCCACAAGGGATTCGGAGGGTTCGGACGGGATGCCCTGACTCGAATTCTCGCGCCGGTACGGCTTGAGCTGCCCGTGTTGTGGGAGTCGACGGCCCCGATGAAAGTCGAACGCGAGAATGCGGAAAGTCTCGTCGCCAAGCAAACGGCCGATCTCTGCTATCTCGATCCGCCCTATACGATTCATCAGTACGGCAGCAACTATCACCTTCTCAATACGATCGTTCGGTGGGACAAGCCGGACGTCGAAACCGGATATCGCAGCGACGGACGTCTCCGGTCCAAGGCGGGGATACGGCCCGATTGGATCGAGACCCACTCCGATTTCTGTGTGCGCTCGAAAGCGTCCGCCGCCCTGATGAGGCTGCTCGAATCCATAGACAGCACCTTCATCGTCTTGAGCTACAACACCGAAGGAATCGTTCCGATCGAAGAGGTCTATGCCATCATGTCCCGGATGGGACGCACCGAGTTGATGGGAACCGATTACGTTCTCTACCGGGGAGGCAAACAGAGCCTGTTCCGCAACACCCACAACCTCGAATACCTGCTCGTACTGCAAAAGGGACGGCTGCCGCGAGCCGGGGATTTTTCCGAGGTGAGGCGCTTTCTTGCAGCGAAGCGCCTCTCGAAACTCCTGAAAGCGAGCTACGTGCCCGGGCGTATTCGTGACGAGTTCGCCGTCCAGGGAGACAGAGTCGTTCTCTACTCCGGAGAAGATGGAAGTCGCGTCGATCTGCCCATGCGCTATCACCATCTCTTCGCCGCAGAGCCGGATGAGGAGCTTCTCGGGGGGATGGCGACACCAGTGCTCGAATCACTGCTCGTGCGTCTCGAGCGGGCGCGGTGTCGGGACCGAAGCGAGGAAGCGCAGATGCTGATGCGGATTCTCGAGGAGGGTGCGGTGCGAGGAACGGATTTGCGCCTTCTCCAGGATCGCCTCGCCGGCGTTCTCAAGAAGTTCGCCCACAGAAAGTACCGGGAGCTCTTTGAAGAAAGCTGCGCCGCCGCCCGCCGGCTCGTGGCCGCCGAACCCGAACGGTATCGGCGGCTTGGAAACCGGCTCGAGGAGATCGAGCGAGTGGCGCAGCTTCGCTTCACGAGCTGATTCGCCGCCTTCGTCTACGTCATTCGCTCAGCGTGCGGCGGGCGAATACAGGTACTTGAAATAGTCCATGTTCGTCGAGAGCGTCTTGCTGAACTGAGGCAGCACCTGCTTGTAGGATTCGATCGACCGCCAGAACTCGAAGAACTCGGGATCACGCTGATAGGCGCGGGAGTAGACTTGTGTGGCTTTGGCGTCCGCCTGACCCTTGATCTCTTCGGAGGTCTTGTAGGCGCCCGAGAGGATGCTTCGGCGCTCGTTTTCGAGCTTGCCGAGCCATTCGGCACGCTGCCCTTCGCCGTAGGAGCGGTAGGCCGCAGCGATCTGCGCGCGTTCCTTGATCATACGGTCGTAGACACTCTTGGTGAGATCGTCGGAGTAGCGGATCTGGCGCACGATGAGATCGACGAGCTTGATCCCGTACTGCGGGGTGATCGCGGCCGCCCCGGCGAGCATCTCGTCCGAGAGGGCCCTTCTTCCCTTCTGAATAGGCTCGAACTCCTGAGCGGTTTGGGTCAATTTCGCGAGATCCTCGAGATTTACCTGCTGGCTGGTCTGCGCCGGCAGCGGTGTTTTCTGTTCGGTGTTGATATAGTCGCTGTTTCTGACCGCCTCCCTGAGAGGATTCTTCGTGATCACCGTTCGAACCGAGGAATCGATGACGTCATCGAGACGACCATAGCCCTGCTCGAGTGAGGTAACGGACTCGTAGAACTTCAGCGGATCCTCGATCCGCCACCGTGCGGTCGTATCCACCCAGATGAACTGGTTCTCTTGGGTGGGGATTCGTTGTGCATCCCCGTCCCATGAGAGGATCTTCTTGGGGTATTTGATTACGTTATCCACGATGGGGAGCTTTACCTTGAATCCCGCGTTGGTATCGACCGCGACCACCTTCCCAAACCGTGTAACCACGGCCTGCTCGCCCTCTTGAATCGTGTAGAACGGGCCAACGACGAGGAAGATGATGAGAACGACGGCGATGATGACAAGTGTTACGACGAGCTTTCTCATTGATTTCCTCCTGTCTGACCTGCGCCGGAGACGGTGGGTGAAACGCCCTGCGACCTGTCGATCAGGTTCTTCAGGGGAATGAAGTTCTGGAGGTTCTTATCGATGAGGTCGGTTCCCTCGGCCTTACCGAAGACCGTCTCCACCATCTCGATGTAGAGCCTGTCGCGGGTGACCGTCCTGTTCTTCTCATACTCGGTAAGAACCGAGTTGAAACGCGAGACGTCGCCGTCGGCCTTGTTGACACGTTCTGCCGCGTAGCCTTCCGCCTGTTGGATGATCTGCTTCGCCTGGCCCTGGGCCTTGGGAATCTCCGTGTTGTACTGCTCTTTCCCCTCGTTGATGAAGCGGTTCATATCCTGAACGGCCTTGTTGACATCCTCGAAGGCGTTCTGGACGTCGCCCTTCGGTGGGACGATGTTCTGGAGCTTCACGGTCGTCACGCGAATCCCGAAGTTGTAGCTCTTGAAGATCTGATTCATCATCTCCTGACCCTGCGTCTCGATACTCTGCCTGTCGGGGCCGAGGACACCGAGGATCGCGCGGTCGCCGACGAGCTGGTTGACGACGGACTGCGAGATATCACGGATAGTCTTTTCTCGGTTGGTGACGTTGAAGAGCCAGGCGCGAGGGTCGTCGATGCGGTACTGAATGACCCACTCTACATCGATGATGTTGAGATCGCCGGTCAGCATGACTGACTCCTGAGGATAGTCACCGGGGGAGTAGATGGTCGTGATGCCCGGCCTCTCGGTACGGTAGCCGAACGATAGGGTATGCACGATCTGAGTCGGAACGTTGTAGTTCTTCTGTATTCCGAACGGAATCTTGAAATGGAGGCCCGGTCCGACGATGCGATGAAATTTGCCGAACTGCAGCACAACGGCCTGTTCGGTCTGATTGACGACGAAAAAGCTCGAGAAGATCAGAACAATCGCCACCACCGCTATGACGACGATCAGAACCGTCTTCGGCTTTATCGAGACTGGTAACCCGCCGGGGGTTACATTCTTCTCCATCATGATATCTCCTTTTTTTGGTGGGAACCAGTTCATGGTACATCTCACGGGACACGCCGTCAAGGAAGCGCGTTGACGAAGGTAATGGATGACAGATAAGATGCCGCCTATGGACGACAAGAAGATACTCATTACCTCCGCTCTGCCCTACGTGAACAATATTCCGCACCTCGGCAACCTCATCCAGGTTCTGTCGGCCGATGTTTTTGCGCGGTTCTGCCGTCAGAGAGGGTACGAAACGCTCTATGTCTGCGGCACCGACGAATACGGAACCGCCACCGAGACCAAGGCGCTCGAAGAGGGGATCACGCCACGTGAGCTGTGCGACCGCTACAATTCCGTCCACACAGACATATACAGCTGGTTCAACATTTCATTCGATAAATTCGGACGTACCTCCACCCCCGAGCACACGGAGATTACGCAGGACATATTCCTCAAGTTGGATGCGGCAGGATACATAAAAGAGAAGACGACGGTCCAGCTGTACTGCGAGCGTGACGGGCGTTTCTTGGCCGACCGCTACGTCCGCGGTACCTGTCCGAACTGCGGGTACGAAGAGGCGCGGGGAGATCAGTGCGAGAATTGCGGCAAGCTGCTCGATCCGGCCGACCTCGTGGAGCCGCGGTGCAGCGTTTGCGGTACGACCCCTGTTCCTCGGGAAACCAGTCATCTCTACATCGATCTTCCAGCGATCAGGCCGAAGCTCGAGGAGTGGATGGACAGGGCTTCGAAGGAGGGGCATTGGGCCCACAACGCGGTGCAAATGACTCGAAGCTGGATCCGCGACGGGCTCAGGGAGCGGAGCATAACCCGGGATCTCAAATGGGGTATACCGGTTCCGAAGGACGGTTTCCGGGACAAGGTGATCTATGTCTGGTTCGATGCGCCGATCGGGTACATTTCGATCACGGCAACCCACACGTCGGAGTGGCGGACATGGTGGAAGAATCCCGACGAAGTAATGCTCTACCAGTTCATCGGCAAAGACAATATCCCGTTCCATACAGTCATCTTTCCCTCCTCTCTGCTCGGCAGCGGCGAAGCCTGGACCATGCTCCACCACATGTCGTCCACCGAGTATCTGAACTACGAAGGTGGGCAGTTCTCGAAGAGCAGGGGAATCGGAGTCTTCGGAAACGATGCCCAGGAGACCGGAATCCCGGCTGATGTATGGCGTTTCTACATCTTCTACAATCGTCCCGAGAAATCGGATGCGCTGTTTACGTGGAGCAGCTTTCAGGAGCTCGTCAACGGAGAGTTGATCGGCAATCTCGGCAACCTCGTAAACAGAACCCTCGTGTTCGTCCGCAAGTCCTTTGACGGCCAGGTGCCGGACTCCGGGGGCGACCCCGCGTTTCACTCCGAGGCAACGAGGCGGGTCGAGCGGATTACTCAGCTTCTCGAAAACGTGGAGCTGCGTGAAGCGTTCCGGGAGATATTCGCACTTTCGTCCTTCGGCAACAAGGCGTTCCAGGACGGCGAACCCTGGCGGACCGTGAAGGAGGATCGTCCGGCGGCAGCGAGGCTCATACGAGATCTCTGTTACCTCGTTCGCGATATCTCGGTGCTCATTCGTCCCTATCTTCCCGCTACCTCGGACCGCATCGGGAGATTTCTCGGTTGCCAGGAGAGCACCTGGAGCTCGATCGGGACATCACCGAAGTTGGGCAGGATCGGGCAGCCTGAGATCCTTTTCAGGAGGCTGGAGGATGACGAGATCGCGGCCCTTCGGGAGAGGTTTTCGGGCAGTCAGAAAGAACGTGAGGAGAAACGGCACTCGACCAAGGTCGAAATGGGAAACAAGTTTGCACGAACGGTTGATCTGCGCATTGCGAAGATAACGAATATCGAGCGCCATCCCTCTGCCGACAAGCTATACGTCGAGACAATCGATGTCGGAGGGGAGACACGAACCATCGTTTCCGGGCTGGTGCCCTACTACAGTGAAGAAGAGCTTCTCGGTCACAACATCATCCTCGTCGGCAACCTCAAGCCCGCGAAGCTCAGGGGAGTGGAGAGCCAGGGGATGCTCCTCGCGGCCGAGAACGACGAAATCGTGGAAGTAATCTTCGTCGACGACGCCTCGCCGGGAGACAGGGTGAGAGTTGCCGATGAGGCCGAGCCGGAGTCAATGCCGGAGGAGATCACGATCGACGAGTTCTTCTCGGTAGCGATCAGCGTCGAGAGGCATCTTCTGAAGGTCGGGGGGAAGGAGCTGAAATGCAACGGTGCCGCCCTTCGAAGCTCGAAGGTGGCGAACGGTAAAGTCGGCTGATCACATGAGCGACTTTCTTGTGCCGGTTTCGCTCGACGCGATCGACGACCACGACGTACTTCTGCAGACCGGGTACTGGGGGCGGTTCAAATCGCACCACGGCTGGACACCTCATGCGTTTCTGGTAAACGAAGAGCTGCCTCTTCTTGCCCTGACGAGGCGCATGGGGTTTGGGATGTCGCTCTGCTACGTTCCCCACGGGCCGCTGGTTTCTTCGAGCACGAATCAAAACGAGTATTACCTGGCCTCCATATCCAAACACCTGAAAAGCTACCTTCCGTGGGGCTGTATCTTCATTCGATATGATCTCCCGTGGGGTGTCGAAGGTGCTCAGAGGAGGCCCGCCGACCTCATCGCCCCATTTCGCCGCGCACCGATGGATATTCAACCGCCGAGCACGGTAGTCCTCGATCTGTCGAAAAGCGAGGAAGAGCTGCTGTCGGCGATGAAATCGAAGACTCGTTACAACGTCCGGCTGGCCGAACGCAAGGGGATCGAGGTGCGTCGCGGGGGGATCGAGGGGCTCGATCGCTGGTATCGGCTCTACGAGCAGACCGCGGTCCGGGACCGTATTACGATCCACTCTCAGAACTACTACCGAAAGTTGTTCGAGTTGGCCGACTCGTTCTCACAGGGCATTCGGCGGGAGGTCCATCTACTGTTGGCCTTCCACGGCGAGGAGCTGTTGGCGGGAGTCATCATCATGATAAACGGGCGTAGAGCTACCTACCTCTATGGAGCCTCTTCGGATCGGAAGCGCAACTACATGCCGACATACCTGCTGCAATGGCGTTCGATATTGCTGGCAAAAGAGAGAGGATGCACGCTCTACGACCTCTTCGGAATTCCATTCGACGACGATTCGAGTGACCCGATGCACGGTCTCTATCGCTTCAAGACAGGCATGGGGGGAATCATTCTCAATCGTCCCGGTTCCTGGGACTACCCGTTATCGCCCTCTCTCTACGCGATCTATCGCGGCCTCGAGCACGCGAGAAGGTTCTACTACAAGGATCTCAGAAAGCGTTCTTCGTGAAGGAGGGGGAGGGCAGATCGGCGGCTAGACGGCGGCCTTCGACCGGAGGAGCCTGTCGACGAGGATAAATGAGAGCGCCGCACGCTCATTTCTCGAGAAGTCATTCTCGATCTGGTCGAGGAGAGAATTGATTTTACGGGCGCTCTCCGGGTCTGTCTTTACGAGGTCAAACGCCTTTTTCAGCTGTACCTCGTTGATGCAGTAGACCGACTCCCCGCCGCTGAAATCAATTTCCTTCAATCCCATGATGCTCTCGGATGCCTACTCGAACGTCGCGCTGTGCCCGCACCCGCAGGTCGAAACGGCGTTTGGGTTGGCGAACCGGAACCCGACGTCGATCAGGTCGCTGGAATAGTCGATGTACAGACCGCGGAGAAACTGCAGGCTGTTCTTGTCGGTTACCGCTTTCAGACTGTCATCCTCGTAAATGACCTCGTCGAACGGGGTGACCACGGTATCGGTATCCATCTGGTAGGTGAGACCCGAGCAACCACCGGGAATGAGGCTTATCCGCAGAAACTCTTCTTTATTCACTTCGAGGCGAACCAACTCTTCCTTGGCCGCTTCCGACATATCGATTACGTTCGAAACCTTTTCGCTGGTATTCATATCGACTTGCCTCCAGTCTGGTATTCGGGGGAAAATATATTACTTAAGTTGTAATAGTATTGAGGGTGAAAGTCAAGGGTAGGAATCCGAACTCGGAAGGCGTTCGAGGCGGTCGGTTTTTGTCACATTGCTGCCGCATTGAACGAGAGGCCCCCTTCTGGTAGTTTTTCCATGGATGAAACCGCTCTCGACTGACCATACGATTATGGTCTCCGACTCACGTACGCTCGCCGGCATTTCGGACGGCAGTGTCGACCTTGTTATCACCTCCCCTCCCTACCCGATGATCGAAATGTGGGATGAGCTCTTCGGAAGGCTTGATCCGCAGGTTTCCGAGCTCCTCGGCGGAGACGAAGAAACAGCGCTGGGGGCCTATGAGTCGATGCACCTTCAGCTCGATCGTGTCTGGAAGGAGTGTTACCGGGTCCTTAGACGGGGAGGATCGATGTGCGTGAACATCGGGGATGCTACCCGGACCGTGGGAGGCCGCTTTCGTCTTTATCCCAACCACGCACGGGTAATCGACGCCTGCCATCATCTCGGCATGGAGTCCCTGCCGTTGATTCTCTGGCGGAAGCAGACGAACGCTCCCAACAAGTTCATGGGCTCGGGCATGTATCCGCCCGGGGCCTACGTTACCCTGGAGCACGAATACATTCTTGTATTTCGAAAGGATGGGAAAAGGCTCTTCCCCGGGCAGGCTGAGCGCTTAAAACGACGTGAAAGCGCATACTTCTGGGAGGAACGGAACCAGTGGTTTTCGGATGTCTGGGATTTCAAGGGCTCACGGCAGAGCTACGATGGGGCCACGGGCCGGGACCGCTCGGGTGCTTTCCCGCTGGAGTTGGCCTTCAGAATCGTCTCCATGTTCAGCGTGAAGGGAGATGTCGTTCTCGACCCCTTTGTCGGGACCGGCACGACCCTCATCGCTGCGGCAATGAGCGGACGCAACAGCGTCGGGATCGAGATCGACGAGCAGCTTGCGCATACGGCCGCTTTGCGACTCGCGAATTCGGAAGAAATGATGCGGTCCTATCAGCGGTCCCGGCTCGAGCGCCATCGTCAGTTTTGCGAGGAAAGGCAGCTCGCAGGAAAGCCGTGTGCTTACCGTAACGCCTACCACGATTTTCCGGTCGTCACCCGGCAGGAGACGGAGCTCCGGATCGAGCTCGTTCGCTCGACGGGCCCCAAGAACGAACGAGCGGGGGCGATACGGATTCCGGTGGAATACGGAGGAGGCTCGGAGCTCCGGGAAACAGACGAACCCCCGACGGATCGAAATGGTTCCGGTTAACGTCGTCGGCTTCGATTGGTATATTAGGACGCGATGGAACACCGGAGTGAAGATAGCCAGGAGACCAAAGAAACAGATCTGACCTCCCGCAGGCGATGGGTTCCCCTTCGAGGGATGACGGGCGCGCCTGCGGTTGGTCGAGTGAGAGAGGGCTTTCGTCGGCAAGGGGCGACCGCCGATGCCCTCGACTGGCTTATCATCGGCGGGGGGATACACGGCACCTATCTCTCGCATTTCTTGACCAAAGCTCTCGGTGTGGGTCACGAGCGCCTGCGTGTCCTCGACCCTCACGAGGTACCTCTCGCGACCTGGCGGCACAACACCGAGAATGTCGGAATGGAATACCTCCGTTCGGCTGCGGTGCACCATCTCGATCTCGCCTCCCTGTCGCTGAAACGCTATGCCGCCGTGGCGAGGTGCTTCGAAAGCACACGTGAACGCCCCGCGACTATTGCGCCCTACGGTAGACCGCTTCTCTGTCTTTTCAACGAGCACTCCCAGCGGATCATCGAGGAAAACGGGCTCGATCGGCTTCGCATCCGGGGACGGGCGGAGGCGCTGAAGCCGATCGAAGGCGGCTACGAGGTGCAGTATTCCTCTCCCTCAGGCGGGTCGCGACTGAGGGCTCTGCGGGTGATGATAGCCATCGGGATGGACGATGCGACCTGCTGGCCCGATTGGGCCGTCCGCCTTCGAACGGCCGGGATGAGGGTGCACCATGTCCTCGATTCGGACTTCAGTCGCAAGGAGCTCGGACCGTGGCGGAAAGCGGTCGTCTATGGAGGAGGGCTGAGCGGCGCTCAGATCTCGGCGGCTCTCGCCGAACGCTCTCCTGGAACGGTAACCCTCGTCTCGGGGCACGAAATGGAGGTCCATCTCTTCGATAGCGAGCCGAGCTGGCAGGGTGCCAATTTCATGTCCTCTTTCGCTGCGGAGCCGGATCCCGCGGCTCGCAGAGAGATCATCACTCGCGAGCGCCATCGCGGATCACTCACGCCCGAGTCCCGCGAGGAGCTCCTCCGACTGGAAAAGAGGGGGGCGCTCGATACGGTCAATGTGGATTCCTCGGAGCTCTCAGGTGAGCCCATTTCCGACTCCGATTTCCGTATCTCGACCGGAGGATGGCGCTGCGAGGCCGATCTCCTGATCCTCGCCACCGGCTACGATACGAAACGTCCCGGGGGGGAGTGGGTTGAACGTATGGTTGAAGAGCTCTCGCTCCCGTGCGCGCCCTGCGGATATCCGATCGTTGCGCCGGACCTCGAATGGGCTCGGAGATTATTCGTCAGCGGCCCTTTGGCTGAGCTCGAGCTCGGACCGGTAGCGAGGAACATCTCGGGGGCTCACCGGACGGCAGCTCGTTTGGAGTACTACCTGGAGTAGCGAAAGAGAACCGTTTCTCCGCGGTCGATCCGGTTCCGAACGGCGTCCGCGATCGCGCGATAGGCGCGATCAGCCCCCGCGGGATCCTCGAACAAGAGATAGAATGCACCCCCGCCTCCGGCACCGCTCAGCTTTCCTCCGAGCGCACCGTTCTTGCGACCTATGCCGATCATCGTGTCGAGTGCTGCCGTGCTCAAGCCCAAACGATCGAGGAGCGTCTGCGCCTCGTCGGCAAGCTTGCCGATCTCTCCAATCCTCGCTGAATCGCCTGTCGCCAGAATCTCGATTGCCGAGCGGCTCAGCGCTCCAAGCTCTTCGACAAGTCGTTTCGCCTCGGGATCCTTCGATTCAATGCGCCGTCTGAGGTCACCGACGAGGGTTCGGGTAGAGCCTTCACGGGGCACGGCCCCGACGACGAAATGCATCGGGAAGCCTTCGAGAAGCCGGGCTCCCGGGAGTCTGGGAGGGGAGGGGGTAAAGGCGTAGAGCCCGTTGAGGATTGCGAGCCCCGTATCGATTCCCGAGGGAGTTCCGTGAAAGAACTCCTCGGCGCGGTGCGCCTTCTCCCATACCATCTCGCGATCGGTTGAGCCCCCGAGAATCGCTCGAGCAAACGCGGCGCACCAGGCGGCGGATGAACCGAATCCCATCCCGACGGGTATGGTCGATTCTACGCTGATCTCACCTGGCCGGAAGAGCTCTTTCGGAAAGAGCGGCTCGGCACTCTCGAGGAAGGCGCCGAGCATTCCGCGGTTGCCGTCATCGAGCTCCGGTAGACGCCATCGGGATGGGACGATCTCTCTAATTCGTACACGCATCGTCGAGTCGAGGGACAGGCCGCACGCGGGGTGACCGTAGACCGCGGCGTGCTCTCCGAAGAGGAGAAGCTTTCCCCGACCCGTACCCGCTCGCTCCGAGCTCATTCCTGCCCGTCCTCTGTGCCGGCGACCAGAACTCCCTCTCGTTCGACCTCGAGCCGCGTGCAGGTTGCCGATCCGCTGCCCGGTTCCGCGCGATCGTCCCGCGGGAAGTCCGAGAAGAGGATTCCCAGCTCGTTTCCTGCTCCGACCGCCTTCGCGATTCCCTCCCCGAGCATGGCGGGAGGCTCGACCATGGCCGGTACCCCAATCGCCTTCCCGAGTGTGAGACCGAGCTCCCCGGCCGCCTCTGCCCATTGCGAGGCCTCTTCCCAGTCTGCGGCCGACAGGAACCCCTCAACGCAGCGATTCGACTCCTCTAGGAAGTGCCTTGCATCACGCGGATGTGCGGCCTTCCACTCGTTGTAGCGACCCACGGAGTCGGGCGTTCGAATCGCAGCTCTGCCACGAAACAACCACATCGGCGGCAACCACGGGAGGACCACCGGTGTGAAGCTTGGACAGGCTCCGCCCCTGAAGCACCCGATTCCGCCGAAGACCGAAGCCGCCACGTCGTAGCCGCTGCCGCGTCCCCCCTGGAATGCTCGATGCGCGCTGAGCGAGGTCGAGAAGGTTGTATCGAGCTCGGGAGCACCCGAATGAAACGAGAGTATCGAATGGCATACCGCCACTGCGGTCGCAGCGCTCGACCCGAGTCCCTGTTTCCCCCCGGTGGGATCGTAGAAAGGGGAGGAATCGACCTCGATCTCGAGTGGTAGCGCAGATAGTCGTTCGAACGAGAGCTCGAGTGTCTCGGCGGCGGCTCGAACCGCGCAGGCGAGAAGGGAGGATCGCTCCTCTCCCGGCCAATGAGCTCTGCCATCGCCCCACTTCCCGTCGATCGAGAGACGTCGTGAATCCCGGAGCGTCGCTACGATGCGCGGCTGTGATGCCGCCGCTACGCCGAGTCCCCCTTCGTCGAGAACCGCGTACTCCCCGAGAAGGAGAATGTTCGCGGGAACGGTGACAGTTCTCATCCCCCGACCTCGACTCGCGGTGGCCCTCCGACCGCGCATTCGATCGTTTGCGAGGTAACTCCGAGATCCTCGATTCGTTCTCGTACGCGCTCGGCGATGTCGGCGAGGCAGATCAGCTTGACCTGAGGACCGGCATCCATGGTTTCCCAGACTCCCAGTCCAGATTCCCGCATGGCCCGACATTCGTTGAGAATCGCGACGCTCTGCGGGAGCCAGTAGAGTGTCGGCGGATCGGTCGAGACGATCGTCGCGAACATTCGAAGGTAGCTCAGTCTCATCGCTTCGCCGAGCTGTTCGATGTCCCTCGACTTCAATGCTCGTAGTACACCCGGTACCGCTCTCGCGCTCGAGCGTCTCCAGGCGCGGAAGTAGGGGGAGGTGAGCCGCGAACGCTCCATTGCACCCCGCGAGGTTGTTTTCTTCGCACCCTCTTCGACGACGCACACGATGACTCGCAGCTCGGGCCAGTGTGATTCGTTGAAAAGCTGACGGGCGGCAACGGCTCCGGCAGGCAGAATGCTAAAGCCGCCGAAAACTGCACGGGCCGCGGAGGCAGAGCCTATGCGCGCGAGGGCGGAGAGCTCGCGGTCGGATAGGGCGGCTGCGGTGGCGGCGTTGCAGGCGAGAGCCAGGGCGGCGAAGCCGGAGGAGGAGCTGGCAAGTCCGGCGGAAGTGGGGAAGTTGTTGGTAGATTCGACCTCGAAAAAGACGTCGGTCTCCAGAGCTTGTCTGAAGGCAGAGAAGAACTTCTCGAAGCGTGCAGCCGGCTGCTGCGTCCCGTTCACCGTTACCCTGTCCTCTCCCTCGCGGGGTCCAAGCACGCGAACGTGGGTTGCCGAGGTGAGACCGGCAAGTGTGACTGCGACACTGGTCGTCGCCGGAATATTGCGTGCGACGTCGCGCTTGCCCCAGTATTTCAAAAGGGCAAGTGACGGCGACGCCAGGCAAAGTGCGCTGTTGCTCATGCGTTTCCCGATCTGAGCCGCGAGAGAATATCTTGGGCCCCATCGATCGTGTAGGTCTTCGCCTCGGCGAGGCGGTGGGCCACTTTCCGCACCTCCGGGCCGCGAGCTCCTGCGAGTAGAGCAAGTCGGGCTGCATGCATCCTCATGTGTCCCTTCTGGATGCCTTCGGTTACCAGCGCAAAGAGCGCAGCGAAGTTCTGCGCGAGACCGAGCGCAGCCCCGATTCGGGCAAGTGTCCGGGAATCAGGGTTGCCGAGAAGGTTGAGCGATACGCGTGAGGAGGGGTGAAATCCAACCGAGCCGCCGGCAGTTGCCATCGGCAGCGGGACCTCGATGCGGCCGATGAGGTTGTCGTCCTCGACGTGGAAAGTGCTGACACCGCGATAACGACCGTCTCTGCACGCCCACCGGTGAACGGCAGCCTCGATGCCCCGCGTGTCGTTGCCCGTCGCGATGGCGAGGGCGCTAATGCCGTTCATGACTCCTTTGTTGTGCGTTACCGCCCGGCTCGGATCGACCTGGGCGACTTCCGAAGCCATCTCGATGCGCCGGCCGGATTCGGCTCCCGTAAACCTCCCGCGTGAGAGCCTTTCGAGCGGCAGGGAGAACTTCGCTCCTGCGCGTCGGCGGACCGATTCGTTGGTGAGGATGCACATCAAAACCGTTCCGCCGGTAATTGCTTCGATCTTGGATCTTGCGCACTCCGCGGCAGTATTGATAATGTTCGCGCCCATAGCGTCGCGCACGTCGATGAGAAGGTCCACCCGTACGATGTCGATCTCATCGAGCCTTGTCACCGTCATTCCGCGGTAACCGCCGCCGCGGGAGCGCATCGAAGAGAGCAGAGGCTCGATCTCGCGGGCAATCTCAGGTTCCTTTTCACGGAGGAGCTCCTCGCGGTCCGTGGCGACCCCTTCGATGAAGATTTGCGAAACCATCTCGGGTTGGGTCGACCAGGTAAGCAGTCCGCCCGAGGAAGCGATGAGTGTGCCCGCAAAGGTTGCTGCGGCGACTACCGAGGGCTCCTCCACTGCCATGGGGATGCTGAAGCGTTGATCGTCGATTCGAAATCCCGTGGCAATTCCGATCGGGACGGGGAAGAACCCGACGGCCGATTCCACCATGGCATCTGACCACTCGAGCCCCTCGCTCGCGTCGCCGTAGGGTGTAAGGTCCCCAGTAGGAGGGGTTGCCGCCAGTGCGGCGCGGATTGCCATGCGGCGGCCCTCTATCGAGAGCTTGCGGAAATCTCGCGGCAACGGCGGAGAACCTGAGGGGATCGGGTCTGCAGGGGGCGGATCGCTTGGACGGGATGCTCCGCGCTCACTCATGATTGCGACCGTCCGCAGCATCGTCCGCGGCGAGCAGCACCGAGGCGGCGTCCGAAAGACCGGTCTGGATGATAAGAGGTTGGGAGCGCAGCTCCCGCAATGTGGAGGATCCTGTAAGGGTCATCGCGCCTCTCAAGCCGCGTTTGATCTCCTCGATTTCGTCGAGCACAGCATCGACGCCCCCTGCATATACCGCTCGGGCAAAGGGGAGGGCGAGCCCTGCGAGCTCGGCTCCGAGAGCGAGAGACTTTGCAACGTCCAAGCCTGAGCGGAGGCCGCCGGATGCGATCAAACGGCCGCCGTAGCGTGTTTCCTGTTCATTGCTCTTGTCCCGTTTGCCGAGTGCGGCCAGTAGGAGCGCCGTTGGGATTCCCCACTCGTCGAACTGCCGCGCGGTACGGGCTGCCGATTCCGAGACGCGGTAGGATTCCACACGGACCCAATTGGTGCCGCCTGCGCCGGCCAGATCGACGTAGCTCGCTCCCGCCCTCAACAGGAAGTCGACCTCGGAGGGCCGGATGCCGAACCCCGTCTCTTTTACGATAATCGGGACTGGGCTGCTCTGGCAGAAGCGCGCCACAGCCTCCTTGAGCCCTGTGAAGTCACGGTCGCCCTTCGGTTGAAAAAGCTCCTGCGCCGGATTGAGGTGGACGGCGAGCGCCTGCACTTCCAGCCGATCCAGGACAGCGGAGATCCGGCGGTGATCGAGATCGCGAACCTGAACGGCGCTCAGGTTCGCGATGACCGGGACATCCGGAGCGAATGTCTTCATATGGAACTGATCGAAATAGGAGCTGTCTTGAAAAAGGATGCGGATCGAACCCATTCCGACGGGGATTCCCGCCCGCTGTGCGGCCTCAGCGAGCCGTTTGTTTACCAGATTTCCTTCGGCCGAGCCGCCCGTCATACAGGAAATGAGGATTGGCAGCGTGATATCGTGATCGAGGAACCGCATCCGGGTGTCGACTTCCTCTTCGCTCACCTCCGGCAGTGAGCGATGGAGAAACCGCACCGCACCGAACCCGGTGTCGCCTGTTTCGACCGCATAGCGGTTCTCGTCCACGCAGATTTCGAGATGTCTGGCCTTGCGATCGGAGATTTCTCCCGAACCGCCGAGTTGCCGACCGCTTCGAGTCAGGTTGAGACCAGAGTCGTCACTTGAAGCGGTACTCACGATAGCCATCCTCCCGGATACCCGACAGGTAGAACGACTGTGGCGGAATGCTTGCACAGTTGGTAACCAACTCCGCGTAGCGTTCGCGATCGTAGGGTGCCGCAAGCCAACGTTCATAGTCGATCATCGGTGCCGGCCGGGCCGAATCCCAAATCTTGGAAAGCTTCCAGCGACGCAGCACCTCGGGCGCCGTCTTTGCGATTTTGCCTGCGATGATCGCCATCGTGTTTCCGGAGCCGTAGGATGCCATCAGTATCGATTTACCGACGATGTCGTCACCGATGAGGTGATACTGCTCGTCGAGCAGAAAGGCCAGAGACATGAAGATGGAAGCGGTATAGGTGTTTCCGATTCTCGAAATGGGATCGATTCCCTGCATGAAGGCGTGCTCATGCAGAAATGCTTCCCCCTCCTCCTTGGAGAGCCCCAGACTCGATCCGAGCAGGCGCAGCATGGCGCGGTACGGCATGTTGCGAAACGGGGTATGGAGCACGAAATAGTCGGTTTCGTTGAGCACCGTCGCAGGGCTCTTTCCCCTCCGTTCGCAATGATCCGCAAACGCCGTCTCCAGACTGGAGTTGTAGCACTGAATGGAGTAGAAGCCCTTTACCTTCGCCACCACCGAACCGAGCGGTCTGAAGAAATCGTCGACATCCTCGGATGCGAAACCCATGTTCGAGAGGTCGAGCTCTATGAGCTTCGGGTTGTTCTCCACGAGCAGCGACGCGGCGCCGGCGCCCTGCGTAATCTCTGCTGTGGTTTCCTGTTGGTATCGGGCGACGTCGGAGCAGATGATCAAACCCGACTCGTTCGGGCGATTGCTCAGGTTGAGGAGCGCACCGACACTAATCGCGCCGAGAAAGCCGCCTGCACACGCGTGCTGAACCTGGAAGGTCGAAATTGTCTTCGGTATGTCGTAGCCGGAGCGCTGCAGCATTCCTTCGACGTATGCCGCAACGGCCTTTGAGTGGTCGATGGGTGTCTCGGTTCCGACGGTCAGATAGCGCATTTTCGAGAGATCCAGGTCGGGATTCTGTTTGAAAAGATCTGCCGCGGACTGTGCCGCGAGGGTCGATGTGTCCTCCCAAAGCTCCGGGAAGCGCAGATTGGTTTGGCCGGCCGTACCGGTGGCCCTGAGAAGCGACTTTTCGAGATCGGGTTTCTTTTGAATTCTCTCTTTTGTGATCGTACTTATGTCAATTTCAGGGTGTGGTACATAAAGCGATATATCGCTGATTCCGATGGGATGTTCTGACATTGAAAGAAACCTTCCTCAAAGACTGCCAACATAGAATAGCAGGTAAAGTATAGTGTAATTCGATTCCATTAGGCAACATAATGCCCCCATTGGGTGAACGAGCGGTCGTCCGCCGCAGAATCGCTTGTGGATTGAATCCCTTGCTCCAATATATCAATTTGTCGACGGAAAATCACTTCGAACCGTGTCGAGGATTTGCACTCGTCGCGCAATACACAGTACATTAGGGCGATGAATACTGCGGTGCTCCTTTCGGGTGGCGTGGACAGCTCGGTGAGCCTGAGACTCCTCCGTGAACGGGGCGACTCCAAGATTACGGCTTTCTACCTCAAAGTCTGGCTGGAGGACGAGGTTCGCTACCTCGGCGACTGCCCGTGGGAGGAGGATCTGCGCTTTGCGCGTGAGGTTTGCGCCCAGTGCGGAGTTCCAATCGAAGTCGTCTCGCTGCAGCGCGAGTATTTCGAGCGTGTGGTCCAGTACGCGCTCGATGAGCTGCAGGCGGGCCGGACTCCGAGTCCGGACATATTCTGCAACCAACGCATCAAGTTCGGGGTCTTCTTCGAGCATATCGGCTCGGCCTTTGACACGGTAGCAACCGGACACTACGGGCGTATCGAGGAGGCCGCCGGCCTGTTTCACTTGCATCGAGCACCCGACCCCGTAAAGGACCAGAGCTATTTCCTCTCCCATCTGAGCCAACAGCAGCTTGCACATGCCCTTTTCCCGGTCGGTGGCATGCAGAAACGGGAGGTCAGGGAGCTCGCGACCAAATACGGTCTTCCGAACAGGGAGCGCAAGGACAGCCAGGGGATCTGTTTTCTCGGCAAGATACGCTACCCTGAGTTCATTCGACATTACCTCGGCGAACGGCCGGGTAAGATCATCGAACGCGTATCCGGGAGGGTTCTTGGCGAGCACCGCGGTTATTGGTTCCATACCATCGGACAACGCCAGGGGCTCGGTCTTGGGAACGGTCCGTGGTACGTGGTCGAAAAGGACGTCGAAAAGAACATCATCTACGTCGCTCACGGCGAGGACCGCTCGGCTCGGGAGCGGAGGCGCTTCACAGTCTGCGATCCGAGCTGGATCGCACAGGTTCCCACTTCCGGCCGCTACGAGATCAAGCTCCGGCACGGACCAGAGCTGTTGCCCTGCTCTATGGAATGGATCGACGAGCGCCGTATGCGCGTGGAGACCGACCGTCCCGACGAGGGGATTGCCCCGGGACAGTTCACGGTCTTCTATCGTGGGGACGAATGCCTCGGCGGCGCGAGAATCGAAGGAAGCGAGTGACTATGTGCCGGCGTAGCTCAGCATGCTGATCTTCCCCGCGAGCACACGAGCGACCTTGCTGAAGATCTGAGCGATTTCCCCATCGGGGTTTTCCGAGACGATCGGTTTGCCGGCCTCCGCGAGGCGCGCGAGCTCACCATCCAATGGGATCGTCCCGAGAAAATCGAGCTCGAGCTCTTCTGCTATCTGTTTTCCGCCGCCTTCACCGAAGATCTCTCCGGACATGTTCTCGAGCACACCGAGAACCGGTACTTTCAGTCGATTGAAGGCGTTTACCCCACGGAGGGCGTCGCTGACGGCGACCTTCTGCGGACCGGTTACGATGATTCCGCCGGTTAGCGGCACGAGCTGAGCGAGGCTGAGCTGTGCGTCGCCGGTCCCCGGTGGGAGATCCACGACGAGGTAGTCGAGCTCACTCCACAGCACCTCGGTGAAGAGCTGTGAGATCGCCCCGTGGAGCATCGGGCCGCGCCAAACGAGCGCCTCCGCCCGCGGGATAAGGAATCCCATGCTCATCACCTCGACGCCATCGACCTTTGCGGGGACGATCTTGTCCTTCTCGGGAGGTGGAAGCTCGTCGATCCCCATGAGGAGCGGGATGTTGGGTCCGTAAATGTCTGCATCGAGGAGACCCGCTCGGGCACCGTCGCGGGCGAGGCTGAGGGCGATGTTGACGCTGACCGTCGACTTGCCGACGCCCCCCTTGCCGCTGGAGATTGCGATGATGTTCTTAATCGGCACGTTGAGCTTCTCGGCGATGCGGTTGTCGCTCCTGACCTCGGAATCGAATTTGATCGTGATCTTCCCGATCTCCGGAATATCCCTGTGGAGAGCGCGTTCGCTCTCGGACTGCAGCACACCTTTCAAGGGGCAGGCCGGAGTCGTGAGCATAATCGTGAAGTCAAGGTCATTGCCCGATATCTTAATATCTCTGATGAAGTTGAGGGTTATCAGGTCCTTGTGCAACTCCGGTTCGATGACCGTTCCGAGCGCCTGCTTGACCCGTTCTTCAGTTACTCCGCTGTCTGCCATGTCTGTTCCTTTCGTTCGCGTTTGAGTCTGTTTGCCATCACTACGAGGCTTTCTTCTTTGAATGAATCGAATTGCTCGCTCGCGTGGTAGGAGGAGCGAACCAGCGGCCCGGATTCGCAGTGAATGAAGCCCTTGTCGATCGCCGCCATGCGAAGCTCCAGGAACTCCTTTGGATGCCAATAGCGGACGACGGGAGCATGCGTCTTGCTCGGCTGTAGGTACTGACCGATGTTGATCATGTCTACGTCGATGGCGCGCAGATCGTCCATCGCCTCCAGTACCTCATTCATAGTCTCCCCGAGCCCCAGCATGATGCTCGATTTCGTTATTCCCTCCGGGTTGACCTGCTTGGCGATCTCGAGGAACCGCAGGGAGCGCTCGTACTTGCTGCGCGAGCGGATGATCGGAGTCAGCCTTCGGACTGTCTCGATGTTGTGACCGGTTATCTCCGGCCGGGCGTCGACGAGGGTCTTGATGCTGTCGTAGTCTCCCATCAGGTCGGAGGACAGGACCTCTACGGAGCAGTCCGGCACGAGGCTCTTGATTGCCCGCACGGTGTTTGCCAAAACTTGAGCGCCGCCGTCGCTCAGATCATCGCGATTGACCATCGTAACGAACGCATGCTTCAACCCCATTTCCCGCACCGATTCGGCGACGCGGCGCGGCTCGAGAGGATCGACGGCGTCCGGCTTGCCGGTCTTCACGTCGCAGAAGCGGCATCGCCGGGTGCAGGTGTCGCCGAGTATCATGAAGGCAGCGGTGCGGTGCTTGCCCCAGCACTCGTGTATATTTGGACACCTTCCCTCTTCACAGATGGTATGAAGCTTCTGCTCGGAGACCAGGTGTTTGAGGCCCTTGTAGTTCTCGTTGGTGTTCAAGCGGATCTTGAACCATTCCGGTTTTCGCGCCGGCAGTTGATCAGAGAGATCTGCCATTCTTCCTCCTCCGGCTGAGTGACCTCTACAAAGTAATCGCGACCCGGGTGATAGTCAACCTGACAGCGGGTTTGGCCGCCGCGCAAGCCGTTAGACGAGAAGGTCGAGCAGGAGAGCGACAGCCGCGACGGCGACTCCGCCGATTGCCGTTGCCCAGTCGGAGGCGTGGACGTGGAGAGGGGCAAAAGTGCGAGCATCGTTGTAGCATCGCGATTCCATCGCGGCTGCCAAGCTGTCCGCCCGGCCAAAGGTTTTCAGCATGAGAGGGACGACGAGCTGTCGCAGCCGTCGCGCGGGTCTGCGGAAGCCGTGAACGCATCGTGCGTTTTGGGCATCGGAGATTTCCTGGTAGCTGTCGAAAATCAACGGGATGAGGGAGATGGTAAGACCGACCATCGTCGCGATCCGACCGCCCGGAAGGAAATGAAAGGGCTTCAGGTACCAAGCAACGGCCGATTGGAGGTGCGCGGCACGGGCTGTTGCGGCGAAGAGGGTGCCGAGGAGCACGAGGAGAGCGAGGCGCCAAACCAACATGGCGGCCGGAACAAAGGCGGCGCGGGAGAGCCAGGTCGTCTCTCCACCTGCGGGTTCGCTCGACCCGAATGCGCGTGCGACGAACATCAACGCGAGCAGAAACACGAAGAGACGAAATTCCCTGGCGATTCGACGGAGGGGAAGGTGCGCGGAGACGAGGGTAACGACACTGAGCAGCGTAAGGAAGGACAGGCCAAGTGGCGCGCAGCGGAGCGTGACTGCCACCATGAGAAGGAAAAGCGGAAGCTCTATCCGTACGTCGAGCCGGTGAAGCACCGAATCGCCGGGTTGATAGTGGAATGCTACGAGCTGAGCCATGTCACTCCCGAGAGCCCCCGTCCGTCGAGATTCGGGGGTCGGACTCCGTAGCGTTCGAGATGGTCGAGGAGCGATTCGGGCGAGCCGTCTTCGACTATCCGCCCTTCTTCCATGATGATCAGGCGCGTGGCGTGTGCGAGGATCTTCTCTACCTCGTGAGTTATCACGATAAGGGTGTGGCCGTGCTCATGGAGCCGTAGGATTTCGGTGAGGGCCCGTTTGGTTCCTGGGTAATCCAGACCGGAGAAGGGCTCGTCGAGGATGACAATGGTCGGCTGCATTGCCAGGACATCGGCTATGACGAGACGCCGTTTTTCGCCACCCGACAGGAGATGCGGTTGATGCTCTACGAGCTCTTCGAGCCCGACTCCCTCGATCGCCGTCCTCGTCCGGCGTTCGATCTCGTCCGCGGAAAGCCGGAGGTTCTCCGGGCCGAAGGAAACATCGTCTCGTACCGTCTGACCTACGATCTGATTGTCGGGGTCCTGAAAGACGAGCCCAACGGCCTGGCGGGCGGCGAGGAGGTTTCGGCTGACGGGGCTCCCTGCGACCATCACCTCGCCGGCGGAAGGGGTCAGAAGGCCGTTCAGGTGCTTCATGAGGATCGTCTTCCCCGAGCCGTTGCGGCCGGCGAGAACAATGAGCTCACCCGACTCTACGGACAGAGAGACATCTCGAAGTCCGAAGGTACCGTCAGCAAAGCGATGAGAGAGCTTTCGGACCTCGAGCAGGCTCATTGATTCGGCACGCGTCTCTGCAAGACGGGAAAGAGCTGAGAAGCAGTCGACTGAAGTATCCGCACGATTGCCACGGCAGCGATGACCTTCAGGGCATCGCCGAGGAGAAACGGGAACACCCCCACTGTGAGGGCCTTCGTCCAGCTGAGATGAAGCGAGAGCTTGAGCCAGGGAAGGCCAACGACATAGATCGCGACCGCTCCTGCGGCCAGACCGAAGGCGTCAAAGAGCGGTTTGGACCTTCCCGATTCGGAGATCAGCCCAGTGAGGGATGCCGCTGCGAGGTAGCCGAAGAGATAGCCTCCGGTCGGACCGACAAGCGCGGCAACGCCTCCCCCCTGTGAGAATACGGGAAGACCGATCAGACCGAGGAATAAGAATATCCCGACGCTCGCCGCACCCCAGGCGCTTCCCAGGAGGGCCCCGGCGAGGAGAACGAAGAAGTTTGCAAGAACGATTGGAACGGGGCCGATCGGAATCTTTATATAGGTGCCCACCACCATCAGGGCGGCAAAAAGGCAAGAATAGACGGTCATGCGGATGCTGGTGCTCATGATGACCTCCAGAGGTTTACTTTCTTAAAAGAGGTTGCGTCTCTTCATTTTGACGCGGAAGCTTGTTCCTACGATGGCGCAGGCCATCCTCACATGATGCTCCGGATCCCTGAGCGCGTGGACCTCGACGACCCCGTGAGCGGGGCGCACGATGACGCCCGTTATTTCAGCCACCTGTTCGAGGGCCTTCTTGAGCCGTTCACCTCGCTCGGGGTTGAGTCCGTCGATCAGGTAGAGGAATGACCGTGCCATTGAGGGATAATACACAGAGGGCTCCCCCATGTCAAAGCGCTTCAATCAGACTGCCGATCCAAGTGCGGGCCACCGATCATTCGCGTCGGCGATTGTGAGCTCTGTCGAATCCTGCACACCAGAGAGCGAAGAACGATGGGTTCTTCGCGGCGACCTCGGCAATTCCGAGACCGTCGAGCCCCTCGAGCTCGCTCCGTCCGAGGTTGAGGAGCGCCGAGAGGAGCATCGCTCCTCCAGACGGAAACGGCGTGTCCTGCCAGAGAGAGATGTTCTCGAAACGCGGCTCTGTCGTATGGAAGAGATAGCCTTGTCTGACGAATCTACCTTGAATCGTACGAATCAGCCCCTCATGATCGATCTTCCGTTCATTCTCGGGCAGCGCCGAAAGCAGCCAGAGAAGTGCCGAGTAGTCTTGGAGATACTCGCTGCCGCCGCATGACTCCTCTTCGTAAACGACGTGCGGAACCCGGCTGCCGGTGAAGCGAACGAGATTCTCCTGGAGCGTTCGCCCGAGCCCGGCAAGGCGATCGTCTTCCATCACTCCGGCGCAGGCGAGCAGCGAGTAGCCGAGGAAGGCGTTCCAGCTGAAGACCGCTTTCGGGTCGAGCTCCGGGCTGACGCGGGTTGCGCGCCGGCTCCGATGATGCGCCATGAGCTCGTTGGCCGCCTCCTCATCCTCCTGAAAGAGCCCCCAATCAAGCCAGGGCAGAATCCGTTGCTCGTGAACTCCGCAGAGATCGGTCCGAAAGAGCCTGCGAGCGCCCTCCTCCTGGGGTGGCTCGAGCGTGTAGTAGGCTCCCTCCCCCTCGGAGGTGTCTGCGTCGGTCGCACTTCCGTACAGGCCGTTCGGAAGCTTCATGTGTGTCTCGAGCCAGTCTACCGTCTTGGTGATCGCGTAGGAGCAGAGTTTGGGCGCCATCGAGTATGCCTGTGCACAGAGATAGAGCAGGGCGGCCTGATCGTAGAGCATCTTCTCGAAGTGAGGAATCGTCCAGTCTGGATCTACGGAGTAGCGGAACCATCCTCCCTCGATGTGGTCGAAGAGGCCCCGAAGTACGAGCTTCTCGAGCTCCTCGGAGACCATCGCCTGCTCGCCCCGTTGGAGCGCAAAGGAGAGATAGGTCCCCTGAGGGAACTGCGGCCCCTGAGGGCGGGCGGGGGAGGGCAGATCGATATCGGCAATGAGCTCTTTGACCTTCTCGCCGCCGATCTGCTGGACCGCGAAGACACCGTCGATCGTCTGATTGTGGATTTCCTCGTTCTTATCGTATTCGCCGCGGACATAGGTCAGCAGATCGGTGAGCTGCCGTTTCGGCACATATGACATTCCATAGAACGGCGCGCGATTGGGATTGATGAAGACGTTGAGCGGCCATCCGCCGTGTCCGGAAAGCCGGGTCAGAAACTCCATGTAGAAGGAATCCACGTCGGGCAGCTCTTCCTTATCGACCTTGATCGGGAGAAAGTTCTCGTTGATGACTGAGGCGATTTCCGGATCCTCGAACGATTCGTGGGCCATCACGTGACACCAGTGACAGGAGGAGTAACCGATGCTCACGAAGAGGGGTTTGTTCTCCGCCGCGGCCCGATCGAAGACCTCTGGCTTCCAAGGATGCCAGTCGACCGGGTTCTCGCCGTGCTGTCTGAGGTATCGACTTTTTTCGTTCGCGAGCGCGTTACTCATTGTCCTCCGACCCAGGAAGAATCTCCTTCCCGGTAGTGCTCCTTCTTCCAAATCGGAACCCGAGACTTGACCTCATCGATGATGTACCTGCAGGCCGCAAATCCCTCCTCGCGATGTCGTGAGAGAACGCCGACCCAGACGGCGACTTCACCGAGCTTCAAGGTGCCGAGTCGGTGAATGCACCGAGCTCTCAGGATTCCGAATCGCTCGATTGCCTCTGCGATGACCTGCTCCCCTTCTCTGAGCGCGAGCCGAGAGTAGGACTCGTATTCGAGCTCGGCAACCGCTTTTCCTTCGTTCTTGTCGCGCACCCGGCCCTCGAAGCTGACACACGCCCCTGCTCTTTGGTCGAGGAACTCGGCGCTGAGGGCGGCGCTGTCGATCACATTCTCTGAGAGGTCGAATCCGGAATTGGGGAGCCGATCACCGTCGGGAGCGTCGGATGCCACCTCATCCTCCTCCGAATGGGGTAAGAAAGACGACGGTATCCCCCTCGTCGATGGAAGTGTCCCAAGGGACTATCTTGTCGTTTACCGCCACACGGGCGACCGCGCGCTCCGTGCGAAATCGATAGGCGGAATCGAGCTCTTCGTAGAGCTCTGCAGCCGTTCGGCTCGACGTCCGGACAGTCTCACGCGAAACCCCCCGGTCCTCGCGAAACTGGGCAAAGAACTCCAGATTCACGCTTTTCCGATCAGCGGCCATCCCCGGAGCCCTCCTTGAGTGCTGCAACCGCCTCGTCGTACTCCTCCGGAGAATTGACGTTGTCGAGCGCTGCAGGGTTTGGAAGTTGAAGTCGTTTTGCACGAGAGTTGATGAGAGCCTTGCGCGGACAGTCCCGCCCTTCGGCGAGAAATTGATGGAGTCGCCTTCGGTAGGCAGGCTCATACACCGCGCAAAGCGGCTCCGGAAGCCCGTCGTGGGTACTCAGGTAGCAGGTGGCCAGCGACAGAGGATCCCGCTGCGCCAGCAAATGTTCGAGAGTAGATACATCGACGAAGGGGAGGTCGCATCCAAGAACGAGCCAGGCCACATTCGGATAGGCGTGAAACGCAGTGAGCATTCCTCCCATCGGGCCAAACCCGATAAAACGGTCGTGGATCTGTTCGAGTCCTTCGAAGGCCGGTTCGTCAGCCTGATCTTCACGGTTCGAGACGAACACTCGATCGCAGAATCCCGCGAGCAAGTCGTAGGCGTAACGTACCTGGGGAAGTCCGTGGTAGTCGATTGCCGCCTTGTCGCGTCTCATCCGGGTGCTCTTGCCGCCGCCGAGAACCAGTCCGAACATGGGGACCGACCTTGCCCTGCGCTCGAGGAATCCGGACACGAACTCGGCGATCTTCGCCGTATCGTTGGAATCAAGGATTGGAAGCTCTCCGGCGACCTTACCGATACGCTCTCGTGAGGCATCGGAGGAGTCGCCATCCAATAGGTAGGCGACGACATCGGTGATCTCTCCCTTCTCGATCTCTTCGAGAATCCGGGCATCGTTGTCGACGACGACGAGCTTCGAGATCGGCGAACCTCGATAGCCGTCGACGAATACGATATCGGCCTCGTTGGGGAGGTAAGCTGCGTTCCATTTATCGAACGGCTGTGAGCCGAGTAATGCGAAGCTCTCCGAGTTGGAAACGACCGCCGATGACGCCCCACTCTGCGTCGCGTGTCGCGTGTCCGTTTCTTCCCGATCCACCACGGGGCCGTGAGCGTCCTGCTTGACGTAGGCGATCCTGCGGTCAGCGCTCATTACCTCGATGAGCGCCGTGATGATGGTCGACTTTCCCACCCCCGAGTAGCCGGCGAATCCGATCTCGTTCGGTGAGAACCTGTAGCCTCCAGTTGCATACGTCTGCCCGTCCCGTCGGGCATGATCGTTGGTCCTCGGCCTATGGCTCTTTGGATTCTTTGGCATAGTCGCTCTTGCCTCCGCTCTTGCTGACGAGCCGCGTTTCTTCAATGACTATGTTGTGAGAAACGGATTTGCACATGTCGTAGACTGTGAGGGCAGCAACGCTCGCTCCCGTGAGAGCCTCCATCTCTACGCCCGTCTTGTGATGTACTGTTACCGTGCACTCGATTTCGACCGTCCGTCCACCGAGCAGCTCAGCGGTCACCTGACAGTTTTCGATAGGCAGGGGATGACAGAAAGGAATGAGATCGCTGGTCCGTTTGGCCGCCATGGTCCCGGCGATGATCGCCGTCTCGAGGACCGGGCCTTTCTTGCTCCGGAGCTTGCCGTCTCGAAAGAGTGAGGCGGCCTCCTCGGGAAGACGTACGGTGCTCCGTGCCGTCGCCGAGCGCGCGGTAATGGGCTTTTCTCCGACGTCCACCATTCTCGGCATTCCATCGTCGGAAACATGGGTAAGTCCCGCTTTCTTCTTCACTTCGAACAGGCTCCTCAGACCGTCATCCGCCGATATGGTACATTTCGACCTTCTGTCCCTTAGGTGCTCCAACGGCGGAGCGCTCTTCGGAGTACCGGTCGCTCCGCCCGCCCCAGATCTGCCTCACGCGATCAAGAATGGCGTCGTCCGAGGAACCGTCTCGCAGCAGACCGCGCAGATCGGTGCCGAGACGAGCAAAGAGGCAGGTGTAGAGCTTTCCGTCGGCCGCAAGACGTGCACGGCTGCAGTCACGACAAAACGGTTGGCTGATCGAGGAGATGAAGCCGATCTCACTGCTGCCATCGCGCAGTCGATATCGGGACGCGACCTCTCCCCGGTAGTTCGGCTCGAGCGCTTCGAGGGGAAATTCCTGTTCGATGCGTTCGAGAAGCTCGCGCGACGGCACCACCCGCTCCATCTTCCAGCCATTGCGATTGCCCACATCCATGAATTCGATGAACCGGACAATGCGCCCCGTGTTCCGAAAGCGACGCACGAACTCGACCGCCTCGTGGTCGTTGACCCCGCGCTGCACGACAACGTTGAGCTTGATGTTGGAAAATCCTTCCGACTCAGCCGTATCGATTGCGTCCAACACCTGACTGAGTTGGTGACCACGTCCACTCAGGCGCGCGAAGGTGTCCGCGTCGAGCGAGTCGAGACTGATCGTCATTCGGTCGAGGCCCGCCTCTCTGAGGGGGGCAGCCATCTTCTCCAACAGCAAACCATTCGTTATGAGGCCCACATCCTCGATGAGGGGAAGGCGTTTGAGCTTGCGTACGAGCTCCGGAAGCCATGGGCGAAGCAGAGGCTCTCCCCCGGTGAGCTTGACCTTGACGACGCCCAGTCGTGAGAACAGATCGGCCAGACGCTCGATCTCGTCGAACGAGAGGAGCTGTTCTCTCGATAGAAAGAGGTAATCGTCTCCAAAGACCTCGGCAGGCATGCAATAGGGACAGCGGAAGTTGCAGCTATCGATCACTGAGATTCGAAGGTCATGCAGAGGGCGACCGAGGCTGTCTACGACCCTGTTCGTTGCCAAATCTTCGCGGCGCTGATCGGATTGATGCATGGCTATTTCCACCTCGTGAGGGGCCATGCGCTTCCGGCCGCGAACCGAGGTGTATCGGCAGGCAGCTCGAGAAAACCGTCGCTATTTGTGATGCCGGCGAGATCGCCCGATCCGTTGAGGGCAACCGGCAGCGCGAGCAGGCGTCCGTCCTCCGCTCTGTCTACGCTTACCGGGAGAAAGAGCGTGCGCGGGCTCTCGACGCGGTAGTCTTCCGCCAGAACCGCGAGCTCTGCTTCACGCGGCGCGACGCCGCTCCGCTTCTCGAGGAACGGGATGATGTACCGGTGAGTCGAAACGAGGGTTGAGACCGGATTGCCCGGAAGTGCGAAAACCGCTTTCCCCTCCGAAGACACTCCGAAAAGGAGAGGATATCCTGGTCGTTGCTTGACTCGATGAAACAGCGTGCGAACTCCGAGACTCTCGAGCACCGGTGGAACCAGGTCGAACCTACCGGCGGAAACCCCTCCGCTCACTACGAGAAGATCAAAACGATCGATCAGATTCGCAAAGAGCCGTTTGAGTGCATCCTTGTCGTCCGGTGCATGGAAGCGTTCGGTGCGCGCCCTCCCGCTGCGGGAAAGCGCGGCCTCCACCGCGTAGCTGTTGGAAATGCGGATCTGATGCGCTCCGGGCTCCTGCCCGACTTCGACCAGCTCGTCACCGGTCGATACGACGGCAACCGATGGCCGACGAGCGACCAACAGCTCAGTCTTGCCCACGGTCGCGCACACGGCGACCTCGGGGGACCGAAGCAACGTTCCCGTCGAGAGGAGGACCTCCCCCTTCAAGTGGTCGGAGCCTTTCAGGTGAACGTACTGACGCAGTGCGACCTCCGCATCGGCCATGACTTCCACACTCTCGTCGGCTCGACGAAGCTCCTCGACTGGAATGACGCAGTCGCAGCCGGCTGGGAGAACCGCGCCGGTCATCACCTCGATGCACCCGGCTCGATCCTTAAGACGCATTCCGGGAACACCTGCCGCCTGTACCCCCTCGACTGAAAACACCCGTACACCTCTCTCGAAAGCCTCGTAGGCTATTGCTATACCGTCCATGGTGACGCGATCGAAGGGAGGAAAGTCTCGGTCTGCCTGAATATCCTCGCGGAGAACTCCTCCGACCGCCTGCTGCAACGGCAGTGATTCCGCTGTTGCGGACATTGCGTTGTCGAGGACGATCATCGTCGCTTCTGCAACCGAGATAGCTGTACTGCTCGGGGTATTTGTTACGGGCATCGACACTCCTGGCCCTGTGCGGAAGTCCACACATGGTTGACCAACCTGCTGTGAGTATAGTGCAATAGCTCACGAGGGGTCAATGAAATGGCTGACCGATTGCCTAAACTTATAATCGCATGTAGCTGTTCTTTTTGTCTATCCTGTCCGGGATTGCCCTTCGAGCGTGTGATTGAACAGGTGGCAATATGCGCGGCGTGAGACAACTTCTCCTTTTGCTCTGTGCGACAGCCGCAGTCGCGTCACCGCTTCAAGCTGCCGCCGAGCCGGTCGAGGTGGCCTACGCGGGTTCGATGGGCGTCGTGATGGATCGATTTCTCGGGCCCCAGTTTGCGGCTGCCCATTCGGCGCAATACCAGGGGATCGGTCATGGTTCCTATGGGCTGGCACGCCTCATCCAGTCGAGGCAGATCCGTCCGGACGTCTTCGTCTCGGTCACCCGCGGACCGGTGGACCTCTTGCTGCAGGCGGGGTTGCTGACGGAGGCGGAGCCCTTCGCAAGCACCGAGATGGTCATCACCTACAACCCGAAGGGGCGCTTCGCGAGCCGTTTCGAGGAGGCAGCCGGCGGAAAGCTCAACTGGATACGAGTGCTGGAAACAAAGGGGCTTCGCTTCGGGCGAACGGACCCGGCAACCGATCCACAGGGCAGGAACATCATTTTCACCTTTCTCCTTGCCGAGCGCTACTATCACGAGCAGGGTCTCGAGAGACGAATCCTCGGTGCTCCCGAGAATCCGTCGCAGATCTTCACCGAGACCTCGTTGCTTTCGCGACTCGAGGCAGGACAGTTGGATGCCTCCTCCGCATACCGCTCTTCAGCCGTATCCCACGGGCTCCCGTTCATCACCCTCCCCCCGCAGATCAACCTCGGGAATGCCGATTATGATCATGATTGGTATTCGACGGCCGAGTTCGAGCTGGAGGGGCCGGACGGGAAGTCGCAGACCGTGCGGCCCGAGCCGCTCGTCTTCTACGCGGGCGTTCCTGTCGATGCCCGACGTCCCGGCCTCGGCCGAGCGTTTGTGGCCTATCTTCATTCGGATGCTGCCCAACGGGTGCTTCGAAAGTTTGGATACGGACTTCCGTCAGGACCGACATTACCGTGAAACGACTCTCGATCCGGCTGTTTGTCGCACTGGGCGCGGTCGGGCTCGTCGTCCTCCTGCTACCCTTCGCGATGCTGCCGGTACATACGAACTGGTCCGGGTTTCGCTTCGCCCCCGGCGATCTTCGCGCCGCTTGGGTCTCCGTTTCCCTTTCGGCCTTGGCGCTCCTGATCATCCTGCTCTTCGGGACACCGCTTGCTTATGCCATGGCGCGCTACCGCTTCCGCGGAAAGGGGGTCTTGGAAGCCCTCGTGCTTCTGCCGCTGCTCACCCCGCCGCTGGCGATGGGGCTCCTGCTCGCGACGGTGTACGGTCCATATGGGATTGTCGGGGGCCCGCTCGAGCGGCTCGGACTCGTGTTGACGAACAGCCCTGCGGCGTTCTTGCTCGCTCAAGTCTACGGTGCAGCCCCCTACTACATTGTCGGAGCGCGCTCTGCCTTCGAAGCTGTGCCGACCAGCCTCGAGCGCGTCTCGCTCACTCTCGGAAAGGGACCCTTGGAAACCTTCCTACGCGTGACGTTCCCTCTTGCTCGGCTTGGGCTGGCCTCCGGATTGGCAACCGCATGGGTGCGGGCGCTCGGTGAGTTCGGCATCGTCCTCATCATTGCGTATTACCCGAGGGGAATCCCCGTCAAGCTGTGGGTCAATCTGCAGGATATCGGTCTTCAGGCAGTCTATCCGCTGTTGTGGCTTCTTTTTCTCGTCGGCCTCCCGCTGCCATTGGCGTTAGGCATTCTCTCTCGCAGGAACCGGGCGTGAGAATAAGATACCGAACCGAGCGGCCCATTTCATTGGATGTCGATTTCAGTATCGAGGGTTTCACCGTGCTCCTCGGCAACACGGGGGTGGGCAAGACGAGCCTGCTGCTGGCAATCGCCGGGCTGATTCCTGGGACAGGGGATCCCTACGGCGGGCTCCCGCCGCAGTCGCGGCCGGTCGGCTATCTTCCGCAGGATTACTCTCTGTTTCCTCACCTTACCGCATTGGCGAACATAGCCTATCCGCTGTCGGGTCTCTTGCGTCTGCAGACAGCTCGACGATTGCTCGCGCAGGTCGGACTGGCGCCGAAGGAGGACAGCTATCCTCGTGAGCTTTCCGGCGGAGAGCAGCAGCGGGTTGCCCTTGCTCGCGCGCTCGCACGGCGTCCGGAGCTGCTCCTGCTCGACGAGCCGACGAGCGCGCTCGACGTTTCGACCCGAGACGAGGTGATGGGCGAGGTGATCGATCTCGTGCACAAGGCCGGATTGCCGGCGCTTGCCGTTAGCCACGATCCACATCTTGCTCAAATGGCCGATCGTGTCGCGGTGCTCGAAAAGGGAAGAATAGTTCAGGAGGGAGCGCCCGAGGAGGTTTTCACACGGCCGGCGACTCTCGGCTGCGCCCGGCTAGTCGGGTTTTCGAACCTGTTTCAGGCGACCGTAGAATCGCTGGAAGCCGAATATGCGATCCTCTCCTCTCCTGCCGGAAGGTTCCGCGTCCGACGGATCTCCTGGTTTGAAGCCGGAATGGACGTGCGTTTTGGAATTCGCCCCGAGGAGGTGATGGTGGAAACTCACCTCCTCGCCGGTACCGCCTCCACCCCCTCGAGCGAGAGCTCAAACCGCTTCTCCGGCGAGCTCGTCCGCCTGACGAACCTCGGGCTCCATCTGCTCGGCTGCATTCGTGGGCCCGTCGATCTGCAGATCGTCGTTTCACGCCAAGCTCAGGATGCGCTCGGCTTGGCTGCGGGCCAGCAAATCAGTGTCACCCTCGAGCCCCGCTATCTTCATGTGCTTCCTGCCGATGACGACGCCGTGCCTCGGAGCGACCTGGAGTGAGGGGGCTGTAGCAGTGCATCGGGGCGAAGTCGACGAAACGCATAAGGAGGAAGGCAATAGGTGATCGAGGTTCTTGTAAACTCCGTCGTTCTCTGGTTGCACATCGTGAGCGCGATGTTCTTCGTCGGAGGCTCGCTGTTCGTATGGTGGGTGGTGATCCCCGCGTCGTATCGGCTGACGAAAGACGAGTCGAGGCGCACGGAAATCGTCGGCACCATCGCGCGCGTATTCGGGAAGATCGTCGGTCCGACGATCCTCGTTCTCGTCGCCTCCGGTGTCTACAACGCGACCTGGTACCTATCGAGCTTCGGCGAGCTGTTTCGCGACGCCAAGGGACGCGTGTTGCTCTCGAAGATCATCCTGACGCTGATTCTCATCGCCCTCATCGGCGTGCACGACATTTACTTCAGCCGCAAGATAGCGCGGCTTGCCGCCGACAAGCGCACGGAGGAGCTTGCGAGGGTGCGCCGCCGCAGCCGCATCCTGTCGGCAGCTTCGGTCGTCGTGATGGCTGCTGTGGTCGGACTCGCGGTTGCGTTGGGGGCGCTGGGTTGACGTGCGCGCTTCTGTTGCCGCTCGCAGCGCACGCTCAAACACTTCCCGTTCGTGAGTCAACTTATCCACGAAATTTGCATTGATTGTAGTCTGAATGGAAACGAGGTCAAACTGAAATGATTGTTGAAGCGCCTATCCGGCCCGCTCATCGCGGACAATCCGCCCCAGATCGACGAAATCGGGGGCGAAGCGCTCGGCAAGGATCTGGCGCGCAACATCGCAGACCCTGCACAGGCAGGCGTCGATGATCGTGGAGTCGGAGGTGGCGATGACTGCTTCGGTGACTCGCTTGAGCTCAAAGTCTGCTGACTGTACAGTCTTCGCCGTTCCGTTGATGTTTGAAGCTGTGAGCTCATCGCGGAGCAGGGCCGCCAGCTCGCCGCTCATGGAAACGGGCTCGTCGAGGTAGACGACGACCTCGCTCGGTGCTTGATCGGAGAGCCAGCTCATGAGGAGCGCAATCGCGTTCTTCATGAAATCTCGCCGTTTCGGCAACTGGGTGTCACCGCCGCCGTGGAGCTCGGCCGCGTCGCGCAGGAACCCGTCCGTGGAGACGAAGAGCACCCTCCCGTAAAGGTAATTCATGACCGTGTAAAGAACGTTGAGTCCGTCGACGTGGAGCGGCAGGGAGGTTACCGCATCGATGAGCTTGGAGCTCCGGCGTGCCGTCTCTTTGGAGCCGTTTATCCCGCGGTAGAGCATCGAGCGCTGCTCGGAGTTGAGCTGGTAGCGGTCGCCGACCAGCTTGAGCGCGGAGCCGCGGGCGTAGGACCGCTCGACGAGGAAGAAGTAATCGGAGACCGCGCGACGGAAGGGTTCAGTGACGAGCGCCTCATGCATCGATTTTGCCCGACGCATCGCTAGGGGAGGGTTCCGCGCCTATCGTGCTCCCGCGGCCCAACAGTTTCCGTCGATACTCCCGCGGCGTGCATTCCATCGATTTGCGGAACTGCCGGCTGAAGTAATTGCTGTCGGAGAAACCGCTTCGGTAGGATACCTCGGTGATGGAAAGCTCCGGTCTGCAAAGGAGCTCGCAGGCACGCTCGACCTTGAGGTGGAGGTGGTATTGCATCGGTGACAATCCTACTGCCTTCTTGAAACCGCGAAGCAGGGTGCTCTCCGACAGCTCCGAGATGGCGACGAGCTCCTCCATGCGAACCTGCCGAGCGAGATTCTCCTCGACGAAGCTCATCGCGTCAGCGAGCCTGAGAATGGGACGCGACTGAGGGACGTCGGATTCGGTGAAGCAGCGCGCGAGATAACCGACGATCTGCATGAAATAGGCAGCAGCCAGCGAATGGTAGCCTGCTCGTTTTTCTCTGCACTCCCGCTCGAGCGAGTCGACGAGGGTTTCCGCGTGCGCGAGCTGGGGGCCTTTCAGCCGAAGGCGGCTCTGGAATCCGTGGCTTCGCCTGTAGCGCGGTTCGAGTGTGAGGAGGGCACGATAGCCGGGTATCTCGCGGAGATCGGTCTCCGCAACGTTCAGCCTCACCGGATCGAAGAGGATGTTGACGAGCACGAGCCCGTTGACGTTGCGGTAGCCGTGGGCGCTGTTGCCCTCGATGACGAAGGCGTCTCCTGCGGCGAGGGTGTACTCGTCGGTGTCGGTAAAGTGAGTCCCGCTGCCTGAGAGCACGACCACCAATTCGGAGAACTCGTGGGTATGAAGAGGGAAGGGAAACTGCGGCCTCCGGCGTATCAGCTCGAGTGGGAGTCGCTCGTCGGCGAAGTATCCCGACTGCTTCAGGTGGAGCATCGGCCTACCCATGACGGAATAGTGCTATTTCGTGACCCATTTGTCAAGGAAACCGAGGAAGTGGCGGTGTAGGATGAGCGCGATAGAGTCAGCGGAAGGAGAGAGGGGAAGAACATGTCAGATCAGTCGAAGGGATATGATATCGCCAAAGAGCGCTTCGCCGAGGTCGGCGTCGATGTCGACGGGGCAATCGAACGGTTGAAGGCAATCTCACTGTCGATCCATTGCTGGCAGGGGGATGATGTAGGCGGCTTCGAACAGCCCGATTCCACCCTGTCGGGCGGCGGGATTCAAGTCACCGGGAACTATCCGGGGAAGGCGAGGACCCCGGACGAGCTACGGTCCGACCTCGAAACGATGTATACCCTCGTTCCCGGTACCCATCGCCTGAACCTCCACGCGAGCTACGGTGAGTTCGGGGGGAAGTTCGTCGACCGGGATCGCATTGAGCCGGATCATTATGCGGGCTGGGCGTCTTGGTCGAAGGAAAAGGGGGTGAAGCTCGACTTCAACTGCACTTGTTTCTCGCATCCAAAGGCAAACGAAGGCTATACCCTTAGCAGTAAGGACCCTGCAATTAGGGCGTTCTGGATCGAGCACGTCAAACGAGCGCGCGAGGTCAGCGCGTACCTCGGACGCGAGCAGGGAGACAGCTGTATCCACAACGTGTGGCTGCCCGACGGAACCAAGGATTACCCCGTGGATCGCCTCGGCCTGCGGAAGGTGCTCGAGCAGGCGCTCGACGAAGTATTCGAGACCGAATATCCCGCCGCAGAGATGAAAGACGCGGTCGAATCGAAGCTCTTCGGTATCGGGAGCGAGGCGTTCGTTGTCGGGTCTCATGAGTTCTACCTCGGGTACGCCATCACGCGCAATAAGCTCTTGTGCATCGACAGCGGCCACTTCCATCCGACCGAGCTCATCGCCGACAAGGTGTCGGCGGTACTACCCTTCGTCAAGGAGCTTCTGCTGCATGTGTCGCGCCCGATGCGCTGGGACAGCGATCACATTGTCATTTTCAACGACGACGTGCGGATGCTTGCAGAGGAGATCGTACGAAGCGGACGGCTGGGCGACATCCATATCGGGCTGGATTTCTTCGATGCCACAGTCAACAGGATCGGAGCCTGGGCGGTTGGCGCTCGCGCCACTCAGAAAGCGCTCCTCGCGGCGTTGTTGCAGCCTCGCGAGCGGCTCGTCGAGCTGGAGGAGAGCGGAGATCTCATCGGCCGGCTTGGGTTGCTCGAGGAGCTTAAAACCTTGCCCTTGGGTCTCGTATGGGATTACTATTGCTCGACAATGGGTGCTCCCGTGGAGCGCGAGCTCATGGAGCGAGTCCGCGGCTACGAACGGGCGGTCACGAGCAAACGCAACTGAATCAAAGGTGGTACAACACGTGGGACTCAAGGAACTAATAGAAACCTCGCGCAAATACGGAGGGGACGACAGCTTCGTCCTCGCCGGCGGCGGCAACACCTCGTATAAGAACGAGACGACTCTCTACATAAAGGCGTCGGGCACGACCCTGGCCGACATCACCGCGGATGGCATGGTGCGGATGAACCGGGCGCGGCTGGACGCGATCTGGCAGCAGCAGTATTCCTCCGACCCGGGCGAGCGGGAGCGGCAGGCGCTTGCCGACCTCATGGCGGCACGCGAGGCGGGGGAGACGAAGCGTCCGAGCGTGGAGACGCTGCTTCACGAGTTGCTGCAGCAGCAGTATGTCGTCCATCTGCATCCGGCCCTGGTCAACGGCCTTACGTGCAGCGCCAACGGCAAGGCGGTCGCCGCCGAGCTTTACCCAGAGTGTATGCTTTGGATACCGGTCGTCAATCCTGGTTACGTCCTTGCCAGCCACATCCGATCCGCGATAGAGTCGCACCTCGCCGCGGGAAAGGAGTACCCCTACATCCTCTTTCTCGAGAATCACGGGGTATTCGTCGCCTCCGACTCCCTCGAGGAGATCGACCGGGTCTACTCCGACCTCATGGATCGCCTCTCCACGCGTCTTGCGAGGAAGCCGGATGTGTCCGCGGAGCCGGTCCCCGGTGACTCTCTCCTGTCCAGATATGCCGGCCTCCTCGCGGAGGTGTACGAGCACCTCGGTATTGCACCGACGCTCGAGACGAAGACAATCCTCAATCCGGAGGTGCGCCGTATCGTTTCTTCAGGGGAGGCTTTCGAAGTTCTCAAGGAGTTCGGCTATACCCCCGATCATCTCGTCTACTGCAAAGCGGCACCGCTGTGGATTCCCCAGGGAATCGAAGACGATGAGCGCGAGGACTTCGTCGAGGAGCGGGTTACACGTTTCCTCGAGGAGCACCTGGTTGCGCCGCGAGTAGTTGCCGTAGAGGGCGCGGGGGTCATCGCGATTGCAGACGCTCACCCGGTTGTTGAGAACGCGGCTGCCCTGTTTCTCGATCTCGTGAAGCTCGTCGCATTTGCCGAGAGCTTCGGGGGTCCTCAGCGGATGCCGAAAGACAAGATCGATTTCATACTCAACTGGGAGGTCGAAAGCTATCGTGCGAAGGTCGGCGGCAGTGAGGGGTAAGCATGTCGCAATCGATCTCGGCGCCGAAAGTGGTCGAATCATCGTCGGAGACGTGACCGGAATCGATGTCGTCCACCGGTTCCCGAATCTCCCGGTAAAGATCGGAGAAAGCATCTTCTGGGACGTACTGTCTATATTCAGTGAGATAAAAGAGGGATTGAGGAAGGCCTTCCGGAACTATCCCGGGCAGATTGCGAGCATGGCCCTCGATACCTGGGGTGTGGACTACGGGCTGGTCGATTCCGCAGGCATGCTCATCGGCAATCCCTACCACTACCGGGACAATCGAACCGACGGCGTGCCCGAGGAGATCTTCGAGAAGGTGGGTCGTGAGGAGATCTATCGCGCCACAGGCATTCAATTCATGCAGATAAACACGATCTATCAGCTCTACTCGTTTGCTAGACAGAGCCCGGAGCTCTATCGTGCAGCCACTCGGTTGCTGCACACGCCGGACCTCTTCAACTACTGGCTCACCGGTAGGATGACGAACGAGTATTCGATTGCGACGACCTCTCAGCTGTTCGACCCCACCACCAAGCGATGGTCGAATGAGCTCATCGCGAAGCTTGGCCTCAACCCGAAGCTTTTCGACGAGGTAGTCATGCCGGGAACGGTCATAGGCGAGCTGCTGCCGTCGATTGCCGCCGAGGTCGGAGCAGAGAAGGGTGTTGCGGTTGTCGCGCCCGCGTGTCACGATACGGGCAGCGCCGTCGCCGCGGTTCCCGTGACCGGCGGTCGCGACTACGCCTACCTTAGCTCGGGAACCTGGTCGCTGCTCGGAATCGAATCGCCCGAGCCGATCATCAACGCGAAGAGCTACCAATACAATTTCACGAACGAAGGAGCCGCCGACGGCGGAATCCGATTCCTGAAAAACATCATGGGTCTGTGGATCGTTCAGGAATGCAAGCGCTACTGGGACGGCAAGGGCATGGAGCTCGACTACGCAGAGCTGACGAAGCTCGCCGAAGAGCACGGGCCGGCGGATTTCCGGATCGACCCCGACGATGCTCGATTCCTGAAACCGAGCATCGTGAGCGACAGCATGCCCGACCGAATCTGTAGCTGGTGCAGAGAGAACGGCGAGAAGGTCCCCGACGTGGAGAACCCCTCGCAGATCGCGCGCGGCGTGCTCGATAGCCTATCCGATGCCTACAAAAAGACTATCACCATGGTGGAGGATATCAGCGGACGCAAGATCGAGGAGCTCTATATTATCGGTGGCGGCAGCCAGAATCGCTTGCTTTGTCAACTCGCCGCCGACTCGACCGGAATACCAGTATTTGCGGGACCGGTCGAGGCGACCGCCATAGGGAATATCATGATTCAACAGCTCGCCCTCGGCGGTCTCCAATCCTACGAAGCCGGGCGGGAGCTCGTACGGAAGACCTACAAAGTCGAACGATACGATCCGGCCCGTTAAGGAGAGGCACATGGGGCCGCTGTCACATAGCGAGCTACTCAAGCTCAAGCGCTGGAATACACCCACCATCTACAACGGATGGGAACAGATCACACGACACGACCGGAGAACCCGCTTCAATCAGGAGGGGATCCACGATTTTATGCCTCAAATGGGCCCGATGATCGGCTATGCCGTAACCGTCGTATGTGAACCGGGGAATCCCGCCCACCAGGAGAACACCTCTGCCATCGCCGAATACCGGCGCTACCTTGCCGACTCACCCGGGCCGAAGATAGTGGTCCTTCAGGACCTCGACAAGCCTCGCGTGCTCGGCTCGTTCTGGGGAGAGGTCAACGCGAATGTCCACAATTCGCTCGGATGTGTGGGGACGATAACCGACGGAGGAGTCCGTGATCTCGATGAGATGGCGAACGCCGGTTTCAAGGCAATTGCTGCGCGAACCTGTGTCGGCCACGCATACGCCTGGCCGGTGCGCTGGAACTGTCCGGTCGAGGTGTTCGGGTGCGAGATCCGGCCGGGAGACCTTATTCACGCCGACAAGCACGGTTTCCTGGTGATCCCCGAGGAAGATCAGGAGAAGCTCCTCGATGCGGTGCTCTTTATGGACAATAACGAGTGCGATACCGTCATCCACGCCGCACGTTCGGCATCCGGAAAGAGCTTCGGCGAGCTTCTCGAGGACCTTGCCGAGGCGGGAAACGAGTTCTCGAAGAACGCACAGGGGAAATTCAAGAGAAAGGGTGAATGGAAATGACGATCGACAAACAGAGCACAACCGTCGGTTTCATCGGAACCGGAGTAATGGGGCGAAGCATGGCCGGTCACCTTCTCGAGTCGGGTTTTGCGCTCCATGTGTACAACCGCACGAGGGAAAAGGCGGAGGAGCTTCTCTCTCGCGGGGCGATCTGGGAGGAATCCCCGGGGGCGGTGGCCCGGGCCGTCGATGCAACGATCGCCATCGTCGGTTATCCGCAAGACGTTGAAGAGGTCTTCCTTGGCCATGATGGCGTCGTTCGCAACGCGAAACAGGGAGCTCTCATCATTGACATGACCACTTCCAGCCCCGAGCTTGCCGAGCGAATCTATCACGATGCGGCAGAGAGAGGGGTGAGTGCACTCGATGCGCCGGTGTCGGGAGGAGATGTCGGCGCCCGCGAAGCGAGACTTTCGATCATGGTCGGCGGCGACCGGGAGGCATTCGAAACCGCGAGGCCGTTATTCGAGCTCATGGGAAATGCGGTCTATCAGGGGCCGAAAGGGAGCGGCCAGAAGACGAAGATGGCGAATCAGATTGCCATCGCGGCGGGAATGCTCGGGGTTTGTGAGGCGATTGCCTACTCCGTGCGTTCGGGTCTCGATCCGAAGACCGTGCTCTCGAGCATCGAAAACGGGGCCGCGGGGAGCTGGTCGCTTTCCAACCTCGGGCCACGAATGATTGCCGGCAACTTCGATCCAGGCTTCTATATCAAGCATTTCATCAAGGACATGCGGATCGCGATCGATTCCGCGGCGAGCTATTCCTTGGACGTTCCGGGCCTGGAGCTGGCCCTCTCGATGTACGAGGAGCTTGCGCGCAAGGGAATGGACAGCCTCGGCACGCAGGCTCTCTATAGGCTCTACACTGACGGAGCCTAGCCGCGTGCGCGTACAACTGTTGAAACGGCTGTGACTTGAGCGCGTCTGGTTAAACCGGTTCATCTGTTCTTCATCAAGCCGCTCTACTATGGAGGTGATGTCGGCGATGAGAATACTGGTTGTGGAAGACAACCGAAAGCTTGCAGCGTCGTTGCGGGACGGGCTCAAACAGGAGGGGTACGTTGCTGAATGTACCTATGACGGTGTCAGCGCCGAGGAGCAGATTTCCACCTTTCCTGACGACTATGATCTGGTGATACTGGACATCATGCTGCCCGGACGGGACGGAATCACGGTCTGCAAGAATCTCAGGTCGCAGAAGGTGCGCGTGCCCATCCTGATGTTGACGGCAAGGGACACGGTGAAGGACCGCGTCATGGGCCTCGATATCGGGGCCGATGACTATCTCGTCAAACCCTTCAGCTTCGATGAGCTTACCGCCCGCATTCGAGCGCTCCTTCGCAGGCCCCGTGAGCAGGTACCTGTCGTGCTCCAAGCGGGCCCCATCGCTCTCGATACGACCACCCAGGAGGTCACGGTCAACGGTACTGAGGCCGTCCTGACCCTCAAGGAGTTCCGGCTGCTGGAGTTGCTCATGCGCCATCCGAACCAGGTGCTCTCACGAGAGCAGATTCTCAACAGCCTCTGGGACTACGACGCCGATTGGGGAAGCAACGTGATCGATGTTCACGTGAAAAATCTACGGAAGAAGTTGTTTGGGACCGGGAAGAATGACACCATTGAGACAATTCGGGGAGTGGGCTACCGGCTTAAGGAGTGACCCGTTTCGCTGGGCACGCCTGAAGCTTACCTTCTCCTATCTCGCGATCATCACAATAATCGTGGTCATCTTGAGCAGCTCGGTCTACTCATTTCACGCGATCAACGTGAGCCGGGCGGAGCATCACTTCACCGAGCGCTTCGAGCTCCGAACGATTCCCGGATCGCCGGGGGGACCGCTCATCCCTCAGATTACGGTCATCCCGTCGCTCCCGCGTTCCTTCGAACGCAGCTTCTACGACTACCTCGAGGATCTTCGCCGTTCGATCATCATCGGCGACATCATTACGATCATCATAGCGGGAGCCCTGAGTTTCCTGCTGGCGGGCCGAACGCTGCGGCCGATCAAGGAAATGCTCGACCGCCAGTCGCGCTTCTTCGCGAACGCCACGCATGATCTCCGGACTCCTCTGGCGGTCATGACGACGGAAGATGAGGTCGCGCTGCGCCGCAAATCGATCGACGACAGCGCGGCGCGAGAGGTCATTACCAGCAATCTCGAAGAGATCAGGCGAATGTCGAAAATGGTCGAACAGATGAGAATTTTGAGCCGAACCCAATCGGGTGGGAACAACGGCAGACCGGTCGCACGGGAAGAGCTCGACCTGTCGGAGATTGCGCGTATCGTGGTCTCGAAAATGGCCCGAAGGGCCGAGGAGCTCGGAGTCTCTATCGTCGCAGACCCGCTCTCGGAGGGATCGATCCGCGGCAATCGGGACTCATTCGAGCGAGCGCTGTTCAACGTCGCGGAGAACGCACTCTCGTATACGCCCAGCGGCGGAGAGGTGAGAATCTCGGTGCAGCGCGATGGAACACACCTCGAGCTCGCCGTGATCGACAGCGGAATCGGCATTTCCGAGAAGGATCTTCCCCACATCACAGAACCCTTCTACCGTGCCGACGAGGCGAGAAGCACGAACACCGGCGGCTCGGGACTCGGTCTCACCATCGTCGCCGACATTGTCACCGCACACAGCGGAACCCTTCACATCGACAGCGCTCCCGGCAAGGGAACCGCGGTTCGCATGCGATTTCACCTTCTGTAATTTTTTTCCTCTGCTTCATACTCCCTTCATCTTGCTTTCTTACTGTAGCGGTGAATGGAGGTTGATTTCGTGAAAACAAAGCTACGACGAGTCTTGCTGGCGTCGACATTGCTCGCCGGCATCGCGTTCAGCACCTATGGTGTCTTTGCACGCGCTCTTTCCACATCGAAGCTCGCGTCCGTTCCCCCAAGGTCACCGGCGAAGGGGTCGGCGAAGGCAGGAAGCGCCGCAGTTCCGGCATCATCGGCTATGGGCAAATCGGCAGCGAACGCCGTAATGACGACTGCCGGTGCGTCAGGAGCAAACGCAGGGCAGGGAGCCGTGCCGATGGTTCAAGCCTCATACGGCAACATGAGCGACGGCAACTACGTCGGCGCCAGGGAGTACGCCTACTACGGCTACGTCCAGGTTGCCGTAGTCGTCCAAAACGGTCAGATCGCCAACGTGAAGGTGCTCGAGCATCCGAATGACAACGGGACCTCCCGCTACATCAACAGCATAGCAATGCCCTACCTCGTGCAAGAAGCGGTGCAGGCGCAGAGCCAAAACATCAACCTGATTTCGGGTGCGACGCTTTCGAGCATGGCGTTCGTGAAATCGCTCGGTACGGCGATTTCAAAGGCGCAGTCGGCGTGAAAAGCGAGAAGCTGCACGAGCTGCCTCCGGCGGCAACCGCGCCGGTGCTGGAGGAAACGGAGATCATCATGGGTCTCCCGATCACGGTCGTGCTCGTTGACCGCAGCGAGAAGAAGTACGGTGGAAGGCGGGGCACCGGCTATGCCGGTGCCCACGCACCGGCGGAAGAGAGCGGGCAGCAGATGCACGAAGATGCGGCTCGAGTATTCGATTTTCTTCGTGAAATCGACGAGCAGTTCAGCCCCTACAAGGACACGAGCGAGGTAAGCCGAATTAACCGTGGGGAGATCTCCCCTTCTGACTACAGCGAGGAGATGAACCGCGTCCTCGAGCTCGCTGAGGATACAAAGCGGTTGACCCGAGGATATTTCGACGTCTGGCACGAACAGAAATTCGACCCCTCCGGCATCGTGAAGGGACTCGCTCTGCACGATGCAGGAAAGCTTCTGCAAGACCTCGGATATCAAAACTTCTGCATAGATGGAGGAGGCGATATCGAGGTGAGGGGCAGAAACGCCGGAGGTCGAAAGTGGCGGATCGGAATTCGAAACCCCTTCAGCCCCGACGGTATCATCAAGGCGCTCGTGCTCGAGGACCGTGGCATCGCGACGTCCGGTCTCTATATCCGGGGGGAGCACATCTACAATCCTATCGAAGGTGGAAATGCTACCGCTATCGCGAGTATGAGCGTCGTTGGCCCCAATGTGTATGAGGCCGATCGAATCGCAACCGCCGCGTTCGCCATGGGACAGGCGGGATTGGAGCTTGTCGCGTCATTGCCCGATTTTGACGGGTACATGGTCGAAGACAACGGAATCGCAACCTACACCGACGGATTCTTGAGGTACGTAACACTATGATTCGCTTGATTGACAACCTACTGAACCGCATCACGATGTACCGCCTCGTTCTCTACTACCTGGTCGCGCTTATCGTGCTCGGTTTCATACTCGCCTTCGCGCACGTCATTCTTGTTCAGCCGGTCGCCCTGGTATCAACACTCGTCATCTACCTCGTTGTGACCCTCGCCGCCAACGCCCTCTTTGCGGGGCTCATGCGCATCAAAGCCAACAACGAGTCAACGATAATCACCGCGCTCATTCTCACGTTAATCTCGGGACCGGTGTCGGCTATCAGCGACCCTCTGCATGCCTTCTACCTTGCGCTCGCCGGGATCTTCGCAGTCGCTTCGAAGTATCTGCTCGCGCTCCGCCGCCAGCACATCTTCAATCCCGCGGCTCTCGGTATCTTCCTCACCGGGGTCCTCTTCGGGCAATACTCCACGTGGTGGGTGGGAAGCCTGCAGATGCTTCCGCTCGTTGTTGTCGGCGGAATTCTCGTGCTGCGGAAGATCAACCGATTTCGGCTCGTAGGTACCTTTCTCGTTGCTTTCGTGGTGTTTCTCGTCGGGCAGAGTCTCATACAGGGGAACGGGTTCGGGTTTGCATTTACCACCGCACAGTTCGTTTTCCTGCACACCGAGATACTCTTCCTCGCGGCAGTCATGCTTATCGAGCCGTTGACCTCTCCAAAGACGATCGGAAAGGAGATGATCTACGGTACCATTGTAGCGTTCTTCCTTCTACCGCAGATGACGATCTTCGGTTTCACTATCACGCCCGAGCTCGCTCTGCTGATCGGAAACCTCTTCTCCTACATCGTGAGTCCGAGCTTCAAGCTGGTGCTCGAGCTCAAGGAGCGAAAGGAAATTGGCGCGAACATCATGAGCTTCAGCTTCGCCTATCCGAAGAACTTCAAGCACCGTCTCGGTCAGTACATGGAGTGGACTCTGCCGCTCAAGAAGAGCGACAGCCGCGGGAATCGCCGCTACTTCAGCATCGCCTCCTCGCCCACCGAAGAGAAGCTCATGATCGCCGCACGTTTCTACGACGGTTCGAGTGCGTTCAAACGCGAGCTCTCGCGGATGGCCCCTGGCCAACGCATCGTTGCGGCGGAGCTGTCGGGGGATTTTGTGTTGCCCTCAGACCCGGATATTCCGCTCGTCTTCATAGCGGGCGGCATCGGAATTACGCCTTTTCGCAGCATGATCAAGTACCTCGTCGACAAGGGAGAGAAGCGCAACATCACGCTGTTCTATTCGAACTACACCACCGACGAGATCGTCTTCAAAGATGTTTTTGACGAGGCCGAGAAGACTGTCGGGCTCAAAACCGTATACACGCTGACCGATTTCAACAAGGTTCCGAGTGAGTGGTGCGGCAAGACCGGATTCGTCGACGGGGAGATGATCTCCCAAGAGGTACCCGACCTCCACGACCACCACTTCTTCATCTCCGGTTCACTCAACATGGTGGAGCACTTGAAGCAGGCGCTCCACAGCGTCGGAGTGCACGCATCGCGCATCCGAACCGACTTCTTCCCGGGCTACTCGATGTAGCCGCAAACGGCAGGGCGGGAGCGGCAGCGAGCTGTTGCTCCCGGGCCGTGCCGCCCCGGGGCCGTTCGCGAACGGAACAAGGCGAACGCCCCCGGGGCGAGTGCGATGCCAGATAGCGCCCGCCTCCTCCTTAATTCCCTTCACCGCCGGCGGCCGAAACCAGCGGCCGCCGGTTCTATTTCGCTTCGCGCATGGAGAGCATATCCTCACGTACCGTCGGCTACGGGAAGCTCAGCGGTCGACTGTTCTGAACGCTGATTGGTCGCTGCTCTTGACAGGCGCGGGGATTGCTCAAACAATCAAACTCAATGAGTGGTCTCGTTAGTGTTGCTCAAGAGGGTCAGGTAACCCGAAGTGTCGATTCAGATTGACATCAGAACGGTTTTCTTCGCCGATGCAATTGCGCTGACCGTCGTCGCGGTATGCTTCCTGATCGTCGCGTTGAGCCGAAAGGTGTACAGGGGGTTCGGACGGTGGACCGCGGCGACCTTCATATTTGATGTCGGTCTCGTTCTGATCGGGCTCCGCGGAGTCCTCCCCGCGTCGCTCACAATTGTGGTGGCAAACGGGGTGATCCTCGTCGCGGTCGCGCTGGTGTACGACGGAATGGCCGCGTTTTGCGATCGGCCTCCGAGGCGCCTGCTTTACCTTCTGCCCGGGCTGGCATGGCTTCTCCTGTTTCTGTTCTTCACCTACGTGCATCCGAACACACAGATCCGTACGGTCATCCTACTGTCGGTGTCACTCTGGTTTGCTGCGTTCATAATGACGCTCCATTTTCGCCGCATTCATCTACAGTATGGATACAACTGGATGTTGTCGCTCGGCTTCATCGTCATGTCTCTCGTGGTGGTTCTTCGGCTTGTCTATACCATCGTTGCGGCTGGGTCGGCGGACACACTGATGGGTGAGGATCTTCTCCAAGGTGTCTTTTTGATGACCACGTTTGCGGCGGGGCTGTTCATCTCAATTGGGCTCCTTGTGCTCAACGTGCAACGAACCGAGCGAGACCTCGAGGGGTCCACGGCGGAGGTGAAAACACTTCAGGGAATCATTCCGATCTGCGTTTCATGCAAAAGAATTCGAGATGACGACGGTTTCTGGAACGCCGTGGATACCTATGTCGAACAGCACACAGATGCGGAGTTCTCCCACGGACTCTGCCCGGAATGCATGGACCGGCTCTACCCCGACTATGTTCCAAAAGAAGAATAGAGCGGCCTGCCATGCACGGCGCACGGATCGAGGAGCTATTCTGGGAGGGAATCGAGCAGGGTGATGCGTCCGCTCGAGCCGTCGAGGCGGATGCGCTGGCCGGTTACCAGGCGGAGGGTCGCTTCGTGTACACCGACCACTGCAGGGATTCCGTACTCGCGTGCGACCACGGCGCCATGGGTCATCATCCCGCCGACCTCCATGATGAGCCCGGCAGCGATGAGAAAGAGCGGAGTCCACGAGGGATCGGTTCCCGGACAGACCAAGATTTCGCCCGGTTGGAGCCGCGATGCCCGCGGGTCGAGCACCACACGCACATTGCCCTCGATCGCTCCCGGCGAGACGGGACTTCCGGTCATCGACCTTCTCTCCTGTGCGGTGTTGCTGCCGCTGTGCTCGGTGGCGGCGTCAGATGCACGATCGGCCAGCCCCTCGTAGAAGGCGCGCCCGTCGCTGAGAAGGAGACGAGGGATTTGGCGACGCATAAGCTCCCGCCGGTAGCTTTCACGCCGGGTTTCGACAAGCTCGCGCGCTTCTTCTTCGGGGAGCGCGTCAGTTCCGAAGAGCTGCTGCTCTGAAAGGGTGAGGTAGAAGAGATCGTCCGGCCTCGCGAGATAACCTTCGCGAGCCATCTCCCCTCCGATTGCCTTGAGACGGCGGCGAAATACCTCCATCATGCGGATCGCGAAGAACTTCGGGTATTCCCGGAATCCGAGGAAGGCCCGCCCACGTTTGGCGGCGAAGTGGACTCGGGCGGCGCGCGCGGCACCGCGAGGACCGGGGGCCGAGGCACGGGCTGCATCCGCGAGGGTTTCGATCGCCCGTTTTGCCTGCGACGAGCTGCGAGCAAAGACGACGTCTGGGGCTCGGTCGGGGTCCTCGATTCGCAGGTATCCCTCGAGCATCTCGAAGAGGTGCTCCGGCTCGTCGCCCCAGCGTTCGCGGCCTGTGTCGATTTCGGCGAGACCGCGCGCGCCGTAGCGCTCGAGGAACTGAGCGACGGCCGTCTGGATTCTTCCGGGCAGTGCCCCTTCAGCATACCGTTGGGCGAGCTCTTCGGGTCGGAGTCCGTCAAGCGCGGCTGAAATGGTGCGATCCTCACGGATCATCTTTGCCACCCTCCACAGCGAAAGGTCCATTTTAGTCGTCGGATTGTTCGGCACGCCTCGTGTCGTCTCGAGAACGAGGTCGCTCATGCCGTGCTGCGGGTTGTGCTCGGAGGCGTCGACACGCTTCGCTACGGAGTTCAGAAGATTGAGGGAGACCATTCCGGTCGCGACACCCGAGAGAAGGCGGATGAACATCGGCGGTATCAGCCGGTTGAACACCTGCTCGACGGCGGCCCCTGCCGCGTGCAGGCGATCGACGGTCGAGCCTTCGGGCTCCGGGATGCGGCGAACTCGGTCGAGCAGATCCTCTGCCCGAGCTTCGAGTTGCCGGCGTCGTCTCCGGGGAGCAATCATGTTCCGTATGAGGTTTCCGGCAACCGGGCCGAGGAACCGCGCGAGACGAAGAAGGGTCGAAACCCTGATTCCACGGCCCACGGGCCGGAGGCGAGGGTCTTCCCAGACTGCTTCGAGTGCCTGGCGCACGGTGGGCTCGATAAATGCGAGGCCGCCGCGGGCGACGCGCCGTCCGACGGAGTTGCGCAGCAGGGAGGTGAAATTGACCCAGAGTCGGCCGCCCGCTTCCAGGAGAACCGGCTGGGTGTCTCGAGTATACGGGTAGCCGAATATATGGGAGGCAGAGGCGAACACCTGACGGAGCATATCCGCTCCCAGCGGCGTGATCGGATCCATCAGCCCCTGGATCGCTGCAAACGAGAAGAGTACCTGCAGCTCGTCGCTCGGCATGCCCTCGGGAATCGGGAAGAGTGAGGTGATGGCACGTGACTGGAGGAGGTAGAGCTTTCCGCGGGAAAGCGCCCACTCGATGTCCTGCGGCACTCCGTAGATTTCTGCGACCCGAGATCCCATCAATGCGAGCTCGAGCACCCGGTCGTCGTTCACGGCCGCCTTCCGACCGGCCCGGCCGTCCCTGTCGTCGACCTCCATCGTACCGCCTCCGCCGCGGCTGCGGATCGCCACTCGCTTCGCGCCTATTGTCCGTTCGAGGATGCGCGGGGCGCGAGCGTCCACTGAGAACCGATCGGGTTCTACCCGCCCGGAAACGAGCGCTTCCCCGAGTCCCACCGTGGCCTCGATGACCGTCTCGGACCTCAGCCCGGTCAGCGGGTTTGCGGTGAACATCACTCCCGAGGCTTCGCTCTCGACCATCTTCTGCACAACGACCGCCAGTGATATTCCGTCCTGGGGAATGTGGTTCCGTGCTCGGTAGCCGATCGCCCGTGAAGTCCAGAGGCTGGCCCAGCACCCGACGATCGCCTCGAGGAGCTGATCGTCGCCGACAACGTTCAGGAACGTCTCTTGCTGTCCTGCAAATGAGAGATCCGGGAGATCTTCGGCGGTGGCGGAGGATCGAACCGCAACGGCCGCCCCGCCGAGACCCCCGCGGGCGATGCGGATCGCGGCTACGAGCTCCTTGGAGAGAGGCGTAGATCGGAAAAGGGTCGTGATGGTGGCCGATATCGTATCGAGCAGCTCCGGTTTCGGATTCGCGGCTGTGTCCGAAGCCGTGACAATCGGTTCGAGCTCCGCGTCGATTCTTTCCGCAAGGCGGTTTGCCGTGACGAATGTCTCGTAGGCATAGGTCGTGACGATGAAGCCATCGGGGACGGGGAATCCGGCCCGAGCGAGGCGGGCGAGGTTGGTGCCCTTTCCGCCGGCAATGCCCAGGCTGGCGTTTTCCGAGTCGAGGGGACAAACGCGATCGGGGAGAGCCGAGGTCGATCTCATGCAGTGCCATCCTTTGTCTGAGTCTTGGCGGCGTTCGATCCAACCATCCCGTGGAGGTAGATCTTCACAAAGACGTCGAGCGATTCATCGTTCTCTGGAAAGTTGCCCGGCAGAACGATCGAGGTCATGAAATAGGAGAAGATGAGGCCGAAGAAGGAGCGAACCACTACCTCTGGAGGGTAGGGAAGGACGGCTCCGGTGCGCTCCGTCGTCTCTCGAACCGACGCGACGAAGCTCGGGAACAGGTCCGGGAACACGCTGACGAAATGGCTTCCCTGAAACTCCACCAATTCAGTAAAAAGGAGGTTGAGAGCATCCCGATGGGTTCCGAGGGTCTCCACTATCCTGTAGGCGAGCTCGCTGAACAGCTCCTCGACCGTTGCGGCATTCGTGCTTCGAAAGACCGGCAGGAGCTTTCGAAGTGGGTGAAATACGTCGAGCACCGCTCCCCAAATCGTCTCTTTGTCGTTCCAGTGGGCGTATACTCCGCCGACGGTCAATCCGCTCGCGACGGCAATGTCCCGCATCGACGTCGCATGATAGCCGTTCTTGAGAAAAAGGCCGTGGGCGGCCTCGAGTATCGTTCGCCGCGTTCTTTCGCCCTTGGTCGTTGCCGCACCCGACCGGTCCGGCGGTCTCTTGCTCACATCGTTCACCCTGCCTGAATCAGACCGAAATAAAAACGAACGATCGTTTTGTGCTAATGATACCGCCAAATCAACCTTTCGTCAATCGGAAAGATGGTTTTTTGATGCGCCGGGTCGAGCGGCCGGGCCAAGCGAAAATGTGGTATGCTATCTAGACTCACAGGCCGGATCGGCCGCGAGCAATGAAGAATGAGGTGCTTATGCAGACCGGTATATTCTACGTCCGCCTCAAGGCGGAGATTGATCCCAAGGAGTTTCGTGTTGAACGGAGCGGGAAGACGGTCTTCGTGGGTGAGTTGTTGACGACGGGCCGTCCCTACCCCGTGCTTGCCGTCGAGTACGTGCGGGGCTCAGACGCAGCGTACACCCTTTACCATATTCCCACTGACGACAACACGATCGAGTGGATGTCCGCTGATCTGTTCGTCTTTGCTCGCGACTAAACGAAAGCGCCGGACCGCATCCGCTCGACGACTCATTCGTTTTCATATTCTCGCAACTCTCCCTGCGCTTACGCGACAGGTCATCCGGTCCCGTCGTCTCCGCCTCACCGAGTGGCGGAGGGTGAGTGAGGGTCGAATGTCCGGCAGAAGCTGTTTTCGGAGGAATAGATCTTGACACCGCCGACAAAATGAAATAGGATAGAAAGCAATTCGAAAGATTTTCGAAGGCAAAAGGGCGATGACAGGCAACCTTACTGAAAGAGAGCAGGAAATTATCGATCTCCTTTCGGAAGACAGCGCGATGAGTGTCAGCGACATCAGTCGGCGCCTCGAGGTCTCCGCCGTTACGGTGAGGACCAATCTGAGCAGTCTCGCCGAGAAGGGGCTCATCGTCCGCACCCACGGTGGGGCTTTTCCCGCTTTCCACCAGAGTATTCTCGATCGGCAGAGGGACAAGACGAAGATCAAGTCGAGAATCGCGAAGATGGCGGTCGACCTCGTCGACGATGGCGATGGAATCATGGTCGAGGCGGGGACAACTACGGCGCAGGTCGCCCGCTTCCTGCTCGGAAAGCGGGACGTCCATGTCGTGACCAACAACACCCTTGTCATACCCTATGCGCGCTTCAATCCGAATCTCCATCTAACCGTCGTCGGGGGGGAGTTTCGACCGCCCACTGAGTCCCTCGTCGGTCCCGTCGCACTGAGCGACCTCGAGCAGTTTCACGTTCGAACCGCTTTCATCGGAACCGACGGATTCGGTTTGGACTACGGGCTCACCACACACCTCGTCGAGGGAGCGGAGATCGTTCGCAAGATGGCGATGCAGGCGGAACGTACCGTCCTTTTGGCCGACTCCTCGAAGTTCGGCAAGGTGGGGTTCGCGAAGGTACTTCCACTCACCGCCGTCGCCATACTCGTCACGGATGACGGGCTCGACGTGGAGACTCGCAGAGAGCTCGAGGAGCTCGGGCTCGACGTTCGGATAGCAGAAGGAGCATACGATGGCCACTGAAGTTCTGATGCCTCGACAGGGCAACACGGTAGAATCCTGCATCATCCTTTCCTGGAAGAAAAAGGAGCAGGATGGGGTCAAGCAAGGCGAGGTCCTCTGCGAGGTGGAGACCGATAAGGCTACCTTCGAGGTCGAAGCACCCTCGGATGGCACCCTCCTGAAGGTGCTCCACCCGGAAGGTGCCGATGTACCCGTCCTTGAGTTGATCGCGGTTATCGGTGAGCCCGGTGAGGATATCAGCGAGCTGCTGAAACAGAAGGGTTCGGGGGAGCAGTCCGGTGGCCGATCGAATGGAAGGGACTCCGACGCTTCTCCCGCCTCTTCGACTACATTGTCCGAGCCGGCGCCGTCCGAACCGGCATCGGCGGGAGCTTCGCCGGCCGACGCTGCGCAAGTTCGGACGGCGGCTTCGGGAGCGGCCGCCGCGAGCACACAACCGGACGACGGTTCGGTCGGCGTCTCGCCGCGGGCGCGAAACCTCGCCGAGTCGAAGGGCCTCGAGATGCATGGCCTCAGCGGTTCCGGACCGGGAGGTCGGATCATAGAACGCGATGTGCGGAAGGCGCTTGGGACGAGCCCTGCGATGACGCCCGCGGCGATCGATGCGGTGAAGGCCCTGGGCGGCCGCCGGCCGCCGGCCGGTACAGGCATCGGAGGTCGAATTACGGCCGCAGACGTGGCGGCTGAAGGAACGGGCCTCCAGGGGCAGGGGGTCGTTCGACCTCTCATCAGCGGCGAGTTTCCGGGCCCTGTGAGAGAAATTCCCGTGCAGGGGGTTCGCAAGCGCATTTCGGAACGGATGCTCGCCTCGCTTCAGTCGACCGCCCAGGTAACCCTGAACATGCCCGCCGATGCGCGGTCGATGCTCGCCTTCAGGAAGCGCTTAAAGGCGGCGAATCCTGAACGGGGCCTCGGCGGGGTCAATCTGAACGACATCGTCCTTTACGCGGTGTCTCGAACGCTCGTCGACTTTCCAGACCTGAACGGGCATTTTCTCGGCGACAAGATCCTTCAGTTCGAGCGCGTACATCTCGGACTAGCAGTCGACACAGAGCGGGGCCTGATGGTTCCGGTCGTTCGCAACGCCGATCTACTCTCGCTCAAGGAGATCTCCGCGGAGGCAAAGCGGCTTGCCGCAGCCTGTCTCGACGGCAAGGTCACCTCGCGCGAGCTTTCCGGAGGCACCTTCACGGTAACGAACCTCGGCTCCCTCGGTATCGAGTATTTCACGCCGGTGCTGAACACCCCACAGGCGGCGATCGTCGGAGTGGGGGCGATAGCGCCGAGGCCACTGGAGACTGACGGCGACTACGAGCTCGTTCCGCATATCGGCCTCTCGTTGACCTTCGATCACCGGGCCGTCGACGGCGCACCGGCCGCCCGATTCCTACGTGCGCTCGCCGACAACCTGGCGTCGTTCGACCTTCTTCTTGCGGAGTAGCTGACATGCATGACTTGATCGTGATGGGGGGCGGCCCTGGAGGATATCTCGCCGCCGAACGGGCCGGAGCGCTCGGAAAGTCCGTGCTGCTCGTCGAGCAGCGGCGGCTCGGCGGAGTCTGTCTCAACGAGGGATGTATCCCGACAAAGACGCTGATCAACGCTGCAAAGGTCTACACTCACCGCAAGGAGGCTGCTCAATTCGGAGTCGTCTTCGAAGGGGCGCGGTTCGAGCTCGCCGCCGCGATGGCGTGGAAGAAAAAGACCGTCGACACTCTCGTGCGGGGAGTCGAGTACCAGATGAAACGATACAAAGTCGAGGTTGTGGAAGGAACCGCGGAGCTCACCGGTCGAAACAGAGTGAGAGTCGGCGAGACGGTCTACGAAGCGAAGAACATCATCGTTGCCACGGGCTCGTCGACCGCGATGCTCCCGATACCCGGCGCAGACCTCGGCCACGGCGACGAGGGGCCGGCCCGCGCAAACGGCGGCCGTCCGCGCCTCGTCACGAGCAGGGAGATTCTCGAGATCGAAGAGCTCCCTGCCCGGCTGGTTGTTATCGGAGGCGGGGTCATCGGTATGGAGTTCGCCTCTTTGTTTTCACACTTGGGAAGCAAGGTCGAGGTCATCGAGATGCTCGACACCATCGTCCCGGTTATGGATGCGGAGATCTCCCGCTTGCTTCAGAAGAGTCTCAATCAGATTACCTTCCACCTGAAGGCCCGGGTCGAAGAAATCGGCGACGAGGGGGTCCGGTTCACCGACGCGGAAGGCAAATCGCACCTCATAGGAGCGGACCTCGTTCTGATGGCTGTGGGGCGGCGAGCAAACGTCGCCGGAATCGGACTCGAGGCTGCAGGAGTCGATTTCGACAAGACGGGAATCCGCGTCAACGAGCAGATGCGGACGAACCTTCCCGGGCTCTACGCAGTCGGAGACGTTACCGGGAAATCGCTCCTCGCGCACTCGGCCTACAGGATGGCGGAGGTCGCGGTCAATACCATGTTCGGCGCGGCCGATCGCATGCGCTATTCCGCTATCCCGTGGGTCGTCTACACCATACCGGAAGCCTCCGGGTGCGGCCTCACCGAAGAACAGGCCGCCAAAGACGGTCGGCGCGTACGCACCGCAAAGCTGCAGATGCGGGCGAACGGACGTTTTATCGCCGAGAACGGTCAGGCAAACGGGCTCTGCAAGGTCATCGTCGACGCGGACACCGAGCGGCTCCTCGGGGTCCATATGATCGGGGCGACGAACTCAGAGATGATTTACGGTGCCGCCGCCATGATCGAAGCCGAGCTGCGCGTGAAGGAGCTGCGAGAGATCATTTTCCCCCACCCGAGTGTCTCCGAAATCATTCGTGACACCGTCTGGGAGCTCTAAGGAGAAAGACATGCCCAAATCACTGATAATCGATCCACAGGAAGTCCGAAAGAAGCAGGTCGTCAAGATCAAAGACATTCCGCTCAATCAGTACACACCGGAAATCAAGAAGGAGCTCGAGCTCTTCGGAAAAGAGGGTCTCGCGAAGATCTACTACGACATGGTCATCATTCGCGAGTTCGAGACGATGCTCAACGACATAAAGACCAAAGGCGCCTACGAGGGCATCGAGTACAACCATCGCGGACCTGCTCACCTCTCGATCGGACAGGAATCGACGGCGGTGGGCGAGTGTGTGCTTCTAAATCGCGACGATATGATCTTCGGTTCGCACCGCAGTCACGGTGAGATCATCGCGAAGTGCCTCTCGGCGGTCGACAAGCTCGGCGAGAAGGAGCTCGAAGGCATCATGAGGGGCTATTTGAACGGCGAGACACTCTCGGTGGTTGAGAAGGGACATAAGGGGGCAGTCAAGGATCTGGCGGAGGACTTTGTTCTCTACGGCACTCTTGCAGAGATCTTTGCGAAATCGACGGGATTCAACCGCGGCCTCGGCGGCTCGATGCACGCCTTCTTCGCGCCCTTCGGCAGCATGCCGAACAATGCAATCGTCGGAGGAAGCGCCGACATCTCGGTGGGGGCGGCACTGTTCAAGCGGGTGAACCGAAAACCGGGTGTCGTCGTCGCCAACATCGGCGACGCCTCCATGGGCTGTGGACCGGTTTGGGAGGCGATGATGCTCTCGGCCATGGATCAGTATCGCACGCTTTGGGACAAGGAGATCGGAGGAGCCCCACCGATTGCCTTCAATTTCATCAACAACTTCTACGGCATGGGCGGGCAGACCTACGGCGAGACCATGGGCTTCACCTATCTGGCGAGGATCGGTGCAGGAGTGAATCCGGAAAACATGCATGCAGAGCGAGTGGACGGCTACAACCCGCTCGCGGTGGCTGATGCCATCGCCCGCAAGAAAAAGGTCCTCCTCGAGGGGCACGGTCCGGTGCTGCTCGACACGATCACCTACCGGATGTCCGGTCACTCACCCTCCGATGCCTCGTCTTACCGGACGAAAGAGGAGCTTGCCCTCTGGGAGCACGCCGACGCGATCGTGAGCTTCGGAGACTACCTCGAGGAGAACAAGGTACTCGACTCGTCCGAGCGTGAGCGGATTGCCGCAACCGCAACGGAAAGAATCACAAAGGCGCTGAAGCTCGCAATCGACCCCGAGGTATCGCCCCGGGTCTCGGGGCAGTTCGTCGAGTCGGTGATGTACTCGAACACACCGACGGATCGAATGGCTGAGGGAGATCCCGAAGTGCTCATCCCCATGGAGGAGAACCCCCGACTGAAGAGCTTCGAGCAGAAGTCCCGCTTCGCCTTCGACGCCGAAGGGAAGCCGGTCTCGAAGAACCGAACCTTCGCCTACCGCGACGCCCTCTTCGAGGCGGTGCTTCACCGGTTCTACCAGGACCCGACGATGGTTGCCTACGGTGAGGAGAACCGCGACTGGGGCGGCGCGTTCGCCGTTTACCGGGGGCTCACCGAGGCGCTGCCCTACCACCGGCTGTTCAACTCCTCGATATCCGAAGGGGCCATCGTCGGCTCGGGCGTCGGCTACGCGCTCTCCGGCGGCCGCGCCCTCGTTGAGCTAATGTACTGCGACTTCATGGGGCGCGCCGGGGATGAGATATTCAACCAGGCGGCCAAGTGGCAGTCGATGTCCGCCGGCGTCTTGAAGATGCCGCTCGTCGTGCGGGTCTCGGTCGGCAGCAAGTACGGCGCGCAGCATTCCCAGGACTGGACCTCGCTCGTGGCTCATATCCCGGGACTGAAGGTGATGTTCCCCGCCACTCCCTACGACGCGAAGGGCATGCTCAATCTTGCCCTCCGGGGAACCGACCCGGTCATCTTCTTCGAGAGCCAGCGTCTCTACGACGTGGGAGAGCAGTTCGTGAAGGAGGGAGTGCCGAAGGAGTACTTCGAGGTTCCCGAAGGAGAACCCTCGATCAAAAGGAACGGAAACGACATCACCGTCATTACCATCGGAGCAACCCTCTATCCGGCCCTGACCGCCGCCGACGCCCTCGAGAAGAGGTACGGTGTCTCGGCCGAGGTCATCGATCTGCGCTTCATCAACCCCTTGAACTATGATAAGCTTATAGAATCAGTCAAGAAAACGGGCAAGGTCGTGCTCGCCTCTGACGCGTGTGACCGCGGATCATTTCTGCAGACCGTGGCTGCGACGATCTCTCAGACTGCCTTTGACTACCTCGACGGGCCGCCGGCGATAGTCGGCTCGCGAAACTGGATTACCCCAGCAGCGGAAATGGAAGAGCTCTTCTTCCCTCAGCCGGAGTGGATTGTCGATACGATTCACGAACGGGTGCTGCCGCTTCCCGGTCACGAGGTTTCTACCGTTCAGACGACGGGCGAGCTTCTGAAACGGGCCCGGCTGGGGGTGTAGCAGGTGACGGACGCTCTGATGAATGCACTGAACGGCTCGACCAGAGCCGAGCGTCTTTGGGCGCTGGGGGAGGTCGGCCGTCTCATTGCCGACGGTCGCGAGCAGGCCGCTGTGACCGTGGAGGTGAACAACCACGTTCACACGATCTACTCATTCAGCCCCTATTCGCCCGCGATGGTTGCCTACCGTGCATGGAAGGCGGGGCTGCAGGCGGTGGGCGCAATGGATCACGACTCGGTCGCAGGAGCGGACGAGATGATCGAGGCATGCAAGGTGATCGGCATCGGCTCGACGGTTGGCTGCGAGATTCGGGTCAATTTCACCGGAACCGCCCTGGAAGGCAGGAAGATCAACAATCCCGATTCGAGCAACATCGTCTACATGTCGCTGCACGGAATCCCACGGCCGAGGCTGCCGGAGGTTGACGAGTTCCTGCGACCGATTCGCGCCGAGCGCAACAAACGGAACGGGAGGATGGTCGAACGCTTGAACGGTCTTACCGCTCGATACGGGATCGACGCGATCAATTTCCAACGAGACGTCTATGCGGCCTCACAGGCAGACGAGGGCGGAGGAATTACCGAGCGCCACATTTTGAGCGCGCTCGCGCAGAAGATCATCGACAAGACGGGCAGGGGGACGACCCTCGTGGGCTTCGTGGAGAACGGCCTGGGTATCGAGCTCGCCCCGAAACTGCGCGAGTACCTGCTCGACGAGCAGAACCCCCACTATCGCTACGATCTACTTGGAGTGCTCAAGAGCTCTTTTCTGCCGGAGTTCTTCATCCAGCCGGATGAGAACGAGTGCGTATCGGTCCTTCGAGCGGTGGAGCTCGGTCGCGCAGTCGGGGCCATCCCCTGCTACGCATACCTCGGGGACGTCACGGAGTCGCCGACCGGGGACAAGAAGGCGGAGAAGTTCGAGGATGAGTTCCTCGATGAGCTCGTTGTCGAGCTCAAGCGCATCGGGTTCAAGGCGCTCACCTACATGCCGCCGAGAAACTCACTCGAGCAGCTCGAGCGAGTGCAGCGGCTGTGCCGAGAACACGAGCTGATGGAGATTAGCGGGGTGGACATCAACTCCTCGCGTCAGTCTTTCTCGTGCCCCGAGATTCTCGAGCCGGCGTTCCATCACCTGATCGACTCGACTTGGGCCCTCATCGCCCACGAAAAGCTTGCTTCGCAAGACGAGCGCTACGCGCTGTTCTCCGCGGAAAACCCATTGGCAGATCTGAACCTGAGCGAACGCCTCGCGCGATACTCACTGGCAGGCGCGAAAATCGACCGGAGGGCCCCGGAGACGGCACTCAGCGTCGTGGATTTCTAGACAAGGAAGTAGAAAGAAGAATGGGAGAGATCGAGATACGGGTTGGCGACGTCGCCCCCCTTCTGCGCGGACTCACCTTCGACGGCGAGAAGGCCAGGGTTGTCCTCTTCTCCGAGGGTGTGGCGAGCGGCGCACAGTTGGAGCAGCCCGCAGTTATCACGGTGGATCTGGGCGGGCTCACCTCTGCCGACGTGGCGGACCACCTCGTCGAAGCTGTCGGCAAGCGAGCGCGCGCGACGTCGGTCGTGCTCTGCCCGCCGCTGGGCAGCTTCTACCTGGCCGCTGACTATGACGCCGCAGCTCGGCTGCGCGATGCATTCGAGGCCGGGTCCGGCCTGTCAGGCGAACCGGAGGGCGGGAGCCGGGCGGCTGAGAGAGCGCCTCGCAGTCCTGCCGAGTCGCAGCTCTTTGAAGCGGAGAGCAGGGCGCACGTAGTGGAAGACAAGGTCGCCGTAGTCACCGGCGGCGCCCAGGGCTTCGGGGAGGAGATCGTCCGCCACCTCACCGCAGCGGGCTGCCATGTCTTCATTGCCGACCTCAACGAGGAGGGAGCTTCGAAACTCGCCGGGGAGCTCAACGCCGAGCACGGACGGACCTGCGCTTTCCCCGTCGGAGTCGACATCGGGAACGAAGATTCGGTACGCCGAATGGTGGAGAAGGTTGTCAGTACGGTGGGAGGGGTCGATCTATTCGTAAGCAACGCCGGGGTTCTCAAAGCTGGAAGTGTCAAGGAGATCTCGGCAGAGGAGTTCGAGCTCGTTACGAAGGTGAACTACACCGGCTACTTCCTCTGCACGAAGTCGGTGTCGCCGGTCATGGCTCTGCAGAACCGACCTTCCGGCTGTTACTATTCGGACATTATACAGATCAATTCCAAATCGGGCCTTGAGGGTTCGAACAAGAACGGGGCCTATTCCGGCAGTAAGTTCGGGGGTATCGGATTGACCCAGAGCTTCGCGCTGGAGCTCGTGAGCGACAACATCAAGGTGAACTCGATCTGTCCGGGCAACTTCTTCGACGGTCCTCTCTGGTCGAATCCGGACCGCGGATTGTTCGTTCAATACCTCCGAGCCGGGAAGGTGCCCGGAGCAAAGAGCGTCGAAGAGGTCAAACGCTACTACGAGAACCGGGTTCCGATGCGGCGCGGCTGCACGGGAGCCGACGTCATCAAAGCCATCTACTACGTGATAGAACAAAAATACGAGACCGGGCAGGCGGTTCCCGTAACCGGCGGTCAGGTCATGCTCAGCTAGCCGAGAGGCGGCGAGGGAGAGGAACGAAGATGAAAACCAAAGCGGTTCGAATGTACGGCAAGAAGGATCTCAGGCTCGAGGAGTTCGAGCTTCCGGCACTGAAGGATGAGGAAATCCTTGCGCATATCGTGTCGGACTCGTTGTGCATGTCCTCATACAAGGCTGCAGTGCAGGGTAGCGATCATAAACGGGTTCCTGCCGATATCGCCGAGAGGCCGGTTATGGTCGGGCACGAGTTCTGCGGAGAGATCGTCGAGGTCGGCGCGAAGTGGAGGGATAAGTTCAAGGCGGGAAGCAAGTTCTCGATTCAGCCGGCCCTGAACTATCGTGGGTCGCTGGACGCGCCCGGCTATTCCTATCACTACATCGGCGGTGACGCCACCTACATCAACATTCCCAATGAGGTCATGGAGATGAATTGTCTCCTCGAGTACAAGGGGAAACCCTACTTCATGGGTTCGCTTTCCGAGCCGATGTCCTGCATCGTCGGGGCATTCAACGCCATGTACCATACGACTCAGGGAAGTTACGAGCACAAGATGGGAATCGCAGAGGGCGGCAACATGGCGATCCTCGCCGGGGTTGGTCCGATGGGCCTCGGGATGATCGATTATGCCATCCACCGCTCGGTGCGACCTTCGCGTCTTGTCGTCACCGACATCGACGATGCGCGACTCAAACGTGCACAATCGATCTATACTGCCGAAGAGGCTCGCAAGAATGGAATCGAGCTGACTTATGTCAACACAAAGAGCATCTCCAACCCGGAGGAGCACCTCCTCTCGTTGACTGACGGCAAGGGCTTCGACGACGTTTTTGTGCTCGCACCGGTGAAGCAGGTGGTCGAGCAGGGAGACCGGATCCTCGGCAAGGACGGATGTCTCCATTTCTTCGCCGGACCCACCGAACCTTCGTTCTCCGCAAGCTTCAACTTCTACAACGTTCACTATGCTTCGACGCATATCGTGGGAACTAGCGGGGGGAACACCGAGGATATGATCGAATCGCTCGAGCTGATGGGCAACGGCACGATCAACCCGGTTGCGATGATTACCCACGTCGGAGGCTTGAACTCGGTGCCGGAGACGACGCTCAACCTGCCCCATATTCCGGGCGGAAAGAAGCTAATGTACACGAACATCGAGATGGAGCTCACTGCGATCGAGGACTTCGAGGAGAAGGGAAAGAGCGATCCCTTGTTCGCCGAGCTCGCAAAGATAGTTGGAGCCAACAACGGTCTTTGGAGCCTCGAGGCTGAGGAGTACCTGTTGGCGCACGCGAAGCAGATATAGCGAACTTCGGTTTGGCTTCGGCGTTGGTCCACACCTGCCTTTGTTGACAGCTGTCGACCGCTGACCTAAGCTTGCCGCATAGGGTGGGTCAATGCAGAAGATGATCGTTATCGGGAGTGTCGCGGATAACCCCTTTGTGGAGGACATCGCTCACTACCTGCAGCAGCACGAGGACTACTCGGATCTGATCTCGCTGAAGAGCTTTCTGAACAACGAGTTCTGTCCGCGTTTTATCATCGACGACCAAGACTGGGAGCGGATCGGCAACAAGCTTGCAGGGATGACGGTCTTGCTCGTCAGCACGGGAAGCGGTCAATACAACCGCGATGATCTGGCGATGCACAATTTTCTCATCGCTCGCGCCGCCAAGGACAACGGAGCGCTGCGTGTCATTCTCCTCGAACCGGACCTCTTTTACAGCGCCCAAGACCGGGGTCCCCGCCATGGACAGGGCGTGACGAAGTACCAGCGAGACGCAGCCGATTACAAGAAGTTCGACGGTCAACCGTTTTCCTCCCGGCTCTACGCGGAGCTGCTCAAGGTAGCCGGAGTCGATGAGGTCGTCACGGTGCACAATCACTCGACCTCGGTGGAGAGCACCTTCCTTGACCGGTTCAGCGGACATTTCCACAACCTCCTCCCGGCGGAGGTCTACGCCGATTACATGCGCGACTCCGACATCGTCAACGAGAAGAATCTCGTTCTCTGTGCGCCCGACAAAGGCGCATATTCGTTTGCGCGAGAGGTGCACGGCGTCATGGGCAAAGATGTCGGCTTTCTGCGGATGAACAAGGAACGACTCGACGAGCGCGAGGTGAAGATCGAGGTAGCGCCCGATTCAGAAGCTACACTCGCGGACGTCGAGGGGCGTGACGTCGTCGTTCTCGACGATATGGTGCGTACGGGCATAACCCATCTGGAATGCTGCAAGCTCATACGGACCGGCAAACCGCGCAGGATCATTCTCTTCGTAACACATTTCTACTCGAATCGGGAGGGTCGCGCCAATCTCAACGACCCTGTCATCGACGAGATCGTAACGACGAGCACGATCCCCGAGATTCTCAACCGCGACGTTCAGGGAAGGCTCCGGCACAAGATGGTAGTGCTCCGCATTTCGCGGTGGATCTCTGCCTACGTTTGGAAAATGGTCGATCCAAACGCGGAGCCCTTCTCCGGCCCGCTCTATAACGAGGACATGTCGTCGAAGAACCCGAGATGGAAGGGGAAGATGGGGCCCCTTTTCTCCTCCGTCAGTTGATTCTCCCGCCCGGCGGCCTCATTTGCAGCGAGCTGACCCCTGCGGCGCATCCCCGCGGCGTTACTGCTGCCTGGATGGAACTTGCGGATGGGAGTCCCGGTATTCCTTGAGATACCTCTTCACCAAGGCGAGGCTCTCCGTCGAAAAGAGCTTCCCCACCACCATGGTCTCGCCGGCGGCCCCGAGCTCGCGCCATTCACTTTCGATCTTCGCGGAAGTCGGATCGACGATCAGCCCGTGCTGTTTCATCGTATCAATTGCCTGCTGGTCCATATTCACTGCGACACGGTTGAGGGCATCCTCGATACCCCCCATCGTACCAAGGAGCTGGGGACGCAGCTCCTTCGGGATCCTTTGCCACACGCGGTCGTCTATGATCAAGCCTACGATTACCGGTACTACGCGAAATCCGCTCATGTAGAGCGCCCCGCGAAACCATTGGTAGACCACCGCCGCGGAGGGCGGGGAGTAGAACGCATCGATCATTCCGGATTGCAGACCCGCCATGATGTCGGGGATCGGGAGCGAAATCGCGTTGAATCCGAGGTTCCGCCAGGTGTTCAGCAGCTCGTCGTCTCCCGCCGGCACACCCAGACGGAACTTCTTCAATTCTTCCGGGCCGCCGATCGGCTTCGTCGAAAAAAACCGGACCCAGCCGGCGGATGACCAGGTCAGCAGCCTATAGCCTTCGTCGGAAAACCGCTTGTCGAAATATGGGCGGGTCTTTCGGAGCACGTAGTTGAACTCTCCGTCGGTTTCGATCAGGAACGGCACATCGATCGCGAGAATATCCGGGACGATTCGGCCGAGGGCGAGCTGCGTTAGTGCGGCCCCCTGAAGCTGACCGATTCTCATCTTGCGGATCATGTCTGACTCGCCGCCGGCGACCCCTCCGGGATATATTTGCACGTGCACTTTGCCGTCGGAAATCTTTTCCCATTGGCCGGCGAGGCTATGGAGAATCTGATCCCAAGGCGATCCGGCGGGCGCCACGGTGCCTATCTTGATCGTGATTGAATAGAGGCTGAAACACACTCCGGCAAGGAGCAGAAGCAGGACCGCAATCTTCTTTCTCATAGGGTTGATCATCGCAAAGAAGGCGGTTCTGTTCAATTGACCCGCCGGGCTGCCGCCTTGTCTCTCGCGAACGCGCGAAGTATGATCGGAGAAGAAGTCATCGAGGTTACTCGAGCACGGTTGAGGCATGAAAAATCACGACAATCATTTTAGAATCGGATTCGTCTCGGGCAAGTTGGGCGATGTCGACGGCGTCTCGCTCGAGGTCGACAAATGGATCTCCGTTCTCACGGAGCTGGGACATGAGGTATTCACGATCGCAGGGAAATACGGGAGCAGCCTAAAGTCGATTCCAAACGAGAATCAGATACTCTTCGAGAAGATACGCTTCGGGAGCCCCGAGCAGCACAACTATGAGGCGCACTTCTTCCCCCACCTCTTTCGGTTCCCCCCCCACCAATCATGGGAGAAGCGCAAAGAGGTTGTTGAGAGCCTCGAGGCCGAGGGGACCGAGGTCGAAAATCAGCTGCTTGAGTATCTGCAGCGCTACAGCATCGACGTCATGGTTGCCCAGAACACGAACGCGATGCCTATGACGTTGGTCGGCGGAATGGGAGTCTACAAGTTGGCCACCGAGGAACGAGTGGCTACGATCTTTCACCATCACGATTTTTGGTGGGAGCGGAGTCGATTCAGCAGCAACCACATCGAGTCGCTGCTCAGCCGGATCATGCCGCCGTCGGCGCCCGGTCTCGAACATATTGTCCTCTCCTCCTATGCGGCGCATATCCTGGCGTCCCTGAAGCGGGTGCAGCCAATCGTGATCCCGAACTGTGAGGACTTCGAAAACGTCGTTGTTAAGGACGAGTACAACGGAGACTTTCGAAGCGCGTTTGGTTTCCGGGAAGACGACATCCTCATCGTACAGCCCACACGGATCGTCCGCAGAAAACGCATCCAGGACTCGGTCGAGCTCGTCGGAAGACTGCTCGACAAGTATCCAAGCATTGCCGATCGAGTCCATTTCGTGATCTCGCTCTATCAGGGGGACGAGCCGGACGAAAACTACGTCGAAGAGATACGCCGGTTGGCGAAACTGCGCAACGTGAACCTTCACTTGATTTCCGATCGTGTCACCTCAGAGCGGACGACCGATGATCAGGGCAGAAAGATGTACACCAATCGTGACGTTCTGGCCAACGCAGATATCGTCACCTACCTTCCGGTGTGGGAGGGATTCGGCAACGCTCTCCTCGAGGCGATTGCCGCACGGGTTCCCGTAGTGACGACTGCATACCTCGTCTACAAAACCGATATCAAGCTTTCCGGTTTCGCGAATGTCGAGATTCGAGACGACTACGACGAGGACGGCCGGCTCATCATCCCGGAACGGGCAGTGGATGAAACGTACCGATTGATCACAAATGCGGGACAGCGTGAGAGCGTCGTGGAGAAGAACTTCCGCATCGGTAAACGAGAGTTCGGTTTCAAAACCCTCAGGAACAGAATCGAATTCGTTCTCGGCGACTACGGCGACGAGATCCGAGCCTCGCGTCGTCGAATAGAGAAGGGCAAGCTTCCCTACTCGGTGTAGTCATGAGCGACTATGAAATACTCGCCGATCGGTTCAGGAAGCTGATTGACGCCAACGCGCCGGTGCACAAGCTCTTCGGTGGAACCCTCTGGGCTGAAGGTCCGGTCTACTTCGCCGATGGACGATACCTCCTCTGGAGCGACATCCCCAACGACCGCATGCTCCGTTGGGTCGAGGGGCTTGGTGTCGACGAGTTTCGAAGGCCGTCGAACTACAGCAATGGAAACACGCGCGACCTCGAGGGACGCTTGGTTACCTGCGAGCACGGGATGAGGCGGGTCACCCGAACGGAGGCCGATGGCAGTATCACGGTCGTTGCAGAGCGATACCGGGGAAAGCGCCTGAACAGCCCGAACGACGTCGTCGTCAAGTCCGATGGATCGGTGTGGTTCACCGACCCGGACTACGGGATCCTGTCCGACTACGAAGGCCACAAGGCGGAGAGCGAGATTGGAGGCTGCCACGTCTATCGAGTAGATCCCGCCTCGGGCGAGGTGGTACGCGTAGCCGACGATTTCGTAAAACCGAACGGGCTCGCCTTTTCTCTCGACGAGAAACGTCTCTACGTGTCCGACACCGGAGCGTCTCATGCAGCCGGCGGGCCACATCATATTCGGGTGTTCGACGTGGCAGCCGACGCTAGGCTGAGCGGAGGAGAGGTGTTTGCCGAGATTTCACCCGGTTTTTCCGACGGGTTCCGGCTCGACACCGAGGGCAACATCTGGACCAGCGCCGAAGACGGCGTCCATTGCTTCGATCCCGAAGGGGACCTCCTGGGTAAGATCCTCATCCCGGAAACCGTAGCAAACCTTACCTTCGGCGGGGCCGACCGGGATACGCTCTTCGTCGCGGCGAGCACCGCGCTCTATGCAGTCAAGATTCGTGCCCGGGGTGCCCAGCGTCCGTGATTCCGCTCTTCTCACGCAGCAGACGAAGGCCGATAGATGACGGGCTCTGGCAATGGGCACTATCCGAGCATCCGATTCTCCACGGTCTCACTGCCGAAGATGTCGAGGCGCTGCGGTCGCTGAGCGATGAGCTTCTCTCCAAGAAGCAGTTCGTTCCCCTCGGAGGAATCGAGCTCAGCGCCGAGACGGCGGTCTCTATCGCCGTGCAGGCCGGTCTTCCGATCCTGCATCTTGGAGCTCGGTGGTATCGCGATTGGGGCACGCTCTACCTGGTTGCCGAGGAGTACGAGTTCGAGGATACCGAAGTGGATGAGGCCGGGGTGGTGCACGAGATCTCCGACACAGTGAGCGGGCAGACCATGCCGCTCGGCTCGGTTGTGCTCTCCGTCATCGATGTTGAGGCTTCCGGCTGGTGCGACGGCTACAACGTCGTCATTCACGAGATGGCACACATACTCGATCGCCAGAGTGGACGCATCGACGGTGCGCCGCCACTGCACCGGGAGATGAAGCAGGCGATCTGGGCAAGGGTCTTCACGGCCGCCTTCGACGACTTTCAGGCAAAGGCGACCGGGCGCGGCAGGCGGAGCCGGAGCAGGCGCTTGGGGCAAAAAGGGAGGGTCAGAAGCAGGATCGACCCCTATGCAGCGGAGGCGCCGGAGGAGTTCTTTGCGGTTTCCTGCGAGCTCTTCTTCGAGCAACCGTGGATGATCCGCAAAGAATATCCAGAGGTGTATGATCAGCTCTCACAGTTCTTTCGCCAGGACCCGTTTTCCCGATTACCGGCCCCCCCACGGCAGGCGTAGACGCCGCACTCGATTTTCCTCTCATCCATGCTCTATGTAGAATGTCTGCGGTCAACACGAGATGATCCGCCTCGTCTTGACCATCCATCTTCCGCTCTGATCGCGGGCACCGCGCGTTGAGTCAGTCCTGGCTGACCGCTGCTGGCGGCGGACCCGGCTTCACCTTCGGTGCATGCGTCGACGGCAGTCCGGAGCGGCCGGTCGGACACGTCTTCTGCATGTGCTTGACTCGTGAGCGATGCGCCGATAGACTCATTTTTGAGTGTATACTCATTTCTATGAGTATACACTCAAACCGGTCGGAGTCTGTATGACGAACATTCAGGAATGGAAGGAGCGTCGCAGCGATGAGCTGCGCGATCTCATCCTCGACGCCGCTGCGCGAATCTTCAACGAAAAAGGGTTCGAACGCTCGACGACGAAAGAGGTGGCGCGCGAAGTCGGTGTCTCTGAAGGCACGATCTACAACTACTTCGAGACCAAGCGGAACCTTCTGCTCTCTCTCGTGAGACGATTTGCCCAGACCGCTTCCGAGCTCTTCGACGAAAAGATAAGCGAGGGCCTGAGCGAGACGCCAATACCTCAGGGAGTGGGAGCTCGATACTTTCTCGAACGGCTGCAGATGTTTCGTTCCGGCTTGAGTCCTACGCTCGTCTTCTATCATGCAAAGCGAGATCCCGAGATCCGAGCGATGCTGGAAGACCTCTGGGCGGCGACGATGGATAAGAGGCTGCGACCGCAGATGGAGAAGCTCAGATCGATGGGCCTCCTTCGGGAGATCGACCTCGATTTCGTCGGCACGTTCTTCCGTGCGATCGTCTTTGGTTTGGCGACGATGATGGATATCAACCCCCCGGAGAGTAGGCTGCAGCTGTCGCTCGAGGAGATGAGCGTCATGGCGCGAGATCTGATCTCCTACGGGCTCATTGCAGCGAACAGGAGACCAACGTGAGCGACGAAGATACCAGAGCCCAGACCGAGGGGGCAGGAAATGCAAAGCGGAGGACGCCCTCGTTTCTGAAATACCTCGTCCTGTTCGTGTTGATCCTCGTGGCAGTGGTCGTCTGGTTCTTCCTTCGAGCGCCGGTACCCGAGGCCCAGCCGGAACCGGTTCTGCCTGTGAATACCATTCGGGCGACCGTCGGGAACCTCGATCGCTCGATCACACTGGACTCATACGTCGGCTCCGATTCCGTCGTCACCGTCCTTCCGAAGGTATCGGGGACCCTGATCGCTTTGAACGCCGATGTGGGAACGCTCCTCAAGGCCGGCGAAGTTGTAGCAAAGATCGATCCGGAGCCATATCAGATCGCACTGAACCAGGCAAAAGCGGTCTACGACGGCGCTGCTTCGGTCTACGACCGGCAGAAACAGCTGTTCGCCGGCGGAGCGACGAGTCAGGCGAACTACGACCAGGCGAAGACGCAGTATGAAAATGCACGGTCTCAATACGAGCTTGCAAAACTGCATCTGAGCTACACGACGATCGTCTCGCCGGTCGACGGAACGGTCATTCGGCGCCATGTCTCAAATGGCGCCCTCGTTTCTCAGTCGGTTCCGATCGTCACCGTGAGCAACACCCACGCTCTCGTGGTCAAGGTGAATGTGCCCGAGACCTACGCGCGCACCTTCGAAGACAATCGTGCAGCGATGCCGATCTCAGCCTCGATCCCGGCTATGGGCTCGGAGCGCTATCGTCTGCGGATTCGCAACATCGCCCCGGCAATTGACGTCACAACCAAGACCTTCTCGGTCGAATGTGAGATCGAAGGCAACACGGACGGCATTCTGCCCGGCATGTTTGCGCAGGTCTCCTTTGTCCTCGAGCGCCGTCGCGAGGTTCCGATGCTTCCCTACGGCGTACTGGTCGGCGGCGACACGCTTTGGTATGTTGCAGCGAACGGGACTGCAGAGTACTTCGAGTTTACCCCGAGCTATCACAACGACGAGTACTTCCAGATTCCTGAGAAGTACGAGGGCTATGTCTTCATCCTTGCCGGGCAGCACTTCCTCTCTGCAGGGTCACCCGTCAAGGCTTCCAACTCTACTCAGGTCTCGAAATGAAGATCGCCGATTATTCGATAGGGCACGGTCCGACCGTCATCATGTTCATGATCACGGCGGTCGTCTTCGGAGTGCTCGCCCTCGTGAACATACCCCAGGAGCGCGTTCCCGACATCGCGAAACCTTCGATCCTCATCGTGACCCAGTATCCGGGAGTGGGGCCGAAGGATGTCGAGCAACAGATCACGAAGCCTATCGAGGACGCCGTGAGTACCCTGTCGGGGATAACGAAGATAACCTCTGATTCGGTGGATTCGTTCTCTCTGATCACCCTCGAGTTCAACTGGAACGAGAATCTCGACAACAAGCTGCCCTCCCTCAGGGAGAAGGTGAACACGATCATGTCTCAGCTGCCCTCCGACATCTCAGGGCCGCCAGAGTTCTATACCTTCTCCGCAACCGACCTGCCGATCCTGACCTATGTCGTGAGAGGGAAGAGCGATATCGAGACCTTGAAGAGCTACGTCACCAACCAGGTCGTTCCCTATTTCCAGCGGGTAGCGGGCGTTGCCGCCGTAAACGTAAAGGGCACGCCTGATCAGGAGGTGAAGGTCAGCCTCGATCTTCGTCGTCTTTCGGGGATGCAGATTTCACCTGTCGACGTGATGCGGCTGCTCCAAGCAAACAACGTGAGTCTTCCCGGGGGCAGCGTCAGCTTCCACGGCGGGAGCCTGAACGTCCGCAGCGTCGGTGAGTTCTCCTCCCTCGAAGCGATTCGAAATGTAGTGGTCGGTGTCCACGACAAGACGGCGATTCGTCTGCGCGACATCGCGACGGTCTCGATGGCGCCCGAGAAACGAACGCTCTATTCCCTCTACAACGAGGAGGACTCGCTCGTCATCGACGTTACGAAGCAACGCGGCAGCGATACCATCACCATTATCGACAAGATCAAGGCCGCGGCCAAGCGCATCGAACAGCGCGAGCACGGCAACATTCGATTCGTCGCCGTCACCGACGAGAGTGTCGACATCCACCGTTCGGTTCGGTCGGTTGCGAACTCCGCCCTTCTCGGCGCCGTTCTCGCGGTCTTTATCCTTCTGCTCGTGCTCCACAACCTCCGAAGCACTGTTGTTGTGGCAATCTCGATACCGCTCTCGGTCGTCGCGGCTGTGGCGGGGCTCTACGGCTTCGGGCGAACCCTCAACCTTGTAACCCTCGGCGGGCTCACCGTTGCCATCGGGATGGTCGTCGACAACTCGATCGTCGTGCTCGAAAACAGCTACAAGCACCTTGAACGGGGCAGTGATCCGGTAACCTCCGCTTCGCGGGGAACGAGCGAGGTGGTGGGAGCGGTCATCGCCTCGACCGTCACGAGCCTGGCTGTGTTCGTCCCGATCCTTTTCGTCCAGGGGTTCGTCGGGATCATTCTTCAGGACATCTCTCTTGCGGTTATCTTCGCGCTGGGCGCCTCGCTCATCATTGCGGTTTTCGTCGTCCCATTCCTCTTCTCGCGGATCGTGCGACCAAACGGCGGATCTCCGCGCGTACTCGCCGGGGCAAGCGAACGGGTCTTCTCTGGGATGGAAAACTCCTACCGACGCGCCCTCGCTTGGAGCCTCGAAAACTCCGGTTTCATCATAGCGGCTGCTGTCGTGCTGCTCGCAACGAGCCTCGGTGCAGTGCGCCTTCTCGGAACCCAGTTTCTGCCGGATACCGATACGAGCCAGATCATTATGAACATCAGGACTCCCCCCGACTATACCCTCGAGGAGACGAAGGGGAAGGCGCTCGAAGTCGAAAAGCTCGCGCAGAAGCTCGCGCCGGAGATTAAGAACAGCGTCTTCTACGTCGGGGAGTCGAACGTCGTGGGAATCGGCAATTCGAGCTCGGTGACGAGAGCCGTTCTCAATCTCACTCCGGCGAAGGAAAGAAGGCGCTCGATCTTTCAGATCATGGACCTCCTTCAGCGCAAGATTCCCGAGTCGATTCCCGACATCAAGCTCACCGTCCAGAATGGAGGAATCGCAGCGAGCGTTGCCGCCGCGCTTGGGGGAAGCGGCTACCAGATCGCTGTCTCGGGAAACGACTTCAACCACGTCCGAGACGCGGCGGAGAGTATCGAGAAGATCCTCTCCGCCGATCCCGACGTCTCCTCTACCTCCCTCGACGTGAACTTCGATCAGCAGGACCTCGCCGCACGGTTCAACCCGACCTACATGTCCAACCTCGGCGTGCTGCCCTCCGAGGCGGGACTGACCCTGCGGATCGTTCTCAACGGAATGGATGCGGGAACCTACCGCAGCGGCGGAAACGACTACACTGTCTACCTGACCTCGGACGCGGCGGGGAAGGCGATGTCCTCGAACCTGTTGAACGAGCTCGCGGTGAAGACTCAAAGAGGCAATTTCGTCGACTATTCCGCCTTCACAACGCTCGCGACCGAGCCCGCCTACTCGGACATTCCGCATCTCGAGAAGGTGAAATCGATCGAGATAACCGCCAACCTCATTAGGTCCGACACCCGCATGCTCTCCGAGCGGGTTATCCCTGAGATCCGGGCGCTCTCCCTGCCGGCTGACGTAACCTGGCAGGTGACGGGGCAGACTCAGCAGATGGAGGAATCCTTTCGCTCACTAGCAGCCATTCTCGTTATCGCGATCTTCCTCGTCTACGTCGTGATGGTCGTGCAGTTCCAGAGATTTGCGCAGCCGCTCATCATTATGGGCTCGATCCCCTTCATCTTAATCGGCGCGGTGGGCTCGCTGCTTGCCTTCGGTTCCTCCCTCTCGATCATTGCCTTCCTCGGTCTCATCACCCTCGCCGGCACGGTCGTCAACAACGCAATCGTGCTGGTCGACTACATGAACATGCTCCGCCGGGACTACCGGATGGGGCTGCTGGAGGCTGTGCTCGAAGGCGGCAGGATGCGCCTTCGCCCGATTCTCATGACGACGATGACGACGATCCTTGGGGTCATTCCGATGGCGCTCACACTCGGTGAGGGCTCCTCGCTTACCGCCTCGCTCGGCCAGGTCATCGGGGGCGGACTGCTTACTTCGACCCTGATCACCCTCTTTCTCATCCCGACCCTCTACTACCTTCTCGAACGCAGATTGGAGAGAAGACGATGAAAACTCGTTCCGTTCTGCTCGCGGTGGTGGGCGGCGGAAAAAAAAGAGGGCCGCGCGGCCCTCTTCCTTGAATTGCTACTCGATGTCGACGATCTAGAACTGCACCCTGGATCCAACTGTGAATCCAACGCGGTGGCTCGCGATGTTGTACATCCCGGTCAGGTCGACCTTGAGGAAGAGCAGGTTGACCGACATTCCCCCGTAGAGTCGCGGGACCACGACGAACTGATCCGAGCCGATGAAGAACCCCGGCTGCACGTTGCCCACCGTCGAGAACGGCGAGGTCTGGCCATACTGCGAGTAGAGTTTGTTGTAGTAGTCGATCTGGCTCTGGGTGAGCGCACTTCCGTCGAGGGTAATCGTCGAGCTGAAGCCTCCGCCTGCGTAGGACTTGCCCATGGAGACCCCGAAACCGGCGTAGGGGGTGAGCAGGAAGAGGATCGTCTTGCTCACCTG
>CAZDMH010000003.1:160154-162213 GCA_964506755.1 uncultured Spirochaetales bacterium
GGCCGCGGAAGCCTCCTCTTCATCATCGTCGTCCTCCGCCTCTCCGGCCTGATCGGCGGAGTCGTCTTGCGCGGGGTCGGGCAACCCGAGAATCTCGCGAAGCTTCGCCTGGATCGTCACGCCCGGATCGAGGTTGAACCGGGTGAACTCGAGACGGTTCTGCATCTCCGCGAGCAGCTCCTCGAAGTGCTCGTACTCCTTCGGGATCGTTATCAATCGGTCCCGCTCCTGGCTGTAGACGAAGGCGAAGTCGCGACCCTTCTGCGGCGTGCAGTAGCCGGCGTGGGAGATTTCCTCCCAGTCGAAGCGCTCGTCGTCGTTGGAGGGCATGTGGAAGGTGACGCCCTCCTCGTCGGTCTTGAGGTAGCTTCGGACGTGGGACACGGCAAACCGGATGAACTGATAGGAGAGAAAGAGGGCGATCGCGAGGAGGATGACGCCGTAGAGGGCCGTCAAAAAGACGAATCCGACCACAGTGAGCGCGACAAGTGCCACAATCACACCGACGAGGACGAGGATGCGCGGATTCGACCGGAGGGTCATGCGATGTTCCACCGCTGTACTCTACCGGGTGCTCCTTTACCCGTCAAGCGCTCGCTGGTATACTCCACAAGACGAGTCTCTCGTCCCCCAGCAAAGAACGAAACGCAGGAGTGAATAATGTCAGTACAGCACAAACGGCTCGGCAATCACGGAGTAGTCGTCAGCAATCTTTGTCTCGGCACGATGAACTTCGGATGGCACACCTCCGAGAAAGACGCCTTCGCAATCATGGACCGGGCAGTCGAGCTCGGGATCAACTTCTTCGACACAGCCGACGTCTACGGGTGGGGCTCCAACGGATACCGTGGGCTCACCGAAGAGATACTCGGCCGCTGGTTCGCACAGGGCGGACACCGCCGGGAGAGCGTCGTGCTCGCGACAAAGGTCTATAACCCGGTCGACGGGCGCGGCGCCCCACCGGAGCCCAACCGCGACGAGCGAAATCTCTCTGCCGTGAAGATCAAACGCCACTGTGAAGGGAGCCTGCGTCGATTGCAGACCGAGTGGATCGATCTCTATCAGATGCACCATGTCGACCACAGCTGTCCGTGGGACGAGACCTGGCAGGCATTCGACAGCCTCGTCAAGCAGGGCAAGGTCGTTTACGTGGGTTCGAGCAATTTTGCAGGGTGGGACATCGCAACCGCCTGCCAGGAGGCGTCTCGAAGGGGCTTGACCGGATTGGTGAGCGAACAGAGCATCTATCACCTCAACAACCGCATGGTCGAGCTCGAGGTGGTTCCCGCCTGCCGTAGCTACGGCATGGGGCTTATTCCCTGGAGCCCTCTCGGTGGCGGACTGCTCGGCGGTGCTCTCCAGAAGGTGAGTGAAGGGAGGCGAATGAGCGAGGATCAGCAGAAGAGCATCGAGAAACATCGCCCGCAGCTCGAGAAGTACGAGGCACTCTGCAAGGAGATCGGTGAAAGCCCCGCCGTCGTCGCGCTCGCATGGTTGCTGCACAATCCCGTGGTGACTGCACCCATTATCGGACCGAGGACAGTCGAGCAGCTTGAGAATGCCGTCAAAGCGTCGGAGCTCACCCTCGACGCCGAGGTGTTGAAGAAACTGGACGAAATCTGGCCGGGACCGGGAGGGGAAGCCCCGATGGCCTACGCCTGGTAGAAAAGGAGCATCACGCAATGGCAAAGGACTTTTTTGTTGGTTCCAAGGAATACTTTCCGGGTATCGGGAAGATATCCTACGAGGGTAGAGAGTCGGACAATCCTCTCGCGTTCAAGTTCTACGACCCTGCGAAGGTCGTCGGCGGGAAGACGATGCAGGATCACCTCCGTTTCTCGGTTGCCTACTGGCATTCGTTCTGCAACGTGCTCGAGGACCCCTTTGGTCCAGGCACTCGAAAGTTCCCCTGGAGCTCGGCGGGCGGTCCCATGGATCAGGCCAAAGCCCGGCTCGACGGTGCGTTCGAGTTCATCACGAAGCTCGGGGTACCCTACTACTGCTTTCACGACCGCGACCTCGCCCCCGAGGGCGCATCGGTCGCAGAGTCGGAGAAGAA
>CAZDMH010000003.1:162313-231549 GCA_964506755.1 uncultured Spirochaetales bacterium
CTCCTCAACACCGACACGAAGCGGGAGGTCGAGCACCTCGCGAGATTCCTCACCGTTGCACGGGACTACGGGCGCAAGATAGGCTTCAAGGGCACCTACCTAATCGAGCCAAAACCGATGGAGCCGACGAAACACCAGTATGATTTCGACGCCGCGACCGTCATCGGGTTCCTGCGCAACTTCGGCCTGGATGAGGACTTCAAGCTCAACCTGGAGGCCAACCACGCGACGCTTGCCGGGCACTCCTTCGGCCACGACCTTCGTATGGCCGCAGACGCAGGGCTGCTCGGGAGCGTCGACGCAAACCGCGGTGATCCTCAGAATGGGTGGGACACCGACCAGTTCCCGGCGAGCGTCTACGACACTTTGGAGGTCATGATGGTGCTCCTGGAGATCGGGGGGTTCACCACCGGGGGCTTGAACTTCGACGCGAAGCTCAGGCGAAGCTCGACCGATCCGGAGGATCTGTTCATCGCTCACATCGGCGGAATGGATACCTTTGCAATGGGGCTCGAGATCGCGCACCACATCCTCACCGATTCAAAGATTCCCGAAATGCGGAAAAAACGCTACAGTTCCTACGATACCGGCGACGGGGCGGCGTTCGAAGCGGGGAAGCTTTCACTTGCCGATCTTGCCGAGCTCGCCAAGCAGAGTGGTGAGCCGAAACAGACGAGCGGGAAGCAGGAGCTCTACGAAAATATCGTCAACAGGTACGTCGGGCTACTCTAGCCGATTCGGGGGCGGATATGAAGGGCGAGGACGACGTAGAGAAGTTCTGGAGTGAGACCGAGGAGCGCCTCGGCGAGCGCGTCCTCGTCTATTCTCTCGGTCAGTACGTGTCCGGCTACGGAGACGTGCGGCCGGGCACTTGGGGGCTGTTCTTCGTCTCCGAGAGCTCGCTCCATTTTCAGACCTTCCACAGTGAGAACTGGTTCAGCTCACTACTGCGGAGTCGCAAGAAATCCCAACCTTCCGAATCGGAGATGGAGTTTCATCTTCCACTGTCAAGCCTCCGCGAGGTCGAGGTCACTCGGCGGAAATCCTGGTTCCGGCGGCTTTTTGCTCCGGAACCTCCGATGATCCATGCTACCTTCGAGCTCCCGACGGGCCACAAAGGCGAGCTGCAGTTCGCCATGGATCTGAAAATCAAGGAGTTCGTCGAAGGGCTGAAGGCGCAGATGCTGCGCTCCGACTGATTGTCGGGCGGGCCGACGCTCGCCCCGAGTGATTGCCGCCCCTATGCGTGGAGCGCGGCCTGACGCTTGTACTGATCTTCAAGGATAATCGCGACCATCGCCTCGACTACCGGGATGATTCTGGGACAGATGCAGGGATCGTGGCGTCCCTCGGTCCGGATCTCCCGATCATTGCCCTCGATATCGATCGTCTTCTGTACCACGGCGACGGAAGAGGTCGGCTTCACCACTATGCGAAAGACGATGTCCTGTCCGGTGCTGATACCTCCGAGCACTCCTCCCGCGTTGTTGGTGAGGAAGCCGCCCGACTCCCTCCAGTCGTTGTGCTCGCTTCCGCGCATGTCGGCGGCGGAGAAACCTGCGCCGAACTCGATGCCCTTTACCGCTCCGAGGGAGAGCATCCCGCGTGCTATCTCGGCGTCGAGCTTCTCGAAGACCGGGTCGCCCAAACCCGGTTGGACTCCCTTGACCACGCACTCGACGATGCCGCCCGTACTGTCGCCGGCCTCGGCAAGGGCTTTCACCCGTTCGACCATCTTTGCCGCCGCCTCCCGATCCGGGGCGCGCATCGGGTTGCGCTCGATTTCGTCGTAATCGATGTTCGTGCAGCCCACCTGTGCCGCGCGGAGGGTGTAGGCGATGATCGTTACGCCGCGGCGTGAAAGCAGCTTCTTGGCGATTGCTCCGGCCGCTACCCGCGCGGCCGTCTCTCGGCCCGATGCGCGCCCGCTGCCGCGATAGTCTCGGATTCCGTATTTCTCGAAGTAGGTAAAGTCGGCATGACCAGGGCGGAAGAGGTTCTTGATGTCGTCGTAGGCCTCGGGCCGCATGTCCTTGTTGTAGAGGATGCAGAGGACGGGCGTGCCGGTGGTCTTTCCTTCGAAGATTCCCGACAGGATGTGGACCTCGTCGGTCTCCTTTCTCGGGGTGGTCACGTCCGACTGACCGGGCTTGCGGCGGTCGAGCTCGCGCTGGATGTCTGCCGGCTCGAGCTCGAGGCCGGGCGTCACGCCGTCGACCACGACGCCGACGGCGCCGCCATGGGACTCGCCGAAGGTCGTAACTCGAAACAGGTTGCCAAAGGTGCTGCCGGGCATCAGTCTACTCCAATCATTGCGTGGCCTTGCCTTACTGTCCCTCCGTCGGCTGCCTTTCCACGAGGGCAAGAAGGCGGCCGAAGGCTTCTTCGACATCTTTCCCGTCGATCTCGACGACGAGGTCGGCGTTCCGTTCGAACAGGGCGGTTCTTCGCACGTAGAGCGATTCGAATGCCGCTCGAGGATCTTCGTCGTTCAAGAAAGCCGGAAGCCCGCCCCGCATGATTCGTTCGAAGAGCACGGAAGGATCGTCCTTAAGGTAGACTTTTATCCCCGAGTCCTTCAAGGCATCCATTGCCTCGCGGTTCTCGATGGTTCCGCCACCGAGCGCCGCGACCACGCATTCTCTCGTCATGGATTTGCTGAGCTGCTCCGCCGCCTTGGCTTCCAGAGCACCGAAAAAATCCTTTCCGCGGCGCCGGTAGATCTCGCGGCAGGAGATCCTGGCGTCGGGGTCGTAGATGCGCTCGGTAATGTCGTCGAGATCCGCAAATCTCGCATGAAGTCTGACGGCCAGACGTCGTCCGAGGGTCGTCTTTCCGGAGTGTTTCATGCCGAGAAGAATGAAGTTCGATCGAGGTGAGGAATCGGCCATTGCTGTGGAGATGAGATTAAATGCGGGTCGGTCAAAAGTCAACTCTCGGCTGGGAGAGAACCGGCAGCCCGTTTCGCTTCGACTGGACGGCAGCGGGGAGCGAGACCGAAGAGGCGAGGAAGCTGTTTGTGTCGAAGAAGATGTAGGGCCCGATGTCGTGGAGCGGGTCGAACGGGCGGGTGAAACTCGGGTCGAAGCGCACGCTCACCCCGATACCGACTGGGAGGGTCCCGCCCCCCGCCTGATATCCGATGAGGGAGACCAGCTCGACACCGGCATACAACGAGCGGTCGGGGGTGAAGGTGGAGGTCTGCGGATCCCAGTCTGCGGCGCCGGCGATGTGGATCCCCGCGGCGATTCCCTGGATGTTGAATCCAAACGGCAACGGCCTATCGAGGAGTCCCAGATTGAAGAGATAGTCGGTTGCAAGAATGGTTCGGGCCGCCGTCGACTGCGTGGAGAGGGGATCCGGAGCAGATGTTCGGGGAAGAAACATTCCGCGCGGGCTGATAGTCGGTCGGTGATTGCGAGTCGGGGCCGAATAGCTCGTCTTCACCCCGATTCGAAAAGCCTGATGCGATGCGAAGGAGGGAAACGAGAACGTCCCTTGGAAGATCGCGTTCATTGCCTCCGGGCCTGTCGAGAGATAGGGAGGATAGTACTGACTCCGGAGGCCAAGCGTGAGCTTCCGGTTGGGGTAGATATCACGGGGCGCGCCGCTCGGGGTGCGAGAGAAGGAGAGACCGAGGTTGAGTGAATAGCGATGGGCAAAGGTGAGAGTCTGCGGCGCGGAGAAGGAAGACGAGACGGGAAATGGCTTCGAGGAGGAGAAAGCGAATGCATCGGTAATGCCGGGAGCGACCGAGAGCACGGTCGTCACTCCGAGCAGATGTTCGGCGACAACAGGGACCGAGAGGCCCAGGCTCTGGGTCGTGGACTGCACGTAGCTCATCGGGGAAAGCGCCGCGTAGCCGTGACTGACCGAGTAGGTCAAAGTGTCGGTTCCAATGGTCGAGGCAAGCGAGAGATTGACAGAAGGCTGAAAGACATCCGTGCGGAACGAAAGTGAAGCCAGGAAGGAGTTGCGCCCGAGAAGCGACGAGCCGTCGATGAGTGCCCCAAATCCGCAAGGTATGCTCGTCGCATCTGAGGGAAGAAAGGCGTAGTAGGGGAGGGGGAGCCAGAAAAGGAAGCGGGGCCAGTCGACGTATCGGGAAATCGCGCTCTCAGGGATTGCCGGCGGGAGTTCGGAAGGTTTTTCTTCGGCTGTCTTCTGTGCTCCCTCTGCGGGACTCAGGGTTGGCGCTCTTTCCGACTCAACCGCAACGGGTTGGATCGGTCTTTCTTTGAGGACGCTCCCATGCTTCGAGAAGGTGGAGTAGAGGACCCGGTTTTCAATCACCTCACCTTCGGCGATCCCGACGGGATCCACCGCGATGCGATTGAGCGTACCCCCCTCTGTGCTCGCCTCGTAGAGCGCGAGCCCCTTGCCGAGATCGGCTGAGAACACGACGTGACCGTCGTCGACGAATCGCGGAAAGAATGTGTTCGACGCCGGTTGGACGGGAAGAGGATGCGCGGAAGCTTGGATCGAACCGCCCGTGCCTTTGCGTGGAAGATTCATAACCATGATGCGCTGTCTGCCGTGGTCGTTGAGGGCGAACGCGAGCAGCTTGCCGTCGGGAGAGATCGCGGGATTGAAGACGTTCGTCTCGGGCCGAGAGAAGAGCGGGCTGACTTTTCCCGTTGTCTCGTCAACGGCAACGAGACGGGTATAGGCATCGACCCGCTGGACCGCGACGAGGGTTCCGCCGTCGGGGGAGAGGGCCGGCTGCCAGAGCCGCTTCGAATGGGTGATGCGGCGGGTGGTGCCGGTGGACGGATCCAGTGCGAACAGGTCGGAGGTCAGGTAGGTGCCTGCCGGACCGAGGGTGACATCGAATGAAGCGAAGACTATCTTGCTGCCGTCGAGTGATGCGGTGAGCGAGGTGTAGTCTGTGAGCGAGGTGTCGAGGAGGACCGTCTCCTTCTTCGTTCCGGGATCGTAGCGTACGATTGCGGGTGGTGAGCCGAGGGTGCTGCGATAGCCGTACCATCCTCGGTTCGTAACGACGGGAAGGTAGTAGTCGCCTACTCCGGCGGGGCTCACCAGCCTGCCCGACGGTATGGCCGTATAGACGGCGTACTTCGCCCGAAGCTCTCGCTTCATGTCGCGGAAGATTTCGTTCGCGCTTTTTCCGGTGACCTTCTCGATGGCCGCCCAGGGTCCGAAGAATGGGAACCGCACGAACCTCCGTTGGATTTCCGAAAAGGTCTTCGGTCCGAAATGCGACTGAAGGTAGCGAACGATGAGGTATCCCCCGAGGTATACGCGGTCGCGCGGCGGGAAATCGGATCCATACGCGGCTTGTTTGAGCGTGAAGAAACGGTTTTCGAGAATGAGCGCCCGCGCCTCCATGTCGAAAAACGGGTCGCGGCCACGTCCTCCCTGCGTGAACATTGTCTCGTTGTGCACGGCGACGCCCTCCTTCATCCAATCGGGGAGAAAGATGGTGTCGCTCGACCGGACGGCGGGTCCGAGCACATCGGCGAGCGCGGCGAAGAAGCCCTTGTCGTAATTCAGATGTACGTAGTGCGTGAGCTCGTGGATGAGAAGGAGGCGCAGGTACTCGCGTTCCTTCGTCCCAAGCACCGGCACCGAAGGAGGAGTCACGTAGAGCACGATATGCGAGGGAACCCATCCGCCGGCGTAGTAGCCGTTCGCCGTGTCGACGCGGCCGTCGATAACGACCCAGATCTTTTTCGGATAGGAGCCGAAGAACTCCGTCACTTGCGAATAGACTGTCTCTGCGAAGGAGACGAGCTCATCGACGACCGGTTGATCCCGCTTCTCGTAGACGAAGACGAAATGGTCGGTGGAGGTTCGCGACCAACCGGCGAACCCATCGGCGGCAAGCAGGCCGGGAAGCGCGAAGATGAGCAGCGCGAGCAGAAATGTCGTTCGCCTCACCGATACATTATATGGATAGCATATATCCGAATCAACGTGCACCGTCGCCGGATCGAACACCAAGCAGCTCGCGCCTGCTGGTGCACGATGCGGAAATCACGTATACTCCCAACCATGAGCGGCGGGATCGATGATCTCCCGGGGGTTGCCGACGCGAGAAGCGTCGTCGTGGTCGTCGCCCACCCGGATGACGAAACCCTTTGGGCGGGCGGTCTCATGCTTTCGCGACCTTCGTGGTCACCGACCATCATATCGCTGTGCCGCGCGAGTGATCCTGATCGTGCGCCCAAGTTTCAGATTGCCTGTCGCCGACTCGGTGCAGTCGAGTGTCGACTGGGTGACCTCGACGACGGCCCCGATCAGGTGCCGCTCCCCTTGCCTTTGATAGAAGAGAGCGTCTTGAGCCTTCTGCCGAGGCGAGATTTCGATCTCCTCATTACCCATAGCCCGGAGGGCGAATATACGCGTCACCTTCGCCACGAGGAAACGGCGAGGGCCGTTGCGCGGCTCTGGGCCGACGGCAGAATTTCCCCTGCCCGGGTGTGGATGTTCGCCTATGAGGACTCCGGGCGCACGAAACCGCCCGAGGCGATTCCCGACGCCGACCTTCACCTTCGACTCCCCGAGGAGATCTTCCTGAGAAAGTACGCTCTCATCACCGAGGTATACGGTTTCGATTTCGAAAGCTGGGAGGCGCGGGCGGTTCCGCGAATCGAGGGTTTCTGGGAGCTCACCGGACCGGACGCCCTCTCAGGAAGGTTCGCCTCCGTCGATTCGGGTGACTCCCACGGAGGTACGTGACAATGAAGGTTCTCATTCTCTTCGACTACCCGGCGTCTCCAGGGGGCCTCGCGACTCAAGGCGATCTGCTCTTTCGTGGGCTGCGGGAGCTCGGCGTCGATGCCTTTGCCGTTCACTTCGAGTCCGCGCAGGAGAAGGAATGGTACTACCGGTGGTTTGAGCCCGACGTCGTTTTGGGGGTAGGATATTGGGGGCATACGCCGCACCTCATCCTGCATCCACAGCGTTACGGTGCGCTGCCTGTGCCGTGGCTGGTGGCGGACGGATACATAGCCAACTATCGCGATGTCCTGAACAATCTGCCGCTCATTCTCGTAACTTCCAACTGGGTGAAGCAGGTCTACATCCGGGACGGAATCCGCGAGGACATCATCGAGGTACTGCCGGTCGGCTGTGATACCGATGCATTTGTGCCGAGAGACCAGTCCGACCCGAAGGTCTCGGCTGTACGCGAGACTCTGGGAGTGGCGCCCGATCAGGTGATGATCCTCACCGTCGGCGGTGATGCCGCTTCGAAGGGGGCACAGGAGGTGATGCAGGCGCTTGCAATGATCGACAAAGAGGCGCCCGACTGGAAGTACTGCTGCAAGGTATGGCCGCAGCCAAGAACGATTGCTCAGAATTTGGCGGATCTGCAGCTCGCAACCACCCTCGGCATCGAGAAGAATGTTGTCTACACGACGAACGTCGTTTCACGCAACTTCATGCCGTATCTAATCGGTGCTTGCGACATCTACGCCGGGCCGTCGCGTCTCGAGGGGTTCGGTATGCCGCAGGTGGAGGCCGGGGCATGCGGGAAGCCGGTGCTGGGCATCAAAGCAATGGCGATGCTCGACACCCTGGTTCATCGCAAGACTGCTTACCTTGCCGGAGTGGGGCAGGAGATTCGCATCACCGAGACGATGCTCGGAGATGATGAGGGCTTCGAAGGTGGCAGGAAGATCGTTTTCGATGCTCCACGGGTTGTCGATTATCGGGCGAGCGTACCCGACATCGCAAGGTACCTCCTCAAGATGATGGTCGACCCGGCATTGCGGAAGAGCATGGGAGAGGCCGGAAGGCAGCGAGTCGTCGAGCTATTCGATTATAGGGTTGTCGCGAGGAAGTTGGTCGAGATTGTCTCGCGAAGGCTCGGAATTGAATAGCGCTTCGAGAGCCCTCATCGAGGAGATGAGGAGCGCGGCCGTCGAGGTGCTTCTCCACAACGCACACGGTCCGTACCGGGGACTTCCGCGCACGGCAGGATGGGGATACCCCGAGCCCTACACCCGCGATCTCATGATCTCATCCCTCGGGGTCCTGGCAAGCGGCGACGAGAAACTCAAGACGGGGTTGAGACGGGTGTTGACCACCCTCGCGCAGAATCAATCGGAGCATGGTCACATTCCCTCCCTGGTACATGACCGGGAAGATCGCGGGGCAAGCGACACGACGCCGCTCTTTCTTATGGCGGTTGGACTCTACCGCAGGGTCTCAAGGGATGCCGATTTCCTCGCCGAAGCGGTCGAACGATCGCGCACTTGGATGGCGTACCAGAGTCCCGATGATCGGGTTATCGTCGGCCAGCTTCCGACGAGCGATTGGCGCGACGAGCAGTGGGTTCTCGGATACGGCCTGTTCGTAAATACCGTTGTGTACGCCTACCTGCGCCTGTCGGGCGAGGATGAGAAAGCCGAACGGCTGCGCGGACTGTTCAACCGGTTCGTCGTTCGAGGGGAGGCACAACACCGTCACGTCCATGAGGGACTCGTGGTTCCCCACAAACCCTATTTGGCCATGTGGTCCTATAAGATCTATTCCAGCGAACGTTTCGATCTTCTTGGCAACAGCTTTGCGGTGGTTTCGGGTCTGGCATCGCACTCGCGTGCCCGCGCTCTCGTCGGGTGGGTGGAGGAGGAGTGCGAGGCGATGCGCACGCATGGCGACCTTGCGGTCGGTCTTCCGCCATGTTTTTTCCCCTTCATTCGGCCGGGGGAGCCCGACTGGCGGCCGCGCTACGACTCGTACAACCGCCCCGGCGAATATCACAACGGCGGGGTCTGGCCCTATGTCGCGGCATTCTACGTCGTCGCTGCCGTTGCCGCCGGCCACATTGCACTGGCCGAGGAGAAGCTCGTGGAGCTCGCGCACCTCAACTCTCTGCCTCGCGACCGGCGGCTGTCATACGGCTTCAACGAATGGATTCGGGCGCAGGACGGACAGCCGCAAGGACAGGATTGGCAGACATGGTCGGCGGCTATGTATATCTACGCAGTGGAGTGCGTGCGCCGGCGCGAGGTTCTGTTTTTCGACCCTCCCTGAGATGTGACGGCCTTGCTCCGCGTAGTCTCAACTCCTGGCGACGCTGCATGAGCGGGCGAACATCAATTAAGCGACATTGTGTATTTCAATCGATCTTGGGACGGAGTGAAAGTTGAGTCGGTGTTTTTCATTCGGCATCAGATTCTCTGATGCGCCTACGCGATCTCCGACACAGCGACCGGTCGATGTTCATCGAGGGAGCGTTTCGCGGCGTAGCCGATCGCGACGGGCATTCTTCCGTCGAGTCCGGTGACCGGGGTCGGACGGTCGGAGATGACGCATTCGACAAACTCCTTCAGCTCTGCGACGTAGGATTCGGTATACCGTTCAACGAAGAAATTGAGCGGCAGATCTTCCTTTACCGCCGAGCCGCCGTAGATACGGACCTCGTTCGGTCGGCGATTCGCCGTCTCGGCCATTCCGAGAGATCCGAAAGCCTCGACACGCTGATCGTATCCGTAGACTGCACGCCTCGAGTTGTCGATCGTACCGATCGCTCCGTTCTCGAACCTCAAAGTCACGACCGCGGTATCGATGTCCCCGGCCCTGCCGATTTCCGGATCGACCCGGACTGCTCCGACTGTGAAAACCTCTTCGACTTCACTACCGGCAAGATATCGGGCCATATCGAAATCGTGAATCATCATGTCGAGAAACAGACCTCCCGACACCTTCACATACTCGATAGGCGGAGGGGAGGGATCGCGGCTCGCGATCTTGAGAACGTGAAGATCGCCGATTTCGCCGGCTTGAATCAGGTCATGAACCCTTCGATAGTTCGAGTCGAATCTTCGGTTGAAGCCGATCTGGAGCTTCACGCCCGCCTTTTCGACCGCATCCAGGGCTGCGTCGATGCGGTCGAGCCCGAGCGCGATCGGTTTCTCGCAGAAGATTTGCTTTTTCGCCTTTGCGGCGGCGACGATGAGATCGGAATGGGTATCGGTGCTCGAGCAAATTACCACGGCATCGACGTCGGGATCTTCGATCACTCGGAGAGGATCGCTCGACACCTCAGGGATCGAGAAGTCGGCTGCACACTTCTCGGCGGCAGGTGCGTATACGTCGGCGATCACCTTCACCTCGGCGTCGGAAATCCGTGCTGAGAGATTACCGATATGAAGCCGGCCAATTCTGCCGGCGCCCAATACTGCTATACGTAGCTTCTTGCTCATTCTATCCTCTCCGTTCTTCGATCAATGGCGTGAGATAGTCGAGACTGGCGCGTAGGTCGCTCACGAGATCGTTCGTGACGTTTCCCTCGATCGCCAGTCGACCACGATACTCGATGGCCGCGAGAGCCGTGAAGATCGTTCGAAAATCAATGGCACCGAAGGCTGGGAAAAGGCGATTGTTGTCCGAGAGATGAAGCGAACTGTAGTAGCCCGCATAGCGGGTCAGAGAAGAGGTCATGTTCGCTTCCTCGATATTCATATGAAAGGTGTCGGGCAGAATCTGGAGTGTCGGCTCATCCCCTCGGCTCGCGCGGTGGTTGGGAGATGTTGACCCGAGGACCTCGTCGATAATCGCTGCTGTGTCGGACAGCGAATTCGCAACTGATGATTCGTATCGGTTCGTGGCCTCGAGGATGAGAGGCACTCCTTTCTCTTCGGCGTAGGGGAGGAGCTCGGTGAGTGAGGATATCAGGCTGCGTCTTGCCTCCTCCGGGTTCACGACTACGCCACCCTTCAGGAATCCGACGATGATCCCCGTCGGCGTTTCATCATTGCGTGCGGCGGCGCTTCCGGCAGTCGTCCAATCGACCATTCGCTTTGCCCAATGTACGGCCGCTTCGCGCTGCCGGCCGTCAGTCGCCGAAAGGGAGATTCCGAGGGTCTTCGCCGTCAGGCCCGATGCGAACATCGACAGCCTCAGGTCGAAGCGCGCAAGGTACTCCTCGACGATCGAGGCCTCTTTGGTTCGCGAGTCGTCGAGATCCTGAATGTTGAGCTCGATTCCCCACAAGCCGAGATCCCTGAGTCCTTCCACCGTGCGGTGGAAGGACTCGTTGGTCTCGAAGTCTGAAGGAAGAACCGTCTGAACCGAAAGACGGAAGGGGAAGGGTGATCTTCTCGCCATCTCGCACGCCTTGCGTCAGTTCTTCGTGAACGGCCCGATTTTGGGAAGCTCGAAAACCGATTTCCAGCCGGGACTAAACGGTTCCTTGAGGAAGGGCTCGAGCTCCTTGGCGTCTCTGAGCGTGAGCTTATCGACCGGGGGAAGCTTGCCTGCCGGATAGGCCTCGAGAATCTGTTCGACGGTCAGCGTCAGGTATTTCAAGATCGCAGCAATGGGTCGCTTTGCCTTTTCGGCGGTTGCCTTCGACGGCTCGCCTACGACTCCTTCGGGAGTTCCCTTGCGCTCGATCGCCATCTGACCCTCGCCCTCGGACCAACGGTGAGGTCGGCGCCAGGGGTCGACGGAGGTGTCGAAGTGTCCCTCGGGGAGGTAGGAAGGTCCACGTGCGTCCTTGACGTACTTCATGTCAATCATATCCGGGAACATGAGAAGCCCGACTGCGGTCTCGCTCTCATCGGCATGAATGAATGTGGTCTCGAGCGAGTCGACACGATTGACTGGAATGAAGAACTCGCGTACGGCCCGGTGCCAGTCCATGACCTGATAGATGCCGGGTAGTTGAAAGCGCTTCAGGAACTCATGGAGCGCAGTCTCGAGCATCCAGAGCTGGCCGTGGTTGTTGATGATGATCTGTTTGCGATAGCCGTCGTTCCACAGGCCGAGCATGACGTAGACGAGGTTCTCGACAACTACCTCCTGGGGGACCATGACGGTGCCCGGCATTCCGAGATGGTGATAGGGATGACCGCCGTAGTTGAGCGGTGGGGAGGCCAGGTTGACCTCGTGCCCCTTCTTGGCCGTGTACCGGCGAACTGCCTCGCAGATCTGGGTCACCATGAAATTGTCGAGGCCGCTGTTTGCGTGGTCGCCGTGGTTCTCGGTAGTGCCGACCGGAATAAGCACGATATCGTTCTTTCTCCGTTTTTCGTTCTGAATCGCTCGCGGCGTCGTCTGGATGTAGCAGCCGCCTTTTCCGAGCTCCGACGAGGAGGGAACCTCGTACTCCTTGAGAATCTTGTCGATTTCGGACATCGGGGCGTCGAAGATCTCCTTCTTCAGTCGACCGACTGTGTTGTCCTCGAAAACGATGAGGGGATGACCGGTCGTCAGGAACTTCTTGTCGTCCGGCAACAATGTATCACTCATTGATTTGTCTCCTTACACGGGTCTTGTGAGACGCCGAGCAGCCGCCCGGCGTCTCTGAGGCGCTACGCTCCCGGGTTCACGCAGCTGATCTTGCATTCCTTCTTGTCTTCGCGCAGCGAAACGATGTGTTCCGGCACGTCGTCGAGCTTGACCTCTTTGGTGATCATCGGAAGCATGTTCATTCCCGCTGCCATCGACTGGATGACCCGCGGGAAAGTGCCATGGCCGGAATGGCCCTGTGAGCCGACGATCCGCGCTCTGCGCACCTGGAGCACCTCGCCGGCCACCGGTATCTTTGCATCGGCGCGCGCAACCACGACGACCGTTGCATTCAGGGTTCGTCCCTCCCAGATGGCCCGCTCAATACCGGGGTAGACGATCGTCGGAAGCCCGGTTGCCTCCAGGTAGAGTGAGGCGCCCATGCCGTGGGTGATTTCCAGCAGCCGGTCGGCGAAGTCCTCTTTCGTCGGGTTGATCACGTAGTCGGCCCCCAGCTTCTTTGCCACCGCTGCACGCGCCGGCTCGGGCTCGGAGAGAATGACCTTGGCGGCCCCTGCCTTCTTCAGAATGGCGCACGCGGCAAGGCCGACCGGTCCGGACCCGAGGATAACGACGTTGTCGCCTGGGCGAATGCCGCCGCCGCGCTCGATAACCGCGTTGTACGCTACGCTCGTCGGTTCGACCATGCTGCCGAGGCGAAAGACATCCGCGTCCGAGTATTGCTCGCGAAGCGGGTCGAGGCTCCAGATGGTCTTGTCGGGAACGACGAGGTACTTCGTAAACCCGCCGTTGATGTTGAATCCGATCTCATCGAGACGCTCGCAGTGGTTCGGCCATCCGTCGGCGCAGGGTTGGCAGCTACCGCACCAGAGCATCTCCTCGGTGCACACCCACTCCCCGCCCTTGAAGGGGCGATTCGTTACCTTGTCCATAGCGCCCGGACCGACGTCGCGGACGATGCCTGCGAGCTCGTGACCGAGCGTCACCGGGAAGCCGGTCAGACCGGGATAGAAGATGTAGCCGTCCTCGACCGGCTGCGCCATGTGGACGTCGCTCCCGCAGATCCCGCACTGCTTGACCTCGATCAGGACCTCTTTCGGCCCCGGCTTTGGCACATCGACGTTCTCGATCTTGAGCTTCGGATTTCTCCAGACCCGGCTGCCAAGATAGGTTTGCTTTTTGTCGATATCCTTGGCGCCGAGCTTGAACCCGGGTTTCGGCTCCCAATCCGCGTACAATCGTACCGCTTTCATTGTTTCTGCCATATGTTACCTCCCGCAGATTTGAATAGCATTGTAAACGTTTGCCAAAATTGGTGAAATTTGTTTCATCGTTCCGCCCGTGCGTCCATGTTTCGTCCCGCCGCAGCGGTGACCGTGGAGCCGCGGACGATAAGCTCCGGCTCGAGAATGACCCGGCGGCTGTGTCCGTTCTGCTTTGCCCTCTCTCCATTCGTACCGGAAGCGACCGACGTCGTTATCTGGTCGATGAGGATCTGGGCTGCGAGCTTACCCATCTCATATTTCGGCTGATAGACGGTGGAAAGCTGGATATCCCGAAATGAAGCGAACGGGATATCATCGAACCCGACAACCGCCACGTCGCCCGGGACCTCGAGGCCGGCGTCTCGTACTCCCTGCATGACGCCGAGCGCGATAAGATCGTTCTCGGCGAACACGGCCCTCGGAAAGTCACCCGATTCGATCATGTCGCGAATGACCCGATAGCCGGTTTCCTGTCGAAAGTGGCCGAGATGCAGGAAGTGCTCGTCGACCTCCATACCGCTGCGCACGAATGCCATACGATAGCCCTCGAGACGCTCGTCTACCGTCAATGAGTCCTCGACGGCGCCGATGAAGCCGATCTTGTCGAAACCTGCGTCAATCAGGTGTTTCGTGGCGAGGAAGCCGCCTCGTATGTTGTCGATCTCCACGTAGCTGTGCTCGGTGTTGCGAGGAACGTTGCTGACGTAGACGACGCTGATATCGTCGGGAAGCTCCCTCTCTGCCTCTTCCGCTGAGTTGGAGATCGGCGCGAGAATAAGCCCGTCGACCCGTCTCTCTGAAAGAAGCCTGATGTACTCCGTCTCTCGATGCCGCTCCCAGTTTGTGTTGCAGAGAAAGACGCTGTAGCCCTGTTCCTGGGCACCCTCTTCGACACCCCGGGCTACCTCCGGAAAGAAGGGATTCGTGATGTCCGGAAGAATCAGGCCGATGGTGAATGTCTGGCGCGTGACGAGGCCCCGGGCGATGGCGTTGGGGGTGTAGTTGAGTCGTTTCGCGATCGTGAGAATTCTCTCCTGCGTGGAGGGATGAACCCCGTACTTGTTGTTCAAGGCTCGGGAAACTGTCGCGTAGGATACGTTCGCCTCGCGCGCTATGTCCTTGATCGTCGTCGTCACGGTCCAGATTTTAGCAAACGTTTACGAAAATTGCAAGCCAATTCTCTGCAAACGCAGGAACTTCCGCGTCCACAATCTCGAGCGAACGAAAAGCGCGATTCTCCTGCGTGCACTCGTGCAACAGAGGTCGGCGCGGAAAATTTGCATTCGTGACAGAAATACCTACAATTAAGGTTATCACGGCGGTATCGAAGCGGCCTCGGCGAGGCCGCTTTCCGCAAGAGGAGCGACGGGTTCTTCTTTACGAGTTGCCGTGCACGTGCACGACTGCTCGTTTTGATCCTCATCTGACCCGTGCACGTGCACAGGTCAGAGAGGTTGTCGGCAGGACGAGGACGACGGCTATTCGATGGCAAAAGTGAGGACGACGCAGAAAGATATCGCGACGGCGCTCGGCGTTTCTCGCGGGACTGTGGACCGTGCGTTGCACGATCGGCCCGGCGTCAACAGCGAAATCAAGAAGCGAGTTCTCCTCTATGCACACGAACATGGGTATTCCCCCAACAAGCTCGCGCAGTTCCTGGTAACGGGGCGACAACTCTTTTTTGCGATGATAACCCCTGGAGATCCTCTGTGGATCAAAGTCAGAGAGGGTGCCGACTCGTTCCTATCGGAGATCGGATCATGGCTGGTGGGGATTAAGTGGTACCAAACTGAGGTCCACGATCCCGAACGAGAGACGGAGTTTCTCCTCGATGCGCTGAAGCGCGGGGTGAACGGTATCGGTGTGGTACCGTCCGACCCAGATTTGCTGACACCTCTCATCGACCGCGCCGTCGAGAGCGGAGTCCCCGTCGTAACGATAAATACCGATGCACCTCGCAGCAGGCGGTACTTCTTCATCGGCCAGGACCCGGAAACGGCCGGGAACGTCGCTGCGGATCTCCTCTGCAATTTCCTCGGCGGCCGGGGGAAAGTCGCGGTCATTACCGCGTTTCATAACGTCCTCGTGCATCGGTTGAGACGCCAGTCGTTCGAACGGCATGCCGCGCAGTCGTTTCCCGACGTGGAGATAGTCGGGTTGTTCGAATCTCACGACTCCGGCACGCAAGCGTACGAAATCACCAGAACGGTTCTCAGCGATCATCCTGATTTGCAGGGCATCTACCTGACGACAGGCGCAGGGGTAACAGGCGTCGGGAGGGCGCTCAAAGCGGAAGGGAAGTCCGGGTCAATCCGCGTTGTGTGCTATGACTTCTTCAGCGATACCGTCGAGCTGTTGAAGGACGGAACGATCACAGCCTCAATAGGCGAGGATCCATACGGGCAGGGATACCAATCGGTCAAGGCGCTCTACGGATGCGTCGTCGACAAGCCGCCGACAGACAACTCCGTCCTTTTCACTCGATTGGATATCGGGCTTCGATCGAACATCGACCTTCTCGTCACGTGAGCCCGCCACTCGGGGCTCAGTCATGGGCAGGCCATTGCTCCGGCCGTGAATATGGGCCGGAAGGGAGGTGTTGCCGAAACAGAGATCGACTAGTGTGTCTCCAAGACCGAGACTTCTGAACAATTGAGCTGCCGCGGGGACACGGACAGGAGCGCGCGGAATGCCGACGTTCAGCCGGCGGTATCCGCAGAATATGACTCAGATGGTTCAGGAGGAAAAAATGAGAAGAATCGTTCAAACGGCAGCCGTCCTCGCCTTCGGGGCGGTAATCACTCTCTCGGTATTTGCAGGAGGTTCCCCCGAGAAGCCCAAGTCAGGCAATGAGGTGGCTCAGACAGGAACCGGCAAGATTGTCCTGGCAACCAACAACGCTCCCGAGGGAAAGGGAGCGGCAGAGGCGCTCAAGCAATATGCCGCCATGAAAGGAATTAAGTTCGAAGTCGTCGAGGCCCCCTACAACAATCTCTACGAGAAAGAGGTCCTTGACCTCTCACAACGGTCGGGGCTCTACGACGTGATCATGCTCGACGATCCCTGGTTCACGCAGTTCGCCGAGAGCAAGTGGCTTTCCAACCTGACGCCCTACTTCACGGCCATCAACGAGGGTGGTCTCTCCTCCGACTTTATCGACAAGTCCACTGCAATCTGCAAGTACCCGTACGCGACCGGCCTCATCTACGCATTCCCCGCGGTCGGAAATGCTCAGATGTTCTTCTATCGCAAAGACCTCTTCGCACAGTACGGTTTCAACAGCGCTCCCAAGACTTGGGATGACGCCTACTCCGTCATGAAGAAGATCAGTGACAGTGGAACGGGAGTCTACGGCTATGTCCTGCGCGGCCAGCAGGGCAATCCTGTCGTTGCCCAGTTCATGCCGATCTTCTGGAGCTTCGGTGGACGCATGTTCTCCAGCGATTTCAGCAAGGTCACCATAGACACACCGCAGGCCCTGAACGCCCTGAACTTCTTCATCAAGCTCAGAGACGTTTCGCCACCGGGAGCCGCGAGCTTCAACGCCCAGCAGCTTGCCACCTACATGCTCCAGGGACAGGCGGCCTCGACGATCAACTGGCCGGCATTCGTGTCGACCTTCGAGGATCCCACTCAGTCGAAAGTGGTCGGCAAGATTGGGTATGGGCCGATACCATCGGCCGCGACAGTCGGTTCGTCCGAGATCGGGCACTGGCTCGCGGCAATTCCCGCTGATTCGAAGAACAAGCAGCAAGCCTTCGACTTCGTGCATTGGATGACTTCCCAGGAGACACAGAAGAAGCTCGTAGAGCAGTTCGGCACCCCGCCGACCCGCAAGTCGATCTTCACCGATCCGTCGTTGCTCGCACAGCCCAAGTACTCCTACTTCCCTGTTCTCATGCAGGCGATTGAGAACTCGACCCCGCGGCCGCGAATCGCAAACTGGAACCAGGTGGAGAACACGTTCGGCATCTACCTGTCGAAGGCGGTTGCAGGCGACATGTCTTCGAAAGATGCGCTTTCTTCAGCACAGAACGATGTTACGTCCCTCATGAAGAAGGCCGGTTACGTCAAATAGTGCAGCGTCAATTCGGAGCGGACGGACAAGACCGTCCGCTCCTGTTCGTCTTTCTACAAGGATGGACTATGAATATAAAGCGATTGGCTACATGGGGTGACAGGAATCTCAAGTATCTCCTGCTCGCCCCGACCATAGTTCTTTTGTTGGTGCTGACCGTCTACCCACTCTTCTTTGCGATTATTGCGAGCTTCGAGACCTTCAACATACGAACCGCGACATATTCCTTCGGTGGAGTATCGAACTTCGTCAACATGTTTACCGACCCCTTTTTCTGGAACGCGATGAAGAACACCGGGATCTATACCGGAGTCGCGGTGGTCGTCGAGTTTGGTCTCGGGCTGGCGCTTGCGCTCGTCCTCAATGAACGCTTCGCTGGGAGGGACGTATTTCGGTCTTTGATGCTCGCACCGATGATGCTGCCCCCCATTGTCGTTGCGGTAATTTTCAAGATCGTATTCATGCAGAACTTCGGCATTTCGAACTGGTTGCTCGGCCTCATCGGTATCCACGGCATGTTGTGGGAATCGGCTTCGCGCACGGCGCTATTTTCACTCATCATCGTCGATATTTGGGAATGGACGCCCTTCATGTTTCTCATTCTCCTTGCAGGCCTGCAAGCACTGCCTTCAGATCCCTATGAGGCAGCCATCGTCGATGGGGCGGGTCCATTCCAGGTATTCAGGCACATCACCTTTCCCCTTCTCACGCCGTCGATTCTAATCGCTCTGCTCCTGCGCCTCATGGATACCCTGAGAATCTTCGACCTCATATTCGTCATGACCGGGGGCGGGCCCGCGAACGCCACGGAGACGATGAGTCTCTATGTCTACCAGACCGCGTTCCGGTTCTCGAACGTCGGCTCCGCGACCGCCATGTCTTTTGTGCTGCTCATAATCACCGTTGCTATTGGCAACTTCTTCGTAAGCCGCCTGCGTGCGGAGGAGGTGTTCACCCAATGACAGGGAAGATCCTACGTTATGTGTTCCTGATTCTGGTGATGATCGTCGTAGTTTTCCCGATCATCTGGTTGATAAGCACATCGATCAAGAATGATGTCGACATCTTCGCGATGCCACCGATACTCGTTCCATCACATCCCACGGGAAAAAGCTATGTCGGGCTCGTCGACAACGGTCTGTTTGCCTATCTGCTCAACAGCTCGATCGTGGCAGTCGCTACCTGTTTGGTTTCGATCGTCATTGGAACCCTGGCTGCCTATTCGCTCGCGCGCTTCAAGCTGCCGGGAACCTGGACATCTCGAATTTCGTTCTGGGTGCTCTCGACGAGAATGTTCCCTCCGATCGTGACGATAATACCCCTCTTTCAGATGCTTCGCGTGATGGGGCTGGTGAATACCCGGTTGGGATTGGTCATTACGTACACGGCGTTCAATCTGCCATTCGTCGTATGGATGATGCGCGGCTTCTTCGCAGAGATTCCGAGGGACATCGAAGAGGTGGCCATGGTGGAGGGCTGCACCCGTATGGGAGCGTTTCTCCGAACTTCGTTGCCGCTTGCCGTCCCCGGTCTCGCGGCCACGGCGATCTTCACGTTGATTCTCTCATGGAACGAGTTTCTCTTTGCGCTCATAGTGACTCAGACCACGCAATCTGCTACGTTGCCGATCCTCGTCGCCTCTCGGGTAGGCCAGTATCAGATTCTGTGGGGCCAAATGAGTGCCGCGGGGGTAATCGCCATGGCGCCGGTTCTCGCTTTCGCATTTGCCGTACAAAGATACCTCGTCCGTGGGATGTCCTTCGGAGCCGTCAAGGGTTAGGCAAGAGGAACGCAATGAAATCGAAAACCGCGTTTATGTACGGACCTCACGACCTCCGACTCGAAGAGGTTGAGCTGCCTGCCTTGATGCCGAATCAGGTTCTAGTGAAGCTGGGAGCGTGCGGCGTGTGCGGCTCGGACGTGGAGTGTCTCGAGGGTCGCTCGAAGGAAGGGCGCTACGATCTCGGTCCCTACACGCCCGGCCATGAATACGGGGGCGAGGTCGTCGAGGTGGGCAGGGAGGTCCGCACGATACGGCCCGGCTACAAGGTTACCGGGGATTGTGTAATGCAGTGCGGCGTGTGCAGAAATTGTCAGGACGGATTGATGCCTTCGGCCTGTCTAAACATGCGAGAGGCCGGCTTCAGGCCGGACTCTCCGGGCGGAATGGCGGAGTACATGGTTATCGAGGAGCAGTATCTTCATCGCGTTCCGGACGACTGGAGCTTCGAAGATGCGGGCTGGGTCGAGACCTTTTCGATCGGCTATTTCGGCATCTGGGGAAATAACGGCTACATCGACGCCTCGGACGCCGCCGTAATCATGGGTGCAGGACCGGTCGGCTTGTCGGCATGCATGGTGGTACGGAGCTCTGGCGCGAAAACCATAGTGGTAGATCCGGTTGGGTCGCGTCGGGAGCGGGCAGTGAGCTATGGTGCCGAACATGTGGTCGACCCCACTGAGCGTCTGGTCGAGCAGATCGAAGAGCTGACGGACGGTCGAATGGGAACGGTGGTTGTAGAATGCTCGGGAAACGATCGAGCGATAGCCTCATTGTTCGACATCGGCGGGCACAGCGCTCGGATTCGCCTCGTAGGACACTCCATTGGCAGAACGATTCCAGTGGAGATCGGAAAGACGATCTGGCGGACTCTCTCGATAACCGGGGCCGGAGGCACCAAGAACTTCGCACAGCGAACCATTCGTTTTATGGATCGCATTCGAGGAGACTTCGACTTCGCCGCGCTGAACACTCATCGCTTCCCACTCGAAGATATCGACAAGGCCTTCGAAGTGGCCACCCACGACAAAGAAAACGCTTTCAAAGTAATGCTCAACATGCAATGATAGGCTTTGGGCATGGAGAAGGTAAGACTCGGAATAATAGGCCTCGGTCGATTGGGGCGGAGGCACGCTGAAAACATCCACTACCGGATCCCCAACGTTGAATTGACTGCCGTGTGCAGCGTAGTTCAGCAGGAGCTCACTTCGATCGCTGCGGAAATGCGGCCTCGCCTCGTTACGAGTGATTATCGAGAGCTTCTTCAGAGTGACTACGTGGACGGCATCGTCATCGCCTCCTCGTCGCAGCAGCACGCAGCGATGATCTGTGATGCCGCGAGCGTCGGTCGGAGGTACGTGTATACCGAAAAACCGATCGGGATGACCATTTCAGAGATCAACGAGATCAAGCGAGCTGTCGGCGCCAATCGCGGAATGCACGTTCAAGTGGGCTACAACCGGCGATTCGACAAATCTCTGCGGAGGGCGAAGGAGCAGATCGACAAGGGCTTCATCGGCATGCCGATACAGGTCCGGATGATCAACCGCGATCCCGCCGCAATGGCGGATTTCATCATCAAGTTCAGCCCGACGAGCGGCGGTCTCGTGCTGGATATGCTAACGCACGACTACGATTGTGCGCGGTGGCTCGTCGGATCGGAGGCGAAGACCGTCTACGGCCTCGGCGGCGTCTTCGTCTACGAGGGGCTGCGCGATGTAGGAGATATCGACAACTGCTCTCTGCTGACGCAGTTCGAAAACGGCGTCATCGGTCAGATCGAAACGAGCCGCAGCTGCGCCTACGGATATCACGTCGAAACGGAGGTGTACGGGAGTGAAGGCTGCATTCGCATCGGGACCTCTCCGGCAAGAGACCGCGTCACCTACATGAACTCCGGCGGTACGTCGGTGAGGTCGGCCGACTGGTTTTTCGAGTACTGGGAGCCGACCTTTCTCGACGAGATGCAGCATTTTTGTGACAGCATTCGCGAACAAACGGCTCCCGTCGTAACACTCGAAGACGGGTACCGCGCCGTGGAGTGGGCGTGCGCCGCGACCGAGGCGGTAGCTGCACGGAAGGTGGTAGACCTGGAGGTGCGGTCGTGGTAGAGGGGAAGAATATGGGTGAGAGTCTGGCGGAGGGCAGGATTTGCGTCGTCACGGGCGCAACACAGGGTATCGGGCGCGCCGTAGCCCTCTACCTCGCGGAGTCGGGAGCGTCCGGGATTGTCATTTGTGGACGCAGCAGCGAAAAGGGAGAAGAGGTGGCGCGAGCGATTGAAGCTGCCGGTTGCGAGTGTGAGTTCGTTCGAGCCGACCTCACCGTCGAGGCCGACTGCCGGCAGGTCGTTCGTCGCTGCGATGAACGGTTCGGCAGGCTCGACGGTCTGGTAAACGCCGCAGGGACAACCGAGCGCGGGGGGATCGAGGATACGACCGTCGGACAGTGGAACCGGATCTTCGCGCTCAATGTGACGGCACCCTTCATTCTCATTCAGGATGCGGTATCCCTCATGCGGCGTACGAAATCCCGCGGGAGCATAGTGAACATCATCAGCGATACCAGCCACGGGGGCCCGCCGTACCTCACGGCCTATTCGGCCTCCAAGGCGGCATTGGCAGCACTTACCAGAAATGTCGCCAATGCGGTGAGGTTCGACAGGATACGGGTCAACGGCCTCAATATCGGGTGGACCTTGACTCCGAACGAAGACCGCGTCCAGAAGGCTATGGGGAAAGGCGACGATTGGTTGAAGAAGGCCGAGTCGCAGCAACCCTTCGGCCGGATTTTGAGACCCGAAGATACCGCATACCTCGTCGCGCACCTCCTCAGTGATCGCGCAGAAATGATGACCGGCTCGGTGATCGATTTCAACCAGGTCGTGATCGGTACCTGGGAGTAGCCGATTCTCGAACGATGCCTGAATCTTCACCTAATTCCTTACGTTGACAGTAATGTTAGTGACAACTATACTTGGGCGAGCTAGGAGTGGGCGTCGTGTGAGGATTCGCATGGTGGATAGCAGAGAACCGAGTACCCGAACCTTCCCGGTTGCGGCAGTCAGCCGGAGTTTGGGGAAATTTGACACCCGAGATGTCACCCTATCTCATCCGTACGCCTCCTCCTGAAGAACCCGTCGATCGCCCCGCCGGCATCAGGCAACGGGGGCAGACATACACGCTCTTCCGGTTGGATTGTCGTCTCGCCGCTTTGGCGCCTTGCCTCCTTTTTCTGTTCTTCTTTGTAGCCTGCAATAGCCTGTTCGGTCAGGAAACCTCACAAGCTGGGGCCTCTGCGCCGAGCTCTGAGGGCGGGGCGGGCAGCTCAACACAGAGGGCCCCCGTGGGTCACGTGGTGATTTCTTGGGCCGAGGTCGCAGGAGCTGTCGGATACGAAGTCCTCGTTCGACCGCTTGGAGGTGATGTCGCCGTCGACAGGCTCACCTCGATGAACCATCTGAAGGTCACCCTGAAACCGGGAACCTACCAGGTTCGCGTAATCACCCTCAACATCTTTCACAAGGCGGCGGGGGTCTCGCCATGGCGATACCTGGACGTGATCCAAGTCTTCAAACCAATCGTGAAACGCATTGTCCCTTCGGTTCTCTACTCCGGATCGAGCTCGGTGAAGGTAACCCTGGTGGGGAAGAACTTCATCCCCGAGACGCGTATCGCAATCATTCACAATGGAGATGCGGTTGCCGACGCCCATGTTGTGTCGGTGATGGACAGGCGGCTCGTGATCGATTTCGACCTGAATAGGGTCAAGCCGGGCACGTATGATCTTCGACTCGCCAACCCCGAACGCCTCGGGCTCACGGTACCGAACGCGGTCGATGTTCATCCTCGCGTCCAACCCGAGCTTGTATCGATTGCGCTCAAGCAGGGCTACGACGACCGAACCTACCGGGACGTGGAGATAACCGGGCAGGGATTCATCGCCGGCACCTCCTTCTTACTGGAAGCCGGTTAGCGACGCGTCGAGATTCCGGACGTGGTGATCCGTTCGGGCGCGATCGCGTCGGTCGCTCTTGATCTCGGAAGCGCGAAGCCCGGCTCCTACGACCTCATCGCAGTTAATCCGGGGGGGAGAACCGCCCGGCTTCGCGCCGCGGTGAGAGTCATAGATATCAAGAAACCCGAGTTCGTAGCGATGAGTCCGGAAACACTTACGAAGGGAAAGAGCAGCGGAGAGTTCGAGGTCAGAGCGAAGAACCTAATTCCCGAGGCTCAAGTTTTCCTTCGACGAGGTGATACCCTCATCCCGACCCGGGAGCTCAGCAGTGGAGGCGGTGGGTCCGCCGCGGATGGTGCGCCAAGAAGATTCCAACTCGAGCTCTCCGGCGTTGCTCCGGGTGCCTACGATCTGGTCCTCGCAAACTCTCGGACGCTCGACACGTCGATTTCGGGAATTGTCGAAGTCAACCCGGAGCCTATTCCTGCTCTTACCGGCGCCTCCCTGACGCGCGCCTTCGATACCCTCGACTGCAAGGATATCGTTCTCGAGGGCGAGAATCTCCAACAAGGCTTCACCGTGGTGCTCAAGAGAGGCGCGGTTCAGCGCGACCTGGTCAGCCGCTACGTCTCTCCGCATCAGATGAACGTGAACATCGATTTTCGCGGCAATCCACCCGGCACCTACCAGGTACTCGTGAAAAACCAGGGGAGGGTGGTGGCGTCGCTGCCGGGAGGGATCACGGTCACGACGCCGCGGGCGCGGTTTCTCCATCCTGCGACCATACGTGTGCTTCTCGGATATCCGTACGTCCTCGTCTTGAGCCAAAGCTTTGCCAACTCGATTTCGCTTTCGGCGATCGGAGGAGAGCTGTCTGCTGTGTTTCCCCCCGGAGTGAAGTTCTTCCCGCATGTCCCCGGTATTCGTGACGCCGGAATCGGTGTCGAGCTCGGCTATTCTCAATTCGGCTTTCCTGCTGTTTCTTCTTCGACAGCGACGAGCACCTTGGGGCTCCTGCGGCCGGGAATCGATCTCTACTACCGAACGCCTTTCAACTTCCCGCTCAATGGGGTCGTGAGGATGGGGTACGGTTTGAGCCTCAGTGATTTCGAGCGGAGCTCATCGAGCGGCACGACACGGCAAACATCTCTTGACTTCTATTACGGCCTCGCTGCGTGCGCCGAGCTCGATCTTGGAAAGCGAATGACTGTCGAGTCGGGTGCGGCGTGGTATCGTATTCTCTATGCATCCGCGAACCTGGACTCGCTCGCCCTGTTCGTAGATGCAGGGGTCCGCGTGGGAGGTTGAGAGCACCGATCCCCGTCCAAGCGGAGACCGGTGAGGGGAGACACCGATGCGTAAAAAAGTGATTTCGAAACCGGCCGGTTGCCGGTCTGCCGGACGATCGTCGCCTCGCAGTAAGCTCGTGCCGGCAGGGGCCTCCATTGTCGTCTCCTTCCTCGCGACGGTGACACTCTTTTCATGTTCCCGAGAGCTACCCCCCGTGAGCGGGATAACGGCAACACCGAACGGTACCTCCTTGTCGGTGAGTTGGAAGGCGGTCGCGGGTGCGACCGGGTATGAGCTCTTCTTGTCCTCATCTTCCTCCGTCTCGCCTACGCAATACACTCTGAACGTCGTATCCGCCTCGAACTCCGCAACTGTCACGGGCCTGACCGTCGGCGACACCTACTATCTGATCGTCGCACCCACCTCGCTCAATGGGTTTTCGTTCGGAACCCCTTCCGAGGTTGTTGCGGTGCAAGTAACGGGCGCGCCCGCGAACCCGGCGCCGGTGATCACTGAAATCAATGTGTCCCCGCAGCCCGCGACCGCGGGTACGAGTGTTCTCTGCGCGGCCACTGCCTCCGACACCGACGGCGACACGCTGACCTACACCTGGTCGATTGACGGCGGCACCGTCGCAGGGCCAACAGCGGACTTGAACCAGATCAACTGGACTTCAACGGCCGGATCACACACGGTCACGGTATCGGTCACCGACGGAACTACGACGGTGAGCGCATCGATGACATTCAGCGGATAGAGGGAAACAAGGGAATGGGGAACGATGTACATGACAATCACGATCTCACTGGTGTAGCTCTCGTTTATGCCGGTCGCCGCCTTTGCGCGTTCTACCGCATCGGAATGTTGCCGATCTTGTCGATCATCGCTGCCATGCTACTGCTTTCATCATGCGTGAACCCTCTCTTGAAGCTCACGTCGGCGTCAGTGACGCCGCCGTCGGTCTCGCCGGCCGGCGGAGTGTACGGCACCGACCAAACGGTCACCTTGAGCGGCGCGGTATCCGGAGCGACGATCTACTACACGGTGACGAATGGACCGGCGGGTACCGCTCCCACCACGAGCTCTGCGAAGTATACGGGAGCGATACCGGTGGCGGGGAACGGCACAAACGAGACCGTCGAAGCGATCGCCGTCTCCGGCGGAAAGTCGAGCGGCGTTGTACAGGCCACCTATGTGATCAATTACTCGATCGGGGGTACACCGGCACTCGCCTCACCGAGCTTCAGTCCGGGCGCAGGGGTGTACATGGCGGCCCCAACGGGGGGCGTGAGCCTGAGCGGGCCGAGCGGGGCGTCGATCTACTACACGACGAACGGCACAACGCCGACGGCGTCGAGCGGGACGCTCTACACGGGACCGATACCAATCCCGAATACTGACGGATCAACCACGACAGTGCGGGCGGTGACGGTGGAGTCGGGGTACGTTTCGAGCCCGGTAGTGTCGGCGAGCTACGAGATAAACTACAGCCAGGTGAGCACGCCGTCATTCAGCCCGACACCGGGTCTCTACTTGAACAATCAAACCGGGATCACCATCACGGTACCCTCTCCACCCTCGGGAACCACCATCTACTACACGGCCACCCCCGGTTACGTGGGAACAACGCCTACGACGAGCTCGAACGTATACTCATCGACGACGCCGATTTCGGTCACAGGTTCCGGAACTGTCGAGACCCTCGAGGCGATGGCGACGGCTCCCGGCTACACGCAGAGTACGGTGACGGTCGCCACATTCGCCATTTCGGTCCCGACCGTGCCGTTCACCTCGAACGGCACCTTGACGGTTCCCTACGGCGCAACACAGTTGGTCGTGAAGCTTTGGGGGGGCGGAGGCGCGGCAGGCTGGAACGGCGGCGGCGGCGGCGGTAATTACGGGGCGACGATCGCCAATGGCAACGGCCGGACTCCGGGCAACGCCGGCGACCCGGTCCTCCCGGCGGGTGACGCGGTTGGCGGTGGCCCCACGTCTGGGTGCGGGACCGCAAGCGGCCCCGGTTACGTCTACATCCAGGTGAATTGAGCGGCCAACTGACCCCGACGCCCGATCCTGCGCTCCCGGCCCTAGCCTTCCGGAAGGGTGGCGACGCTTTCTCTGATGGCTTCCTCGAGATCGGCGCGGGAGAGTTGCTGGACCGCCGGGGAGAACGGCTCGAAGGAGTAGTAGCCCCGGTAGCCGCGCCGCTCGAGGATTGTGATCTGATCCGAGTTCTGCAGCCGGTCGCCTTCCGTCACCAGAAGGCGGTGCTCATCCTTCGCATTCTCCAGGGGCAGCCCTGCTTCCATACCGGAGATGTGAACGAGCCCGATGTCCTCGATCGGGATCGTGGTCGCGAGGGCATCGTTATCGTCGGGGCCGATCGCGTGGTGGAAGGTGTCGTGGATGATGCGGTAGGGGCCGCCGCCGCTTTCCCGAATAGCCTTGAGGGCGGTGAGCTTCGAGCCGAGCGAGCATTCCGGGAAGCCGAGAGGCTCGACGAATCCGAGAACACCCATTTCTTCGAAGTAGGGAGCGAAGGCCCGGAGCGCAGCCACCGTTTCGCGGTAGCGGGTTTCCGCATCGCGGTTGTCGTCGGTCGAATTGTGCGGGACGAGGACGATCGCGCGGCAGCTGATGGATGCCGCAAGCCTCACGAGGGAGCGCAACTCGCTTGCGAGCTCGGTGCGCCGAGAGGCGAGGTTGAAGTGCTGAAGCGCGTTGATGGTGAGGATCGACAGAGAGTGTTTGGTGGCGAGATCGGCGACTTCCGTCGGGCTCATTTCATCGACGGTGTCGACGCCCTCCATGTCGTTTCGGAGCTCGACGGCAGGTGCACCGACTGCTGCCGCAAGTGCGAAGAACTCTCTCAGTGAAAGCTTCGGCGAGATAATTCGGTTGAGCGCGATTCTTGAAGGGGTCATTTTTGGCTCCTTTTCTCCATTTATTATGGCGGGAATACCCTCAGAGTCAACAGAAAAAATCTTGCAAAATACTTAACAAAGGTATAGTATTTATCTCATGAGCATCGGCACCGAGAAGGTCGTTAAAGCCACCCAGCTCCTCGCCGGGCGGAGGAATCGTGAAATCTCAGAGACGTGGGATTTCGCCGATCTCAAAGGGCAGCTTATCGAATTGTCAGAAGAAGTTCCATTCGGTGCGCTCACCTTTACGAGCGAGCTCATTGCGGCCGCGCAGCGGCTGGGCGAGCCGGTGGGGTGGATTTCAACGCGGCCGAGCATCTTCTATCCCCCCGACTTGGCCGAGAACGGCATTGACGTTTCGGCCGTTACCGTCGTCTCGGTCTCTGACGAGCGGGAAGCCGTGTGGGCCGGCGATCTGCTCATCCGGTCAGGGGCGTTCGGGTTCATCGTCGTCGATCTCGAGAAGGGGAAGCGGCTGACCGACGCGGCAATGGCGAGGCTGGTTCACCTTTCCCGCCGACATCACACTACGCTCCTTTTCTTGACCATCAAGAGGGGTTCGTTTGCATCGTTGAGCTCTCTCGTAACGCTTCGCGGGGTGGTCCGCCGTCGCGGGCCGCTTCCCGAGGGAAGTGCCCGGCAGCCATCCTTTGTCTGTGAGATCACTACCGTCAAAGACAAGCGCCGCACTCCCGGACGGAAGGTTATGAGGGTATACGATGGGCCGGTTGGCGTGCGTTGATATCCCTTTCTTCTCACTTCAGGTGTTGTTTCGCATCCGGCCGGAATGGAAGGGGTTCCCTGCTGCGGTCGTCGATCGGAACGAGGCAACGGGCAGGATCCTTTCGATCAACGAAGCGGCACGCGCGAAGGGGGTCCGGCCGGGCATCCCCTACAGTCAAGGGTTATCGCTCGCAGGGGACCTTCGGGCCGCGACGGTCGAACCTGCGCACATGGAGGAGGCGGAACGGGAGATAGTCGAGACGCTCTATGCATTCACACCGGAGGTGGAGCCTGCCCGTGTCGGAACTGGGGAGGTCGGGAGCTTTTGGCTCAATGCCTCAGGGCTCGCAATGCTCTATCCATCGCTCTCGATCTGGACGAACGAGGCGATCCGGGCCCTCGCGGAAAGGGGGTTCCTCGCAGTCGTGGCCGTGGGATTCAGCCGCTTCGGCAGCTACATCATAGCCCGTTCGCGCAGGAAGCCGATCGTAGTCTCGACGGAACGGCAGGAGGAGGGGCTCCTGCGCAAGTCACCGCTGCGAGTGCTTCCTCTTTCTTCCGAGCCCCTTGCGCTCTTTCATCGTTTGGGGATCGAAACGGTGGGGGCCTTTCTCGATCTTCCCGAGAATGGAGTGCGAAAACGTTTCGGACGCGAGGCTCACGAGATCCTTCGATGGGTGCAACGAGAGCGCCTGCCGATTCAACCTGTTGTGGTCCAGAAGGAGGCGAAGGCCAACCGACGTCTCGACGATCCCATAACGAATCTCGTCGTGCTTTCTGCTTACCTAGACGAGCTCATCGATGAGCTGATGCAGCAAGTTGCCGCAAAGCGGAAGCTCGTCGCCGCGATGACGATAGAGCTCTTCGAGGGAGAGGAAAGACGGGCCGTGGAGGAGATCAGGCCGGCGGCTCCGACGCGGGAGGGCTCGGTGCTGAAGAACCTGAGTCGGCTTCGACTGGCCGAGCAGCGCTACGAAGGGGCTGTCGACCGCATCTCCTTGCGTGCAGGGGAGACCGATCCCATTCATCGCGACGGCGATCTCTTTATCTCCCCGCGAAGGCAGGCGGCCGAGGCAGGAAAGCGCGCCATCGCGCTGATTCGGGCGCGGTTCGGCAACGATTCGGTCAATCACGCCGTGCTCCGCGACGAACACCTCCCCGAAGAGCAGTACGAGTGGGAAGCGGTGACGGGACCTCTCTTCCCGACCTCGAGCAGGGGCGGTGATGGGGACTCGGAGCGCCGTTTTCGGGTCGTCCGACGTCAACTCAAGAAGCCGCCGCCGCCCGGCCCGGTCCCTGCCTCCTTCCGTCTCGTGGCAGGGCCTTTTGTTCTGACGGGAAAGTGGTGGGCAAGCGAGGAGCAGCGCGAGTACTACTTCGCCCATGGCGGCCGCGGGCAGTTTCTTTGGCTCTACCGAGATACACGAACCGGCAGCTGGACGCTCCAGGGTCTGGTCGATTAGCGGGGCGACGGACGACTATGACAGGCAGCTATGCAGCGCTGTGGTGCAAGAGCAACTATTCCTTTCTCGAAGGGGCAAGCCATCCCGAAGAGCTCGTTCGCACTTGTAATGCCTTTGGGCTGCCGGCGCTCGGTTTGACCGATCGAGACGGCGTCTATGGAATTGTCCGCGCCCACACGGAAGCCCGCCGTCTTGGGGTGCATTTGATCGTCGGCTCGGAGCTGACGATTGCAGGGGGGGGGAACCTCGTTCTGCTTGCCGAGGACCACACAGGGTACCGGAACCTTTGTCGGCTGATTTCGAAGGGACGGCTTCGAAGCGAGAAGGGAAGCTCCTCGGTTTCGATCGAAGAGGTCTGTGCGAATCCAGGCGGGCTCTCTGCGATGTGGGTGGACCGGCAGGCACGCAGTCTCGACGAGGTCCTCGAATCGCTCGCTGAGGCCTATGGAGAGCGCCTTTCGGTCGCAGTCTCGCGCCACCGCAGAGCCGACGAAGTCGATCGGGAGCGGCTCCTCCGGGCAGCGGCGGCCCGGAGGAAGGTGGCGCTCGTTGCCGCGCCGGAGGTGCTCTATCATGAGCCCTCGCGCCGGAGGGTCCAGGATGTTCTCACCTGCATCCGAAAAGGAATCACCCTCGAGGAGGCGGGCCGGCGTTTGGAGCCGAATGCCGAGTACACCCTAAAATCGGCGCAAGAGCTCGCGCTGCTCTACCATGACGAGCCCCGGCTCATCGACCGAACCCTCGAGATCGCTGAGCGCTGCAGCTTCTCACTCGACATGCTCGAATATCGCTATCCCACCGAAAGGGTGCCCGAGGGGTATACCACCGAGGAGTGGCTGTGGAAGCTCACCTTCGAGGGCGCCCGATCACGCTACCGGGTGGGACAGGGAGGGAGGATTCCGCCGGAGGTGGGGGCCCAGCTCGAGAAGGAGCTTGTCCTTATCGAGGAGCTCGGCTATAGCGGCTACTTCCTCACAATGTGGGAGATCGTTGAATACTGTCGAAGAAATGGAATCCTCTGCCAGGGGCGCGGCTCGGCCGCGAACTCGGCGGTCTGTTTTTGTCTCGGCATAACGGCGATCGATCCGGTGCGGATGGATCTCCTCTTCGAGCGCTTCCTATCAAAAGAGCGTGCCGAGCCGCCGGACATCGACCTCGACATCGAGCACCGCAGGCGCGAGGAGGTCATCCAGCACATGTACGAGAAGTACGGCCGGGACCGGGCTGCCATGGTAGCCAACATCATCCGCTACCGGGCGAAATCCGCGGTGCGAGATGTGGGTAAGGTTCTCGGTATTTCCTCTGTCGCTCTCGACCGCTGTGCGAAGACCCTCACCCGATGGGATGCCGACATCGGAGCGGCCCTCCGTGGTGCGGGGATCGATCCCGAGCTCCGCACCACCCGGCTGCTCGCCGAGATCACGAACGAGGTCCGCGACTTTCCACGCCATCTCTCGATCCATCCAGGCGGTTTCTTGTTGGGCAGTGAGCCGGTGGACGGGATCGTGCCGATCGAGAACGCCACCATGCCCGATCGGACAGTCATCCAATGGGACAAGTACGACGTGGAGGCGATGAACCTCTTCAAGGTCGATCTCCTCGGTCTCGGGGCTCTGACCCACCTCGACTACTGCTTCCGGTTCTTGAAACACCATTTCCGCGTCGATCTGGCTCTCGCTACCATTCCTCCGAACGACCCGGCGGTCTTCGCCATGATTCGCCGGGCCGACACGGTCGGTGTATTCCAGATCGAAAGCCGGGCACAAATGGCGATGTTGCCACGCCTGAAACCTGAAACCTTCTACGATCTGGTCATCCAGATCAGCATCATTCGCCCCGGCCCGATAACCGGCGGAATGGTTCACCCCTACCTCCGCCGCCGGGCGGGAGAGGAGGCGATCGAATACCCCCATCCGAGCCTCGAGCCCGTCCTGCGCAAGACTCTCGGCATTCCGCTCTTCCAGGAGCAGGTCATGAAGCTTGCAGTCATCGCCGCAAGCTATACCCCCGGAGAGGCGGATCAGCTCCGTCGCGACATGGCCGCCTGGAGGAGCTCGGGCAAGATCGAGGGCCACCGTGAGAGGCTCATTACACGGATGGTGGCGAACGGGATTGCACCGGAGTTCGCCGAGCGGGTCTTCGACCAGATCCGCGGTTTCGGGGAGTACGGTTTTCCCGAAAGCCACGCTGCAAGCTTCGCCATCATCGCCTACGCCACAGCATGGATGAAGCATCACTATCCGGACGTATTCGCCTGCGCCCTGCTCAACGCCTGGCCGATGGGATTCTACCTTCCTTCGACGATCGTCGACGACGCAAAGCGCCACGGAATACAGGTGCTCCCGGTGGATGTGCTCTCGAGTGAGTGGGAGTGCACTCTCGAGGATCCACGGCCGGCCGGTGCGCGACGAGGACCTGCGACGACGACGCGGACCGGCCGCTATGCCGTACGCATGGGGCTGCGTTACATCAAAGGGTTGGGGGAGGAGGATTTTCGAAAGGTTGCCGCGGCGCGGCGGAGGCTCGGCCGACCGGGGGCAGAGCTTCGCCTGCGCCCGGAAGAATCCTTGCGGGCGTTCGTCTCCACGAGCCGGTTGCCGCGCGACGCCCTGATTGCCCTGGCCGAGAGCGGTGCCTTCCGAGGCTTCGGACGCTTTCGGAGGGACGTTCTCTGGCAGATGCTCGGCTCGATCGGCGAGCGCTCCGCGCTCTCGCGACGAGACGCAGCCGAACGCAGCCTCGGAGAGCTGGAGGAAGAGCAACGTGTCGAGTTCGATCGGCTCGATCCCTTCAAGGTCATCGGTTGGGATTACGAGTCGTCGGGACACTCGACCTTCGGGCACCCGGTCGAGCCCTACCGCGAGCAACTTCGAGACCGCGGGTTCCCCGATGCCGCCGGACTGTCCCGGTTCGGCGACGGGGAAGAGGTCTCCTACGTCGGGCTGATCATCTGTCGCCAGATGCCGGACAATGCAGCAGGAGTGCTCTTTGTGACGATGGAGGATGAAACAGGATTCGTAAACCTGATCGTCTGGCCAAAGGCATTCGAACGTTATCGCAGCATCATCTTGAACGTCTCCTTTCTCGGTGTAACCGGCAAAATTCAGACGGGCGATGGGGTCATTCACATCATTGCGGAGCGGTTCTGGAGGCCCGAGCTTTCTGTGAAGCCCGTGAGGGTCAAGAGCCGGGACTTTCACTAAAAACGCGTGACAGCTTCTCCTCTCCTCATCTATGATGTATGTGCTCACGGCATTCGACGGAAACTCGACCCGCCGGCCAGGACGGCCAATCAGAAGCTCATTTCAAAACGGACAGACCTGCTGAATACCACTTGGGGGTGTGAGATGAACAGGACCTACACGATCTTCAGGCACGAGTTCCTGCGGACTGTGCGGCGAACGGGATTCACGATACTTACCCTGTCGCTGCCGGTGCTCGCCCTGCTCGGGATCGGGATCTACCGCGTTATCTCCGCCGTGCCGAAGCCGGCGGTCGAGGTCACGACGATCGGATACGTCGACGAGCTCGGCGGCTTCGACGGCTTCACCGATCAAGGGACGACGAGGCTGATTCCCTTCGACTCGGTGCCCCAGGCGAAGCGGGCGCTGGCGGAAAAGGAGATAAGACAGTACTTCGTCATCCCCCCGCAGTTCATGTCGGACGGCAGAATAGATCTCTACGTTGCTCGGCGAGAGCTCGCGCCTCCCGAGGCGCTTGCGGCGGCACTCAAGAGCTTCGTGACGAGCAACCTTCTGAGGGACAAGGTCTCTCCGGAGACCGTCGCTCGAATCGAACGCCCGTTCAATCTCGTAACGACGACCCTTACGCCGACAGGGGAGATTGCGCGAGAACAGGGAGGATACGCCAACTTCATCATCCCGGCCCTGTTCGGATTCCTTCTTGCCCTCGCGCTCAACTTCTCCTCCGGCTACATGATGCAGGGGCTGGCCGAGGAGAAAGAAGACCGGTTAATCGAGATTCTCCTCTCTTCGGTATCGCCTCGACAGTTGCTGGCGGGGAAATTGCTCGGCTATGGGAGCGCCGGTCTCCTCCAGGTGGCAATATGGGCGATATCGATTCCACTCCTGCTCATGCTCGCGGTATCGTCTTTCGGAGGCTTCCTGGTCTCTATTCGCCTTTCGGCGGGCTTTTGGCTTCTCGGAGTTGTCTACTTCATCCTCGGTTATTCCCTCTTCGCGGTTTTCTCGGCAAGCGTAGCGGCAATCAGCCGCACCGTACGTGAAGCGCAAGCCCTGGTGCCGGTCTTCACGTTGTTCTCCGTCGCGCCGTTCTGGTTCCTCTCTCTTCTCATGTTCTTCCCGAACAACCCGGTCTGGGTTGTGTTCAGCATCTTTCCGTTGAGTGGACCCGTTCTGACGCTCCTGAGGATGGGCATAACCGGGGTGCCGGCGTGGCAGCTCGCGGCGAGCATGGGGGTTCTGGTCGTATGCATCGTCCTGGGGTTGCTCTTGGCGGCGAAGCTGCTCGAGATCTATCTCTTGATGTACGGCCGTCGCCCGTCGCTGTCGGACATCGTGCGGACCCTCAGGAGCAGGTAGACGCCCCCCTCGCGTCGTTGGTCGGCGTTTGGTCGATTATTGTTCCGATCGCTTCACCCGGGTCATTTCCCCCGTTGAGTGGCCCTCCATCGATTGTAACCCACCGGGACCGCAGGTAAATCTTAAAAAAGACATCGTGAAGCGTTGGCTGCCTATTTCTCGGAAGGCGGTTCGAGAAGACGCCATACCTCCTGGAACACAGCCTTGAGCGGCACTCCGTGTTCTTCGGCCGCTCGTCTGCAGTCCTCGTATTCCGGAGAGCGTTGGACGACCCTTCCGTCACGAAGTCCCTCTTTGACGAGGATCTCGCCCCAACGAGTGGCGAGAGGACGGAACCTCCGTTCGAGCCGATGGACGGTGACCGGATAGTATCTGAGACCCAGCGTCGTCGTCTCTCTGAAGAGGAGGTCGGTGAGCGTGGACAGCCGGCTCAACTTGCAGAGAACTGTGAGCATGACCGCCGGGCGATTCTTTTTCATGTAGATCGGGGTGTAGAATACGTCGCGAGCTCCCGCTTCCAGCAGCAGCTCCATGACGTAGCCGAGGAGCTCGCCGTTGGCATCGTCGAGATTGACTTCGACCTTGACGGTTTCGGAATCAAGCTCTTCGGGACGGTCGACCGAATCAGTGTTCATGGCGGTGGTGTTCCCTTGACGGTTTTCGGTGAAGCAAGGAGCTTGCGGGCGCACCGAGAACTACGCGGAGCACGTTCGGACGCTCGGGGAACTCTGCGCTTCCTGCTCCATACCCGACTGCCGTCACCTCCATCTCCGGGAGAGCCCCCCACTGGTCCACAGTTGCGGCCAAGATGCCGGCTCCGGTCGGGGTAGTGAGCTCGGCCTGAATATCGCCGGCCTCCACCGGCGCCCCGGTAAGAATCTCGAGAGTGGCCGGCGCAGGAACGGGATAGACTCCGTGCGCCGTTCGTACCCGACCGGAGCCGAGGGTTACCGGTGAGGCTACGACGAGGTCCGGTGACAGCGCGTCGAGCAGCACCGCCGTACCGACCACGTCGACGATGGAGTCGACGGCGCCGACCTCATGGAAGTGCACCTCGTTGACCGCGACTCCGTGGATCTTCGCCTCCGCCTCGGCGATCCTCGCGAAGATCGCGCCGGCGATCTCTTTGACCGCCGCGCTGAGGTCGGAGGCCTCGATCATGGCGACGATATCTCTGTGGGCCCGATGATGAACGTGAGTGTTTTCGCCGTGGTGAGGGTGGTGTTGATGGTGACGACGGCTGTCCTCACGGCCGAGGACCTTCACCTCGAACTTGGTTGCCGTTATTCCGGCCCGGTTGACCGTGCTCCAGCCGAGCTCGACAGGTTCCTCGAGCCCGAGGGAGGCGATCCCTGCCTTCACGGTCGCTCCGTCGCCGCCGGCGGCCAGGAGAGCTCCGATGGTCATATCCCCGCTGATTCCGGAGAAGCAGTCGAAGTAGAGTATTCTATTCGCCATGCCCGGCGCCTCCCTTTCGCGCCCTCGTCGCCTGCCGGCAGACGAGCGCGGCAAAATAGCCCGCACCGAAACCGTTGTCGATGTTTACGACGCTGATACCGGGGGCGCAGCTGTTGAGCATCGTCAGCAGCGGCGCAAGTCCCTCAAAGCTCGCGCCGTAACCGACGCTCGTCGGCACTGCGACGACGGGGCAGGCGACGAGGCCGGTCACGACGCTGCCAAGCGCCCCTTCCATACCCGCAACCACCACCGCGGCAGTCGCGGCGCGTACTTCTTCGATGTTTGCGAGCAGCCGATGAATGCCGGCCACTCCCACATCGTAGACGCGCCGCGCCTCCGCACCGAGGGTCTCTACCGTCACCGCTGCCTCCTCGGCAACCGCCATATCACTCGTGCCGCCGCTCACGATGGCGACGTAGCCGTCGTAGCTCCTCTGCGATTCTCCTTCGCGGATCCATGAGAGGGTGCGCGCCGTCAGGTTGTGGCTGAAGTCGGGCCATCTGTCGACGACCGCTTCGGCGGTCGAAGCCGGCACCCGCGTCGCGAGCACCCGCTTCTCTCGATTCCGCAGCTCCTCGATGATCCCGACCACCTGGGCTGCGGTCTTTCCTTCGGCGAACACGACCTCCGAGAAGCCTTTTCTTCTCGTGCGGTCGATGTCGACGCGTGCGTATCCGAGGTCTTCGTATGAGAGCAGGAGGCGTTTTGCCTCCTGCGGTTCAAGAGAGCCGCTTCGAACTCGCAAAAGGATCTCCTCGAGATCCGACATCTCTCCCTGCATCTACTCTATCCCTCGATTCATGCTCCCCGTTTCGTAGCCGGCGAGATCGAGAGTCACATACTTGTAACCGAGACGGCGAAGCCTCTCGGAGATGAGAGCGCGAGACTCGAGAATGCGTCCGAGATCCTCCGGATCCACTTCGATGCGTGCTATCTCGCCGTGAGTGCGCACACGGACCTGCTTCACCCCGAGTCCTCGAATGTACTCCTCGGCACCGTCAATCATCGTCAGTTTCTCCCGTGTAATCCTTTCACCGAATGCGACCCGCGAGGACAGGCAGGCGAGCGCCGGCTTGTTCCAGTTTGGCAGCCCGAGCCTCCGCGACAGCTCCCGCACCTCTTCCTTGCCCAACTCGGCTTCCTGAAGCGGCCCGCGGACTCCCTTCTCGATGGCGGCGCGAATGCCTGGGCGAAAGTCACCTAGGTCGTCGGTTATCAGACCATAAATGACGTTCCTCATGCCCTCCGCGCGCTGGATCGGAAAGAGGTACTCAAACAGGTTGTGTCGGCAGAAGTAGCAGCGATTTCGATTGTTCTCGGCGTATCCGGGAATCTCGAGCTCCGAGGTCTCGCACACCATATGCCGAACACCCAACTCTTCGGCTATCGATCGCGCTTCGGCAAGCTCACGGGACGGGTAGGTCTCCGAATCGGCCGTAACCGCGAGCACATTCTCATTGCCGAGAGCATCCACTGCCGCACGGAGAAGCAGAGTGCTGTCCACCCCTCCTGAGAAGGCCACCAGGACGCTTTCGAGATCTTCGAGGATTGAGGCAAGCTTTTCGTATTTTGCATCGAGGGTGTCGCTGGGAGAGGGTTCGTTTCGCACGTTCGGTTCACTCTTTCGTTTTTCGGCTGGTCACGGCGTGCAGTTGCAGGCCGCGACCAGAATACCGACCGGCCGGTCCGGCTGTCAAGGTCGACACCGGCTGGTCGAAACGGAGGAGGTGTGACCCACTTGAGAGCCTGAGGGATTTGATCGGTATTCCGATCCGTGCTACGATCTGCTGGAGAGGTGCACTATGGCAACAGAGGATAGACCAAAAATGCGTACTGAATCAGATTCAATGGGGACGATGGAGATCCCCGACGACGCCTACTGGGGGGCCCAGGCACAACGGGCTGCCCACAACTTCGACGTCTCACCGCTCCGGATTCCCGTGCCATTCATGAAGGCGCTGGCTGCAGTCAAGAAATCCGCAGCGCTCACCAACCTGTCCCTCGGCCTGCTCGACAAAAAGCTGGCAGACGCTATCGTACAGGCGGCGGACGAGATAATCAATGAAAAGTGGAACGACCAATTTCCCGTCGACGTGTTTCAGACCGGCTCCGGCACGTCGTGGAACATGAACATGAACGAGGTTATTGCCAACCGCGCGAACGAGCTTCTCGGAAGTGAGAAAGGAACGCGAAAGCCCGTTCATCCGAACGACCACGTCAACAAAGGACAATCCTCGAACGATGTCATCCCGACGGCGATGAATGTTGCATGCCGCCTCGAGGCAGGCAAGCTGACTGCTGCGCTTCAGCGGCTCGAGTCGTCGCTCGCGAAGAAATCGGAGGAGATGAAAGATATCGTCAAGCTCGGGCGGACCCATCTCCAGGACGCGGTGCCAATGACACTTGGCCAGGAGTTTTCCGGATACCGACAACAGATCCGCAAGGCCCGAGGCAGGATCGAGCGAACGTTCTCCTCCCTCGAGGAGCTTGCACTCGGCGGCACGGCCGTCGGCACGGGTCTGAACAGCGATCCCAACCATGCGGCACAAACGATACACCTGCTGGCCGAAGAGTACGGAGCCAAGTTTCGCAAGGCCGACAACTACTTCGAGGCCATGGCGGCTCGCGACTCTATCGTCGAGCTGATGGGTGCGCTCAACTCGCTCGCTGTGAGCCTTATGAAGATCGCGCAGGATCTCCGCCTACTGGCGAGTGGGCCCCGCGCGGGGATAGGCGAGCTTCAGCTTCCCGAGCTCCAACCCGGCAGCTCAATCATGCCCGGAAAGATCAACCCGGTGATTCCTGAGATGGTCATACAGGTTGCGGCCCACGTCATGGGCAAGAACCTTTCGGTTACGATCGCAGGGCAGAACGCCCCGCTCGAGCTCAATATCATGCAGCCGCTCCTTGCCCACGAGACCCTCTCCTCGCTCGATCTGCTGACGAGGACGGCGCTCGTCTTCGACGAACGGTGCATAGGCGGGATAACGGCAGATGCGGAACATTGTCGGTCGCTCATCGACTGGAGTCTCGCGCTCGTCACTCCGCTCGCTCTCAAAGTCGGTTACGATCGAGCGGCGAAGATCGCACATCGCGCGTTCGAGGAGAAACGGAAGGTGAAAGAGGTCATCCTGGACGAGGGCGTGCTCGCAGAAAAGGAAGCGGACGAAATCCTCGACCCAAGGAACATGATCGGGCCGACAAAGTAAAGCGCGCTCCGAGCCGTATCGGGGTGAGAGGTTGAGCACGTAATGCCGAACGACGTTCAGGTACTTCTGAACAACATCTCGACAGGCTTTCGGGAGAGTCTCCCCGAAGCTATCGTGACGACTTTGGTGTTCGTGCTCTTTATATTCGGGCTCGTCTACTACTATGTCAGACAACAGCGAGAAGCCCGCAGGACACGCCGGAAGCTCTACGAGGCGCGCTACGAATCGCTCCTTCGCAGCCTGGATCTCCCGGCGGGGTCGGCTGTTCTTCTCGATCGACTCGCCCGTCATCTTCGCGACGGCTCGAAACGCTTTCTCCTACTCGAAAACGAGGCGACCTTCAATTCCTGCCTTCGCAAGCTCGGCGGGCGTGAGAGCGTTTCGCCCGCCCTGGTCGCCGCCCTGAGAATGAAGTTGGGCTATCGAAAGCTGAACCCCGAGCGAGCACCACTCTCGAGTGGTGACGTCGCTGAGGAGACGGTTGTGCTTCTCGAACGATCGGCGAAGGGCGGCAAAGGGAGAGATCGCTTCGCAGCACGCATCGTTGCGGTTGAGCCGACTCATCTCGTGCTCGAGGTGAAGGTCGCGCATGACCTCCTTCGGGGCGATCGGCTGCGGCTCTATTTCTACAATTTCGCGGGCATGTACATGTTTCCCACTCGTGTCCTGGCGCTCAAGGACGGGCTACTCATGGTTTCCCACTCGAATACCATCTCGGCGGTGCAGCGCAGGAGGTATTATCGCAGGAAGCTTTCAACGCCGGCGTTCATACGCCGAATCGATGGAGACGAGCACTTCATAAAGACCCTTCTCCAGGATCTCGGCGGGGGCGGAGCGCGCGTGGTGAATCCACACGATCTGTTCGAAAGAAAGGACCGCGTCGAGCTTGCGCTCGATCTCGGTCTTCACAAATGGATCCGTGTCGCCGCCGAGGTTGTGCGGGAAGGAAGGGACGGAACGGTCTCACTCCGGTTCGACGAGCTCCGTGAATCTACCCGCGACCTCATTGTCCGTGCGCTCTTCAAGCGCTACAACGCCTACTTGCAGGAACAGGGCAGGGAGAGTGAGATTACCGCAGAGCCGGGCTCGGACTCGAGTCCCTGAGGAGTAGTGAGGGCGCCGAAGCGGTTTAGGGGCGCTGCGCCCCTGCTGTCCGTGCAGCCGGATTCAAAGGATAAGTGGGGAGGGCCTGCCGATTTCGTACCCCTGAGCGTAGTCGACTCCGATCTGCTTCAGGTGATCGATGATCTCCACGTTTTCGACGAACTCGGCGATGGTTTCAACCTTCATCAGCTTTCCGAGATTGTTGATGGCCTCCACCATCGCCCGATTGATGGGATCCTGATGCATGTCCTTCACGAAAGATCCGTCGATCTTCAGATAGTCCACCGGGAGGGCCTTTAGATATGAGAAGGAGGAGAAGCCGCTCCCGAAATCGTCGAGCGAGAAGGTGCAACCGATCTGCTTGAGCGCTGCGATAAACCTCGTCGCTGTCTTGAAGTTCCCTATTGCAGCAGTCTCCGTGACCTCGAAGCAGAACGATTCGGGAGGCACGGAGGTTCGCTCTATCTCTGTTCGAATGTAGGTTAGGAGGTCAGTGTCGGCCATCGAAGTTCCCGATAGGTTGATGCAGTAAAGGTAGTCCTTCATGGTCTTGTTGCCGTTCGACATGATTTCGGTGTAGGACTCGAAGGTCGTGCTGATCACCCATCGGTCGATTGCCGGCATGAGGTTGTAGCGTTCGGCGGCCGGCAGGAAATCGGCAGGCATGACGACGGATCCGTCAGGGTCGGCCATGCGGACCAGTATCTCACATTTCGGCCGCTTCGAACGGTCGAGAATGGGCACGATCGGCTGGAAGTAGAGTCGCAAGCGGTCGTCGTCTATCGCGGACTTGATCTTCGAGATCCATTCCATTTCCCCGCGCCGCCTGAGGAACACCGAGGACTCGTCTTCGTAGATCTGAATGCGGCCCCCTCCGAGCTCTTTTGCGAGGTAGCAGGCGTCGTCGGCCGCCGCGAGCACGCTGTAGATGTCCTTGCTTTGATCGTTGATCTGCACGAGTCCGATGCTCGACGAGATCGTGAAGGTTTTCGGCTCCCATACGAACTTCTCATGGTTCAATCGAGCTCGCAGCCGCTCGGCGATGTAAGCCGCCCGCTCGGGCGAAATGTTTTCGAGTAGCACCCCGAACTCGTCGCTGCCGAGGCGGGCGCCGACGTCGCTCGAGCGCACGACCGCGCGAATGACTGTGGTCGTGTGCCTCAGAAGCTCGTCGCCGGCGACATGGCCGCAGGTTTCGTTGATGACCTTGAATTGATCGATGTCGAGGTAGAGGAGCGCATGGTTGTGTCCGGAGGTCTTTGCGTCGGCGATCAGCGAATCGAGCTTCTTGGAGAAGTGCTCCCGGTTTGACAAACCGGTAAGAATGTCGTGACTTGCTTGATAGTGGATCGTCTCAGACATCCGGCTCACCATCGTCACATCTCGGAACGCAAGCACCTGACCGTCAACGTTGCCGTCCTGGTTGTGAATTCGCGACATCGTCCCTTCGATCTGTGCCGGTTGCCCGCTCTTTTTCCGGATCTGCGTGTTCTCGATGATTAGAGACTCTTCGAAGGGATTGTCGCCCTCCGGCATCAACTCCAGGAAACGCAGGTTTTCATCCACGTGGTCCTTTACCACGTCGGTTACCGGCCGTTCCTTCGCCTCTTCCTCGGTCCATCCGGTAATCTCTTCTGCTGCGTGATTCATGAAGCGTATTCTGTTGTTCATGTCGGTCGCTATGATAGCGTCGGCGACACTGTCGAGCACTGCGCCGAGCCAACGCTCCTGTCGCTTCAGCTCCGATTCCATCTGGTGCTTGTGCAGGGCGAGGTCGATAGAGGTCGACAGCTCCCGTTCGGTGAATGGTTTGACCACGTAGGCGAAGGGCCCCGCGGATTTCGCCCGGTTCAGCGTCTTCTCGTCCGAGTAGGCACTCAAGAATATGACCGGAATTCCCAAATCTTCTCCGATTGTTTTTGCCGCGGCGACCCCGTCCACGGCCCCTGGAAGCATGACGTCCATGAGGACGATATCGGGCCGTTGTTGCTTGGCTGAAGAGATGGCCTCCTCCCCCGTTGTGGCCAGCTCGAGAACCTGGAATCCAAGCCGCTCGAGTCGGTTTTGGAGGTCGATCGCGATGATGCGTTCGTCTTCGACGAGGAGTACCCTCTCAGTTCTCATCAATACCTCATTTCGCAGTCTTCAAAAGATGATAGTTGTTTTTCTCCAAAAAGTCAAATACCGTATTTCAATAGAAAAAGTGAGCAGGTCGTGGCGTCAACGCGCTCGATAATTCCGAGCAGGTTGTGCTAAACTCGGGCGGTGAATAGCTTCCCGTTTGACCGCCCAATCTATCTCTATCATTCAACTTCCGACGATGTCTTTCGCAACCTCGCCAGGGAGGAGTTCCTATTCGACCATCTTCCGGAGGGCTCGAAGGCACTTCTGCTCTATGTAGATTCGCCCGCGATTGTATTTGGAAAACATCAGAACCCCTGGCGGGAGTGTTCCCTCGCTGTGCTGAGAGAGAGGGGCATTCCGATCGCACGACGAATTTCAGGAGGTGGCACAGTATACCACGATCTCGGCAACCTCAACTTCTCCTTTGTCCTTCCGAAAGAGGGATTCAACCGTCACAAAAATCTCACGTACGTTGCAGCAGCGCTCGGCCGGCTCGGTGTCGAGGCGGAGATCAATGACCGATACGACATATACGCCGGCGGGAAGAAGGTTTCGGGCAACGCTTTCTGTTTTCGACGCGAGCGCGCCCTGCATCACGGCACTCTGCTCGTGCGCTCGAAACTGAAGGACCTTCGAGGTGCCCTCGTTGGAATGAAAGGAATCGAGACCTTTGCAGTAGAATCCCGGCCGGCGCAGGTCGTCAACCTCGCCGACATCGAGCCCCGAGTTACCCTCGACGCCATCGCAGAGGCCCTCGTAGAAGAGGTGGTAACAGGCTGGTCGGGCACCGAAGATGTCCATGGATCGGCGGTCTACCGTATCGGCGACGAACAGCCTGACAACGAGGAAGTTCTCGAGCTCGATCATCGAAATCGCAGCGCCGGGTGGCTGTTCGACCGAACTCCCAGGTTCACCATCGAGCTCGATCCGCCGGACGGCACCTTTGGGCGTCGTGACGAGGTCGATAACACCCATCGCCGCTTGAGGCTGACGGTCGACAAGGGGCGGATCGAATCGGTGACGACCGAGGCGACGGCGCCCGGGCCCGATGATCTCTCGAGCATTCTCACGACGTCACTCGAAGGGCTGCACTTCGATTCAGAGACAATTGCCCAGGCTCTCGAGCGCAACCCGAAGCTCACCCGGCTCACCAGCTGGTTCCGCGAGCTGGGGCTGTAGTCCACCGGCCAAAGAAGCATTTGAATCGGCGGCTGCAGCTGCTATACTGTATAGGTAAGGTGGTAGGAGATGACGCAGTTTCGGAACGAAATAGACAGCCGAGTGCTCACCCAACGCGCCCGGCCGAGGGAAGAGGATCATCGCGGCTACTATTTCCGAGACATCACCGCCATCATCCACTCCTATCCCTTTCGTCGTCTCAAGCACAAGACGCAGGTCTTCTTCGCGCCGAAGAACGACCATATCTGCACACGCATCGAGCACGTCATGCACGTTGCAACCATTTCGGCGACGATCTGCAAGGCGCTTGAGCTCGACGTCGACCTCGCATGGGCGATTAGTCTCGGGCACGACCTTGGACACACTCCCTTCGGTCATGTCGGAGAGAAGGTACTCGATTCGCTGATTGCCGATCGTGGAGGGTTCAATCACGAATTGTTCTCTTTGCGGGTTGTCGATCACATCATCAACTACGGAAAAGGGCTCAACCTGACCTACGCCGTTCGTGACGGCATCATCAACCACTGCGGTGAGGAGTTCGAGCAGAGCCTGCGTCCCGATTTCCACTTCAAGGACTTAGGCAAGATCACTCGTCTCGGAACCTACCCGACCACCTGGGAGGGGACAATCATGAGGATGGCGGACAAGGTGGCCTATCTCGGTCGCGACATAGAAGATGCAATTCAGCTCAAGTTGATCCGCAAGTCGGAGCTGCCCGAGGAGTCGGTCAGGCTGCTCGGCGACACGAATAGTGAGATCATCGACACAATGGTGAACGATATCATTCGCACCTCGCTGGCGAGCGGGGCGATCGGATTCTCCGACGAAGTCTATCATGCCCTTCTCGTGCTGAAGGATTTCAACTACGAACGGATCTATCTCAATCCGATCCTCGCCGATTACCACACCTACTTCCACCGGATCATGAGAACTCTTTTCGACTACCTGGGAGAGCTGTTTGCGAAATGCGGACTCGATTTTGAGAGATACGCTGCCGAGAAGAACCAGCTCGCCGTCCGATTCGGAGACTATCTGTCGAAGATGCGGGATTTCTACGCGAACACCGAAAAGTCATGGGACCGTGCTATCGTCGATTATCTAGCTGGAATGACCGACGACTTCGCGCTTGAGTGCGTCAATGATGTGATGATTCCCAAGCGCTTCGATACACTCTTCGACGCGCCGGCCTGAATCGACCGGCGACCGAACGCCTAGAGGGCAGTCTCTTCTTCTCCTCCCGAAAGAATCCGACGGACGACGCTGGAGTCGGGTTCGATGTCGAGATCGAGCCCGCAGACCTCCGTTAGCAACCGGTGAAGACCCTTTGGGGCTTCCTGCGACGCAAATCGGCGGTCACCGGAGTACATGATGCCGTGCTCGTCGGTTGCGCGAAACTTCACTGCGGCGCGAATCGCCGCAGCAATCGATGAGTAGGGCAACCCGTGGCGGGCCGCGAGGAGACAGGCTCCGACCAGTCGATCCTCTCGGCCGAGCTTCCGGTACAGGTCTCTTCCTACTCGGAAGATCGTGTCTCCGAGAGCACGATTCGCGAAGCGACGAAGCAGGTCCTGTATGTGCTCCTCGAGATCCTCCGCCGTGAGATCGTCGGGATATTCCCGGCTGAGTGCCGCCGCAGCCTCACGCATCGCATCCGTCACCTTCGCCACGACAGAACGGTCGGTGAGCGGTTCCCAAATATAGGTAAAGGCCTCATTGCTTTCGTAGCCGAAGTACGCGACCGCAGCGTGTCCGAGATTGTGGACAAATAGCTTTCGATCGACGTAGGCGTTGATGTTGTCTACCGCTTTAATTGCCGGAAGGTCGGGGACCGGCCCGCAGAACCCGTGACGGTCGACGATGAGAGTGTTGTAGGCCTCGGCGAACACCCAGAGGGGGTCCCGCGCTCGGTCCTCGTCGGTCATGATCGGCACCATCTTCCCGATGCTCGTCTCCACAAGGCCGACCTGCCGGTCGAGGGAGAAAGCGGGGGGAAGGTGTTCGCCGAGGCCGGCCCGGAAGAGGGCGGCGCCGCCGCGGATGTTCTCGGCGATGATGATATCCACGGGCGCGGTTGCACCGGCCCCCGCGCGTGCCTTTATTCCTTCAGCAAGGGCGGGGAAGACGTGGGGGAGGGCGTTCTTACCGACTGAGGTCGCGATAAGGTCGGTATCGGCGATCTCGGCGGCAATCACCGATCGTTCGGAAGCCCGTACCCCGCGAACGTTCTCGACCCAAACGGTCTCATCGGGCGCATCGTTCCGCTTGACGATGACGCGGTAGCGATGCTCACGGTTAAGTGCGTCGACGAGCGCGTCGTCGATGTCCACGAAGACGACTTCGTAGCCGGAGCGGGCAAACAGCTGCCCGATGAACGAGCGACCGATATTGCCGCCGCCAAACTGTACAAGTCTCAACGCCGGCCCCCGTTCGCGATCATGCGGTCGAAGGGAATTATCGGGGTGGCGGAGCGGACCTGTCCGCGGTAGGCCTCGTAGATCGGCTCGATTGCGTCCCTTTTCTCGCCGCGGCGCCGCTCGTGAAAGGTGCCGCCGAGGTAGAAACAGGCGAAACCGCCGCTCGCGATTCCGAGCGCACAGGCCGAGGGGAGATCGATCGCGCCCGGCTTCGGGCCCGCGAGCTGCAGGGCGAGGCTGGCGATGACCCCTCCCGCGAAGTTGTCGCCGCAGCCGGTGGTGTCCCCTGCGCCGGTGAAGCTTGCGAGCCTGCGTCCTACCTCCTCTGAAACCGGGAGGTTCCCGCTGCATTCGGCAAAGAGGCTCCCGTTGGAGAAGAAACGAACCGGATCGGGACCGCTCGTAATTGCAAACGCCCCGACACCGTGTCCCTCGAAGAAATCCGCGGCCTCTTCGGTCGATGAAGTACCGCTCAAACGCAACGCTTCTTCCCTGTCGGTGATGAGCAAATCGATGAGTCGGTAGCTTTCGTCGCTAGATCCCAGGGGCCAGCGGCCGTTGGGGTCGCGTTTTTCGCTTCTGAAATCATAGACGGTCGTAACGACGGTCTTCCTATCGAGCTCCTTTCCCCGCCGCAGCAGCTCGGTGACTCCGTCGTGCAGTCGTGGAACGAGGCCGGTGGCGCCGAATAGGAGAATGTCCCCGGCGAAGAAGCTCTCCTCGAGATCTTCCGGGGTGAGCTGCCACGCGGCGGCAACGTTGTTGATGAAGGTGCGTTCGCCCTGCCCGTCGTGATAACGCGGATCGGAAAGCACGTAGGTCACCGGCGAGTCGCCCGGAACCACCTTGTAGTGTCTGATGTCGAGCGTCGACTCTGCGATCGTACGGCGGATGAATGCACCGTTGTCGTCGTCTCCCGCCGCTGCGATGAAGGTGAGCGTGATGTCGTCCCTGCCCGAGAGGAGCTGAGACGCGTTGATCAGCGCTACTACCGCCGGACCTCCGAGGTTGCGGGAGGCGGGTGTACTGTCGCCGGTTATTTCACCGAGGATTTCGTGGATACCCACCCCGGAGAAACGCTCAATTTCCTCCGCGAATACGAGCTTCCCGGGAACGAGGCCGCCGTCACCCGGCGAGCGAGAGCGGTATTTCTCGAACGGCTTCCCGCCGAAGTCGATGTTGGTGTACAGCAGGTCTGCGAGTGAACAACCGGTTCCGGAGATTATGAATGGTGGCACGCGTCGATTATACGGATTGTGATTCGGCGTCTCAAGTCGGCGGTCTCACGAATCGACGTCGGACCAATCCTCGAACAATTTCCGGTACAGCAGCCGCAGCGCACGCATTCGGCCGGCAAGATCGCTCACGACCGATTCGGAACGGTAGTGCCATCTCGGCTCGAATACTCCCGTTTGCGACCAGGGGTTGTCCGGTTCGCTGCCCGTCGGCCAGACGTGCGGTCGGCCGCCCGGGCTCCAGCTCCTGGCCTCCCGCCGGGCACTGCCGACAGAAGAAGCCCGCGATCGGTCGAGCATGTCGTTGTAGTTGCGCCGGCTCTCGGGGTCGCTGAGGACGTCGTAGGCCTCCTGAACGTCTCGAAACCGAGAGCCGTCGAGCGCCCGATTTTGGTCGGGATGACTGCCCTTCACCTGCCGTCGGTAGGCCTGCTTTATCTGTTCTTCGTTTGAACCTCGATCGATGTCGAGAATCAGATAGTAGTCTTTCATGTCGCATCAACCTCCTCAGTTTGGGTGGTAGGTGCGTCGATTCCGCAAGTTGAGACGTGCTCTCGATAAATTTCGCACCACTGCGACTCAGAGTCAAGCGTGTGATCCCTCATAATCTGTTTCATCATTCATTCCCACCTGTGCAAAACGGACTCCTTTCGATAGAATCGTCGTCACTGTGGGCATCGGTCGGGTTCCACTCCGACACAATCACAACAAGAAGGACGAGTGTACATTGAAGATCAAACTATCGTGGCTCAGACTAATCGCACTCTTTTCACTTTCGATTACCCTCCTCGCGTTCGAGCTCGGCATCATGCGCCTCTTTTCGGTAGGCAGCTGGTCGAACTTCGGTTCGATGGTCATCAGCATCTGTCTGCTCGGGTTCGGGCTGGCAGGCACGCTCCTCACCCTTATTCAGAAACACATTCTGAGGAATCCGAATACCTGGCTGTTTACAACTGCGTTCCTCATGGGACCGACGATGGCTCTGGCGCAGGTACTTGGCCAGCAGGTTCCGTTCAATCCGGTGCTTATCTCGAGCGATTCGACACAGCTCTGGTGGATTGCCGCCTATTACGTGATCTATGCCGTTCCGTTTTTCCTGGGAGCGTTGTTCATCGGTATCATATTCATGTCGCTGAGCAGCAAGATTCACCAACTCTATTTTTGGAATATGCTCGGATCGGGTATCGGGGGGTTCGTTATCCTCTTGCTCATGTTCCTACTCCCTCCGAGCAAGCTCATACTCCCGTTGCTTGCGCTGGCTGCGCTGACTGCCTTGCTGTGCACGGTGGATTGGAGCCCGGCCCTCGGGCGTCTGACCGTGGGCATCGGCAAAGCCGTGCTCGTCGTCGTTGTTTTCGCTGCTTCGTTCCTGCTCGTCGAGTACGCGGGCCAGATCCATGTATCGCAGTTCAAGCCGATCAGCTACGCGAAGCGCTTTCCGGACGTCCGCGAGGTTTACAAGCACTACAGCCCAATGGGCCAGATGCAGGTCTTTGCGAGCTCATACTTTCATTTTGCGCCGGGTTTGAGTGACAACGCGAGCCTGAATCTCAATCAGATGCCGCGCGACGCCTACCTTGGGCTCTACACCGACGGCGGCGGACCGGTGGGGATCATGCGCAAGCTGGCGCCGCAGGAAGAGAAGTACATAGACTACCTCCCGATGTCGGCACCCTATCTCTTGCTCAAGCACCCGAACGTCTTGCTCCTCAAGATGGGGGGCGGAGTCGGCATCTTCACAGCCCTCTATCACGGCGCCAACCACGTCGATATCGCCGAACCCAATCCCGACCTCATCCATATGATGAAGGACGTTCCGTTCTTCGAGAAGTTCAACGGCGAGCTCCTCCGCGATCCGCGGGTTACGGTCTACAACCAGGAGCCGCGAGCCTATACCGCTTCGACGAACAAACGATACAACCTGGTGGAAATCAGCCTCATCGACTCCATCGGGCTGTCACAGGCGGGCGGATACCCGATCGATGAAAACTATGTCTATACCGTTCAGGGCATGGAAGACTACCTCAAGAGCTTGAAGAAGGACGGGATACTCTCGGTGACCGTTTGGAATACGGTCGATCCTCCCCAGAACGTTCCCAAGCTGATGACGACGATCGTTCAGTCCCTCAAGAACGAAGGGGTTCCGCACCCGGAGAAGCGGATCTTCGCCTTTGATCTGTTGCTCTCGACCGCCACGGTCCTCGTGAAGAACTCTGATTTCACTCCGCAGCAGATCCAGACCCTCCGCGATTTCTGCAACCGGATGTCCTTCGATGTCGCCTACTACCCTGGGATGCCCGATCCGAAGGGTACCAATTTCGACAGGATCCTTCAGGGCTATCAGAACCTCTACAGCGACAATCCGCAAACCGCTTCCTCGACCCCGGCAACCACCACTTCGAAATCCTCCACTCAGGGATCACAGGCCGCTCAAGGTGGACTTGCCGCCCAACTCGGTTCCGGCACGGCTTCCGACCCGAAGGGATCGGCAAACTCGGACCTCCTTCCCGGAGCACAGATGCAGACGTCTTCACAGCAGCTCAAGCCGAATGATCTCTATCACTACACTCTCGAGTGGATGCTGGGGGGCAAGGCCAAGCAGCTCTACAAGAAATACATCTTCGACATCCGACCGGCCACGGACAACCGTCCCTACTACTCTGCCTACATGAAGACCTCGAATATCGGCGAGATGGCACGCCACATCGGGCAGGTGCCGGAGGTCTGGGGACAGCTGCTGCTTTTCGGAACCCTCCTGCAGTCGATCATATTCGGCCTGATCATCATTATCCTTCCGGTCGTGGGTAGATGGCGCGCAATCTTCAGTCGACGCAAGGGGACGCTCGGTGTAATCGTCTACTTTGGTGCTCTCGGTCTGGGCTACATGATGGCCGAGATCTATCTCATGCAGCGATTCGTCTTCTTCCTTGCCGATCCGATCTACTCGTCCTCGATCGTCATCACGACGATGCTCGTCTTCTCCGGATTCGGCAGTCTCTACAGCCAGCGGTTCCGGGCAAACCGCTTGCGAATGATCTGGATAGCCGTCGCCGGCATCGCGATCTCGGTTCTCTTCTACCTTTTCTTACTGTCACCGGTCCTCAATGCGGCCCTCGGCCTGCCGCTGATCGTCAAGATTCTTATCGCGATTGCTTTGATCGCCCCAGCCGCTTTCTGTCTGGGAATTCCCTTCCCGACAGCGCTCGATAGCCTTTCGGAGAATCGCAGAAGTCTCCTGCCTTGGGCGTGGGGGATGAACGGCGCCCTCTCGGTGACCGGGTCCGAGCTCTCGCGGATCGTCTCGATTTCATGGGGCTTCGCTGTCGTCCTGGTCGCTATCATCCTCGTTTACATCGTCGCGGCCCTCGTGTTCAAATCGAACGAAATCGCCGACGAGCGGGCCGGCTGAAGGAACTGCTCGTGAGATACAAAGCGCTCGTCGTCAGAGAGTCGAACGAAGTCGCACCCCGCAGCGCTGCCGCGGGTGAGGAGACTGAGGCGGTCAGGAATGCTCGGTACGTTCAGACAGTCGAGGAATGCGACAGCGTGAACCTGCCGGCGGGCGAGCTGCTCGTCAGAGTGAGGTACTCCTCCCTGAACTACAAGGACGCTCTCTCGGCGAACGGCAATCGGGGAGTCACCCGGAGCTATCCACACACTCCCGGCATAGACGCCGCCGGGGTAGTCGCCGAAAGCACCTCGAACGATTTTCGCGAAGGGGATGAGGTCATCGTCACGGGTTTCGATCTGGGCATGAACACCCCCGGAGGATTCGGAGAGTATATCCGGGTGCCGGCAGCCTGGGCTCTGCATCTTCCGACGGGTATGAGCCTGCGAGACTCCATGAGCTACGGGACTGCCGGCCTTACCGCTGCCATTGCCGTCCAACGCCTCGTCTCTGCAGGGGTCGATTCGAAGAGTGGCCGCGTGCTCGTGACCGGGGCAAAAGGGGGCGTCGGAGGTTTCGCGGTTGCCATACTGTCTCGCATCGGCTTTCAGGTCGAGGCGGCAACCGGGACCAAATCGGCCGAAGACTATCTGAAGGGACTCGGCGCGTTGAAGATCGTATCCCGCGATAGGCTCGAGCGCGATGAAACGAAGCCTTTGCTTCATGCGGATTGGAGCGGGGCGGTGGATACCGTCGGAGGGAAGATCCTCGCGACCGTGATTCGCTCCGTCGGTTACGGCGGAGCCGTGGCCGCCTGCGGAAACGTTGCCTCCGGCAGCTTCGACGGAACGGTATATCCGTTCATACTGCGAGGGGTGAGTCTACTCGGTGTCGACTCGGTGAGCTATCCCATGGCGATGCGCCGGCAGCTTTGGGAGAGACTGGCGGGAGATTGGAACGTGCTCGATCTGAAGCTTTCCGTCGAAGAATGTGGTCTATCTCTTCTGTCCGATCGCATTTCCCGGATGATGCAGGGTTCGCTCTTTGGCCGCGTTCTCGTCGACCTCTCGAAGTAGCATCACTTCGACTCGAAGCCCGGGTCGTCTGCGGCCCTGTAGGCGGCGGCGTTCAATTTGGATGACTTGTAGACCTCCGGCCGGAATGGCCTCAAGGTGACAACATTGGTGTCGGGGAGATTGCGCCGAAGCCATTCCGTTATGTCGGCCTTGAAGGTATCCTGATCATATCCCAGGCAGACGACATCCGGTTTGATGCGCCTCACGAGCGTGTAGGTTCCCGGTATCTCGTCGCCGAGCACCGCTTCGTCTACGAGCCCCGTAGCGAGTACGTACTGGCGTCGCACCTCTTCGGTATGAACCGGTTTCTTTCCTTTCCAGTCAATGATGTAGCTGTCTCGTGCAATCGAGACCACCAAGTAATCGCCCTGTTCTCTTGCCTGCTTGAGGAAGTTGGTGTGGCCAGGATGAATCACATCGAATGCGCCGAATACCAGCACCTTTTTCATAGGCGTAGGGTACCCAAAACACGGGCTTTACTCAAGTTTTCCCGTCCAAGTCGCCGATGAGCCCGTTCAGAAGCTCGTGGTACTCCTCTTCGTCGAGCGGCAGCTCGATCGATTTCTCACGAAGAGAGGACATGGTGATGGCGTTCGCAAGGCTCACGGAGGCATGTCCTTCGACTGCGGGAGCGATCAACTCCTCGCCGAATTGGATTGCATCGATGAAATTGTCGAAGATCCGTTTGTAATCCGGATCGCCTCGATGACGCAGGTCGACCACGCTGCGTTTCGAAGGAATCGTCGCGAACCGATCCGTCGAGCTGCTGATGACTTCGCTCGTAGCCGACTGGTTCTCGTCGAACGTGACTCGTTCGTCTTCGACGACGATCCTTCCGAGCTCGCCGACGACTTCGAGACGGTTCGTGCCCGGCGACTCCGCTGTCGAGGCGATGAGATGACCGAGCATACCGTTCTCGTGTTCGAACAGCACCGTCACCTCGTCTTCGACTTCGATGTCATGGTACTTGCCGAGCGATGCAAATCCACGAACCCTGCTCGGGAGACCGAAGAGCCAGTGGTAGAGATCGAGATTGTGAACGGCTTGATTCAGCAGCAATCCGCCTCCTTCGCCGCGCCAAGTCGCCCGCCAGTCTGCCGAGTCGAAGTAGGCTTGCGTACGAAACCAGTCGGTCACGACCCAGGTTGCCCGCATGAGGCGACCGATCGCTCCCTGCGCAACAATCTGCCGGACCCTTTGCCAGAGGTCTCGTGCACGCAGAACGAAATTGGTTGCGAAAACGAGAGTCGGGTAGTGGAAGCGTCCCGTATTGTATGCCCCGATCATCGCTGTGGCGTCCCTTGCCTCCGCCGCGATCGGCTTTTCCACCAGAACGTGGATACCCCGCCTGAGTGCACCGATGGAAATCGGGGTGTGGGAGAAATGCGGGGTTGCGATGACTACCGCTCCGGCTCCGCTTCGTTCGAGAAGCTCGTGGTAGTCGTAGTAGACCGGGACATTCCGATTGGAGCCCGCAGCGTTCGCGCGTTCCCGGTTCGTGTCGCAGATGCCAACCAGTTGGACGTTCTGATTCGTGACGATGCTTTCGAAATGATGTGCCGCCATCTCACCGGTACCGATGACCGCGAGTTTGACCTGCTCCACGGACGACTCCTTGTGAGTGTTCCCGATTCTTCCGGAACAACCCTAACGCTTTCTCCTAATCTTAGTAAGGGGAGCTGACCAAGCCGGTTTGACATGGTCAGTCTTGCGCCGTATTAATTGTTCATCGGATATAGGGGGCCACAAATGAACCAAGAGCTGTCACAGAACCTGATTGTCGTCATCATGGCGGGAGGCGCCGGAACGCGCTTCTGGCCGCTGAGCACCCGTAGTCGGCCCAAGCAGTTCTTGCGGCTCTTTGGAGACCGCAGCCTCCTGCAGATGAGCTTCGACCGGTTGGATGGGCTCGTACCTCCGGAGAGGGTCCTCGTGCTGACGAACGAGGACTTTGTACCACTGGTGCGTGAGCAACTTCCGGCGCTGCCTCATGAGAACATCTTCGGAGAGCCGTACCGCCGGGACACGGGTGCTGCGGTCACTCTTGCCGCGCTTCTTGCCGAGAAGCGGTTCGGAAACCCCGTCATCGCAACTCTCACCGCCGACCATCTCATCGGGCCGGTCGATCTCTTTCAGAAGACTCTCCTGTCGGCCGCCGAGCGGGCAGCCTCGGAGCCTGTGCTCTACACCTTCGGCGTCCGCCCCGACTATCCTGCCACCGCCTACGGCTACCTCGAAATCGGCGAGCAGGTGGGAAGAAGGGCCGGGATTGAGCACTACAGGCTAAGGCAGTTCAAGGAGAAGCCCGACCGCGCGACCGCTGCCGGCTATGTCGATTCGGGAAACTTCCTGTGGAACTCCGGAATGTTCGTTTGGAGGACCGACGTCATCCTGCGCGAGCTCGAGCTTCTTCTGCCCGAGCACGTTCGGATGCTGCGGACTGCAGTCGAGCAAGATCGGGCTCCCGGCTGGCCGGAAGCGCTTGCAGCCGCTTTCGAGCCGCTTCAGGCGATATCGATCGATTTCGCCGTCATGGAAAAGGCCAGGGAGGTCTACTGCGTCGCCGCCACGTTCGAATGGAGTGACGTCGGCGGCTGGCTTGCGCTATCCGATCATCTCAGAACGGACGATTCGGGCAACCATGTTCGGGGACAGCTCTATGAGCTGGACGCTTACGACAACCTCGTCTTCTGCGAGGAGGAAGGCGAGCGTGTCGTGCTTGTGGGCGTCGAGGGGCTCGTTGTCGTTCACAGCGGCGACAGGATTCTCGTCACACGCAAAGATCGCGCCGAAGATATCAAGAAGCTGGTGAAGGAGCACGAGCTCGACTGAGGCGGCTACTGTCGTCGCTTTTTTCGCCTGGTGGTGTGGCTCAGCTTCTCGATTTCGTTCACGAACTCCTCGATGTTGTCGAACATTCGATAGACTGATGCGAAGCGGACGTAGGCAACGCGGTCGAGACCGTAGAGCTTCGTGAGCACCATTTCACCCAGCTCCTGGGCGTCGATTTCGTGGGAGCTTTTTCCCTTCATCGCCGCTTCGTCCTCGAGCTGGTGGAGAATCTCTTCGACGCTCGCTTGAGGAATCGGTCGTTTCTCGAGAGACTTCTGTATACCCCGCTCGAGCTTCGAGATGTCAAACGGTTCGCGGCGTCCATCGCGCTTGACGACCATAAGCTGCTTCTCCTCGATGTGTTCGTACGAGGTGAACCTGAAGCCACAGGAGACGCACTCACGTCGTCGGCGAATCGACGTCCCGCTCGTGTTCTGTCTCGACTCGATCACCTTGTCTTCGAGGCTGCCGCAGTGCGGACACCTCATCTTACCGCCTCCGTGGGCGGTATTGTACCATCGTCACCTTCCCTCTGCAAGCGGTGTACAAAGGTATGTACTGATTGCCGTGCGGGCGAACGTTTGTGGAGGCTCGGACTCTGCACGGGGAGCGGTCGGTCAGAGACTGCGGGAACGGATGATGCTGATGATGAGCCAGAGACCGAGGAGGCCGGAAACGACATAGCCGACGAGCGCTACGATTGGTACGCCGAAAAGGCTCGGCATGGTCTGGAGCTGGATGAGGAGCGAGGAGCCGACGAGCATCCCGGCTATGATGATGCTGAAGGCGAGTCGGTTGACCGAACGACTGACGAAGCCGACCGTTTCGAGGAGATTCTGGTGTTCCATCTGGACCCTGAGCTTGCCCGACCGCAGCTTGCTAATGACCAGCCCGAGGTCGTAGGGGAGGGTGCGTCCAACCTCCACCAGGTCCTCCGTGAAGGTGGCGAGGTTCTTCGCGTGCTGCCGGGGATCGAGACGGTGGGCGAGGCGGCGAATGAGAAGGGGCCGAAAGGCCTGGATAACGTTGAAGTCGGGATCGAGCTGCTTCGCGAGCGCTTCGAGGGTGACAATGACCTTGAAGACGAGCGGCAGGTCTACGGGTACCGAAATCTGATAGCGTCGGATAATGGCCGTAATGTCACCGAGAATCTGCTCCGCTCGCAGGTGGGCCACCGGAATGTTGTAGTAGTAGTTCACGATGTTCGAAAGCTCATGGCGCAGCCCACGAATATCTGCGTCTTCACCGAGAAGGTTGAGGCGCTCGAACACTCTCACGAGCTTCTCCGGCTCGCGTCGAAAGAAAGCCTCCATTGCATCGAGCAAAGCCGATTTCATCTGATCGTCGACCGAACCGATCATTCCAAAATCGACTGCGGCGAGCACATTGTCGTGGAGAACAATGAAATTTCCGGGATGGGGATCGGCATTGAAAATACCGTGCTCGAATATCTGGTCGAGGAGGTAGTTGGCCCCTCGCTTCGCCACGATTTTGCGATCGAAAGGGACATTCTCGGACTCCGAGAGCCTCTCGAGCCCGAAGCCATTGAGGTACTCCATCGTGAGCACCTTCTCCGTCGTCATGTCCCAGAAGACCTCCGGAATGTAGAGACCGGGCGCGCGGCGAAACAGATCGCGGAAAAGATCCATCGTCCTGCCCTCGTGGTAGAAGTCGAGCTCCGTTGCGAGGGTTCGATCGAACTGCTCGATGACCTCTTTCGGTCGGTAGTTTCGCGATGAGGGGACATGGCGCACCGCGAGCCGAGCGATATCATGGAGCAGCGCCACGTCGGTTGCCACAATCTCGGTCGCCTTCGGCCGCTGAACCTTGATCGCCACCCGTTTTCCGGAGCTGGTAACGGCTGTGTGGACCTGTGAGATTGAGGCAGAAGCTATGGGGTTCTCGTCGAAACGGGAAAACAGCTCTTCAATTGAACGGCCGAGCTCTTCGGCGATGATCTTCCGTGCTTCCGAGCCTTCGAAAGGCGGCACCTGTGTCTGGAGCTTTCGAAGCTCTTTGGTAATCTCGTCGGGAAGCAGATCGGCTCGCAGGCTCAAGAGCTGTCCAAGCTTCACGAACGTCGGACCCAGCTCTTCGAGAAGCAGGCGGATTCGGACGGCGAGCGGCGCACGCGAAAGCGCGGCTTCTCGTCGCCTGAAGAAGACGCGACGCACGACGCGGTACCCCGGCAATCCGAGTCGTATTGCAATCTCCTCAAAGCCGTAGGCGAAAAGCTTGCTCAGGATAAAACGAAGTCGCTTTCTTTTTCGCGATCGTCTCTTGAAGATTCTTGAAATGGAGAACCCGTCGTTGAACGAATGATCAGACACGTTCAGAGTCTAGCGCGGAAAGCGGAGCGACTTCAAGTACGGACGATTCTCTGATAGAATCGCTCGCGATGAGTACAGTTGTGGCCACGCTGCCCGGGTCGGGCGGAGGCGGGCCGGTCGGGACGATTTTGATGGTCTTCGTTCTTCTCTTCGTGATCGTCGGCCTCGTGGTGTCGGTCCGCTTTCTCCTTAAACGGATACGGGACTCGATTCTCCCGAGCCCGTCGAATCGGATCGAAGCGGCGGACGGGCTCCCTGATGAGCCCTCGCCCCGACCGCTCTCTGTTCGGGAGCTCAAGGAACGGTTCATGCGGGGTCAGATCTCGAAGGCGGATTACGACGAGCAGGTTCGGGCCCGGCAGCTCGACGATTACCTGAAAGGCAAGCCGTGATAGAGCACGCCAATGCCCTCTTCGCGCTTGCGGCGATCGTTCTGGCCGGTGCAATCGGCGGACAGCTCGCGCAGCGGATCCGCCTTCCCCACGTCACCGGACAAATTCTGATTGGGGTCCTTATCGGAAGCTCCGGTCTGAACCTCTTCGGCCACGATGCGGTTGCGAGCCTCGGTACGGTGACCGAGTTCGCGCTCGGGATGATAGCTCTCACGATCGGAGAGCACCTGAGCATTCGTACTCTGCGCAACGCCGGCAAACGGCTTTTCGTCCTGCTGTTGACCGAGTCGCTCCTGACTCCAATTATCGTCTTCGTCCTCGCCTATCTCATTACCCGGAGCCCGTGGCTGCCGCTGCTCCTTGCCGCAATGTCGATTTCGACCGCCCCCGCGACCGTCATCGCCCTGGTAAAGGAAACGCGCTCGAAAGGTATCTTCGTCAAAACGTTGAGCGCTGCGGTCGCGCTGAACAACATCGCCTGTATCGGGCTTTTTGCCGTCGCGCGCACTTTTGCAGGCGCAGGCCTGCATCCCGAGAGCGGCGGTGAGATCGCGGCGACACTGCTGGCACCGTTGCTTCAGATAGTCGAATCGATCGCTCTCGGCGGCGTAGCGGGTCTCTTACTCATCCTCGCAACCCGCAAGGTGGTGAGAAGTGATCGCCTCGCCGGAGCGACGGTCGTAACCCTGCTTCTCGTCTGCGGGCTTGCAATCGACTTCAACCTCTCGCTGCTCCTCTCGTGCCTGTCGCTCGGTTTCACACTCGCGAACCTCACTCCTCAGCGAAAGGAGCTCGGCGGCTCGGCATTCGAGAATATCGAGAATGTCATCTTTGCGGCTTTCTTCACCCTTGCGGGGATGGAGCTCCATCTCAACAACATCGCTGCAGCCGGGCTGCTCGCGGTGGTCGTGCTCGTCGGACGATTCGGCGGGAAGCTCCTTTCCGGTTACCTCGCGATGCGAATCGCCGGAGCCACCGCGCCGGTGCGCCGCTATCTTGGGCTTGCGCTGATTCCTCAGGCAGGGGTGGCCGTCGGGCTCATCCTACTCGTTCAGCAGGATTCGGGGCTCTCACAGCTGCACAACGTGATACTCACCGTCGGTCTGACGACCGTCATGATCAACGAGTTGATCGGATCGATTACGACAAGCATCGCGTTGCGTCGTTCGGGGGATGCGGGCAAGGATCGACCGCGCCTCATCGACTTCATCCAGGAAGAGAATATCATTACGAACATGACGGCGAAGACAAAGGAGGAGGCAATCGAGCAGCTGACCGATGAGCTCATTGCGAGCAACCATCTCAGCGCCGACCGGGACGAGCTTCTCGCGACGGTGCTCGAGCGTGAGTCGGAAGCCTCGACCTGCGTCGGATCCGGGCTCGCCATTCCCCACGGGATCATCAAGGATGGAAAGCGAATGTTCGGGGCGATGGGAATCAGCAAGGAGGGGCTCTCATTCGAAACGCCAGACGGCAGGCCCATCCACTGCATGGTGCTGCTCGCGACACCCGAGTCGGAGCGTGAACGCCACCTCGAGGTCATCGCCGCGCTGGCTCGCGCGATCGGGCGAGATCACAACATCCAGGAACAGCTCTTCAACGCCGAAACGCCTGCCCATGCCTTCGAGGTGCTTCACGCCGAGGAGGCGGAGGACTTCAACTACTACCTGAGTGAGTAAATCGCCCGGGCGCGGTCGGAAGTCTGCCGAAAGCGTTTACCGGAAACCCTCGGCGAGGTGATAGTAGGCCTCGTTGTACCTGAGCTCCTTCTTGAACTCCGGCACCGTCGTCTTATCGTTGATCAGCAGGTACTCGATGTTCGCCATCTCGGCAAAATCCTCGAGCTCTTCTGCCTTCACCGCCTGGCTGAATCCCGTATGATGTGCGCCGCCGGCGTAGATCCATGAGGTAATCGCAGTCTGGAAGTCGGGTTTGGGAATCCACAGGGCCCGGGCGATCGGCAGCTTCGGTAGACTTGCTTCCGGTCGAATCACCTCGACTTCGTTGACGATCATCCTGAAGCGACTGCCCATGTCGATGATCGAGGCGTTGAGGCCCGGACCCGCCGGAGTGTCGAAAACGAGCCGAGCGGGGTCCGATCTGCCGCCGATCGAAAGAGGATGAATCTCCAGCGAGGGCTTCCCGTCGGCGATCGACGGGCAGATCTCGAGCATGTGAGCGCCCAAGACCTTCATCTCTTTGCGGTCCAGGTGGTATGTATAGTCTTCCATAAAGGAGGTGCCGCCTTTGCGGCCCGCGCTCATGACCTTCATCGCACGAAGAAGCGCAGCGGTCTTCCAATCACCCTCTCCACCGAAGCCGAAGCCCTGTTCCATCAAGCGCTGTACCGCGAGCCCGGGAAGCTGCGCAAGGGAACCGAGGTTCTCGAAGGTGTCGGTAAACCCCTTGAACCCGCCGTCCTCGAGAAATGCCTTCATTCCGAGCTCGATTCGGGCAGACTCCGCGAGATCCTTTCGCCGAGGACCGCCCGTTTGGATGGGCGCGGCAACGGCGTATCGCTCGTCGTACTCGGCCAGCAGCTTTTCGACCTCGGAGTCGGTAACCGCGGAAATGAACGACTCCAGATCGCCTATCCCGTAACCGTTCACAGAATATCCGAACTTGATTTGGGCGCTGACCTTGTTCCCTTCAGTGACAGCCACCTCGCGCATGTTGTCACCAATGCGGGCGAAGCGCGCACCCTGTGAGTCGCTCCATGCGCACGCGGCGCGCAGCCAGCTGTCGAGCCGGCCAAGGACGTCGGCATCCTGCCAGAATCCGACGATCACCTTCCGGTTCATTCGAAGGCGGGAGACCATGAAGCCGTATTCCCTGCCTCCATGGGCCGATTGATTGAGGTTCATGAAATCCATGTCGATCTCGGACCAGGGAATCTCGCGATTGAACTGCGTGTGAAGGTGTGCAAGCGGCTTCTGCAGTGCATCGAGGCCCGCGATCCACATTTTCGCAGGTGAGAAGGTGTGCATCCAGGTAATGATGCCGACGCAGCTTGGCGAGTTGTTGGCCTCGAGGCATAATCGATGGATTCCCTCCGGGTCAGTGAGCACCGGTTTGAACACGACCCTGACCGGTATCTCGGCGTGCCCGTCGAGGAATTGAGCAATCGTTCTCGAATGTTGTTCTACTTGTTTCAGGGTTTCTTCGCCGTAGAGCACCTGACTTCCGGTAACAAACCAGGCCTCGTATACTTTGAGATCGATGGGCATAATCAGCTCCTTGGGAGGTTCGAATCGCTCCCCAGAGAGTATCAAAAACTGCGCTTTCTGATAAGGACGTCGGAGAGCCGCTCGCGTATTGGACGGAGTATTTCGAAGTGGCAACGAAGGTTCACGTCAGTCTGTAGGACTCCGGTCCGGCGAAGTTGCCGCGCGATGCAGCTTCCCGCGCTCGCGGTAGTGACGGGCGTTCTCGAGGATTCTATTCACTTCCTCCTCGGTAACCTCTCGCACCACTCTCGCGGGTGATCCGACGATGAGTGATCGGTTCGGGAACTCCTTGCCCTCGGTGACGAGCGCCCCTGCCCCGACGATGCACTGGTTCCCGATTCGGGCACGATTGAGAATGATGGCCCCCATTCCGATGAGGGTGTCATCGCCGAGGGTGCAGCCGTGGACGATTGCCCCGTGACCGATCGTCACGTTCTTCCCTATTGCAAGCGGAGCCCCTTCATCGACATGCAATGCCGCGTTGTCCTGGACGTTCGAGCCCCACCCGATCTTGATGCTGTCGATATCTCCCCGAATCGTTGCGCTGTACCAGACGGATGTCTCTTCGGCAAGCGTTACGGCACCGACGATCTCCGCGTTCCACGCGACAAACGCCGCAGCCTCAGTCTGCGGTTCCTTTCCTTCGAATGCATGTATCACTTTCTCGTATCCTTTCGACACCGGCGGACCGCTCAATGCCGCTACTGCCAGGGCATTCCGGTCATACGGCGTATATTGATCTCGTCGATCATTGAATTGCCACGATGGGCAAGTAGAAAGACGACCGTCTCGGCGACCTCCTCAGGCGAAATCAACTCCGCCGGATCGATGTCGGGGCGGACTGAGGTGATCATCTCGGTCGCGACCGAACCCGGGGCAATGACGTGCACTCGGATACCGTCGCCCTGAAGCTCCCGAGCAATTGCCTTCGATAGGCCGACGAGGGCGTGCTTCGAGGCGCCGTACGCGCTTTGCTCGGTGTAGCCCTTTCGTCCGACCACCGATGATATGTTGATGACGACTCGTGCGGTGGACTTGCGGAGGTAGGGGAGGGCTGCTTGGGTCAGAAAATAGGGTACTCGCGCGTTGAGATCCATGAGGAGCTGCCAATCATCGAGGCTCGTCTCTTCGAAGGGCCTCGCGAGCGCGGCTCCCGCATTGTTGATGAGGATATCGATCCCTCCGAGATGCTCGACAGTCTGAGCCACTATCGTCGCCGGGGCATCCGGATGGGTGAGATCGAGAGGGAGGGCAATCGCATGGACCCCCGCCTGCGCGACCTCCTCACCGAGCTCCTCGAGCGCCTTCGCATTTCGAGCGACAAGCGAAAGACTCGCGCCTCGGTGTGCAAGCTCCAACGCGATGGTCCGGCCGATGCCCCTGCTTGCGCCGGTGACGATTACTTTGAGACCTTCGATGCTATGCTCCATCGTTTCGTCCGATAGGCCTATCCATAGAGCGGGCCGAAATTGGTGCAAGCCCGATAGTCGGAGCCCTCGAGGTCCATGCCGAAGGAGCTCCAGGCGCTCGGTCGGAAGATCCGCTCATCCTCTACATTGTGCATGGAAACCGGAATGCGCAGCATCGAGGCCAGCGTGATGATCTCGTCGCCGATATGGCCGTAGCTGACGGCGCCGTGGTTTGCTCCCCAGCTCGCCATGACCGAATAGACGTCCGTGAATCGCCCGTGCCCGGTTACCTTCGGTGCAAACCAGGTGGTGGGCCAGGTGGGGTTCGTTCGACGATCGAGGGTGTCGTGCACATCGCTCGGAAGCTCCACAGTGTATCCCTCGGCAAGTTGAAGCACCGGGCCGATTCCCTTCACGAGGTTGAGTCTCGTCATCGTAACCGGCATGCCGCCGCGGGTCAGGAAATCGGTCGACCAGCCGCCTCCGCGGAAGTATCCGACATCCCCGGGGCGGAAGAGCGTTGCGTCCAGGCACTTCGCCGCCTCATCGGAGCTGATGTCCCAAAACGGCTTCAACGCGGGCTTCCCATCGAGTGATTGCTCGCCGCTGCCGTCGAGGGTGGCAGAACCGGAGTTGATGAGGTGGATGATTCCGTTCGCCGCGGCGCCGCTCAGGCTCTTGCCGGTTACCCGTTTGACGGCATCGGGGCTCCAGTAGGTGCGCACGTCGGCAAAGATCTGCGCCGTGCCCGTCAACAGGTGGGAGAAGAGCATCGAAACCCCGTTCAGCGAGTCGTTCTCCGTCGCGAAAGTGAAGGGCTCCCGGATCCCGTTCCAATCGAATGACGTGTTCAGCATGGTTTCCATGAAATCGCCGTTTGGAAAGTGATCGGTCCACTGCCGTTGTCCCTGGAAGCCGCCGGCGATCGCATTGTGTCCCAACGCCTCTTCGCCGTACCCGAGCTCGGCCAGCCGTGGATTGCCGACGAGAAGATCCCGCGCGATGAGGAACATCTTGACCGAGGTCTCCCACGCCGCGTCCTTTTGGGCTCTTGTGTGCTGCACCTCCTTTGCGTTGTCGTCCGGCCCCTCTTTGCAGCTCTCCTTGACCCAGCTCATGGCGCGCTTGTATTCGTCGGGATCGTAGATCTCCTCGTCAATTCGTCGTGCAAACTCCGACATATCCACGTACTCATTGCGCATTCCGAGGTAGTCCTGGAAGAAGTCCTCGTTGACCATCGAGCCCGCGATACCCATGGAAACCGAGCCGAGGGAAAGGTAGGACTTGCCCCGCATCGTGGCGACGGCGATTCCGGCGCGGGTGAACTTGAGGATCTTCTCCCGCACATCACTCGGGATGCTTGCGTCGTCGAGGTCTTGTACATCGCGACCGTAGATGCTAAAGGCTGGCAACCCCTTCTGGTTGTGTCCGGCGAGCACCGCCGCCAGGTAGACGGCGCCGGGCCGCTCGGTTCCGTTGAATCCCCACACTGCTTTCGGTACGAAGGGGTCCATATCCATGGTCTCCGATCCGTAGCACCAGCATGGGGTTACCGTCAGTGAAACACCGACTCCCTCGCGCTGAAACTTGTCCGCACATTGGGCGGCCTCCGCCACACCTCCGATGGTGGAGTCTGCAATCACGCACTCCACGGCCATGCCGTTAGAGTGCTTCACGTTCTCTGAGATGAGCTTCGCCACCTGTTTCGCCATTCCCATCGTTACCGCTTCGAGCGATTCGCGCACACCGCCGAGTCGCCCGTCGATCGCCGGCCGTATGCCGACCCTCGGGAGTCCTCCCTGGAAACGATTCACCAACGGGAGATGCTTAAAGCTTCGTGCCTCTGCCATTCTTCTTGCCTCCATCGTCTCATTCCGCTGTCGTTAGAGCTATGCTATGAGCTTCCATTATCAGGAGATCGACCTCTTTCTTCAAGGTTAGAGGCGACGGGATGGAGCAGCGCGCTTTTACCGACGGCGGTTTTTTGGTAGTATGCGGCATGAACAACAGCCTGAAGGTCGTTGTGGCCCTCGTGGGGATCGTGGTGGTGTTCCTTATCGGGGCGGTTTTCAAGGCGGCCCAGACAGTGCTTGTTCCCCTCATTATTGCGGCGTTGCTCTACTTCGTCCTTGTGCCTGCGGTCAACTTCCTCGAGCGGATCCGGGTGCCGAGGGTTGTGGCTATCATCGCCGTTCTCCTGTTGGTTCTCGGAGTGTTTTATCTGGTGGGGTTGTTCATATTCGCGAGCGTTCAGTCCGTGGTCAGGGCTTTCCCTCGCTACCAGACACGGTTCGATTTGATCATCCAGGATCTCACGACAACAATCAGCGGGCGGTTCAACCTATCTCAGGGACTGCTGGCGGGGATCAACTGGGGCAGCACCCTGCGAGGCTACCTCCTCTCTTGGTCCGGATCGTTCATCAAGTTCGTGACATCTGCGGGGATTATCCTGATCTTCCTCATCTTCTTGCTACTCGAACGTCCCTACTTCAAGAGCAAGTTGAACAATGCCTTCTACGGCGCCACGCGCGAAAAGATCCAGACTGCGTTCGATCATATCAACGTACAAATCGGCCGGTATCTCGCGGTCAAGCTCTTTGTGAGCGTGGTAACCGGACTGCTGGTGTGGGGCGGGCTGAAGATTCTCGGCGTCGACTTCCCGATTTTCTGGGGCGTGGCGGCGGTGTTGCTGAACTTCATACCGAACATCGGCTCGCTCTTTGTCATCATCATTACCAGCCTCATGGCTTTCCTGCAGTTCTATCCGACGATCGAGCGACCCCTGTTGACACTGCTTGTGATGAGCGGCATACAGGTTGTCATGGGGAACTTCATCGACCCGCGCCTTCAGGGTGATCGGCTCAATCTGAGCCCATTCATCATCCTCGTGTCCCTGATCTTCTGGGGATGGCTCTGGGGGATCATCGGGATGTTTCTATCAGTTCCAATAACTGTCGTAATCAAGATAATATGCGAGAACGTCCCTTCGCTGAGGCCGGTGAGCATCTTCATGGGATCCGGCAAGTGGAAGGACTCCTGAGCTCCAACAAACAGAAGGATGTCTTTACTCTATGGCAACAACGACTGCAACCAAGAAGCGTATTCTCACGGGAGATCGCCCGACGGGGCGGCTGCATCTCGGCCACTGGGTCGGGTCGCTTTCAAACCGCGTGCGTCTCCAGGACAGCTACGAGTGCTTTTTCATTATCGCCGACCTGCATGTGCTGACGACGCGTCCCGAAAAGCAGGAAATCGAGAACATCGCGGAGAACGCACGGCAGATGGTTTACGATTATCTCGCCTGTGGGATCGATCCCGAGAAATCGGTCATCTACCTCCAGTCGGCGGTTCCCGAAATCTACGAGCTCAACCTTCTCTTCGAGATGCTCGTTACCGTACCGCGGCTTCAACGCATACCGAGTCTCAAAGATATGGCTCAATCGGCTCATCTCAACGAGATGCCGTTCGGACTTCTCGGATACCCGGTGCTGCAATCGGCGGACATTCTGCTCCCTCGGGCACACCTCGTGCCCGTGGGCAAGGACAACGAGGCACACGTGGAGCTTACCCGCGAGATCGCGCGACGCTTCAACAACATGTATGCGGAGGTCTTTCCGATTCCCGACGTCATGGTGGGCGACGTGCCGACGCTCGTCGGAACCGACGGCAGCGCGAAGATGTCGAAATCGCTCGGGAACGCTATCCTGCTCTCTGACGACGAGAAGACGGTGCGCAAGAAGGTCTTCAGCATGTACACCGACCCGAAGCGGGTCTCCGCCGACATCCCGGGAACAGTCGAAGGCAACCCTGTCTTCCTTTATCATGACATATTCAATCCCGATCGGTCCGAGGTGGACGACCTCAAGGCGCGCTACCGAACCGGAAAGGTAGGCGACGTCGAGGTCAAGGAGAAGCTCGCCACCGCGCTCAACGCCTTCCTCGATCCGGTTAGGGAACGTCGTTCGTCATACGAACAACGCGGCGGATTTGTGGACGAGGTCATCTACGAAGGGACGCTGCGTATGCGTGACGAAGCGCGCGCGACGCTATCGGAGGCGAGGCGTGCCATGGGGATTTCGGGAATCTGGAACCGAATCAGCCGCAAGGCGGAGCAAACCCGAAAAAAGCGGGAAGCCCCCTCGGGCTAGTCAACGAAAGGAAACATTTCGATGTATTTCAACAAGGTAGATCATCCTCGCAACTTCAGCTTCGTCCAGACCCACCGCAATCCCTATGCGATTGGAAAACGCTCCTTCGAGTTCCGCACGAAGGATCTCGGTTCCGACGTGCACCGAATCGAGGTCCGCTCGAGAATCTGGAAAGGCAACGATAGCCAGGCCGAGCTCGATGAGAAAACCTTTCGTTCCGGCAGGAAGCGCGGAGAGACTGCGTCGCGAACACGGGTTCTCATCGACGGGAATGCGGAGATCATTCTCAAAGAAGACGACACCGAGGTATTTCGCTCGGCTGCGGGGCGGTCGTTCGGGGTCTGCGGCACGAAGTGGCTCTTCCGTTTGGAGCACTATCCCCAGATGCGTTTCTACGGTATGGGGGAGAAGAGCGGACGTCTCGAAAAAAGCGGGACGCGGACCCTATTCTGGAACACTGACGTTGCAGCCGATTTCCCGGTCCACGAGGTGACGCAGGCGTCGGTCGATCCGATGTACGTCAGCCTCCCCTACCTGCTCCTCCGGGTGCCGGCGGGGTACGTGGGCATCCTCGTCGACAACCCCTTTCCCGTCTTCATGAACACCGGAGCAACCGAAGCGATTGCGCCGGAGCTGCACGCCGAGCCGGAGGCAAGCGATTTCTTCATCGGATCGAGCGACGGCATGCCGGTGCTCTACCTGATCTATGGGCAGACTGCCGACGAAGTCACCTGCAAGTTGCAGCGCCTCTGTGGAACCACCCCTCTGCCGCCGCTCTGGGCGCTCGGCCATCATCAATCGAGGTGGGGCTACGGTTCGGCCGAAGACCTTGAGCGGGTCGTCGATGAGTTCGAAGAGAACCTCATACCGAACGACGGGCTTTGGCTCGACATCGATTACATGGACGGCTATCGAGTTTTCACGACGAGCGCCGAGCGATTCCCAGAGCCCTCGGCGGCAACGGCGAAGCTCGCGGAGCGGGGCTACCGGGTGGTCGCCATCCTCGATCCCGGGGTCAAGGTGGATGAGGCATACGAGGTCTACAGGGACGGAATGCTCAAGGAGATCTTCTGCAAGAACAGCGAGAATCGTCCCTACATCGGCTTCGTCTGGCCCGGAGCGACGGTGTTTCCCGACTTCTCCCTTGCCGAGGCTCGCGCCTGGTGGGCCGAGCGGGTCGCCGACTTGACGGCGACCGGATTCGCGGGTTTCTGGCTCGACATGAACGACCCGTCCACCGGATCCTCGACGCTCGATGAGATGCGCTTTGCTCGCGGAAAGAAGGCGCACGAGTCCTACCACAACCAGTACGCCCTGGGCATGCAGCAGGCGACACGGGCGGGGCTTCTTACGGTCGCCCCCGACCGGCGCCCGTTTCTGCTGAGTCGAAGCGGATACCTGTCGACGAGCCGTCTCTCGGCGATATGGACCGGCGACAACGTCTCGAACTACGCGAACATGACGGTGAGCATCCCGATGTGTCTCAACCTTTCGCTGTCGGGAATCCCGTTCAACGGCGCCGACGTGCCGGGCTTCGACGGCGACGCCGATGCAGCCCTCGCCGCCGCCTGGTACAAGACCGCATTTCTCGCCCCCTTTCTTCGTAACCATTCGACCGCCTCATCACGCGCTCAGGAGCCGTGGGCGTTCGGAAAGAAGAGCGCGAAGGTAATAGGCCACTACATCTCGCTTCGCTACAAGCTGCTACCCTATCTCTACAACCTGTTCGCCGACCAAGAGGAGAGCGGGCGGCCGATCTGGAGGCCGATGTTCTACGAGTTCGAGGATAGTCCGGAGTTCGACGAGACCGACGATCAGTTCATGGTCGGGCCCTCGATCATGCAGGCGCCAATCGTCTCAGAGCACCGCAACAGCCGCAAGGTAGTGCTTCCCGAGGAGAGATGGTGGAGCCCCTGGGACCGACGCTGGCTTCGGGGCGGACGCGAGATCACTGCAGTCGAGTCGGCCAGGTCGACCCCCCTCTACGTCCGGGAGGGTTCCATTATTCCGATGCAGATCGGGGTTCGAGAGACGAACCGCAACGATCTTGCCAATATAGAGCTTCATCTCTTCGTCAGCGAAAAGTACGACGGAATCTGCACATACCTCTACCGCTTCGACGATGGGGAGACCACCGCCTACCTAAGCGGAGGACGTACAGAGATCCTCTTTACGGTTTCTCGCGACCGCAAGAACGTCATCGTCGATGCCAAGGTGATGAAGAAAGGGGCGGGAGCTGCCACCGTGCGCTTCTTCGTCTACGGGTATTTCGGAGCGATCATCCTCAAGAGGACTGAAAAGGATGACGAGCTCGAGGCGCTGCGACTCACCACGGCCTCGTGGACTTTTGCAGGCACGAAGGTCAATCCCCATGCGACCGAGCCCGTTCAGCTCGGCTGACTAGGTTCGCAGTGCAGAATGACAGTTCAGGGACTCACCCACTTGCCGCTTTCTGCTGATTTGAAAACCGCCTCGATCGTGCTCATATTCCCGAGAGAGTCTTCGAGTGTGACCGCCGGCGTGCCGTCCTCGAGGATGGCACGCGAGAACTCCTCGGCCTGCACCGTGTACTGATCGCACTGCGGCACCTCGATTGTCTCGACTCCTGCGCCGGTGAGGTCGCCTGTGTCGAGATAGAGCTTCATCTTACGGTCGGTGAGGGCGTTGAAGGGTATCTCCACTTCGAGGCTCCGTTTGACTCCAAAGAACTGCATCTTCTGGTAGGGCACCATCTGTGTCGAGCAAGTGAATATCGAGTGCCCAGAGGGGAACTCCATGATGACCGAGCTCAAGCGGTCGACCTTGAAATTCGGGTCGATATCGAGGAGCGCGAAGACTCGCTTGGGCTCCTCGCCGAAGATGAACCGAGAAATGTGAATCGGGTAGGTACCGATATCGAAGATTCCGCCCCCGCCGTGCTCCTTGATGTTTCGGATGTTCTTTGGGTCGCGGTTGTTGTAGCTGAACACGCAGTTAATCGACTTCAGCTCGCCGAACTCGCTGTTGTGGGTGAGCTCCTTCGCCTTCAACCACTGCGGATGGGTATGCACCATGAACGCCTCGGCGATCTTCTTCCCAGTCTTGTCGCGGACCCGGATCAGCCGTTTCAGATCTTGAACCGTCATCGAGATGGGCTTCTCGCAGAGCACGTGCTTGCCCGCCTCGGCGGCCTTGATCGACCAGGCGACGTGCAGATCGTTTGGGAGCGGGATGTAGATTGCATCGATCTCCTTGTCATGGATGAGCTCATCGTAGGAGCCGTAGCTCTTCGGTATCCCGAGCTGCTTCGCCACATCCTTGGCCGTCGCTCGATTGCGCGAAGCCATCGCAACGATCTCGAGGTTCGATGCCTTCATCATCCCCGGAATGACCCTCTCGACCCCGATCTTCGCGGTTCCCAAGATGCCCCATTTGACTTTCATGCACGTCTCCTACTTGTGTTCG
>CAZDMH010000004.1:0-2718 GCA_964506755.1 uncultured Spirochaetales bacterium
TCGATGGCTGTTTGTCGGCGAGGTCCCACGGGAGAACTACGCGCAGGCGATGCGGCACAAGATCGACACGCCTGAGGCGCGGAAGATGTACGCCCGACGAATGGGAATCGTGGAGCCGGTGTTTGCCAACATCACTGCAACGAAAGGGATGCGGCGGTTCACGATGCGAGGGCGTAGCAAAGTACGCATTCAATGGCTCTACTACTGCTTAGTCCACAACATCGAGAAGTTGGCCAACGCAGGAGTACTGGCGATGATGCCGGCAACCTGAGGCAGTCCGGCGCACCGGACGAGCACTCGGCCGGATCTCCAATAGATCAAACGAATACCGACGGAACTCTGTGAAGGTTTCGCAACAGTCTCGTTATACGGGATCCCAGATTCTACAAATCCGTTTCATACGCATCTTGCCGGTGCCTCAGCGCTACCACAAAGACGATGACTTCCTCTTGGTTCACAGTGTAGAAAAGGCGGTAGTCTCCAATTCGGTAACGGTAGTAGTCCGAGAACGTTCCTTTCAGTCGTTTAATGTTTGGTCCGAAGAACGGGTTGGTGCGTAGAAGGGGGTAGACATAGGAGCGAATTCGTCGGTAAACCCGATCAAGGCTCCGGTTCTTCTTCAGCTGTTTCTGAAAGGATTCAGTTTCGGCTATCTGGAATTCATTCGACGATGGAGTAGCGCTTTTTGCCAACGTCGGTTCTCCCTCGTTTTAGCTCAGAGACGAGCTCAGTGTCCTGCAGGATCTCCTGCATTTCAGAGTCGGTAACAAAGGATTGTTCGGATAGGTAGGAGACGGTTGCATACTCGATGAAATTGGAGATGCTACGGCGTTCGCCGTCTGCCGCCTTGCGGATCAGTTCGTAGGTTTTGTCATCCAGACGAACGGTAATGGTCTTTGCCATATGTGGTTCCTCTGCATTCAATTGTATTCACAATGCTTCTGTTTGTCAAAGTCCATTTTGAGAGCCGCAAGTTGGACGGGAGAGCGCTCCGATCTCTGCTTCGTCTCACGCCCAACAGCATTGAAGCGAAGCTATGTGCAACTGAAAAGGCAATTTGATTTGCCGGTGCGATAACTGGACGTACGGCAACGCCAATGTTGAGGGGCTGAACGGCTCATCTGTCGGCGCTGGATCCCGTATAACATATGTATTAGCGAGTTTTGTTGCGAAGTAGTTCCGGCTGTGGCCAGACGAACGGGTCGTAGCTTGCGCCTTGCCTGCACGAGTCCTCGCAGGTGGCAACTGAATGGGAACGGAAGAGCAATGATCGCGGTGAGGCATGGGCTATGGAATCCACAGGGTGAATAGACGTGAAGTGCCGAGAACTTTTGAGTAGGATGATGAGGTGAGGTGAAGAGGTTCACTTCGAGGGATTGGAGCCTGATATTTGGTGACCAATACTATGCCCCCGGCGCCAGTGGTGCCACATGGACTTCTGCATTCCCTGGCACTTTCTCTGCTGAAATTGTAAACTCTTTGACGCTTATTGGTTCCCGGTCGGCATCAGACGTTTTCGAAGTTCATCGACTTCGTTGCGGAGATCAAGGATCACACTAACGTTCTCGTCACCACAACCATAAAGCATCTGTTCGTCGAATGATATCCTAGTGCCAACCGGCACAGACTGGTCCCAATTATACCATTTGTCAGCGATTGCGATATTCACGGCGCGACTGATTAGCTCTTCCTCGATTTCTTCTAGATATTCGTGGAGTTCGAGCAGAAGTTGTTTGTAGTCCTTTTGACGATTTTGCATATCGGAAAAGTTGACTACTTTTCCCATTCTTGGAGCCCCGCATGCTGTGTTAAACTCGTCATAGTCCCCTTTGATTTTAGTGTACAAGAAAGATGCTCCCGAAGCAATTTCTTAGGTGCGAACGCCCAGCGATGAAGTGGTCTGCCACAACGGTCGAAGCACGAGTTGCTGGGAACAGCGAGACGTGGCGAATATACAACCCAATTAGCGTAGCCGTGTGGGAGGTCCGCGACGTGATGACGTGGGAATTGGATCTCAGTCGGTTGATCAACATAGTTCTAGAGGTTTGTCCGATGCGCAAGGAGGTTGCTGCCATTGGCGAACAGCGTAATCGTCGGAATGTTCTGATTGTACCGTGAGCGGACTGTCTTCCCAAAATCATTCTGCTCCAAGATCAGGCGATCTGTCCCTGAAGCACTCTGATCTTCTGAAGCGCATCTTCGTCGAGGTGCGAGTAGTCGTATGATGTGTCGATCTGTGTGTGGCCGACAATTTTCATCGCCGAATAGACGGAGATTCCGTGATTGATTAAATAGGTCTTCCAGAAGTGACGCCAGGAATGAAAAGAGATATTCCGAGCTTGGCGGTTCTTGATACCGATATTGGCAAGCGCTGTGTTGAAGTGAGCCCCGATAACCGTCTGGCTGATTGGTCGATTTTCGAACCTGCCTTGGAAGACTACCGTACCCGGCCCCCGAAGATCCTCCGCTGGGAGCACCTTCTGAATGTATTTGATCATGTTCTCTGAGATTGGCACTTTTCGAAACGAATTGTCTGTTTTCGGCTCATCCTTCCATCCGTGTGCTCGTTCCCAGCCCCTAGAGATCTCGACGGTTTTCTTCTGGAAGTCGATTGCCTCCAAGCGCAGTGCTTGAATCTCGTTCATACGGAGTCCTGTTCCGGCAGCAATCAGATTTATGGTGTAGTGCATGATCCCGGAGTTCCCGTCGCCCCAGATC
>CAZDMH010000004.1:2818-167476 GCA_964506755.1 uncultured Spirochaetales bacterium
CAGGTGCTTACGAAGAATGCCACCAAGCAGGTCTACTCTGGAGCGATGAATGTTCTCTGCCATTCGCTTCATCTTCACCCATTTGCTTGTTTCCCAGTCGTAGAAGCTGTCGGCGAAGTCACGAAAGTAGACGAACCGGGGGATCTTCGATTTCCCTTCCTTTATCTCGTTGTCGGCCCAATTCGCGGCGGCGCCCTTTGAAGACTTGCCAGTTGAACGAGCGGTACCGTACTTGCCTTTTTCTTCGTTCCAAAACTGAACGTAGTAGATGATCTCGCCTCTTGAAGTTTTCCGCTTTTGAAGTGAATATGGACGTCGCATGGAAACAGGATGGAGCAGTGTTGTAGGAGAGTTAGGAAAAATCTCAGAATCAGTCTCAGACTGCCCTGCCCGCGATTTGCCGGTCTGGGTAAATCACTACCTTGTAATCATTTAGAGGTCGCAGGTTTGCGGCTGGATCTCGATCTGCAATTTCACTAGAATTGATGGAATTCGTGAGACAAGCAGCCCGCTCTCTGAGAGATGCCCTCGCGACCTGTGGGTTCGAGGAGGCGCTGTTTTCATACGGTAAGGGTTGTGGAGGAAGATTTGTACGAACCTGTTGATCCCAAAACAAGCTTCCCCGAGATGGAGGAACGTATCCTCCGGTTTTGGGAGGAGAACGATACCTTCAAGCGTTCAGTAACTCAGCGGGACGGGAAGAAGGACTACATCTTCTACGATGGACCTCCGTTCGCGACCGGCCTCCCGCATTTTGGCCACTTCGTTCCGGGCACGATCAAGGACATCGTTCCACGCTACTGGACAATGAAGGGCCGCCATGTGGAGCGACGTTTCGGATGGGACTGTCATGGGCTCCCGGTCGAATACGAGATGGAAAAGGAGCTCGGCATTTCCGGCAGACGACAGATCGAGGATTTCGGAATCTCACGGTTCAACGAATCCTGCCGAGGAATCGTTCTGCGGTATACCTCGGAATGGCGCTCGGTAATAACGCGCCTCGGTAGGTGGGTCGACTTCGACAACGACTACAAGACCATGGAACCCGACTACATGGAGTCGATATGGTGGGTCGTGAAGCAGCTCTGGGACGCGGGGCTGGTCTACGAGGGCTATTACATCCTCCCGTATTGTCCTCGGTGCTCCACCGTCCTCTCAAACCATGAGCTCAACCTCGGCGGGTACGACGATGTACACGATCCGGCCATAACGGTGCGTTTCAGGCTCAAGGGAGCAGAGCACCGGTGGATTCTCTCGTGGACAACAACGCCGTGGACGCTGCCTTCGAACCTTGCCCTGACCGTCGGGGCGGACATCGACTACGTGCGCATCGCCGACGGCGATGAGGAGTATATCCTCGCCAAGGAGCGTCTCTCGGCCTACTACAAGAACGAGACAGACTACACCATCCTCGAAGAGATGAAGGGAAGTGAGCTCGTTGGTATCGAGTACGAGCCCCTCTTTCCTTATTTCGTCGCCGAGCGCGAGAACGGTGCCTTCCGTGTGTTTTCCGGTGACTATGTCACGACAGAAGAGGGCACCGGAATCGTGCACACCGCGCCGGGGTTCGGCGAAGATGACTACCGGACCCTCCGGGGAACAGGCATCTCTACGATTTGCCCGGTAGACGGTGAGTGCAAGTTCACCGAAGAGGTTCCCGACTACAACGGCCTCTTTGTGAAGGACGCCGACAAGAGCATCATCGCGGACCTCAAAGAGCGGGGCGCACTCGTCAAGCGGGACAGCTATCTCCACGCCTATCCCCATTGCTGGCGGTGTCATTCTCCACTGATATACAGAGCGATTACCTCATGGTTCGTCGACATCGGGAAGATCAAGGAACGGATGCTCGCTGCCAATCAGAAGATCCGCTGGGTGCCCGACCACCTGCGCGACGGACGTTTCGGCAACTGGCTCGAAGGTGCCAGGGACTGGGCCATTTCGCGGAACCGCTATTGGGGAAATCCCCTACCGATCTGGCGCTGCGAGGAATGCGACGAGCTCGAGTGCCTCGGCTCGCGCACGGAGCTCGAGGAGAGATCAGGTCAATACCCCGAGGATCTCCACAAGCATTTCGTAGACGAAATCACCTATTCCTGCCGAAAATGCGGCGGGACGATGAGAAGGATCCCGGAGGTCCTCGACTGCTGGTTCGAATCCGGTTCGATGCCCTACGCCCAAAACCATTTCCCCTTCGAGAACAAGGAGCAGTTCGAGGCGCACTATCCGGCCGATTTTATTGCCGAGGGCCTCGATCAGACCCGCGGCTGGTTCTACACCCTCGTCATCCTCGCGGCCGCTCTTTTCGACTGCCCTCCGGCAATGAACATCGTCGTCAACGGGCTCGTGCTCGCTGAGGACGGCAAGAAGATGTCGAAATCGGAGAGGAACTACTCGGATCCTTCCGCGGTAATGGGCAGGTTCGGAGCCGACTCGCTTCGCTTCTTTCTCATGAACTCCTCGGTCGTTCGCGGGGAGGACCTGCGGTATTCAGACGATGGTGTTCGGGAGGTGGTCAAGAGCGTCATCATTCCGCTGTGGAACGCCTACAGTTTCTTCGTAACCTATGCAAACATCGACAACATCCGACCGACCGGGGCGCCGTCGACGCCGGAGAATCCCCTTGATCGCTGGATTCTCTCGGAGTGTGAGGGGCTGGTTGAAGAGGTTACCGAAGCGCTCGATGCCTACGAGCTTCAGAAGGCGTGCGCTCCCATCGTCAATTTCATCGACCTACTCAACAACTGGTACATTCGCCGCTCGCGCCGCCGCTTCTGGCGCTCGGGGAACGACAACGATAAGCGGCAGGCCTATGAAACGCTCTATGCAGTTCTGTTGACGGTCGTACGCGTTGCTGCGCCGATTATTCCCTTCGTTACCGAGGAGATCTTCCTCAACCTGCGCTCCGACGATATGCCCGATTCGGTGCACCTTAGCGACTACCCGGTCGCCGATCTCTCGCTTCGAAACGGAGGGCTGGAGCGCAAGATGAAAGTGACGCGCCAGGCGGTAACCATGGGCAGGGCGCTGCGTGCCATGCATTCCCTCAAGATTCGTCAGCCACTTCGTGCGCTCTACCTCGTAACGCGGGACCAGGAAGAACGGACCATACTCCGGGAAATGGAGGACATCGTTCGAGAGGAGCTCAACGTCAAAGAGGTGATTTTCCGGGAAAACGAAGAGGATCTCGTCGAGTACAGCGCTAAGGCGAACTTCCGGGTGCTCGGAAAGACTCTCGGGAAGAACATGAAGGCGGCGGCCGCTCGCATCGAGACCCTCAGCATGCAGGAGGTACAATCCCTTCTCGAGGGAGCCACGCTTTCGCTCGACATGGACTTCGGACCCCTCGAGTTGACCCGAGAGAGCGTCGTGGTGCAGCGCACGGAGAAGGAGAATCTGAAGGTCCTGAACGAAGGATCCCTGACGGTGGCGCTTGACCCCGAGGTCACCGAGGAATTGAGGGCCGAGGGTCTGATTCGCGACATAATTCGCAGCGTTCAGAATCTGCGTAAGGATTCCGGCCTCGAGGTGACCGACAGGATTCATCTATCCATCCATGGCCCGGCCGAGGTCGAAGAGGCTGCAAGTGCACATGAGGATCGTCTGATGGAAGAGACACTGGCCGTATCGTGGCGGTGGGAACCGAAATCCGACGCGGTGGAGGCGGTGTGCGGCGGTCTCACCTGCAGCATCGCCGTGACGAAGGCGGAGTAATATGTCGAGGGGATCAGCACTTCTTCGGTTCCATCCATGGTTGATGAGGCGAATCGCCCTTGCAGCGGGCGTGAGCCTTTTTCTCTTGCTTGGCGCATGCGCCACCGTTGGGAAGCTCAGCGTACCGAGCGGCCCCGATCTCACTGCATTGTTTCCGGAAAACTCCTTTGCCTATGCCTCCATCAAGGTATCGCAGAACGCCGGGCTCGTCGCCGACATTTTGAAACAGAGCGGTCTATCCTCGTCGATTCCATCTTCCGTGCTCATCAGGACCAACCGGATGTACGCCTCCGCGCAGTACGACTCTGGCAAGAAGTCGACCTTCGCGCTGGTCGGGGAGGGTGAATATCCAACCGGGCTTATCGGCTGGCGGCTCTCCTGGAGTCGCGACTGGAAACGCTCCGATAAGCCGATTCGGTGGTGGCAGGATCGGAAGACGGGAACACAGATCGCACTACCGACGAAAAACCTGGTGATGGTATCCAACGGGCAGCTTCCCGCCATGCTCCGGAACCTCGGCTCGGGGCGAGTGGCGACGCTCAATCCGACGATCCGGCAGGCGCTTGAAACCTCCGACCTCGCAATCTACTTTCCCAACGTGACGGACAACCTGCCTGTTCTCGGTATGGAGGCAAACAGATTTCCGGTTCAAACCTTCTATTTCTCGATTAACGCGGACGGTGGTGGGGCCCCGGACTCAGCCTCGACGCCGTCAACTGGTTACCATGGGTATGCCGTCTTCAAGATGAAGAGCGAGCGCGACGCGCGCTTGTTCTCCGTGGTCTTCAAGCTACTCATCGCCAGCTCGGAGCACGGAAGTGCAATCAAGGGCTTTCCGATTCCCCTCAAGGGAGCACAGCTCTCGGTCGACGGCGATACCATCCGGCTGGACGGCATCACCGTAGGTGAAGCGGATCTTTCCGAGCTGGTGTCGAAGGTAATCGGCGGCAACGGAGAGACAAAGTGATAGTCGGTCTCATAGATTACTCAGCCGGCAACCGAACGAGCGTCGAGCGAGCGCTCGCACACCTCGGAATCGAGTTCAAGGTTGCCTTTGAGCCGGAGGACCTCGTGGGGGTAGACCGTATCATCTTTCCGGGTGTCGGCGAAGCTCGTGCGGCCATGGAGGTATTGCGCGAGCGTGGGCTCGACACCGCCCTCAAGGAGGCCGCGGCGCAGTCCGTTCCCATCCTGGGCATATGCATCGGCTGTCAGCTCATGTTGGACCGTTCCGAAGAGCGTGCGACCGAGTGTCTGGGGATCATCTCGGGAAGCTCGGCGCGATTCCCGTCCGGGAGAGGGGTGAAGATTCCACAGATCGGCTGGAATCAGGTCGATCACCGGAATCGGCACCCGATTTTCGACGGGGTGCCCGACGGTTCCTCGTTCTACTTCGATCATTCCTACTATCCTACGCTTGCGGACGAACGGCTGGAGATCGGCTCAACGGAATACGGTGTGCGATTCCCATCGGCGTTCGCGGAGAATTCCGTGGTGGCCGTTCAATTCCATCCGGAAAAGTCTGGCAAGGTGGGGCTTGGAGTTCTTGCGAACTTCGCACGTTGGAGGAACGAATCGTGCTGACGAAACGAATCATCGTGTGCCTCGACGTGCGGGACGGAAAGACTACCAAAGGCGTGAAGTTCAAAGAGAACCGGGACATTGGGGATCCGGTCGCGATGGCGGAGGAGTACTACGAGCAGGGTGTCGACGAGCTTGTCTTCTACGACATCACCGCGTCCTCCGAGGGCCGCGGCATTATGCTCGATATCGTATCGAGGGTGGCGGAACGGATCTTCATTCCCTTTTCGGTCGGGGGCGGTATTGCGACCGTCGAGGACATGCGGAGGGTTCTCCTTGCCGGGGCGGAGAAGGTGAGCGTCAACAGCCAGGCGGTCAAGAATCCTCGCCTGATCTCGGAGGGATCGGCGGCATTCGGCTCGCAGGCGGTCGTCCTCGGAATGGATGCTGCCGCCGATCCGCGAATGCCAAGCGGCTACCGAGTCTACATCAACGGCGGTCGGACGGCGACCGAGCTCGACGCTCTGGGGTGGGCTCGGCGCGGTGAGGAGCTGGGGGCCGGGGAAATTGTGCTGAACTCGATCGATGCGGACGGAACGAACGACGGCTACGAGCTCACCCTGACCCGGATGATCTCGGAGGCCGTCGAGATCCCCGTTGTGGCCTCGGGAGGGGCCGGGAAGCCGGAGCATCTTGCGCAGGTTCTGACTGCGGGGAAGGCGGATGCCGCTCTCGTGGCTTCTATGGTTCACCTCGGAGGATTCACGATTGCGGGGCTCAAGAGGTATTTGACCGATTTCGGAGAGATCGAAATTCGAAACGAATGATTTCTGCTTGCCCCGTCGATCTGAACGGCGGTATATTTTGTTGGTATAGCGATACTTACATACCTGATAGCATGGGGTCTTGAAAGATGCCTACGTACGACTATGAATGTGGATCCTGCGGACATCGGTTTGAAGTCTTTCAGAGTATGTCGGATGAGCCGATAAAACGCTGCCCGGAATGCGGCAAGAAGGTTCGGCGGCTGATCGGGGGCGGGCTTGGTGTCATATTCAAGGGAAGCGGTTTCTACGTAACCGACAACAAGCGAAACGGCAACGGCTCGGCAGATCGTCAGACCGCAAAAACAGGCGGCGACGATTCACAGACGACGAGCTCCGACAAGGCCGGGTCCAAGAACGGAAACGAAGCTGTAAAAGGCGGCGACGGCTCGGAAAAACCTTCGAAACCAAAGGACGCCGGCGCTGCGGTCAAGGACCCAGCTTAACGACCTGCGCCTGGTCGGCGGCCTGAGTCAGCAGCTCTTCGATATCGAGTGTCTCCAGTGATCGTCTCATCCTCTCGGTCTTCGGACGGATGAGCGGATGGCGCGGCGAGAAGATGGTACAGCAATCCTCGTAGGGAAGAATCGAGGTTTCAAAGGTGCCGATGCGTCGCGCTACAGCAATGATCTCCTCCTTGTCCAGTCCCACCAAAGGGCGAAATACGGGAAGCGTCGACACCCCTCCCGTGAAGCTGAGGCTTTCCAGTGTCTGGCTTGCAACCTGACCGAGTGACTCCCCGGTGATGAGGGCGCCGGCGTTCTCATGAGCGGCAATCTTCTCTGCGATCTTCATCATGCAGGCGCGCATGAGGAGCGTTACCTCCTCCTCGAGGGCCCGTTCCTTGATCCGCATCTGGCAGCTCGTAAATGGTACGATATAGAGGCTAATTCCGCTGAGATAGGGTGCAAGCTGACGGGCTAGGGTGACGACCTTTTCCCGAGCCTGATCGGAAGTGTAGGGGTAGGCGTGGAAGTAGACCGCACTTATACGGAGACCCCGCTTTGCCATGAGATAGCCGGCAACGGGCGAATCGATTCCGCCGGAAAGAAGCAACACCGCCCTGCCGGCTGTTCCGACCGGCAGACCGCCCGGCCCACCGACCCGGTCGACGTAGAGATAGGCTTGCTCGCGAATTTCCAGGTTTAGCGTCCACCCCGGTTTGTGGACGTCGACTGAAAGCGACGGAAAGCTTTCGAGCAGACGGCTTCCGAGATCCGCAGCGAGCTCGTAGGAGGTCATCGGGAACTGTTTGTCGGTCCTGCGCGCTTCAACCTTAAAGCTTGCCGAGAGAAGATCATCTCCGAGCGCGCCCACCAGGGAGCGGGCACTCTCTCGAATGGTTTCGATACTCTTCTGTACTCGGAACGTCTTTGAGAAGCTGGTAATTCCGAATACCGTGGAAAGCCGCGACCGCACGAGCTGCTCGTCCTGCGACGATACCATGAGATAGAATCGTCCGTTGCCGCCCGATACCGTGCAGTCGATTCCCTCGAGCCGTCTTCGGATGTTGTGACGGAGCTTGCCTTCGAAATAGGATCGATTCTCACCTTTGAGCGCGATCTCACCGACCTTGATGAGATAGAGCACCCTCGAGCCCTCGGTCAGAGTCGATGACGAGGTCACGTTCGAAGGGGTGCGCTCCACGTGAGCACCTCCTTGGGAAGCTTTTCGAGGAATGTCGCGATTTCGTTCTCGCTGCTCGAATAGCCTGTGGATATTCTGATTGCCGAGCGCGCCGTCTCCTCATCGACCCCCATGTTCGCAAGGACACGCCTGTCCTTTCTGCCCTTCGATGAACATGCCGAACCGGTCGAGACGGCACAACCCGCATCGTCGAGAACACGGACGAGGACTTCTCCCGGCAGAGGCGGGAAGGCGACCGAGAGGATGAAAGGAGAGAAATGTTCGGGGTCGGTCGCTGCGGCGCCGGGAACGAATAGTGAGCCCTCGATCCGCCTGACACCATCAACCAGTAGCGACTTGAGATGAGACGCGTGGGAACTGTGCTCTGAGAGCGTCCGGTTCGCTTGTTCGGCCGCTTCGGCCATTGCCCAGACAGCCGGCAGATTTTCTGTGCCGGGTCTCACGTCGCGCTCCTGGCCGCCTCCTCGAAAAACGACCGGAATCGGCCGGCGGAGGTAGAGCGCCCCCGCCCCGCGGAGGCCTCCAATCTTATGGGCGCTGAAGCTGACGGAATCGACGTCGGTCTCACCGTACATTGTCGCTATCTTGCCGAGCGCCTGTACGCCGTCGCAGTGGAAGTGGATGCGTCTGCCGCTCCCGCTCGTCCTTTCGTACTCACGAATGAGGCGGGCGATTTGGTCGATCGGTTGAATCGCGCCAGTCTCGTTGTTGACGTGCATGACGGCAACCATCAAGGTCTCGGGGCTTAGTGCCGCTTTCAGCTTTTCCGGGTCGATTCGTCCGTCCGACTCGGCCTCGATCCACCTGACGCGAATGCCGGCTTTCTGCAGGCTCAAGGAGGGTTCATAAACGGAGGAGTGTTCTATACCGCTCACGACCAGCTCACCCTTCGCGGAGAGCAGTGAGCTCAAGACCATATTGTTTGACTCGGTACCGCCTGAGGTGAAATAGACGGTGCGGGGTGGTACTCCGATCGCACCGGCGAATCGTTCTCGGGCCTCGCCAAGGAGTCGCTCCGCAGCACGCCCCTCTCGATGCGCGGAAGAGGGGTTACCGAAGTTCTTTGTCGATATCTCCGCCGCCGCTCGGGCGATCTCCGGGGCGGGCGCGGCGGTAGCCGCCCAATCGAGGTAGATTCTGTCCATTGATGGTTCAATATATTCGCTCGTTTGTGTTTCATCAAGGCGACTATGTAAGTTGTTGAAAAAGGAAGATAAAGAAAGTATTATATATGCATGGATACCAGCGTGAAGGCGTTCAGGAATATCTGCTGCCCCGATGAGATGATCGAGTCCTATGCGGAGCGCATGAAAGTCTGCGGTCATCCGGTGCGCTTAAAGCTACTGTGTCTCATCGAGCGCGAGGATGCCTGTGTCAGTGATCTCTGGCGATGCCTGAACCAGTCCCAACCTGTCATTTCCCAGCACCTGGCAATACTCAAGGAGAAAGGGATTGTGTCCTCCGAGATCCATGGCAACAAGCGTATCTACTCGATTGTGGATCCTTTTATCAAAGGAATCGTCGCCACCTTCACTCGCACGAAAACTGCGACCGAGAAGGTCGTATAGAATCCGTTCTTCCCGTACCAAGAGCGAGACGAGGGGTGCTTCCCTTCCTCGTTGGTCGTCCGCTTGAACCGAAATACTCAGAGAACGTGGATCAGCACGAGAAAGTTGTAGAGGATCGAAGCCGCGCTGATGAGAGTGGTTACCCATCCCGTCGTCAGGAAGAAGTTCTGAAAGAACTGGTTGACTTGGAAGAGGGGCTTTCGCGCAACGTAGATGACTGATCCAGGCGTAACTGTCTGGCTGGCTGCTATTTTGGTTCGGTTTCCCTTGAAATCTACCAGGAAGATTCCATTCGGGTCCGCAGTGTTCTCGTTGATGCCACCCGCATAGAGCAAATAATCTGCGACCGTTAGATCAGGCTGATAAGGCTCGGCGCCCGGATTGGTAACCTGCCCCGTGACGAAAACCTGTAGAGTTTCCATTGGGACGACGATCTGGTCACCTGGATGCAGCTCTCGGTTCAACGCCTGATTTCGTGTCTTCCAAAGCTCTGCCAGGCGGAGCGGTATCTTCTTTCCCGTGGAATGCTCCAGGATATAGCTCTGGCCCGCCTTGGCGTAGGGCGTAGGTCCTCCGACTGCGTCGAGCACCGCAAGGAGACTGATGCCGGGGAAGTAGGGGAAGTCTATGCGGACCGACTTGCGCGGAACCGACACGGGCGTTTCTCCCGAGTGACTGGAACCGTATACTGCTCCTTCGACCGTAACCACTTCCGAGTTCTGGCTCGTCGACAGGATCTTGACCTGATCTCCCATCGATATCTTGAAGCTTTTCGCATGGTCGAGTGACACGTTCAACATCTCGTGACTGCCGTCGGTATTGATTCGCGAGATCTCGATGCGTGAGTCGAGGGCGCCGGGGGTGGTGCCGCCCGCAAGATTGATCAGCGTCTGGAGATTCTCCGAGGGCAGAAGCTCGTAGGAACCCGGATATTTTACCTTTCCCGAGATGTCGGTGACGATTTGCGCCTGAGGAACGAAGATCTTATCTCCCGGCTGGAGTCGGGGATTCGCCTTCATATCTGCGTCGGCGTAGTACTTGGCGATATCGAGGGTTTCCTTTTTGCCGTCATGGAAAAGCTCGATCCTGCGATAGCTGGCTCCCGCCTTGAATCCCTTGGCAAGGGCGATTGCATCGATGACCGTGACCAACGGGTTCGCCACGACGTAGCCCGGAGAATTGACGCCGCCGTACACGAACACATTGAACTGGGCCGGTGTCGTGAGGATGAAGTTGGCGTACTGGACGGGCACCGTTTTCAGAACCGACTGGACGATTTGTTTTCGAAGCTCAGGGATAGTCTTGCCGCGCGCGCTTATCGTACCGATGAAAGGGACATCGAGCGTCATGTCTTCGTTCAGCTGCACGGGAAACGAGGAGCTGCGTTCACCCGTGCCGGTCGCGCTCGTCGACTCTACGATCGTGAGGGTGTAGACGTCGCCTGGCGTAGGCGAGTACTCGCTGATATTAGAGAGATTGTTCGAGAGATTGGTGCCTGCGGAGCGGACCTCACTGAAGATCGCCGACTGAAGCCCGAAGCCCTTCTGAGACTGTGATGAAGATTCTTGTGATGTTTGGTTCTGACCCTGTGACTGGCTCGTAGAGTTGTCGGCAAAGAGCCCAGTTGTCGTCCCGAAAAGGATGCATAGAACCACAATAAGCCTTAATTTCATGCGGCAATACTACCAGCAAGCGCTCTTTGTGGCTATAGTGTGGTCATGGATCATACAGCGTTGGAGCCCCGGAGATACCGGGTTGGAGGCACCTCGACCCGGGTGCGGTTTATGCATCGAGACGAGGTGTTCCTCGACATCGACGAGAGAGGCGGCCATGTCGAGGTGTTTGACACGAACACCAGGGCGATTGTGGAGGGCAGCCACCCGAACGAGGTCGTGCTTCCGGCCGGAGAGGCGCACAAGGGGTGGCCGAGCGTCGAGGCGGTTCTTCACGCGGCGCTCGACCGTGGCGTCGGAAGGGACGGAGTAGTCGTGGCATGCGGAGGCGGTGTGGTCTGCGATATCGCCGCCTTTGCGGCGTCGATCTATGTGAGAGGCTGCCGTGTCATCCTCGTACCGACGACTCTGCTCGCCATGGTCGACGCCGCCTTCGGAGGCAAGACCGGCATCGATTTCGGCGGTTTGAAGAACATGGTCGGGAGCTTCTACCCTGCCGAAGAGCTCCGGATAGCCGTCGACTTCCTTCCCTCGCTGCCGTTCCGAGATTACCAAAGCGGCCTGGCAGAGGTGCTCAAGCACTCGCTCCTCGAAAAATCGACGCTTCGCGCACGGCTGGAGAAACACCGAGAGGAGGTGCTCGCAAGGGACCTCTCGCTGCTCGAGGGGATCGTTCCCGACGCGCTCGAGGTGAAGGCGAGGATCGTCGGACAGGATTTCCGCGAGACCGATTCCCGAGCTCATCTGAATCTGGGCCACACCTTCGGCCACGCCCTCGAGTCGGTGACGGGCTTCGAACGCTACACTCACGGGGAGGCAGTCGCCTGGGGTATCGACAAGGCAATGAAGGCGGGCGCCCGGCTAGGGGTAACAGAGGAAGGCTATGCTCGAGAGGTTTCGTCGCTTCTCGCCTCATATGGTTTCGACCTTTCAGGACTGCCGGCAGAGGCGGAGGCGATCCTCGAGGCCATGCGCCAGGACAAGAAGAAGAGAGTGGGTCGAGTGCGATTCGTACTGCAGCGGAGGTGGGGCGAAACCTTCGTTACCGAGGTCGATGATGACCTGGTGCTCTCGGTTCTCCGCGAATAGCGACCGGAAGGTCTCGGTAACCAGATCGGGTGACATCATCATTTATCGAGAATGTCCGACAGCCGGCGATATGCCGCGCTCACCGCGTGGCGATACTCCTCGACGATGTCATCACCCATTTCATCAGCGATTGCCTCGAGGCTCGCTATGCTTGCGGTGACGGCGGTCTCGAAGTGGCGCGCGCATCGGAACCAGTAGACGTCGTTTCCCTTGGTGTTGAGGGAAAGGAAACCGAAGGTCTTGCCGCCCTCGCTTCCGCGGCAGAGGGAAAGCAGCTTCGGCAGGTGGGAACAGAGCTCATCCAGATTGCTCCGGACTCGGAAGTTGGTTCCTCGCGGCCATTTCTGGAGCAAACCGGTTTCGGGATTGATGTAGGGGGCGATCCGCAGGATGGTCGAAAGCCTCTCTCCGGAGAGAATCTCCGTTCCTTGGAAGACGATCTTCCCCCGCAGCGCGCGGTAACGCTGCAGTGACGAGGGGTCAACTGATGACACGACCGACGAAAACTCCTCCCAGGGTAGTATTGCGATCTTCTTCTTTCCCTTGTGGGGTTGGAGCGCGAAGCTCTTCGTCCCTATCTTGACCTGCCAGGTTGTGTCGCGTTTCGCTTTGCCCGCTTTCCCTTTCGGCAGCGGACCGGGGGCCAGCCTCGCGGAGAGGTCGGGATAGATCTTGTCCAGCCATGCCCGTTTCAGTGGAGACACCGAACGGGCGAACATCCGAGAGGTGGAGACTATCTCCCCTGCGACGATATAGCGGGGATTTTCTCTGAACATCACCGATCCGGGGTGGATATGGATCCGATCGGCTGTGAGGCTGCGGTAGACCCCGCGGCCGGAAGCGACGCAGACGAACTGGATCAAGCCCCTCGAGACTGCGCAGAGATAGCTTTCAACCGATCCTCCGGAGGAAATCGGTATCCCGTTCTCGCCTGTGATTTCCTCGAGCTGACCGCAGATGTTGTCGATCTCCGCCATGGTTCGTGGGTCCAGAAAATACCGCTCACAGAACTTCTCTTTGATCGCGGCATCCCGATAGGCATCGAGAAGCGTGAGGTAGCTGACAAAGTCGCCGGCATCGTCACGGAAGGCGTGGTGAGCCCGACGGGATTCCATCTCCTGACCAGGAGGCAGAAGGAACGGCGAGTTTGTTGACAGAAATGCCGCCGCGACGATCGTCTCTTTCAGAACATCCGGGTAGCGTAGAATCGCCTCTACGATCATCCGCGAATGGCGCGGCAGGAGAGGGTAGTCGACCATCATCTGGCCCGTTGCGTTCAACTCGTTGTCGTCCGTGAGGGCTTCGAGCAGCTTAAGAGTCTGAACCGCCCCTGAGATGCCCTTGCGCGGGGGAGGCGCGATGAAATCAAAGGATTCGAAATCGGTGATTCCGAGCTCCGCCATCCGGAGTACGACCTCCGCTAGATCCGTACGGTAGATTTCTTCGGTGGAGAACAACGGACGTGTCTCATAGTCCTTGCGGGTGTAGAGCCGATAGGCAAACCCGGGCTGAGTGCGCCCCGCGCGTCCCTTCCGTTGGTTGGAGGAGGCTTTCGAAACGGGCCCTTCCACGAGCGCAGAGATGAATTTCGTCGGGTTGTAGTAGTTGACCTTCGCGAGCCCTGAGTCGATCACCACCGTGATGCCGTCGATCGTTACGCTGGTTTCAGCGATGTTCGTTGCAACGACTACCTTCGTTTTGCCTTTTGGGGTCGGGACGAAAACTCGTTCCTGCTCTTCCTTTCCGAGCCTGCCGTAGAGAGGGAGAATGAACAGCCGTTTCGAAAACGCCGCATCGTAGAGTATCTCCATACAGGTTTTTATGGACTGTTCCCCGGGCAGGAAGATGAGGATATCGCCCTCGGTGTGCTGCTCGAGCACTCGTGCGATGATGTCGCGGATCTTGAACTGAATCCACTCGGGTCCTTCCTCTCCGAGTCGGTGGGGATCGTAAATGACCTGAACCGGGTACATCCCCGCCTCGATCCGTACTATAGGGCATTCGTCGAAGTATTCGGAAAACACCTCGGCGTTGATCGTCGCCGAGGAGATGATGACTTTGAAGTCGGTTCGTCGCTTGAGAAGCGATTTGAGCAGACCGAGTATGAAGTCTATGTTGAGGCTTCTCTCGTGCGCCTCGTCGACGATGATTACGTTGTACCGCGAGAGGTCTTTGTCGGCCTTTATCTCCTGGAGTAGAATTCCGTCGGTCATGATTTTGATGCGCGTCGTTAGATCAGTCTTGTCTTCGAAGCGCATCTTGTAGCCGGCCACCCCCGGTACGTTCGTTCCGAGTTGCTTGGCTATGTATTCGCAGACCGAAACCGCCGCTATCCGGCGGGGTTGCGTCACGCCGATCATTCCGGTATTCGAGTATCCGGCCTCATGCAGGATCAGCGGAAGCTGGGTCGTCTTGCCTGAGCCGGTAGGGCTCTCGACGACGACGACCTGACTATGCGAGAGCGCCTCGAGTATGCGCTCTTTCTGAGCGTAGACCGGTAGTTCGTGGGGGTGCATATGCCAGACTACAGCAACTTCCGGATCTGTTCTATCCCCTCCTCGAAGGAGAGATCGTTGTAGCTTTCACGCGTCCTCAAGTCCCTGACGTTGATCGTGCCTCGCCCGTGCTCATCCTGACCGCAGATGATCCCAACTGGAATGCTCTTCTTCTCCGCGTAGTTGAATTGGGCGGCAAGCTTCTTGTCCTCGGGATAGACCTCACACGAGAAACCTGCAGCGCGGAGCTTCGCCGCGAGTGCATAGTAGTGGACCGCCAGAGTTGAGTCTTGCATCAGCACGAGGATCTCGAGCGTGCTTGCGGGCACCCGATTGCCGTCGAGCTCGTCGAGAGCCGCTGTCAAGCGGTCGAGGCCGATGGACGAGCCGACGCCGGGGAGCTCCTGTTTCGTGTAAAGCGACGCGAGATTGTTGTAACGACCACCCGAACAGACGGAGCCGATGTCAGGGAGCGCGGCCAGGAAGGTTTCGAAGACGATCCCGGTGTAGTAGTCGAGCCCTCTAGTTATCGAAGGGTCAAGCTCGAAGGAATCTCCGAGACCAAGAGACGTGATCATTGTGTGGAGCTCGGCGAGGCGAGCGGAATCGGCATCCTCGCCTCCGGCGAGATAGGACATCTTGTGCAGTGTCGAATCGTAATCGTTCTCCGGTTGAATGTATTCGAGGATGGTGTCGGCGTGCGTTTCGGAAACGAGCTCCCCGAGCATCGTCCTCACCCGATCGAAACCCACCTTGGCGAGCTTGTCGACGGTGCGCAGCACCTCCACCGAGCTTTCCTCGGCACCGATTCGGCGAAGGAGGCGGTTGAAGAGGCCTCGGTGAGAAAGGCGGATCGTAAACTCCCCGACATCGAGCGCTTTGAACGAACGGTACATCGTCTCAAGGATCTCAAAGTCCGAGAAAGCGGTGTCGACGCCGACGATATCGAAATCACATTGGGTAAACTCCCGATAACGGCCCCGCTGGGTGTTTTCGCCTCGAAAGACCTTGGCGATATGATAGCGCTTGAAGGGGAGATAGAGCTCGGAAACGTGAGCGGCCATGAAGCGCGCAAAGGGTACCGTCAGGTCGTAGCGGAGCGACACGTCACGCCCACCGTGGTCTTCGAAGCGATAGATCTGCTTGTCGGTATCGCCGCCGCCCTTGCCGAGCAATACCTCGGTGTACTCGATGATCGGGGTGTCGATCGGTACGAAACCGAAGCTCTCGAAGGTTCGAACCAGCTCATCCTCGATTGTTTTCCGGCGTAGTTCTTGACCGGGCAGGAAATCTCTGAATCCCTTGAGGACCCTGGGTTCGATGAGACCGCTCATGGTGCTCCCTTCATGTCCGAGTGATTTGTCATACTATGCACGAAAACCGATGCGCTTCAAGCCCACCCCTTGACTTAATTCCCGTAAACGCTTATTAGATAAATACATAAATGACGGGCGAACTTCGTTGTTAATACGGTACGGAACATCACAGACGGGTGAGCGAATAGAGATTGCCCGAATCTACACAGCTGACGAGCATCACATAACGCGCGACCGAATAGACGTCGACGCGTTGAAGATCACGAAGCGATTGACCTCTTCGGGCCACCAGGCCTACATCGTGGGAGGAGCAGTTCGCGATCTGCTGATCGGAAAACTACCGAAGGATTTCGATATCGCTACCGATGCCCATCCTCGTCGGATGAGAGCGCTCTTCCGGAACGCCCGGATCATCGGACGACGGTTTCGCCTTGTACACGTTGATTTCGCCGGGAAGATCATCGAGGTATCGACGTTCCGCTCGCGCGACGGCCAAAACAGCTTCGGTACGATCGACCAGGATGTCCTGCGCCGTGACTTCACCATCAATGCTCTCTACTATTCCCCGGAGAAGGAACAGATTATCGACTACGTCGGTGGTTACCAGGATGTTGTCGAGGGCCGAATCCGTGCACTTGTTCCGTTGGAGACAACCTTCGAAGAGGACCCGGTAAGGATGATTCGAGCGGCAAAGTATGCCGCCATAACCCACTTCGAGCTCTCCTCGAAGCTCCGCTCGAAGATCAAGAAATCCGCGGACGGTTTGGCGGGCTGTTCTCCTTCGAGAATGACAGAAGAGGTGCTGAAGATCTTGGCTTCGGGCAACTCTGCAGTGATTTTCGAACAGGCGAAACAGCTCGGGATCTTTCCCTACATGTTGATCGAGATCGGGAGGCGCATCGAACGGCGCCGCTCGCTCTGGTCCTCGATGATCCTCTCCCTTTCCGGCATCGACGGTGAGATATGCTCACAACCGGAGGCAATTCCTCGTGCACGTTTGATTGCCACTCTCGTCGAGCCCTTCCTCTCTATCGAAAAGAGCGCGGTGGGAGATCGATCGGAGTTCTACAAGGAGCTGTTTGCCCAGACCAAGAGACTCCTCCATCCCATCACGCCCCCCAACAACGACGTCCACGAGGCAATCAAGGTGATGATGCTCAAGAACGGCATTACGCCGCCACCGAAGCCTCGACGGCGCCGGCGGCGGCCTCAGCAGGAGACGAAGTAGAGGCCTATTGCGCGGACTGCTGGTTTATTCTATCGAGCAGCGAGGCGGCCTTGTCTTTGTAATCGGATTGTACGGACACGGCCTGCGATAGGTATTTCTTCGCGTCGGGTATCCTGTTGTCGGCATAGGCGTTTATTCCGAGAGCGTAGTCGACGAGCCCTTGCGGACCACCCATCTGAAGTGAGGTTTGAAAATACTGCTCTGCGAGATAGTAGTCCTTTCCGGCATAGCTGATGAGTCCGAGATAGTAGTAGGGCACATAGTTCTCTTCACTCAGCGAGACCGCTTTCTTGAAATCGGACTCCGCGGATTTGAGGTCGCCTGACGAGTAGGATTTCATACCATCTTGAACCAGCTCGGGAAAGGTCTTCAACGTGTCTACGTAGCTCTTGAAGCCCGCTTCGAGATCCGCAGTGTTCACCCAGGCAAGCGCCTGGTTCTGAACCGCCGCCTCGTTCTGTGCGAGCGTCGCATCGGCACTCAGGGCGTCGACGGCGTCCCACAGGACACGGTTGTAATCCTTGTTTTCGGTGTTCAGAAGAAAGGAGACCAGGCCCCACGACTCCGCGTAGAATGCGTCGATGTTTTTGTTGGCGGTCGCCGCGTCGATCGTCAGAAGTGTGGCCGGCTGGATAACGTTGCTGGAATCGTTGGCGAGATACCTCTGCAATCCCTCTTTCAACGTAGGTAGCCACCCCATGTTGGCCTGATAGGTAGCAACCCCCTTCGCGGAATCGTAGCGGCTGCTCTCGAAATAGACTGCGAAGCCCTCTTGCAGCCACAGGGGCGGGTGCGGAACGAAGGACTTGAGGAATTGAACGAAACCGTGGTGGATGAGATCGGTCTGAAAGCTGCTATCGTCGCTCTTGTGGTAGCCTACCAACACGCTTCGTTCCGGGTCGCTGTATTGAAGATAGACGAACGAATTACGCTGTCCCGGAATGATCTGTGAAAGGTAGTTGTCGAATTCATTTTTGTTTCCGTAGATACGAACTTTCAATTTCGCTTTGAGCACAGACGGGTCGAAATGGAAGTAGCTGTTGAACAGCGAAAAGAAGGCCTCCAATTCGTTGGAGACGGCCTGTGCGTCACTCGTACCGACCGAGGAATAGACCCGATAGTGCGCGCTCACGACCTCATTCGAGGTGCTCTGTGCTGCTACGAAGGAGCTGACAACTAGTACGAGTACAAGAATCAGTCCGACCTTTTTCATAAGTATTCCTCCACGCTGTATCTTAGAAGGAGTCTCCCCCCTTGTCAAATCCTATTGTCATTCTCTTCTAATTGTCGGAAAGAACTCTCAATCGATGAAATGTCTTTGAATCACGCGGTCGTTACGCGGTCGATGTTCAGATTGACCTCTTCGATCAAAATCCCGGTGTGCCGTTCGAGACTCTCTATGACGTATTCCTTGAAGTTGTGCAGCATTTCCGCGAATTGCGTTCCGTAGGGAACATGAAGACTTATGTCGAGCGAGTAGCCCTTGTTGTCCTCTTTGATCAAGACTCTGCGGATATTGATGGAGTGGTCGAACTCGTTCGCGCAATGGAGGACCATCTGGGTGAGGGCGACCTCGGAGATCGTGACGCGCCCGCGTTTGCTGAATCGCGGACGGACTACGGTCTTCTCGATGACCTTTGGCTTGTGCGAGAACATGAACTTGCGTTGGAGGAAGAGCTTGACACTGTCGTAGAAAATACGCGAGTAGTCCCGGCTAATCTCGAGTGCCGGCACCGGAATGACGTGACTCCCTTCGACGTGCCGGCTGTTCATGGCGCGCTCGATCTCTTCTTTGGTGGCGATGTCCTCGATATAGAGGGTCTTGGACGGAGGAGGAAGACGAAGCGCCTCGGCTATCTTCTTCACCATCCGCTCGGAGGTGCCGAGCAGAAGAACACGCTTGAACTTCTGCTGCTGAATGGTTGAGCGAACCTCCGCGCGATGGCTCGGATCCTCGAAAAGCGCGGTCTTAATGGCCCCGAGGAACGCCTTCTCCTTTTTCGCTGACCTTCCGGCTATGATCTTGTTGTCTCGTATCAGCAGTCCGTCGTCGATGATGAGCTCTATCCCATATTTCTCGGCGATCAGCTTTGCCCTGAAGCTCTTTCCAGTTCCGCTCTTCCCGACGAGGGCAAAGACCTGCCCGCCCTTGGTCAACCACAGTAGGTAGCGAAAGAAATGCTTCATCTCAAGATAATACAACCGCGAATCCGAAAATGGAAGTATCGATTCACGGTTGTCCGAGTGCCCGGTCGACTGCAGCCCTCCCAAAAAGGTCTACGAGTCGCTTGTCGGCGTTCTCGGGAATCGGCGCACTCAGTGTCCGAAAGCCCAGGACCGAATCGTTGTACCGCAGCACGAGTCTCCAGGCGTGAAGAAGGTAGTGCCCGGAGGCTCGCCGGGCCCCATATTTACGATCTCCGAGAAGAGGATGACCGTTCAACGCGGCCTGGGCCCGGATCTGATGGGTGAAACCGCTCTCCATGGAAACGAGGATAAGGCTTACACGCGGGGCGGCGCAGAGCGGGAGGATGCGGCATTCGACCCCGCGTCCCGACTCGGATTGCACGGTAGTCTTTCTGGTTTTGTCGCGTTCGAGGCGATTGGTCCAGGTCGCCTGGCCCTCGACGCTGCCCTCCACGAGGGCGAGGTAGTCCTTCCTGATGGAGTGAGACCGGAGAAGCGAGGAAAAACGAGTCGCGCCCTGCAGGCTTTTGCCGAAAAGAATGACGCCGGAGGTGTTGCGATCGAGGCGATGCAGTGGTCCTGGGGCAAAGCTGAGTGAGCCGGGCAGTGAGCTATGTAGGTATGCCCTCACCGCGGCGTTCAGTGAGTCGTCACCGTGGACGAGCACACCGGCGGGTTTCCCCAGTGCGAGGACGTTCTCGTTTTCAATAAGAATCGAGGCGTTGAACCAAGGAGGCATGGGAGGCGAATTGGGGGGGGCGGACGCTTTCCCAGAAGCTTCATTCCCTGGTTGAAGGAGCATGGACTGCAATACGCCGAGCTCGTCGCCGTCTTTCAGCCGATAATCACCCTTGGCCTTCTCGGAATTTATACGGATGTCGCCCCGGCGAATGGCGCCGAAGACCGCCCCGAGACTGTGGCCGGAGAGAAACTTGCGCGCCACTCGATCGAGGCGGCGGCCAACGTCGTCTTTCCCGATGCGGAAACGGCGGAATGAGTCATCTCTGCTTGTCATGGCGTTCGAGGCAACGAAGAGCCGAACCGGTGTCAGTGACTGCGGGAGACTACCGATACTTGACAAATTCGACTTCTAACACGAAACTAATCTTCCGATGCCGGGAAGAAGCGTACACGAATTTGCAGAATTAATACACCATCCTGTATTTCTGTCCGCTTTTTTTAGCTGGTTCATAGCTCAACTGCTCAAGGCCATCATCAGCCTCGTTACGAAGCGGTACCGGTCATCTCGGGATCTCGTCACTACCTTTATATGGGCTACCGGCGGAATGCCGAGCAGTCACTCGTGCATGGTTACCGCGCTGGCTACCTCAATCGGGTTTACCGAAGGGGTGAACTCTGCGCTCTTCGTAGCGATGCTGTGCTATGGGCTGCTCACGATCCGTGACGCCCTCGGAGTCCGCCGAGCTGCGGGCACACAGGCTCGCGCGATCAACTATATCTCTTCCGAGTTGTACTCGCGGTTCAGAATCACTCCACATCCTGTCAAAGAGGTTCACGGACATACAATGGCGGAGGTTTCGGTCGGGGTAATACTGGGGTTCTTCATCGCGGTTGCTTTCAGTAATCTATGACATATAGTGGACGGAACTGGCTCTATGACGACGAAGAGCATCTTCTCCATTGCACTGGTTCTGGCCTGCCTGGCAGGAGCATTAGCGCTCTCGTTTGAAGCCTATCTCTCATCCGCTACGTCGCCGCAGCTTTGGCACGGATACTACACGGTTCTGGTCTCCGACGCCCAGCGGCTTTCCTCCGTACAAACGAGGCTCGAATCCGAGGGACTCACAGCGGTTACCAGCGAGAACACGTTCGTCACCTTCAACGATTTCGTGGACGAAAAGCAGGTCAGCGTCGGCGAGCTGTCCGATCGCTTCGACTCAATTGACCCACGATACGATCCCTACATGAAGGAGCTGCCTGCCTATTTCCATCAGGGCGGATGGAATATTCTCTACGTCAAGTCACGGCAGATACTGCCGGTCGCATATCTCCGTCTTGCGCGCGCGCTTCGCGGGTTGCAGTGGCGTGTGGCCGACCTCGATCTGCGGGGTCTTGTACTCTGCGTCGTGTTGTGGGCGCTCGTTGTGGTTTTCGTCTTGCTCAGGACCCGCCGGAGCCCGATCGCTACGTGGGCGCTGCTGTCAGCCGCGGTCGCCTGGCTCGCCGCACCGGTCAGCGGGAGCTATGTCGCGACTCTCTCGGCGGCGCTCGTCTACCTCGCCTGGTCGACGGCCATGGAAATTGCCCACCCGGTTCTGCAGTACTATCTCGACTACGGCCTCTTCGAGAGGTTTCGTTTGCGGCCGGTTGCAGGGGTTGCCCTTGCAGCCGTCTTTGCAGGGTCTGTGCTGGCCGGCATCGATGGCTCGATTGTCGGCCTGTTGATTCCAGCGACCGGAGCCATGGTGTGCCTTTCAGGGGCGCTCTTTGTTTGGGAGCATTTTCGAAAGCTCCGTCGACAACACCGTCTCTTCCATCCGATTCGCATCTTAGGCGTCGGAAAGGGGCCGTCCTACATCGTCCCTCGCATCGTTGAAACCGCGTGGATTGGCGTCGCCTTGCTTCTCTCTCCGGGAATCGCCTATCTGAATTGGGGAGTCGACGTTGAAATTCCGGTTCCGGTAGTGTACGCTGGCATGACTCACAACAGCTGGGCCGCGCTTCACAGGTTGTGGACACACGGTGCCGATCCGGGATTGCCCGATCTTGCTGACTACGTAGCACACCGAGCCTACCAGGCCGGGCTGTCATACGGACGGGGATATTCGTTTCCAATCCCGAACGAGCGAGTCTACGAATCACGCTATGGCCGCGAGGGCAAACGCATCGTGAGTAGGTTGACGACAGTGAAGGTGTATACCGAGGAATGGTTTCAACGTGTTCTGTCACGCCCGGATGGTATTGTGGGGATGCTCGAAGAACAACCAAGCACAGTTCTGCCGACGACGAAATTGCTCTATAATGATGGATATCCAGTCGGCTTCGTTCCCATTTTTTGGCTCGTAACTCTTTCGCTCCTGTTCCCGGCACTGTATCTGCGACGAGAAAGGGGCTTCGACACCGTCGGACGCACGGTCGGTTCTGCCGATACCGTTCCCGCATGGGAGCACCCGCACCGCCTCCGATTGCCGGCGAAACCTCGGAGCGACCGGCGCCGGGTGGCCGCGGCGGAAGAGCGGCGTGACCTGGTCTCAGAAAGCGACAGATAGCACTCTTGAACACCGAAGAGAGGATCACGAGGATTTGATGAAAAGTATCGCAACGCTCCGAAACGGGGGTCTCACGTTGAGGGAACCCTCGACCGGGACAGCGTCCGGACCGATTCGGAACGCCGTTATTCCCTCAATTGGCGTTTTTCCGCTGCAACAGCATTCCGGTGTACCGGCAGTGGCCGTCGTCTCGGTCGGCGATCGGGTTCGTGAAGGCATGCTGATCGCGAAGGCGACGGACACGGTCTCATCGCCGGTTCATTCGTCGATACCGGGGGTCGTTAGCGGCTTTCGAACCGTGCGTCTTCCGAACGGCGAGCGATCGGAGGCGATCGTAGTTACGCTCGAAGGGGAGTTTGAGCGACTGGGCGTGAGCGATCCCGGCACGGGTCACGGGAAAAGCGCCGGCAGGTCGGAGTTGCTCGGTCGCTTATTGGAGCTCGGCGTCGTCTCGCTAGACTCGAATGGTATTCCCTTACAGGTCCATTGGAAGGTGCCGCGTGGTAAGCGCGTCGAGACGTTGATAGTCAGCGCACTCAATGACGAGCCCTACGTCACTGTCGAGCGCCGGCTCGCTGTCGAGCGCCGTGCGGCATTCGCCGAGGGGCTGGCGTATGCCGCGTCGATTCTCAAACCGCGGTCGATCGTCTTCGCTGAAGATGCAGATGACAACGAGGCAAACGAGGTCGCCGGCTCTCTCGAGGAGGTCGCCGGTCGGGCCGGGATTGCGTTTTCGCAGGTAAGGATCGGTCCGAGGTATCCGAGGGGTGAGCAACGAGAGCTTGTGCGAATAACGACGGGGCGAACGATCCCGGCCGGCACTCCGATAACCGACCTTGCGGTGACGGTGACGAATGTCTCCACCCTCGTTGCCGTGCGCGATGCACTTTCCGGAGGGAAGCCTCTGATCGAGCGTTACATCACGGTCGCCGGCGGGGCTTTGATGAACCCATCCCTGCTGCGGGTACGCATCGGAACGAGGATCCGCGATCTCATCGATGAGTGTGGCGGGTTCCGCGATGTGCCTGACCGTGTGGTAGTCGGGGGACCATTGACCGGTTCGATCGTCTACGATCTGGATACGCCGGTCACGAAGAACATGAACGCGGTAATTGCGTTGTCCAAGCGAGAGACCGACGGAGAGGACCGGACCCCTTGCATTAGCTGCGGAAGGTGTCTGAGTGTATGTCCCGAGGGTTTGAACCCAAGTCGGATCTTCAAGGAGATCGAACACGGTCACTATGAGCGCGCCGCAGCGGCGGGGTTGATGGAGTGTACCGAATGCGGAGCGTGCAGCTTCGTCTGTCCGTCCCACATCCCCCTGCTCTACGGGCTTCGGCAGGGTAAGCGTCGATTGACCGAGGGAGCAAAGTGATCGACCGCGTGTCTCTCTACGAAGCCCCGCATGTCCATCAAGGTGCGACGACACGGCGAATCATGTGGACGGTCATTGCCACACTTGTCCCGGCGGGGGCGTGGGCCGTGTGGATCTACGGATGGCGCGCTCTCGTAGTCATCTTGGTGTCGGTCGCCGCCGCTCTGCTCGGGGAGCTGATCGGAAACCTTCTCTCCCGCCGTTTCACGCTGCGTGACGGAAGCGCGGTTCTCTCGGGCCTGTTGATTGCCTACACCTTGCCGGCAGGGGTGCCGTTGTATGTCCCGATTGCCGCCGCGCTTTTCGCTATGCTTGTCATCAAAGCAAGCTTCGGCGGTCTCGGTACGAATTGGATGAACCCCGCGGTGGGGGGGCAGGTGTTTGCCTATTTCTCGTGGTCGGGGGCTCTGTCGGCGTGGGTTACTCCCCGCTTCTGGCCGCAGGGGATAGCAACCGGTCCGCCTCTCGGGCTGTCACCGCTCGAGTACATCGCGTCTCATTCGGTGGACGGGGCTCACCTTGCCGGAAAGGTGAGTGCTGCGCTGCTGCATTCGTATCCGGTTAGCACTGCTGCCGAAGCGATAGCGTCGTGGATCTCCGACTCCCTACGTTTGACCATCGACCCACATTTCGTCGATCTCTTTTTTGGAAACGTACCGGGGGCGCTCGGCGGGGTCTCGGTGCTCCTGCTGCTCCTTGGAAGCATCCACCTCTTTCGACGCCGGATCATCACCTGGCAGGCGCCGGTTGCGTTCCTGACGTCGTTTCTGGCTTTGGTTTGGGTCTTTGGCGGTCTTCCTGCGAACCGTGGCTGGTTCGCAGGTGCTCCCGTGCTCCAGCTCTTCTCGGGTGCCACTGTGCTGGCTGCTCTCTATCTGATAAGCGATCCGGTCACCACCCCACTCGCCGGCAGGGGTATGGTGATCTTCGGGATCGGAACAGGGATCTTCGCTTTCTTGATAAGGGTCTTCGGAGCCGCCGGAGAATCGGTGTTCATGGCCATCCTTCTCATGAATGTAGCCGTTCCTGCGATAAATCGACTTACGGAGAAGCGACTCAATGAAACCGCGCGGTCATAAGCTTCAGGAATCGGAAAAAGATGAGCGAACCGGGCTCGGCACGGGATTATGGAAAAGAAATCCTATCGTCGGCACGGCGCTCGGGCTCTGTCCTGCCCTGGCGGTTTCATACCGCGTCGACAACGCAATCGCACTGGGTGCCGCAGTCTTTGCCATTCTTCTTCTCACAGCTGCGACGATGATGCCTATCGGGATGCAGGTGCCTCTCCGTTATCGTTTCATGTTGCAGCTGGTGGTTTCCTCGGCTCTGGCCGCAGTGGCGGAGCTGCTTTTTCAGGCCTATGCCCCTTCGGTCGCTTCCCGGCTGGGAATCTACGTCCCCATCATAGCGGTCAACTGCCTGGTCCTCGGCGGTGCCGAGCATTTCGGATCACGGAGCACATGGGGCGGGGCTCTTCTCCAGAGACTCATCGAAGGGCTCGGCTTTTTCGTTGCGCTGCTCGTGATTTCAGTCGTGCGCGAGGTGCTCGGCAGCGGCACGATTACCCTGTTTCGTATGGGAACCTTCGACGGGGTTGTGCATGTCGGTGCACTCGAAAGCCATCCTGCCAGTCTATTCGGATACGCGGCGGGAGCACTGATCGTGCTCGGCTATCTCCAGGCACTTGCAGAGTGGGTATCTCGTGCTCGGAAGGAGCGTGGGGCGTGAGCTACATCGGAATCATCGTCACATTTGTATTTGTCAACAACGTGGTCTTGACGCAGTTGCTCGGGCTTTGCCCGGCTCTCGGCGTAACCAAACGTATGGAGTCGACGGTTGGCCTCGGTGTGGCCGTGACTGTCGTGGCGGCGATCGCCTCGCTGATAACATGGCTGTTCGATCACCTGGTGCTCGTTCCGCTCGGCGTTGAGTTCTTGCAGATCATAGTCGTCGTCTTGAGCGCGGCGGGTACAGCTCATGGGCTCGAGTGGATAGTCTCCAAGAGCTCGAAGGGGCTTCGTGACTCAATCGGCCTCTTTCTTCCGCTCGTGACGGCGAACTGCGCGGTGGTTGGAGTCGCGTTGATTGCAGCGCGCTCTGGGTACGGGCCGCTCGAGAGTTTTGTAGCGGGTGCGAGCGGGGGCGCGGGCGCGATGATGGCCATGTTGTTGTTGTCGACCCTGCGTGAGAAGATGGAGTCGGAATGGGTGCCGAAGGCGCTTCGGGGAACGCCGATCACGTTGATTACGGCAGGGTTGATGGCAATGGCCTTCCTCGCCTTCGACAAAGCATTTCTCGTGAAGCTCATAGGGTAGAGACGCTTGCTCGGAGTGCAAATGGCGGCCAATTGCCGTCTCGTCCGCCGCTAAACAGATGTGTTGTCTTGAAGAATGCGGGCAATGCAATATACTGATAAGGTTGGCTGCTGCGCATGTTGTAGCCTACTGATAGTCGCTGAAGAGAAAAGGAGCCGCCTCGAAGAGCGGAATGCAGCACCTTGAAGAATATCAAGCTGATTTTCGGAACACACAACAGTCAGCCTGTCGGGGTTGCGGATGCCGAGATCGAAGAGGCCTACCAACAGTCCTACAAACCGTTCTTGACGACTCTCTACAATCATCCCGAGATCCAAGCAGTTCTCCACTACTCCGGTTGGCTGCTGTCGTGGCTGGAGGACAACCATCCCGAGTTCTTGATGCTGTTGAACGATGTCGTGAAGCGAAAACAGGTCGAACTGCTCGGAGGGGGGTACTACGATCCGGTGCTGCCGCTTGTTCCGAGCTCTGATCGATCCGGTCAAATCGAGCTCTTGACCACGCTCTTGCGAAAGCGGTTCGGCAAGCGTCCTCGCGGCGGGTGGATCACTGAGCGAATCTGGGAACCCTCACTCGCATCGACCATCAAGAACAGCGGAATGGAGTATGTCTTCCTCGACGACCAACATTTCCTGACGGCAGGGTTCGAGGGGTCCGACATGTTTCGCCCCTGCATTACCGAGGATCAAGGCAAGACCCTCGTGGTATTCCCGATCTGCGCGCGACTCCGCCACATGGTGCCGGAGGAGACCCCTGAGGCGGTTATTGACTACATCTCTTCCCTTCGGGACGACGAAATCGAAGCCCGAGTGACGGTGCTCGTGGACGACGGAGAACGGTACACTTTGTCGGGCAAGAACATCGTCTCCAAAGGCGAATGGTTCGACCGTTTCTTCGAGCTGCTCGGCAAGCAGAAGGGTAAGATTGATACCGTCGTCCCGACGAACTATCTCTCTGACCGGGCACCGAGCAAGAAGGGGTATTTCCGGTGTACCTCCTACGAGGAGATGATGAGCTGGACGCTCGATACTGCAAGTCAACGTGACTTCGAGAAGGCGAAGAACAAGCTCTCAGAAAAGGACAAAGGCCCTTTCCTTTGCGGAGGATACTTCCGGCAGTTCCTTTCCAAATATCCTGAAAGCAACATGCTCTATGCAAAGATGATGTATACACACCTGTTGGTGAATCAGATTCGCGGCGACAGAGCCAGAAAGAAAACGGCGCGCGAGGAGCTGTGGCGCGGGGAGGGGCATACCCCTTTGTGGCACGGAAAGCATGGCGGGATCTATGAGAATCGCCTGCGGAAGGCGGCATACGGGGCCCTCATCGAGGCGGAGAAAGTGACGCGCGAGAAGGGAATATTCAAACCGTCGCTGACCGCCGTTGATTTCGACATGGATGGAACGAACGAGTATCTCTATCAGGGACTCGAGATGAACAGCTACGTACACCGAACCGGCGGCGTCATGTTCGAGCTCGATCACATCAAGGAAGCGTGGAACTACCTCGATACCCTCGCGCGCTACCGGGAGCCCTATCACGCAAACGGGGCCACCCCGGAGGACCGCTACTCGCGACGAGCGTTTATCGATCATTTCTTTCTTCCGAACGAGAACATCAATTCGTTCGACCGAATGACCTGCACGGAACTGGGCAACTTTGTCTGGAAGTCCTACAAAGTTGAAAGCTTCGAGCGAGAGCGCAACGAGCTGAAGCTCGTTGCAAACGGGAGGATCCTCTACAAAACGAAGCAGCAGCCGTTCGAGATTCGGAAACGGTATTCATTCAAGAGGACCTCAGTAACGGTAGCATATGTTTTGATGAATACCGCGAGCATACCGATGAACCTCAGTTTCGGAAGCGAGATAAACATAGCACTGCCCGAAAACAACTCGAAGGCGGCAAGAATTTCCTCGGTTGCGAAGGACTCCAAGGGCAAGGAGACAAAGTCGGAGGTCGGATTGGCAAAAACAATCGTCGAACAGGCCTCCGATCTCTTGGTAGAGGATCTTGTGCACGAGGTCTCGCTCGGGATAGGGGCGTCTCTGCCATTCAAGCTCTGGAGCCTACCGGTGGAGACCTACTCTCGCTCCCTGCGTGGAGACGCGAAAGTCTATCAGTCTTCCTGCCTCGTTCCTCAGTGGACCATAAATCTACAACCAAACGAACGCTGGGAGGTCGTCCTCACGATCGGCCTCGGCAAGTAGGACAAGCGACACTCGGCGGAGGAGAGGATGGAACGGTCCGCGTCTCAAGGCGCGGGCAGCGAGGTCGAGTGGAGCTCTCTTAGTAGCGCGTCCATCCAGGGTTGAACCTCGGGATAGAGCGCATTCTCTACGAAGAGGAACTCCAGGAACGATTGGCGGTAATCCCCCGCGAAGTAGTAGGCCTGACCCAGGTAGTAGCGCGCCCGATTCTCGACGGGCTGAGAGTGACGAATATTCAGGTAACCCGAAAGGGCGGATATCGCTTTCTTCCAGTCGGAGGCGGAGAAGGGCCCATCGACGATGCTTTTCAGGGTATATTCCTCTCCGCCGCCGGCGACAGCTCCCTTTTCCGAATCGAGCACAGACGGCTTCATCTCGACCGGCTTCTGTGGCGGCAGTGAGCCGAGGAGAGAATCCACCGCGGCGGTCGTCGGCCGGGAGAGGGGTGTTTCCTCCGGCATGGCCGACGGTGTCGACCCGGCAAGACGGGTGCCCGTCTCCAAATTGCTGCCGAGAGTGAGGAAGGGCAGGGGACGCGGCCTCTTCGGAGCATATTCTATCTGTCCCGAAGCATTCGTCTTGATGGGGACCTCGATGCCGGCCGTTGTGGTATTTTCGCCCGGTGCGAGGGTAACCTTGCCGTCCGCAAGCATCGACGAGTCGATGATTGCATAGTAGTAGGAAATTCCCGGCACGGGCGTATCCTCGAAGCTGGTTCGGCTGCTCGGGAGGACACCGACGCTCAAGGCGGAAAGCAGATCCGTCTCGTTTTCGATGGGTGAGGTGCCGCGGTATACCACCAACTCTCGATTGGGAGCGGAGCTCTTGAAGGAAAGCTCGATTGAACGGCCGGAAAGGTGCGCCTGTAGAGAGGTGACGTCCGCATAGGCCGGCTGCTCGCCGACAAGTGTTTTCACCGACGCCGGCTCAGTCGTGACGTTGCGAAACGGAACGAAGATGTCGTTGATCTTGCCGGAAGCATCTTGGACCAGGACTGCATAGAAGTAGTCGCGCTTGTCGGAGGGTTGGTCGAGATAAGATTCCTGTCCCGCAGGAACGACGGCCAGCTTCTCGGCGTCGTTCAAGTTCGATGAGGTCAGCTCGTGAGTATATCGGTAGACGACGTACTTGACTCCGGGGGTGGACACATCCTTCCACAGCAACTTGATGTACGATCCCTCCACATCCGTACGGATTCGGGAGACGTAGGAAGCGGAAACGGCTTCGTTTTGTGCGAACAACGTCAGTCCAACGAAGAATAGGATACTACCGAGCCCCAACTTCTTCATAGCAGATATAGTAGGCGAAAGAGCTCCCTGCGTCCACTGCAAAAATCGCGCTCAAGCCACTTTACGGGGCGCTGAGCTGTGGTTACACTATCTCATGTTCGTGATGATAGTGGGCGAGTATTCTCAGGACGATCACAAAACTGCGGTCCGTGAGCTCTTGAAGCAGTACGGTTTGAAGGAAGTGATTTCCGACGTTTTCGAGTCCGTCTCGATGAAGGAGAATACCCTTGCCCGTTTGAAGCGGGATGTCGATCGGGTGACTGACTACTACGACACGATACGCTTCTATCAGTATCCGTTGGATGACACGCTCGCGGTTACTTCTCTCACGAAGAAGAAGTGGCGAAGAATCCTGGTGAAAGCCTGAGAAATAGTAGATCAAGGAAGGAGACCATATGTTGACAGATCTCGAGCCGCGGCTTGCGCGATTGACAGAGGATATTTCCGAAACCTGGAGGGGTCTTTGACCCGGACAAGCTGAAAGGGGAGATCGAGGAGCTCGAGAACGAGACGACAAAGCAGGAGTTCTGGCAGGACCGCGAGAACGCCGAGCGTACGTTGTCCCGCTTGAAGAGGCTCAGGAATCGCATCGAGCCGTGGGAGGAGTTGAAGACTCGGTCGGAAGAGCTTGCCGAGTTTTTCTCGCTCGCCGACGAAGAGGGGGAGGAGTCCCTCGAAAAGGAAATCGTCGACACGATCGAGAAGCTGGAGAAGAGCTACTCGAACCTGAGGCTGCTCGAGATTCTCGGCGAGGAGCTTGACGAGAGTGCCGCCTTTCTCACGATCCATTCGGGAGCCGGCGGAACCGAAGCGTGCGACTGGGTGGCGATGCTGCTCCGGATGTACACGAGATGGGCAGAGCGCAAAGGCTTCTCGATCGAGACGCTCGATCTGCTCGAGGCCGAAGGAGGAGTCAAGTCGGTGACTCTTCAAATAACTGGTGACTACGCCCACGGCTACCTGAAAGGGGAGACCGGCATCCATCGCCTCGTCAGGATATCCCCATTCGATTCGAGTGCTCGCCGCCATACATCGTTTGCCTCGGTCTACGTTTCCCCAGTCATCGAAGACAATATCCAGGTCGATATCAAACCGGACGACATTCGCGTGGACACCTACCGCTCACAGGGGGCCGGCGGCCAGCACGTAAACAAGACGGATTCCGCCGTTCGCATTACGCATATAGAGACCGGCATAGTCGTCCAATGCCAAAACGAACGCAGCCAGCACAAGAACAAGGCCAACGCGATGAAGGTACTTCGTTCACGACTGTATGAGCACTACAAGCAGGAGCAGGAAATAGAGAACGCGAAGCACGCCCAGGAAAAGAAGGATATCTCGTGGGGCAACCAGATCCGTTCCTACGTCTTCCAACCCTACACAATGGTGAAGGATCACCGGACGAAGCACGAGTCGGGGAACATACAGGCAGTAATGGACGGTGAGCTCGACCCATTCATCGAGGAATACCTCAAGCAAATGTGGTCGCAACGAGCATCATGAGCCTGCGAATCCTGATAGTCGACGATCTCTCCTTTATGCGCAATGCAATCCGGGAAATCATCGAATCTCAGGGTTTTGAAGTCGCCGGCGAGGCCGAGAACGGAGAGGTCGGGGTTCTGCGATATGAAGAGACCCGTCCTGACGTCGTCTTGATGGACATCACGATGCCGGTGCTCGATGGGATCGAGTCCCTTCGTCGAATCATCCATCTCGACGAGGCAGCGAGGGTCGTTATGTGCTCGGCGCTCGGACAACAGGAGTACATTATCCGAGCCATCCAGTTCGGAGCAAAGGATTTCATCGTCAAACCTTTCAGGCCGGAGCGAATCGTCTCCGCAGTCAAGAAGGCGGCCAGGGTGCATGGGTAGCTTCCGCCGTATCTTGGCGGCGATCTTGCTCTTCGTCCCATCCTTAAATCTCCTTGCGCAGTCGAGCGACCAGGCGGTACCGACCGATCCGAATCGGGAGTATCGAGTCGCGGTCAGCAGCTTCCAGGGGGAGGGACTGTCAACCGATAACGAATACCTGCGTCAGGCGATACCCAAATTGATCGTACAGACACTCGCCGCGCTGCAGGAGCACCAGTTCGACGACGTCGAGCTTGCGGCGTATCGCGGGGCAGTTCTCGACGAGGCTATCGAAAAGCAGCGGCAGACAATCGACAAGCTGTTTCAGTCACGAAGCGCGATGCTCTTCGGCACCGCAGATCTGACGAAGGCGCTCGAGTCCTCAACGAAGAGCATCGATTCGGCCGAAACGCGCCTGTCATTTCTCCAGGGGCTCGATCCGAAGGAGATCGTCGTACAACGCGACAAGCCCATCAAGCTCGTCAGTTCTTCTTCGGGTGAACAGCTCGTTGCCTATCCTGACGTATCTCCAGCGAAGACGAGCCGCGATCTGAATCTCGGCATTCTCGTGTGGGGCAGCATCGACCAGGTAGAGGACTACCTGGTGGTACACGTGAGCGTTTATGACGCAGCTCTCCAGAAGAACGTCTACGATTTCGGAAAGACCTACACCGCGAGCAGTGTCCTGGGCTCTGTCTCAGAGGTGTCGAACGAATTGGTAAGGAGTGTGCTCGGGAGAGATTTCGGTTCGCTCGCACTCGAGGTCAAACCTGCGTCTGCCATGGTGTACCTGGACGGTGAGTTTTTCGGAATCGGCGGAACTACAATCCGCTATATGCACACCGGGACACATCAACTCGAGCTCCGCTCGCCGGGATATGCGGCGAAACGAGTCGAGGTTGCGATCCAACCATTCGAGGTTGCGAAGGAGTCGATAGACCTCGGGGCAATTTCTCAACCGGAGGTAGTCGTGCGGTCGACGCCCGCCGGTGCCGACATCTATCTCGCATCGGAATGGAAGGGCACAACTCCGGCCGTGTTGCCTCGTCCCTCGGAGGATAAGGCAATGGTGCTTCGATTGAAGGGTTACCATGACTACACGACCACCTTGGGCCAACAGTCTCCGGAGCGAATGAACATCCGCTTGCTCCCGGATGTCTTTGACTCGGAGGAGTACGTCTCGAGTCTCCGTGATCGATTCTACACCTCATTTGGTGCGTTTGCCCTCTCGTTGATAATACCGGTGAGCTCCTACAGCATGATGCAGGATTCACTCTTCAATCTGCAGACAACGACCAGCCCGACGGAAGCCGAACGATTGAAGAATCAGATAGGCGTGTGGTACTATTCGTTCCTCGGTGGCGCATTCATCAGTTCGGCGTTATTTGTCAACACGATCATCGACATTTCGGAGTATCTACAGGCAATTCGCTGAGGCTGCCCTATGAGGTGTGGCCGGAGGCGAGGGGCCGCGGAGGAAAGTTTGGCAAGGAAGGGACTTGGGGCTCGCATCCGGCAGATCCTTCAGGGCGGTCGGGAGGGAGAGGCCTTTTTCGAGGAGCTCGAAGACGTGCTTATCGAAGGCGACATCGGAGCAACTCTTGCTGTATCGCTCGTCGACGAGCTCCGCCAGGAGATGGGGCTTCGGCGCACACCGGGTCGCGATGGGGTAATCGAGCTCCTGAAGAACCGTCTCGTGTCGAACCTCAGGGGCGAGCCGTTGGAGCTCGATCCGAACTCGCTCAATTGCGTGCTCATACTCGGGGTGAACGGCGTGGGAAAGACGACGACGATCGCGAAGCTCGTCGGCTTTTACCGAAGGACGATGGGCATCGAGAACATAGTACTCGCTGCGGCGGATACCTTTCGAGCCGGGGCAATCGAGCAGCTGAAAATACACGGTGATCGGCTCGGTGTCCGGGTCGTCAGCCAGGCGGCAGGTGCCGATCCGGGTGCCGTCATTTATGATTCGATAGAAAGCGCTCGTTCTCGTGGGAAAGGTCTCGTCATCGCCGACACTGCAGGACGGATGCACAACAAGGCGAATCTGGTTCGAGAGCTACAGAAGATCGACAAGGTAGCGCGGGGTCGCATCGGGGACGGCGTCTATAGGACCGTTCTCGTCATCGATGCCACTACCGGACAGAACGGTCTGCGCCAGGCCGAGGTGTTCGGCGAGGCGCTCGAGATCAATTCAGTGATTCTCTCGAAGTACGACTCGACCGCCAAGGGAGGGATCGCAGTCTCTATTTCCAGGACACTCGGTATTCCCTTTTCGTTTCTGGGAACTGGGGAGAAACCCGACGATCTCGAGCCATTCGACCCAATTCAGTTCGTCGATTCGCTCCTCGAAGGATGATGCGCAGAGGTCTCGCATTACTGTCTACCCTTCTCATCTCAGTCGGCGCGGCCGGCGCGGCCGAGTTCTATCAATCGAACGAGCTTGGTATGCGCATCGCCCCCATCGAAGCGACCCAGCGCGGCGAGCATCAGTGGGTTCTCGAGGTTGAACGCGACGGCTCCACGGAGGTGAGGACTCTCTTTGACGATGGAAAGATCACAACTCGGTGGGAGGATGGTTACCAGGGGACGCGCCTGGCGAGCGAGTCGGTGTTCGAGAATGGAAAGCTCGTTTCGACGACTGAGTTCAAGAACGGTCGCCCCGAGAAACAGAGTGAATACTCGGGGGGCGAGCTTACTTTGGTCCGCGAGTACGCCTATGCAGGTGATCTTCTGAAGAGCGTTTCGGTATACGACGGCAATGGAGCTCTCCAATACAGGGACATATATTCGGAAGGAACGGACGGTCGTCTGAGACGTGCCGTCCGGGAGTCGCCGGACGGCAAGCGCAGTGTCGCCTCCTTCACCTTTTCCGCAGATCGGCTGATCGCCGAGTGGCTTGGATCCGGGGGGGATGGGGTGCTCTTTCGATATTCCGGTGGCGACCTGGCCGCGAAGGAGCACTGGAGTGGAACCGATCTTCAGAGCACGGAGGAAATCTCTGCCACGAGGAACGGCTCAGTTTCGGTGACAACCGACTTCTCCTCGGGGACGGCAACGACCAAACGTTTCAATGAAGCGGGGAAGATTCTCAGTGAAGAGGTGACGAAGAAGGGCGTTACGATCCGAACCGCGCAATACACCTACCGTGACGGGAAGCTCTCGACCAAGGTGACGAAGTCATCCGGGCATCGCGAAGAGGTGCAGTACGAGTATGACAACGGCGGGGAGCTTTCGAGCTCGCGAACCACCGTCAATCGAAAGCTTGTGAAGGTGACCCACTATACGGGAAAGGATACCTACTTCGAAGATCTCTATTTGAACGGTTCAATTGTGCTCCACGTCTACTACGAGAACGGCAAAAAGGTGAAGGAGGTTGCGGCGAGCCCCGCAGGAGCGGGCGGAGGGCCGAAAGGGGCGGGTGGATGAGACCTGGCTGGATACTCTTCGTTGCCCGACGCTATTTCCGTTCGAAGCGCAAGAATCGCGGACTTGCTCCCTCCGTTCTTTCGGTCGCAGGAATTGCGGTTGGGGTAATGGCACTTATCTCCGTCCTCGGCGTCATGAACGGGTTTCAACTTGGATTTATCGAGGACATCCTCGCAATCAGCTCTTACCATCTTCGAGTTACTGATAAAAACGGTCAACTATCAGACTCCGAGCTCGCGAAGATGAGGTCCATTCCGGGGGTGAAGGCGGTCGTGCCCTTCATGGATATTCAGACCTTGATCACGGGCCGTCTGTCTCAGTTTCACGCGGCGGTTGTTCGCGGAGTACCGCCCAACGCGGCCAGGGTGGACCCCGGTCTCGCAGCACACCTCCACCTCGTCGAAGGTTCCCTCTATCTCGGTACCGATAGTTCGATCGTCCTCGGATATGAGTTGGCGCAGACGCTCGGCGTCTCGATCGGCGACAGCGTGTCAGTTGTTTCTCTCTCCGGAAAGAGCTTCAGCGGCCTGTCACCGGAGAACGTGCCGTTTACCGTTTCGGGGATATTCAAATCGGGGTACTATCAATTCGACCAATCCCTCTGTTTCGTGAACCTCGATGCAGCCAGGAACCTCGGCAGCAGCACGGAGGATCTCGTCTACGGTGTGAAGATCGACAACCGCTTTCAGGATGCGCAGATGAGCTCCAGAATCGAAGCCTCTTTTCCGAATCTCGAATTGCATATTGAATCGTGGCGCACTTTTAACAGCGGCTTCTTCGGGGCGCTGCGGATGGAGAAACTGGTCATGACCATACTGCTCGCGCTGATCTTCTTGGTCGTCGGAGTCAACATCTACCACTTCCTTCAGCGGGCGGTCTACGAACGACGTGAGGAGATAGGGATCCTGCGCTCACTCGGGGCATCCCCCTCCTCCATGCAGCTGGTCTTCGTCGTGGACGGGGTCTATATCGGAGCATTGGGGGCAACGATCGGTCTGCTGCTCGGATTGCTCGTCTCAGACCACATCAACGAGATATTTGGTTTCGTTGAGCTCCTGGTGAACCTGGCGATGACGGTCGTGAGCGTGCTGATTTCACCGTTCGCCGGCCCCGCCGCATTTTCGATCTTCTCGCCCGCCTACTTCTACCTCGATCAGGTTCCCTCCCGTGTCTTGTTTCACGAGGCGCTGCTGATCTATCTGTTTGGCATCGTCACCTCCGCCGCGGCCGCAGTGTTCGCCTCTCGGCGTGCAGCCGAAATCAAACCTCAGGAAGTGTTGAGATATGAATAGCAGTGAGCCGCTTCTTCGTGTCGCTTCGGTGGGAAAGACCTATCGAACCGGTTCGGAGGAGCTATCGGTCCTCAACGAGGTATCTCTGGAGATGGAGCGGGGCGAGATAGTCTCGATAACCGGAGAAAGCGGCTCGGGGAAGACCACGCTCCTCAGCCTGATCGCGGGGCTCGATTCGCCGACTAGAGGTCATATTCTCTGTGGCGGTTACGAGGTAAGCGGCCTGTCGGAATCGGGATTGACCGAGTACAGAGCGAGGACCGTCGGCCTGATATTCCAGCTGCACTACCTTCTCAAGGACTTCACTGCGCTCGAAAACGTGATGATTCCGGCCTACATGGCGGGTACCTCGAGAAACGAGGCGAGGCAGTTCGCCCGGGAGTTGCTGCAACAGGTGAACCTATACGAACGACGCGATCACTATCCTCTTCAGCTTTCCGGGGGCGAGCGCCAGCGTGTGGCCGTCGCCAGATCGATGATCAATCACCCCGAACTTCTGCTTGCCGACGAGCCGACGGGCAACCTGGACGAGCGCAACAGCAGAGTCGTCGAAGAGCTTCTTCTCGAGCTGGTTCGCGCCCACTCAACCAGCATGATCCTGGTAACCCACGACACCTCACTCGCCGAACGTTCTCAAGGTCGTCATCTTAGCCTGGAAGGCGGGGAGTTGGTGTAGGAATGGATCTCCGCAGCGTTCTGTTCTTCGGACTGCGCAATTTCTGGTCGGGAGAGAACGGCAGGCGCAGAAACCAGCTTCGAGGCGCGATTGCAGGCATCGCTCTCAGCCTCGTACCGCTTGTCGTGGTGCTCGAGGTTGCGAACGGCATGATCGAGGGTATCACGGCACGCTACGTCGAGATTGGCACCTTTCATCTGCAGGTACGAAGCTACGTAAACGAAACCGAGCAGGATTTCCAGCGGGCGCTCGAGGCGATCAAGTCGACTCCAGAGGTCACGGGCGCGTTTCCAGTCTACTCGGGATTAGGATTGGCCTATTCGAACCTTGGGCGAACAGGGGTCACGGTCCGGGCTCTTCCGGCGAATCTATATGCCACGGACGCCGGGTTTCACAAGTATCTTTCCTTTTCTTCCGGTTCCTACGATCTCTCCGAGGCGAGCTCCGTGCTGCTCAGCGGAGAGGTGGCGAAGAAACTCCATGCAGACGTTGGCGAGCGGATTCGGCTTCTTACGGCGAGAGTTCTTCCCGGAGGCAACTTCATCCTGCGGCCGAACAACCTCGTCGTGAAGGGAATTTTCACCACCGGCTACAACGAGCTTGATGCGCTCTCCATATACATCTCTGAAGAGAAAGGCAAGGCAGTCTTCCCCGACGCAGGGGCGCGCTTCATAGGAGTCACAGTCAGAGATCCCTACAGCGACCTCTCCACGGTCACCTGGAACCTGAGACACCGGCTTTCGGGCAACTGGTACGTCTACACCTGGTACCAGATCGAGAAGCCCATGTACAAGACCTTCGAGACCACGAAGAATCTACTTCTGTTCATCATGGTTCTAATCGTGCTTGTGGCATCGGTGAATATCTCGTCGTCATTGGTGATGCTGGTTATCGAGAAGACCCAAGATATCGCAGTGCTCAAGGGACTGGGAGCGAGCCCCGGGGGTATTTCAGGCTCCTTCCTCTTCACGGGCTTCGCCGTGGGATGCGTAGGGACCTTCCTCGGAATGACGGCGGGGCTCCTCATCGCGGTGAACATAAACCAGGCTATTGCCCTCCTTCAGGGCCTCATCAACGGCTCCGTCGATCTCTGGCGGCTGATTCTTTCGCCGTTCACATCCGAAGCTCCTCCCGCTCATATTACGATCCTCAGCAGCTCGTACTATCTCGCTCGAATTCCGATTCGCCTGGACTGGACAGAGGTAGGCGCCATTGCCGTTCTCTCGGTTCTCCTCGCCACCGTTGCGGCGTGGTTCCCGGCGCGGCGTGCGGCAAATATCAAGCCTCTCGAAGTTCTTCGGAAGTACTGAACCGGCTGGGCCTTTTTGGCGAGAAGTTTTGACCGATGATCGACAATCGCTCCAATATGCAGTACTATTACTCGGGACGGGGAATTGGATGAAATGTCAGATATGTGAGGAGAACACGGCTTCGATACATGTTCAGCAAATCATGGGAAACGAGGTCGTCGAGCTCCATCTGTGTGAAAAATGCGCTCAGAAACGCGGAATATCGAGCGGAGGGAACTCCATTGAGCTCTCCCTGTCTCAGCTGCTCACGGGCCTCGTCGACACGGAGGCAACCGGAAAGAGCGAGAAATCGGCCGACCGATGTCCGAACTGCGGATTGACGCTGGTCGAGTTTCGCAAGGATGGGAAGCTCGGCTGCAGTGAGTGCTATACCGCTTTCAAGCGCGAGATAGAGATTTTCCTTCAGAATACCTCGGGGACCACACGTCATAAGGGTAAGTACCCCGGGCGGCTCAAGGCATACAAATCCCTTCTCATCGACCGCGAGCAGCTCAAGGACGAGTTGAAAAAGGCCGTCACGAACGAAGACTACGAGAAAGCGGCCATGATCCGTGATAAGATAGAAACAATCGAGAAGACGACAGGCGGCCATGATGATTAAGTTCACAGGTGTTGCCGAAACCAAAGGATGGTTCGCGGAAGCGGGGCCCGAAAACGATGTGGTCATCGCGAGCAGGGTTAGGCTTTCCCGAAACCTCGACGGCCATCATTTCCCCGGCGTCATGAAAAGCGACGAGGAAGAGCTCGTTCAGACACGCATTCTCAAAGCGATTGCATCACTCGGCGAGGATTACCAGGGCGCCGTTCTGAGCACCTTGCCGCCGACGGAAAGGCGATTGCTGCTCGAACGAAATCTCATATCGCAGGATTTCTCCCTGCATTCGCACAAGGCCGTCTTCCTCAGGTCCGACGGGCAGCTTGCCGGAATGGTCAACGAGATCGATCACCTGCGTTTCGCGAGTCTCTGCGGGGGGCTCGAGCTTCGGAGAGCACATCGTGAGGTCGATGAGCTCGACGACACTCTGGAGCAGCAGCTCGATTATGCGGCGTCGCTCAACATGGGCTACTTAAATACCGACATTAGCAATGCAGGGACAGGAATGCGTGCATCGATCATGCTCCATCTGCCGTCGCTGGTTGCGGCGTCGCTGGTGGAGAAGACCTTCAAGGCCGTCGTTCAGCTCGGACTCTCGGTCAAGGGCTTCTTCGGCGACGATGAAAACTCACTCGGCTGCATGTACCAGGTATCGAATCAGTTCGGCCTGGGCTTCACCGAGAACGAAATAGTCGAAAAACTTGAAAGTGTAGCGACTCAGATAGTAAATTATGAACGTAAAGCAAGAGATGAGATCGTCGGGCGGCAGAAGGTGGATATCGAAGACCGAGTCTACCGTGCATTTGGGCTGTTGAAGTACTGCAAGTCGATTTCCGCTCGTGAAGCAATCGAGAATTTGTCTTCTCTCCGTCTCGGGGCGGCGTTAGGGTGGATAGATATGCCGGTCGAGCGGATAACTGCGTTGTTCTTTCTGACTCAGAAGTCCCACGTGCAGCAGTTAATAGACAGCCAAGAGACCGGCGCAGACACCAGACTCATCGATTATACGAGGGCAACGATGATCAAAGAGGCTCTCGGTAACGTGGATTTGTAACGGAGGATGGGCATGTTCAAGGGGCTTACACAACGAGCTCAACGAATACTGACTATATTCGCTCAAGAGGAGGCAAAGCGGTTTCATTCCGATCAGCTGCTTCCCGAGCACATTATCCTCGCCCTGCTCAAGGACGGGGAGGGGCTTGGGTACAAGGCACTCAGGAGACTGAATGTAGATCCGACGGACATGCAGTTGGAGATAGAGCGGAGCATCCCGAAAAAGCATAGCGGTTTCATTCTCGGCGATGTTCCCCCATCGAAACGGGGGAAGAAGATACTCGAGGACTCTGCCGAAGAAGCACGCAATCTCGGACACGAGTATATTGGGACGGAACACCTCCTCCTGGCCTCCGCAAAAGAGTCTGGCAGTGTGGTGGCTCGTTGTCTCAATAAGTACAACGTGACGGTTGAGTCCCTTCGAGAAGTGGTAATCGACCTCAGCGGTTCTGCAGGTTATGCGAAGAGGATGCCTCCGCAGCTGCAGTCGCAGCAGAACCAATCCTCCGGCGGATCTCAGCAGAAGAGGAAACAGCAGCTTCCCGGTAAGAAGGCGACCCCAACCCTCGACGAGTTCTCTCGCGATCTCACCGATTACGCTCGAGAAGGCAAGCTCGATCCCGTGATCGGACGTCAGAAGGAGATACAACGGGTCATCCAGATTCTCGCGCGAAGAACCAAGAACAACCCCGTTCTCATCGGAGAGCCCGGTGTAGGCAAGACGGCGATAGTAGAGGGCCTGGCTCAGCGAATCGTCGACGGTACTGCACCAGAGGTTCTCATGGGCAAGCGCGTCATGACGCTCGATCTCGCCTCCCTCATCGCGGGAACGAAATACCGCGGTGAGTTCGAGGAGCGCCTCAAGCGCGTCATGAAGGAGATCCTCACCGCAGGAAACATCATCCTGTTCATAGACGAACTCCACACCATAATCGGTGCGGGGGGAGCAGAAGGAGCAATTGACGCATCGAACATGCTGAAACCTGCCCTTTCGCGGGGAGAGCTCCAGTGCATTGGCGCTACTACCCTCAACGAATACAAGAAATACATCGAGAAGGACACGGCTCTCGAGCGGCGATTCCAGTCTATCTTCGTGAGCGAGCCGACGGTCGAGGAGACGATGGAGATCCTCAAGGGTATCAAGACTCAGTACGAGGATCACCATAACGTGTCGTACACGAATGAAGCACTCGAGACCGCCGCGATTCTTTCGAGCCGCTACATTACCGAACGATTTCTGCCGGACAAGGCGATCGACCTGATAGACGAGGCGGGGTCACAGAAGAAGATCACCAACAGCGTTCGGCCAAAGGAGCTCGCGAAGCTCGAGATGGAGATCGAGCGGTTGACCGCTGAAAAGATCGCGCTCGTCAATTCACAGAACTACGAGAAGGCAGCCGCGGTACGCGACACGGTGCGCCAGCTGAAGTCCCGCGTGGAAGAGATGAAACGCGGATGGGAAGACACCTTGAAGGTCGAGAAGAATATCGTCGATGAGGAAGACATCCAGGAGATCATCTCGAACATTACCGGCATACCGCTTATCCGGATTGCACAGACCGAATCAGAGAAGCTGCTCAATATCGAAGAGGAGCTCCATCGCACTGTTGTGGGACAGGAGGAGGCAATCAAGGCCGTGGCCTCATCTATTCGCCGTTCCCGCACGGGGTTGAGCTCTCCGAAACGGCCGATGGGCTCTTTCATCTTCCTCGGACCGACCGGCGTCGGAAAGTCGCTGCTCGCAAAAACCCTTGCCGAGTTCTTGTTCGGTGACGCGGATTCGTTGATCCGGATCGATATGTCTGACTACATGGAAAAGCACAATGTTTCGCGGCTCGTTGGTGCGCCTCCCGGCTACATTGGTTATGAGGAGGGAGGTTTTCTGACGGAGAAAATTCGGCGGCGTCCCTACAGCGTTATCCTTCTCGATGAGATAGAGAAGGCGCACCCCGACGTGTTCAACTTGTTGCTGCAGGTTCTTGAAGAGGGTGAGCTGCAGGACAACTTCGGACACAAGGTTTCGTTCCGCAACTCCGTTCTGATTATGACCTCGAATGTCGGGGCGCGGGAAATCTCACGGGAGAGCTCGCTGGGATTCCGGTCCGAAGAGGGAACGATGAGCTTCGGAGAGATCAAGTCCTCGGCGATGACCGAGCTCAAGCGTGTATTTCGACCGGAGTTCCTCAACCGCGTCGACGAGACAGTAGTGTTCCAGGGACTGACCAAAAACGACGTACAGAAGATCCTCGAGATCATGCTGACGGAGGTACAGGTTCGGCTGCTCGAAAACGACATCATCCTCGATGTGCGCAAGCGTGCGAAAGACTTCCTTATCGAACGCGGATATGATCCTCGCTACGGCGCGAGGCCGCTGCGGCGCGTTATCCAGAAGCAGCTCGAAGACCCGCTCTCGATGGAAGTCCTGAAGGGCAATATCAGACCGGGTAACCGCGTTATCGTCAACCTACGAAAAGACAAGCTCTCGTTCTCGGCCAAGACGCAGCCACAGAACGAGCCCACGCCCGCAGGAGTTGCCGGCTGAACCTCGAAGCATTCATACTCGGATGCGGTGGAATGATGCCTCTGCCAAATCGGCACCTAACCTCCGCCCTCCTTCGAAGAGAGGGAGACCTTTTCCTCTTCGATGCGGGCGAGGGGACGCAGGTCTCGTTGCGCCGGCTTAACCTTCGCTGGAAGAAGATCTCCGCGATATTCATCTCGCACACGCATGCCGATCACGTTACGGGACTGCCCGGCATTCTCATGCTCTCATCGCAGGTAGACCGTGACGAGCCGCTGTACATCATCGGTCCTCCGAAGATACGGGAGTATGTCGAGCTGAACCGGCGTGTCCTCGACATGTATATCAACTACGAAATCGTCGTCAAGGAGATTACCTCGGAGGGTGAGGTCTACGACGCTCCTGACTTCACTATCAGGGCGTTTCCGCTTCGCCATACGAAGCCGTGCTACGGCTTCACACTGGAAGAAAAGCCGAGGCCCGGGATGTTCTTTCCCGAGAAGGCGCTCGGGGCCGGCGTACCGCGTGGGCCGCTCTGGTCGAAGCTGCAGAATGGTGAGTCCGTAACACTCGGATCCGGTGAGACGGTGGGGCCGGAGGCGGTGATGGGTCCTCCTCGTGCGGGACGGAAGTTCAGCTACGTGACCGATACGAGCTATTTCCCCGAAATCGCCAAGAACGTGACGGGCTCCGACCTCCTCATCTGCGAAGGCATGTTCCTCGACGAGCTGGCCGAGAGCGCACGCGACAAAAAGCACCTGACTGCGGTTCAGGCGGCCGAAATTGCACGGGCTGCAGGAGGCGTCAAGAAGATGGGCCTGATTCACTACAGTCCCCGCTACACCGAACGAGACCTTAAACGGCTCGTTAAGGAGGCGCGAGAGGTGTTCGAGGCGTCGTTCTTGACCCGTGACCGGCAGGTAGTCCCCATCCCCTATGTGGAAGAAAAAGTCCCCGTCCCGTGATAGGCAATTCGCACTTTGGTCCTTCTCCAATGCCTGCAGCGTCGTGTGGTGCCCTGCGATTGATCAATGTGCGCAATCGCCAATGATAGCATGGAACATGGAAGTAGCCGTCCCATGATTGAGGTGGAGAACGTCACTAAGCTCTACGGCGAGGTTCGTGCTGTCGATGGAGTCAGCTTTCGGATTGGCAAGGGGGAGGTCGTCGGGTTGCTCGGCCCGAACGGCGCGGGCAAGACGACGATGATGCGGATCCTCACCGGCTATCATCTCCCGAGCAGCGGGCGAGCGCGAATCAACGATTACGACATTTACGCCGATTCGGTCGCCGTTCGCCGCTCGGTCGGATACCTTCCGGAGAACGCACCGGTCTACGACGAGCTCACGGTTGGAGAGTACCTCGAGTTCATCGCCGGCGCGCGGGCGATACCGCGCCCCGAGCGAGCAGAGCGCATCGAAGAGGCCTCGCGCACCTGCGGCTTGGGATCGGTGATGGAACAGACAATCTCCACTCTTTCGAAGGGATACCGGCAGCGAGTCGGAGTGGCGCAGGCCATCATGCATTCGCCGGAGATTCTCATCCTCGACGAGCCTACGACGGGGCTCGATCCCAACCAGATCAAGGATATGCGGAGGCTTCTCAAGGAGCTCGGCAACACGAAGACAGTCATCCTCTCGACGCACGTTCTCGGGGAGGTGGAAGCGGTCTGCGGGCGAGTCCTCATCATGAACAAGGGGAAAATCGTCGCAGAAGGAGCTCCCGATGTCATTGCAGGGAAGCTCAAAGGAAAGCCGCGGTTCCGACTCGAAATCCGGGCGGCGGAGCTCGGAAAGGCGGATCTCCTCGCTGCGAAGTTCGTCGCAGAGGTGGTTTCGCTCTCGAGGGGAGAGAAGGGACACTACACCGCGGAGCTGATCACGACCGACGAGCGGAACTCGGGGGAGTTGCTGTTCGATTGGGCGGTCGAGCGCGGTTACAAGATCATTTCGATGGTACCGGTAGGCATGTCGCTCGAGGAAATCTTCTCACAGCTTACCCGTGAGGCCGGGGAATGAGTTTCGGTCCTGTAGTACGAAAAGAAATTCGAAGCTACTTCAACTCCTCTATCGCCTACATCGTTACTCTGTTCTTCTTGTTGTTCGGCAGCCTCTGGTTCCTCTACCTCCAACGCTTCCTCTATCAGAATGTGGCCTCGATGCAGGGCTATTTCAGTATTGTGCCAATCATCTACATTCTCACCCTTCCTGCCGTCACGATGCGGACGTGGGCGGAGGAGCGAAGGCGGGGAACGGACGAGATTCTTCTCACTCTTCCGTTCAAAGAGTGGGAGTTGGTGGTCGGTAAGTTCGTCGCGTCGTTCTTGCTGCTGCTGCTCATTGCGGCCTTGACCGTCCCGCTTCCTCTCACTCTTCTGCCCCTGGGGGATTTTCAAAGTGGACCCATTCTCGGAGAGTATCTCGGAATGATCCTACTCGGCGCCGCGGGGCTGGCGATGGGACAGTTCGTCTCCGCGTTTGCAGTCAACCAGATTACCGCTTTTATCCTATCGGTCGTCGGTCTTCTGATCATCACGTTGGCGGATCAGGTAAACGCCCTGGTCAACCTGCCGGGATGGCTCTCGGGAGTGCTCAACTATCTTTCATTTCGTTTTCACTTCACGAGCTTTGACAAGGGGTTGATCGACTCGAGGGATGTCGGCTATTTCGTTGTGGTAACCGGGCTGTTCCTGTACCTGACATCCCGGGTTCTCCTATTGAGGAAATGGCGTTGAGGAGTCGGGAGATTCTCACAACCGCGATCGTGGTGGGCATCATCGCGCTGACGGCCCTGAATACCACCGTCTTCTACTTCCGCGCGGACATCACTCGGAACAAGATATACACCTTCTCGGCGGCCACGAAGGAGGAGGTTCAAACGTTGCCTCAAGATGTGAGGATTTCCTATTGGGTTTCGAAGAGACTCAGGAATATCTCGCCTGTCCCGGGGCAAATCGAGGACATTCTCAGAGCCTATGCGGCTACCTCTCGCGGCAAGGTGAGTCTGCGCGTCCTCGATCCGAACGACTCAAAGGAGGATCCGAAGTCGCTCGGAGTCTTTCCGGAGCAGATGAATATCGTTGGCCAGAGTGCGCAGACAACCGCATCCGTCTACTCGGGGATAGTGATCCAATATCTGGACCGACACACCGCGATACCGTTCATCGCCTCTACCTCGGGAATCGAATACGCTTTGACGGCAAAGATCATGGAGCTTCTCCAACCGCAGAAATGGAACGTGGCGGTATTGGTTGGGAATAGTGGTCGAAGCCTCTCGGCTGACTACACCCTCGTTTCCAGCGGCATCGGGCGCTTCTATCATGTGACGAACCTCAAGCCGGGTGACCCGATTGCGTCATCGACGAGGGTGCTCGTCGTCCTGGGCGGATCGGATTTGACGGCGGCAGACCTGTCGCCGATAAACAGCTATCTGATGCAAGGCGGACACATACTCTTCTGTGTCCCGGGGGTCAAGATCGATACTCGGAACGACCTGAGAGCCTCGCTTTACGGCGACCTCCCCATCTTCGATCTTATCCGCAACTACGGCGTCCGCATTGATCCGGAGCTCGTGCTCGATTCACACGACAAAGACTTTCGCACCCTTCGTCAAAGCGGAGGGCAATACGTGTGGCAGGACTACGGTCCCTATCCGCACTGGATTTCGGTGCTGCCCCGGAGCGTCTCGACGGTGAGCCCGATTACTCAGAACTTCTCATCCTTGGATCTTCTGTGGCCGAGCCCGCTCACGCTACGCAACTTGCCGGGCGTCACCTATATCCCACTCGTGAAGTCATCCGACAGCGCATGGACGCAAAGCAAACACTTCGACACGAGCCCGGTGGACATCCCCTCGTTCGACAAACCCGCAGATCCGTCGGCCACCGGTCAGTATCTGCTCGCAGTGTCCATGTACGGCCGATTTCCTGACTACTACTCCTCGAGTGAAAGTCCGGCGACGCGAATTGTGGTCGTTGGAGACGACAACTTCGTCTCGAATCTCGTCCACTACTCAAACAGCCTTTCGAACCTCGACTTCCTACAAAACGTCGTCGACTGGCTTGCCGGCAACGAGGGGCTGCTTGCCATCAAGACGAAGACGCAGTGGGACCCGCGACTCGACAGAATTCAGGACCCCACGGCGAAGTTGCGGACCTATCGATTCGCGCAGTTCGTCAACGTCGGGCTCGTTCCCATCATCGTCATTCTCTTCGCGCTTCGTCGATATGCGAAACGAAAGACGGGCGGACGAAAGCGTGAGGAGAGAGCGTCATGAAACTCGACCGCAGAAACGGTATCCTGGGTGGCGTCCTGGTCGTGCTCTCGCTCACCTACGTTGCGGGACTCCTATCCCACCGAACGCCGGCTGCACCGGTCGTCGTACCGAGTTTCAAGACCTCGGCTGCGGATCACATCACTGCCGGTTCGAGCGAGCTGCGAAAACGGGACGCGGGTGGGTGGCAGATTTCGATCGGCGGGAGCTGGTATCCTGCGGACTCTCGAAAAGTGGAGCATCTCCTATCGATCCTTTCGGGACTGACCGCCGGTCGGGAAGCGTCCGGCTCCGAGGAGAGCTGGAAAACTCTCCGTGTCGACCGCGCGAATGCCAACCCGCTCACTGTGGAGGCAGGGGGAAGCACGATCGTCGACCTGTTGGTGGGTGAGTCGAGCTCGGCCGGAGGCGTGTACGTTCGTGTGGGTGCTGCACCGTCGGTGTATGAGGTTTTTGCCAACATAGACAGCTATGTAAGTGCCGATTCGAGCTTTTGGTCCGATCTGAAGATCCTGCCGCGGTCGCTTACCGTGGATTCGCTTCAAACGATCGGGGTAACCGCGCATGGGTTTTCGGTCGGAGGCACGACCGTTGACGCCGACTACATGCTGGAGTCGTCGGTGGTCGGCGGGAAGAACGCATGGGTGATGAGCGGCAACTCAGGACGCATGCTCGATCAGAAGAAGGTTCTTTCTCTCGAGGCGGAAATCGTGCAGATGGTCGGCGAGCGTTTCGTTCCCCACCCCACGTCAGCGGAGACCGGCCTCGGGGAGCCGACGGCCGTTATCTCGATTTCGGACGAGCAGGGCTCGAGCTGGTCAATCGAGGTGGGTAGACGGTTCGGATCGGAGTTCTACGTAAGACGCAGCGACCGGCCCTATGTCTACCTCGTAAACGAGTGGACCCTGCACCGCGCAATCCCAAGCCTCGGTGATTTGACCTCGTCGTAAATCGTAGAGATCTATTTCAACGTTGACTTGATGAACTCTCGATATTTCCCCGGATCGACGCGCAGGGCGAATATCGAGTTCTCGCCGTCGTGACGGGCCTTCTGGACCGCAGTGTCTGCTTCGCTGAGCAGGCGGTCGCCACCGAGTAGTCTCCCGTTTCGCGCGCTCAGACCGAATAGAGCCTTGGGGGTGTCGGGGTGTTCCTCTCCCATCTTCTCGTTGAAATTCTCCATCGAACGGATGGCCTGATCGATTTCGGAATTGGGCAGCACAATCGCGAACGCGTCCCTCCCGTACTCGAAACAGAGATCGTGGAAGGGGAAATAGGCTCGTATTTGTCGAGCATAGTTGAGTCGGGCGAGGTTGTCGACCTGTTTCGTGAACCGAATGACGCAGACGGCGAGATCCTGGTCAAACGAAGCAGCCCGATCGAGCTCGAAAGAGAGGCGCTGTTCGAGATGTTCCTGCCACGCCAGACCTGATTCCGGGTTGAAAAGCTCGCGGGAGTGCCGTTTTCCAAAGGTGGTGTCTGAGGCTGTCTCGGCTCGTAGAGATGGCGGCCCCTCGGAATCTGCCGTCCGCCTAGACCGGGCTGCCGATTCATCCTGCCGTTCGTTCGTCGATTCGGGCGGCGGGCCGGTGAGAAAAGTTTCTTCGCTCGGGCCGAGGTTCGGGACCTCGACTTCGACCGAGGCAGGAACCTGCGTTTCGAACCCTCCAGCGATTCCGGCGGCCCATTCGTCGTCGGACTCGATGGGCTCGAGCTCTTCGACATCGGCAGCGTCCATCTCCTCGATCCTCGGTTCTTCACCGATCGTCTCTTCGAGCTCGATCTCGAAAGATTCCGGCACTTCAGGCTCTGCAAACTCGGGTTCACCCTCTTGCGGTTCCGAAATCTCGGGGAGCGCAACCTCTACGGACTCGGGAGTTGCCTCGATAGGTTGCGGGGGTGGGGATGTGGGTCTGAGTTTGGGCCGCTGCCGAATGTGCTCCTCCGTTTCGGGACTACGCTGGCCATCGATCTCTTCGAGGTCCTCGAAATCGTCGATATCTTCCAGCTCGTCCTCTGCGGATCGATAGTCGGAGGTCTCCTGTGCTCCGGTTGTCCGAGGTGAGGAGGGTCCGTCGACCTCAGTGACCTCGATCGGGGAGGAAGCGGCCGGCGACACGGACCGGGAAGGTTTCTCTTGTGCTCGGAGCTCTTCGAATAGCGAGAGCTCGCTCACCTGTGCTTCCCCTTCGAGTTCTACTCCGAGGACTTCGTGTACGGACGGCAGTTGGAGACTCGGCGGCAGGGATTCATGCTCGGGAGAAGCGTGAGACGTGGCGCTCGCCTGGACTGCGGTCTCGGTCGTATCTTCATGCTTCGGTTCCGTTGCAGCGTAGGAGCTGGATTCGGGAGCGCTGCGGGTCTCCTCCTGGGATTCGGGGTGCAGCTCGATCACCTCGGGGAGCTCCGAAGGTTGAACCTCGATCGATTCCCGCGGCTTAGTCTGCGAAGACTGATGCAAGGATTCTCCGGTCCGCTCGGACCGGGGTACAGAGTCGGTGGCTTGGGCCGGCTCGGCAACGACCGGCGGCGGTGCGGGCGCGCGGCCGCCATGCCCCTCCGCCGCACCTGATTTTTCCGTCTTGCGAACGAACGGCTCCGGCGGTCGACGTTCTCGGCTGTACTGCGGTTCGTAGTCGGCTTTAGTAGGCGGGGAGGGCTCACCAGCTCGGTTGAAGAGCGGCACGACGAGGATGACGATCCCGGTCAAGATGACGAACGAGAGAATGCATATGAGTAGGATTCGCGCGATGGAGTAAATGTCGCTGCTGCCAAGTATCGTGAAGACCGTTTGGACCCGAAGCGGCGGGCTGCCCTGAGGCAAAGGTAGATCGGCGGAAAAGAGGTGCTGGGTCATCCGGTTGTAGTGCACTGACCCCGACCACTGATTGTTCGTGACCTGCGGCGCCACCAGCTGAGACGCGTGTCTGGCGAAGACGTACTGTACCTCGTCGCCGGCACCGACAACTGTCAGTGAGTCTATTGTCGGCTCTTGGAGGAAGATCGCTCGAACAAAAGAACGAAAGCCCGGGGTGTCGAATCTGCCTTGCTTCTTAAGTGCCGCGGATAGACTGGTTCGGACATTCTCGAAGGAGCTCGCTGCGCTGATGAGGTTGTTCGCTCGTGTCTGGAAGATGGTGTAGGCGAGCCAGGAGGTCATGGCGATGAAGGCAAGGACGCTGAAGACCGTGTAGACGATCGTGACCTTTCTACCCATGGGCTTCATTATACGAAAAATCGGCGCGTTGTGAACTCTCATTTTTCCTCGGTGCGGCGCGGCGAGCGAAAAACTTTTTTGCTGCCTATTCCTGTCGAATCGCTCTATTAATCATCGACAGGACGGCTGATTTCGCCAGTGAAATAAGGGTTTCCACGTTCTCCGTGCCTTCAGAATCCCGCCGAGCACGAGCTACGAGGGGATAGATCGACGCGAAGGCACTCCAAGGATCGATCGAGGAGCCATTGGGGCGCGCGACGGTGAGGAGGGTAGATATGTCGTCCGGCAATTGCATGACCACGTCGCGGTATTCCTCGAGGAACCGCCTGAGCTCCCCCGGGTCCATGGGGCGGTAGGGGCGGTTGGAGCTCTCAGTCGAATCGAATCCGTTCGTGTGAAAGCTTCCGCGATTCGCAGAGCTCGGCAGGGAAAGTGGAAGTCCGCTGCCCGGAAGCGGGCGAACCGTTTCGCGGTCGAACGAGCTCACGAAGCGGTCGCGATAGCTGCGCAGGGTTCTGGTCGTGTACAGGAAACCTCCTTTGGCCGGCTCTCGAGTGAGTGTGGGATTCCCGTACATGAGGTCGACCATTTGCCTTTCGAGAGGATGAGCTCGATCCTGCCGTTCTTCGAAATACGAATAGAGAAATGTGCCGCGGGCGTACGGCTTGCCGCGGGGGTAGGAAAAGTCCGCACCGGCGACATGCACCTTCGAAGCGCCGAGCTCGATGGCGAGGGAAACAGCCGCGTGTCCGACATTGCCTCCGGAAGTATCGATCACCGGGATTCCTCCGAGGCGGGCCGCGACCAACCTGGACAAGGGATGTCCGCCTGAGACCGCGGCGAGCCGAGCGGCCACGCGGGCCACTGCCGGCGGCGCGGCAAGCTCTATGACGAGGGTGATCGGGTGCGGAAGACCTCCAAGGAAGTGGTGATATCCGATATTTTGGCAATCGATCGAAAGCACCACGTCAGGAATGATGTCTGCCGAAAGGAGGGCAGGGAGGCTTGTGTCGGTCGCAATGAGAAGGCGGCCAGGTCGTAGACGACCGATTTCGGGAACCTGGGTTTCGAGGGAAGGTCCGGCAGCCGTTACGATTGCCTCCTCGGCGTATGGAAGTGCAACCTGTGAGTGTGCGAGAAGCGCGAGGTTGGCAAAGATGTTTCTCGTCCACAGACGGCCGAAGCTCGACAGGGTGGTGTAATCATCGGCGGTCTCCTCGATGGCGGCTCGAATGGCGAGCGCGGCTTTCTCGAAAAAGCCGGGCGCCAGACTGATTCGCGATCTCAGTGGAACAGACAAGAGCCCCCCCATAACTGCCGGCAGGTAGGTCGAACGTATGTAGCGTTGAATTTCTGAGGGCTCGGTGTCGAGAAGAAGATGAACCCGAGGATCGGAAAGAACGTCCGTGAGATCGATGTGTTCGAGAAGCGCCCGCAGGAGGGAGAGATCCGATTCGAGAACCAGACAGTGCAGTGGGCGCGTTGCCTGGAGAAAATCTCGAAGATGAAATCCGCCACCCAACCCCTCGAATACCAGGTATCCAGGTGTCTGCCCGGAGTATGCGGTGCCCTCCTGTTGTCCGGATAGAAGTGCAGTGCGAAGCCTCTGCGCCTCCTTCACGGGATCGAAGAGTGAGTGGAGGGCGATTGGTTTGTCGGTCCGTTGAATGATCGGAACGAGCTCTCCAGATCGAGCCTTCTTGACCGCGAGATGCAGTGTCGGGACCGTCGCCGCGAGAGTCTGTGCAAGTGCCGAATCGACTGATTCCAGCGCGTGGAGATTCTCTCGTAGTAGGGAAGTCATGACAGATATCGCCTGCGGTAGGATCCAATCTCCGCTGCCGCCGACTCGAAGAGCTCGATTCCGAGTCTTGCGGCGTCGGTCTCGGACAGGCTTCGCACAGCCTGTCGGAAACGAACGTATTCGCGGGGAGAAAGGCTCGAAGCAACTGCCGTCGCACGCCTCTCTTCGGTCAAGACAAGAGAAACATCCTCCTTCGAGATCCGTCGGGCCGTTACCTCGACCGTCTGGTTCCAAAGCTGAAGAAGAGAATCGAGCACTTCGAGCCGTTCCTTCTTTTCTGATCTTCCGCCGAGCGCTGGACGCGGCATGGCCGATTGTCGGGGGAGTTGGCCGAGAAGGCGGTCGAACTCCACAGCGTCCAGCTCATGGAGGTCCGGAAGGACCGTGCGAGAAGGAAAGAGACGATAGATTGGGGTATCCCGGCGCAGCTCGCGGAACCAGCCGGCGTAGGTCTGCATCCCTGGAGTGCGAATCACACCCTCTTCAGCATAACGGGCTCCCAGCTTGACGAGACGGTCCAACACCACGGTGAGGAGGGGGGCGGCCCGGTTGCTCTGGATCTCTAGAATGGTGTCGAAGGAATGAGGTCTCACGTGCTCGCTGAGTCCCTCAAAGCAGAGGTCGAGCCCCGCAAAGATGACCGGTCCGTCGGTCCATTTCGTCGCGAGCTCGACGGCGGCAGCGGCAACCGTACCTGTTGAAGCTATCTCGAACGGTGACACCCCGGCCTCGTTGAACAGCTCACGTTCGATGATGCTTCCGGAGGAAAAGACGACCGGAAGGGTCGGTGCGCGCCAGAGCCCGCGAGCGGAGATGAGCGGGCACGCGACCGGTGTCGGCCGGTTCCTGTCGAGACTGCGGAGATGGGTCTGTGCCCAATAGCCGGCATCGGCGGCGACCACGAGATCGGGTGTCAGGCCGGCATCCTCGAGCGCCTCCAAGGAGGAGGGAAGGGCGATCAAAGCGATATCGGAACGGCGCCGTGCGAGCTCTGGCAGGGCCGTTCGGAGGGACGGACCCGAAGCTGCTATGACCACAGGCGAATTGTGAGGTTTTATGACGTACCAGGTGTCGAGCGTGAGGTAGTTTGTGAAAAGGTTGTGGGCCCACGCACGGGCAAACGCTGCAGAAGTGACCCATCCCCCCGTCGCCTCTCTGACGAGCTGCTCCACGACGTTCGACACGCGGGCAGCGATTTCAGGGAAAGCTCTGGTTGACGGGGTCCACTCCAAGACAACGACACCCTCGATGTCATCATCCGGAAGGTGATCGAGAAGGAAATCGCGTAGTCCGACAGGGCTCGACGGCGACCACTCGTGAGACGGGAGAGAATGGGGGAAGTGACCCCTTACCAACCCGGGCAATCCGTCGTGGAGATAGACGGAGACCAGCGTGGCGGTCGGATAGCGTTCGGCTATCCGTTCTTTCAAATATGGGAGGGTGTCTCCCAGGATTATGAAGGCAGTGGGCACTCCCAAGATTGCGGCATGATCAAGAAATCGGCCTGCTTCATGTTCTGGATCATAGGGAGAGTTGAGGTGGAGTCCCGCAATGGAGGCGAAGTAGGCCCCGGATCGGGCCCTTCGGAGCTGGACTGCCGGCCTATTCAAGGATCGAGTCGATGACCTCATCGATGGAGGCGCCGCCGCCGGGATAACGCCAGGTTCGGTCCGTGAGGTCCTTCAACGGCGGAGAATCATTGACGAGGGTGCGCACTCCTTCGGCAAATTGATGCGCAAGAAGGCGCTCGCTGTATGGGTTCTTGCTCTGGACGATCAGGAGCACGGCGTGCTCACCGAGGCTGAGGAGCTCGCCACTGCCGGAAACCATCGTATTGAGGGCGCCGGAAAGGTCACGTTTGAATCGGTAGATATCTGCGGTTGTGGTGTTTCGCATGAGCTCTCGGGCAAGCCGATCGAGATCGACCCTACCGGCGGTGACATGCATTCCCGCACTCTCCGCTTCGGAGAAGATGTTCGAGAGCCGGGCTCGCAGAGCCGCATCGCGGGTCTCGGTCGCTCCGTTACCAAGAATGGCCCGGGCGCCGTTGATCTTCGCCGCAATTGCCGGGGCCGCTTCCTCCACGGTCCCGAGATCAACGGATTCGGATGTCGGAGCGCTTTCCGATTCGACGATGAGGAGTGCCGCCGAAATCTGGTCGGCCGCGATGAACGGCGTGATACGAAGCCTCCGCACCAGTGCGAACTCCCTGCTCGAAAAGTAGGGCTTCAGGGGCAGTAGAGCGTCTCCCGCCACGGTAATGCTGGTGCCGTCGCCATACCCTGGAAGACTCTCGAGGAACTCTCGATTGATTCTCAGGTGGTGCTGGGTCGTGCGGTCGATCCCATGATACACCCATGGCACGAGCGTAGCGCCGTTTTCGTCAGGCATGAGGAAAGCCGCTTTCGTCGCCTTGAGGTGCGAGGTGAGGATCGCAAAAAGCTCAGAGGGAAGGTCGAGACCGACTCGCAGAGAAGCAACTGTGGACAAAAGGGGCGCCCGCGGGGCCGAGTCGGCCGCCGGCGCCGGGGTCAAGGTTTTTTTTTTGGGCTACCGAGTGTCTTGTTTCGACCGGCTGATGTCGATCTGGCACGAAGAAGATCCTCTGCGCGACGGAGGAGGCCACCCTTTCGGGCATCGCCGTTTTTGCGAGCTACCCTGTTCAAGAGTCCCATTATGTCGTCAATCCCAGCTCTTCGAAAAGGCGTTTGTAGACATCGAAGTACTCGGAGTTTGCGAACTCCTCGATCTTTTCCTCGGGAAGTGACTCAAGAAGCTGATCCATGTACTTGAGGATCGCTCTGATTTCAGATTTCAGGTCGTCGGGAAGGTTTGTCGGGGCCCGCTCCGCCGAAATCTCCTCAACCGGTTCAGCCTCCAGAGGCTCGAGCTCCCCGTCGGTCAGGTCGAAGGCCTCGTCCAGGGTCTCCTCTGCTTCGGGCGGCGCCTGTTCGGCATCTTCACGTGCCTCGCTTTCCACCTCAGCGAGCTCCACATCGTCGAGCGCGGACTCCGGCAAATCGACCAACTCCTCGCCTCCAAGGAGGTCCTGAGACTCCTCAAGATCGTTCATTTCGTTTTGGGAGAGATCGAGCTCCTCATCGAGCTCGAAGGTGGTTTCTTCGGCTGCGCCCTTCTCTTCGGTTTCGAACTCTGCCACTTCCGCCGACTCTGCTGTAACCTCGGCAAGATCGAGGTCCTCTGCGGCACCGAGATCCTCGGCTTCGCCGAGGTCCTCCAGGACGATTTCTTCTTCTTCTGGAAGATCGAGCAGATCCTCTTCGCCGGAAGGGGTTTCCACTTCTAAGCTGAGCTCTTCGGTCGGCTCTTCGGTTACGGAAGCGATATCGGCGAGGGACTCATCGAGCGAAAGGTCACCCTCGTCGAGATCCATGGTCTCGGTCTCCAATGGCTCCTCTTCGAGGAGGATGTCGTCGCGGTCAATGATTGATTCTCCCTCAGCCTCTTCTTCTTCCATCAAGAGGTCGTTGTCTTCCGGCAAAACAGTGGATTGCCCCGTCTGTTCGGTGATATCGGCTGTATTGAGTATATTGTCGAGCTCGTCGCCGGTGAGCGCGATCGTCTCGTCCTCGTCTTCTTCGAAAAAGCCGGATTCCGCCTCTTCCCGCTGGTCCTCAGCCTCGAGCTTTGATCCGCCGCCACGCAATGAGGTGATTTCATTCTTGAGTGCGGTCAACTCATCCTTGATCGAAAGGAGGTCCCTCTCGATCTTCTGTAGGATAGATGCCGATTCTTCCGGTATGCCCATAGACTCTTCCTCTTCGTTCGAATCTGGGAGGTCAAGCTCGAAACCGCCGATATCATCGAGCGACTCACTTTCCTCTTCATCCAGGTCATGTTCTTCTACGTTGTACGAGCTCTGGTCTTCTGGTGAGAGATCGAAGTTTTCGATCGTCAACTCGTCGCTGTCTCCGATTTCGGGAAGACTGTCGACATCGAAATCCTCCTGGGAAGCGTCAAGCTGCGTTTGCTCTTCGCTCTCAAGAGAACCTAGAAGCTCCTCTTCCTCTTGCGTGAGTGTACCATCCGCAGATCCGGATTCGAGGTCCTCCATTTTGAACTCAGTCGTGTTGTCCTCGTCGTCACCAATATCTACCGGGCCGGCTTTCACCCATACACCGTACTGCTCAATGTCACCCGAGTCAGTCGTATTATGCGCCGTCGGATTGACGTCGGAGGATTCGTATCTGTCTTGTCGATTGTCCCCGTTCGAGGTTTCGACGGCCATCCGCAAATCTCCTCAGCAGCTTCTTCTCTGGTCTCATTTTCGGTAACAACGAATGTACAATTGACCAAAATAACCCAAAAAACAGTATTCTCCAATATCCACCGGTGTCAATATACCACATAGGCATCGATTTCAATAGTGTCTTATTATGGCGCGAAGTGCGCTTTTGCAGCTCTCCAGTTAAGAAATTCTCGGTAGTTTCCGTAAAGTCATATATGGGCCGACGCACGCGTCTCTTTCTCTCGATTTATCTCGGCTTCGCCGCCTACTGTCTGGTCGTCTTTGTCTTCGGGAGAACCGGAATTGTTGCCAGCAACGAGCTCCGGCACTACAAGACGCGACTCGAGACTAATCTCTCTCAACTCGAAGACATCAACACCCATTTGGCCGATCGTTTCGATTCCCTGCGAACGAACGCCGAGACGATCCGGCTCGAGGCGCGGCAGCTCGGGTTTCTCGAGCCCAACGAACGTGTTCTTCAGATATCGGGCTACTCGCCACCGAGGAACGCATTCGCGGTCGGCAGCCTGGCAAGCGAAAGGCACCACACCGTTACGAGCGACTCAGTCTCGCGCGTTGTCGGATTGATCGTCGCGGTGCTCACCTTTGTTCTTCTCGGTGTGTTCACGAGGCGGCGGGATGGTCCTCAGGAGAGGTGATACGGGACTGCGAAGCCAAGTCTTCGCGGTGCTCGACGGCGGCGGTGTAGCGATCTTTCCCTGCGACACGATCTATGGTTTCGTCGGTACTGTCCCCGCAACCGAATCGAGAATTCGACAGATCAAAGGGCGCGGCGAAACAAATCCCTTCCTGATGCTCGTGGGAACAGCCGATCAGGCGGTGGAGCTTTCGAATGGACCGCTGGATGAGCGGGTGGTTTCCCTCTGGCCGGGCCCGCTGACGGTCGTGATGAGAGCGGCGGAAGGTACTGTTGCCGTGCGTCTTCCGGATGACCCGTTCCTGATCGAGATGATTCGTTCCCTCGGTAGCCCGGTCTACTCGACGAGCGTGAATCGCTCCGGTTTCCCCCCGATGTGGAGAATCCGGGATATTGTGGCCGAGTTTGAGAACGAGGTCGATCTCATCGTCGACGCCGGCGACTATCCCGAGGGCGCCCCCTCCACCATTCTCGATATCACGCAGCGACCGTACCGAATCCTCCGTCAGGGAGCATTCGAGGTTCCGGCCGCGTTGTTGGAACGGTAGCGCCGGTCGAAGTCAAATCGCGCCTCGCTACTCAGGCGGGTACGATTCGCCGGGCCTCGAGATAGAAGCGCTTCTCGTCCGCATCTCCCATCGAAAAGGTTTTTCTCGGAAACGAGCCGTCGCGCACGATCATCTCGAAGAAGTCCGACTTGGCGACCGGAGGCAGAAAGAAACCGACGTTGCCCGGTTTTCTTCCAAGGTTGAGCGTGCTCTCCTCACCGTGGATGTAGTCCAGTGAGGCGTTGGCCTCTCTTCGAAGGAAGTCGTCGAGAAACTCTCCGAGGCTTGCGGCCGGCAAAGCTGCCGACGGAGAGTCGAACCGGAGGAGGGAGAATCCGTCGACGGTGACCAGACCGACACTGTGGGTGGCTGTCGGCTCTTGGCTCGACACCTGCTCGATCATGTCCTCATATCCGTCCGACGGGGTTATCCGCACGCCGGGGGTCTCCCGAATCCTTGCCAAAAGTCGCTCTCCGCCGCCGAAGAGAACGCGATGAATCGGCTCGAACTCCAGGCCCGGGTCATGTATATTGACGAGCTCCACCAGCGCATCGCGCCCCGGGTGATCGTCCGCTGCATCACCGCCCGACTTGATTTCCTCCCAAACCGTCTTCGCTGCCGCGAGAGAGTGATTGCCGTCTCCGACTGCGAAGAGGAGAACATCCTTCCTGTTGTGTCGACGTGTGAACTGCTCTCGGTCGGCGAGCGCCGAGAATTCCTCGAACACGGTCTGTATGGAATCCTCGTCGGCCACGTGGTATCCGGAGATATGGCCGCTGTTTTCCATGAGGTCGAAATCGTACAGTGTTCGGTATTCGTCGACTCGCGACTCAAGGCGACCGACGACTTTGTTGGTCGGATCGTCGTAGAGAACCAGTACGTGCGGAAGTTCGAGAGATGCGCCCCGGCGTACCATTGTTCGGGGGGGTATTCGATCCGGTATCGTGCCCTCCGTTGCTCGAATCAGGGAAGTAGCACCCGATCGATAGTCGTAGTGCTCGAGGTCGATCGCCGCAAGCAATCCGGTACGGACCGCTCCGGATCGAGTTCGCCGGCGGACGAGGACGAATCCCTCATCCAGCTCCTCGATGATATCTCTCTCGATGTAGTCGTTCATCGAGCCGAGGATTGCGGCGACTCGTCCGGCTACATCGGGTTCCGTCAAGTACAGCTCCGGAAGTACCAAACGAAGCGAAGAGGGATTCGCACCTACGAATCGCTCGACTCTTTGCCAATAACTCGGATCGGAGGTGAACTGGTCGCAGGCGATCACCGCCCACTTCTGAAAGTCAACCTCCTTGCGCGGAAGCATGACGCGGGGCACCCGAATCCCCAGCGACTCGAATCGCCTGGTTGTATCTCGTGTTTGCACTTGGCTTCTCCCTGATAGGACGGCGACCAGCATACCGGGTAGAGGGCGTGATAGCAAGCCAAAGAAGCTTTTCGCTCCCGTTCGGATTCCCTTGCCGCAAACCGTGAATAGAGCTACCGTGCACAGGTGAGGTAGGGTGACGGGAGAGGTGGCAGTACCGGCGCTTTCGATTCATTACAGGCTCTCGGAGCTTCGACCGACGGCGCAACGGCTCAGAGAGCTGGTCTCGCTATTCGGCCGTTGGCGATACCATGCGGTCTACATCGACTGGGGAAACAGCTTCCCCTGGTCGTTCGACGATCGGTTTCGCAATCCGGACGCGTACCGTGAGGAGCTAGTGGCCGGAGTATTTCGAGATGGGAAGGAGATTAAGGTAAACAGCGTCTTTCCGGCTCCGCACGAGCTCGAGTTCGTATCCCGCGTGGCGAGTTATCAGCACCTCTTCAGGTTCGAAAAGGAGGGGCCGATTCTCGATCTGGGGGAGCCGGCCGGTCGAAAATTCTATGGCGACCTCGTTGACGACTTCCTCGGCCTGTTGGCCGATCCCGGAACGGTGCTCTTGAGCTGGCGCGAGCGGCATCTTCCGTTGAGCACTATGGTGGCGGCGCTGCGGCTGCTGAGGGAGTCGGGCATGCCGGTTGCGGTTCGCTGCTGTCCGTCCACACCTTTGACGCGCGAGACTGTGGATTCTATTCTCGAAGACAGTGAGTTCGTTGTGGTTCCGGGGACGGTCCGGAGTCGTTTGGGCGATAGGTGGGGGGAGCGTCTTGTATCGAGTTGCAGCGTGGCCACGGAGCGAGACCGTGAGGCCGCGCACGAGATTGCCCGCCGCCTGCCGGCTATGATCAGCGTGGGACCCGACGAGTGTGCGGATATCGAGGAGCTGTCCTCCCCGGCCAAGAACAGGTTCGGCGATGATCCCGCCGGCTTTCTCTCTGAGTCGATAGAGCTCAGTCTCGAGCATGTCAGGAGTCTCGGTGAAAGCGGAAAAGGGGAGGGAGCGCTTGATGTGAGGCGAATCGGCGAGTTCGCAGCGGGTCTGTCTCTATCCTTCGACGAGGCGTGGAGGCTGATCCGGCGTATCAGGGAGAGCATCGCAGCTGGCTTAGAGCGCAACGAGACGCTCGAGTCGGCGCGAGTGCTGCTCGATCGCCTGCACCGTGTCCGCCTTCAGGCGGCGGGCTCCGCGAAGGATCTGTTAGCGCTCATGGGCGATCGAATCGATCCAGGCCGGCTGCAGCGTGCGCTCGCGAGGCGAACTGGGCCGCTCGATGAGGAATATCACATGCTCTTCGGACGAGTGACAGCCTGGTCGGGCGGCTTCGAGGAGAATGAGCCCACAACGCCGCGGTCCGGCGGGCCGCCTTGAAACCGGCCGGTTTTCGTGCTAATACCTTGCTTGACCCTTTGCTCTCCGCGTCCAAACGCATCTCGGGCGGCTGCGGCGCACGCGAGCAGTGGCTACAATCTCGAAAAGGTCGTAAAGCGGCGCACAATGCCGTCTAATTGGCACGACCGTCATTTGAGTCAAGGAGAAACAGTTGAACGTCAATCCAATTCGGGAGTATCTCACTTCCGCAGGGGACACTATCGACCCCGGAGCACTAGCGTACCTCGCATCGCTATCGGCGGTTGCCGAGGTAGCTCCGGCTGTTGCGTCCTCCATCGTGCAGGAGCTCGCCGACCAGAGAACAAACCTGAAGCTCATTGCAAGCGAGAACTACTCGAGCTTGAGCAGTCAGCTCGCGATGGGAAACCTCCTCACGGACAAATACTCTGAAGGATACCCGAATCACCGCTTCTATGCGGGATGTGACAACGTCGATTCGATCGAGAGCTTCGCGGCCGATCTCGCCTGCAAGCTTTTCGGTGCCGATCACGCATACGTTCAGCCTCACAGCGGTGCGGACGCGAATCTGATCGCCTATTGGGCGATCCTTTCGACTCGTATCGAGACCCCACATCTCGAGTCACTCGGCGAGACGAATCCCTCGAAACTCGACGAGTCTCAATGGGCCGAGCTCCGCTCGCTGCTCGGCAATCAGAGACTGCTCGGCCTCGACTATTACTCCGGTGGTCACCTGACACACGGTTATCGACACAACGTTTCCGCACAGATGTTCCATGCGCAGACCTATGCCGTGAATCCTGAGACGATGCTGCTTGACTACGATGCAATCGAGCGTCAGGCGCTCGAGTTCAAACCCCTTGTGCTTCTCGCCGGCTACAGTGCATACCCTCGAGCCGTCAATTTTCGACGAATGCGTGAGATTGCAGATAGGGTGGGAGCGGTTCTTATGGTGGATATGGCACACTTCGCCGGACTGGTGGCCGGCGGCGTTTTCAGTGGAGACTCCAGCCCCTTCCCTTTCGCGCACGTCGTCACGACAACCACCCACAAGACACTCAGGGGACCCCGTGGCGGGATGATTCTCTGCACCGCGGAGTTCGCCGAAGCGGTGGACAAGGGCTGTCCGATGGTCATCGGCGGACCTTTGCCGCATGTCATGGCCGCGAAAGCAGTTGCGCTCGTTGAAGCCGGCAAGACGGAGTTCCGTGATTACGCCGCAAAAATCGTCGAGAACTCGCGCGCGCTTGCCGCTGCGTGTCGGTCAAACGGCCTCACTGTCACAACTGGCGGTACCGACAATCATCTCTTCCTCATCGACGTGCGGAACCTGCACCTTACCGGCCGCCAGGCGGAAAGCGCGCTCCGCGAGTGCGGGATTACCCTCAATCGCAATTCGTTGCCGTTCGATCCGAACGGACCATGGTACACAAGCGGGCTCAGGGTGGGTACGCCGGCGGTGACTACCCTCGGAATGGGCACGGATGAGATGAAGGAGATTGCGGAAGCGATCACCCTCGTTCTGAAGAGTACCCGGGCCGCCGAATCGAAGGCATCAACCGGAACGAAGAAGAGCAAAGCAAAATACGAAATTGATCCGGCGGCGAAGGATGAGGCGGTGCATCGGGTTCATCGTCTACTCGACAGCTACCCGGTTTATCCGGAACTCGATCTAGACCTGATGAGGCGCGGTTTCCAATCTAGGCCCTGAACGGGCAGGTCGGTTCGAGGGACATTTCTCTGGTGGGGCATGGCGGAAGAAGCAAAGCCGGCGGCTAAGGTTTCGCGCAGTACGATACGGGTTCTTGTCTTCATCGTCCTGAGCGCTCTTACTCTCGGTGCGGTCATGTACTTCACGTTCAGCAAAGAGACCGTCAAAGCACTGCGATCCTTTGATCCGCTTTACCTCATCGTCCTGTTCGGGATCTGGGTAACGGCGTTCGGCATGGACGCGCTCAGCTTCATCTTCTACACACGCGGCACCAACGAGCGTCTCAAACTCGGGCCGTCCATCAAAGCCGCCGCTTATCGCGTCTTCTTCAACCTCATAACGCCGTTCGGGTTCGGCGGACAGCCATTCGTTGTCTATTTTCTTCAGCGAGAAGGAGTTCCACCCGGTAAGGGCTCGTCGATCGTTCTCGTGAAGCTGATCGTCATATCGATGTATGTGTTCTTTGGAGCGATAGCGGGCTTCGTCTTCTTTCATACGCATATCAATAACGCGGAGGTTCTCAACGTCATCTTCTTCGTTTCCGCCGGCGTACAGGTCGTATTCGTCGCGGCTATCGTAGCCGGTCTGCTTCGACCTCGCATCGTCATTCGCCTCCTTACCGCTCTCGGCAGGCTGGGACATCGGTTGGGGCTGCTGAAGAACGAAGGCCGGTTTCGCAAACAGCTTGTGCACGAGGTTCATCAAGCGAAGTCCAGCTTCCAGCACTATTTCAGGCGGCATCTCCTCCCGTTTATTGCCGGGTCCCTCAGTATCGGTGTTACCTATGCGGTCGAAGTTGTGACGCTCTGGGTGATTTTCCTTGGACTCGGCGTCAGCCTGCCGTTCACCACGGGCATCGCCCTCGGATCGCTGTTTCTCTTTCTTCTTCCGTTCCTGCCGACGCCGGGTGCGGCCGGACTCGGTGAGGCGGCTTTTGTCGTTTTGTTCTCCAGCGTCGTTCCCTATTATCTGCTCGGGGTTGCGGTAATTCTTTGGCGCTTCTTCTATAATTACCTTACGTCGATTTTGGGCGCACTGTTCTCCTCCCGCCACTTTTCGCGCGTCATCGTCGGGCCGGAAGCCGGCCGTTGATTGGCCGGCGACTGACTACGGCGGGCGGGCGAGGGTGTCGCGGCGAATGAGGAAGGGAAGACGGAGTGAGCTGATTTGGTAGTTGGGCTGTTCAATGACTCGTTCGACCCGATCTTGGATGGTGTAGGCGTCTGTGTACGCAACTATGCACACTGGATGAAGAGCTGGGGTTCAAGCCCGGTCGTCATCACGCCGTCTGTCCCGAACTATGAGGACCACAACGAATTCTCGGTTCTGCGGTTTCGGTCTGTTCAGTTGCCGGCCATGGCTCCATACCGAGCCGGTCTCCCGGGCCTCGACCCGGAGTTTCTCCGAAGGGTGTACAATATCGAGTTCGACCTCGTTCACGCTCACTGTCCCTTCGTGAGCGGTAGCATAGCATTGAAGATTGCTCGCAAGCGCGGAATCCCAATCGTCGCGACGTTCCACTCCAAGTATCGCGAGGATCTCCGAAAGGCCCTTTACTTCGAAAAAACCGCCGACCTGGCGTTGAGCTACATCATTCGCTTCTACGAGGCGGCCGACTATGTCTGGGTGCCGAACGAGGCGACGGCTCGTACCCTCAGAGACTATGGGTATGAAGGCTCGCTGGAGATCATGCCGAACGGAGCCGACCTCCCAGTGCCCACGCCCGCGGAGTACGCGAGCTATCGAGAGGCGGGGCGGAGGTACCTCGATGTTGACGGCGGAACATTCGTATTCCTGTTCATCGGACAACATCGATGGGAAAAGAACGTTCGATTGATCATAGATGCGATGAAGGCCCTATCCGAGCGCTCCGTTCGCTACCGGATGGTATTCGGTGGATCGGGGTACGCCGAAAAAGAAATGAAGAAGCTCGTCTCGCGGTATCGAATCGAGGAATCGGTCAGCTTTCTCGGAGCGATCGTTGAGCGAGAGGAAATCAAGCGGCTCTACGCCGCCGCCGACCTCTTTCTCTTTCCCTCGATGTATGACACAGTCGGTCTCGTAGTCCGCGAGGCCGCCGCATTCGGACTCCCCTCGGTGCTGACTGTACGGTCGTCGGCGGCGGAGGGAATCGTCGACGGCGAAAACGGCTTTTTAACGGAGAACAGCGTGGATCGGTTCGTAGAGAAGCTAGGAGAAATAATGGGTTCGGAGGCGGCGAGGCGCCGCGCGGGAGAAGGAGCCCGAGAGACGATCTACGTGAGTTGGGAACACGTAGTTCGACGCGTGGAAGGTCGCTATCGGTCGATCATCGAGGAGTTTCGTGATTTCGGCGGCCATCGTCACGAGCCGAGATCGCTTCCGGATCAGTAGTACTCTTGCTCCGGGGCGACGAGACTGTAGGCGGTCGACGTACGGGGCTGGGCCATCATCGGGTCGACGGTGTCCTTCCATCTCCGATAGTGGACGGTCTCCTTGTGGGTCAGCGTAGCTTCCTGGCTCTCGTATGCCTCATAGAGCAAGAACTCCGATGGGTCTGTTTCATTTTGGAGCACATCGAAGCGAAGAATTCCGGGTTCTTTCAGCGAGCCGACGTGATTTGCGATGGTTGCAGTCTTGAACTCATCGATCTGTTCGGGCTTAACTCGAAGGGAAATCACTCTCACGATCATACTCTCCCCCTGTATGGTCCATTAGAACAAACGGCACGGGATGGGTCAACTCACCCGTCTCGTCGGCGCGGGAGCAAAAACGGTGAACGGCACGATAAGCTCGACATATAGGTATCTGATTATAGGCGCGGGGATCGCGGGACTAACTGCGGTGCGCGCCATCAGGGAACGGGACCCTTCAGGTAGCATCCTCCTCGTTTCGGAGGAGGATCGGGTACCCTACAAACGAACCAAGATCTCAAAGTATCTGGCACGAGGTTTCGAACGCGATGATTTTGCGATGGAGTCCGGGGAGTGGTACCAGGAAAACCACATCGACCTTGCAGTCGGTGAGACCGTGCTTTCCGTCGACCCAGGGCTGCATCGAGCTCATCTCCCGGCGGTAGGAGAGGTGCGCTGGGAGAAGCTGGTCTTTGCCAACGGATCGCTTGCGATTCTGCCTCCCGGAATGGAGCTGGGCCGAGCAGTCGCCGTGGTGCGCACAGCAAGCGACGTCGAGCGATTGCGCCAGGCGGTGATGCCCATGAAGCGGATCCTCGTGGCCGGAGGCGGGGTGCTCGGCGTGGAGGTGGCCGAGCAACTTACGGCTCTCGGCAAGGCGGTTGTCCTGGCGGGAAGAAGGGCGCATCTTCTTGGGACCCACTTGAATGAGGAGGTTTCGGGGATGCTAGAGAACCTCCTCCGGGAGAACGGAGTGGAGCTCCTCCTCAATGCTCCGGTCACCGCGATCGACATTGGCAGAAGCCGGCGCGGAGAGGTATCCGTAGCCACGCCGCGAGGAACAACTCGAGCGGACATGGCAGTCTTCTGTATCGGCGTGCGACCCAACATCGGTCTTGCTCGGAGTGCAGGGCTTGCGACCGGGCAGGGAATCCAAGTAGACGCCAATCTCCGAACGTCGCATCCCGACATATATGCGGCGGGGGATGTCGCGGAGCATCCGGGAGGATTTGTCTCCTTCCTTTGGCATGCGGCCGAGCTTCAAGGGCAGATCGCGGGTGCGAACGCGGCAGGTGATCTCATCACGCACGACTTGCGGCCCTTCCGACTGAAGTGTGAAGTCTTCGGCAACTACTTCTTTTCCATGAGCCCTCCGACCGTATCGGAGGGTATCAAGGTCGTCCGCGGGCTCGACGGTAGCCGCTATCGGGCGCTTTTCTACCGCGATGGCCGCCTGTGTGGAGCCGTGATGGTCAACGACAAGGAGCGGGCCAAGAGCTATGTGAAGGCAGTGCGGGAGGGATGGCACGCCGATGAGCTCGATGAGCGACTTCCGCTGCTCGAATCTACTTCACAGCCCTGATCGCGCGCATACGCTCCGAGACGGGTGCCCCGGCGAGGTGGGGCACCCGATTATCGAGTCGCGCGGGCCGATTGGCTGCGAAGCCAGCTCGGGCTCATCGCACCGACTTGTTTGGCGAGGATCGTGCCGTCGGCCGCGATGATAAACGTCGTCGGGAGGGCTGTCACACCGTAGGCATGTGCGATGGATCCCTCGGGATCAACGAGCACCGGGAACTCCATGTTATTGGAGCGTGCGAACTCACGCACAGCCTGCCGTGAGCTTTCGGTGCTGGTCATGTTCACGCTCCAGACTTGAATGTTCTTGGGTCCCGTTTCCGAGGAAAAGCGGACCAGATCGGGGAGCTCTGCTCGACAAGGTGGGCACCATGTCGCCCAGAAGTTGAGAACGATGGCTCGAGATGCAGAGCCTTCAAAGCGGAAGCGGCTACCGCCGAGGGTCTCGGCGGCGAATGCCGGTGCCCTATCCCCTACGGCGGTGCCTACCCGTCGCTCTGCTCGGGGAGCCCCTCCGGTGTCCGGTGGGCCACTGATCGCGACCGCTCTTCCGGTGGCGATCGGATTGGGAGCGAGGACGATGGAAGCGACGAGATAGACGCCGACCAACGGCGCGACAGCGGTCCCGATCCAGAGAAGCTGACGGGATTTCCTGACCGGTGGCGCCGGTTCATCGCGGTTACCCGCCTTTCGGCCCACGGCCGTCACGCTCGCAACAATGTAGAGCAGTGCGGCAAACGTCCCTGCAATCGAACCGCGCAGACCGCCCGGTATGAAGATGCGCAGCCACACTCCCTCCCATCGTCCACTTGAGAGCGCGGCGAACAGTCCGGCAGCGAGAGGCTCCAGCTTCCACACGAGGACAAAGGTGAAAATAGCGTTCACGAAGCGGTTGGCGGTCAGTCGCCGGAGCTCTCCCCGGCGTCTGAGCAGGAGTGACATGGTCGCGTAGCCCACTGCCGCGGCAACCATGAACAGCAGGTAGCGTACCGGGAGGTTGATGGGACCTGCTCTGAGCGTATCCTCGATGCTCACGGGATGGTTCTCAGCGTCGATTCAGTCGAAAGGCTCGGTGGGGCGGTCAGAATATCTTCTCCAGCACCTCGTCCATGGTTTCGACCGGATGGAATGTGATGCCCTTCTTGACGTGTTCCGGTATCTCCTCCAGATCTTTGAGATTTTCCTTCGGCATGATGATCGTTTTGATACCGTATCTTCGAGCTGCGATCGTCTTTTCCTTGAGCCCGCCAATGGGCAGGACCCGTCCGATGAGGGAAAGCTCTCCCGTCATGGCGAGGTTGTTCTTCAGCTTCTTTTTCGCAATGAGCGACAACAGAGAGGAAGCCATCGTGATTCCTGCGGAAGGCCCGTCCTTGGGGGTCGCGCCCGCCGGGATATGAAGGTGGATCTGATTGTTCTCGAAATAGGTCCGGTCGATGCCGAAGCGGTCGGCAATATGCCGGACGAAGGAGTAGGCGATGTTCGCCGATTCCTGCATTATCTCGCCCATTTGACCGGTAAGGCGAAGGCCCTCCTTGCCGGGATTCGCGACGGACTCGATCACCAGGGTGTCGCCACCGAAGCTCGTATAGGCGAGGCCAATCGCCATTCCGGGCGAGAGCTTCCATTTGGCTTCGTCGCTCGGAAACATCGGCTTGCCAAGGTACTCCTGCACTGCTTCAGGGTCGATTATGACCGGGTTGCACTCCTTTCCGAGGACGATCTGTCGGGCTATCTTGCGGTGTATTTTGTCGAGCGACTTTTCGAAGGTCCGCATTCCAGCGTCGCGGGCATACTCGTTGGCGATCGCCGAAAGGGAGGCCTTCGAGTACTTGACCTGGTTCTTCTTCAGCCCGGAACGCTCGAGTGATTTCGGGATGAGATAACGTCGGGCGATCGCGATCTTCTCCTCGTCGATGTACCCTGAAAGAGTGATGACCTCCATTCGGTCGAGCAGAGGTCGTGGTATGCTGTCGAGCGTATTCGCTGTGGCGATAAAAAGGATACTCGATATATCGAACGGCAGATCGAGGTAGTGATCCCGGAAAGCGACGTTCTGTTCCGGATCCAGCACCTCGAGCAACGCCGACGACGGATCGCCCTGGAACGATATTCCCATCTTCTCGATCTCGTCTATCATGAAAACAGGATCCTTCGTCTTGACGATCCTGAGACCCTGGATGATCTTGCCCGGCATGGCGCCGACGTAAGTGCGACGGTGACCCTTGATTTCGGCCTCGTCTCTCATGCCGCCTACCGAGAAGCGGAAGAACTTCTTGCCGAGCGCCCGTGCGATGGAGCGGCCGATCGAGGTCTTCCCCACGCCCGGAGGTCCCACGAGACAAAGGATCGATCCCTTCGTATCTTTGCGCAAATGACGTATGGCCAGGAACTCGAGAATACGTTCCTTTACGTCCTCGAGCCCGTAGTGGTCGGCGTTGAGGATCTTCTCCGCCTGTACAAGGTCGGTTCTTTCCGAAACCGGATCACGCCATGGGAGAGAGATGATCGTGTCGAGGTAGTTGCGAGTAACGATGAACTCCGACGCATTGGGGTCCATGAGAGAGAACTTCTCGAGCTCCTTCTCCACCTGATCCTTTACCTCACCGTGGAGCTCGAGCTTCTCGATCTCCTGCTTGAAACGTATGTAGTCTCCGGTCTTCGCATCGGTAGGCATCCCGAGCTCTTGTTTTATCGCCTTGAGCTCCTCCTTCAGGAAATACTCTCGCTGGCTCTTCTCGATCTTCTCGTTTATCTGGGTCTGGATCCTCTTCTGGATGCGGAGCAGCTCCTGCTCCTTCTTGATGAAGATGAGCACCTGCTCCATTCGTTGACGGATGTTCACGGTTTCTAGAATCTTCTGCTGCTCGCCTCGATCGATGTTGAGGATAGAGGTAATGAAATCCGCGATCTTTCCAGGATGATCGATGTTGACCATGTTGAGCCGCATTTCTTCGGAGAACAGCGGGTTGTTTTCCGAAATCTGTTTCATCTCCGAAATGAGGGAGCGTGTGAGCGCCTTCACCTCGTCGGTCTCCTCCTCCTCGTCGCTCAAGTAGTCGACAGCCGCGGTAATGGGGGTCTCGTCACGAAGCAGCTTCTTCACGCGAAACCGCTTCAGGGTGGATATGAAGATATTCATACCCCCGTCTGGAAGGTTGATCTTCCGGACGATCTTGCAGAGGGTGCCGACCCGATAGAGGTCCTGTCCACGCGGGCGATCGAGTTGGTCGTTCCTCACCAGCAGGAGCCCGATCATGTTGTCGCCCTCGAGCGCCTGCTCGATAACCCGAATATCGTCCGCGGCGCCGATTACCATCGGAGTGAAAATCCCGGGAAAGATCGGTTTGCCTTGAAGCGGAACGACGAGAAGCTTGTTCGGTAGTATGAGATCGGCTGGAATGATATCTCTGTCAGACATGGGTTGCCCTTATTGTAACATCTCCTTGGACGTATGAGAGTCTGTACCGTTTTTGCTGTTCACCCAAGAACTTACTAACAAAGTCATCGATTTTCAACATGATCCGCGCAAGAGGCGCTGGAGAAGGGGCGAGCTTCCCTGGGAGGGGTTTTCATGGTAGCATGTCGCTACCCTATGTCACGGAACATCCGAACTGAGGCCATAGTTCTCAAGACCGGCAGGATAGGGGAGATCCACAAATCGGTGACACTGCTCTCGCCTGAGCTCGGGCTGGTGAATGCAATTGCACACGGCGTCTACAAAGGGAGGGGCAGGCTCGCAGGGGTGACCGACCCATTTGCGTGGTCCACTGCGTATCTCTATTTCGAGCCAGTCAAGAAGAGCTACAAGATCACCGATATGGAGCATCATTGTCTGTTCGAGTCGGTGCGCGGTGATCTGCGCCGCTACTACGCTGCTTCCCTCTGGGCCGAGGTCGTTATCAGAGCCTACGCCGGAGGCGAGGGAGCGGACCAAGTGTTCGAGCTATTGAAGGAGGCGCTACACGCTCTCGATTCCACGGCGGACGAGAGGTCCGTCGAGATTCAATTCCTCTGGCGGTTTGTTGCACTTTCCGGATTTCAGCCGGACATCGAAGCCTGCGCAATCTGTGGGACGGAGTTCGCCGAACGCGAGACGGCCCTCTACCGGCAAACTGAGGGAGATTTCGTCTGTCCCTCTTGCCTCGGCGACCTGCTCGATGAGCCGAGACAGCGGCTTCCTGAATTGAGCGCGGGCGCGCGGAAATACCTCGAACGCACCGGGCGCTTCGAGATTGGTGAAGCATTGAGAATCGATTTAGAACAAAGTGCAAAAGAGCAGCTTCTGGCTCTATTGTATCTGTTTGTGCAGGACCTCGTGGAGGTGCCGTTAAAAACTCTGCAAGCGGGGGTACTATGAGAGCGTTCATCGCATTCCCGATTCCGAAGGAGATTACTGAGTCGATCTGGGTGGGATGCAAGCCTTTGCGCCAACCGGCTCTGAAAGTGAAATGGGTGCAGCCCCAGAACATGCACGTCACGCTTCTGTTCCTCGGCAACATCGACGACGAACGAGCGGGTCGAGTCGCGCAGGCGATGAAACGGCCGTCTCTCCGACGGCTGCCGTTCAAGATCGGCTTTTCCGGGATCGGACAATTCCCGCCGAAAGGTGCTGCGCGAGTCCTCGTTTCCCGTCTGACCGAAGGAGCGGAGGAGTGCGCCGCCTATTTCGAGCAACTGAAGTCTGAGCTCTCAGAAATCGTAGCGCCCGCAGACCGAAGAGGGTTTCAACCGCACATCACGCTCGGACGTGTACGAGGGCGAGACCCCGCGAGCCGAGTTCAGGTTGACGGAAGTATGGGCATCGATCTGTCGGGGAGCTTCCACGTGTCTCGTTGCGTGCTTTACGAATCCTTTCTGAACTCCGAAGGACCGACCTACCAGGAGGTCGCAGCTATTGAATTCCTTGCCAATAGCAATGGATAATGCGCATCGGTTGTATGGACTGGGTAAAGAAAGAAATAGACCCCACGTTGGTCAAGGATGCCGCAAGGCGGTATGATGTCGATCTGCTGACGGCGTCGATTTTGGTCCGTCGAGGTGTGGCTCGTGCCGAGGAGATACTATATTACCTCGAAAAAGATCTTCGGTTTCTCCACAATCCTTTTCTTTTCGACGAGATGGAGGATGCGGTAGACCGACTCCTGACTGCAGCGGAAGAGGGGGAGAAGGTCAAGATTTTCGGCGACAGAGACGTCGACGGAATCACTTCGACCGTGCTGATGAAAAAGGTGCTCGAGGAAATTGGGCTCGATGCAGCCTGGGCGCTTCCGTCGGGCGACGATCCCTATGGACTTTCTCGCGCAGCCGTCGAGGAGTTCGCAGCTGAGGGCGGATCTTTGCTGATCACCGTGGACTGCGGGATCTCCAACTCGGCGGAGGTCGAGTACGCGGGAAGTCTGGGAATCGACGCCATCATTATCGACCACCACAACCCACCGGAGGAGTTGCCGCCGGCGGTCGCCATCATAGATCCGAAAATCGAAGAATCGGGGTACCCGTTTCGCGACCTTGCCGGGTGCGGAGTCGTGGCGAAGGTGGCATGGGCACTTCGATTCGCGAAAACCGACCTCTACAAGCAGCTCTTTTGTCTGCTGAACGTGAGGCCGGGGAACGACTCGCTCATCATCGAAGTGGCCAAGATGGAAAACCTCGTAGAGGTGGATCGTCTCTCCGAGACGCTGGTACCGGGCGTAGGTCAGCTCGAACAGATGCGCATCGTCGACTTCCTTCAAGGGTGTCAAATCCTCGTCTACGACGCCGGCACTCAGAACCGGCTGCTCCGGCAGATTTTCGGAGAACGGGTGGAGATCAATCTCATCGACGCCGCTCCCGAGATATGGAAGGTCCTGCCATCGCTTCGAGGGAAGAGCATATTGAAGATCCGGGAGCAGAGCCGGATAGCCCGGTACCGAAAGACGGCACGCGGCGAGCTCGATGTATTCGTCGATCTCTTCACCTCCTTCCTGTTGGTCCAGCACCCCACTCTTTCCGAGAGCTTCCTCCCTCTGCTGGACCTCGTGGCTCTCGGGACGCTGGCCGATTTGATGCCGCTTCGTGACGAAAACCGAATCCTCGTACGAAACGGTATGGAGGTCTTGAACGCGACAAGCCGCAAAGGGCTTCAGGAGCTCCTGCTTGCCCAGAATCTTTCTGGAAAGCGATTGAGCACGACTGACGTCGGCTGGCAAATCTCCCCGCTCATCAACTCCACCGGCCGGATGGGAGTCCCGGCGACGGCGGCCGAGTTGCTCTTGACCGAGGACGCCGAGCGGCGGAGAGAGCTGGCGGACACCGTCTGCGGGCTGAACAAGGATAGAAAGAAGCTCGGCGACACGGTATGGGAGAAAATTCTCCCTGTCGCGAAGCGCAGTTACGAGGAGCTCGAAGGCAAGTTGGTCGTCGTTGCTGAACGGGAGATGCACCGCGGCATCACGGGTATCATTGCCGCGCGCCTCGTGAACTACTTCAATGCGCCGGCAATTGTGGTGGCCTATCTGGCTGAGAATCGGGCGGTCGGATCGCTTCGAAGCGACGCGCGTCTGAACGTGAAGGGATTTCTGGAGCAGAGCGCCGACCTGTTCATCGACTTCGGCGGACACGACTACGCTGCGGGTTTCAGCATCACTCTGGAAAACCTCGAAACCTTCACGAAACGTCTTCCGGGGCTGGCACAGAATCTCGAACCGACCGAACCTGCTTCGCGAGTCCTGGAGATCGACGCGGAGCTTCCGCTCAAGTACATGACCCCCGAGCTTACGAAGGTAGTGGAAACATTTGAACCCTACGGCGAGGGGAGCCCTCCGCTCGTCTTCCTTGCCCGCAACGTCACGATAGCGGAGCTCGATCTGGTCGGCCGAAGGGAGCAGAATCACGTGCGACTGCTTCTCGACACGGGGAGCTACAAGTGGCCCGCCGTGTATTGGAATGCAGCGGAAAGGGTAGGACGCGATTTCTCGCTCGGAGATAGGTCGGACGTCATCTTTCGTCTCGGGCGGAACTACTTTCAAAACCGCGAGAGCCTGCAGTTGACGGTTCTCGATCTCAAGCACGTGTAGAGTCTAGGCGTGGGAATCTCTCCTACGAAAGCAACGGCAGTTTTCGGGTTTCTCCTCGCTTTGAGCTGGCAGCCGGCTCCTTCCCGGGTCTCGGCCGAGCCGCTAGGATCGCCGATGGTCGACGCTCCCGAGAGCGTCGAGCCGGGACAGTCGATCTGCATAACTCTCTACGCTCCTTCCGGCGCGACGGTGGCGCGGGGGGAGCTCGTGGATGAGGCCGACCGCACGCTGGTGAGCAATCGCGGGTTCGTACTGACCATGGAGGATCGCGAGACGGCATCGTTGGTTCTCCTGGGTGTGCCGACCACCGTCGCGCCGGGCAACTATCAGATTCGAGTCAACGGATTTCTCGACGACAATCGACCACTTACTCTCGTACGTTCGATCACCGTCGTCGAGCGCACGTTCCGTCGTCAGAAGATCCGTCTCGACAAATCGCTAAGCGAGCTTCGGGCGCAGCCGGACCCTCGCAAGGACGCCGACGCACGGAGGCTGTGGGGAATCCTCACTCGTTTCGATCCTGAGGCTGTTTTCGATGTGGCGCCGTTCAAGATTCCGGTCTCGAGCACCAGACAGACCTCGGGTTTCGGTGACCGACGCGAGTACACCTATGCCGACGGAGCGACCGCCTCGACGATTCACGCCGGACTCGACCTCGCCGTACCGGCCGGTACTCCGGTGGCGGCGTCGGCGGGCGGGCGTGTGCTCTTCGCCGGGTTCTGGCTCATCACGGGCAATACCGTGGTCATAGAGCATCTTCCGGGCGTCTACAGCCTCTACTACCATATGCAGCAGCTGCTCGTGGCCGAAGGGGACACCGTCGAACGGGGAGAGGAGATCGGAAAGGTCGGATCAACCGGACTCGCGACAGGGCCGCACCTTCATTGGGAGGTGCGCGTCGGAGGGGTGGCGGTCGATCCCCGCCTGCTACTCGGCACAGGGCTTGTCGATGAGGAGAAAATTCGGCATACTATTGACACATATCGTCGGACGCTATCCGAAGGGGGGTGATTTTCTATCGCATTCGTTAAGATCGATGACGGTGAGCCGCTTGAGAAAGCGCTCAAACGGTTCAAGCGCATGGTCGAGAAAGAGGGCATTATTCGCGAATGGAAAAAGCGCGAGTACTACGAGAAGCCGTCGACCGTGAAGAATCGCAAGCGAAAGGCGCTCGAGCGAAAACAGCTCAAGAAGCTTCGCAAACTTCAGGCGATGAAGAATTACTAAAATACTCGTATGCCGGAGACAGCTTTTGAAGGCTGCAGAAGGTAGTGAGTGGGGAAATGAGAGCGGCGGCTGACCGAAAGGTTCGCAGCCGTTTTTTTTGCTTGGGTCGTCCCCTCCAGTCTTTTTCCAACCCTCATGATGAATTCTCATAACTTCAAATTTCTCGATGAACTTTGACAGTTATGGCAATCTGTGATAGCCTTTTTGAAGGATTTGGTAACATCCGATCCCCCTTTCGTGACTTGGTGGGGAAGTCTATAATGCCGTCAGTCAATTCCGAAGGGAGCATGTATGACGAGGAAAACCAACTTCTATGCGGGACCGGCGGCCCTGCCGCTTCCTGTGCTCGAACAGGTACGTGAAGAGATAGTCGATTACCATGGAATGGGGTTATCACTCCTGGAAACGAGCCATCGAAGCTCGGAGTACGACGAGGTTCACAATGGGGCGATCAGGCTCATTCGAAAGCTGCTGAAGGTCCCCGAGAACTACCATGTTCTGTTTCTCGGTGGCGGTGCAACTCTGCAGTTCGCTATGGTTCCGCTGAACTTTCTCGGCAGCGGTACGTGTGATTTCACCTTGACCGGCTCGTGGGCGAGTAAGGCTTACAAGGATGCGAAGAAGATCGGCACAGTCAATGTTCTCTACGACGGAGCCGACAAGAAGTACACTATGCTGCCGGATTCGCTTCAGCCGACCCCCGGTGCCGCCTACCTTCATCTCACTTCGAACGAGACGATCGGAGGGCTCCAGTGGCATTCCTTTCCGGACCCGGGACAGATTCCGATGGTAGCCGACATGTCGAGCGACATCCTCAGCCGGCCAATTCCGGTGGAGCGTTTCAGCTTGATCTATGCCGGAGCGCAGAAGAACCTCGGCCCCGCCGGAACGACGGTAGTCATCGTTCGTGAAGATATGATCGAGCGTTGTCCCGACACCCTTCCGGCCTACCTGAGCTATCGGACCCACAGCGAGAACAACTCACTCTACAATACGCCGCCGGTATTCGGAGTCTACATCGTCAAGCTCGTTCTCGAGTGGATCGAGAAACAGGGCGGTGTCGAAAAAGTTGCGCTCGTCAACGAGCAGAAGGCCGAACAGCTCTATTCAGCGATCGATTCGAGCGACGGTTTCTACCGCTGCCCGGTAGATCCTCGGTTCCGTTCGAAGATGAACGTGGTATTCAGGCTTCCCACCGAAGAGCTCGAGCAGAGCTTCGTCGCCGAATCGAAAAAGCAGGGTATGATCGGACTGAAGGGCCACAGAAGTGTCGGCGGGTGCAGGGCCTCAATCTATAATGCGACCTCCGTCGAAGGGGTAGCAACTCTGGTGGAATTCATGAAGGATTTCGCCGAACGCAACGGCTAATCGAAACGATTCGATGAAGATCGACGAAACGAACATGGCGATCATCAAGCACCTGCGCGACGGAAGAAAGTCCTTCAAGTCGATTGCAGATGCGCTGTCGATAACGGAGAACACCGTTCGCTCGCGGGTCAATCGGTTGACAGAGGAGGGAGTTCTGGAAATTGCCGGGCTCGTCGATCCTTCCGCAATCGCTGGACACCGGGTCATCCTGATCGGGGTGCGGCTCTCCACGGTAAACCTCGTGAAGAAGGGAGAGGAGTTCGCGCGTCTTCGCGGCGTCGTCTCGGTGAGCGTCGTCACCGGACGCTACGATCTCGTCCTGCAGGTGCTCACAAATGACGACTTCGGCATACTGGAGTTCTACACCGAGGAGGTGAGCAAGGTTGACGAAGTGCAGTCCGTGGAAACGTTTGTCGTCTACAAGGGGTACAATCTTCGCGTGCCGTATCTACTCTAGCGACTGAAGGTCTTGAGGTATGGGAAAAAGAACCCCTCTCTACGACGTCTATAAAGACTATCCCGGTGTGAAACTCGTCGATTTCGCTGGATGGGAGCTTCCGCTCCATTTCGAGACGGGGATAATTGCCGAGCACATGTGTGTGCGAAGAGCAGCCGGGCTTTTCGACGTCTCTCATATGGGGGAGATCGAGATCGAGGGTCCCGACGCAGTGGCGCTTGTCGATTGGCTCGTGACGAATGACGTCGCTTCAATCAATGTAGGACAAGCGGTCTACACACCCATGTGTTACCCTCACGCTGGAGTAGTCGACGATCTGCTGGTGTATCGTCTCGCCGAAACGCGTCTCATGCTCGTGGTGAATGCCGCCAATACGGAGAAAGATCTCCGATGGATTAGTCGTGAGAACCCGTGGATGCAGTCGAGGAACGAAGTCGGCGGGACCGGCGGCGAGGGAAATGTCGCGGACCTGCGGATCACCGACAGGTCCGACGACACTGCGCTCATTGCATTCCAGGGCCCGAGGGCTTCAGAGCTGCTTCGTCAGGCCGTCGGATCAGTGGTGGATTCGATCTCGGCATTTGAATTCGTGGAGACCAGTGAGGTATTTGGAAGGGCGGTGATTCTTTCGCGAACAGGCTATACCGGCGAAGACGGATTCGAGATCTTCGCGCAATCGCAAGATGCTGCCCACATTTGGACCTCGTTGATGGAACTGGGGGGAGGACGCGAAGTTCTGCCCTGCGGATTGGGTGCCAGGGACACGCTCCGAATCGAGGCACGACTCCCGTTGTACGGTCAGGAGTTGTCGTCCGAGATATCACCGCTCGAGGGAGGGCTCAAGCCGTTCGTGAAGCTCGAGAAAAGCGACTTCTGCGGGAAAGCCGCGCTGCTCGAGATGAAGAACAAGGGTGTACCAAGGAGTCTTCGCGGTTTTCGAATGATCGACAAGGGAGTGCCGCGCCCAGGGTATTCGGTGTATGTGGGAAGCAAGAAGATCGGGACGGTAACTAGCGGCCTTCGGTCGCCGATGCTCGATGCGTTCGTCGGCCTGGTTCTCGCCGATTCGGGTGTTCTCGAGAAGGGAATGACGATCGAGATAGACGACGGAAGGAAGCGCAAACGAGCGGAGGTAGTCGCCACGCCGTTCTATCGAAGCAGAGGAAGGAAAGGATGAACAATCCGAAAGAGCTGAAATATACGGAAGATCACGAATGGGTGAGGATCGAGGGCGATCTTGCATACGTTGGAATCACCGATCATGCCCAAGACGCACTCGGGGACATAGTATTTGTTGAACTGCCTGAAGCCGGCCGCGAGCTCGAGCGAGGGGAGGAAGCAAGCAATATCGAGTCGGTCAAGGCGGCGGCACCCGTGTACGCTCCACTCACGGGGAGTATCGCAGTGGTCAACAAAGGCCTCGACGAAACCCCAGAGCTCTTGAACCAGAAGCCGTATGACACATTCGTCTTTGCCCTCAAGATCAAGGACGCGAACGAAATCAAGAATCTCCTCTCGTCGGACGATTACGACAAGATCCTCGCTGCGGAGAAAGAGAGATAGCAGTGACCCCGAGAAATCCCTATCTGCCTCACACCGATGCCGACATGCAATCCATGCTCGCCGTCGTGGGCAAGAGCACCGTCGAGGAGCTGTTCGACGACATCCCGAGCGACATCAGGCTGAAAAACGGGTTGGCCCTCGAGCCGGGAAAATCGGAGTGGGAGGTGTACAATCATCTGCGCCGCCTCTCCGAACGCAATCGTGTGGACCGGATTTCGTTCCTCGGCGGCGGCGCCTACGATCATATCGTTCCTGCGACTGTGCGACACGTGCTCTCCAAGCCGGAGTTCGCCACGGCCTATACGCCCTACCAAGCTGAAATATCGCAGGGAATCCTGCAGGCGATCTTCGAATACCAGACGATGATGTGTATGTTGACCGGGCTCGATGTCTCGAACGCCTCACTGTACGACGGGGCGAGCGCAGTCGTTGAGGCCTGCTCGGTCGGCCTGCAGTCGAATCGTAGGTCGAACCGCATCCTCTATTCCGCTACGCTCCATCCCAACGTCAAACGTGTTCTTGTGACGAACTACCGGGGCCGAGGGATCGAGCTTGAGGAAATACCCGCAATCGACGGACAGACCTCTCTGCCGGCGACAAAGGAGCTTCTGAGCGAAACGACCGCCGCCATCGTCGTGCAGTCGCCAAACTACTTCGGCTGCCTCGAGAACTTTGAAGGGTTTGCCGAGGAGGCCCACTCGCGAGGTGCGCTCTTCGTGGTCTCCGCCAATCCGATGTCGCTCGCCTTGTTCCGGACTCCTGCTGAGTGGGGAGCCGACGTTGCGGTTGGAGACACCCAGGTCTTCGGATTTCCTGCGAATTATGGCGGGCCGTCTGCTGGATATATCACCGCACGCGAGGAGTACCTGCGAAAAATGCCGGGTCGGATTGTCGGGCAGACGGTCGACCGAGACGGGCGCAGGGCTTTTGTGCTCACCTTGCAGGCAAGAGAGCAGCACATCAAACGAGAGCGTGCAACCTCGAACATATGCACGAACCAGGCCCTCGTGGCCCTCGGCAACGCGGTCTACCTGGCGACACTGGGTGCAGAGGGACTCCGAGAGGTATGCAGCCAATCGGCAGTGAAGGCTCAGTATCTGCACGATCGCCTTGCGGCCGAGCTTCCCGTAGACGATGCCTTTCCCAGGCCCTTCTTCAACGAGTTTACGATTCGGCTTCCAACGCCATCGAGAAACGTTATCGAGTCGATGTCGAGGGCGGGCTATCTTGCCGGATTCTGCCCAGCCGATTTGGATGTTGGCGCTGTGATCGACGAGCACGAAGCCGAGGGAAAGGATCTTCTGACGATCGCAGTCACCGAGAAACGCACGCGGGAGGAGATCGAGGGTTTTGTTTCGGCAATGAAGGACGCTCTCAAATGAAGGATGAAAGACCGCTCCTTTTCGAGACGGCACGGGAAGGTCGCACAGGCTATCGGTTGCCGGATTCGGATGTCGACATGAGAGTCACCGCGACTCGCGGTGAGCGGGCGTTGGTTCGTCAGTCGCCGCTCGGCCTGCCGTCACTTTCGGAGGTGGACGTCGTACGGCACTACACCAATCTCGCTCATGACAACTACTGCATCGATCTCGGTTTCTACCCGCTCGGTTCCTGTACGATGAAGTACAACCCCAAGGTAAACGAAGAGACTGCACGGCTCCCCGGATTCGAGAACCTTCATCCACTCCAACCGGAGGCGGATGCTCAAGGGACCCTCGAGCTCATGCACGATCTCATCGTTCGTCTTTGCACGATCACCGGTATGAAATGGGGGACCCTCCAACCCTTTGCAGGTGCTCAGGGCGAGTTTACCGGAATGAGGCTTTTCCGTGCCTATTTCGATCATCGCGGCGAAGGCGAGCGAACCAAGATCCTCGTTCCCGACTCGGCCCATGGAACGAATCCCGCTTCCGCCCATATCGCCGGATTCGAGGTGCACGAGGTCAAGTCCGACCGCCGCGGCATGGTCTCTTTGGAAAGCATCCGGGAACATCTCGATGAGAGGCTTGCGGGCATCATGCTCACAAATCCGAACACCCTCGGGCTCTTCGAAGAGGACATCCTCGAGATCGCGCAGGCGGTACACGAGGCCGGCGGGCTCCTCTACTATGACGGCGCGAACTTGAACGCGATTATGGGGAAGGTGCGACCCGGCGACATGGGCTTCGACGTCGTGCATCTGAACCTACACAAGACCTTTTCGACTCCGCATGGCGGCGGAGGCCCCGGCTCGGGGCCGGTCTTGGTAAACGAACGGCTGCGGCGGTTCCTGCCGATCCCCGATATCCAAGCGGTTGACGGACGCTTTCTCTTGACGAATGATCGACCCGACTCGATCGGCAGGATCTCCGGCTTCTACGGAAACGTCGGAGTCCTCGTGCGCGCCTACACCTACTTGCTCACAATGGGCGCGGACGGACTCGCCGCCGCATCCGAACGAGCCGTACTCAATGCGAACTACCTGCGCGAGCTACTGAAGAAACACTATCACCTTCCCTTCGACGCGTTATGCAAGCACGAGTTCGTGCTGTCCGCGGCGAAGCTGAAGGAGGCGACGGGTGTGTCGGCGTTGGACATCGCGAAGCGCCTCCTCGATTATCGCATCCATCCACCAACAGTCTACTTTCCCCTCATCGTGCCCGAGGCGATGATGATCGAACCTACGGAGACGGAATCCAAAGAGGTCTTGGACGGCTTCGTCGAAACCATGGTTGAGATTGCCGAGGAGGCTCGGAAGTCGCCGGAGAAGCTCCACGATGCCCCGAGTGCGACCTCGGTCCGCCGCCTCGACGAGGTGCTCGCGGCGAAAAAGCCTGTCGTCGCCTGGAGAAGACCTTTATGAACGATCTTGCCGCCGCGTACATGGGGATCGGACTGCGGGACCCCGCTACACGAATCTTGCCCTAATCTGCGCGCTCACATAGTCGAGGATTGACACCGTCAAGGCAATGAACCAGACTGCGATGCCGGCCGCCCGGTAGTCGAGCAGGCGGATATACTGCACGAGGATGAACCCGACACCGCCGCCGCCTACCAAACCGATTACCGTCGACATGCGAACATTTATATCCCACCGATAGATCGAAAAAGATACGAAGGGCGGAATCATCTGTGGTACGACAGCGTGAACGATGGTCTGAAGCTTCGTGGCGCCGGTAGCCTGGATGGCTTCGATCGGGCCGGGATCGATTCCTTCGATGGCCTCCGAGTAGAGCTTGCCAAGGGCCGCGACCGAATGGAGCGTCAGGGCGACGATTCCCGCAAAGGGCCCGAGCCCGACCCAAACCACTGCAATCAGGGCCCAGATGAGAGGCTCAATCGAACGGACGATGTTCATGATCGTCCTGGTAATGAAGTAGATGGCCATCGTTATCCAAGAGCCGGACATGAGGTTCCTGGCGGCAAGAAAGCTTACCGGGATCGACAGGATAATCCCGAATAGGGTGGCCATCATTCCCATGATGATGGTCTCGATCATTCGTTCGATCGTTACCCGCAGCGGTTCAGATGCGATCGGTCCGCCGACGCGCTGGGACTGCTCGGCCTCGACCTTGTGGAGCTGCGGTCCGACGGCGCTGGGCGGCATCAACCTGTAGGGCATCGTCAAATCGAAGGTGAATTCGCCGTTTGCGTCTGTCATGACGCTCGTGTACTTGCCACCCTGCCGTGGTCGGAACCGATTGCCCAACGGATCGATCCACCAAATCTGAGTCTCGGTATCGGGACGGAAGCCCGACCCGCGCAGGTGGAGGAGTGTGCCCGGAACAACCTCATTCTGGCTATCCAAGGTCGAAAGGTGACCGCGTGTGGGCTCGGAAATGAGGTAGGGCTTTCCCTCCTGCTTCACCGGTGCGGGGGGTGCCGTACCAACGTCACCGACGAGGATCGGAGCGGTCGCAGTAAGCTCCTTGGTCCGGTAGGTAATGGCTGCTTTCCAGGGCCAGAGAACGCGAGAGAGCGGTTGCAGCGCCTCGGGAAACTTGGTAACCGCCTTGTAGACGTCTATCTGGCTGATCTGCCAGCCGAGTGCGAAGAAGAGGGCGATGATGACCACGAAGATTCCTGCACCGCCGCGCTTTTTCTTCTTCGCCTGCTTCCAGGCATCGAGAAAGTTCCAGACGTAAAGCGCGACCATGAGAAGTGTGAGGATGATGACGAGTTCGGGGCGTCTGGAGAAGGATTTCAGATAGATGGGAAGGGCGCCTGTCACCCCGTTCGCCAGCAGAACGAAGCGCCACACGCTGAGACCGATGATGCTCGCAAATGAGCCGATGAGCAGCAGGCCTCGCTGGATCTCTCCGGCGAGTATCTGGCCCATTCCGGGTACGATCACCGACATTCCGAGGGCAACGGGAGGAGGGACGAGACTTCTGCGTTCTTTTCTCTGCTCAGTCTTCGGGCTCATTACTCGTCACCTCGAATCGTCGGGCCGGCGCTGACACGCTCCGCCTCCTCGCCGTATATTTCCTTGAACTGTTGATCGGTCATCTCCTTGATGTCCTTGCTGCTGCCTCGATAGACGATCTTTCCTTCCCGCAGGCCGATGACACTCGTTGCGTAGCGCTGAACCAGGTCGAGGTAGTGGAGGCTGCAGAGCACCGTGATCTTTGACTCACGGTTGATTCGTTCGAGGTAGCCGAGGATCGTGTGGGCAAGCACGGGGTCGAGGCTCGCGACCGGCTCGTCGGCGAGCATGAGGGTAGGTTCCTGCATAAGGGCCCGGGCGATTCCCACGCGCTGCTGCTGTCCCCCTGAGAGCTCGTCTGCGCGCTTGCGCGCCTGATCGGCGATGCCGAAACGCTCGAGCGTCGCAATGGCGCGTTTCCTGTCTTCCGGAGGGAAACGATGGGCGAGGCTGCCGAGCGGGTTGACATATCCCAGCCGTCCCGCGAGCACGTTCGCCATGACTGACGATCGCTTCACGAGATTGAAATGCTGAAAGATCATCCCTATCTTTCGGCGGATGCGTCGGAGCTCCTGCGATTGAGCTAGTGTTACGTCGGCGCCGTCGAGCAGAACTGTGCCTTCGGTCGGCTCAACCAACCGGTTAATGCAGCGCAACAGTGTGGACTTTCCCGATCCCGAGAGACCTATGATGACGAGGAACTCCCCGTCAGGGACCGTGAAGCTGACATCACGCAGAGCAACCGTGCCGTCCGGATAGACCTTCGTAAGATGTTGAACCTCAAGCATCGACAAACCTCCGATCCGTGAAGACTGTGTAATTAAGGCCGGCGGTTGCCCGCCGGCCCATGAGCTAGTCGGAGTCCGATTTCCGGATAGTGTGGATCAGCTCTTGCTCAGGTCCTCGATCTTCATTCCGGAGGCCTGAAGGACTTGACGGAACTGATCGTAGAAGTGATCGTCGATTTTCTTCAGAGCTGACCATTGATAGGCCGTGTTGAGCGCCTTCTTGCCGGCGTCGGTTGCGGCAATGGCGAGGAGTCCATTGACGATCTTGTCCTTCATTTCCTGAGGCATCGAAGGAATGAACTGCACGCCGTCGTTCGGGATGTCGGCAGAGACGTTGATGACCACCACCTTGTCCATGACGTCGGGATGCTGCTTCTCGAGGGTCGTCCGAGCGTCGACGAAGGTCGCTCCGGCGTCGACGTCTCCGTTGTAGACCGCGGCGACGACAGCGTCATGGCTCCCGGCATCGACGACCCGTGCGAGGTCCGTTTCGGGGTTGATCCCGGCTGCCCGCAGGGTGAGCATCGGAATGATCCATCCGCTGGTGGAGAGCGGGTCAGGGCGAGCGAAGGTCTTACCTTTCAGGTCTGCGAGCTTCGTGATCCCGCTGTCCTTGCGGACGATGATTTGTCCGTTGTAGACGGGTGAACCGTATCGAACCGAGACCAATGCTGCTTCTGCGACGCCCTTTTCGGCGGCGAGAACGTAGGCAAAGGTCGCGAGTGACGCCATCTGAGCTGTCGGGGGATTGCTTCCCATGGCCTCGATTACACCGGCATACTCGGTGGCGACGTTCGTCTTGAAATAGTAACCGGTCTGTTGGTGGAGAAGATCGGCAACTTCCTTGGCGCCTGTCGCGACCCGTTCGCTCTCGCCGGATGGTACGAAGGACCAAACGATCGGATTCTCTTCAGAACCGAGCGGGGTCTCTTTCTTCCCGCCTGCAAGAACAATACCGGAGACCACTAAACACAGCGCGACCACTGAAATGAGAATTCGGGTGAACCTCATCACGTAACCTCCTTTACGCAAAGTTGTTTATTGGGGTCGACTTAGATGCAATACTAGAGCTGCTGCCGCCTGTGGGACGACATACTTGATCAAGCTTACGCCCGAGGATCGCAGTTGTCAAGGATTGATTGTCTTGCGTTGCAGTGTGGTCTGCAGCGCCCGCCGTTACGGACAGAGGATTGTTTACTTTTGATGAGAAAAGAGGTAACATCGACGAAGGAGATGGGCAAGGATGAGCGCTGAGTTCGACGATATACGTCCCTACAACGACGACGAGCTCCCCGTCGTGCTGGACCGAATATCTCGCAATAGGTGGCTGATTTCAGGTGTTCGCAATGTGTTCTGGCCGGGTTGTCCAAAGATCATCAAACCCATAGTCGATATCTTCGTGCGGAGTACGGTGCGGAAGCGCCTGCTGCGTACGAGAAGCGTCGACGATTTTCAGCGAAAGGTCGTGGTTGGTCAGATTCTCGAGCGCATAATCCAGAAAACGACCGACGGTCTGACGGCTTCAGGCACCGACAACCTCTCGAGCGACGGCGCGTACATCTACATAAGCAACCACCGCGACATTACCCTCGATTCGGCTCTCCTGAACTACATACTGGTTCATTCGGGGCTGACCATCTCCGAAATCTCCTTCGGTGACAATCTCCTGGTCAACGACTTCGTGGCCGACCTCATCCGGATAAATCGCGGAATCATCGTAAAGAGAAATCTCCCCATTCGCGAGCAGGTGAAGGAGCTCTACCATCTGTCGCGCTACATTCAGCAGACTACGACCGCGGGCAACTCGGTGTGGATCGCGCAGCGCGAGGGACGGGCCAAGGACGGCAACGACGAGACGAATCCCGCCATCATCAAGATGCTCTACCTGTCCTACCGCGAGCAGGGTCTTTCATTCGCAGAGTTCCTGAGAAAAGTGAAGATCGTCCCCGTCGCAATCTCATATGAGCTTGATCCTTGTGACCGAATGAAGGCCTGGGAGCTCTACCGCAAGCACAAGCGAGGCGTTCACAAGAAGCGCAAGAACGAGGATCTGGTCAGCATGTTTGCAGGTCTTACCGGCTACAAGGGCCGGGTGCATTTCGCCTTCGCTCCTCCGCTTCCGGACAGCTTCTCTACCGAAAAAGAAGTTGCGGCGGCAATCGATCGAGACATATTCCGGCTCTATCGCCAGTGGCCTTCGAACTACATCGCCTACGACACTGTGACGCAGACGGCCCGTTTTCGGGACAAATACAGCATGAAAGAGATGATGAAGTTCTTGAAGCGCTTCAAGGGGCTTTCGGAGCCCGTAAAGACCGTCGCATTCGGCATCTACGCCAACTCGGTCAAGAACCAAGTTCGAGCTTCCTGAATGCAGGGAGAATAGCGGCAGCGTGGAATCCTCCTGTCTCATAGTCCGGGGTGAAATGAGCCGAGCCGGGGACTCGAAGTACCCCGCGTACCTCTGTGCAGCGGCGGGCAAACCCTTTCCTCAAACCCACGACGCGGTTGTCTTCCCTCACTTCGACCACGCGCGAATCAAAGAGCTTCGCCGTATGAACGACGGACGCTTTATGGTTCGCTTGAAGGGTGTCCCGCGAAAAAACCTCTCGTCGGGCAGCGTCATCATTGCAGGCGGCCAACCCGTCTTTCGGTCGCGGAGCGGATATGCGATCGGGAAGCGCCGCATTGCTTCCGGGGTGTATTCGGCTCGCGGCGGCCTCTTCCGCGAGCACCTTCTGCCGGGAACCGTCAGCGTAGCCGCGGCCGGTTCCGGGTATCGGATAACGGCTTCGGCCGACCTCCCTCTCGTTCCGGGAGGAAGGTACCGGTTGACTCCTGTCGAGGAAGCGGAGCAGTCCCAAAGAGCCCTTCCCTATGAGCTTGTGATGTGCATCCCCTGGGAGCTCCCCCAAACGGTTCGCCGAACGATCGGCCCGCTCCTCGAGCAGATCGCACAGGAGGTCTCACTTCGACGGATTTCGGCGGCAAACCTTGTTCTGCTCGGCTGGACGGCGCTGCCGTCCGGGGCTTCGTCGTCGCAGGTTTTCGAGAGTGCCGCATCCTTCAACATCCCCGATCTACGGGTGGAAGTGGAGGAGAGCCTCGAGCTGCAAGGGGATGTCGGCACTCGGTTTCTTGTGACTCGCGTTTTTTTCGTCGGCGCGTCGCGGAAGATGGAGAAGGTGATTCGCCAGTCTTCAGGCGCGAAGGTGGACGGAATTGCCGCTGGAGTTGGTCTGCCGGTGGAGCTGGTACACGCCCTGGCTCGCGAGATAGAGAAAGCCGGCCGGCTCGTTCGTGCGGCGGGAGTGCTTGCACCGGCGGGTGAGCGAGCAGGGCTCTCGCCGATCGAAAAAGGTCTTCTCGAGTCTTTGCGCGAGCGGTTTGAGACCAGCGGTTTCGTTCGAGCGGGGAAGGGCGCCGATCAGGATATCCTCCAGAGGCTGGTATCCCTGAAGCTCGCCGTACGGATCGGGGACCGATATTGTGCTTCCGACACATTCGAAAGGCTTGTCGCGCGGCTGCTGGAGGGACGGAACCCTGGAGAAGCCATAGCTCTTTCTGAGGCGAAGCGTATCCTCGAGCTGCCCCGAGAGCAGCTCGTTCAGTTCGTGGAGACACTCGATCGGGAAGGCGTGCTTCGTCGTGAAGGGCCCCTTCACCGGGTGGTCAAGGGGCTTGGAGACCGAAAGTGACGGGGCCGCGACGACTGCTGGTGGTCGCAGGCGCAGTGTTCCTCTCCTTGCTGGCTGCTTCCTGCTCTACGAGTACCCCTAAGATCGCAGAGACCTTCTGGCAGCTCAACCTCGTTCACGACCGTGGAAACGGAAACGCCGAGGAGCGTCTGTCGTTCTTCGTGCATGTCACCGACAGCGAGGGAATATCGGATCTCGACTCGATTTATCTCCTGAATGACCAAAGTGAGCTGTACTGGCATCTCGATTCCTCGAATTGGCAGCATAGCGATAGCAACGGGGAGCTATGGGTCGGTTCGAACTTCCTGCAGATGCCGAATGGTTCCGCGATCCCCAGGGGGAAGTACCGTGTGCTGGTGAGCAACCTCGCGGGTGAGCGCGTATCGGATTCGATCTTCGTATCCGCCGAGCGTTTGGATCCCACTAAGGTGGAATTCCCGACGCTGACTGAAGAGCGCTCGACCGTCAAGATAACGAATGCTCTCGCCGACACCAGACTGTGGCTCTACGACCCCAAGGGCGATTTCATAGGTTCAAAGGCGATCTCGGGGGGATCGCTGCCTCTGGCGACTCTTCTGCAGGGGAAGCGACCTCCCGCCTCGCAACTCACCGTTTATGCCTACGGCTATGACAAGAATTGCGGCTGCGGATTGGTCAATGGTCCGTACGAGCTCTCGCCGGAGAAGTGAAGGCGGAAGAGGAAAACCCTACATGACATCGCGTTCATTGCTCTGATTCTTGGGGCGTCTGCGCCAAATTCTTCCAAACGGCCCAAAGACCGATGCGAGAAGCTCCTTCAGTTGCTGGGAGGTGCTTTTCCCGAATTTCTCGGTATAGTCCTCGACCGCCTGCCTAAGCGGGAAGTTGTTGCCGTATTTGCGTTTCAGATCGTCCCAGTGCTTGATGAGCCACATGTAGAGATCCGAAGGGGTGCGCCCCGGGAAACGCGAGAGGAGGTTCTCCTCCTCTATGAGATCGATAATCGGCTTGTAGAGCTCCTTGTACCAAGACTTCCCGGCCTCCACGAAGGGAATCTCGTCCTTGCGGTTAAGGTTCATGAAGTATTTGTGGACCTGAATGTGTTTGAGAATTTCCTCGTAGCGACCAGTCGCCGTGAAGATCAGCTCATCCGGGCGGATGATCCGACCGAGCTCCGAGTTCTCGAACGCGTTCTTCTTCTCGTAATCGATAACCGCCCTCTTGAGGTCCTGTCTCGTCATTCCCGGATGGATCGCTATCTGCGAGCTCAAGCTGATCACCTCCGCGTCGATGGCCATTACTCCTTGCGAACGCGCTACCGAAACACGGTGGTTGCCGTCGCGGACGAAGTAGACCCCGCCGATCTCGTAGAGCTTGATCGGGGGCAGAATGACGTCCTGGAGGTGCGCCTTGTCGACATTTTCCCATCTCTTTCTCACATACTCGTGGCGCGGCAGAAAGGTATTGTCGAAGTCTTTGTATCGCCCTTCGCTTCCGACGATTTGATCGACGGGAATGACTTTCATCCCGACGTAGGACTCACCCTTTGGCTTCAGGAGATCCCGCACGTCCTGAAGCGACAACAGCTCCTGGCGCTCCGGCGTCAAGATGTTCAGTATTCGAGAAAAAGTGTGTCGCGAGCGTGCCCGATTGAAATCCTCTCGTGCTCTGCTATCTACGAAGGATCCAGCCATTTGGCGTCCTCCGTATCGATGACGATGTGTTCATAGGCGTTCACCACCTGCGTCCTACTGTACAATGTAACCCTTTTTGCGTTGATGTCGTACAAATGAACATGACCGTGTATAAGGTATCGCGGTTTGAAGGTTCTCATGAACCACAGGAAGACCTTGAATCCCCGGTGGGGCAGGTCGTCCGCATCCTGTATTCCGCGGGGTGGCGCGTGGGTCAAGAGGATGTCAAGGAACCGTCCGTGCACGATACGATAGAAAAGCAGCTTGGGCATGAGACGGAGAGATCGGATGAACATGCCCGTCTCGGTAAACTGGTTCTGACCATCATTGTACCGCATACTACCGCCGAGTCCGGCGATGATCAAGCCCCCGACTCGAGTAGCCTTCCCGCCAATGTACGTAGATCCGTACGATGTGTACTCCCCTGTATGCGGATGAATATCAGGCGGGAAGTCGGATGAATACTCACGGCGGAACTGGTGAATCTTGCTCAGGTTGTGATTCCCAAAGACAAAAAGGAGCGGCTTGTTCAGCGAGCTGACGATGAAACCGTAGTAGTCGAGATCCAGATCGCCCGCCGCCAGCACTATATCGATGTCCTTGAAACGGCTTTTGATCTGCGGCGAATAGATGAGCGGGTCGCGTGAATCCGAAATACAGAGGATCTTCATAGTCTCATACTGCCGCTACTGCTCCGCTCTGCTCAGGAGCTGTTGGAGCCTCTCTCGGCCGATGAGCTCAATGGGGCGCGTCTCCGCGAACTCGATCGCCTGACGCGAGAAACTGGAGCTGGCGATGATCATCGAGCGGTGAACGCTCAGCTTCTTCATATCGTCGTACATTCTTCGTGCGGTGCTTTCTGGGATGTCCTCCCCGGCCCGAAGAAATCGAATGAGCTTTGGATGCGCGGAGGTTATGCGATTGCCCGAGCCGTTCTCGAGCGCTATGACTTGGCAGCCGTTGGGGAACGGCTCTACCTCGCGCGCCCTCAAGCCGAGTGCGCCGACCACAGAGCGGCAGATCTCCTGAAAACCCTCTTCATTGACGGTAAGGTAGTCCTTGATGCGGTCGTCGGCACGGAGGGCCTGGTACTGGCTCAGCTTGGCGCCGACATCGCGGAATCCGGGATTCTTCGTATAAATCTTCTCCCACTGTTCGACCGCCTCATCCAATCTGCGAGACTTCTCGTGGCAGGCTGCCAGGTAGTAGCGCGCGAAGAGGGTGTCCCTGTTCTCGGAACCCTCCGAGAGGCGAACCGCTCGCTCGAGGTCGATGGTTGCCTTGTCGAGGTTGTTCATCTGAAGATAGCAGCCGCCCCGCTCCACGAGCGCCTTCACTTTGATCTCCTGATCGCGCTGGGCCTTCTCGAACGCCGAAAGGGCACCTACGTAGTCTCTGTCGGCTTTCATGAGCCTTCCGAGGTAGAACCAAGCTGGAAAGTTGTCTGATTGGAGCTTGACCGTCGCCTCGAGCTCCACTTTCGCTTCGACGGGGCTGTTGTTGCGCGTGAGCAGGACTCCGAGGCGAAAATGGGCCCCGGTATGGGTTCCGTCAAGCTCGAGAGCTTTGCGGAAGTAGTTGATGGCGACGTCGTCCTGCCCTCGCTTCTCGAAGAGCAGCCCGGCATGGAAGTAGTGGGAGGCCTCCGACGGCTCGAGCTTGATGAGCATTAGGTGCTCCTTGAGCGCTTCCTCCGGATAGCCGAATTGCTCGTAGAGCTCTCCGGCGGTTCTCCGGTACTCCCGTTCGGGACAAATCTCGCTGAATGAGGCGAGTTGGTTCACCGTTCGAAACTCCATGAGCGTCAACTCAGGTCTGTTTTCTTTCAGATAGGAGAGCCCGAGGAGGTAGTGGAGATCACAATTGCGCGAATCCTTCGCGAGGAGTTGTTTCGTCACGTGAATGGCCGATTTTGTCCGACCATCTTTGACGAGTGCAGCAATTGAGGCTATCTTTCTAGGGGTAAGGTATGACCGTACAAGGAAAAAGGTCATAAGACAAACCACGATGCCGAGTATAATAGTGACCACGATGAAAGACGGCATTGATTGCTCCTGCGGACAAAGACTAATTATATTTGCCGGCGGTGTCAAACACCACGAAGAGGTTCGCGAGAGTACGGGAGCATGCAAAGGATGATGAGCAGGGGTTTGGCCCTCATTGCGTTTGTATTCGCGATTTCGGCGCCTGTCAGCCAAGCCGCTTCCTTTCTCGAACAGGGGGAAAGCGCACTCCGGGACAACCAGCCGGATAGGGCAAAGGCACTCCTCGAGGCCGCTCTCAACCAAAATCCGAACGAAGAGAAGGTGTTTCTGTATCTGGGGGTTGCTGAGATCCAGCTTGGGCAGCTCTCGAAGGCGGCCGACACCTTTAAGCAGGGGCTCTCCGTTGCGTCCAGTCTGAAGGACGTCTTCTTTTACAATATCGGCAATGTCTACTTCATGCAGGATCAGAATACCCTGGCCGAGGGTATGTATTCTCAGGCAATCAAGACCAACCCCAATCTCGCCGACGCATATCTCAATCGCGCCAATGCGCGGATGAAGCTCGACAACTACGACGGTGCGGTCTCCGACTACACGGTATATCTCTCGCTTAAACCCAACGCGCCGCAGCGTCCGGAAATTGAAAAGCTGATGGCACTGTTGAAAGAGGCAAAGGCCGAGACGCAACGCCAGGCAGAGCTCGCTGCGGAAAAGAAGAAGCAGGAGGAGGCAAAGCAGCAGGCACTGCTCAACTCGGTGCTTCAGTCGCTCGACAATGCCTCAAACAGCACGAAGAACCTCCAGGCCGGCGCGCCGCCCATTCAGAATACGAAAGTGGATCTTGGCATCGACGACTAGCGGCTGTCGAGACCGGACGCATAAAAAGGATGATGTGACATGAATAGGAGAACCTTGGCAATTGCCGCCGGCGCGCTCGCGCTGCTGCTCCTTGTGGGCGGCGGCATCTATCTCGGAACAAAGCTGAGTGGCGGCGGCAAGCCGGACATCCGCAAGAATACTCTGACTCTCGCGCAGCGGTATCTCGATCAGGGCGAATATCAGCGTTCTTTGGATCTTCTCGACAAGCTGTTGATCGACAACCCGAACGACAACGAGGCGAAGTCGCTCGAGGATAAGGTTGTGGCTGCGATGAGAAAAGCGCAGGCGGGTCAGCAACAGCAGCAGCAGCAGCAAACCGCAGAACAGCAGAAACAGCTCGCTTCGAGCCTCGAGCAGCTCGGCAAGACCCTCGAAAAGAGCTCATCATCGCGTCTTCAGCAGTCGACTCAGGCCACGGAACAGGCGAAGCAGGACGCGGCCGCGAAGGCAAGAGCTGCTGCGCTCACCAAGGCCGAAAGGGAGAAACAGCTGAAGGCCGCGAAGGTACAATCCCTCATCAACGAGGGAATAGATGCCATGAACAATGGCGACATCTCCGGCGCGCGGTCGAAGTTCAACGAGGCGCTCAATCTGGACCCCGAGTCGGCCAACGCGTTGGCGGAGCTTGGCCAGTCCTATATGCAGGAGAATGGCTCGAGCCCTGGAAATCTCTCCAAGGCCACCGACTATTCGAACAAAGCGATTTCGAAGGATCCCAATCTCTGGCTGCCTCACTACACGTTGGCTCAGGTCTACTCGCAGACGAAGAACTGGGACAACGCAATCAAAGAGTACAGCGATGCCGCTCGATTGAACCCCGAGAACGCGATGCTCCCGTTCCAGCTTGGAATCATCCAATACCGGGCAGGCAAGTTCTCAGACGCAAGCCAATCGTTCCAGCAGGCGATCCATCTCGACCCGAAGAACGAGAAGGCATACTACGACCTGGGAGCCTCTCTGCATCAATTGAATCGTAACGACGAGGCCCTCCGGGCCTATCAGCAGGCCGCACAGGTAAAGCCCGACTACGCCAATGCCTACCTCGCCGTCGGGGTGCTGCAGGATGCCAAAGGCAACTACCAAGCCTCTGAGGCTGCATACAAGAAGGGGGCGAGTCTGGAGCCGTCGAATCCTACCTTCGCACTCAAGCTGGGTGAGGCACAGTACTCACTGGGCAAATACCAGGAAGCGGCGTCGAACCTGCAGAAGGCTCTGAATCTCGACCCGAACAACGCCGAAACGAGCTACAACCTCGCGCTCGCGGATCTCAAGCTAGGCAACCCGGGTGGCGCCCTCACCTTTGCCAGGAAGGCGATACAGCTCAATCCCAACTCGGCGCCTGCCCACTACACGCTCGGCCTTGTTTACGACGCGATGAAGAACACGGATGGAGCTATCAAGGCCTACGAGCAGGCGGTTCAGATAGATCCGAACTATGTGGAGCCTCGTATCAACCTCGGTGACATCTACGAGAGCAGCGGGCTCTACGACAAAGCTCTGTCGAATCTGCTTGCCGCCTACAAGATTGCGCCGAACTCGATTGTCGTAAACAACGATCTCGGAAACGTCTACCTGCATACGCAGCTCTACTCCGACGCGATCAACCACTACAAGAAGGCTCTCTCGGAGAAGCCGGATGACACTCTCATCCGCTATCACCTTGCCGTGGCCTACATCGAAACGAAGCAGTACGACCTTGCTCAAACCTCGCTTACGGAGCTGGTGAAGATCGATCCGAGATACTGGGACGCCTATTATCAACTCGGGAATATCTACTACAAGGAGGGAAGAAAGGACGCCGCTCGGCAGATCTTTGATACCCTTTTGAAGAAGAACCCGCAGTACGACAAGAAGTCCGAGATTCAAACGCTGCTCAGCAACTAGAAGATGCTCGATCGCCGGCGCTGGGCGACTCGGAGCCCGTCCCGCCCGCGGCGTCCCGTTCTCGGCGTCTAGAGGCGGCCCACGAGGTGGTGGAGCTCATCGCGGGAGAGCTCGTACCAGATTGGACGCCCGTGCGGGCAGCGTGCTATCTCGAGCTCGAAGGTCTGGCGAATGAGCTCGAGCGCCGTCATCTCATCGATGGAGTCCCCCTCCTTGATCGCGGCTCGGCAGGACATCCGAGCATAGAGCTCCTGTTCGAGCTCGCGGCGCCCCCCTCTCGCCCGTTTCGCGAAATCAACGATCTCATCCTCGAGGGACCGAAAACCGGACGGGACGGAGCGGATCTCCCAGGATCCCCGTTCGCGCTTCCAGAGCTCGACCCCGACAGATTTGCAGAACCCGACGTTTGCCTCGAGCATTCGCTCCTCGTCGGGTGTCGCCTCGAAGGTGACCGGCACGAGAAGATTCTGGGGGGGGCCGGGCCTGCTGCGAAGCCGTTCGAAGAGTACCCGTTCATGCGCGGCGTGTTGGTCGACTATGAAGAGGCGGTCTTCGACCGACGCAAGGAGAAAGAGTCGGAAGACCTGTCCATAGTAGTGGATCTTTTCGGGTGCGGGAGGAGCCGGGCGAGGTGCCAATTCACCGCTGAGGCGCTCAACCGAGTGCGGCAGCGGTCCTCCGAATCGAGCCGTGGGCCGGTGCTTCGCCCGGCGTTCTTCGGCTGCAGAGACAAACCGCGCCGCCTCCTCGCGGGTTTCCGCGGCAGGGGGAGCGCCGGGCGAAGCACCGGCCCGCGGGTTGCTGAAGCTGACTTTGAATCGCTGGAGATGTTCGCCGATGGCGGTCACGAGAGCATGGTGGATTTCCGGGAGATTGCGGAAACGAGCCTCCCGTTTGGCCGGGTGGACGTTGAAATCGACGAGCTCGGGGTCTACCGAGATGAACAAGAAGGCAACCGGAAAGTTGCCTCCGGGGATATGATCAGCAAAACCGTATTCCACCGCGTGGGTGAGCGCGAACTCGTTGATTCTCCGATTGTTGACGTAGGTCCAGATATACCGGCGATCGCGGCGATAGAGGGACGGGCCGCCCATGACGACGGTTAGGGTGAAGCCTGCAGCTTTCGCTTCGACTCGATGCAGGAGGTCCGGGTTGACGACCGTAGGATGGGCTGCCTGGATGCGTTCGTCGAGGCTCGCTGCGGCCGGGAGGTAAAGCTTCATCTCACCTCCGGAGAAAAAGCGAAACGAGACATTCGGAAACGGAAGACTCTTCTCGATCAGAGTGCTTTTGCACATCGTCGTCTCCGCAGAGGGGGTCTTGAGGAATTTGCGCCGGGCGGGAAGTGAATAAAACAGATCGGCGACCTCAACGACGGTTCCTGTCTCGCCCGGAGACACCTCGAGGGAAACGAGTTTGCTCGAATCGACCCGCAGGCGATGGGCGGTGGGCGATTCCGGCGTCTTGCTCGTAATCGTCAAGCGGCTGCAGGCTGCCATGCTCGCAAGGGCCTCTCCGCGGAAGCCGAGACTCACCAGGCGATCGAGATCTTCCACCTGTTCGATTTTCGAGGTGGCATGCGAATGCCAGCAGAGGTCAAGGTCCTCCTTGGTCATTCCGGAACCGTTGTCGACGACTCTCACCGAGGAGACGCCGCCCGCCTCGACGTAGACATCGACCGATGTGGAGCCGGCATCGATGGAGTTGTCGAGCAGCTCTCGGACAACGGAAAACGGCCGGTCGATTACCTCGCCGGCCGCTATCTGTCGAGCAACGGAGTCCCGGAGGATGCGGATCCTCCGGGATTCACTATGGATCATCTTAGAAATGGACTCTGGTCTCGATGCTGACCGATCCGGCCACCTCCGGAAGGTTGGTCGTGGTGTCGTACACGAGGTTGCCGCTGGCGTCGCGCGCGAGGGCTGTGGTGTAGATCAGGGCGATATCCAGGGTCGGGGCGATCGGGTAGTCGAGCTCCGCCTTCACCGTGGTGTTCGCATCGAAGAGGGTGAGCCCGTTCGAGGAACCCCGCAGGAGGGTCGGCACGAAGTTCGTGCGATCGTAAGCGACCGAGGCTGCGATTCCAAAGCCGGGGATGAGGCCCCGCTTGAGGTCGAGCTTCATGTGCAGGTAGTCGTTGTCCCCCGCCAGGTAACCGGTCGCCGATGACCATGGCCAGAAGTATCCGGCGTCGAAGGCGATGTACTTCCCTATGGTCATGCCGGCTTGGCCGTAGATGCCCATCACCGACTTTTGGTAGATCGGGTTGGTCGGGTCGGCCACGTAGGAGGCCATGTCGACAACGTACTGGCTACGGTTGCGATTGTAGGTGTTGTTGAACATTGAAGGCTGGAAGATGCCGTCGAAGTTGCGGTAGGCCAGCCGCCAGTTGAGAGCGAATATGTTGCCGAAGAGACCGGTCGCAAAGCCGTAGTTGCGCAGCTTGAGGCTTCCGCTGCTCGTGTCGAGGAGAGCTTGGGTGTAGAGGCCCTGCTGGATGGATGTCCCGGCAACGGGATCGCGGAAGTAGGGCATCATGCCACCGATGTCGGCGAAAGCGACGATGCGGAAGCTGTCGTTGTCGATGACCGGCACGTCGAGGTCGGGCCCGAGGGCGATGAAGATCGGATCACCGTACTGGGTTCGACTGGCTGTCGGCATGTTGACCGAAGGATTGATGTCGGTCACCGCGGAGACACCGAGAGCGGGTCGTAGGAAACCCTTCCCGAAGGGACGCACGTAAAGTCTACCGCCGAAAATCTGAGGATCGGCGAGGTCGTTGACCACCGATTCGAACCCAAAGCTCTTGAAATCGATGCCGAGGTTCAACCCGACGCGCCTGATGGCCGGGAAATCCTCGTCGTTTGCGTAGTTGTACATGAGCAATCCGTGGCCCACGGTCATGTCGTTGAGATTGCCGATCTTGAAGAAGAAGGGATCCCGCTGCTGACCCCATTCGACATAGCGGATCTTCAGCATGAGGTCCGATGCGGCATCTCCAACGCGCTGCCAGGTATTTGCGTACCCGGGGCCGGTGCCGAAGTTCCACTCGTCATTTCCGTTGGGATGGTACCAGGTGCTCGGATCGAAGAGGTCCTGCTGGTAGATCACGGGGAGGTAGAGCGCCATCTTCAGCTTGCCGAGTGTAAAGTGCGGCTGAATGACCGCCTTGGAATAGGTCTTCCCGTCGATAGTAATCGTGCCGATCTGCATGCCAAGGTTTTCGCTCAGGAACTTCATGAGGGGATCGAGCGGACCGGGTTTCTTCGCCTCCGCCGGCTGCTCCGCCGGCTGCTGCTGCGATTCCGGCTGTACCGCGGGCGGAGACTCAGTTTGGGCTTCTGCCGCGTGTCCCGGGACGGAGCTCGGGTTGAGCTTCTGGAAGTTCATTTGATTGAACAGCTGGCTAATCTGTTCTGTGCTCATCTTGACGGGTTGAAAGCTGGGCGCGAAGGTATTCGCGAACATTCCCGCCGCGACGTTGATCGCCTGCCCGGTCGAGGTATTGACGAAGTTGACCACACCGGTGAGGACTCCAACTGCGTCGGTCTGTCCCTTCACGACGTCCAAAGTGAAATCGGTTCCGCGAACGCCGCAGACTGCACTGGGAGTCTGAATGGAATAATTGTCGCCCCCCTGTTGTGTGTGGGCCGCAATGGTGCGCAGACGTCCCGCAAGCAGTGAAAAGGCGTTAACGTTCTGATTGTTCGCGCCCTGGAGAGTCTGAATGGTGAAATCGGTGTTCGCAGCCAGCTTGAGAATCGAGCCGTTTGGATCGAGCTGGATCTCTGCCGTGCTGTTCGCGGTCTTGACCATCGTTCCGGGAGCGAGGTCCATGCCGTAGTAGACATCGGTCACCGCGTTGCCGTTCGCGTCGGTTATCGTCAACTGAGACGGATCGTCGAAATACTGAAGTACCGCAGTCGGTTGAGTGCTCTGCGCCCAGAGCGCGAAGACCGATGCGAAGAATAGGGACAATGTCAGAAGGACTAACTTCTTCATCTTTTGGCTCCTCCTTGATTTAGAACAGGCTGATCGAGCTGCTCAAGCCGGAATTGACGGTCCACTGCGGGGAGTTTGCGGGATCGTACTTGAGGTCGTAGCTCAAGGTAATCACCGCCGGGCCGGTCTTGTAGTTGATGGATGTGCCGATAACCGAGTTTTCCGCGTTGAATATGCCGGCGAACGAGGAGATGAACTTCTTGTCGTAGCTCGCGTCCAGGTAGAAACCGGGAATCACGCCCGGGGCAAGCTGGAACACCGCGCTGAGGTGGGGATAATCGCCGGGATTGTTCGTCGGCGTTGTCGGTATTTTCTTGAACGGACCGTCGAGGCTCGCATTGAAGACCAGTTTGTCGCTCAGGAGCGAGAAACCGGTCGTGGCGAACCAGCCGACCGATCCGGGCAGCGTCGGGCCGTTGATTATTGCATACTGATCCGCGCGGAAAAGGTCGTAGTTCGGTCCGAAGTAATCGGGTATGAAGTTGCTGCCCAGAATCCGGAGCTGCGCGCCGTAGGTAATGAACTTGATGAGCCGGCCGGCGAATCCCACCATACCACCCGTGTGGCTGTTCTCGAACGCAAGGCTTCCCATCGTTGCGAGGGAGACAATCGGAGTCGATAGAATCGGCACCATGACGTCGGCGCCGTAGACCGCGACCGGGGTGGCCGGGCTCCGATCGGCTGCGACGATTCCAGTCACCTGCAGATTCTTGATGATCGGGACGCCGATTCCGAGAAGGGGTCTCGCATAGAGACCCGCTCCGAGGATGTCGAATGCCGGGATCTGCCCCGCGGCGACGTACTGGGTCGGAAGGTTATAGACGGGAATGATATTGCTGGTGAAGGTCTGAATGCCGACATAGGGGAACTTGAACAGGCTCCCGTCGAGGTCGAAATTGAGCCCGAACATTCTCGTTGCGGGAAGAAACTGGGTGTTCGAGTATCCTCCGACGACGAAACCGTTGCCGAGCGTGCTGTCGTCGATGGAGCCTGCCTTGACGTAGAGAGGATCACCCTTTTCACCCCAACGGACGTAGGCGATCTTCGGAAGATAGAGGCCGAGCACTGTCCCGAATGTGGGATTCGGCGGGACCCAGTCCTCCTTGCGGACCGTGAAATTGTTCGTCGTCGTACCGCTGAACTGGTAGTGAAGCGTCACATCGAGGCCGACGCCGAACTTGCCGATCGAAAAGTCCGGCTGCAAGCCGAGTGATTGCCAGTTCTGACCGTCAATGGTCTGCGCACCGATCGAAACTCCAAGATGCGGAGTGAATCCGCTGCTCGAGCCCGATTGCGTCGTATCTCCGGACGTCTGTTGAGCCGAGATCGAAAGTGCACATGCGAAAATGATACCCAAAACGAGTGTGGCTAAACGGTACAACCTTTCCATATATCGCGTTCCTCCAGGTTAGATTATATACCAGAACAGATTGAAAAAAACAATTCTTGCCCTTGCTTCGAACGCCGATTTGAGGCCTAGAATGCCAGCTGTGCCCCGATCGATGCTTGTACACCAAAGAGTATACGCCGTCCGCCGGGGGAAATCAGGCTTTCGGCGACTCCGAGTCCGGCTGAGGCCGATATCTGCCCGTGCTCGGGCAGTACGATTGCAGTTTCGTGATTGAGGTTGAGCTGGAGGCTGTTTTCGAGGGTGTCCGGAGAGCTTGTAAAGGTTGCCGATTCGGTGTTCTGGAGGTAGCTGCCCTCCTGTATTTGCTTTGGCACGTAGGGCAGGGTGATGTGGAGGCGGGGTCGGTAGGAGAATGAAAGCGTCGACTTGTCGGAGAGCTGAAATATGTCAGTCCAGCTCAGGTCGAGGCGATGGTCGAGCTGTAGCTGCTGGTTTCCGTTGAAGTAGAGCGTGATGAGGTTCTGCAGCACCGAGGTAGTGCCGTCGGTAGTCTTCTTCACGTCGACGTTCGTGGCGATCTCGTCGGTCTTGTAGAAGCGGAAGATGGGGTACACTCCGGCTGCGCCAAAAAGGTTGAGAGCGTCCGTTCCGTACTGCACCTCCCAATCCAGAGAATCGGTCACCGTATCGGCGCTGCGCTCGAGGTCACGGGAAAGGGAGAGGAGCAGCTGAGCGGGAAGAAAGAGATCCCGCAGGTAGGATCCTGATTTTCGCGCGACCGAAAGCGAGACGCCCGGCTGGTAGCTTGCTGCCTGGAGGCCGGCCGTCGCAGATTGAAACTCGGATAGGGTTGCGCTCGAGAACAGCTCACCAAAGGGCACACTGTCATAGAAATATCGGGCGTTTCCGAGCGCCTGGCCGAAGGTGGCGAGATCCGATGCGAACGATTGGTTCGCCAAAGAGCCCGTCGTCGTGGAAAATTGCCGGGTGTAGGAGGGGGTGATGGTGAGCCCCCCCGAGGAAAGCGCCGGGAAGACTGCGGGAAGTGCAAGCGTGAGCCCGCCGTTGCTCGTCTGGACACGTCCGGTGGTGAGGGCGCTCTGATAGGAGCCCGAGGGTTCGAGGTTGAGCGTGACGCTGAGAGGTCCCGATTTCGAGCCGAAGAGAAGCCCGCTCGTCACTTGGAGTGAGCCGCTGCGGGTCGCATCGCTCTGAGGGAGGGGGACGAGCAGCCTGAATGAATCCGCCCAATTAGGGAAGTACTGCAGCGAGTCCGGCGAAAACCGATCGACTTGATTGGCCAGGAGGGAGCTCAACGATAGAGAGAAGGGGCCCGACGGACGTGACGAGGCAGTCGCTTGAAAGCTCTGAGTAAGAGTGGATCCGATTGCCGTCGCCGAATCCTGGACGTCTGCCGTGAAGGCGGGGCCGAGTGAGAGGTTCAGCTGGTTCGACCGGTCGAAGGTCATCTGTGTCCCTTCGACTGTCTGCGAGTAGGAGTCGCTTATAGTGAGCGGTCCAACTGGAACGTCGAGGCTGTGCCCGGCGGAGATGGTAGTCTGCGACGCTGCCCTCTGCACGCCGAACTGGAGGCCGAGTCGTCCCATCGGCAGGCGCGCCTGGGTACGGGTGTAGGAGCTCACCGAGGAGCCGTCCGGATAGGACTCGAAACCGCGCGCGAACCCCGGAGCAGTGGCAGCTGCCTGCTCGTGAATGGTGAGGTCGCTAATAATCGGCACTCCGCGTATCGAGGCGACGACCCCCTGTTTCGAATAGCTTCCGTTGAAGGTGATGCCGGCGCTCAGCTGCACGAGAGAGTGGGAGAGGTGGATCTCGTCGACGTAGAGGTCCCCGCCGGTTGCTCCGGAGGAGGAGACTGTCATCCGGGTGTAGCGCGATACGCCGGCGGCTATCGTGGCGGTGGTTCCGGTAGCCGTCCCGTCTCGCGTCACCGCGCCGGTGGCGAGATCGACGGAGTACTTGTGCCAGGTGTCGTCAGCGCTCACCGGAACGGACACTTTGATCCCATTCGAATTCTGATCGGTAAGATTCACCTCGACCGACGGACTCGTCGGCGAGGTGAGCGAGGAGACGAGAAGGTAGAAGTCGAGGCTCTTGTAGACGCCGGCCGAGACCGGATTGGGATACCCCGTAAGGGTCCATGCCGGATTGGTGGTGGCACCGCTCCACTTCACTTGCAGCACCTTTTGCGTCTGCCCTGCAGCGTGGAAGGTGTTCTTGACCTCCGGAAAGAGGTTCTCGAGCTGCTTGCTGCCGGCCTGAGGATCCGATACCTCCTGGACGGTTGGGGCGTTCGGGTTCGTCCCGTATGCGACGTTGAACGGCGACTTGGTGATCGAGAAGCTCGCGACCTGAAAGGTCGAATCGAGATCGCTTCCGGAAGTGTTGACGAGAACGATGCGGACGGCGTCCGCGTGCCCAAGCTGGGCGCGCTGGGCCGGAGTCAAGTTTACGGTAACCGTCGACCATCCCGCGGCGTCGATGTTGGCTGCGGGGATCTGGCTGGTCACGACGAGGGATGAGTTTTCGAGATCGAGCAGTCCGTTCCCGTTGGTATCCTCCGAGGCGTACAGCCCGCCCGTCTTGGGCGAGGCGCCACCGGCCGTGGTGAGCACGGTTCCGTTGTCGTTGAAGGGAAAGGTCTTGACGGAGGTGCTGGTCGAGGTCTGGAGAATGTTCCCGCCGTCGAGGTTCTCTCCGATCGATCCGATCTGAAGGTAGGCGGCGACTTGTGAGCTCGATGCGGCCGAGTTGATCTGAAAGGTGATACTCTCGGCGCCGCTCAAATCCTCAGGAGCCGCCGACAGTGGGATCTGTGCTCCGACCCAGTCCTTTGTCGTAGTCATCTGGTAGTCCATAACCATGATGATCCCCCGCGAGGGATCGAAGATCGGGTAGGGGCCGGTGTAGCCCGAGAGAGCTGCGGGTACACTCGTCCAGCCGATTTGCTGAAGAACGGCCCCCGTTGCGGTGTAGAGATGGTAGTCCTTGTAGAGCAGCGCGCCGCGGTTCGAGTTGGCAAAATCCCCCGTGGACGGCGGGAGTGTCCCGCCGATTGCGCTTATCTCTGTCTTGACCGGCCAACTGGACGGAAACATGTTGCCGTCGGCCATATTGACGGTCATCCCGGCCCCCTCCATTCCGAAGAGCCGAAAGATGCCGGTCGTATCGGGGCTGGACAGCGAGAGTCCCGCTTCGAGATCGGCCCGGAATCCCGTTGTTTTTCCCCTGTTGTAGTGTAGCCCGGCGCTGAAGATGGCCGATCCGGTGTTCGTCCCCTCTTCGGTGGAGTAGGAGCCGCCGAACACCGCCCACCGGAGGCCGGTTCCGATGTCGAGGCTGAGAAAGGGGAAAAGGTCGAACTCCGCACCGAGACCGAAGAGAAGGTCGCCTCCCGGTTTCGTCGAATCCGAGGTACGGTAGCTCACAACGATGACGTCGCTGTCCGCCACGGGAAACCCGAAGGTAAGCAGCCCGCTCGAGTAGTCGAGGTTGTAGCTCGTGTCACTGCGACCGTTGCGGGTAATTCGTACTGATCCCTGGATGATGTTCGTGTCGAGCTCGTACTGGGTGATCGGCGTCGACGTGCGCAAGAGTATCTGCTCGGAGGTATCCTGAGGCTGGCGCCCGGGGCCGGAGGTGTAGATTCCCGGCAGGTTTGCAAAGGGGAAACGAGCGCTCAGGGATCGAGGATCGACTGCAGTCTGGGTGCCCGAGTTGTTGGTGAGTCCGAGCACGGTGAAGGTCTGATCGTTCCAGTCGGTTGTGACGCGCAGTCCCTGACCGTTCGGCAGGCTCAAGAAAGCCCCTGCTCCCTGCGAGCCGTCCCCCGATGTCGTCGTGGAGACGCCGTCGGTACCGTTCGGAACGAGGGTTGCCGAGACGGAGGTATTCGTCTGGGTGGGAGTCGTGCCGACCGAATAGCTGTTGTCCGCTTGGAAGGGGGAGAACTCGCCGGGGCTGTAGACAAGAAGCGCGCTATGTCCCTGAATGTTGACCTGCCGGTTCTGGAGGAACGTGTTTCCGCCGGGAATCGAGTTGTCTACCGCGCCCCAATTGAAGTCTGCTGCACCTGAACCGAAGTCGATCTGCTGATTGGCGGTGATTGTCGGAATTGACCCCTTCCCGAGAGCGGTATTCCCGACGTCGAGTCCGCCCTTCGTGTAATAGACCAGTGCCCGACCGACGAGGGGTTCCCGGAAGGCCACTGTCCCTTCGGCAGCCGAGACTACCACGTCGCTCGGCCCTGCGATACGGTAGCGGTGACCGTCAGCGCCGATGAGGTTTCCGCTGGTGTCCTCGATGTACACCGTCAGATTCTGGACGTTGGCGTCGGGGAGAACGAAGAAGCGCCCGTCGATGTAGGAGCCCGGTGCGAGGCGCTGCTCGGTGACCTCGTTGTGGCCGATGAAGACCTGGCGGTGGAGGGAGGCCGGTTCGTAGCGGACCATTGCCTCGTAGGTTGCGTTGCCGGAGGAGAACTTCGCCGAGGCTCCGATCGACGACTGCGAGGGGTCGGGGAAGGAGAGGAAGTCGTAGTCACCCATATTGACGTCGCTGTTCCCGATTCGCACCGACTGGAGAAACTCATTCGGTTTCCCGTTGTAGCCGAGCACGAAGGTGTTGAGCCCGAGCGGAAGCGAAGACTTCGGCGAGCCGCTGGTATCGAGAAATGAGGTCTTGAAGAAGTAGCGATCGAGCAGAACGAGCGATAGGTCGAGGTTCGGAATCTGCTGGAAATTGAACCCCTCGGTCATCCCTGGGAAAGAGGCAGGAAAGAGACCGCCGCCGGTGGTGTCGAGACCGTAGCCGAGCGAGCCCGAAACCTCTGTGCTCCAGGAGCCCGAGAGCTGGAGATGTGCCTGGGAGGATCCGAGCTCGGTCGAGAACAGAGTCGGTGATGCCTCTTTGGACGGCAGCGGTACGTCCTGGGGCGAGCCGTGACGAGAGGCGGGGAGAGCCACGAGCGTCAGGAGGAGGAATGTCAGTGAGCGGAATCGAGGGTGCGACCCTTCTCTGAACGCCACAATTTGTATATTATTTGGCAAAATCCAAGTCATGTAAACGTTGACTTTGAACAGTTCGGATTTCTTCCGAGCTTGGCGGGAGCAGGTTCGCTACCGATTCGTGAGGTGGCAGAGATTGGTCGTATCGATGGTTCAGTTTATAATCGAGTTGCCCGACATTGAATCCATCAAGGACAAACGGAGAATCATCAAGTCCCTGAAGGACAGGCTTCAGCGAAAGTACAAGTTGTCAGTTTCCGAGGTCGACCTGCACGACTCACACTCCTTCTCGCAGATCGGAGCGGCACTCGTATCCAACTCACGGCAGTTTGGCGAGACAGTGCTACAAAAGGCGATGAACTTCGTCGAGGGAGAGATCCCCGGCCGAATCCACGATGTTCAGATCCATTCGGAAATGTACTGAGGCTATTCCTTCTCGATTTCGATGAGCTCTCGAAGTGCCTCGACACATTCCTGATAGTCTTTAAGTGTTTCTCTCAAGCTGTAGTAGTTCAGCCCCGCGAAATAGACCTTCGAAAAGACCGAAAACGCAATTTCGTCGTTTTCAGTCTGAATATTGACGTAGCACCCATACTCGTAGCAAACCTTCAGCATCTCTGCGAGGTTCTTCTGAATCATGGGGCCGAGCTTAGGCGAAAATGAGAAGGTGTAGGCTACCTCGAGAAACTTGTTGTCGCTGTCGATGTAGAACCCGCCTTGAAACGAGTCACCGATTTCGAAACTCGCGGTGTAGGTATCCTCCTGACGCTCACCTTCGAAGAGTTCATACCCAAGCTCCTTGAACAGAACTCTCACACGCCGAATTCGTTCCTTCATGAGCTTCGAATATTTCATATTTCGCCCTTCCATCCTTCCTGTAATGTAGTGCAGATTTGCGGCTGATGCAAGGAATCCTGCTTCTTATCGATGCCGTTCGCCTCACTTCAGCAGCTCCTCCGGATCGGTGACCTTCGCGGCGAGCTCCTCGGCGACGATGAGCCGGAGCTTCCTCAGCGCGCGATTGAAGCCGGAAACCACTGGTCTGCCGAACACCGAATCGGCTTCGGTAAACGGGTGGAATCCGTCCTTGCCGAGAATCGGCAAGGCGATTTCAAACGATTGAAACTCGGGAATGTCGATTACGACCGCCTCGCCGGAGACATAGGTTCCGGAACGCTTGCGAAGCTCATCAGCGATAGCTTCTTCCGTGGCAGCGCGGGTTTCGAGGTCGAGGAGACGCGTGTGCAGCTCGTCCTCCTCGTCGAACGGTACCTCGTAGACGATCTTGTGATAGTGGCGTTCGAAGACTCGTCGTATGAGTGAAGCCGGAGGATAGGAAAATTGCTCGAATAGCCGGTAGAACTCAACATCGTCGATGTTGTACAGATCCTCCGGCCGGATCAATCCCTCTTTCAGCGTGAGGAACACCGCTTTCTTGATCATTGCGGTGGCGACACGCACGGTCTTGTGCCAATAGACGGTCCGGTACATCAGATACTTGGAAAAGAGTATGTGCTCGACGGCGGTAATTCCGCTCTCCTCGAGTGCTATTCCGTTGGTGGAGTGGGGATGGATCTTGTTGACCACAAAGTCGATGTCTTGGAGGCCGTACGGCACCCCACAGAAGTAGGCGTCACGGTTGAGGTAGTCCAGCTTGTCGGGATCGAGCACACCTGAGAGAATGTTTCTGAAGAAAGTGAGGTGGTCCTCCTCGCGGCGGAAGGCTCGGTGCTTGTCTACGATTGCCGCCACCAGCTCCGGGTCGGTACCGACCGATTCCCGGATGATCTTTCTGAGCGGATCGGCGAGAACGAGATCTCCAGTCATCTGTTCGTGATCCGCCAGAGGGAGCTCCTTGAGTGAGTGTGCGTAGGGGAAGTGCCCGAGGTCGTGCACCAGAGCGGCACAGAGAAACGCCTTGACTCCCTCGAGGGAAAGGTCGATGGCGCTGTCGAACTGGAGAATCGCTGCTAGAATACGCTTCGACAGATGAAAGACCCCGAGTGAGTGGTTGAAGCGCGTGTGCGTCGCCCCGGGATAGACTTGAAATGCCGGGCCGAGCTGTCTGATTCGGCTCAGTTTCTGGAACGGGGGGGTCGCGATAATCGCCTCGAACTCCTTCGACAGATAGATGTGACGCCAAAGGGGATCGCGTATGGGTTCGGTATAGTCGCTATGTAGATGTGACTGAAGTTGCGTTTTCCCGGCCACTGGAAGTACTATAATAACTGGGAAGGCGGTCTGTCCAGGCCGGGTCCGGCCTTTGACAGCCTTCGACGCATTTGCTACACCATTGTTGGTGAAAAGACCACAGACTCGAGCGGTGATGGCGACGGCGCTACTCGTCATGATCATGTGTCCGATAGTCGGCTGCAGCAAACGGGAGGCCGCGCGGGGGAATACTGCTTCTCAGGTGGTAGGTCAACCGAATAGTCAGGCCGGCGGCACCAACCGCGGCACGACCGGCAACTCGGACGGCGGCACGATCAAGCTCTCACCGGTTGGCGCCGGCGAATCGGGCGCGGGGAGGAGCCCGGCGCCCGTTGCCGCCGGAGGGGCGTCGGTCGGCGGGACCGAGCGTTTGCTGACAATGAGGGGCGGAGCGAAGATTCTTCCTTCGGATTTCGATATCGGAGCGCTGCAGCCGGCAATGCCGGCCGGCACCGAGCGAGGGGCCGTTCTTCGGACAATCCGCCTGTTCTTTGACGATCTCGCAAACGGAAAGGTGGACGCGGAGCTCCTGGCCCCGGAGTGGAGAGACAATCTCGTCCGTCTGTTGAGTGCGCCGAAGGGAGAGGGGAATCTTCCCCAGATGGTGCGTATTGGGATCCTGAACATCGAACAGGACTCGGCAAACGCGGCAATCCGCATGGAGAAGGGGACGGGGAGTGCTGCAGGACAAATCTACCTCGAGCGCAGTGAAGGAACGTGGTACATTTCTGATATTCAGGTGGACTTATCGACGTTGGGCAGCCCCACAGTCCGGAGCGAACCCTTCGATCCGGCCGAATGGAAGGCGATGATCAAGGAGTAGGGATGGGCACTGGGGTCAGCAGAATCGAGCAAGAGTTCATTCTCACGACGGTGCAGGACAAGCGAATGCAGGTGCAGGTGCACGGCGATCGCAAAGAGAGCGAGGGGAGGATTGTCTCGTTCAGCGATCGGGAGGTCGAGGTCGAGCTGTCCCAGCCGTTCGATCCCCCATTGGACGAGCGCGTGAGGGTCTTCTTCTCCTACTACGGCCATGTCATGACCTTTGCCGCGCCTGTGCTGAGGGTAACCTCCGAGAAGCTGATCCTTGGCTATCCGAGGGGCATCTACAAACATCTGCAAAGAAAGTACGAGCGCGTTACCCCCCCGGTCGACATCCTCGTTTCGTTCCAGCTGGAAAACACCAAGGTCGAGCTGAACTTCCCGAAGACGGAGGAATACAACCCCGCCGAACGCCCGGAGGTGTCTGAGCAGTTCAATCCCGACAGCCTGCTCGATCTGATGCGTACCTTTCGAGAGTCGCTTTCGGACCGTTGCACTGCCAATACGATCACAATGTTGCGCGGTCGTGAACCATCGACCTTTGAGGAACGGGTCATCGCCCGCACGGCGAGGATTCTCTATATCCCGACGACGGGGGGAGATTTCCCGGAGTTTGAGGACAGTCTGAACGATCAGGTCGTTACACGCGACATGCTCGTTCGGCAGTCGGCCGGCGGTGAATCCGAGAGTCCGGAGGAATCGGGATTTACCCAGGAAGGGCTGGCGCGCTATCTCAACGGGAAACGAGAGCAGGGCATCGTGTCTGAGATCTTCTGTCCGATCATCTTCCATGAATATATGGTGGGGTACGTCTATCTCGCGAGCTCGGAGGAAGACAAGGTTTTTGATGACGATCTCGTAAAGTACGTGCACGAATTCTCACGTATGCTGGCCTACTCGCTGAAGATCAATCGCTATTTCAAGGACATGGAGCTCGGTCCGGAGGAGTTCAACGCGAAGATCGTCGATCTGAGTGCCTCCGGGTTGCTTTTCGCGCATAATTCCCGCAAACTCAAGGACACCCTGATGATCTATGCCGATGTGAACCTGGTGCTCCAGGTCGGGGATCGGCGGATCAGGATCGCGTCACGAGTGATGAGAAAGTTCGAAGACAGGAGTGCATGCTTCTACGGGGTTCAGTTTCTCGACATGGCACCCGAAGACTTCAGATTCTTGTTCGACCTCGTCTACGGCAGACCGTTTACGAAAGAGGACAACGACATGTGGGAAGGAGGAGCTCCGCCACCGCCGTTGGAGCTGTAACTGAACCAAGATGATCCATATCTTCATCGAGCTCAGCAGCTACAAACAGATTTCCCGACTACGGCCGAAAACAGTCGACGGCATGGTCGAGAATCTCAAAGGGCTCGTGGACTATTCGGGCGGACATTGTGACTTCTGTGAAAACGGTACGATTCTATTTTCGATCGATCCTCTCGAACTGGGAGAATCGGCAATCACCGAGCTCATCCACCACATCTACGGTGTGCTTCTCGAAAAGCGGCGCGAGCTTCAAGGTTTTGTCGTCATAGCAGAGCAACACGCAAATTCCGTCGCGGGTACGACCTTTCCAGTTCTCGGACAGCTGCGCAAGTACGCGATGCAGGTGGACCGAACTGATTCATTGTGGTTGGGGCGCAAGCTCTGGGATTTCTTGGGCGAGGGATTCACCGGCGAGGATCGCGGAGAGCTGGTACGTGTAGCCGAACGTGTCATTAACAGTCCCCAAGCTGGGAGCGATGCCGGAGGTTTCTTCGTACGGCCCGAGCTTGCGGAGCGAATTCAGCACGCGATCGACAGCCAATTGCGTGGGGAAGGATCGGCCGAATGGATTCGAGTCTCCGCGTCGGAGCTCTCCGGTGCCGAGGTGAATATTCGGCGGGGCCTTGCCGCTTTCACCCGGGAGAAGGAATTCAATGACTGGGCGACGCTCGGGCCCGGAAGAGAGTCGCTCGTATTTCTCGAGCCGTTTCTCGAGAGCATCCGACCGGAGTTTCTGCAGACCGTCCCTGAGTATCTCTCGAAGTCGGATCGGATGCTTTGGGAGCAGCGGGTGGGGATCCTGCGATTTGCCTGCCCGGATCACGAAAGCGAGGATTTCTTCTCCATCTACTCGCTCTATCTTCTCGCATATTCTCGTTTCATGAAGCGTCACCGGCTGCCTCCAGTCCTCCTCTGTTCGAGGATCGATCGCTATCCTCCTGTCTCCATCCGGTTTCTCGTGCGGCTTCTGACACGTTTCAAGGGTTTCGGCAAGCTCATTCCTGTTTGCGTCACCTCCTCGGAGGAAGTGCTCGGTGATCTCGATACGCTGCCTCACGCGGATCTTTCGGTGGAACCTCTGTCTCCGCAGGAGATATCTGAGCGAGTGAGTGGATTCAGTCACCTCGTAGCGGAGGACCGGCAGCGTCTGGAATCGATCACGGAACGCGAACCGCTCCTTCTCTATCATGCCTGCCTCCTCGGAAAGATCGGTGGGCACAAGGGAATCCAGATTTCGATGGAGCTTCTCCGCCAGCGAGACATTGCCGGTCGGAGGATCCTCTACTGCACCTACGTATCGGACGGATTGTTGAGCCAGGGGCAAATCGCCGAGTTTCTCGCCGACCTTGGACTTGCCTCGGAGGTGTACAAGAGAGAGTTTGCTGCCCTTATCCGGCTCGGGTTCCTCGATGTGCAGGGCATGCATCTGGTGGTAGAAGAGGTCGGCCACCTCCTCGCCGGTGAAGTCGATGGCGAGACATTTGACAGCCAGATCGCGGACTACTGCTACACCCTCTGGCAGTCGGGCAGACTCTCGGTGACCGATCCCTCGCCGGCCAACCCGGAGCGAATCGGCAAGCTGTTCTGGTTCCTCTCGCGGAACGGGCGATTCGATCAAGCACTTGTTGTTTTTATCGATCTGATGAATCGCCTGCTCGACCAGCGACGGCTCGACGAGGCGCTGCGCTATCTGGAGCAGGAGAACCTGTTCCGGATGAACCTCACCCCGGAAGAAACCCGGCGGCGCGACTTTTTCATCGAGCTCACGGCTTTCCGTGCGGCAGTGCTGCTCCAAGCGAGGGAACAGGCCGATCTTCGACTCGTCAGACTGAAGGAGATGCAGGTCGCAGGGGAATGGGAGAAATCTCTGCTCGACCTTGTCTCGGCACAGCATCACTACGCCGCCTTCGAAACGAAGCTGGCGCTCGATACGGCGAAACGATCCCTGATTTCGGCGCAGGCGGTTGAGTCCGGTCTCATGGAATGCAAGGCTGACGTGGAAATCGGGTTGACGATGCTCGCCACGACACGTTTCGAAGAGGCCGAAGAGTATTTCTCGCTGGGCAGAATGGCTGTCGACGCAAAGTCGGCCGAGTTCGAGCACATTCGCAGCTTGAGCTACGAAGCGGTGACGCTGTATCTGTTCGGCAATATCTCGAAGGCACTGAAGACTGCAGAGGCCGCAGGCAACCGCGCTTCGGAAGCGGGCAGGAGGGAGTGGCAGAGGCTGGCGCTTTTTCTCAGGGGAAGGTGCTACTTCACCCTGGGCATGTACGATGACGCATTGAAGGTCTTCCAGGCCGGAATCAGCTTCTCGCGCATCTATCCGAACGATGAGGCGAACAAGGTTTTCGCAGCCTGGGCAGGACGATCTATCGCCTACAGCGGCGACGGGAATCCATTCAAGCACTTCGAAGGGCTCACCCGTGACGCTGAGGTGCTCATGTTTCTCAGCGAATACGCGGCGGAATCCGGCGATATCGGTCCGGCCACTGAGCTGATCGACGAGTCACTCGAGTTGCAGCGTGTAGCTCCGGATGATTATGTCCCGAGCGAGGTGGTGCCGTGGTCGACCGGGTTCGCAGCGCTCGAGGATCGAGCGCTCAGAACCCCTGACGGCAAGGGAGTTCTGTATTTCAATGCGCGCGCCATGCGAGCCTACCTCCGAGGTCTGAGCTCCGACGTGGACGAAGCAATCACCGAGTTTACCCGCCTCACCCGCGAGGAACGCCTTTCGGAGCACGATCCCAGCAACTACCATTACTACTATCTTCACAGCCGGATCGTTCCCCACGGCGAAGGCGAGCTCCTCGTCGATCGATTGACCGTCTTAAGCAAGGCGCTCAAACACGTTCAGGAACGGGCTACGCGGATCGATGACGTCAAGAAGCGTCAGTCTTTTCTGCGACGCAATCGCTGGAATGCGCGGCTCATCGAGGACGCCAAGAACCTCAAGCTGATGTGATTGCTCATCCGAAGGGCAACGTTTCTGAAGTTCATAGTGGAAGCGTTTCCGACCGACTCTCGACGGTGCTCTCGAAGGAGTGAACGGCTGCGCCGAGCTCCACCTCGAAACGCGAGGGCGGGATTGGTGTCCGTCCAGTCTTCGCCTCGATTGCGCGCTCCACGGATAACACACCGGCGCCGATTCTCAGCCGTGATTCGATCTCTTTGTCGGTAGGTATCTTATACGCTACTCTATTCATCGGCTGAACGCATGAGCTCGAGGGTGCGGCGGTCTCGCTCCCCGTTGAAGTACCTGTCAATGACTCGGGCGAAGGTTTCCTCGTCTCTCGCGACTTCAGCAAAGAGCGTCATGGAAGATTTTAGCTTGAGATCGTCCGGATAACCGAATATCTGCGAGGCCGACCTTCCCTGTAATCCGAGGAGCGTTTCGGCGCATTCGACAAGACGCTTTCCGAGGAGAGGATGGTCGAGGTAGTGTCGTGCCTCTTCGGCGCTCTTGATAGAATAGTGCTTCGAGGTCGAGCTCATACCGAGTCCGTCGAACTGAGGAAAGATGAACCACATCCAATGCGACTCTTTCCTGCCGGATCGAAGCTCGCTGATTGCTCGCGAATAGGTCCCCTCCTGTGCGCTCACGAAGCGGTGTAGATCGAACGGGTCGTCGTTATCGATTGGATTGTCCGCTTCTATCATACTCCTTCCCTCGGGTCGACCTGTGGGAAAGCTATACGGCTTCCTGCGGTGGAGGAACAGGGGAATCGCCGTAGAAACAGGCCGCGCGGTGTCCCGGCTCGTATTCTACCATAGACGGCTTCTCGCTTGAACACCGTTCCGTTGCACGGTAGCAGCGTGTCACGAAGGGACAACCTGCAGGTGGATTTGCCGGATCCGGCAGCTCACCGCTGATCGAGAGCCGTGTAGCCGAACGTTCGCCGGGGTTGGGTACGCTGCGCAGAAGCACGTGGGTGTAGGGGTGGCGAGGGGCTGAGAAGATCTGCTTCGTGTCGCCCTCTTCAACGATGTTGCCAAGGTACATGACTACGACGCGGTCGCAGATGTACTCGACTACGGCCAGGTCATGACTGATAAAGATGTAGGTGAGGCCAAGCTCGGCCCTGAGCTTCCTGAGTAGCCTGAGGATCTGCGCCTGAATTGAGACGTCGAGAGCGCTCACCGGCTCATCGAGTATGACCAGTCGGGGCTCGGAGGCAAGGGCACGGGCAATACCGATGCGTTGGTTCTGACCGCCCGAAAACTCGTGCGGATTCTTGTCGAGGGCCTCGGGACGCATGTTGACGAGGTTCATGAGCTCAAGGAGCTTTCGCTCTCTATCTCCGGGCTCCATACCGAGCAGCCGGCGAAGTGGCGCGGAGAGGATCTGTCGAACCGTCTTGCGTGGATTGAGCGAGCTATAGGGATCCTGAAAGACGAATTGGATTTTCCGGTACAGCTCTCTCCTGTCGACCGAGCTCGAGCTCTCGATTTCTCTTCCTTCGAATCGGATCGTACCCGAGGTCGGCCTAATCAGCCCCACCAACATTCTGGCCAGAGTGGACTTTCCGCAGCCGGACTCGCCGACGACTCCAAGCGCTCCCCCTTTGGGAAGTGTCAACGAGACAGCGTTCACCGCCTGGACCGGGTTCCGCCTTGCTCCGAATAGCATCTTCCTTTTGCCGCCGAAATGTTTCGTCAGCTCTACAGCTTCGAGGAGACTCGAGCGACCTTCTTGGTTGTTGGCGGACTGCGCCGGCGCGGTGCTCATGACCTGACCGCCTGATTTGCAGTCGCGCGCTCCGGCTTCGGCGCGAAGATGCAGCGCACCGAGCGACCGTCGCTTCGGCTCTCGAGAGGTATCGGTAGTTGTCGGCATTCGGGCTGTACCATGTCGCAGCGGTCGGCGAAGTGACATCCGGTCGGCAATGAGTCGATTGCCGGAGGGATTCCCGGTATGGCGTCCATTTCTTGGCCGGCGGCACCCACGCGCGGGACGCAGGCCATAAGACGGCGGGTATAGGGATGGAGCGGCGAGCGAAAGATCTCGTCGACCTTCCCTGTCTCGACTATCTGACCGGCGTACATCACGACGATACGTGAGCAGATCGCCGAGAGGACTCCAAAATCGTGGGAGATCATAAGAAGCGACAGGTTGCGTGAATGCTGCAGCTCCGCCAAGAGTCGAAGGATCTGCGCCTGTATCGTGACATCGAGCGCGGTCGTCGGTTCGTCGGCAATTATAACGTCGGGGTCATTGGCCAGCGCGATGGCGATGCAGACTCGCTGCTGCATTCCGCCGGAAAACTCATGAGGGAACGAGTCGAAGCGACTGCGGGCGTCGGGAATACGAACCGCTTCCATGAGCTCCTCCGCTCGTGCCCTTGCTTCACGACGCGTGACCGCCTGGTGACGAACGATGGTCTCTTCGATTTGCTCACCGACCCTAAGGAGGGGGTTCAGCGAAGACATCGGGTTCTGGAATACGTAGGCTATCCGATCGCCGCGCAGACTTTGGAGTCGACTCAACGGTGCGCCGATGAGCTGCTCCGCGCCGAAATGAACCGAGCCGCTCATGATCTTGCCCGGAGGAGTCGGGACGAGGCTCAGGACGGACAGCGCAGTGATCGATTTTCCGGAGCCGCTCTCCCCCATGACCCCGAGGGCTTCCCCGGGAGAAAGGTGAATACTCACATCGTCGACGGCCTTGTGTGGTATCCCTCCGATCCAGAACCAGGTCTGCAACCCGGTGAGGGTGAGCGAGCGCTCACCCTCAGGCAAGCCGCCGCGAGGTTCACGATCGGCTGAGCCTCTTGATTTGGCCGAGGCTCTTTTGAGATTTTCAGTTTGCCCACCGTCGGATAGTCTCCGTTGGAGAGCACGGTCGACAGCGGTCGCCGCCGCGGGGCTCAGGAGGGCACCCGATTTCAGCTGGGGATCTATCACGTCGCGCAGCCCGTCTCCCACGAGGTTGATTGCGATGACGAGAATAAGGATTACGATGCCGGGAATCGTCGCCACGTGCGGCGCGACAAGCAGAAGGTTTCGGCCCTGGCCAAGCATTGAGCCGAGATCGGCTCGCGGTGGCTGGGCGCCGAGGCCGAGAAAGCTCAGGCCCGCAGTTTCAAGGATCATCCATCCCACGGTAGTCGAAATCGTGATGAAGATGACCGGCAGTACGTTCGGCAGCAGCTCCCCGAAGAGGATCTGTACGTTGGAGAGTCCGCTGAGCCGCGCCGTGTCGACGTACTCGAGCCGCACCAGGCTAACCGTCGCCCCGCGGACGTTGCGTGCAAAGAAGGGGATGTTGACGATTGCGATAGCGAACAGGGCGTTGAGCAGCCCTGGGCCGAGGACTGCAACGATGGCGAGTGCGAGGAGCAGGTAGGGGAAGGCCATCAGCATGTCGATCCCGCGCATGAGAACCGTGTCGACCGTTCTGCCGTAGAAGGCGGCCACGATCCCGATGAGCGAGCCGATAACGGCCGCGACGAGCGTCGCGACGATCCCGACTGCGAGACTGACGCGAGTGCCGAAAATCAGCCGGGAGAGCATGTCGCGACCCAACTGATCGGCTCCGAGCAGGTGTCCGGAGGTACCGGGAGGTTTCAACCGCAGGGCCAGGTGAACTGTGTCAGGGTTCTGCAGCGGCAGAAGCGGCGCCACGAGAGAGAGAAGTACAACCAATGCGAGTACGACCGAACCGGCGGTGGCGAGGCGGTTGTGGAAAAAACGGCGAAGGCCGCTCAGGCGAGTAGTGCTCAATTTCGAATCCTCGGATCGAGTAAGTGCTGAAGAACATCAACGATCATATTGACGACTACGTAGATGGCCGCGATGATGACGACGCCTCCCTGCACGAGCAGGATGTCACGGGTCAGGATCGCCTGGACCAGCATCTGTCCTATACCGGGCCACTGGAACACCGTCTCGATGTAGACAGCACCACCGATAACGAACCCGGCCTGTATTCCGAGGACCGGGACGACGCTCACCAACGCGTTCAGGAACGCGTGACGGAAGATGATTCGCCGTTCCGTCAGACCCTTCGCCCGGGCGGAACGCACGTAGTCGCGACGAAGCACCTCGAGCATGTTGGCCCGAGTCAGGCGGGCGATGACACCCGTTGCTACGATCCCGAGAGTTACCGCAGGCAGCACTAGATGATGAAGGACGTCGAGCACACCTCCTCCGCCGGATACCATTGCCATGCCGCTTACCGGGAAGACGTGGAGATCCACCGCGAAGAAGAGCACGAACATCAAGCCCAGCCAGAAGGACGGCGCCGAGATACCGACCAGAACAAGCAGAGTGAAGAGCTTGTCCTGCCAGCGGAACTGTTTGACTGCTGCAATGATCCCGGACAGCAGCCCCACGATCGATGCAAACAGCAGTGCGCTCCCGGCGAGGAGCATCGTCGGACCGAGGCGGTCGAATACTATTTTGATGACCGGCCGATTGAGGCTGTACGAGCGCCCGAAATCGCCGTGCAGCAGGTTCCAGAGCCAAATGAAATAGCGCGCGACGAGCGGCTTATCGAGACCGAGCTGACTTCGTACCCGTGCCAGATTGGCGGGAGTGGCGTAGGAGCCGAGGATGGCCTGTGCAGGGTCTCCGGGAAGCAGAGCCATGATGAAGAACACGATGAGCGAGATCCCGAAGAGAACCGGAACTATCATGAGGAGGCGTTTGAAAATGTATGAACCCATTGGTGCCTCGACTCACAGGGGAGTCACGAGCGCTCTCCGCCCGCCGGCATCGTCTGCATAGGCGGCCGGCGGGGCGAAGTTGCGCATAGGAAGCTGTTACTTCAGTTTGACTTTATAGAGGTTCAACAGGAACGAAGGCTGCAATTGGAAGTCTTCTACGTTGGCTGTTGAGACCGCGTTCTGCTTCCAGCTTGCGATTACGACCCACGGAGCGTCATGATGGACAAGGACCTCGACCTGCTGGTAGAGCTTGGCTCGTTCGGACTGGCTGGTCGACTCGCGTGCCTCTTTCAGCAGCTTGTCTACCTGCGGGTTGGAGTAGTAGCCGCTATTGAATCCGCCCTTGCTCGGCCAGGCATCAGTTCGAAGCGTCAAGAAGGGGAGAGTGTCGGGGCTGTTTGTCATCCATGCCATCTCGGCGATATCGGCCTTCCCCTCGAGACCGGCGTTGACCTTGTTGAGGAAGGTGTTCCACTCGAAGGTCTGTATCTTTACGTTGAACCCGACTGCATTCAGATCAGCCTGGATAGCCGTTCCCATGGCGACTGGATCGAGCATTCCGGAACCGCTCTGGGTAACGTAGAAGGTAACAGGTTGACCGTTGTAGCCGGACTCTTTGAGCAGTTGTTTCGCTTTGGCGGGATCGTAGGGATAGGGCTGTAGATTCTTGTCGTATGCCCAACCGAATGCCTTCGGAACCGGACCGACCGCGACCGAAGCAGTACCCTGCAGCACGTTCTGAACGATTGCCTGCTTGTTGATGGCGTAGTTGGCTGCGAGACGAGCATCACGGTTGTCGAAAGGCGCCGATTTCATGTTCAGGATGAGAAACCAGGTGTGAGGCCCGGTTTGCTGATAGATCTTGTAGTTGTTGGTCTTGTTTTCGAAGAGCTTCAGGGAGTCCGGTGGTACTTCGACCATGAGGTCGAGGCCGCCGGAAAGCATCTCGTTTACCCGTGTGTTGGCGTCGGTAATCGGGCGAAAGATAATCTCACTCAACCCCGGCATTCCCTTGAAGTAGTCGGGGTTACGCTTCAGGGTCACTTTCTGGTTGCTGACCCAATTCACGAACTCGTAGGGGCCGGTTCCGACCGGATGTCGTCCGAAATCCTTGCCGTACTTCTCGACCGCCGCCGGCGAGACGAGAAGTCCTGTCGGATAGGCGAGGTTCGAGAGCAACGGGGCGTAAGGAGCGTTGAGCGTGAACTGGACCGTGTGGTCGTCGATCACCTTCGTGTCTTTGATCGAGCTGAAGAAGAAGGCGAGCGGGAAGGGGCCGGTCGATTTGTGGTACGGGTTTGATTTGTCGAGCATTCGATCGAAATTGAACTTCACTGCTTGAGCGTTGAACGGCGTGCCGTCCTGGAACTTCACCCCCGTGCGAAGATCGAAGGTGTAGGTAAGCCCGTCTTTGCTGATCGTCCACGATTTGGCGAGATCCGGTTCGACTTGGAGTGTGCCGGGCTTGAACTGAACCAGACCGTCGTAAATGTTGACGAGTATGCGGAAGTCGTTCACTGCTGTATCGGCGGCCGGATCGAGCGACTTGGGCTCGGCGATCTGACCTACGACAAAGGGCTTCTGTGCCGCATTCGTCATCGAGGAGGATTGGTTGCTCGTTTGCCCCTGTGAGCTACCTTTGTTCGTCTTCTCGGCCGAACCTCCGGCGAAGACGAAAACAGGGAGCGATAGAGCGAGAAAAAGAGCGAAAACTAACAGTTTTCTCATTAAAGACTCCTTTGAGTACTAAATATCCTTTCTTTATAGTTTATGTCAGGAATAGCCGTCAAGCCCTCAGGGTCGAAGAAAGAGGAAAGCTACTCGTTTTGGGGACGTATTCTGACGAATTCTGACTGGCCGTGACGAATTTGGCCCAGAACGGTCCTGAGGGGGACCATCGTGCCCACTGTCAGCCCGACCTTGTGCGGGCAGGCTGAGAGCGAACCGTCATTGTCTTGCGGCCGGAGTCATCGCCCGGGGCCGGGCAATCACGGTGAGGATGAGAATGGTCACGATCGTTGCGTAGACAATGAGGAAGGTCGGTTTCATCTCAGTCCTTCAACGACCCGGCCAAGAGCCCTCTCATGAAATAGCGGCTCAGAAAGATGTAGACGAGCAGCGTCGGTATTGCGGCGAGAAGCGCGCCAGCCATCTGGACGTTCCATTCAACCGAATAGCTGCCCGCCATGTTGTTGAGCGCAACGGTAATTGGTTGTACGGATGGTCGGCTCGTGACGATAACGCCGAAGAGGAAGTCGTTCCACACCGACGTGAACTGCCAGATCATCACGACAACAAAGCCCGGAACCGAAAGCGGGAAGAGAATGCGAGCGTAGATCTGGAGAATCGAGGCCCCGTCGATCTTGCTCGCCTCCACGAGCTCATCCGGAATCGTTGCGTAGTAGTTGCGGAAGATGAGCGTCGTGATGGGAATTCCGTAAACCACGTGAACGAAGATGAGCCCTGCCCGGCTGCCGTAAAGATGAATCTGCTGCAGGACCCGAACGAGCGGTATGAGAATGCTCTGGTACGGTATGAACATGCCGAATAGGAGCAGCGGGAAGAGGATATTCGCTCCGGGGAACTTCCACTTCGAGAGCACATAGCCATTCATGGAACCGAGAAATGCCGAGATCAACGTTGCCGGGACAGTCAGGTAGACGCTGTTCATGAAGTTCTGCGAGAGTCCGCGAATTCCCTGGGACGGCTCGCCGAACCACGCCTCGACGAAGCTTGCGAAGTTGATTCCCGACGGGAGGCTCCACATCCGGGAGAGGCTGACCTCTTGGAAACTCTTCATCCCGGTTATGAGCTGCACGTAGATCGGCATCAAGTAGACTATAGAGGCGAGGACCAGGAGGAGGTAGACGACGACCTTCCCCGCGGTCACTCCGTGGTGTGGGAGGCCGCGGCTCATCGAGAAACCTCCTTGCGGTTCGTAGAGATGAGGTAGGGCACGATGAGAAGGGCGACCATCAAGAGCAGAAGGGTCGCGATCGCGGCACCCTGGGCGAAGTTGTTGCCGCGAAAGGTCGTATCCCACATATAGAATGCGGGTACGTCGGTCGCAAAGGCGGGCCCCGGCCCGGTCATAGAAACGACCAGGTCGAAGATCTTCAATGAGATATGGCCGAGGACGATGATGGCGCTCAGGGTTACTGGACGAACCATCGGCAGTATGACGCGCCGATAGATCTGTAGTTCGCTTGCTCCATCGATTCTGGCCGCCTCACGAAGCTCACTCGGTATCGAGCGGAGAGCCGCCAGATACATCGCCATGACGTAACCCGACATCTGCCAGGTGGCGGCGATAACGACAGAAATCATCGCGAGCGACACCCCGATGTAGGGGCTCGCCAGTCCTCCCAACCTGATCTGAGAGAGGAATTGCCCGAGTCCGGAATCCCGGGGAATGGCGAGGATGGAGGGATCGGTGAACCAACCCCATTTGAGGAAACTCAAGCCCAGCTTGTCGAAGAGCTGATTGATCCCCGTGGCACCGGTCTGCGGATTGCCCGGGCTCAGGATCCAGCGCCACGCCACGCCCGTGACGATATAGGACGCCGCCATCGGAAAGAGAAAGATATTGCGGAAAACACCCTCTCCCTTGACGTGCCGATCGAGCAGGATCGCCAGAAAAAGCCCGATCGCAATAGAGGATAGGAGAAAGAGGACCGTGAAGGTCACGGTGTTGCGTATGTCGCAGAGGAAACGATCGGTCGGCATGGTGCTGAACAAGCGAGCGAAGTTGCGCAGGCCGACGAAAGTAAAGTCGGGCTTGAACGAATCCCATTTGGTCAGGGACGAGAACCCGGTAAAACCGATGAATCCGTAGACGAACACGGCGATGAGGACGACCGACGGGGCGACGAGCGACATCGAGACAAGGCGTTCGCGGGAGTTTTCCTTCATGCGGACTCCTGAGACGTGCCGGGCCCGTGCGGCCCGGCACAATCGAAACCTGTAGAACGAGACAGGCGGCGGCTATGCGCCTCCGTTCTCCCTTGCTGCCTGCTCCAGTGAAGCCTGGGTAGCAGCCACGTCACCCTTCGGTGCGAAGGTGTTCAGGATGTCCTTGTAGACGGTTGCCCACTTCTCGGTCGCCGCGGCGCCGTGCACGAAGCTTGGCACGATCGAATCAGTGGACCAGTCCTTCATCGCCGACTGAAGGTAGGCGTTGAAGAGAGCGGGGCGTAGATACCGGCTGTTCCCGGAACGGGCTGCCAGCCGTAACCGGCGAAGCTCTTCGAGGTGAACCATCCGTCGGCCCAGTCGCCCATGATGTGCATGGCGCCCTTGTTGTCGACGAGGTACTGAAGCGCTTGATCCCAGGTGAGCGCCGAATGGTCGGAGTTTACATATGGCGAGAGGCGCCTGAAGATGTCGAGCGCCTGGGTTACCTTCGGATCGGACCATTTCGTTGCCCCGTTCCACAAACCACGGTAACCATCGGCTCCGAGAGTGGAGATCAGAATGGTCTCGAAGGTGTGTCCGGCTTCCCATCCCTCTTTCGTCCCGATGACGAGCGGGATGATTCCCTTCGACTTGAAGACGTCGGCGACCCGAAAGAACTCGTCCCAGCTCTTCGGCGGTTGGTGGTTGTTGTCCGCGAAGAGCTTCTTGTTGTACCACATGACGTTTGCACGGTGGATACTGGAAGGAACTCCCCAATAGTGTCCTTTGTACTGAAGCAGTGTGAGCAGATCCTTGGGGAATACCTTCGTGAATCCCGCGGACTCATAGAGCGAGTCGAGCGGCATCAGGTACTGCTCCGGATCGTACTTCTCCACCTCGAGACCGGCATGAAGCTGGAAGGCGTCAGGTGGATCGCCTCCCGTTAGGCGTGTGGAGAGGACTGCCTTCGCATTTGTGCCCGCGCCTCCCGCGACGGTGGCGTTGATGATTTCGACATTGGGGTAGAGTTTGTGATAGACGTCGTAGAGCGCATTCAGGCCCTCCGCCTCACCACCGGCAGTCCACCAGGAGAAGATCTCGAGCTGCGACTCGGGAGCCGCGCCGCTCGGTCTCCTTCACTCCCCGGATCCGCCCGCGAATACCATTCCCGCGAGCAGTATCCCCAGCGAAATGGAGAATACCGCAATAAGCAGTTTTCTCATCTGCCTCACCTGCTTTTTCCCCGTCCCGAAGGAGGAGTGTGAGTAGATGTGATTATGATACTAGCATAGCATAGGCCGCTGCTCTGTCAAGCAAGTTTCGACCTGCGATCGCAGCTCAGCGCGGCTGAGCTTGCCGCCGCGGGGCCCAGCTATGTCGTTGGTGGGCTGTCGGTCTCGTCGATCGGCGGTATCCTTCGCATCCAAAGTAGCTGACGCGCTGCGGAGGTGATGGCCGCCACCGCCACGCCTGCAACGAAGGGCGACGCAGCGAGGAGCGCCACGAGGACAAGGAAGAGGGCAAGAGCGATGTGCCGTCCCATCTGAACCAGATAGCCGGTTCGCAGATGCATCGCCAGACGCCCGTGCAGCCCACGCCGAGAGGCGCGGTACCCGATGAGATTGCCCAGATGCGTCGTCACAGCGATGAGGAAGAGCCCCCATACATAGCCGATGAATGGAACCTGCACGAGGGGCGGGACCCATAGGAGCGCACCAGCAACGGCCGCCCCGAGAACCGCTGCGAGGAGGAGATGTTTCGGGTCGACGATACGTCGCTGTGCCACCGACGATTGCAGGAGCGGGTTCCCCTCGATCGTGTTGACCGGATAGCTTTCGTAGTGATCGCCGTAGTGAAGCGATCGTTCACGCTCCTGAACGATGGTCAGAACCCAATCTGCCCACATGAGAACGAACGTGACGATCCCGGTTGCCCAGACGTTTTGCGTGAACCAAGAGACCACCACTTGTGCCTCCCTCCGCTGATACGGGCGTGTGTTCCCTATCCGACAGCCACCTCGGCCACGAGGTGAACCTCGGTCTTCATCGAGTTCGAGATGAGGCAGTGTTGCTCCGCTTTCTCGAGTATCCGCTCTGCCCGTTCCTTCTTGCTCTCATCGGCGATGACGAGATTGACTTTGATAGTAATCTCGGTGATGCGGAAACCGTCATTGGTTTTGGTGAGGGTACCCTCGGCCTCCGAGCGATAGGAGGTTATTTCCAACTTCGAGTTCTCAGCAATAGCAAGAAAGGTCGTCATGAGACACCCCTCAGCCGCCGCAATGTAGAGGGTTTCAGGGGACCAGTAGCCCTCGTGGCCGCCGGGGAACTCCGGCGGTGTGGCAACCTCGACGGCCGGAAGGCCGGGAGAGGTGAGCGTCGCTTTTCGCTGTTCGGTCCATTGCACTGAGGTGTGATAGAGGTGAGTGGTTTCCATTTCAGGCTCCTTTCACCTCCCACCATATCGTGTTCTCGCGTGTTGCAAAAGAGGGAGACGCAAGTGGGGCAACATTTTGTGCTCGTACCGCATTATGACCCCGCCGACAGAGCGTGCCTCTATCCTTAGCCCTTGATCGCTCCGGAGAACACCCCCCGGGTAATCTGCTTCCGGAAGATAATGTAGAAGACAAGCATAGGCGCGAGCCCGATCGTGAGGGCGGCGAATTGCTTCCCGTAATCCGAGGACATCGACCCGGTGAACCTGAAGATGCCCAAAGGCATTGATTTGAGCTCCGTCTTCGAGACGAGGATGTTGATGAGCGCAAACTCGTTCCAGATGTTCGTGACGTTGAGGATAGCGACCGTCGTGGCGATGGGCACGGCCATCGGGAGGATTACCTGCCAGAAGATCGTGTAGTAGCCGGCGCCATCGATTCGGGCAACCTCGACAAGCGAGTCCGGTATTCCTTTGATGAATTCGGTACAGAGGTAGATCGCAATCGGCAAGCCGGAACCGATGTAGATCAGGAGGACGCCGAGCCTCCCGTTGTAAAGTAGATTGAAGGTACCCAATTGACGAAGTCCGAGAATACGCAGGAAATCACCGATGAGTCGGTCGAGTTGGGAGACCTCGATGAAGATCGGCACCATCAACGACTGGATTGACAGTAGAATCCCGATGACGAAGCTACTGTATATCGGCCCGGTTGCACGGGACTTGAGCTTTGCGAATGCGAAGCCGGCAAGCGTCGCGAAGAAGATGATGCCGAGCGTCGCCCCGATTGTGTACACGAAGGAGTTGACCACCAGCTTGTTGAACTCACCGATCTGCCAGGCACCGGGGTAGTTCGCCAGCGTGAAGACGTGGGGGAGCCCGATGCGATTGATCCGGTACTCGGGCGTTGACTTGAAGGAGTTGAGGATGAGCCAGAAGATAGGGTAGACAGTCATGAGGGTGAAGGTGCCCATGACGAGGTAGGCGACGGCCTTCCCGAAAACCGAGGCGATTCGCCCGAAGAGGGTGGTGCGGTCGGAACGTTCCATGTCTACTCCCTCCCCCCGTAGCGCTTCTCGACCATCTTCGTGAGCCCGATAAGTATGAGACTGAAGATGACGATGGCGAGTGCTATTGCGTTTGCCCGCGGATAGTTCGGCGCCCCCATGAAAGCGCTGTCGTACATATAGATCGAGAGAAGCTGCGTCACCCTGGCTGGCCCGCCGCCGGTCATCGCGAAGACAAGTGCGAAGCTGTTGAGCGAACCCGCGATGCAGAGGATTGCCGCGTTGACCACCACCCCCGAAAGCATCGGGAGCATGACGCGCCAGACGGTCTGCATCTCATTCGCTCCATCGATCCGCGCGGCCTCGATTACCTGTACATCGATACGCTGCATATTCGCAAGGAAAAGAATGAGGTACATGCCCGTCCAGACCCAGAGAACCACGAAGCAGATCGGTATCATCGCAAGGTCGCGTTTCGTGAGAAACGCGGCTGACCACTTCGGGGCGAGGAGGTTGACGATATCGTGTTTCGCCTCCACGAACTGATTCGGGGAATAGCCCTGGAGCATCTCTTTGAGGTCTGCCACCGGATGTGCAAAGAGCTTCTGCGCGGTGTCCCCGCCCGCGGCGACGAGCTGCTGCAGCACGTTGTCGGTAATGTGGAATCCCCCCGCCGCGGAGAAGATCGCATCTACCCTACGGCCGAATCCGGCCGAATAGGCCTGGTTCATGACGTCGGCCAGGGGCCCGTAGGGCGAGAAGATGATGTTCCACATGATGCCGATAACGATGACGGAGATGATCGCAGGTACATAGAGCACACCCTGCCAGAACTGGCCGAGCTTAACGATACGTCGATAGATCAAGTAGGCGAAAATCAACCCGAGCGGCAGCTGACCGAAAATTGATACGATAACGATGTAGACGTTGTTCTTCAGTGCAAGCCAGAAGTAGGAGTCAACGGCAAGTCGGGCATATTCCTGAAAGCCGGCGATGCGCCACGGCTCTCCCCCGAACATCTTGCCGCCGCGGTAGTCGCTGAGTGAAATGACGACCGAGATGACGATGGGAAAGCCGAAAACCAAGAGGTAGAGGAACAACGCAGGCGAGACCATCGTCCAGTAGACACGGCGCTCCTCGACACCCTTTCGGTGTTGTCCAACCATTCGAAACCTTCCGATACCTTCCTTCGACAATCGGGCGCCCGGAAGCCCGGACGCCCTCAAAATACTACGAGCTCTGTCGTGCTCTCCAGTCGTCGAGAGCCTTCTGGACCTCCGCGGCCGCTTGCTCCGGCGTCTTCGAGCCGAGCCCGATCTCCTGAAGAACATTGTTCAGCGGTGTGTAGACGTCCACGTCGAGCGCACCGTCGAGCACATATGATGTCTTGGCGATCGACTCGTAGAACTTCGGCATCATTGCCGTAAACGGTTCCACCTTGTCGCTTGTTACGTTCTTGAGACTCGGGATGAATGAGCCGGTTTCGAGCTTGATCTTCATGACCTCCGGCGAATAGTAGTACTTCATCCAACGGACGGCCGCCTTCTCCTTCGCGGACCCCGCGGGGATCTGTCCGGACACGCCGAAGCCGACCCCGACCACGGCAGAGGTGATGCCTGGGTTCTTCTCGCCCGGGATCTTCGGGAAGTTGAGGAAGGTGAAGTCGGAGGCCTGCTTTGCCGGAGGGATGAGCGCGGTGCCGGACGCCTTGTCGGTCACGAAGCTACCCTGGCGCCAGTCGCCGTCAACGAGGAACGCGGACTTGCCCTCCGCAAAGAGCGCGGGACCTTCGCCGTACTCGAGCTGGATGGTCTCAGGGGAGATGACCCCGTCCTTGTACATGGTCTGGATGAAACGGAAGGCGTTGACCGCCTCGGGGTCGGTGAACTTGGCTCGTCCTGCGACCGCATTGTCGACCCATTGGTCGCCCAACAATCGACCGACGACCGTCGAGAAGAGGCAGGACTGCATGACCCACGTGCTCTTGTTTGCCATGAGCACGTCCTGCAAACCCTTGGCTCTGAGTTTCGGAACCATCGCCTTCAGATCTGCATAGGTTGTCGGAAGTGCCAGCCCGTTGTCACTCAGTATCTTCTTGTTGGTGTACATGACCGAGGTGTAGGTAACCGACTGAGGGAGCATCGCGAGATACTTGCCCTTCTGGTTGTTCGGGTCGACTGCTGCTGGAACGAAGTTCGCGAGAAAATCATTGCCGAGCAGCGTCGAAAGGTCCTTGGTCAGGTGTCGCTCGTGAAGCGCCGTCGAACGGCCGGAGGGCCACATGTACATGAGATCGGGAAGCGTGCCCGCGGCGATGTATGCGGCGATCTTCTCATGGAACGGTTCGTTGAACAGCTCCTCTTTCTGGATCTTGATGTCCGGGTTCTCCGCCTCGAACTTGGCCCAGATTGCCTGGTCGTCGGCGTAACCGGCCTGCGTCGCATCGATGTAGTACAGTACGCTGAGTGTCGTCTGCTGAGGCGCGGTGGTCGTTGTGGACTCCCCACTGCCGCCTGCGAATGCAACCGCGGCGGTCAGCACGAGGGCCACCGCTACGATTACAGCTGCCTTTTTCATTGGAAACCTCCTTCATCACTCCCTCCATTCGGAGGGGCTTTCCCTCTCTAAGAGGGTAGTTTGCTTTCGTGTGTCACGGTGTGGTTTGGAACCCCACTGTCCCGGTGTTGAACTGCTCCTTGACCCCCGGGGGAAAGGCCGGCAGCGAACGGGCGATGCGACCCATCGCACCGAGCTCGGCGAAGAGCCGGTGGAGCACCAGACCCGCCGCCCCGTACGCAACGGCCTTGCGGCCGAGCGAGGAGAACTTCACCTTGCAGTGCACTTTATCGGGGTAGGGCCAATTGTCCTGGATTTTCTTTTCAAAGACCGGAACCATGAGCTCTCCGTATCTCTCGATATCGCCTCCGAGATAGACCTCGTCCAGATTGAGTGTGGTCGCCAGCAGGGAGACATTCTTCGCTAGCTCATCGATGACCCGATCGAGCAAATGGGGATCATCGGCTATTCGGAGTGACTCTTCGTCGCTCAACGAGAACTGGCCTTTGTTGTTCGGCCCGCGCAGAATGCTCCTAAACTCTCCGGCAGAGTAGTTTCTGCCGTGATAGACGCGGCCGTCTATCACGATACCGAGCCCTAGCGCAGTTCGTTCGTGTAGTCCCCGTAGTCGTGTGGTGTCCCTAAACTCGAGCAAAACAAAGACGAAGTTCTTGAGCTTTTTCGTTCTGTGGAAGGCGAGCTCTGCCCATGCGCAGGCGTTTGCGTCGTTTTCGATGTAGACAGGGAGTTCGCATTGGTCTGCGACGTTCGATTTGAAATCCCAGGGCTTCGTGATTCCGAGTGGCATCGAGTAGTTGATGATATTCTTGCCGGTATTCACAACCCCCGGAACACCAAGCCCGATTCCCTGTATGGGTGCGTCGCCGGGCACCTTCCCTCTGAGCTCGGCCACGATGTCGAGAAAGGAGGTGGCCAGATTGGATTCGCAGATCTCGAAGTCCCCGACCCAGGTGTCGATGATTCTGCCGGAAAGGTCCGCCGCGACTGCTGTGTAGCCGTCCGGTTTCATTTCGATGCCGATTACGCTTCCCTTCGAGCCGTTGAGCTTGAGAAGCACCGGCTTGCGGCCGCCCTGTGGTCCCGCCTTACCGATGGCTGTCTCCTCCACCACGCCTTTCTCGAGCAGACCGGCCACGATGCTGGTGACGGTTGACTTGTCGAGATCGAGGTTTTTCGCGATTTGGACGCGACTAATCTCGCGGTGAGTCCAGATCTCACGCAACACGAGCGAGGTATTGAGCACTCGATTCCGCTTGAAGCTCGCCATTTCCACTCTTCTCGGGGAGAATTAACCCAGTATGATGCGAAGTACTTAGTTGGATTATGAACCAACCTAACTCCGTAGTACCATACCTCAACGTGCTTGTCAATGAAAATCTTTAAGAAAAATGAGCACCCGCGGGGAACGGGTGCTTGGATCAAGCCCTAGTGGCCGAGGATGGGATGAGGGGTGTAGGGCTCCTCGAGAGCCTTCAAGTCATCCTCTCCGAGTGAGATTTCGAGAGCTTCGATCGCCTGTTCGAGGTGGTGCATCTTGCTCGCTCCGACGATGGGTGCGGTGATTCCGGGCTGATGGAGCATCCAGGCGAGGGCTATCTGCGCCGGCGTCTTTCCGACGCGGTTGGCGACCTCGGCCACTCGGTCGAGCACGGCGAAGTCGGAATCACTGTAGTAGAGGCTGTGGGCAAAGGCGTCGCTCTTGCTCCTGGCAGTCTCGCCGGATTTCTCTCTCGTGCGATTTCCGGCGAGGAAACCGCGGGCAAGGGGAGACCATGGGATGATCCCGATCGCCTGGTCCCTGCAGAGGGGAATCATTTCGCGCTCCTCCTCGCGATAGACGAGGTTGTAATGGTTCTGCATGGTCACGAACCGCGAGAACCCCTTGGCGTCCGAAGTGTAGAGGGCCTTCGCGAACTGCCAAGCGTACATGCTCGAAGCGCCGATATATCGGGCCTTACCACTGCGGACTACGTCGGTAAGGGCCTCGAGAGTTTCCTCGATGGGAGTGGAGGCGTCCCATCGGTGAATCTGGTAGAGATCGACGTAGTCGGTGCCGAGTCGCTTCAGGGACGCATCGATGGCGTCCATGATGTGCTTGCGTGAGAGTCCCCGGTCGTTCGGACCGTCACCCATGGGATTGTAGACCTTCGTGGCGAGGACGATCTGGTCTCGAGGGGCGAACTTTTTGATGGCATGTCCCGTGACCACTTCGCTGGCCCCTTGGGAGTACATGTCGGCGGTGTCGATGAAATTGATCCCGGCCTCGATCGCACGCCGGTAGAAGGGGAGCGCATCCTCCTCGTCGAGCACCCAGTCACGCCATTTCTTCGTGCCGTAAGTCATAGTGCCAAGACAGATGCGCGAGACTTTCACGCCCGACTTGCCGAGGTTGATGTAATCCATTCGATCTCTCCAAAAGTCTGGTTGTTGGCAACAGAATAGCAGTTCGATGGCAACTGTCCAAGTCTCCCGAGCCGGCTGCCGCCGCGCTCTGTGCTTGTATCCCGAATCCAAGGTGGGTAACCTCATCGCAGTAGACAAGATCGAAGGAGAAAGAGGCTGGGAAGAAGCAACTCAACGGTGGACGGTGAGCTCCTGTCACGCGCGGCCAGGGGAGAAGCCCCCTATCAGTCGGCAGACCGGGCAGGGAGCTGGGACCGCAGGACGGTATCTGAAGCGGAGTGGATGGAGCTGCTCGCCGGGCTTCGGGCAGAGTACAAGGCGTTCCGGGAGGTTATCACCTCGGGGAGGGCGTGGGAAGACGAGGAGTTTTTGACCGAAACGTTCGCTCAGATAGCCCATGGTGCATGGCACCTCGGAGCAATTCGTCAGGCTCTCGGGATGGTGAGTGCGCCACGCGAAGGTAGACCGTAGGCTCTGCTTCCCGTCAATCGCCCATTGGGCGGGTGCCGCCGCGGGTTACGGGGACGGGACGAGCCCGTCAACGTCGGTTGAAGCCATGACGTAGGCGAGGGCTTGCTCATAACTCATTACACGGCCCGCGGCCCAGCCCTCCGGCGATGCGGATTTGACCGCGCTGCAGGCAGACGCCACGTCGCTCGGCGGAGATGCGGAGCTCGGGGTTCGTCCGATCTGACGCGAAAGGCTGTCGTATGCTCCAAGAATGGCCGCGGCCCGTGTGGGGCGGCCCGATTGGGAAAGCGTGACTCCGAGCCGCCCGAGCAAGGGGACGACGTTTGCGCGGTCGCCGAGTGAATCGAAAAGGGAAATGCTCGCTCGAGTAGAGGTGTATGCGGCCTCGAGATCGCCGGCGAGCAGACTGACACGGCCGAGACCCTCGAGAGTCCACGCCTCGAGCCAACCGTCTCGGAGGTTCCGGAATCCTTCGAGGGCCCTCTCGTAGCTGGCTCTCGCTTGAAGATAATCGCCGGTTTCGGTGTAGAGGTCTCCGAGCCCGTTGAATACATGAGCCTCACACCACGAGTCGCCAAGTCCACGGGCCATTTCGAGTGCCTCTTCGAGCTCCGAGACGGGCGGTGTGCTTCCGAACTTCCCTCCTGTCGTCGCGTAGGCCCAGATAAGCGCCAGCGTAATCAGAAGAGGGTCCTGCGTTTCACGCGCCATATCGACCGAAGCCTCCGCGTAGCGATCTCCTTCGACCTTGGCACCGAGCCAGCGCTCCACGGTGCCGAGCCCCAACAGGGAGAGGATCTCGTTTCGCCTGTCCTCAGACTCACGTGATAGCCGTACTGCCTTGCGGTACAGCTCCCCGGCCCCCGCCCAGTCGCCTTGTACGAAATGAAACCAGCCGAGTACACGGCAAACTCGCCCGCGAATCCAGGCCGGTTCGAACGCGCCCGATTCCAGGGACAGCCGTAGCCATTTTTTCGCGTCAGAGAAATGGGCGTATCGATACCAAAACCACTCCAGGGCGACACAAATTCGCATTGCCTCACTGAATCGCTGGTTGTCAAAGTGCCAACGTAGGGCAACTTGAAGATTCTCATAGTCACGCTCGAGCCGCTCGAGCCAGCGCATCTGCCCCGGACCGTGGAGTCCCGTCTCCGCGGATTCCGCGAGACCGCGGAAATAGGCTGCGTGTCTCTCACGCACGAGATTCGCGTCCTCGTCCTCCCTGAGCTTGACTACTCCGTAGGAGCGAATTGTCTCGAGCAGGGCGAATCGGCTCTCGTGCATATCCTCCACCGGTCGAACCATGTTCTTTTCCACGAGTGAGGTGAGACCATCCAGCACGTCTATCGCAATGGTTTCCGAACCGTCGGACGAACAGACCGCTTCGGCGGCTTCGAGGGTGAAACTGCCGACGAATGCCGAGAGTCGGGCGAAGAGACGGCGTTCCCTCTCGTCGAGAAGCTGGTAGCTCCAATCGATCGCCTTTTCCAACGTCAATTGGCGCTGGGGGCCCGATGGCGACCGCGACTTCAGAACGGCAAGGCGATGTGGGAGCATCTTCTCCAGGTCGATTGCTGATATCACCTTGAGACGGGCGGCTGCAAGCTCGATGGCGAGCGGAAGACCGTCGAGATGGATGCAGATGCGTGCTATCGCCGACGCAGTCTCCGGGGTGATGGATAGATCCGGTCGAACCGTGCGCGCGCGATTGACGAACAGCCGTTCCGCCTCGCTCAGAAGGGCTACCTCGTCACCAGCGTCCGGTCGTGGGAGGCTGAGCGGAGCAACCGGATACTCGTATTCCGAAGGGATAGAAAGACGTTGCCGGCTTGTGACAAGTGTTCGAAGTCTCGGGGCTGCAGTCAGGAGCTCGATAAGCTGGTGAGCAGCGGGAAGGAGCTGCTCGAAATTGTCGAGGACGAGGAGTATCGACCGTCCGCCGAGATAATCCCTCAGGATATCAATGCCGGGACGAACCCGCCCGTAAGACTCGGGAACACTGAGAACCGATGAGATGGCTCGCAGGAGATCGGAGGGCTCGGAGATTGGAGCGAGATCGACGAAAAAGACACCATGCTCGAAATGCCCAACGACACGAGCAGCCGCTTGCAGCGCAAGCCGAGTCTTGCCGGTGCCTGCCGGTCCCGTCAGGGTAACCGTTTGAGGTCCGGGCTGAGTTATCAAGGCAGCCAGCTCCGAGAGCTCCTTCTCTCGCCCGATGAGGCGTGCTGTTTGAGTCGGAAGATTGTTCGGTCGCGAATCGAGAGTCTCGAGTGAAGGCAAGGCCCGGACATTTTCCGGATTCAGAACCTGGTATACGGGTTCGGGGGCGCGGAGGTCTGTAAGACGGTGATATCCGAGCAGTCGCAAGGAGAGGCCACTCGGCAATGGCGTCTTCGTTCGTTTCACAGCGGCCGCCGAAAAGAGGATATCTCCGCGCGGTGCGATCGCCAGGAGCAGCGATGCGCCACCAGACTCCCGAGCGTCGGAAGGGAGGAGGTCTTCACCTTGCCGTTCACTGTCGACGACGATTCGAAGGTCTGCATCCGTCGCGCCTTGTACGTGGAGCGCCGCAGCGACGGCCTCCCGTGTGGTGGAGAAACGAGCCCGGAGAGCTGATGGGTCAGGGGCGTTCACGTCGATCGAATGAGCCCCGACCTTGTTCAAAGCCTGGCGAACTACCTGTGTGTTTGACGGCGATAGTCCTCCGATCGTGAGCTCGGCGAACCAACCGTGATCGAGGTCACCATCGGCGGTCGCCCCCTCTCGGAAATCATCGGCAGCCTTGGCGCGGACCTCTGAAATGAGCTCCACCGTTTCGGAACCCGGAGACTCTCCGAGCTCTTCCGAGAGTATTCTCCTGCATTCTTCGTACTGACGATACGCCGCGGCCCGCTGGCCGCATTGAGCGAGCAGTCTGATGAGGGTTCTGTGTGAGGATTCTTCGAGAGGGTCGAGGGAGAGCAGTCTTCGGGCGTACGGGAGCGCACCGGCGGCCGCTCCCCTCATCTCGTACTGGCTTATAACCCGTCTGAGAAGGGCGCCAAGTTCATCACGCAATCGCTCTCCCTGTATCAGTTGCCATTGATCGAAGTCTGTGGCATCCGGCAGTGTGAATCCGAACAGGAAGTCATTTTGATAGAGGCTGGTTGCTTCTGTGAACTGGTCGAGACATTCGTAGCAGATCTCCGTACCGTCGTGCTTGCCGCATCCTGAGGCGAGCCGACGAAAGTGTTCGACGTCAGTTGCCACGGCGTCCGGCGCGATTCGCAGTGTGTCCTGGTCTGCGACGAGAACTTCAGCTCCAACGACCTCATTCAGCGCGAAAATGCAGCGGCGCAGATTGGCCCTTGCTCGAGACTGGCCGCACTCGGGCCACAGGAGCGTTGCGAGAGCATCCCTGCTATGTGGCTGCCGGTCGACTACGAGATAGGCAAGAAGCGCGATTGCTTTTCGCCTGGGCTGCCTCACTGACCTCCCGGCTTTGGCAATCAATGGTGGACCGAGCAGATGGAACGTGAGCTCTGACACCTGCTTTGTCTCCTGCCCGCCGGTCTGCTCCGGGTGTCATTCCATCGAAGGCTACCTGCAGTAATTATACTGGAGAATGATTGCCCTTCGCACGCGCAAACGCAGAGACGCTGTTTTCGACATCTTCAGCGGTCGTTGCCCATGAGCAGACGCTGACGCGGATTGCCGGATTTCCCTCCCAGCTCGAGCCGCCGCACCAACATATGCCGGATCTCTGAACAGTATCGAGAACGCTCCGCGTTTGCTCAGGCGTATCGGCGGCGAAGAGGACTTGATTGAAGACTACCTCGTTGAGAACACGGAATCCTTCCGCATGCAGGCCGGCGGCAAACTGCCGCGCCCTGTCGCACAGACCGTCGACGAGCTGCTCGATGCCTTCGCTTCCCAGATACTTCAAGGTCGTCCAGAGCTCGACGGAACGGGCGCGCCGCGACATCTCAGGGACATAGAGCATCCCGTCGCGCTGGTCGCTGTACTCGAGGTAGGCCCCGCTCGCTTGCATTGCCGCGACGAGGGGAATGCGGTGCTTGCAGAGAACGATTCCGCAGTCGTACGGCGTGTTGAGCGTTTTGTGAGCGTCGACGGACCACGAATCGGCCTTTTCTATCCCGGCGGTCAGACGTCTCTTGGACTTCGACACAGCGGCCCACAGACCGAACGCCCCGTCGACGTGGACCCACGCGCCGGATTTGACGGCTCGTTCGGTAATTGCCTCGAAGTCGTCAAAGGCACCGGTGTTCACGTTGCCGGCTTGGGTCACGAGCAGTGTTTCCGAGTCCAGGTTTGGCAGACGAGAGGCGTCCATTCTCCCCTGTGCGTCTGCAGGCAGAGTTTCGATGTTTTCACGCCCGAAACCGAGAAGAGACAGAGCTTTGAAGATCGAGCCGTGAGCCTGTTCTCCGACGACGACTCGCACTGCAGGAGCGGCTCGCATGCCCTTTTCGTTTACATCCCACCCCAGCCGTTTGAGAAGCTCGTACCTCGCCGCGGCGAGTCCGCAGAAGCTCGCGAGTGAGGTGCCTCCGACGAAACCTGCGACGGTCTGCGGGGGAAGACCGAGAAGATCGACGAGCCAGCCTTCGCACACCTCCTCGAGTTTCGAGGAGATTGGGGAGGTCAGGTAGAGCCCGGCATTCTGATCCCAGACGTCTGCGAGCCACCGGGCCGCCACTGCCGTGGGGACCGCCCCTCCGTTGACGAATCCGAAGTAGCGCCCGCCGGTTTGGGCCGCTGTTGCCGGCGAGCCGTATCGGTGGAGCATCTTCAAGATTTCCTCGCCTGACTCCCCGCCGGCGGGCAACGGCTCCTCAAACTGTGCGAGATCGTCGATCGCGCGAACGCTCGGAAATACGGCTCTCGTCGGAATCGTATCCATATAGTCGAACGCACAGGCTTTGGCCTGCTCAAAGACTATCTTGTTATCGAGGTCCTCAATCATTCTTCGCTGGATATCTCCCAATTCTGTCCCCCTACGTTCTATATGGGGAATCATAGCGGATTTGTCATCACGTCGTAAGAAGCCTGTGCTCGAGTTCTGAGACCCATCCTCCGCGGATCAAGTCGCCGACAGAGTTGCCGATGGCGGACGCTGTGAGTATTATCCTCAGTGGAGTCAAAAAATTGAATGATGCAGTCGCAGTCAAACGTGCCTTTATCCAGTCGGCAATGAGGAGAGCGAACCAGGCCAACTACCCAGTCGTAGAGCCAACGCCCGGGGACAACGCGCGTGAGCTGTCGTGGTGGATCAAAGTCTTCGACGCAAAGGCTTTTCTCTTTTCTGAAAACGGCTCGGCGACCTGGTTGTTTCCGCACTACGAGCTCAAGCTGAAACCTCTGGACGGGAGGGTCATCGTCTCGTTCGAAGGGACGACGATCGTCGACTCGACGAGCTGTTTCGAGTTCCACGAGACGGCCCATCCGGTCCAGATCTATATGCCGCCATCAGAGGTGGATTTCAACTACCTGGTGAAATCGACTACTCTCACATACTGTCCTTTCAAGAATATTGCGGAGTACTACTCTGTTCGAGTGGACGGCAATACTGTGATGGACGCGTTCTGGTCATACGAGAACATCTACGAGAAGCTTCCAAGCAGTGGCAACGCGGACGGAATCCTCGAGATCAAAGGGATGCTCAGTCCGGATCGCAGAAAGCTCCACGTCGAGATACGGTAGCCTCCCGATTCACAGTGAAGGCGAGGAATCGACCTCGTTGAAATCACGATGAAGCGGGGACTGTCCGAGGTCCCGGTCGCTTTCAGTCTCGATAGGATGCGGACGAAATCCATTGAAAGAAGAGAAGGTATCCTCGAGTATTCGGACCTCTTCGACCAGTCTTTTCCTGTCAAGTGAGTCGGAAGCACGCCGGAAACGTGAGAGAATCTTTCGACGCGGATCGAAACCCACTCGTGCCAGCGCGAGAGACGCGAACGCGACTCCCGCAAGTGGGATGAAGATCCACAGACGCTCCACCGCGAGCCCGATGGCAAGGGGAAACGAAAGGTACTGAAGGACTAAGAGAAGCGGGCGAAAGAAGCGCTGACCGTAGTAGAAACCGAAGAATAGGGGATAGCGATCGAGGAGCCGCCTTTGATCATCGTCAAGAACCACACCGTGGCGGCCGGATCGCCGGTTCGCGAGAACACGGCCCTTGAGGCAGAAAAAAACGGAGATCACGACTCCGAAAGCAGCGAGTACGAGTGCCGCCGCCTGCGGATAGAATACGAAGAGAAATACCAAAACGATCGCAATAGGGAAGGCGAGAATCACACCCACTTGTTTAGCCCCCGGAACGAACGCGACTCGGCGTCGCGCCCATTCCTTTACGGCCGAATTGTACAACCGCGCCGACAGAGGATCAAGTGAGAGCTGAGTCGGTGGAGCTCACAGGGCGTTTTGGGCAGGGATGACGCTCAACAGTGGGGCGTGCCCGCACCGGCAGTGTAATCGTCCGTCGGATTCACCATGTCTTCGATACACTCGTCGACCCATTCTTCGAGGCCAATCCACCGCTGCCTGTCAGGTTGGGCGGCATCGTCGAAGGTATTGCCCCAGTAGGCCCTTCCATTCGACCACTGACGCCCTGAGACGCCGTTTTCGGTGATGAAGGTAACCCTCTCACGCCCGGGTTCTCCAATGAAACGGAGTTCGAGTCGGGGACCGATTGCCGGTGCTGTTTCCGACTCTTCGAGCACAAACGAAACGATGCTGAGATCAGCAGGCCCGTCATTCAGCCCGTAGCGCAGACGAAGGAACCCGCGTTCGAGCGGGAGATAGAGGGTCTTGTCTTTCGTTCCGCTGCGATATCGCGACAGAAAGCCCCCTGCAGCTTGATTCGTCATCTCTCCATATTCTACACCACTTCTGCCTACATGACCCGCGAAAACCACCTCTCTTCGAGTCGTTTGAGCTCAGACGACTTGACGATCTTCTTTAGACCGCCGTCGATAAGAGCGAGCACCCGAGAGTTACCGCGCTTGACCGCGACCCCGTAGAGTTCCTGCACCGGCAGAGTCTCGACGATCCTCAGCGTGTCGGCGGACTCAGTGACTCCGATGATGCTCTCAGCCCAGATGCGGTCCATTACCGCGGCGGGAAGTGTGCCCGCTTCCAGATCGGAGAGATAGGCGACGCCGTCACGGTAGGGCCGTACTCGAAAGGAATAGAGCCGGCTAAGCTGGTCGATGGAGAGCGCGGCCTTTGACCCAGATAGTACTCCTACCGTGCCGCCGGTCAAATCCCGAAAGGAGGAGACGTGTCGCGCGCCGGCGCCGGCAACCACTACCTGTTCCACTTCCAGGTACGGTACGGAGAAGTCCATGGAGCTCTTGCGTTCTTCGGTGATCGTAATGGAGGCTGCTATCGCGTCATAGCGCCCGGCTGCGAGTCCTACGAAGATGCTGTCCCACGGAACCTGTACGAACGTGACCGAGAATCCACCCCCCTTTGCGGCGGCCTTCATGAGGTCGATGTCGAAGCCGGTGAGCTTTCCGGACTCGTCGATGAACTCCATCGGGGCGAACGTGGGATCGGTTGCCACTCTGATCTCCGGCAACTCCGCATTTCCGCCGGCGAACACGACCGGACCGACTGAAACCGCAATGGCAATGGCCAGCACGAATCGTCTTATGTCCTTCATACGCTTACCCCCTTTGGCTTTGTTGCTTCAGGGTAGCACTTCTGCGTTGCAGAGTCGTTGCAGAGAGGCGCTATGGATGATAATGACGGAAATGATCGGGACCCCAGCGGAAGTGAAAATAGACCGGCGGCGTGACGGCGGTGCTCGAAACGGTTCCAAGAGACTCCACGCGAAAGTTGCCTGATGCCCCCATCTGCTTCGCGGCCTCACGGAGCGCCTTGAGCGCGTCGAGCCAGCTCGCGTAGGGGTGGATGTCGATTATCGATATCCCCCCAACGAGGGCGCCGAGCTCGTAGCGTTGCTTCGTGGTGGTGGTGGTCGTCACCGTGCTGAATGTGCTCGAGGTTGTAGAGGTTCTCTCCGCAACTGGTTGCAGCGTGACGATACGCAGGACTTCGCCGGTCAAGCTGTCGACCTCGATGGCTGCCGGGCTTTCGGAGGTTTCTCCGGTAGGGGTCACGCCGCCGAACGCTCGGTGGCGGTAGAGGTTCACATTTCCGATCGCCATATAGAAACGTTGTCCCGCAAGCTTGCCGTCAACAGTCCCGACTTCGAGGTAGTTCGGGGAGCTCCGGAGGACATTTTCGGTGGTGACGCATCCGGCGAGAATGAGCGCGATTACCGGAACGAGGTAGAGCTTCATGTCAACTTAGACGGTGCGAAGCCGTCTTGAGTTCCATCCTCGTTCGATCCTGGGAGCTCTGGTCGGGAGATGGCGCCGTTGTCCCGATAGGAGTGATTGTAATTTACGCAGGCGGGCGCAAGTGTGCCGTCTTCTCGCGACGCAGGGCCTGTACGACGACTATGCCTACTGCTACGACGAGGAGCCCTGCGATCTGACGGGGTGTCAGCGTTTCGCCGAGGAAGAGCCACGACAGAATCGCAATTTGGGGCAGCATGGTGCCGTTTATGACGCTCGATTCGACCGCGGTCAGGGTCCGAAGGGAGTTGTTCCAGAGCGTAAACGCGACCGCGGTATTGACGACGGCGAGCCATGCGATGATGAGCCAATGGCTGAGCTCGAGACCGCCGAGTCCCTGTGTGGTCGCCCCGACAGTGAGGAGGAGTATCCCTCCAATTCCCATGCTCACGGTCGTGACGAGGAGAGGCGAGATCCGACTCGTCGAGTTTACGTGCCGTCCCAGGACAGCGGCCGCGGAGTTCGACGCGACACACACCGCAGCGATCGAGAGCCCGACAAGCTCAGCGGATGGAAGGGAAAGCGGAAGAAAGTAGATTACGGCACCTGCAGCTGAGGCAAGGACGCCGATCACTTGTGTCGCCGAAGGGGCCCCTGTGCGGAGAAGGCCCGACTCCAAAGCGACGAAGAGGGGAGTAAAGCTCAAGACAAGACTCAACGTTGCTGCCGGCAAGTAGAGCAGGCCGTAGAATTGCGCGCCCTGGGTAACTGCATAGAGTAGTATGCCGAGGAGAATGAGTTGCCCCCATCGCTTTCGAGGAATCTCCAGCAGAGAGCGCCGGTGGCGGCGACTGGATAGCACGAGAGGAAGGAGACAGAGAAAAGCGAAAGCATAGCGAAGACCGGCGAAGGTCAGTGGAGGTATGCTCTCCTTGAGGCCAATCTTTATCAGTACCCAAGAGGAGGACCAGAGCACGGTAACGAGGAGTGCCTGGAGGACGGCCGCGACACGCCCGCCGGCGGGTCGGACCGTCGGGGTGTTCACGCTGCGATCTTTCTGAATCGGTTGAAGCTTGCTTTGAACGTTCCGAGTAGAATGAGCAGGACGCTTCCCGCAAAGAAGACCATCTTCGTGACTGTGAAGATCGTGCTCGCCCACGCGAGAGCAACCGGCCGTGCCGGATAGACCGAGAGCATGATCACAATGGAGACATTCTCGAGCAGGTCTGCAAGCCCCGCCGCCAAAGGCAGAATGTTGAACCTCCGAAGGACGCTCTGCGAAGTGAAACTACGTTGGAACAACCAGGAGATGACGATGGAGAAGATGAGTGCATACATCACGGGATTGATGAGGTCCCAGGTGAGGTAGATGCGAATCCAGTAATGTGCGTTCTCTCCGTAGGAGCCGACAGTTGCGAAGGCCTGATCCGGGGTATAGAAAACCTGCGAGTCCAGCGACGTGATGTCGCCGCCGGGAACGGTCTTGAGGACCGGGATGGTCGTCAAAATGTAGGGAACGAAGACGGCCAACAGGACTACTATCAGCCAACCCTTCGCGAGTGCGTGAAAGACACCCGAAAGCCTAGAGAACATCGCTGCCTCCTCCGCAGGCTCCGCCGAAGGAGCGATACTTCAGCGCGATTCCATGAGGTGTTTTTCTGTATCTTCGACGGTCAGCCCGGCAGCGTCAAGACGCCACCGGGACACAGGTCAGAAGGTCGTGCTCACTCCTGCAGCCAGGAATGTGGCACCGTTATTGGGGGCGAGATACCGAACGGTCGATGTCTGATTCTGAAGCTGAAAATCAGAGCTCGCCGAGACGTTCGTTTCGACCCCCGCCTCCAGGTCGCAGAGCCACGTGCCGCGAATCTGCGGGCTCGCGTCGGCAATCACGTTACCGGAGGAGTCGTAGGTTATGAGATGGATGTCCCATCCGTTGTTCCCGTCTGAATTGTTGTTGACGACAACGAGCTTCCCATAGTCACCGAGGCGTGTCTTGTACACGATTACCTGCCCGACTGGAATAAGACTTGTATCGCTGTTGTCGATCGGCGTGGTCGTCGCGAGATTATCGACCATCGCTCTCAACGTGGTATGGCTCAAAGTCTGAAAATCCAAGTTGCCGCTCGGGACCGACCAACTCGTGTTGAGCTCCGATGAGGTGCTCCAACCGGGGAATACGGCTATCGCCCTGAGTGTCTCGGTCGAGCCAACGTAGAAATTGAGGGTCGATGTGGTCGACGACGAGACACTCGGAATCGGCTGAGAGCCGTCGAAGGTGTACCACACTGTTGCGCCGCTTGAAGGGGTCGATAGGGTGAGGTATGGGAAGGAGCCGCCGAGCACCGGCATCCCAACGACGAAGCTGTAGGTAGCGTTGGTGATAGCCGAGTCGGTCCACCCCGTAGCGGTTGCGACCGCCTTGACCGTCGTCGGCTGAGAGACCGAAATGGTAATTGGCGCGGCTCCGGAGTAAGTCGATGTTCCGCCGCCGACCACCGGATCGGTGCCGTCGGTCGTGTACCACACCGTCGAACCGGGGGTTGACTCGGTGATCGTCAGGGTGAACGGGCCGCTGTAGGTTCCCGTCAAGTGATCGAAGGAGGGGGCGGCCGCTGTCGTGTAGGAGATCGACATGGTCAAGCTCGCGATAGCGCTCGGCAGCATCAGAGCCTTGAGCGCGACCGCTTTGATGGTTATCGAGGTGTTGTTGCCTGTAACAGAAATTGGATGCGTCGGATCGTAGAGTCTCGTTGTCCCCGTGTTCGGACTGGGAGACGAGCCGTCGACCGTGTAATAGATGTGCGCGTTCGGTGTATCGGAGAGGATTTCGACCGATTGGTCGCTGTTCTCGGTCGGGGAACCCGAGACGGTGACTGCCGCTCCCCCTTGGCTCGGGGTCGAGCGAAATGTGGGGGTGGCAGTGGGAGCAAAGCTCGATGCGTTCGGAGTCTGGACCTTCTCCACGTAGACATTGCCCGCCGAATAGTAGCCGAACGGACTCGGACACCCCGATAGGACAAGAACGAGAATCGCCGCCAAAGGCGCCGAAACCGACAGGATCCGAATCATCTGCGCTCCCCGACGATCTCTAGAAGTGAGCCCATGGATGTATATCGTCCGTGTGAATTGTGAGAGAATTTAGCACCCTTGGTTAGAAATTTCAATTCGCGTCGTCGGCCTCGCGAAATCGTAGGTGAGGGGCCGTGAAATGTTCGAGTGCGAAACGACTGGATTATTCGTTGGGAATCGTGTAAGTATGAGGACGATTTTCTTATCGTTCAGGTAAGCTTTATCCGCCGACACCCCGCGGTACCTCGTGTCAACCCAACCTCTCCAGCGGTACGGACTGAGCCCGCGGACACGTAAATTGGCGCGCCTGCGTTTCCGGAGGAGCAACTTGTGAAGCGACTGCATGTACAACTTGTGCGTCGAATACCCGAATCCACCCTCATGCTGATCTATGCCGGAATAATCGGCGTCGGCGGTGGGTTCGGGGCGGTCGCGTTCCGCAAGCTCATTACGTTCGTGACTCATCTCGGGTTCGGCGTCGACGAGGCACAGCTCGTCCTTTACCATTCTGTATGGGGATTCATCATCCCGGCAATCGGCGGGCTGCTTGTCGGACTGATTGTCCATTTCTTTGCACGCGAGGCGAAAGGGCACGGCGTGCCGGAGGTCATGTATGCGATCACCGAACAGAAAGGCGTCATTCGTCCGCGGATCGTGGTCGCAAAGGCGTTGGCCTCCGCTCTGAGTATAGGCACCGGCGGCTCGGTCGGGCGGGAAGGGCCGATCGTCCAGATCGGTTCGGCCTGGGGCTCCACCTTCGGCCAGTTGTTGGGCGTCCGGGAGAATCAGCTCAAGACCCTCGTTGCCTGCGGCGCGGGGGCGGGTATCGCGGCGACCTTCAATGCTCCGATCGGCGGAGTCATGTTCGCCTCGGAGATTATTCTTGGAAGCTTTGCGATCGCGAACCTCGGGTCGATCGTCGTCGCCTCGGTGCTCGCGGCAACGATCGGACGTCTGTACTTCGGCGACATTGCGTCCTTCCCGATTCCAAGCTACAGCATAACCGGAATCACGCCGCTCGGGGCATTCGTGGTTCTCGGGGTTGTCGGCGGGTTGTTCGGAGTCTTCTACTCCAGAGTTCTCTACTTCTTCGAGGACGTATGGGACAAACTGAAGCATCTCCCGGATTGGGTCAAGCCCGCCGTCGGGGGTTTGATCGTCGGAGCGGTCGGCTTCTTCTTTCCCCAGATCTTCGGAGTGGGATACCCCACTGTCGAACAGGCTCTGATCAACAACCTCGGGCTGACGACGCTCGCGATTCTGCTGGTCTTGAAGCTCTTTGTTACCTCGACGACGATTGCGTCCGGCGGGTCGGGCGGCGTCTTCGCTCCAGGGCTGTTCATGGGGGCGATGCTCGGAGGCATTTTCGGGGACTTCGCCAATCGGGTGTTCCCCGGCATTACCGTCACCAACGGGGCGTTCGCAATGGTGGGGATGGCTACGGTCTTTGCCGGCTCCGCTCGGGCCCCGATCACCGCCATCGTCATGTTGTTCGAAATGACTGGCAACTACCAGCTCATTCTTCCGCTCATGTTGGCGACCGTCGTGGGAGCCACGATAGCTTCGGTGATCGAAAGAGAGAGTATCTACACCTACAAGTTGAAACGTCGTGGAATCGACATCATCCGGAAACGTTCCGCCGATCGACTCTCGACGATCCTTGTCGAAGAGGCGATGCGCCCCCTCACGTTGACGGTCACCGATTCAATGCGGGTGCTCGATGCCATCAACCAGTTCGAGGGGAGTATCGAAGGGTTCGCTATTCTCCGCTCCGAGAGCGGTAGAGCGCGAGGGATCATTTCGCGCTCTCAGCTCTTTGCCGAGCTCAAGCACAACCACGCGAACGCTCCGCTCTCGGGGGTCGTTCCATTGAAAACCGGGTGCGTCCTGACGAGCTCGCGGCTCGCCGATGCGAGCAAGATCATGAGCGACCTCAAGGTCCAATTTCTCCTCGCACTCGACGAAGAGGGCGACCCCGCAGGTATCATCGACACCGACGCGATTGTCCATTCCTACGGGAAACCGTGAGGCTACGACAGTGCCTCGACCAGCTCCCGGCAGTAGTACGGAATGTCCTCGACGACGCGCCCCCAGACGATGTTGCCGTCGCGGAAAGCCGGTTTGTCCTGCCAGATAGCGCCGGCATTGACGAGATCGTCCTTGATGCCCTCTGAACCCGTAGCGCGCTTGCCGGCCACGATACCTGCCGAAATTCCGACCAGCCCCGCATGGCAGATGAGGCCCACGATTTTGCCCCGATCGAACACTCCGCGTACCAAAGCGGTTACCGCGTCGTAGCGCCGAAGCCGGTCCGGCGCCCATCCGCCCGGAACGAGTACGGCGTCGAGGTCGCTTGCATCGACATCTTCGGCGGAATAGTCGCACGTCGCGCTCAAACATCCGTGCTTGCTCGAGTAGCTTTCGCCCGATTTGTGTCCGATCTTGAGCACCTCTGCACCTTCTTCCACCATGCGCATGTAAACGACCCAGAACTCGAGGTCTTCATAACCGGGACCGATGAGCATCCCAACCTTCTTTCCTGTCAACTTCATGACTTTTCTCCTTGTCGACGGCCTCAAGGAGGGCCGATATCACCTTGCAAGCATACCAGGGGAGAGGCAAAATGTGGAACCGATTGACGGCATCGACTCCCGACGATACGCTTATCCAAGATGACTCGACGGCGTCAAATCTGCTTCGGAAGTGACGACACGGACTTTGGCTCCCAGCGGGAAGTTCCCTCCCGACCGGCACTCTATATGGCGGTCGCCGCGATGATGATGGCTCTCGGACTGACAAGCTGCGTTCACCTCGCAAACCCGCCCGGCGGCTTTTCAACGAGCACCGAAGGTACCGTTTCATCGGTTGCGGTCGTCCGACTACCACCCGACCCTGCGACCCGGGCTGCCCTTATCCGGATCGCTCAGGAGTTCAACGATAACTACGACAACGGCAACTTCGGCGCAGTTTGGGATCGGTGGGACGCCCGCAGCCGGGCACTGATTTCGCGAAGAGGATATATACGCCGCCACGAGGAATGCGCCCCCGAAACCGGGGTGACGGCACGAGTCGAGGGCGCCGAGAAGCAGCCGAGCGGCGCCTGGCATGTCGAGTACGAGATCGAGCATGTCCAACTGGTGGATACCTGGCATTACGTCCACCACCATTGGGTGTTCGACATCGTGAAGAGCAATCCTCAGGCAGCCCGCCGGTACGCGATGCCGTTCGGCGAGTATGCGGCGGCAGTGGGGTGTTCGGTGCATTGAGGGGGCCCTCGTTTAGCCGCCGGTTCCATTGAACGACGATTCGTACCCACCGGCGAAGTCCATGACGCACATCGATCGGTAAACCGGATGCGGCCCGACGGCGACGCCCACTGTTTCGAACTTGGGATTGAGGAGGTTCTTTCGGTGGCCGCGCGACGGAACTCCGTCGTCGATGAGGAGAGCGGTAACGATTCTCCTTGCCTGTGAGTTTCCGTAGTCGATGTTCTCGCCCCACGTGGCCTTCCACTTCCCATATCGAGCGATCCGCTGTCCGGGGTCCGAACCGTCGGCCCCCGAGTGCCCGGTTTGTCCCGTTTTTGCCTGATCGTTTGCATGGTCCCGAGCCGCGAGGACGAGACCTTTTTTCGGAGACAGGGGTCCCACCGCGTTGGTGGACTCGAGTTGGCGAATGGCCTCCTCGAGAGCGGACGGCCCCTCGTTGGTCATTATGGCGATTTCCCCGGGGTACTGAAGGATTTTGCCCTGGAAGTAGCGACGCATCGGAACGAGGAAGGTTTGCGCATACTCGGCCGGATTGGTTCGCACTAGGTTGATTTCGATGACGACCTTGCGCTCGATTGCCGTCAGATAGTCCGCTCCCTGAGTCGTGTCGACCACCGCCGCGTCCCACCCCGGAGGAATCGGGGGAGAGCTCGGATTGGAGGCGACGATCGCCGGCCGCGTACCCGCCGCGAGCGCCCCGGCCTGGGTTGGTTGGGGTTTCGATTGCGCCCCCGGTGCGGGCTGGTAGGGAGCGGGCTGAGTCGAAGACGAGGGTTGATCCAAGGACTGTTCGAACGACACCTGAAGGTTTGACAGCGACTTGATAAAACTGGCACAGGAAACGAGGGTGAAGGCGAGAACGATGAGGGCTCCTACCTTGACGTGCACTGGGAGTACCTCCTACACAGAGTGATCGCGGCCAAGCGCGGCCCATGTTTCTGATTATAGTGGAACCGACGGACGGGAGCCGGCGGCGTGCGGGGTCGGCCGGGGCCGCTGGGACTATCCGGCTGAGCCGAAAGCGAGCTCGCCGGGGCGAGCGCCGTCAACGAGGGGGCCGTCCCACTTGCCGACTCCTCCGAAGTTGACGACCCGAACGTAACCCATGCTCTTCAGATGGCTGCGAGCGATGCCCGAGCGGCGTCCCGAGCGGCAGTAGACGATCATGAGGGAATCCTTGGGTCGTTTCGGAGGTTTCTTGGCGATCTTTGTGTGTGGGATGTTGATGGCACCGGGGATGTGACCGTCGTGGTACTCTGCGGGGGTACGAACGTCGATAAGCGTGACCTGTTGAGCCTCGGTCTGCATCGCCTTGCGCAGGGCATGTGCATTCGTGATACCGCGATTTGCCACGCGATTGCGATAGAGCTTCACTCCTGCGTAGAGGATGATAAGCCCAAGTACGATCCAGCCACCTAACATTCTGAACTCCGTGGCGACAAGGATACTGAGATTTTGCGCCGGAGGCAAATTCTTCCATCGCATCGGGTCGGCTGCTTCCTCGAGCTTGGCGAGCGAAACGGAAGCGTCTCGGAGTCGTTCCGGATATCGAGTCGGGATGAAGCCACACTGAAAGAAGACATCGGGTAGATATGGTGAGTATCAGGCGGCTGAGATTCGATGGTTCGTTCAGCCGCAAGACGACTGCAGATGGCAATCGAGAAACAGCCACATGGTCGGGTGGCGCCAGAAGTCCCAGTGGCCGTGTCCCCCCGCCAGGAATAGGCGATGCCGTCCGCCGGCGCGCGCAATGGCTCTATCGAGCAATCGTGCCTGTTGCGGCGGAACGACCTTGTCTCGTCCGCCATGTATCACGAGGATCGGCGGGGCGTCCGAAGTAGCATGCGCAACCGGGCTTGCCTCGCGATAGCTTTCGGCTCGTGCATGGGGAGCGCCGCCGAAGATCCGAGTCAATGCCCATCTGTAGCGCCGATGCCCGTGCATCGCAGTCATGTCGGTCGGTGCCGCCACACTGACGACAGCCCTGATGGTCGGCCGGCCATTTGTCTTGTCGGAGGGCCCGGCCCGAGGCGAGATTGAATCGGTTAGTCCAAGGAGAAGGGCAAGTTGACCTCCCGAAGAGAATCCGGATACCGCAATCCTTCGTCGATCGGCTCGAAACTCCTCGGCGTGACCGGAAAGCCACCAGAGGGCCTCTTTCGCGTCGTGGAGCTGGGTGGTGAAGCCGGCCTTGATCGCTGAGCGATAGTCGACTGAGGCCGCAACGTAGCCCAGCGAAGCAGCCCAGAGAATCTCCTTTCTACAGGAGCGGCGGTTGAACCAGAAGAAATAGCCCCAGCCGTTACCGGGGTAGACGACCAACAGGGGACGCAGCCCCTCCACGGTCGCCGGTCGAGCAACATCGAGCTTCAAGCATTTTCCGTCATGGACGGCGTATGAGAGGCCGGCCTGGAGAAGGATATCTGCGCGTTTTCCCGGAGACCGAACAGTCATCCGATGGGATTTTCCCAAATGGTTCATGCCAGTCCAGGAGCTTTCCGGGTTCACGCTCCGGCACACCGCAATCTCCTTTGTTCCTCCGCAGGAGAAATGAGTCAACCTCTACGCCAGGTAGGCGTTCTGTTACCTGCGCATTTCGAGTACTTGGATCGCGTTTACAGGGTAAATTATAGTGAATTCATCGAAGGTCGCAATTTCCCGTGGCGAATCTGCGCACTATTCTGGCGAAATTTGCGCGCCGTGCAGGCCGAGATGTTCGTAGATGCGCAGGGTCGGTTTGGAGCGATTGAGGGTATAGAAGTGAATACCGTCGACCTTTCTGGAAAGCAAATCGACCACTTGGCGTGTCGCCCATTCCATTCCGGCATCGCGGATCGACCCATCGTCGGCCGCGTCGTAGAGCGAGCGAAGCAGTGGCGCCGGGAATCGCGTCCCGGGGGAGAGCTCCGCCATCCGGGTCATACCTTCTCTCGAGGTGATCGGCATGATCCCCGCGAGGATCGGGACATCGATACCGGAAAGCTCACAGCGGGCCTTGAAATCGTAGAACTCGTGGTTGTCGAAGAAAAGCTGGGTCGTGAGCCAGTCTACCCCTGCATCGACCTTCTCTTTCAGTAGGTCCATTTCCGCGAGGCGGTTGGGGGTGTCCTTGTGTCCCTCCGGATAGCAAGCCGCTCCGACGCACATGCGGGGAAACTCACGCCGGATGAACCTCACGAGGTCGACGGCGTACGGGAAATCCCCTGCACGGTCGCCCTCCGGGGGGGAAACAGCATCCGGTCTCGCTGCGGGCGAATCACCTCGAAGCGCGAGAATGCTCGCAATCCCTTCGTCTGCGTAATCGCCGATGATCCGCGCGGTTTCCTCCCGTGTACTGCCGACGCATGTAAGGTGCGGCACCACCGTGAGGTTCGTCTCCCGATGAATGCGAAGCACGAGCTCATGTGTCCTCTGCCGAGTAGTACCTCCCGCGCCGTAGGTCACGCTTACGAAGGTCGGCTCAAGCGGCACGAGTGCTTTAAGGCTCGCGTACAGTCGACTCGCAGCGTCTTCGGTCTTGGGTGGGAAGAATTCGAAGCTCATCGAGGGTTTGCCGCGGCCGAGCGCGTCTGCCACCTTTCCGGAAACCGGTCTCCGTGCCTGGAAGCTCATAATCGCTATCGGCTCCTCGGTGTCTGTAGTGTGGGATAGCACTCACCGATTTTCATGACGCCCATCATATACCGAAGGAAAGGCGGGAGTCACCATGACTCCGATCGACGTCGAGGGAGTCACGTCCGGTCCGCGACTTCGCTACGAATCGGATCTTTGGTCTGAAAACGGGGACAACAGCCTTGCATAGTTGGCCAGCGAGCGGTCGTAGCGCGGCAGGTGACGCGACAGCGCAGTCAGCGCCAGTCCGAGCGCCTCGCGTTCGCGGCCGATGTCAGCGAGAGCCAGGGCCAGGAAAGCACTCACTGCGTCATCGAGCTCGTCGGAGCTCTTTTCCAATTCAGCCTGTAGGAGCTCCACGCTTTCACTCGATTGCCTGAGATTGCGCATCGAGCTCGCCAACTGAATGGTCGCACGGCGACGAAGTATCCCCGTGAGCCCGACGTCGAGTGCTCGCCGGTAGAGCGGTACCGCGAGATCGGAATGACCCGCCGAGTCGTACGCGCAAGCCAGCTCGAAGAGCGCGCGTGGGTCGTCGGGCGGCCGCTCGCCGACGAGCTCCTGCATCGCGGCGAGGAATCTGCTCTCGTCGAGCTCGTCGAACGAATCCCAAAGCTTTGCGACCCTGCTCTCCCAATCCATCGCGCATCTACTCCCTTGAAGGCTCGGCCTACGTGGCGATCATCCCTCTTCGCTCTGCGGTCTTGGGATGCTACCACATTTCTCTCGATTCTTGCCACGCAAGCGACTCTGCGGTGCGGCGGACCGAGCGGAAGCTCGTAGTAGGCCTCGAGCACGCAGTCGTTGCCGTGGCGGGAGCGTCAGCGTTGTACTGCTTGGACCCTCACGAACCAGAAGACACAGGCGACGATTGTGATGGCCGTCCCCAAGAAGAAATAGAGCAGCTGCAGCGTAAGGGCGACCCCTGGAGGAGAGCCGATCACCAGGACCTCGACGAACTCGAAGACCATTATCACGATTCCCGACACGATTGCGAAGACAGTGGCGAACTCGCTTCTTCGAATGAGCAGGACCAGCGCGAGGAGCGCGCTGCCGCCGACGAGAACGAACAGCGATAGGCCTGGAAGTAGATAGCTGTTGAAAACCGATCCTTGGAGCTGATCGATTGGCGGGGCCGCGAAGCCGGCCACGATCCCAATACCCCCAGCGAAGGCTGTGAGCGCGAGGAACGCCGTGAGCACCATGAGTGCTGCATTAAGAACTCTGAGAAAACCGTTCATAGCTCCCCCTTCTATGTCTCGTGGCTTTCCCCGGCCGAATTGCGCGAACCGACGATCGCATTACGAACCTTACGCCGGTGCACCGGTGCGTTAGCACGAGAGGAACGATAGCACGTTGACTGGAAATGACTTAGGTGCTCATTGACTTGCAATCAGGCGCGGCATTGCGCGTATCGCTTTAGACTGCCGCGCGAGAACACTACCATGGACGGGCAGATTCTTCAATCTGTCTCTTGTGTGAAGAGGGGGGAGGTCTGTGGGGCTGCTACACCTTTCGGAACAGATAGTCGTCGGCGGAGCTGGCGTAACGGAGGCCTCGGCCGAGCGCCTTGAGGTACTCACGCAGATCGCTTCGTTCCGGGAGATCCCGACGCCTGGACCGCACGAAGTACTCGTCGAGCCGATCGTTCTGAAGGTGAAACTGTTCGCCGCGCCTGTGGATGACCGCGATTAGCTCGAAGGAGGGGTCAGTATTCGCAAGACCCGCGTCGCCGTGGCTGTCGTTCGCGATAAGCAGTCCTCCTGACCTCAGGTACCGCGCGCAGGCATCGCTCACGAAGCCCGCGTATTGGGAAATGAGCACATCCACTCTCTGTCCGGTGACCGGCAAAGGCTTCGTGTAGTCCTGTGAATAGAACTGGATTTCCGGCTCGCCTTCGTAGACTTTCTCGGCCCTCACAAGGCGACTTGCAGCACCTGAATGGAAAAAATGGTGTGCACGGCGATCGGTATCGACGTAGATCATTCTGGGGAGGTAGAAGGACGGCGTAATGTGTACGTAGCAGCCCGGATACATACCCGAAGTGCAACCGAAATCCTCGCGCAGTATTCGGAACAGGTCGCGGCGTTCATCCTTGCGATCTACGTGGTATTTTGCGTAGAGATCCACAGGCATGGCGATCCCCCGAGTCTTGATCACATCGCGTCGAACCTCTCGCGGTTCGCTTGGCCGCAAGGACTACATTACCACGGCAACGAGTTACGGAGAAAGCGGACCATCGTCGGGGCAGGTTCTCCTCTCCTCTACTCGAACTGGGGACACTCGTCCCGGAGAATCGAGTAGATGTTTATGTCTATCTGGCGGCCCCGGCTGAAGTAGAGCTTTCTCAAGACTCCCTCGAAGGTGAAGAAGCACTTTTCGAGGACTCGAATCGAACCGAGGTTCTCCGGGTGAACGAGGGCCTGGATCCGTTCCACACCTCGAATTGCGAAGAGGTAGGGGACGAAGATCGACACGGCCTCGGTCATGTACCCTTTGCCCCAGTTGTTCGGATCGTAGATTGCATACGATATCTCCAGGCAGACTCTCGTCGGCGACGTGAAGGGTTTGCCGTACCTAACGTGCCCGAGCGCGTCGTCTTGCGGATCGGCAACGCAAAGTATACCCTCGTTGTCGCCCCAGAGCCCGTCTGTTGCAAGCTGCTTGCGAGCGAGAACCTCGGGCATGATGTCGAGCTGTTCGAACGGGCCGCGGGAGCGCACGTCGTTGAAATACCGTGAGGCGACCTTCATGTCCTCCTCCCTGACCGCCCGCAACGTCACTTTCTGACCTCGGATCATCTATTTCCTCCTGTCGTAACTATACGAGTGCGAGGAGCGGGTGTACACCTCGACATCGACAGACGAACCACATCGCATCATCTCTGTGCCATATCTGCGGGATGTTGACTACAACGCCTGCGCATGGTACTTCTTGATTCAATAAGCAAACAAACGGGCCCTTGTATCTGCGGGGAAGAGTCCTTATCCCGACCAGAGCATTCGGCACCGTTGCGCAAACGTTTGTCTTGCCGGGAGGTTCCTGGGCTCGTCGCAGTATGGCGACAACGGAAAGGGTAGTAGTGGAAAACAAACGGACGATAGGTGTGGGCATAATCGGTGCCGGTGAACGCGGCGTGTACACAATTGGTGCGCGAATGGCCGAGCGAGTCGACAGCGAAGGGTTCGTCATAGAGGCCGTGGCGGACGTGAACGAGCGACGGCTGCATGAGGCAAAGGAGTTCCTGGAAAAACGGTACCGGGAGAGAGGGAGAAGTCTGTCGATCTCGATCTATGCAGATTTCCAGCAGCTCATTGATGATCCGGACGTGGAGCTCATCCTCATTACGAGCTACACCGCGAAGCACATCGAGTCGGCGATTCCTGCGCTGCGGTCGAAAAAGCGCGTCTATCTCGATAAGCCGATCGCGACGCGCATCGAGGATTCCTATCGCATCATCCAGATTGAGAAGGAAGAGGGAAACCCGCTGATTATGGGCTTCACACGGCGCTACGAAACTCCATGGCGAAAGGCGTATGAGCTCGTGCAGAGTGGACGAATCGGAAGCCTGCAAATGATCCTTTTGCGTTCAGTGATCCCCTATTCTCGGTATCTGCAGCGCTGGCATCGAAACAGAGAGCTCTCCGGGGGCGCGTTGAACGACAAGGCATCCCACCACTTTGACGTGTTCAATTGGTTCAGCGGCAGCAATCCCGAGATCGTCCAGGCTATGGGAGGGCGATCGTCGGTCTTTGCCCCCGATCCGAGCGCTCCTTCACGATGTCGCGAATGTGATCGTGTTTGTCCCTACCGGGTTCTACCAAGCGAGTCGATATCTGAACCGGGCGTGTTCCACACCCTGGAGAAGGAGTACTCGGAGCAGAAAACGTCGATATTCATGCAGCCTTCCTGGTTTGAACCTGAATCTGAAAACGACGTTGTCGACAACTGCGTGTACGACCCGGGAGCGGACATCTTCGACCATGCGATGGTACACATATCGTACGAGAATGGCGTGAAGGCATCGCTTTTCCTTGCCATTTTCGGTCCGGTCGCGGAAGATCAAGAGACCCTCGAGCTGGTCGGTTCCGCCGGCAGAATCCGTCTTATTCGCAACAGCGGGCAAATTGACGTTGTCGACCAGTTTGGCGCCCGTCACGAGGTCATTGATGCCTCCGATTCGCACATCGATAGCTCTCACAATGGGGCTGATATTGCTCTGCTGAAGGACATTCGAGGGTTTTGTGAAGGACACATGCCGGTAGCGCGCTCGCATGACGGCCATCTTTCACTGCGCATGGTGCACTCGGTACAGACGGCGATCGAGCGCGGAGGCGCCACTATTCCCATGAGCGAGGTACCCTTTGGAGACCTATAGCGGGCAGTCGGTGTACTACGCGGATCTGCACAACCATTGCAACATGTCCTACGGGCACGGCGAGCTCAGGGATGCGCTCAGAAACGCTCAACAGCGACTCGATGTCTGCTCCGTCACCGGCCACGCCGACTGGCCGGATATGCCGGAGCGCGACGGGAAGATCGATCACATCATCGATTTTCACGAGAAGGGATTTGCGAAGCTGAAGGCGGGATGGCGGCGCGACCTCGAGCTCATGCAAGAGTTTGACCGCGATCATTCGTTCCTCATCTTTCCCGGCTTCGAGATTCACTCCATGGAAGCCGGAGACTACACCATTCTCTCCAGGGATTTCGATACTGCGATTTTCTATCCGGATTCGATCGAAGACCTCAAAGATATGCTTCGTGCAAATGAGCAGCTCAGAGAGAGGCTGATTCCGTTTCCTCATCATATCGGGTACAAGACCGGCCGACGGGGCATCAACTGGGACCACTTTTCCGATGATGTTTTCCCGTTGGTGGAGATGTATTCAATGCACGGTTGCGCGGAAGAGGACGAAAACGACATGCCGTTCCTGCACACCATGGGTCCTGTATCGGCACGGGGAACAATTCGATATGGTCTCGGAGCGGTGGGAGCACGTTTCGGGGTATTGGGGAATACCGACCATCACAGCGCACACCCTGGGAGCTACGGTCACGGATGCAGCGGAATCTGGGCGGAACGACTCGACCGAAACAGCGTCTGGAATGCACTCAAGAGCCGGCGCACCTACGCGCTCTCCGCCGACAAAATGCGGCTCGCGTTTTCAGTCAACGGGGCACCCATGGGCTCTGCAGCGGCGATTCGGGACAGGCAGCATCTCGAGTTTAACCTTGCCGCCGGTGGCGCGCTCGACTATGTCGACATCATCAAGAATGGACGGCTCTTCTCTCGTACTTCCGAGAAGGATATGAGAAGAAGGGCGGGCGGCCAGACCGGGCCAGTCCGCACGATCCTCTATCTCGAGTTGGGTTGGGGAGAACGCGGCAAGTCCTACGGGTGGGACGTGCGACTCGGGGTGACGGGCGGCAAGATCGCAGAGGTCGATGCCCGGTTTCGCGGCGATGAGGTTGTCTCTCCCCTCGATGCCACCGGAAACGAGCAGCCTACCTTTCGCTCGGCTTGGCAGTATGTCGATAGCGACACCGTAGGGCTCACAACGGAAACGCGCGGAAACCCGACGAATAGCACGCCGGCCACGCAAGGAGTTGCTTTGCACGTGCGGGTAGATCGCGGTGCCATGGTCCACTGCCGAGTGAACGGGAAGGAGCATCACATTCCGATCGATGAGCTGTTCCGTGGCTCCTACGTCGGCTACGTCGATGGTTTCGACTCGCCTGCATTCAAGCTCCATCGGGCTCCGTTGGAGGAGGACTACCGCTGGGCCGCACACCTCGAAGACGAGAGTACCGAATCCGCCTACTACTATCTCCGGGGGCGACAGAAGAGCGGTGCCTGGGTTTGGAGCTCGCCGGTCTGGATCGAATAGGGGCGGGCGAGCAAAGGTTTGCGCACAGTTCCGGCCAATCACACAAATGAACGACATTTGGGTCAATGTGACCCAGGTATTTTGCAGAATTCGTTTGACAGCCTGCGGAATGGCCGCTATACTCACAGCAGATCGTACAAACGATTGCACATGAAGAGAAATCTTACGATAAAGGACATTGCAAAAATCGCCAACGTGAGCCCGTCGACCGTCTCGAGGAGTCTCAACGGCAGCAGCCGCATCGGAAAAGAGACTCGCGAAAGGATCCAGCGTATCGCGGCGGAACAGGGCTTCACCTTCGATACCCGGGCGCGAAGCCTCATCACTCACAGAACCGGCGTTATCGGCCTCATCTACCCCGAGCATTTCAATGAATATCAGAACTCGTTTTATCTCACCCTGCTCATGAACAAGATCCGGGACAGCCTTGAGGAGTACGAATACGACCTCATTGTGAAGTTCAAAGAGAACCGCAGCACGGGAGAGAATAACATCCGTTACCTGGTTAACAGCAAGAAGGTGGACGGTCTGTTGCTGGTTCATTCCATGATCGATCAGACCGACCTTGATTTTCTCCATGAGAACGACATACCGTTCGTCTTGCTCCAGGCAAAACCGAAATACGCGGCGATTGACCACGAGAATTGGGTGTTTGTAGACCATACCAAGGGTGGGTACATCGCTACGAGCCATCTGATAAGCCTCGGTCATACCTCAATTCTCTGTCTCATGCTCGACAGTCCGCAGTACCAGTTCAGTGAGCGGACAGAGGGTTACAAGCAAGCACTTCGCGACAACAACATCGCTGTGCAGAACGACCGTGTTGTGCTGTGTGACGGTACGTTCGAGTTCAGCTACAACCTCGTCCTGGAACAACGCCCTCTGTTCGGTAACGTCAGTGCAATATTCTCCCAAACCGACATCATGGCCCTCGGCGCAATCGAGGCGCTCAATGACATCGGCCGTTCAGTGCCCGACGATATCGCCGTGGTTTCCTACGACGATATCGAGTTCGGCAAGCACTTTCGTCCGAAGCTGACTACCGTGCATCAACCGCGCGACCAGCTCGCCATACTCGCGTGCGAACGGCTCAGAGAGATGCTGGGAGGCTCTGATCAGACCCCCCCAATGCAGAGGCTTATCGAGCCCTATTTGATTGTCCGTGAATCATGCGGTGCCGAAAGGTAGCCGCAGAAATAGAAGAACATCTCTTTCAAGGAGGATCGAAATGACCGTTAAACAGGTACTCGCGACTGCAGTGCTGCTCCTATCTGCCGCGGGACTGATTTTTGCATCCGGGCAGTCGGAAGGCTCGCAGTCAGGCGGGCAAACCGCAATGAGCGCCAAACCGGTTCAGCTTCACGTGTTTCAGTTCAAGCCTTATCTGGACCAGGAATACAAGAACTTCGCCAAGGACTACGAGAAGCAGTATCCGAACGTTACCGTTACCACGGAGACCATCGGCGGCGGGACCCAATGGCAAACCATCCTGAAAAGCAAGTTTGCAGCCGGCGAAGGGCCGGACATCTTCCCCGTAGAGGGCACCGGCGAATACAATCTCTGGAAGGACTACATAGCAGATCTGTCGGGGCAGCCGTGGATCAAGAACGCTCTTCCCTTTGCTCTGAAAGGCCTGAACATCGACGGCAGGCAAATGGGGATGCCGGTCGCGATCGAGGGATACGGCTATATCTACAACAAGGACATCTTCCAGAAGGACGGCATCACACAGTTGCCGAAGAGCCTTAGTGAGCTCCGTTCGGCCGCAGAGAAGATCAAGTCTGACGGCACTACGCCGTTTGCGACCGGATACGCCACGTGGTGGGTCACCGGCCTGCACCTGATAAACGTCGCGTTTGCGCAGCAACCAGACCCGAGCGCATTCATTGCCCAATTGAACGCAGGTCAGGCTTCCATGGCCGACAACAAGATGTTTCAAGATCTGAAGAACGTAGTCGACCTCACCGTGCAGTACGGTGAGAAGAACCCGCTCACCACCGATCACAACAAGCAGGTCCAGCTGTTGGCGAACGGCGAAGTCGCAATGATTCAGCAGGGTGTCTGGAAAGAAATTCCGATCATGAAGGCGAATCCGAGTGCCAACATCGGTCTGCTCCCCATTCCGCTGAACGACAGCGCCCAAATGAATCGCATCCCTGTTGGTGTGCCCTTCTACTTCGTGGTGAATAAAACCGCTACGAAGGAGGTACAGGACGCCGCAGAGAAATATCTGGATTACCTGGCCGACACGCAGACGGGTCACACCTATCTGACTCAGAAGTTCGGATTCATCCCGGCATTCAAAGACGTGCCGCCCGTGGGGCTGCAGGGGGTCGGGAAAGACATCCTCGCCTACGCGAACCAGGACAGGACGATACCTTGGGTCTTCGGACAATTCCCCGACGGGTTTGCCAACGAGGTGTCGAACAACATACAGGCCTACGTGGCTGGGCAGCAGAATTGGAGCACAACCCTCCAGCACTTCGACGCCGCCTGGCAGAAGCTGAAAAAATAGTGTGATTTGATTGGCGGGATCGAACTTGCTCGGTCCCGCCTTTTTCGAGACGAGAGATGAACCGACGAAAGCTAAACAATCTTCGCGACGATGTGATCTTCATGGGTCCGGGCGTGCTCGTGTTCACCATCATCGTTCTGCTTTCCTTTGTCTTGGGTATCTACTACTCGTTTACCCAATGGAACGGCGTGAACAAGGATGCGGTTTGGATCGGCATTCAGAACTACGTGAAGATCTTCAGTGGGGACAAACAGGCAGCTACATCCGCCATCTTCACCGCGAAGTTCACCATAGCGTCGGTCATCATCGCGAACTTTCTTGCTTTCTTCCTTGCGCTGGCACTGACTCTACCGTTGCGCACCGCGAAGGTCATGCGGACGATCATCTTTCTTCCGAACGTCATCGGAGGGATCATTCTCGGATTTGTGTGGCGATTCATTTTCACGAACAGCATCCCGACGATAGGCGATCTCACCGGGATAGGATTCTTCCAGCTGCCGTGGCTCGGATCGCCGGCCACGGGATTCTGGGGGTCCGTCATGGTTTTCGTGTGGCAGCGCACGGGATACCTGATGATGATCTACGTTGCCGCGATCGTAAGCATCAACGGGAGCCTCCTGGAAGCTGCCTACATGGACGGAGCTTCCGCCTTTCAGGTGCTGCGCAAGATCATTCTTCCTCTCACGGCCCCTGCCATAACGATCTGCATCTTCCTGGCGCTTTCCTGGACCACGAAGATGTTCGATGTCATCTTCGCACTGACCGGCGGAGGACCCTTCGGCTCGACCGAAACCTTCGCGATGAACATCTACTACCAGGCGTTTCAGTACAACAACTATGGTCTCGGCTCTGCAAAGGCAATCGTGTTCTTCATTGTCGTCGGTGCAATCTCCACGGCGCAGGTGCTCATCACGAAACGGTGGGAGGTGGAGGCGTGAGCGCCCGAGGTTACTTCCCGCGTCTGCTGTTTGTCGAGCTCGGAGTGCTCATCGTCGCGCTCGTGTTTCTCTCGCCGTTCTACTTCGTCGTTGCCAACTCGCTGAAACCGTTTGGTCAGATCATCAAGAACGCCGCGTCGTTGCCCCAGTCGCTCGACTTTCAGAACTACTTGAAAGCCTGGAACACGGTGAACTTCCCTCGTGTCTTTCTCAATTCGGTGTTGGTCACAGGATTCAGCATAACAGGGATGGTGCTTCTCGGTGCAATGGCCGCATGGCGAATGGTGCGCCGCCCGCACAAGGCGAGCGGTTTTATCTTCATCGTCTTTGTCGCGGCGATGGTCATTCCGTTCCAGTCCGTGATGATACCGATGGTCAAAGTAGCCAAGATCTTCCACCTTCTGAACAGCATCCCGGGGGTGGTTATCATCTACTTCGGGTTCGGCATGCCTCTCACCGTGTTTCTTCTTCACGGTTTCGTGAAGGGCATTCCGAGGGAGCTCGAAGAGTCCGCCTACATAGACGGCTGTACAACCTTTCAGAGCTTCTTTCGGATCGTGCTGCCCCTCATGCGGACGGTCGTGGTAACCGTTGTAATCCTGCAGACTCTCTGGATCTGGAACGACTTCCTGCTCCCACTGTTGGTTCTGTTCAGTGAAAACCTCAGGACCATCCCTCTGGGGATCTTCAGCTTCTTTGGCCAGTACCTCAACCAATGGGACTCCGCCCTTGCGACCCTCATCATGGGTATGGTCCCGATAATCGCGTTCTTCCTGGTGCTGCAGAACTACATTATAAAGGGTATCACTGCAGGTTCGGTGAAAGCCTGAACAGGATACGCCTTTCGGTATTCGCTCCTCTTTACCCCGTCATCAAGCATCGTTTCAATGTGGAAGCGTACGGCTGGGAACCTTTTGCCCGCCGGCCCGCTCGGTGGGCAAAACATTCCCGGCAGACGATCCTCCGCTCATCGAGGTGTCACAAACCGAGGTTGGCCGAACACGCCTTAGATACTCCACATCGCGCATGGAGGGAAGCGGCGAGAGCATCTGGAATCTTCGGGAGGCTTGGCACGCTATTTGCATAATAAGAGTTGCCGAATATGCAAATTAATGAATATATTCTTGAAACATTCCTGTCTCGTACCTGATTAAATAATTAATAAAGAGGACCTGTTCAACCGTGTCTCGTGACGAAGTCATGCGAGTCGTCACTGAGTAAGAGGAGGTAGCATGATCAGGTTACGTTCGCTTGGCGCGGCAGTCGTGCTCGCGGGGCTTGGGGCTTGGGCGGTCCCCTCCGGGGTTGCTTTCACTCTTCAGGACGCACTTGCCCGGACCGATCAAACATCGGTGGTTCGAAGCGCAGCTACCGCTGTCGCCGCAGCGCAATCCAGTCTACAACGGCTCGAATACCGAGGAGATTTCTCACTTTCCGCCGGCCCTCAGGCGAGAGCGACGACCGAGTTCGTCGAACCGTTCCCCGAGCAAACCGAGATCACCGGGACGTTCTCGGCCAAGGTACCGGTGGGATTGTCGGAGAGCTCCCAATTGCAGGTCAAGCAGGCTCGGGCTGCGCTCCAAAATGCGCAGGAACGCCTTGCTCGGGCGAAGGGCTCTGCCTACGAATCGGTGTACGCCCTCTACTTGGCGGCGTGGTTGAATCAGGAGGAACAGGGAGTCATCGATGCGGAGCTTGCTGCAGCTCGGGCCTATTCCGCGGCTCTTGATGAGCAGTTTCAGGCCGGAAAAATCTCCCTGGTGGATTTGAAAGCAGCCGAGGACGATCTGCGGAAAAAGGAGGCGGCGGCCTCAAAGGGCAAGCTCGGTCACCGGCTCAGCTGGCTGAGGCTGGCGACAGCGCTCGGTCTTCCCTATGCGGCAGAGACTCCCAATTTGAATCCGGACCCCGCGATTGAGAGATCTCTCGAGCTTCCGAGGCCTCCTGAGCTTGTCTCCTGGGCGTTGGAACGAGATGTGGATTTGCGAGCTCTGGAAAACGATGTGAACGCCGTTGAAGACCAGGTTGAGCTTCTGAAGCGCCCCGATCTTTCTTCGGCCGTCCAGCTTTCCGGCGGGATCGCCGACCACAGCTTTTCGCTTTCCTATTCATTCGATCAGCCTCAGCTGGCGGCTTCCTACACCGTTCCCTTCTATTCGAACGGCACAATACCCGGGAGCAATTCGGGAAACTTGTCGAACACTTGGAATGTCGGATTCTCGGTCTCCCTCGCCCTCGCCGCCGGCAAGGGCAGGACGCTCGAGACGGAGTCGTTGGGCGTCACACAAGAACAGTACAGCGCGAAGCTCGATGACCTTCGCGGTTCTCTCGAGCTCGACATTCGAAGTCGCTACCAGGAATGGCTGACGTCGGTCGAAGAGGTAGGCCAGGCGAAAACCGGAGTCACGCGCGCAGAAACGAACAAGACAATTGTAGAATCGCGACAGAAGCTGGGGCTTGCGAGCGACTACGAGGTCTTGCAGGTTCAGGCTTCATTGTTGCGGGCCAGATTCGCCGTTCTCGCGGCGCAATCGACGGCGAGGGTCAGATTCCTCGGAGCGGCCAATGCCGCGGGCTATCTCGAAAACGTGATCGAAAGGTTTGAAAACGGAGGGACGCAATGATGAATAGGAGACGAGGTAAGAGCCTCATCGGCATATCTGTCGGGGCGATCGCCGCCACGCTGTTTTTCGGCCTTGCAGGATGCAGCGGAAAGGAAGCGAGCCAAGCAAAGACATCTCAGCCAACTGAAACCCAAACAATCGCTGCCAAGGCGGGAGCGGTCTCAGTTGTTGTCGAAGCCCCCGCTGTGGTGGAGCCCTACCTCACACAGACCGTCCGATCCGCGATAGAGGGAGTCGTGACCTCTGTTGTTCGGGAGGGAGAAACCGTTGAGAAAGGAGACATCGTCGTTCGCCTTGATCAGGCGGACCAACTCACCGGGGTGCGTCAAGCGGAGCTCGCACTTGCGCAGGCAAAGCTCAATCGTCAGAAGGCGTCGGATGATGTCGTCGCTGCCACGAAGGACCTGCAGGACAAAGAGGCGTTGCTCAAGACCGGGGCAATTCCTCAGGACCAGGTTCGCGCGGCGTCGGACGTGGAGGTTTCCGCTCGCCGGAGTCTCGAATCCGCGACCATTGCAGTCTCACAGACCCAGCTATCGCTCGAGGGGGCTCGAAGCAACCTCGCTGCGACAGTGGTGCGCGCACCATTCGAGGGCGTTGTCATCGGTTCGAGACTCAACCCGGGAGATCTCGTCAACAAGGGGAGCGAGCTCTTGACCATCGCCGACATCGCTCGACTTCGCTTGAGCGCCGAAGTAGACGAGTATGACATCGGCAAAGTCGAAGCCGGTCAGGCGGTCAGCGTCACGAGCGAAACCCTCGGAAAGGAGTCATTGCGAACGACCGTCGAACGGGTGAGCAAGGCTGCGGAGATCGTGAACAACATCGCAGTTTTCAAGGTTTTTGCCGTTCTGGCGAACCCCGATGAGCGGCTGAAGCCCGGAATGTCGACCGATATTTCGATCTTGATTCGATCCGACAAGGGAATTGTAGTACCTGCGGGGGCCGTCTCCACCGTCCGGGGGCGGAGCTACATAAAGGTTGCCGAATCGGGAGAGATTCAAACCAAGCGAGTCGAGACGGGCGCCGATAATGGCGCGAGCATCGTCATCTTGGACGGACTGAATGAGGGCGAGTTGGTGGTCGTGCCGTCTGCCGCCGGTTTCTCCTTGAGCTCGTCACAGACCTCCACCGGGACGTCGGTTGTTCCCATTTCCATCCCCGGCACAGGAGGAACGAAGTGATTCATCTCGAGAGCGTGAGCCGTCACTACAAGATGGGGCCAACCACGGTGAAAGCAATAGACGAAGTGAGCCTTTTGGTAGGAAAAGCGGAGTTCGTTTCGATCGTAGGACCAAGTGGATCGGGCAAGTCCACCCTCATGAACATCATTGGCTGTCTGGATTCCCCCACTGCAGGAGAGTACCGTCTGGCCGAGGAACCGGTGGCGCGGCTGCCGAAGAACCGGCTTGCAGAGATTCGCAACCGACACATCGGTTTTGTCTTTCAGACTTTCAATCTTCTTCCTCGGGTGTCGGCGGTGGAAAACGTGGAGCTTCCGCTGATCTATGCCGGTGTCTCCCCGAAGGAGCGCCGACAGAGAGCCATGGAGATGCTCGAGCGAGTGGGTCTCGGCGGAAGGGAGACTCACGTTCCGAGCGAGCTCTCGGGCGGTCAACGACAGCGGGTAGCCATCGCACGCGCCCTGGCAGTCCGCCCGGAGGTCCTCCTTGCTGACGAGCCGACAGGGGCGCTCGACACGAAAACCGGCTCCGAGATAATGGCTCTTTTTCGCGAGCTGCAGAATGACGGCGTTACCCTCGTCATGGTGACTCACGACCCGGACGTTGCGGCGCTCGGTAAGAGAATCGTGCAGATCCGCGACGGGAAGGTTCTCCTCGATGTGCCGGTGGAGGAGTGGAAGAGATGAAGCTGTCCAAGTTTCGCGAGAGCCTCTCAATGGCGTCGCGCAGCATAGCGTCGAACAAGGCGAGATCCTTCCTGACCGCATTGGGTGTCATGATCGGAGTCGGAGCGGTTATTGCCTTGGTCGCCCTCGGCAACGGCGCCCAGGCGTCGGTCGAGTCGAGCCTTCAATCCCTCGGGTCCAACTTGTTGATCGTCTACTCCGGGCAGCCGCGGGGAGCGAGTCTCGTTCGCAGAAACACGACGAACATCGTCCCGACGCTGACTCCAGAGGATATCAGCTACATTCGCGGGCTTCCTTCTTCTCTCGTAGTTTCGGCTGCGCCGGAGAGCTCGTCGACAGCGCAAGTGAAGTTCGAGAACAAGAACGCCTCGGTGACGGTGGTGGGGACGGATACTGCCTACCCCGATATCCGCAACTTTCATACGGTCTACGGCCAGTTTTTCGCAGAGCAGGATGTACGGTCACGCAAGCTCGTCGCGGTGATCGGTGCGCAGGTCTATCGTGACCTGTTCGCCGTCGGCTCGGATCCGGTGGGCCAGAAGATCCGAATAAACGGTACCGGCTACAGGGTTATCGGAATCATGGAGGACAAGGGATCCTCGACCCAGGATACGCAGATATTCATTCCCATTTCGACCTATCAACGCTATATCGCGGGGTCCTCCGACTACGCAATGATCAACGTGCAGGCGGCCTCGCCGGATACCATGCGCGAGCTTCAACGAGTTATCGAGGATTCGCTTCTGCGTTTTCACCGGCTGCCGAACATGGACGCTGCAGATTTCTACGTGGCAAACCAGCTCGACCTTCTGAGCACCCTTCAAGGGGTCACGGGCACATTCACGCTTCTGTTAGGGAGTATTGCAGCAATCAGCCTGATTGTCGGAGGGATTGGAATCATGAACATCATGTTGGTTTCGGTAACCGAGCGGACACGAGAAATCGGCGTGAGGATGGCACTCGGTGCAAAATCGACCGACATCATGAGTCAATTTCTTACTGAAGCGATTATTCTCTCGGTGGGCGGAGGGCTCATCGGGATTGCAGTGGGGTTGCTCGCGTCGTGGGGCGCAAACCACTTTCTGGGCATGGCTTCCGTCGTGTCCCTCGGTTCAGTCTTCTTGGCCTTCGGGTTCGCTGTTTTCACAGGGTTGTTTTTTGGAGGATACCCTGCCTACCGCGCATCGAGGCTAGATCCGATTGACGCACTTCGTTATGAGTAATAAGAGGAGGACGATATGATTACTAAGATCGCTCGTGTATTGATGACCGTTGCTGCGTTGGGCGCGTTGCTGCCGTTGGCAGCAATTGCTCAGACCTCTCCCGACGACCCGGCCGTCCAGGCGGCCAAGGAAAAGACGGCTGTGGTCTTCGACCTTGGCCGGATCTTCGGCTACCTTCAGACTCTCGAGAAAGAACAACCGAAGCTCGCCCTGTCCGCGGCACAACAGCAGGAGGTGTATACGGTGATGGAGACGATCAAGGCAACCAAGCGCTTCGAGCCGAATCTGGCGGATGAGCTTCTGAGCCGCATCGAGGAGGAGATCCTTACGCCGTCGCAGCTCACCGAGGTCGATCAGATTGCGATCGCCAAAATGAACGAGCGAGAGACGAGCAGTACTTCACAGAGTAGCGGGGGTGGCGGAGGACAAATCACCTCCTACATCGCCGGTGGTCCATTCAATCCGATGCTCGACGCTACAAAAACCATCGGAAAGGATTTTGCATCCTACTTCGAGCTCGTGTCAAAGAAGTTGGGAAAATAAAGGAAGGGTCGTCTTCGAAGAGTCTTCCGACTCAGCGGGGAAAGCGCCATGTGAAGGCGAAACGTCTTGGGCACGATACCCACGAGGGCCGAAGTGACGCTCTTCGTCGCTGACTGCAGTTTCGTCATCTGATCGATTCCCCCACCGTGGAAGTATTGTTCCGCGATGAGATAGCCATTCTTGACGACAAGCAGTGCCTGGATCGTTTTGACCTTGGTGGCGTTGAAGTACAGCCGTGATAGGAGGGTCGAATCCAAGCACTGCTTTTGCGGTGTCGACACCTGCCAATCCTGTCCGGGAATCGACGTGTAATCGACGAGCTTGAGATTCCACCGACAGCTTCCGCAACCGGCCAGAATAGACTGCACCCCGACAAGGCAGGCCGCCAGGAAAAAGAGTTTCGGCCCGGTTCGTCGTTGAGTCCTTGTGGGCATTGGGGAGGGGACTGACGTTTACATTCAATGCGCGTGTTCGTTATTCCTAACCTCCAGATCTTAACGTACAGTCACATCATAGTGCCGATTCGAAGCGATGGTCGTACCGCAAACGTGGTATTCAGGGGAGTATCTTGCGTCGCCGTTGCGAGCGGCGGGATCACATCGGAGATGCTACAATTGGTTCAACCAAACTTAGGTAGCGCAGCAAGGATCAGGAATCTCAAGGGGCGATCCCATGAGCGTACCTCTGCTATCAACCAAGTTTCACATTCAGCCCGTTCGTCGGAACGCCGTTGAGCGGCAGAGCCTCGCTGACCGCCTGCAGAGAGGAGAAGGTTATCACCTCTTAAACGAAAATGGGGCTTTCGTCTCCAAGCCGTTGCGCTATCCCCTCGGGCTTTGGTTCGACCTCTTTCTCTCCCTCTGGTTTCGGCGGTAGCGTGACAGCGACTAATACTTCACCAGGTTTCCCTCGTGAATCGAATCGATCTTCCATTGGAAGCCGCCGGCGAGGGCGAGGGGGTCATTTACCGTGATGGAGTCGTCCGATGCGTTGTAGGTGATGTAGCTCCCGTACTGGCTCGTCGTTATCGGCTGGCCCGCGGTTGCAGGATCATTGTCGGTGTCTGCGATGATGGAGTAGGAGCCCATTACGATGTCCCCTGTGCTTAGCACGCCGTTGCCATCCATGTCGATGTAGATCTGGAACTTGTAACTTCCTCCGAGGTAGGAGAGACTCGAATCGAGCAGCGAGAAGGTCTTGGTTGCATATTGCGTGCCGGAGGAAGGATCGGATCCCGTCCAGTCGAGGGGAACCGACGCGAGCCGGTTGATCGAGCTGTTGGTCGAGTCTATTCCTTGGACCGAGAAGTAGACGTTCCTACCCCAGTATTCCGAGAGATTCGAGGACGTTCCCGAGGGGAAGGCGGTTGCGCTTCCGAGGCTGACATACATCTCGATCCTATACTTCGAAGTCAGACCGAGCTTTCCAAAGAGGTCACACCCCACGAGGGGAAGAATCAGAACGCAGACTAAGACCATCAGCGAAGCCTTTTTCATGGCTTTGCCTCCTTAGCGAGAAGATGTCCGCAGTTGCGGGTATGGTTCGACGTTCTGAAAATCGACTTTCTTGATGCTATGACCCAGGATGGGGTGGGTGGGCTCGTCAGCGTCGGGGGGTTCGGGAGGCACTCGCAGGCAAGGCGAACCACTCGGCGTTCGCGCTTCGCAACCTCAAGGCTGGTGCGGTTTGGTATTAGTTATAATCTACATCATAATTGCTGCGACCGCAACAAGCCCGAGCGGATGAGGTACGGGGGCGCACGAAGAATCTCGCTTTGCGACGCCCGCCGAGGCGGGACTGTTGCACCGTCAGCCCAACGCAGCCGCGAGCTCGGCAAGCGTCCCGATGTGCACCTGTTCGTGTTTTGTGAAGTACTTCACCTGATGCATGACGCTGATATGCCCGAAATCCTCATGACGCCCGCGTCGCCACAGCTGAGTCACCGAGAGACCGCGGAGTCGCGAGGTGAAGGCAGCGCGCTCGGACGCGTATTTCGCAAAGATGGCGTGTGTTTCCGGTGGACGGCCTTCGTCGTCGAGAGCCGTCTCATAGGGGGCCTCCGTGCTCAGGAAGGGATCGTCCTCCTCGAGGATCCGCGAGACACGACGAATCATCACTCCCTGTGCATCGTGCAAATGGGCAACGTGATCCCGCACACACCATCGGTCGACAAACGGGTGGTGAGCGCACATCTCTTCGGTGAGGCGCGAAAGCACACCATCTATTACTCGCACGTTCTCGTCGAGGAGATCGATCAACGTCGCCGGTTCATCAGGCTCGGAGTTGTCGCCGTTGAACATTCCTTGAAATCGGCGAAACACGCCGCCGTTGGCAGCGCAGTTTGAACAGCTCTCGGGGGCCGAGCCTACTGCGACCTGCCCGCAGTTTCTGCAGACGAATATGTCCGGAGCTTCGAGGTAGGTGAGGTCGCCGCGGGGACGGACCTCATAGAGAGCGACAGCGCGGTCGAGGACCTCGCGGAAGGCCTCGGGCAGCATCGACTCGGGAAACCCCTTCAGGACCTCCCTGATTTCCGCTATCCGATCGCCTGGATCTCCCGAACGGCGATAACCCCTCGACTCAACGCGTATCGAGGCGTACACCAAAGCTTCGAGAAGCTTCTGGAGGTTCATCATCGCGTGGTCTGTGAGATCCTCTGAGGCCGCGACTAAACGGCCAAGAGCTTTCATGTTGGACACCGCTGCCCTCCTCGCAAGCCAGTTAAAACCTTATGATTTAGGTAATAATATTGCATGTTGGGGAGAAACGCAAACCTCCGTTCTGCACCAAGAGCGCTCGCTGCAGTCATCAGGAACAAGGTGCCGAGAGGGGCGGTCACGCAGAAGGCCTCGCTCCCGGTGCCTTTCTCGAGCCGCGTTTTATGATGGTTTGCGTCCAACCGCGAGAAGCTGCAGCATCACCGCGAAGAAGAGACCGCGGTCGTCGGCGTCTTTCAATTCTGCGCGCCAATGGTTCAGTTTTTCCTCGGTGATGACTCCTTCGGCACGGGCGATTCGTTCCGTCTCGTCTATGACGGTCGCCTGACGCATGAATGCAAGGTCCGTCGTTACGAGGGGGAACGGGTGGATTTCGATCTCGACCAACCCTTGTTGTTTGAACAGACG
>CAZDMH010000004.1:167576-210269 GCA_964506755.1 uncultured Spirochaetales bacterium
GAACAGACGTTCGCTTCGACAGGAATCGAACTGAGCGCTTCTGAAAGGAAGATGTGCAGAGTCGGCGCGCTGATGCTTCACGACATCTGCGAGCCCTGCCTCGCGTGCGCGTCTTTCTGCCCCTTCGATCATCGATTGGTCATAGTCGATACCAAAGACTCTTCCTGTGGGACCGACCATCGCGGCGAGCTCGATGGTATCCGACGCCGGACCACATCCAACATCCAGAACCGATTGTCCCGCTTGAATGTGCATGTGGTCGTAGCTGAGGAGCTTCAACGCCTTGACGAATTCTCCGACAGTGCGAAGATACTCCGAATCGACGTATCCTTTCGGTCTGCTCATAACGCCTCCACGTTTCCGTCCATGTTAGAATCCGTGAGAGAAGCTGCGTTCCAGAGGTCTCCCGTCTCACCTTCCTTTACCTTTGCATTATAATCAGATTAACGGCCTGTCAACTCGAAGATTGTTGCCCACCGACGAAGCGGCAGGCCGCCACTTCGTTTGTGAGGAGGGAGCAGCAATGGCCAGGCAAGAGAAACTGTCCGCCGGCATGTCGCCGCAACACCAACTCGCTGGAATGATCTGGAGCTTCACGAAGGTTCAAATAATCTACGCTGCCGCAAAGCTTGGGATCCCCGATTTGTTGAGCCAAGGCCCACAGAACGCCTCGGTGCTCGCCCGGGCGTTAGAAATCGATCCACAGATCATGTTCCGGCTCATGCGTGGACTGGCGTGGTGCGGGCTTGTTGCCCATTCGGAGGACGACCGGTTCGCGCTGACACCACTCGGGGAATGTCTCCAACGCGATTCCCCCGGCTCACTGTACGATAACGCGCTTTCGATGGGGGAGATCGACTGGCCTGCCTGGGGTTCATTTCTCGATGTGATACGGTCGGGCAAGCCCGGGTTCGTACACGCGTTTGGAATGGAGGTGTTCGAATACTTCACTGAGCATGAGACAGCCGGTCGTCGATTCGATGGATTGATGAGAAGACTGTCGGCATCGGTCTCCGAGCAGGTAGTCGGTGCGTATGATTTTTCTGACTTCAGTACATTCGTCGATGTCGGCGGGGGGAACGGTACTTTGACGACCTCGATTCTCGAGGCCAACCCAAGGATACGGGGAATACTCCTAGACTTGCCGAAGGTGGTAGAAAGAACGAAACGGTTTCTATCGGCGTCGAAGGTGGCGGATCGATGTGAAGCCGTAGGCGGCGACTTTTTCGAGTCCGTTCCCCCCGGGGGCGACGTCTACATCATGAAGTGGATTCTTCACGACTGGACTGACGAGCGATGCGTCAGGATACTCGAGAACTGTCGAGATCGCATGGCTGACGAGGGGCGATTGCTGGTTGTCGATCGGGTCATGCCGGAGCAGGCATCCCCGTCGACGCTCGGAGTGATGTGGGATCTGCACATGCTGGTCCTGCATAACGGACTGGAAAGAACCGAAACCCAGTTGCGCACGCTGTTCTCGAGCTCGGGTTTCGAGCTCACTCGCGTCATCCCCACGGAATCGGGGATGAGTGTGGTCGAGGCCGTGCCCGCATAAGTAGATGGCGAGGTCGCCGTTACGTAAAGTGACGCCCGAGACCTATGCCTGACCATCCGTTTGGTGAGTCTGTTACTCAGATGGAGCCCTTCCCACCTTCTGCCATGGCCACGCTCCCACGGTGACGTTCCTTGCTTGGAAGCTCAGCAAAGTGAGGCCGTAGAAGACGAATGCAAGCGACAGGAGCACAATGATATCCCGAGCCTTCACGCCGTCATAGAACACCGCCGCGGTCGAATCGAAGTGGGCAAACAACGAAAGGAACCGCACGCCTTTGAGGGAGGGAACCATTCCCGAGAGGGTCTTGCCAAAGTAGCTCGCGATAACGACTACCGCGGCCACCACCGAAGCTGTCCGGCGTTTCGGGAGGAAGGATCCAAGAAACAGGCTCATCATTGCTATCGCCACCGATATCGGCCATGCTGAGAAGACGACGAAAAACAGCTGCACCGGTTCGAGGGTGGCGTTCGACTGTTCTCTGACGCTCGCGAAGAAAACCGCGTCGGCGGCCGCAGCTGCGACGAGAATAACGAAGATTGCAACTGCGAGAGAGATGGACTTGGCCGTGACGATTTGGAAGCGGCTCAGCGGCTGAGCCATGATAAGCTCGAGCGTACCTTCGTCCTCCTCCCCGGCAAGGGTCTTGGTCCCGGTAACGATTCCGTAGATTCCGAGCAAGATCGGGAGGAAGTTGAGGATCACTGAGGCGATATAGCTCTCGAAGTCGACGAAGCTCATACCGAGGACTTCGTAGAGGGGCAGGTCGGGGAGAGCGCCCATCTGTTTCGCGACCTCGGGATAGACGTTGATGTAGACTGCGCCAAACGCAACCATCCCGATCCCCCAGCCAATCATACCCCTCACCCTGAATCTGAGCTCGTGCAACAGGAGCCTATTCATCTGCCCGCCCTCCATTTCCGTTTCCGTAGAACGTGAGGAATACCTCTTCGAGGGTGACGGGACGAGTGTCGATATCGACGATCCCGTACCGAACGGCCGTGGCCATGACCGTGTCGAGGTTTGCCCGTACGGTGAGATGGATGCGACTCCCCTCCCGACCGGTTTCGGTGACCCCGCTGAGTGCGAAGGCGTCAGGCGGCGGGCTGTCTCGAAGGGTGAGCACCAGCCGTTTGAAGTGCTGTCGCGTGAGGTCTTCGACCCGTTCGGTGGCGATGAGTCGTCCTTCCCGAATGATGCCGACACGGTCGCAGATGGACTGCACCTCCTGGAGGATGTGCGAGGAGAAAAACACCGTCCGCCCATCGAAGCGTGCCTCGCGAACGAGCTCCATCACTGTCTGCTGTTTGAGTGGATCGAGACCCAACGTCGGCTCGTCGAGAAGGAGCAGATCGGGTTTCGCCATGAACGCCGAGACGATCCCGATCTTCTGTTTGTTTCCCCGCGAATACTGGCCGATCTTCCTCTTCGTGTCGATTTCGAGACGATCACAGAGCTCTTTCCGGTAGGAATAATCCACATCCTGACCGTGAAGGGAGGCGATCACGGCGAGGAAGCGTTCGCCGGTCAAATGTTCGTAGAGCTTGAGCTCGCCTGGCAGGTATCCCACCTGCCGGCGAAGTGCGACCCCGCTTCTGCGGCAATCGAGTCCGAAAACTCTCGCTGTTCCACTCGAGGGGCGGATGATATCGAGGAGGATTCGCTCGGTCGTCGTTTTCCCTGCCCCGTTTGGTCCGAGGAAACCGAACACCTCTCCCCGGCGGACCGACAGATCGAGATCCGTTATTCCGCGATGTCGTCCGTAATACATCGTTAGCTTTCTTGTGTCGATGGCAAAATCGCTCTCCATACCGCCCCCCCCTAATTGTACTAATACAATAGTACAATATCTTGTCTGTCTGTGCAAGGGAGGTTGTCGGACTGACCGGCGCCCCTGATGCAGCAGACCACTGGTCGGGAAGTCGACGAAATGCGACGTGCATCACCATATGAATCCAAAGATTGATACCCGTTTTGACACTGGGATCTTGAGAAATCGTTGCGTCAAAATGAGTTAGATCAGACCCATCGGATGGCATGAGATATGCATTCTTCATCGGCGACGACCGAAGCGTTTGTCCGGGATAGGAGAGGTGGTATAATGAATTCGACCCAACACGCTGCCCGAACGTCGCTCTGCACCGTTCCGGGCGCGATGAGCGTCCTGTACGGATTTCGCAAGTCCACTCCTCCGGGCCGGGCAGCGCACTCGCGAGTCGAGAGTGGCTTTCCGCGCGCGATCGTACACCAGCAAACGCACTGCACCGTCCGACAATCCCGACACTCCCGATTCCAATCTCGAATGGCACCGAAAAAGGAGGACGCAATGAAGAAGGCCTGTTCACTAATCGCAGGTGTCGTGGCCATCACGGTCTTGATCGGATGTGCTACTACTCCTCGTCCGGCGAGCCCGGTCGAGGCGGCAACGCAGCAGCAGTTCTTTCAGGCTGTGCACGACGGAAAAACCGATGAGGTGCGGATCGCTATCCGAATGGGCGCGGATGTGAACGAAGAGATTGCCGAAGGCTATACTCCGCTGATGGACGCTGCGTTGACAGGCAGGACGGAGTTGGTTCGACTGCTCATCGAGAGCGGCGCCCGGGCCGACGCACACGACGACAAGGGTCGCACCGCGTTGCTCATGGCGCTGCAGGACGGTCATGCGGAAATCGTGAAGCTGCTCATGGCGAAGAATACGGATGTAAACGTCACGAATCCCGGAGACGGGAGCTCGGCCTTGATGTACGCCATCAGCAGACGGCTACCCGATATCGCCGCGCTCCTCATAGAGAAGGGAGCCCGGGTCGAGGTGCACAACAAGATTGGCCAGACCCCGACCATGTTTGCATCTCAGTACGGGTATCCGAACGTAGCCAGAATGCTGCTCGACCGCGGTGCAGACGTCAATGCCCGGACCGTGGAAGGTGCGACACCCTTGATGTATGCGTCGCAGTTCGGCAGGACCGACGTCGCGCGACTCCTTCTCGAACGGGGCGCGGAGGTGGATGCGAAGAGCGTAGCGGGCGCTACGGCGCTGGTTTTTGCCGAGCAGATGGGGCACGCCGAGGTCGCGAATGTATTGAAGGACGCCGGCGCGGACCCCGGCGTGCGGGCGCGGCTGGGAATCCGGACGCTCCTTGACCTGGTCGTTGCAGGCGACGACGCCACCGTGCGGAGCCTGATAGCAGCAGGGGGGAATCTGAACGCGCGTGACGGCGAGGGGTTCACCGCGCTCATGCGCGCTGCACAGCATGGCCGGGGGGATGTCGCCGAGACTCTTCTCGCGGCGGGTGCCGACATCAACGCTACGCTCGGCGACGGCTTTACTGCACTGATGATCGCCTGCGAGTTCGGACGGCCGGAGGTGACCGAGCTTCTGCTCCAGCGTGGAGCGACTGTCGAGCATCGCGACAGCAACGGTTTCACGCCGCTGACCGTGGCCTCCTACTTCGGGCATTTGGAGTGCACAAAGGCGCTGCTTGCCGCGGGGGCGCAGCTGGACGCACCCGCCAACAACGGCGCGACGCCCCTTTCGGTCGCCGAGCAGATGGGACACTTGGAGATAGTCAAGTTGCTCAGGAACGCAGGCGCGAAAGTGGATTCTCAGATGCTCGGGACGCCTACGTTCCTGGACTTGGTGGAAAAGGGCAACCTTTCGACCCTGAAGAGGTTGGTTGCTCAGGGGGCCAACGTAAACGTACGCGGGCGGGCCGGTCTTACCGCTCTCGATTTCGCGATGTACTACGGGCACCTCGAGGTTGCGCACATGCTCATCGACGCCGGGTGCGACTTGAACGCCCAGGACGAGAAGGGATATTCGGAGCTGATGAAGGCAGCGCAATCGCGCTATCGTGACATCGTCGATGTTCTCATCCGCAATGGAGCGGACGTCAATGCACAGTCACACGAGGGCGCTACTGCCCTTATGATTACCGGGCAGTTTGGATTCACTGAGATAGCGAGCCTCCTCATTTCGGCCGGCGCAGATGTGAATCTGGCGGCGGGCAACGGCCAAACGGCGCTGATGTCGGCGGCGCTGAAGGGCGGACCTTCGGTCACGAAGCTGCTCCTCGATGCCGGGGCGGACGTCAATGCGAAGACCGACCATAACGACACCGCGTTGAGCATTGCGGCTTTCTACGGACAACTCGAAACGGCGAAGGCTCTGATCGACGCCGGAGCAGATCTCACTTCGAAAGACGGCGATGGAGACACTCCCATGATGTGCGCTTCGAATGAGGGACACACGGAGATCGTCGAGCTGTTGAAAAATGCCGGAGCGACAGAATGAAACGCGCGCCGAACCGCACAAATCCTCTCCCAACCGTGAGCTATCCGTCGCCCGACACCGCACGCCCGGGCAGGCTATCGCCACCCCAAATGGTTAGGTTGCCCGCATGACGCCCCGACTCGATGTGCGCACGCGAGCGCGGGAGAAGGGCGAGCTGTCAGATCGCGAAGAGGGCTGTCGTGAAGCGGAGTAGGCTGCCGGCCTGGGAAAGCCTCGAGCCGGTCGAGGTTGGGACACTGAAGGCGACGAGGGTCTCGGGCCACTTCGATATGCCGATCGAGAGAGGCATCAATCAGGTCTTCTGCGCGGCATACCATTTTTGGGTGCAGGAGCTATTGGATACCTTTCCCACGCTGCGAGTATTGGAAGGAGAGAATTACATCGACGCGATTGTCGACCCTGACGCGCACTACGAAGGCGTGCTGGCCGAACGGAACCTCTTTGCGCGAGCCGGGACCGTGACGAAGGATGAGCTTCGGAGGCTCGACGATGACCTCCTCGCCCGCTTCCCGAGGGCACGGCCTTTTGGCCCGGAGATCGGCGGGGGCCAGCTATACTTCGTGGTGTACTTCGACAAGAAGATGCCGTGGAAAACCCTGTTCGACGGGGGCTTGAGCGTTCCGTTTGAGGGGGCCCCAAGCTGGGTAGAATCGTTCGGTTTTGTAGGCTTCGATCCCAAACGTGGGCGGGATCGTGACCTCGCAAGGCAAGTCGCCATTCACCACGCGGACAACGAGGCGATTCCTGAGGAGCTGATTCTGAGCTTGCACCCGCGATCGGAAAGCGATGAAATCCTGATCGGCATGGTTGAGCCCGAGGAGACCCTGAAGGCAACTTACGAGGGAGTCCTGAAGCGGATCGGGCGGTCACAGGGCGAGCTGGAGTTTGGCATGGACAGCGTGCTCGAAATCCCCAAAATCAACCTCAACATCGTTGACGGTTTCCCGCGGAGTGGGGAGGTGATCGTAACGGTCGCCGACCAAGGGATCAAGGGGCCGATCGTTGGTCAAATGCGAATCGCAATGTCCCTCGACGAACGTGGGGCTGCTGCGTTCGCTCGTGGAAGGGGTGTGGTGAGCGCTTCGAGCATTATGGCGACAGTGCGCAAACCGTTTCTGGTGGCATATCGCGAGCGCGGCGCAGACGCTCCCTACATCGCGGCCTGGATCGAGAATGCCGAGCTGCTCGTTTCAACGGGCAAGAAGCGGGAAGATTTCCCCGAGTTGTACGGATAGGAGGCTGGCGACACTTCTCCGCCTCGTGGCGCGACGATTGGATCAGCTACCCCTACCGCCCGCGGTTTGCAGCGAGTGGAACCTGCTGTTCATCTGCGACGAGCAGGATCTTGCCGGCTGACATGCGCTCGACGTAGGACTCCACGCCGTTTTGGGCCTCGGCAAGTGGCAAGCGTGCAGCTATGGGAGATTTGAGATCGGACGCGATAAGGGATTGGGTCTTCCGAGAGATGCTGAGGATCTGTAGAAGGTTTTTCGTGCGGACCCAGTTGCCGAGGAACCACCCCTGGAATCGCAGGTCCTTGAGGAGCGTGGTGAACGGGTCAATCGGACTGTTCTCTTGCGAGAGGTTTGAATACAACACGATCGTGCTTCCGAACGGCGCAGCGTCTACGAGCTGCTCTGTCAGTGATCCGCCGAGCGCATCCAAGAAGAGTGTTGCATGCAAACGGTTCGCCTCATCTCGCAAGCGCTCGACGAAGTCGCTGTCGCTGCTGTCGAGGATATGTTCACCGCCGCGCGCCCGAACCGCATCAACCTGTTCGGCTCGCCGCACGATCTGGATAACGGGAATATGATTACGCTTTCCCAGTCGCTCGATCATCGCCCCCAAAGCGCTCGCCGCCGCCGTACTTACGATGGCGCGGTGCCTGCCGGTCAGCGCGAGCTCGATGAGGCCTATGGCTGTCAAGGGATTGACCAGCAGAGTCGCGCCTGCTTCGAAGCTGACATTCCCGCGGAGTGGAATGCATGAGCTCGCCGAGGTGACCATGTACTCGGCCCACGTGCCGTCGCCGGTGGTGGGAGCGGAGCATGCAACACGTCTTCCCCTGAGGAACCGCGGCATGACCCCGCTACCTGCGGTCACGACCGTGCCGCTACCTTCGATGCCGGGGGTGAAGGGGTAGGTGCGTTCGCCTTCGTAGCTCACTCCGATGAGCGCCCCGAGATCCGACGGATTAATCGGAGCGGCCGCCATGCGAATGAGAACCTCGCCCGCTTTCGGACGCGGTGCCGGAACCTCGCGAAGCGCCAGGTCGCCGTTCGGCTTGTCCTGCTGCACCGCGCGCATAGTAGACGGGATTGAACCGGGTTTGATCTTGCCCATAGAACTACACGCCGACAGTGCCCAGTCGGCACCTCCTTTTCTCCGATCGCACCTTCATCGAGTTCGCTCACTCTATTGGAATCGAGTGATGGTGGCAAGTATTTCGAGGGGTCCGGCCGGTGGCCTTCCCCTGCCCGAATCGCCTCGACCTATTGGGAATTGTCTGATCTGTCCATGGTCAGGTAGGTCGCCAAGCCGGCTGCAAAGAAAAGCACGAGCATTACGACCAACGAGGCGACACCGGGGATGGCCGCCTCAGGCTGTCCGGCCTGTGCGCTCAAGAGGATAATCGACCAGGGCACCCACACGCCCCACCCGGTGTGTGCGAAGAGGTCGCCGATCAGAAGGAGGAGAATACCGAAACCGACCGGAGCGAGATAACCTCGGGAGAGTACGGCGATCCACCCGCTCACCGAGCTTGCAAGGAAGACCATCAGCACGACTTTTGCCATCTGGACAGTATCGGAGAAAAGAAGCTGAGCGCTGAAGCCGGGGAGGCCGACGAGCAGACCAACGAGCAGCGCCTCCGCGTAGACCACGACAGCCATGCAAAGGTACCAAACTGCCGACACAGCGAGCTTTGCGGCGACGATGGTGCCTCTGCCGATCGGCAGGGTCAGCATGTTCTTCGCCGTGCCCTCGACGTACTCGCGCCCGAACAGGAACGCGTCCGCGATTGCGAGGACGATCATTCCCCCCGCAAACAGATAGGAGGTCATCATCAGGTAGGTCGACCAATCCGCCGAGCCGATCGTCAGTTGAGCCTTCGTCGTGAGAAGCCCCATCCGTCGGCCGAGCTCGGGATTCTTTAGGACGCTCATCATGAGACCCATCATGAGAGGCGCGAGGCAGTAGACCGCTCCGAGCGCCCAGGTAATCGTCGATCGTTTGAGCTTCTGAAGCTCGGCGAGAAACATCCGTGAAAGCATCATCCTTCACCTCCCGTCAGGCGCAGAAAGCGCGCTTCGAGGTCTTCGTGCGCGGGACGGAGGGCCTCGAGCTCGATACCGGCCTCGACGACGACTCGTGCCACTCGTGACGGCTCGATATCCTCTCCGGCAATTTCTATCTTCTTGTTGTCTCGAACGGCGATCTCGCTCAGGGGCAAATGCTCGCGAAGTAGGCCGGCGGCTCGCTCAACGTCTGACACCACGAGCTCCAAATGTTGTACCGTGCGGGTATCACCGGAGGCAATTTCCTCGACAAGGCGCCCACAGTGGATGATTCCGATCCGGTCCGCGAGCTGAGACACTTCGGCCAGGATATGGCTTGATACGAACACCGTTACTCCCTCTTCGTCGGCGAGGCGCCGAAGAAAGTGGCGAATGTCGACGATGCCTGCCGGGTCGAGCGCGTTAGCCGGTTCGTCGAGGATGAGCAGTCTCGGGCGCGGGAGTACAGCCCGGGCAAGCGCAAGGCGCTGTTTGTTGCCGAGGGAGAGCCGGCCGGCGCGTCGATTTCCCAGCTCCTTGAGGCCGAGAAGCTCGATGGAGCGATCGAGGTCCTCGCGTGACGAGCCGGTGAGGCTTCTCTGAATTTCCAGATTCTCTCGAACCGTGAGATTTGGATAGGAGGTAGCCGACTCCACGATGCTCCCCACCTCGACGGCTGCTTTGCGGCGCTCCAACGCAACATCTTCTCCGAAGATCATGGCGCTGCCGCAGGTTGGGCGGATGAGGCCCACGAGCATCCGGATGGTGGTAGTCTTGCCCGCACCGTTTCGGCCGAGGAATCCGTAGACCTCGCCCGGGCGGACGAAAAGGTCGAGTGAATCAACGGCGAGGACCTCTTTGTAGCGTTTCGTCAGCCCGCGGGTTTCGATCGCGAGGTCTGATCCTGTTGAGCGGGCGGGTCCCCCATGCCCCATTCGGGTTGTCGTTGCTTCCATTCAATCCTCCTCCCGTGAATGGTTTCCCGCGAATCCCGTGGCGATCCATCCCATGAGGGTCTCCACGACCTGCGAATACACCTGCCGCCCGATTTCGTCCTGGTGGAGGGAGAGCATCACGAAGGCGCGGAGCACTCCGGCAGCGACCTCGTTGGACAGTTCGATGACCGCACCCTTTGCCCTGAGTGAGTCTATGACCTGCTTGGAAAACACCGTGTCCTCATCGAGATGGGAGGCAAGACGCTTCGTGCCGACACCTCGGGCGAGCAGAGCGATCTCCCCGCTCTCCCGCAGGTGGTTCAGGAGCGAATCGTTTCCGATGAACTCCAGGGCAAACTCGAGAAGCGCGCGAACCGCGTGCTCCGGTTTGGTATGAGCATCAAGAATCGCGGCCGTCTGGGTGCGCATGGCGGCCTCTTCTTGATCGTAGATCGAGAGACAAAGGTCTTCTTTTGATTCGAAGAAATTGTAGAAGGTTCCCTTGGCGATTCCCGCCTCCCGGGCAAGCTCCTCGACGTTTGTCTTTCGGAGACCGTAGCGCAGAAAGTGGGAGCGTCCTGCTTCGATGAGCTTCTGACGAATAGCCTCTCGATCAGATTCGGAAAATATCCTGGGCACACCTTCCTCCATTAGTGACCAAATGACCAAGGCAGAAATGTGGTCATATAATAACTCCAGGTCTGCGAATTGTCAACCTGTTTCGCGCGCTCATTTAGGTGCCTGAAAGGCAGATGCCAATCGTCTTCAGATTTGAAGGCCTCTATGGGTGACGCACGACGCGGTATCGCGCGCAGGCGAGCTCGCCGTTTTGCACGAGCTCGATCAGCTCCAGCCCGAGACGACGTGGGAGAAGGGGAGCACCGCCTCCCATGGTGACCGGAGCGTACTGCACCCACACCTCGTCGAGCAGGTCGGCGTCCGCGAACTGACCGACGAGATCACCCCCGCCGACAATCCAGACGTTCGCGCCGCCCGCGGCGGCGAGCATCTCCTGCCGCCGTTGCCTGTATGCAACGCAGTCAACATTTGCAATGCAGAGAATGGAGAATCAACATAAGTTGATAGGAGTCGGAGAGTGGTCATCCGAAGCCTACTCGAGTGCCGTAGAACAGCGAATATTGCCCAATGTCGCTCCATCCACGGTAATTTCTTGTGCAGAAAGCAATTATGGAGGCAGCAACGTCGCCACCACCGGTGACGCGTAGAGTCCCAATCCGGTTTGTCACGGACAATCTGCGCAGGGGCAGTTGGCACATTAGCTGCATGATGTTCACAGGAGGTGTTTGGATCGTCCCCATCGATGGGGACGTGATGCAGTGCGATGAGAAGGAGGATGAATACGATGAAAAAAGCATTGTTGACATTGGTACCGGTGCTCGTGGCGGTCGTGATGCTCCCGTTCGGCTGTAAGCCCATCACGTTCTACCTCGAGCAGGTGTACAAAGTCCACGGCACGGTCACCGTTGCAGGTTCCGACGGTGGAACCCCGATCGGCAGCGCCGAGGTGATTGTCGGCAACTACGAGTACTCCGAGCTGACCAACTACTACGGCGACTACGAGCTGGAGATGCCGGAGGGCACGTGGACGATCAACATCCACAAGGACGGCTACGAGCCGTTCACGGAGACGGTGACGGTGGGCCCGGACGCGCGAAGGGTGCAAGTGGACGCGGAGCTGGTATGGATTCCTCCGGAGGTACCGATCGATCTCACCGGTTATTGGACTCTGACTCTCGACATCGATGGTGGAGGGGAATTGGGGCCGTTCGAGTTCTACATCAGACAGACCGTCCTTGATCTGTACGCAACGGGGGGGGACCCTTCCTCGGTGATGACCGGTTCCCTGGACGGACCGACGGTAACTCTCCAGTCGGGGATGGGCACGCTGACCGGCACGGTTTCCGAATCCGGAGACGAAATTTCGGGATCTTTCGCATACAGTCCGTTCGGACCCGGAACGTTTCTGATGGTTCCCACGAGTGTGCCTCGAGGTACCCTCTCGCTATCCGGCAACTGCGCCGGCGTGTCGGTATCCCTCGATACGGACCAGGCGTGGGCGGAGACGGGCACGGAGAGTTGGACCTCATCAAGCTTCAGCGTGTACGTAGATCCTGTGAACGGTGACCCGAACGACGGGACCCAAGGGTGGATCAGCTTCTACGGTTCGCCTGCTGTTGGAGATTTCGCGGTCATGGAGACTCCGCAAAGCGGAACCCACCAGCTACAGGCAGATTTCTGGAACAACGACAACAGCTACCGTGCATCCGGCGGGTCCGTTCACATCACGGAGTATGACGCGCAGCACATGATCGGGAGTTACGAACTCAGCTTCCCGGAAGGCATCGATCTGAGCGGGACATTCAACGTCCGGCTGGGAGAGCCTGGACACACGACCATCAGCGGCACGCTGCAAGGAATCGAGGTGGATGGTAGCACCGACTCCGCGAGCTTCGACACTCGAGTAGACGTCTCAAGCCACATCTCACTGAGCTACTTTGACGATTCGAAGAATGTCTGGCTCTTGCTCAGCATTCACGGACTGCCGTCGACGGGTACCCACACGGGGCTCGACTTCTGGGGCAACCTACGGTACGGAGTTGCCGGCGAACCGCAGACCGGCGATGTCAAGATGGAGACCGGCACCTTGAATCTTACCAAATACGACCAGAGCGGTGCCGCAGGGAATTTCGTTGCCACCTTCCAGGGAGGCGGCACGGTGAACGGAGAGTTCAACGTGCCCTTCGCAGTTGCCGGTCCGTAGCGCATCGAGTGGACTGAACATGAGACAGAACGGGTGCGGGTTCTCCGCACCCGTCACAATTTCTGTGCGCCTGAGCCTACGATCCGCCGTCCGAGTGCGAGCCAGACGTCCACGTGGTATAATGGAGTCCTACGGAAGTAGGTTCGGGCAGCGGTTTCGGCTTCCATTCTCCCCCACACCGGCATTCGCAGCATCCAAGATTTCTCGACTCAATGGCTTGGAGAAGAGGAGGTAGGTGTGATGCGTATCTTCACCTGTTCACTGATGTTGCTGCTGTCGCTCAGCTCACAGATCATGGCCTCTCCCGACGAGGACCTTCATAGGGCCGCCGCCGCGGGAGACTTCAAAGGTGCTCAGACTGCGCTTGCAAATGGAGCTCACGTGAATTCCCACGGGGGTTTCGGCAGGACGCCCTTGATGGAAGCAGCGCGCGCGGGGCACATCGAGATCGTGAAGATACTGATACTCTCCGGGGCCGACCCCGACGAACTGGACATGATGTGCTCAACCGCACTCGTCTATGCAGCAGAGGAGAACCAGATCGAGGTGATCAAGGTGCTCTTGGGTGTCGGCGCGGACCCAGACCTCCAGTGCGACGGTGAGGCGTTGACTCCGCTCATGTCAGCCGCTATGGACGGACGCTCCGACGTGGTCCAGGTGCTGCTTGCCGCCGGCGCGGACACGGAGCGAAATCGGTACGGCAGAACGCCCCTGATCTATGCGACTGATGCGGGCCACGTTGAGGTCGTCAGGATGCTGATCAAGGCCGGGGCCAAAGTGAACGCACGAACGAGAGACGGATTCACCGCTCTGATGGGCGCCGCCTCCGAAGGGCGCGGCGAACTGGCGAAACTGCTGTTGAATGCCGGAGCCGAGGTCAACGCGCAATCGAAGAAGGGTCTTACGGCCCTCATGTACAGCGCCGGGAGGAAGGGGAGGGTAGATGTCGTACTTGCATTGCTCGGCGCAGGCGCAGACGTCAACCTGCGTGACACCACGGAGGCCACCGCACTCACCTACGCAAAGAGCGCAAAACGCGACGACATCGCAGATATTCTCATGGAGGCGGGCGCGCGCGAATAGGCCTACCGCAAGAGCCCCGAGGATCGCGCGGTTGCCCGGACCTCGGTCACCAAATTCCGGGGATGAGTCGGAATCGAGTCTGTCGAGTGTACTCCTCATAGCCGGGAAGCTCGGCTCGGAGCGTGCGATCTTCGAGAGCCGTTCGCACGACGAGGAGGGCAATCGTCACCGCGGCCGGGAGGACCGCCCAGAGTGCCTCGAGGAAGAACGGCAGAGCGATGTAACTCAAGACTGCGGAGCTGTAAGCAGGATGCCTGACGATGGCATAGGGTCCGGTAGTCACGACCGTATGGCCACGATCGTGTTGGATACGTACAACGCCGGAGAAGAAGCGATTGGTAACGAGCGCCCAAGAACCGATTCCATAGCAGAGAACAAAGATTGCGAGCGCCGTCCCGCGCGCCCACAATGGCACCGTGGCGCCCCACCCGAAACGATGCACGAGACCGGCGACGATCAATGTTGCGAGCGGACCGAGGAGCCCCACCAGCGGAGACAGCGCCTTGTCCCACGTCTTCGCGTCGGCGTGATCGAGCATCTTGGCACGCTCACCGAGGGTGTCCGGGTGGACTCGAGCGACAATAGCACGGCTTGCAGCGAAGAAGACGACCGACAGCCCGAGGTAGAGCCACGCCGTCGGCCAATTCAATGTCCAGGCAGGTAGGAACAACGCCAGCCCGGGAACGACGGCGATAAGGAGTACTGCCCGCACCCACTGCCAAAGGCTGATGCGCCCCGCAGAATGAGGGTTGCTCGGCCCGCTCATGGAGGATTGATCAGCCACGCCGCCTCCCTCATCGGAGCGTTCTTGCACAAGAAGGGTTTCCATACCGAACGCTCACCATATACAACTATCCCAATCCGGCAGAAAGATGCAAGTATCGGCCCGGACCGGCATTCGGCAATTCAGGAGGCTGACGAGGGGAGAGTATTTCGTTGACAACGGCAACCGCCGCAGCTAGACTGAGAAGGTTCAATGGGAGGAGGGCAATGGAGATCGGCCGTCGGCGCTTCGCGCTGTCTCAAGTTTGGACGAATTCCTACACTCGCCGCGTCTTCTTCTACGTGACGGCGTTGGTGTCTGCGGTGGTCATTGTCGGTGCCACGTCGTCGTATCTTGTCGTGCGGAACCAGATTAGCGATATGGCCGCCAAACGCACTCTCCAAGAGCTGCGAGGAACCGGAGCATCGTTTAGCACCATGTTCGCCTCTTCGATTATTCCTGCTGCTCAACAGGTATTCGAAACCTCCGAGGTCAACAATCTCATCTATGGCAGCAACATCTCGGTCCAAGAGCTGCTCACTGCGAGCCAATTTCTCGACCGGTTCAAGCTCGCTAATCCTTTGATCGATTCGATCGCGGTCTACAACAGCCAACAGCGAATCATCTACTCTACGAGGTACGGGCTCGAAGCTGCGGACAATCCGCGAAATGCTGCGCTGATGAGAATATTCCGCCAGATAGGGGATTTCCGGCTCTACCGCTTCATTCCGCGAGTCGACGACGGCAGGAATCTCCTCACTCTCATCCTCGGAACCCGTCCCAAAACGGGTACCAAGCTGCTTGGTGGGCTGGTTGTCAATGTGAGCGAGGCAGCCGTGCGAAGCCAGCTTCTCGGGAGGTTTGAAGGGAGCGGGTCTCGGCTCACGATTCTCGACAGTGCAGGCACGCTTCTTTCCGACAACGACCCGAAGTTGTTCGGCACGGATGCCGAGAACGACGAGGTGCTTCGGCGCGTTGTTGCCACCCCAGGGGAATCAGGTTCATTCACGGTGTCGGATTCGCCTTCAAGGAGGCTCGTCTCCTTCTTCCGTGAACCCCTGGCCGGGTGGACATTCGTCTCTTCCACGCCAACTGCTCTGTTTTTTGAAGGGATAGCGAGATGGCGAAACGAAATCATCGCACTCTTCTCGATTCTCCTTGTGCTATCGGTGGCGTTCGCCATTACCGCGAGCAGACGGGTGTCTGCACCCCTTGATCGGCTTCTAGTCCAGGCGCGTGCGCTACAGTCCGGGTTCCAGGAGCTGAAGCAGACTGACGCTCATCGGGACGACATAGCCCTCGTCTCCGAGACAATGGAGCTGCTGAATCAGCGGCTCCATGACCTTCAGTTAGCAAGAGGCTCCACGGAAGTATCGCTTGCCCGCGTATTCGGAAGGTTCCTGCTCGATCAGCAGACTTCCTCTGAGGAACGTACGCGGCTGCGTACGCGGTTCTTCGATGTCTCTTCCGGCGAGGTCTGGATCGTTGCCGCCGCCGTCGACGGCTCGGAGATAGGCGGTCCGGAGGTGCGGTCACGGTTGCTTGTCTCCTGTCGGGAGCTCGCTCGGCGCCTAGCTGAGCTGCCGTCGGTTCTCTGTTCGGTGCAAATCGAAAAATGTACAGTCGCCGCAGCGATACCGAGCCCGGCGGGAGAGCCGTTCTCACTTCCCGTCGACGTTCGCGCTGCGGTAGCCGATGTGAGTTCGAATGGAGGATGCTCGTTCACGGTAGGTGTGAGTGACCCGGTGATCAGCGCCGACGAGTTGGCCACGGCGTACGATGCCGCCTCGGAGGCGGTGCGCTTCCGGTTTTGCGAAGGCCGCGGCAAGGTCATCACGCAAATGCACATGCCGGTGACGGAGGGGCCCTACTCACTGCCAGAGGAAGAGCTTCGCCGACTTGCGGAGCAGGCACGCCTTCTCAACGAGCCAACCGTCGCGACGACCGTTCGCGGTTTGCTCGACGGTGTCCTTTCCTATCGATATGAGGACTTCGTTTTCCTCTCCCAGCGCATTCTCCATGTCCTGGAGCGTGTCTTTGTGGACTCCGGAGTAATGGAAGGGCGCCTGCTCGCCGAGTTTCGGGTTTTCGTTCTCAACGCCAAGTGGATGGAAACCAGCGACGATGTCCTGGCCGTGGCGCTCGATTGGTACCGTCGTTTCGTCGACTCCGCGGAGCAGGGCAGCGCTCAACGACTCTCGTCGTTTGTTGCGGACGTGAAGAAGGTGATCGAGCAGGGTCTTTTCGATCCAGATCTCAGCACGAAAGGTATCGCCGGAAAGCTCCGACTGTCGGTCAACTACGTTCGAACCACCTTTCGAACGGCAACCGGCGATTCGATATCCAACCACATTACGCGACTCCGGATAGATCGCTGCAAAGAGCTTCTCAAGACGTCCAACCTGCCTGTCAAAGAGATAGCGCACAGCGCCGGTTTCAGAAATTACAACTACTTCTTTACCCTTTTCAAGAAACAGACGGGCCGAACTCCCCAGGAATATCAACGGCAGATCATCACTATGTGATGGAATTCGAAGTCCGCCGAATACGAAAACTGAGCTTTCGAGACATTTCAAAGTATACGAGAATTCAGACCTCCCGCTAGAATGGAAGCAAGACCGACCTTTCGCCGCGCTGCCTGCGTTGAGCGGTGAAAGGCCCGGACATAAGGGGGTACAGAATGAAAGACCATATCGTTGCGAAGGGAATCATTGCCCTTCTCCTTCTGAGCGTGTTCGCGATCGTTCCAATGTTCGCGGGCGGAGGCGAGGAGCAGCCCACCGCTGCCGCGGGTCCTCAGACGGTTACCTATGTCTTGTGGCAAGATCCAACCTACGTGAATATCGTCCAGGCCTACAACGATTCGCAGTCGAAGATCAAGGTCGATCCACAGATCGTCACCTCGGCCGACTACGAGACGAAGCTGACGACGATGCTCGCAGGCGGCGTCTACATGGACGCGTTCATGGAAAAGCGTCAAACCGACATGTTCGCCCAGTACGACAACGGCTACATCGAGCCGCTCGACAACTACATAAAGAAAAACAACTACGATACGCGCGGGTTGGACAGCTACAAGGCGGCGGTCACCGTCGACGGGAAGACGCTGGCGCTTCCATTCCGCGGGGCTCGATACTATATCTACTACAACAAGAAGATGTTTGAAGCGGCCGGAATCGATACACCGGACAAATACGTTCAGCGCGGCGAGTGGACCTGGAAGAAGTTCATGGAGGTGGCCGAGAAGCTCTCGAGCGGAGACGGCAAGCGGTACGGGGCGTTCTTCTACACCTGGGGTCAGTTGAACATGTTTCCCGCCATTCAGGCCAACGTCAGCTTCATTACTCGCGACGGGAAAATAGACATCAACGACACCGTCCTCCAGAGCTTCAAGATGCGAAAGGAGCTCGAGCAGAAGAAGGCGATCATGCCCTACGTCGACATCGTGGCGACAAAGCTGCACTATTCACAAGCCTTCTACAACGGTAACGTGGCGATGCTGCCGATCGGAGAGTGGTTCCCAGGATTCATGCTCGATGGGAAGAAGAAAGACCTGCTCAAAGGCTTCACCTGGGATGATTGGGGAGTGACGCGATTGCCCTCCGACCAACAAACCTACGCTTCAGTCGGTGCTCCGACATTCAACAACATCTATTCCGGATCAAAGAACAAAGACGCCGCGTTTTCTTTCATCGGATGGATGGGCGGTGCCGACGGCGCTGCAATCGTTGCAAAGAACGGTTTCTTGCCAGCGATGATCACCCCCGCAGTCACCGAAGCCTTGAGTACCGTGCTGCCCGACAAAGAGTCGCTGGACTACTTCACTGAGAACGTGCCTGTGATTCCTCCCTACTACACCCGATATGGTTCACGGGTGGAGCAGGCGATTCTCCAGACTATGCAGGAGTATCTGCTCAACGACATGACCGACTCGCAGGTGATGGGAGAGCTCAGGAACAAACTTCAGGATATCGTCAATACGACGAACTGAGGCGCGAGGTCTCAATTACGGGTCCGACCGTTGACGCGCGACTGCGCCATACGGTCGGACCCCATTCATTCATAACCGAGGGAGAGATGACAGCACCGAGATCGATGAAGAATAGGCTCGTAGTCGCATCGTTCCTGCTTCCGAGCTTTCTCGGTTTCTTTGTATTTGTGTTGCTTCCGGTGATTGCGACGGTAGGCGTGTCTCTTACCAACTATTCCGGGGGCCGGACGTTTCACCTCGTCGGGCTCGCGAACTATGTGTCCTCCTTGAAGAGCTCGGCGTTCCTGTCTTCACTGTGGATCACGGCTCGGTTCGTGGTGTTTTCAGTCTTCTTTCAGCTCCTCCTCGCTTTTGTATTTGCACTCATGCTGAACGGAAAGGTTTTCGCAAGAACCTTCTTCCGTGGGCTTTACTTTTTGCCAAGCATCCTTTCATCGATAGCGATCGGGCTGGCTTTTGCATTGCTTCTCAATCCCGGCGAGGGACCGGTAAACATGTTTCTGCAATCCGTCGGGATATCCAAGCAGCCGTGGCTAACGAGCCCGAGAACCGCTCTTGGAACGATCATATTCGTCTCGGTGTGGCAGTCGTTCGGCTACTACATGGTGCTGTTCCTTGCGGGGTTGCAATCGATCAATCCGAGTCTCTACGAAAGTGCGAATCTCGATGGGGCGGGGCTCCTGCGAAAACTGGTAAGCATCACGGTTCCCATGCTTACGCCGACGACTTTCTTCTGCATCACGACAGCAATCATCAAAGGCTTTCAGGTGTTCGATCTGATTTACATCATGACAGGCGGGCAACAGGGTGGTGGGCCGAGCGGTTCCACTACGGTGCTCGTCTACGACATCTATCGCAACGCGTTCATGAGCTTCCGCATGGGCTACGCATCCGCGGAAGCGACGGTCTTGCTGCTGCTCCTCCTGGCCATCACGATAATCCAGTACCGATCCCAAAGGGGGTGGGTAAGCTATGACGCAGCGTAATCTCTCGCGTCGGCGCGTGACTCCGGGACGAGTCGTCCTGTATCTCGTATTGATTCTGGCGGCGGTCGCAGTTCTCGTTCCCCTCGTGGTAATCGCCTCCTCCTCATTCAAACGGGAGGACGAGATATTCACCTACCCCATGAGCTTGATCCCGCGGATACCGGTTCTGTCGAATTTCTCCGCGCTCCGTGAGCACTTTCCGCTCTATATCTGGAATTCGGTCAAAGTGACAACCTCAATCGTGGTGCTGCAGTTCATCACGGCTACCACCGGGGCCTACGCCTTCTCCAAGCTTACCTGGAAGTTTCGTGACACTCTGTTCCTGCTCTATATCGCATCGATCATGGTGCCCATTCAATCAATCATCATCCCTCAGTTCATCATTGTCCGCAACCTTGGCCTCTATAACAGTCATGCCGCAGTCGTGCTTGTCTCGGCATTCACCGCCTTCGGTGTCTTTTTGTGCAGACAGTATTTCCTGACGATTCCCGATTCTCTTCTGGAAGCGGCGCGAATCGACGGGGCCTCCGAGTATCTGATATTCTGGCGAGTGGTGCTGCCCCTTTCGGCTCCCGTTATCGTCACGGTAATCATCTTCTCGTTCCGCTACTTCTGGAATGACTTCTTCACGCCGCTGATCTACCTTACCAGCCAGACCCTCAAAACGCTTCCGCTGGGTATGGCGGACTTCGTGAATCAGTACAACATCGCATACGGTCCTCAGATGGCCGCGGCGCTCATCTCCATTATTCCGGTACTCGTGGTCTTTCTGATCGGTCAGCGGTATTTCGTGGAAGGCGTTGTCGCCACCGGAATCAAAGGGTAGCGCCTCAGGGAGTATACATGCAGAGCAACCAACCTGCGAACTTTGATCGCGACATTCATGCAGAGGACTACGCCGGCGAGTACCGATCCGTCCGCATTGATCATGAATCCCTGCTGTGCGACAGCGGCAGAGACTATGAGTCCCTCGACGGGCAATGGCGTTTCGCTATCGACCCTTACAACACGCTGCTCCGAGCCCGTTGGTTCGCCGAGGTCCATGACGATGGTCACGGGAATCCCCGTCCAGCCGATTACGATTGGGAGCACTGGAAGGAGATGCGCGTTCCGTCGTGCTGGAATACAGCAGCGCCGGAGTATCGTCACTACGAGGGCGGGGTGATCTACACAAGGACCTTCCGTTACAAGCCGCGGGACACCACCGTGGGGTCGCCGGAACGCGTCTTTCTCAAAATCGGGGCGGCGAACTACGAGACTGTCCTGTTCTTGAACCGCACATGCCTCGGGACCCACCGTGGCGGCTCGACTCCTTTCTTCGTCGAGATCACAGACTCGCTTTCGCAGGACAACCGACTGATCCTCTTTGTGAACAACCGCAGGGAGAGCGATCAGGTGCCGATGGACAATACCGATTGGTTCAACTACGGCGGGCTTTATCGCAGCGTGTCGCTTGTCCGTCTGCCCGCCACATTCATCAAGCGGTGGTCGATATCGCTCGTGCGGGGAAGCGGATTTGGAAAGCTGCATTTCGCGCTCGAGACCGACGGTCCGCAGGAGGTCGGGAAGGCGCGGCTTCGAATCCCGGGGCTGGACCTCGAACGGGAGCTCGCTTTCACGGGGGGCTTTGGGGAGCTCGAAATCAACGCAAGGCCTGACCTGTGGAGCCCCGAGACGCCCACCCTCTACGAGGTTGAGGTTGCGCTTGAAGGCGGAGATCGCGTGAGCGACAAGGTGGGTTTCCGCGAGATCCGCTCGAGCGGCGAGCGGATCCTCCTCAACGGCAAGCCAATCTACTTGAGGGGCATCTCGTGTCACGAGGATTCGACTCGAAATGGAAAGGCCGTGACAAGTGCAGAGATCGAGCAGATGTTCGATCTGGCAAAAGAGCTCGGATGCAATTTCGTTCGTCTTGCACATTATCCGCACAGCGAGCTCGCCGCCCGTCTGGCCGACGAACGGGGAGTTCTTCTGTGGGAGGAGATACCGGTCTATTGGGCGATCGAGTTCGACAACCCCGGGACCTACGCCGACGCGGAAAACCAGCTCAGCGAGCTCGTGCTTCGCGACCTCAACCGGGCGAGCGTCGTTCTGTGGTCGGTAGGAAACGAGAACCCCGACACCGACGCCAGGCTCGATTTCATGAGCCGCCTCGCTCGACGCGCGCGTGAGCTCGACCCCACCCGGCTCGTAACGGCGGCGTGTCTCTGGAACCGTATCGAAAACCGCATAGCCGACCGGCTCGCCGAGCATCTCGACGTCATCGGCCTCAATGAATATTACGGCTGGTATGAAGGTAATTTCGACGACCTTGCGGCGTTCTTCCGAAACAGCAATCCCGGAAAGCCGGTCATCGTAAGCGAGTTCGGTGCGGGGGCCCTTGCCGGTACCCATGGAACCGTCGACGATCTGTTCTCCGAAGAGCACCAGCGCCAGGTCTATGAAAAGCAAATTGCGGTTATCCGGGAATCACGCTATGTAGCGGGCCTTACTCCGTGGATTCTCATCGACTTCCGGTCGCCGCGAAGGCTGAACGATTATCAGCGGGGCTACAACCGGAAGGGGCTCGTCGACGCAGATCGAACGCGCCGCAAGTTGGCTTTCCGTACACTCAGGGATTTCTACAGCTCGCTCACATGATCATAAGATCGTACTTGCCGCGTTGCCCCACGCCTTCACGCAGGCAGGGGCAGAGGTGGTCAAGTCGACTCCGTCTTTCGAAGCTCATCGAGCCAGCCGAGCAGGGTTCGTGCGTCTCTCGAGAAGCACGCGACGCTGTCATTCTCGACGAACTCCAGGGAGGCGAAACGCCGCCCTGCGAGTGCGGATACGGCCCGCAGGTAGGGGAGCCATCGAGACGAGCCTTCTGAAAGCGGCCGCCTGTTCTCCGGCCGAGGCCACCAGTGAAACACATGGACGTTGCTCAGGTGCGGGAGTACGAATCGGAGGCCGGAAAGACAATCGTCCATCAACGCCCCGTTAGGGGGTTGCCAGAAGCTGAACAGGTTGGGATTGTTCACCTCGTCGAACAGGCGAACAGCCGAGGATGCGGTGTCAGTGAGCGTGTCGGCGTGGTACTCGGTGGATACAGACACTCCGGCGGCGGCAGCGAGGTCGGAGACCCGCCGGAGATCACTCACGACGCCTTCGCGTTCCCGTGGGGCGACCTGCGAAGAGCCGCGCGCTCCCGCCCAAACCCGGATCGTGGGTGCCGCGAGAGCAACTGCCGTCTCGAGCACGGCGTCGAAGGCGCCCCGGGCGTTCGAGGCGCCGGCGCGGTAGTATGAGCCGTAGGCGGAAACCTCCCTCCCGGCCTCTGCGGTAATTGCCGCCACCTCGCGCGCCAGCCGAACGTTTCCCGGTGGGACGTGAACATCTCCTCCCCACTCGATTCCTACGATCGACGCCTCAGCGGCGAGCGCGACGATCTCCCGCGGCGAGAGCGAGCGGAAGGTAACCGAGACGAGACCGGGCGCTATCATGGCACGCTATCCGAATAGATCTTCCTGACGGCGTCTTCGCTCGGAACGTACAATCCTTTCACACTGTATTCCTTGTGATGTCTGTTCTGCACTCCTGCTATCGCGAGATTGTAGGCAATTGCGCTCGATGTGGGTAGGGGAGATTACAGCGCGGAACATCGTCCTCAACGCCGCCAAAGCCGAAAAGGCACGCCTCATTCGGATTCTGACCGCCAATCAAAATGACGAGAAATCGTCATACTCCCCGCTCGGAGACCGCGATACGCTGATACCAGCAACAGTCTTTCGCAGAAGGAGGATCTCATCATGATCAACGCCAGATTCCGAGCAGCGGTCGCAATAGTCGGCTTCATTGCGACAGCCGTCCTCGTCGTAGGATGCAAGCCGTTACTCGGTCCGACGAACCAAGTAGCCGAGCCGGTCTTCACGCCGGGTGGAGGAACCTACTCCTCCGATGTAGCGGTCGCCATCGGGACCGCTACTTCCGGCGCCGCCATTCACTACACGACCGACGGTAGCACCCCATCGAACGCTTCGGCGTCCTATTCCGGACCGATCCAAATCGCGGGCAACGGAACGACCACCACGATCAAGGCGATAGCGATGGAGGACGGTCTCGACGACAGCACGATCGCCGAATCAATCTATAAAATCAGCTATACCCAGGTCGCCGCGCCGCAGTTCTCGCCGGTTGGAGGTACATACAGCGCCGACCAGAATGTCGTCCTGACAAGTGCCACCGCGGGTGTGTCAATCCGTTATACCACCGATGGAAGCACCCCGAGCGGCGCGTCCAGCCTCTATAGCGGACCGATCCCGGTGACCGGCAACGGTACGACAATGACCATCAAGGCTATTGCGACGAAATCGGGGATGACCAACAGCCTCCTCGGTGTCGCGACTTACACAATCAACTACAACCAAGTCTCAACGCCGCAGCTCTCGCCCGGAACCTCGACGGTAGGCCTTGGCACGACCATTACGTTTTCGGATGCGACGAGTGGCGCAACCTTCTACTACACCACAGACGGATCGCAGCCGACCTCATCCTCTGCGTCGGGAACGAGCTATACGATATCCGGTCCGGTGACACTGAAGGTCGTAGCAATGAAGAGCGGCATGGCGGCGAGCACAGTCGCAACCGCTACATATTCCGTGCAGCTTGCCGCCCCGACGTTCAGTCCCGCCCCCGGAGGTGTGTTGATCGGTACAACCGTCACATTCTCGAGCTCTACGACGGGTGTGACTTTCTACTATACGCTCGACGGATCGACGCCGACGACAGGCTCCAGCACCGGTCCCGGATACACGGTCAACGGCGGTGTTACGTTGAAGGTCATTGCCGTCAAGGCAGGCTGGATCACGAGCGCGGTCGCATCCGGAGTCTACTACATCCAGCCGGCATCGATGCCGACCTTCTCCTCCTCGGTGACGGCGACCGGCGGGTACCTCACGAGCAATGCGGACATAACGATAGCCACTTCGACCGCCGGAGCCACCATCTACTATACGACCGACGGATCGACGCCGACTACGGCATCCCCGATCTACAGCTCCCCGGTTCACATATCCGGCAACGGTATCGTCACGCGGATCCAGGCGATGGCAGCGAAGAGCGGGATGAGCAACAGCGGCGTTTCGGCGCAGAACTTCGCAATCAGCTATCCGATCTACACCGTGGCCGGAAACGGAACGAGCGGGAGCTCGGGCGACGGCGGACCGGCGACATCGGCTCAGTTGAATGCTCCTACGCGGATTGCGGTCGACCCCTCAGGCAACCTGTATATCGTCGACACGACAGGGAACCAGGTGCGCAAGGTAACCCCCGGCGGTACCATCAGCGTTTTTGCCGGAACCGGCACTGCCGGGTATACCGGCGACGGAGGGGCGGCCACCGCCGCAACCCTCAATGCACCTGACGACGTGGATGTCGATGCTGCAGGAAACGTCTACATCGCCGATTCTGGGAACTACGAAATCCGAATGGTGGACACGTCCGGAAAGATCTCCACCTTCGGACGCTCGACTCTCGGCGGTGGCCCAAATGCCATCGCCGTTTCTCCCAATGGGGAACCGATCTACGTCGCGCAATACTGGGCACACAGCGTATACCCGATAGTAAATGGCGTCGCGACTTCGAATATTGCGGGAACCTCCGGCACATGTGGCTATTCAGGCGATGGCGGTGTGGCGACTTCCGCTCTCCTTTGCTACCCAAACGACGTCGACCTCGATGCTGCAGGCAACCTCTACATCTACGACGGCGGCAACTACCGAATACGCAAGGTGAGCACGAACGGAATCATTACGACAATAGCGGGAACCGGGAGTTACTCCGCGAATTTCGGTGACGGCGGTCCTGCAACCTCGGCCGAAATCTCAATGAACGGTCACCTCACGCTGGACAGTGTGGGAAACATCTACCTCGCGGATGGCACGGCCCATGTGCGGAAGATCGATCTCGCCGGGATTATTCGAAGGATCGTCGGCGGAGGGTCCACACTCGGTGACGGCGGACCGGCGTTAGGGGCGAAGATGATCAACCCGCAGGGTGTCGCCATTGGCCCATCGGGTAATCTCTATATCGCCGACTCCTCAGACAGTCGTGTCAGGAAGGCGATGCAGTAATGCGTGCGTGAACCACTCGAGATTCTTGCGGAATGAAGCAACGGCCGCTCGGTAGCTCTCTGTGCCGAGCGGCCCCATCGGTCAATCAGCGGTGTGCGGCGAACGATCAGTAGCCTTTGGAGAGCCATCGCAGGCTGTCCAGTGGTGTCGACTGCAATGGAGAGAAGGCTGCTCCTTTCAGCCAATCCCTGAAGTAGATCTTCTTCACCGGTTGGCAGACAATGAGTCCCGGCATTTCTTCGAGGTAGAGTTCCTGGATGCGATCGTAGTCTTGTTGCCTAACGGTCAGATCGGTGGTGGTGCGGGCCTCCCGAATGAGTCGATCCATCTCGTCATTGTGATATCCTTGAGCTTTGGGGAATATGCCCCACGATGCGGCGAATGGAGTGACGAACGCATCGGGATCGAGATATTCGGGAACCCAGCCGACGATGATGATGGGCAGCTGATTGCGCGAAAGAGCGTTGAGGTACTGTGACCGTTCTATCGGCCGGGGCATTACGTGAAACAGCGGGTTGATCTTGCGAAGGTTCTCCGACAGCATTCCCGCCGCAATCTGCCGAACCTTGTCACCCTGCTTGTAGGCTAAGTCGAAATCGAAGCCAATATCCCAGAGCTTTCCGTTCCACGCCTTGTGGAAGAGCTCCGCAGCCTTATCGAGATCGAAAGGATTCCGACTGAGGTCACTCTTCCTATGTGGCACTCCGTAGGGCACCAGGCTAACGGGGTCAACCCCGTAGTTGTTCGCTGCATCCTTAAGGAACCTCTTCTCGTCCCAGGCGTATGCGATCCCGAGGCGGACATTTCGGTCGGCGAAAAAGTCGGAGGGAATTCCTTCCCCATCGAGCTTGCCGGAGCCCGTGTAGGGGTTGCGTTCGGTAGTAACTTCGAAATTGAAAAGGAATGTATCGATCTGAAGAGTTTCCATTGAGACGGATTTGACCCGATCCATCTTGTTCATCTCCGGGTAGAAGGTGGGGGCGACTACGATGACATCGGCGTCACCGCGGAGAAGCATAAGCTTCCTGACAGAGAATTCGTTCTGAAACTGAATAACGGCCTTTTCGAGCGAGGGAAGAGTTCCCCAATAGCCGCCAAAGCGAGTCAGAACGATTTCATTTCCTCGTTCCCATCGATAGAGGCGGTAGGGGCCGGTGCCGTTTACCGCGTCGTGCAGGAGCTTATCGCCGACTTTCGGGTTGTTGTATCCCTGCCAGGTAGCTGCACTTCCGTCCCAACCGCCCTTCTCAATTACCCAGCGCTTGTCGAGAACCGCTGCGAGAGGCTGACTCATGACTGACAGGAAGGGGGCGAACGGTCTTGCAAGATGAAACAGAACGTCCTGCCCTTCGACGGAAGCAACGGAGTCGATTCGATCGAAAGAGACTGCAATGTTGCCGTCTATACCGCGTGAGCCGTTGAGGTCAAGAAAAATGCTGTACCAAAGCCACGCGGGACCGCCGTCGGCATCGACCACCATGCTGCGCTTGATGGAATATGCTACGTCTTCCGGTCTCAAGAAATCGCCGTTTTGGAAACGGATCCCGTTTCGGATGTGAAAGCGGTAGGTCCTGCCGTCAGATGAGATGCCGCCGTTCTCGGCTGTTGGCACCTCGGTTGCCAAGAGGGGCACGAAGTGAGAGATGCGGGGGTCGAATCCGATCAACGTATCATAGATGTTCGTGAGAACAGTGTAGGAAGCGCTGCTGTAGGCCACCGCTGGATCGAGAGATTGCGGATCGAAGGTAGGAGAGACGAAGACAAAGGTATCCGGGTTCTTGATCTGCCGGACGTCAGATTGCGAGGGCCGCTGTGATCCTGCAACGGGCGGTGTCTGCACCGAAGAAGAGGCGTCCCCGAGGCCTTCGGCGTATGCCCCGAACTTTCCTATTGAAACCATTGAAATCAGGCAGATTGCGACGGCAAAACGTCTCATGATCTCCTCCTGCTTCTTTGGATATGCCCTTCAGAAAGGTGGATGTCATGGACTTGTTGGGATTCTGATTCGAGTGCGAGGAGGCCTGACAAAGATGTTCGGTGGGCAGCAGCACGTGCGGGCAGCCTGCCTCGTGGAACATCGTGGACTCCGCCGTCATTTCGACGGAGCGGTTCGTTGGTCGTCCGCAGTGAAAGTCATCACAGAACCACTTTACATTGTCTGTATCATTTGTCAATGTCGACCATTCGGGTGCACCTATCGAACGCTCGACATAAACCAACATGTGAATGGTCTTATCTTTTGACTGTGAGATGGACCGTCATTGCCGTCTCGGAGGCGTTGGTGTTCAAAGCCAACGTTCGGCCCCAACCGTGAGAGCCAATCTCCATTGGTCCGATGACTGGGAAGGATCTCATGGACCAGAGATCGTCCCGCAGTTATTGAAATCCGTTCTGCAGCGGTGCTACTTCCTTCTCTTTTGATGGATAATCGGGCATCATGATCAGAGATGTGCCGCGATCGAGTAGACCACGGTGAGCGGACCGGACGGTGCGCCGTTCGAAGCCGGCTCCCCGCGGCACCATAGTTTCGGCTTTGAAGGAGGATTCGTTGAAGGTTGACCGCCGCGATTTCGCGGAGCAGCAGGACTGGTATCAGCTCGACAATGCTGCCGTACTCTTTCCCTCGGTTGTTTCCGACCGTACGACGACCTTGTTCCGCGTTTCGGCGACCTTGACTCGTGCGGTCAACGCATCCGCGCTGCAGAGAGCGCTCACCAACATCATGCCGAGGTTCCCTTACTATCTCGTGCACCTCAAGCATGGGGCATTCTGGCATTACCTCATTCGAAAGGAGGGGACTCCTCGAGTCGAAGCCGATGCACCGTCCCCGTGCATGGCCCCTCCGAGGGGAATGCGTCGTACCTATCTCTTTCGCACCCGCGCATCAGGGCGGAGGATTGCGGTCGAGTTCTCACATATCCTCACTGACGGTACCGGGGCCCTCACCTTCCTCCGTGCGCTGCTTCTCGAGTACGCTCTGCAGCTCGGTGTCGAGGTACCCGACTTCGCCGACCTGTTTCACAAAGACGAGAAACCGGACCCGGAGGAGTCAGAGGACGCATACGCTCGATACTTTTCCCGGACCGTTCCGAGCCCGGAGCCGAGCAAGGCGGCCTTTCGACTTTCCTCACGTCTATTGCCGGTTGGGGCCTATCGTACGGTTACGGGGACTGTACCGGTCAGCGAGCTTGTCAGGGCGGCAAAGGAACGGGGTGTGACGATAACGGTGCTCCTGGCTGCCGTGCTTGCACATTCGATCTATGGCCTCTACCTCTCGCTTCCACGTACGAAAACGAGGCGGCAGGGGAACTACGTACGCGTCGAGGTGCCGGTCAATCTGCGCAGGATTTTCCCGACGAAGAGCATGAGGAACTTCTCGCTCTTCGTCATGCCGGGGATCGACCTGCGCCTCGGGCCCTACAGCCTGGACGACACCGTTGAGCTGTTCCATCATTACCTGAAAGTCGAAATTGAAGGTCGCTTCATCAATAAGCAGATTGCCCGGAATATCCGCGGGAGACGCAATCCGATCGTTCGTGTGATTCCGCTTGGAATGAAGAACCTGATCCTCCCCCATTTCTATTTCTCGAAGGGAGAGGCGCTTGTCAGCACGGTATTGACCAACCTCGGCGTGGTGAAGATGCCCGATGCCGTTGCGCGAATGATCGAGAGATTCGAGTTCGTCCCCGCACCGAGTAAATGGAACAAAACCGGGTGCGCCGTGGTGAGCTTCGGCGAGCACACCTGCATCACCTTCGGGCGATTGATATCTGAGACCGAGGTAGAGCGGAGATTCTTCAGGAGCCTTGTAAAGCTGGGAATTCCCGTTAGAATAGAGTCGAGATGAGATGTCGGCCGCCCGACCGACGAAGGTTGTTCAATGCCATATTGCTCCAGTTGCGGTGTCGAAGTAGACGAGGGAGTCGAGCGCTGCCCGCTGTGTGACACTCCCATTCACGGTGTTGGGGAGTCCGGTGCGAAGGAGGTCCGGAACCCCGAGCCGGATCGAGGTGAGAAGCCACGAATGAGCGGCAAGGCTCGTCGAAAGCTGGCATGGGAAGTCACCTCCATTTTGTGTCTCATTGCGGTGTTCGTGGTGAGCGCGAGCGATTTGCGCGTGCACTCGTCAATTGGATGGTCGCTCTATCCGATAGCCGCCGTGATCTGGGCGTGGATCGTCAGTACGATCGCGATATTCGCGATCCGAAGAACGGTGCTGGTCGTAGGCGGGTGGGTTCTGGCGACGTTGGGACTTCTTGCAGCCATGAACTTGCTCGAAGGAGGGCTCACATGGTTCTTGAGCCTGTGCCTCCCGATATTCGTATTGTGCGTGGTGGTGTCGGTGCCGGTCATCGTCATCGCAACCCGCCTCCGCACCGTTGGGCTCAATGTGGTCGCACTTGCGAGCCTGGGGGCTGCGGTCGTCTGTACCGGTGTCGATGCGGTAATTGAGTACTCCTCTTCAGGTTCGGTTCGATTCTCCTGGTCTTTGATCGCCGATGAGGCCCTTCTGCCGTTCGCTGGGATCATGATCTTCCTCCATCTGCGACTTCGTACCCGGTTCAACTTCAAACGGATTTTCCACCTCTAACCCGCGCCGGTTCAACTGTCGACGACGACTTCGGATTGGGTCGCGTTCTGTGGAGTCGATTGCTTTACGGCCTCTATCCAGCGCAACAGCTCAATCGCGAGAGGTCCCGGTCGAAAGTCTGGGCCGCAAGACGGATACCCTCGCTCATGGTGAGGTAGGGGAAAAGTGTCCCGACAAGCTCATCTACCCGCATTCGGAGCTTGACGGCGAACGTGAGTGTCTGGATCATCTCTCCGCCCTCCGGAGCGACAACATGTCCACCCAGGAGAATGTGGGAGTCAGCATCGACGACCAGCTTAATCAGCCCGGCGGTCTTTCGGGCGACAATTGCTTTGGGAACGTGGTCGAGGGGAAGTACCGTCGACTTCACGTTGTACCCTGCTGAACGCGCATCGCGCACGCTGAGCCCGACGGAAGCTACCTGGGGATCAGTGAAAATCACTCGAGGCAGAGGACTGAGGCTCAGCGGTAGACCGCCATCGTCCAAAGCGTTGGCGGCGGCGGTGCGCCCGGCAGCTGCCGCGACGTAAACGAGCTTGGGAATGTTGCTGACATCGCCGGCGGCGTAGATCTTCGGATTGGTGGTCTGCATCCTGTCGTCCACGATGACGAATCCCTCTTCGTCCACCTCGACTCCCGCGGAGCTCAACCCGAGACCTTCCGTGGTGGCTCGACGGCCCACCGCCATGAGGAGCCTTTCGGCTCGGTACTCTTTTTCTTTGCCGTTCGTCACGGCGGTTACGACCGTACCCCTCCCGTCTCGTCGAACTGCAGTGGGGTGAACGCCCGAATGCACAACGACCCCCTCTTCGACGAGGCAGCCCTCAATTGACTGCGAGAGCTCGGGCTCGTGATCGGGGATGAGCGATGCGCTTCGTTGAAGGACCGTTACCTGCACGCCGAAACGACGCACGGTCTGACCAAGTTCGAGCGCGACGGCTCGTCCACCGATGATCAGAAGCGACTCAGGCAGTCGGTCCATCGTCATGAGAGTCGTGCTGGTAAGAACCGGGACCCCCTCGATGCCTCGAAGTGGTAGGATCCTCGGTGACGCACCGGTGGCTAACACAGTCTTTCGGGTCTCCAGGACCCTCCCATCACCAAGCAGGACGTTTCCATCGGCCTGCAGTCGGCCCTTTGCTCGAATGAGCGCGATCGAGTCACCAAACGAAGCAAGCACATCGAGATACTTCTCCTTCCGCAGACCTTCGACCATGACATCCTTCAGCGCAAGGAGACGTTTCCAGTCTAACCCCTCTGCCTTCGTACGTACTCCGTCAAAGCCGTGACTGGCTGCTCGACGATAGGCCTCCGCGGCGTGAACAAGGAGCTTCGAGGGCACACAGCCGACGTTCACGCACGTGCCACCCACGGTGCCTGAATCGACGACGGCCACGTGATGCTCGGTTTCGGCCGCTCGAATGGCGGCGGCCATTCCTGCGCCGCCCGATCCAAGCACTACGAGGTCATACCGGTCTATCATTCGACTCGCCTTCGCCGGTTTCCTGCCCTCCGGGGCCGTTTTGCCGGACGACCGGCGCAGAGTCACCGTCGCGCCGTAACCCGCCGAGCCGACAGCATCGGTCAACGCGTCAGAAGGCGTGTCGGCTGAAAGACTCACTTCGGCGCGTCGCGACCGCCAACCGGGCACGACAACCATTTCAACTCCGACAACGCCCTCTATGGCACGTTTGACATGTATCGCACAATCGGCGCAGGTCATCCCTGTGATTTCGAGCTCTGCAAGCTCCGCCTGTCGCTTATCCGCCATTTGTCTGCCTCCGTTGTTGGTTTCCCGTTGTCATCTGCAAGATAAACCCTGTACCATGGTACGGAGTCAAGGCAAATTGAAACCGGCCTTCGACGGCCCGCGGTATGGCAGGCGACCCGAGAAGGCGGAGGGAAAGGCAATGGACGAAAAAGGTGCAACGATAGGCGAGGCTGCTCGTCTCGCGGGCGTCGGAATCGAGACGATTCGCTTCTATGAGCGCAAAGAGCTCCTCGGAAGCATCTCGAAAGACTCCTCGGGCTATCGACGACTTGGTGCTCAGGTAATACGACGTATTCGGTTCATCCGTCGCGCACAACGGCTCGGTTTCTCCCTCACCGAGATTCGCGAGCTTCTCGATCTGCGCACGGATGGTGAACGGACGTGCGAGGAAGTTCGGCAAAAGGCGGAGGCAAAAACGGATGACATAGACCATCGCATCCAATCGCTTGTCGAGATGAATACCGCACTGCGCCGGCTCGCCGAGCTGTGCACGGGTGAGGGGCCGGCCGGTCGGTGCCCGTTTCTCGATGCGCTGGAAGACAACTTCCAGCCGACCTCAAGCTGAGCGCGCAATACCCGGCGGCTCACCGGCTCGAACGGGACGACCGGCTTCTCTCCTATCCGCTGCACGACTACCGAAAAGCTCTCTTCTATCTCAAGCAATCATATGAGATGCTGAGACCTCTCGAAGCACGCGGATACTACGGCTATCCCCTCTCCTTTCTGGCGTGTCTCTATGCGGACACCGTGGCCGTGGACCTGGCGCATCGAGCCCGCTACATCCACGCGGAGAACAAGGAGGAGATCGGGAGCCGACATGCCAACCGCGAAGGCCTTCTTCGATCTCGCAATATCCAAGTGGTCTGCAAACGATTACGTCAACACACCCATTCCGGCGCTTCACCAATACGGTCACTTTCTGTTGCAGCATCAGCGGATCAAGGAGGCGAATCACCACCTGGAAAAGGCATATCAAATTCGGTGATGGTAATCCGAATGCAATCCGGCGGAGCGATGGTGGCTCACTCTGCCGCCTGATGTCACAACGGGCCCATCGAAGAATATGGAGCTCACGCTCAAGCAGGAGGACAAGACTATGAATGACACTATTGTCTACGAAGCAATTGTCATAGGTTCCGGTCAAGGGGGTACTCCCCTTGCCGCGGCGCTTGCAGGAAAGGGAATGAAGACGGCTCTCGTCGAGATGCGCGAGGTTGGCGGGACGTGCGTTAACTACGGTTGCACTCCGACCAAGACCATGGTGGCGAGCGCACGGGTAGCGCACGTTGCACGGCGAGCCGCGGATTACGGGGTACGGTTGGAACCGGCGGAGGCGGCGATCGACCTCTCGAAAGTCCGCCAGAGAAAACGTGACATCGTCGCCTCGTTTCGCGGAGGAAGCGAACGCCACATCGAACAGACCGAAAAACTCGATCTGCACAGGGGCCGAGCACGGTTCACAGGCCCGCACAGCATCACGGTGACCACCGATGGGGGGAAGGAGCTCTCTCTCGACGCACCCAAGATTTTCATCAACACCGGGACTCGGCCGGTGGTTCCCAAGATACCGGGACTCGACGAGGTTGATTACCTGAACAACGAATCCATCATGGAGCTCGATCGGGTTCCGGAGCATCTCATGGTTCTCGGCGGAGGCTATATCGGCGCGGAGTTTGCTCAGATGTTCCGTCGCTTCGGTTCAAAGGTCACAATCATCCAACGTGCCCGCAAATTGCTGCCCCGCGAGGACCCCGAGATATCCGATGCAGTCGCCGAGCTCTTCCGGGGTGAGGGGATCGAAATCATCCTCGAAGCCGAAACACTGTCGGCGACCCGCCGTGACGGCGAACCTTCACAGACAAGGGGAGCGCTGCAACTGAAAGTTCACTCGAACGGAACTGAACGCGTGATCTCGGGGAGCCACCTGCTCGTCGCAACCGGCCGCACGCCGAACACCGACGACCTGGGTCTCGAGATCGCGGGCATCACGGTCAGCGAGAAGGGCTTTGTCAAGGTCAACGACCGGCTGGAGACTGACGCAAAGGGCGTGTGGGCGCTCGGCGATGTGAAGGGAGGTCCGGCGTTCACGCACATATCGTATGACGACTACCGGGTCCTTGTTCGCAACGTGATCGACGGAGCGAATCTCTCGACCAAGGGGCGACTGGTTCCGTATACCGTGTTCATCGATCCGCAGCTCGGTCGGGTGGGGATGACGGAGAAAGAAGCGAAAGCCGCCGGACGGAAGGTCCGAGTTGCCTCCATGCCGATGAGCTGGGTCGCTCGGGCGCTCGAAATCAATGAGACTGCCGGCTTGATGAAAGCTGTCGTCGATGGGGACACCGACTCCATACTTGGGTTCGCGATGCTCGGAATCGACGCAGGAGAGATAGCCGGAGCGGTCCAAATAGCAATGATGGGCGGTTTGCCGTACTCCGCATTGCGCGACGGCGCTTTCTCGCATCCCACGACGTTGGAGTCGTTGAACAATCTGTTCATGCAGATAGCATGAGTGAAGAAACTGTACCGCATTCCCTTCTATCATTGGCCGCTTTCGCACGACCGAGGTTCGCCCGTTGAGCGCGGTGATATCCCACCTGAGCGCCGGTTCACGTCCCCGTTGCTTTCTTCGCGTTCACCCCATACCCCGCGAGCCCCTTTTCGAGCAGCCGCAGCGCCTTCTCCCCGTGCGCTCGCACATCACGCGCGATCACCTTGCGGTCGGGGTGCTCTTCCAGCATGCGCCGGCGCACGCAGCTGACGAGTGATGCGTGGAGGCCGACGAGCGCAGGGCTTGAGGCGATCAAGTGGCTTGCTGTGACAAGGGACCGTTCGGATTCGGCGTCCTCGGCAGCGAGGAGCCCGCGGGTTTCGAGGGCGAACCGACCGAAGGCGCGCACGGCCGACTGGCCCGCCGGGCGGTTGCGCAGCGAATCGAGCATCTGCGCCTCGAAGCGTTCCATGCCCTGGTAGACGAGATCTTCTTTCGTCGGGAAATAGTTGAACACCGTGGCGCAGGAGACTTCGGCCTTCCGCGCGATTTCGGTGACCGACACCTTCACACTCACGTGCGTTCCGTTAGGCGACGGAACGCCGGTACTGCTGCCGGACTGTCAGTCCATCAGCAGAGCGCCGTTGAGATTGAGAACTTGTCCGGTGGTGAAAGCTGCCCCGTCGGAGACGAGAAAGAGCGCCACCTCGGTTACCTCTTCGGGCCCGCACATGCGCCCGAGCGGGATGGCGCTGACGACCTCAGTGCGTTCCTCCTCGGACCACTCCGCGCTCATTTCGGTCTCGATCGCGTGGGGCGCAATCGCATCGACAGTAATCCCGTTCTGAGCGAGCCGGCGTGCGAGTGATTTCGTGAGGATGTCTATCCCGCCCGTCGAGCCTCCGTAGGCCGCGGCGGGGGTGATGTCCTCCACCTTCCCCGACGAGCCAACCCTATACCGCTCGGCTCAGGCCCCGGGGCCTTCCCCTCCTACACCCTCGTGAAGGTCTCAGTCTCTCGGGCCCCCATCAATCTCAACGGCATACCGGTGGTCACAACGGTCGCAGCATGGATGGGGCTCGGTGAGACGCTCACCTGGATCCAGCTCCTTGGTGGGTTGATCGTCGTCTCGGTCTACATATCGGCTGCTGCTGCAGATCGGGAAGTGCTCCTGCGGCAGCCTTGCCGGCGCCGGGCCGTTGTGCTTGTGACATCACAGAAAGAGCTGGAGCACCCCATGGGCAGTGCGGGCTCTCGGAGGAGGGCAACGAGCTCTACCGGCACTGCCGAATGCGGTTCTCCGACTCCCGGTTTGGCGATCCGAAGCTCGAGAAGCCGTTCGGTGTGCCGGCTACGCTCCGCAACTCCGCGACGGTTTGCAGGCTCGTCGACCGCTACCGCGGCCGATAGTTGCGCAACTGCTCGGAGAAATACTCAACCGACATGGTGGCAACCCGCTCATGAACGAGCGCTCGGTCGACTCCTGCAGGATCCAGACCGAGCACCGGATGCGACTCCCTGCCCAATTTCGTTGCCTCGCCGAGGAAGGTGTAATGGGCAACGTGACCGTCGAGAACCGATACCTTGGCGCCCTCGATGAGGCGAGCGTAGCGCAGGGCGTTGAGCTCCGGTGGCGTGATCGTGTCGCCGTCGCCGACCACAATCTTGACCGGTACCCGAATGGGAGCGAGCCCCGCGGGGGTAAAGGCAACCGCGAGGGCAGGGGCGATTGCAAAGACGCAAGCAACCCGGGGATCACGGTAGGATTTACGGTGTGACTCATCCTTCTCGAGCAGCTCTTCGATGAGCGCTTCCAAACCCGGGCGATCGGGAACCTCCTGGGAGACGTCGCGCAGGAGATCGCGCGCGTTGTCCCGGTAGAGACGTCGCAATGCCGTGAGGTCGACAATTCCGCCTGCGAGCGATATGACCGTGAAGCCTCCGAGGGAAAAGCCCGCCGCCCCGACCCGGCTCGCGTCGACGAGCCTCCCGATTTCGGGCTCCCTGCTCACGGAATCGAGCGCGACCGACAGGTCCAGCGCCCGTTCCCACCAGAGGAGGAAACCCTCGGGCGTGAAGGGTTCCAGGGCATTGTTGCCGTGGTGGTTGACCCCCGCCGCAACGTAACCATTTCGTGCCAGGGAAGAGCCGAGCCATCCCAGCTGGAGAGCGGAGCCGCCCGAACCATGCGAGAGGAGGATAAGTGGATATTTCCCCTCCGCAGGTGGAGCATCGCGTGCGGCGCGCCCGGCCGTGAAAAGAGGTGCATCCGGAGGCCCGATCGGAATCTCTCGCTCCTCTGCCGACCCCTCCGCCGGATACCAGACGTCCGTTGTGAGAGGGCGCGGCCCGAATCCGTTCCAACTCGGCCGACTTGAGTCGTGGAAGTGAAAGGTTCGGAGCCCGGCTTTTTGCTGCATGACTACCCTCACCCTTAACTTGCACATAAAACACGCTCAGCGGCCACACATTTGCCTACCTCTTGTCCAGTGGATTACATTATTAGTGATGGGCGGAGGGAAAAAGTGAATGAAGAAGAGAGTCGCCGGTTCGGGCAATCAAGCTTTTCCTGATTTCGAGACGCTTCCGGGATTGATAGAGTACACCGCTCGCGTCTACGGCACACGGAATGCGCTGAACTATCCGCGTAACGGGTCGTGGATCTCCTACACCTACGAGGAGTTTCGAGATCGGGTTCGTCGACTTGCACTGGGACTGGTTGATGCGGGAATCCAACCGGGCGACACGGTTGGGCTCATTGCTCCCTCATCGCCGGACTGGCTCATCATCGATCTTGCGATCCAGGCCGCCGAAGGAATCACCGTCCCGATATTCAACAAGATTTCGCCGGAGAGTTTCTCACATGAAGTCGTCGACTCAGGACTCAAGTTGCTCTTCGTGGGCGATCCTGACGAGATGCCGATGGCGCATGAGCGCTGCGGAGGATCGGTGCGGCTGATCAGCTTCGGCTATTCCGGGACGCACGAGCCCTTTGACGAGCTTGTCGAACGCGGGGATCGGCTTGCCGCAAGGGAGCCGAAGCTCTACGACGAGCTCATCGAGAAGCTCGACGCCGATGGAATTGCAACCATCATCTACACGAGCGGAAGCACCGGGCTCCCGAAGGGTGTCGAGCTCACCCAACGTGCACTCGTCACCCAGGTGAAGGACGCCGAGGAGCGTTTCCCTCGCGACGCCGAGACGGACCGCTGTATCTCTATCCTGCCACTCGCCCATGTTTTCGAACGCATGGTCACCTATTTTCATCTTGCGAGCGGCTTCCCGATCTACTTCGCCGACGATCCCAAGCACGTCGGCGATTTCCTGAAGGAGATCCACCCCTCTATCGTCACGGTTGTACCTCGTGTCCTCGAGAAGGTCTATTCGGGATTTCAGTCGGCGATACACGAGGCGCCGTGGCCGAGACGCATGATCGGCGCGGCCGCCATGCGCCGGGCCGAAAGACGAAAAGGAGGGTCGCCGATCGACGCTTTCTATCAGCGGCGCGTCTACTCACAGCTCAAGAGCGCGCTCGGGGGACGGCTGCGCTACGTCATCTGCGGCTCCTCGAAGCTCGATCCCAAGCTCGCGCGCTTCTTCATCAACATCGGTGTGCCGGTTTACGAAGGTTATGGTCTGACTGAGGCAGCACCCGTGATCGCATCCAATGGACCCGGTCGGCGGAAGCTGGGGACGGTCGGCACCCCCTTTGCCAGTGTCGAGGTTCGCATTGCGGAAGACGGGGAGATCCTAGCACGTGGTCCCAACGTGATGCGGGGCTACCACCGCAATGCCGAGGCGACTTCCCGAGCTCTCGACAGGGAAGGTTGGCTGCATACCGGCGACCTCGGATGGATCGACGAGGAGGGATATCTCGGCATCTCCGGCAGGAAGAAGGAGCTGTTCAAGAAATCTACGGGCGAGTACGTGCCGCCGATACCGATCGAGACTGAGCTGGAGAAGATACCTTTCGTCGAGACGTCGATCATCTTCGCCGACGGCAGGGTGTATGTAACCGCGCTTCTCTTTCCGGACATGGATGTTCTTCCGAGTTTCAAGGGTCGGTTCGGACTCGAGGACATGAACGATCAGGAGTTCTTGCGGAGTCGATTTCTTCACGATTACACCCAGGGGCTCGTTTCGGAGATCAACCGCCACCGCCACCACTGCGAGTGGGTCGAGCGATTTTCCATCATGGACCACCCCGCCGGCTCGAAGTCCGGAGAGCTGACTCCGACTCTCAAAGTCCGACGCGATTTTATCGAGGAGAAGTACGCAAAGCTCATACAGGAGATGTATGCCAGCATTGGGGGAACGAAATGAAGGAACGAATTGCAGTCGTCGAGGGCATCCGCTCCCCGATGGCCAAAGCAGGCACTGCGCTCAAGGAAACCCAGGCCGACGATCTCGGAGCACTCGTGGTGCGGGCCCTGCTCGGCCGAGCTCCCGTGGACCCCACAGAGGTCGACGAGGTCATCATAGGGAATGTGGCGCAGCCGGCGCACGCGGCCAACATTGCGCGGGTCGTCGCACTCAAAGCCGGTCTGCCTCAGAGCGTCCCCGCCTACACCGTTCATCGCAACTGCGCGAGCGGAATGGAGTCGATTACGAGCGCAGCGAACAAGATCCTGCTCGGCCAGGGGAAGATCTTCATCGCCGGCGGAGTGGAAAGCATGAGCAACATCCCGCTCATGTTCAACCGCGAGTATTCGGCGTTCATGAACAGGCTCATGCGTGCAAAGACCCCCGGGCAGCGACTGAAGACCCTCCTCGGGTTTCGGCCGCGAATGCTCAGACCCGAAATCGGTCTCGAGCTCGGGCTTACCGACCCAATCAGTGGAATGATCATGGGTCGAACCGCGGAACAGCTTTCTCGGGAGTTCCATATCGACCGCGAGGAACAGGACGAGTTCGCACTTCTGAGTCACCGTCGGGCGGTCGCGGCTCAGAAGGACGGAACCTTCGCCGAGGAAATCGTGCCGATCCCCATCTATCCCGACTTCTCGCAGATTCTCGAGCTCGATATCGGGCCGCGGGAGAACCAGTCGATGGAAATGCTCGCAAAGCTCAAACCCTACTTCGACCGGCGCAACGGGACAGTCACGGTCGGCAACTCTTCCCAGGTCACCGATGGCGCTGCGGCCTGTCTGCTCATGTCCGAGCGGGAGGCAAGGGAGCGGCAAATCGAGCCGCTCGGTTACCTGACTGACTTCGCTTATGCCTCCCTCGAACCGGAGCGAATGGGTCTCGGGCCCGTGTATGCGACCAGCAAACTCTTTCGAAGGGGCAAGCTCGCGATGAAAGACGTCGACTACGTCGAAATCAACGAGGCCTTCGCCGCCCAGGTCGTTGCCTGTGAACGGGCCTTTTCCTCGAAGGAGTTTGCTCAGGAGTTTCTCGGACGAGAGACGAAGCTCGGAGACCTCGACCGTGACCGAATGAACGCACACGGTGGGGCGATCGCCCTCGGTCATCCCGTGGGTATGACTGGAACGCGGCTCGTGATCCATACGCTTCGTGAGCTCCGGCGCCGAAAGAAAGAGACCGGGCTCGCAACACTCTGTGTGGGCGGCGGGCAGGGTGCCTCGCTTCTGCTCGAAGCGGTCTAGCGAGGGGGAGGGAAAAGGATTGGAACAAGAGACGAGACGAAGCGCACTGACCCTCACTCAAGAGGAGGGGAAAGCGACCGTTGTGATCGACGTTCCGGAGCAGCGGGTAAACCTGTTGACACCGGAGACGATGCTGGAGCTTGCCAGGGTTCTGGATCAACTATCCGGGAGTCGAGAAACCCGCTGTCTTATCATCAAGAGCGGGAAGGCGAGCGGATTCATCGCAGGTGCAGACATCAGGCAAATCGAAGCGATTCATGACTCGGCCGATGCCGAGGCGAAGTCGGGCAGGGGACAGGAGGTGCTCAATCGCCTCGACGATCTTCCCTTCCCGACGATCGCGGTGATCGACGGTGCCGCAATGGGCGGTGGTCTCGAGCTTGCGCTTGCATGCGACTATCGTATCGCTTCCGACAACCCGCGAACGAAAATAGGCCTGCCCGAGACGGGACTGGGAATCATTCCTGGCTTCGGAGGTACCTACCGCCTGCCGAGAACGGTCGGGTTGACCCGGGCGCTGCAGATGATTCTGAGCGGAACTCCGGTCGACGGGCAACGCGCGGCGAAAATCGGGCTTGTCGATGCATGTTTCCCTGCGGAGTTTCTAAACGATCGGATTGAGACCTTCGTAGCCCGCGTCCTCGACGGTCCTCCGGACCGGAGACTCTCGAGGCGGCGGCCCCCTCTCGGGGTCAGGCTCCTCGAGGGGAATCCGATCGGGCGCACCTTGCTCCTTGCTCGGGTGCGAAGAGAGACACTCAAGCGGACGGGAGGCCACTATCCTGCACAGATCGAGGCTCTCAAGGTAGTCCGTCGATCGATTCGCTCAAGCCGGGAGCGGGCGTTGAGGCTCGAGCGCCAGGCATTCGGACGCCTTGCACCGGGTGAAGTATCGAAGAACCTGGTTGGGATCTTCTTTTCACGGGAGGCCGCGAAGCGGCTCCGAGAAGAGTCGAACGCTTCCCGCCCTCCCGCACCGGTCCGTCGCTCAGCAGTCCTGGGTGCCGGGGTCATGGGAGGAAAAATCGCGTGGCTCTTCACCAAGTTCGATGTGCCTGTGGTCATGAAGGACATCGCCTGGACCGCGATTCAGAAGGGGTACCTTGCTGCCCATGAGGTGTATCGAGAGCTTGAGAAACGTCGCCGCTACGACAAGCGGGAAGTAAATCTGAAGATGCATCACCTCAGCGGAACCCTCGAGTACTCAGGGCTGATGAAGCCCGACGTCGTCGTCGAGGCAGTCGTCGAGAAGCTCGCGGTGAAGAAACAGGTGCTCGCCGAGGTGGAGGCCGCAGTTTCGGACGATGCCCTCATCGTCACGAACACCTCCTCTCTCTCGGTAAACGACATGGCAGAATCGCTCCGGCGGCCTGAACGTTTTGCCGGAATGCACTTTTTCAACCCGCCGAATCGCATGCCTTTGGTCGAGGTAGTCCCGGGTTCGAAGACCAGCGAGGAAACGGTCAGGCGGGCAGTCTCACTCGCGTTGCTTCTCGGAAAGACGCCGGTGGTTGTACAGGACTGTCCCGGCTTTCTCGTAAACAGGTTACTGCTTCCCTACCTCAATGAGGCTGCGTTGATGGCAGGGGAAGGAGTCGACTATCAACGAATCGACCGGCTCATTGAAGGCTATGGCATGCCGATGGGGCCTTTCACGCTCTTCGACGAGATCGGTATCGACGTCGCGATCGAGGTTTCGCAGGTGCTCGAAGGTGCCTACTCGGACCACATGAAGGCGGCGCCGTTGTTCGCAGGGTTTCGAGAGCACGACGACCTTCTCGGCAAGAAGTCGTCGAAGGGCTTCTACCTCTACGAGAAGGACAAGAAACGGCGTCCGAACCCTGAGGTACTCGCGCTTCTCAAGGCCGGCGACGGAAAGCCGGCACCCCGGAATGTTCCCGACGAGGATGTCATTCATCGGCCGGTTCTGGCGCTGTTGAACGAAGCGGCGCGGGCCCTCGATGACGGCGTGGTCGGCAGCGCTCGCGAGCTCGATCTTGCGCTGGTCTTTGGGATTGGCTTTCCTCCCTTTCGGGGCGGTATTCTGAGGTATGCCGACCACCTCGGTCTCGCCAACGTCAAGTCGACCCTCGAACGCTATGCTGCCTCCTACGGCGAGCGCTTCCGACCCGCGCCGCTGATAGAGCGGCTCGCTGTGGGTGGCGAGCGTTTCTCCGACCTTGCTGCCGTCGACGGAGAAGCGCCGAAGCGGAAGACTACGAGGAAATAGCGGCGAGCGAGGCGACGATCTCGGCCTGAACCTTCTCGGTGCCGGATTGCTCCCGCCGGCCGTCTCGCTCGTGAACCTGCAGCGCCTCTGATGTGAGATACTCTATGAGATAGAGCTCCGACTGCGGGTAGTCCCCATTCGGATAGCGGGACTTCAAGTGGCCGATCGAGGCGATGAGCCAGAAGAGCGAAAGGCTCAAGCGCGTCATCCGCCTGAGGTAGAGCTCCTCGGCG
>CAZDMH010000004.1:210369-212456 GCA_964506755.1 uncultured Spirochaetales bacterium
CCCGAGCCGCCGGCAGTCTGCATTGCGTCGTAGAGCGTATCCCAGCATCTCGTCGTTCCGTAGAGCTTGGTGTGAGAGCTTTCGATTGCAACGTTCGAGAGCGGATTTCGATCGAGTAGAGACGCAGTGAAATAGGTCATGGCGGCGGCTGCGTAGGCGTGAGCCTTGGATCGAGCTATCTTCTCTTGAATCAGCTCGAAGTCGATGATCGGGACCCCGAACTGCTTGCGAGAGCTTGCTCTGGACACCATCTCCTCAACCGACTTGTTCATGAGGCCCGCCGACGAGGCTCCCAGGGCAAGCCTACCGTAGTTGAGGATCGTCATCGCGATCTTGAAACCCTCCCCGGGAGGTCCCACGAGATTCTCTTTCGGAACGCGGACCTGTCTGAGCATCACCGCCGCCGTCGAGCTGACGTGGAGGCCCATCTTCGGCATGTCCTTTCCAACCGTGACTCCCTCCCAATCCCGTTCGACGAGGAAGGCCCCGAGGGATCCCTTCTCCTCGGGATCCATCTGAGCAAAGACCATGTAGGCCCCGGCATAGTTGGCATTGGTGATGTAGGTTTTGGTGCCGTTGAGGATGTAAGTCCTGCCGTCCTCCGACAGTGTCGCCTCGGTACGCACATTCCGCGCGTCCGAACCGACGGAGGGTTCCGTCAAGGCGAAGGAGTAGATCGTCTCGCCGCTTGCTGCTTTCGGCAGGTAGCGCTCCTTCTGCTCCCCGTCTCCAAAGAGGAGCAATCCCATGATGCCGATCGACAGATGGGCGAGCGGCACGAGTACGAGCGCCATGTCCATTCCCGCCATCGTCTCGGTGAAGTGCAGGTATTCGGCAATATTGAAGCCGAGTCCGCCATACTCTGCCGGCACGATCATACCGAAGATCCCGAGCTCTTTCAGTCGCACCAGTAGCTCATCGGGGATCCGGCCAAGGGCTTCGATCTTGTTGATATCGAAGTCCTTCATCGCCTGGCGCAGTCGCTCGCTCAGGTCCTCCACGCGCCCGAAATCGTTCGTTCCGAGGTCGGGAACTGCCAATTCCCTTCTCAACTCACCTTGATACAGATGCTCAAGAAAGCCTATTTCGCCACTTGCCATAACTGCCTCCGCCGCTTCATCCGTGCCGCCTTTCTTTCAATATAACAACAACGGCGAAGGAGGTGTGACGAAACGAGGTCGAGAACTATGCGGCTCGCGCCTACGAGGTAGACCCTCTCATCTGCCCGGAGTAGACGAATCGTCGTTCAACTGAACCGTACTCCGTCTTTCGGTCGTCGCGGTCCGCGGTGGCCCCGATCGACCTGCGCCCCCGCAGTGACGTCCCAGTCCCCGTCTTGCCCTGACTCGACCGCATTTGACCCTGTTCACCGGCCGGGATGGCGCCGTGGCATTCTGCGACATCGCCGGCATCATCGGCAAGCACTGAAGCTGCCGGTCGTCGGCATTTCCCGCGAAGAGGGGGACGCTCACTTCGGGCTTCTCGGCCGACTTGCGGACCTCGACACACGACAAATCCACACACCTGGCGAAGCTGCGCATTGCGCAGCAGCTTCCGGCGCATCGGCCTCGATCTCAACCGCGCGCGCATCCGAAAGCGCACCGACGACCACTTGAAGGAGTACTTCGCCGGAGTGGAGACCTCGGAGTGATTCCAGCCACGACGCGGCGCCAATGGGTTTGCGTTTGGTGGGCGGTCGCGAATCTCGAACAGCTCAAAGCCCGGCGGAACCCGAACTGCTCTCGTTGCAACCACACGACCCACGCGTGACCAAGCTGCTGCGGAGGACGATGCGCTCGTTCCCATCGTCTCCGCCTATCCGACGCAAGAGGAGGTCAGTAGCCGTTTCCCCAAAGATGGGCTCTGTCTTGGAAAGAGTCGTCACGGGTGGGTCAAGGGCCTCGATGAAGTCGAGATTGTCGAAAGAAACCACGGCAATGTCACTCGGGACCGACATGGACTTACCCCGACTGTGCAAAGCTCAACGTAGTCGGGGCAACCCCGGTTCGGGGGCGTGTTGCGTTCGGGAACATCGACGCATACAATTAGACAGATGCTCGGGCCGCAATGGGTGAAGCGGCAGGGAG
>CAZDMH010000005.1:0-134087 GCA_964506755.1 uncultured Spirochaetales bacterium
AGGCTGATCTCGTAGCCGCCCGGGCGGAAACGCGCGTGCCAGAGCGCGTGGTGCTCCGGCTCCAGGGCTGCGAGCCTCGATTGAAGCTTGGCCACGGGCACACCGTCGGCGATGTCGATGGCGAGCTCGACGAGGCGAGCGGCAAAGCGAGCTTCCCGCACGGCCAGCGAGTCTCGCCCCCCGCCGCGGTCTGCTTCGGCGAGGAGAGAATCGACCGAGCGGAGGATCTCGCGCGCTTTGTCTCGCTGCTTCCCGTCGAAGAGCTCGAGGTGCCGTGCGTAGACAGGCAGGTCGTAGAGGAGGAGGACGATCCCGAAGATCGTCGCGTTACCGATCGCGTTCGGATGGAGGCGGTAGAGCTCGGCAAGTAGGCGGAGCGCTGAGGCGAGGGCTGCCGGATCGCGAGGCGGCGTCTCACGGGCGGAAGCGCCGAGAACGTGGCGTGACAGCCACTGCCAGGGCTCGGTCAGCAGGCTTGCGCTGTTCCACGCACCGCCGGCGGCGTAGGCGAGTGGAGCGAGCATGGTGACGAAGGGCTGCAGGTAGCCGAAGTTTCCCCATTCGGTCAGCAACATTCCGGCAGCTCCGTATTTACGCGCCGCCGCGAGTGCCGAAGCGATGTTCTCCCGGGCCACGCCCCAACGTCCGGTCATGCCGTTCCAACTCGAGGTGCCGGGGGCAACGTAAAACGGGAGTCCGGCCTCGGAGAGGCGGCGGCAGCGCTCATCGAAGGGATGGTCCGCCTCGTAGCCCCATTCGATTGCGGTCATGTCCTTGGGAAGCTCTGCGATGGTCTCGGGGTGCTGCTGGACGATGTCAGCCCAGAACTGCATCTGCTTGCCGTGCTTCCTCACGAGCTCGTGAATCTTCAGCAGGTAGTCGGCGTAGACGGCGCCTTTGCCCCGCTCGAGGCAGAGCTCTTTGCTCCGCCCCTGCCCGAGATCGAAGGTCTCGTCGCAGCCCACATTGAACTTCTCGCTTCGGAGGTTGGGCAGGAGCTGCGAGTAGAGGTCGTCGAGAAAGGGGATGGTCGCAGGCTCGACGGGGGCGAGTGAATAAGGGTAGTCGCGCCAGTTGCCCCAGGGATCTTCGAAGCCGTCCGGCGCCTCGGCGAGGTGACGGTAGGCCGGAAGCGACAGCCAGGGCTTGAGGTGACCGAAGGAGTTCTGGTTTGCGACGAGCTCCACGGCCCGGGAGCGGCAGAGATCATCGAGCTCGCGAAGCTCCTCGGGAGTGATCGGGGAGGCATTCCGCCACACCTCCTCGTGGCCCTTGTAGGCAAAGGTGTGCTCGGTGTAGAGCTGGAGCTGGTTGAGCTTGAGCAGACCCATGAGCTCGATGAGCTCCCGCAAGGTCTCCATCGTGGGCACCTTCGACCGGCTGATATCGAGCATGAAGCCGCGGGCGGCGAGATCGGGCCAGTCGCGAATTACGACACACTCCAAGGCACCGTCGCGCCTCTCAAGACATCCGTCGTTCATCATCTCTCTTTGGGGTGCTATACTTTCTGCCCGGCGTCCGGGCCGCATTCGCACGGCTACGCCCGCTTTGCGACGGGAGAGTCACATCGATGGAAGAGACAGTAGAAAACGAAGCGCGCATCGCAGCACGACACTTTCTCAGCGAGGAGACCGAGTTTCATCTCGGTGACCTCCCGACCGAGCGCCCTCATCCGAAGACACGCAACCTCTCGGAGGCAACCGTGCGCGATACGGCCGAGGGCGTCGCGATGCTGCTGTCCGTGGACCACGATCTCGGCCCCAGGGCGCGCGAGGTGTTCGCCACGAAGCAGTTCTCGCAGCTCGTCTCGGCCATCCGTGACACCGCCTTCACCGGGGGAACCGTCGCCTTCTCGGGCTGCGGCGCGACCGGGAGGCTTGCGATAATCCTGGAGAAGATGTGGCGAAGTTACTGGAATGCGGTGGCCGAGAGTGACCCGCGAGACTCCGCGAGGTGGCGCTCGACGGGCGAAGCCTCCTACAGCATCATGACCGGCGGGGATCGAGCGCTCATCCGGTCGGTGGAGAACTTCGAGGACTTTCAGAGCTTCGGGCGTCGCCAGGTGAAGGATGCCGGTCTGCGGGAGGGCGACCTGCTGGTCGCAATCAGCGAGGGTGGCGAGACCTCGTCGGTTATCGGCACCGCGTGGGAGGCACTCGAGCGCGGGGTGCGCGTGTTCTTCGCCTACAACAATCCTACCGAGGTGCTGACGCGAACCGTGAAGCGGAGTCGGGAGCTCATCGAGAACGATGCGGTCACCAAGCTCGATCTGGCAACCGGGCCCATGGCCCTGTCGGGCTCCACGCGTCTTCAGGCGACCACCATGGAGATGCTCGTCGTCGGGGCAGCAATGGAAATCGCCTGCGAGCAGCTCGTCTCGGAGGCTGGTGTGCGCACGAAGCGGGCCGCGACGGAGCTCGGCGCCGCAGTGGAGTATGCCCTCGCCTTCGACCGGCTGGTCGGTGCCCTCGAGACGGGGAAGTGCCGCTCGGGCATAGCGTCGTTCGTCGATTTCGAAAGCGAGCTCTACCGGCATGGCGGGCGCGTGACCTATCTCTCCGACGAGTACCTGCTCGACGTTGTCTCCGATACGACCGAAAGGACTCCGACCTTCATGCTCCCGCCTTTCCGTCCCGCAGGCGACATGACCTCGGCGGTCTCGTGGGCCTTCACCAAGGACCCCGTGAGAACCTCGAACGAGGCCTGGAATGCGATGCTCGGAAGGGCGCCTCGGGGCATCGACTGGGTTCGCGAAGACTACCGCGCGATGGGCGGGCTTCCGGGCATGGTTGCCCGGCCTCCGAAGCTTGATCTCGAGGAGATTCTCTCCTACCGCATTGGACGCGAACGCGACCCTTCGCGATTCGAGGCTCCGGACTCCGCGCTGCTGGCCCTGACAGTCGACGCAGTAAAATCAGAGGCGGTGCAGGCCTACCTCGATGAGAATCGGCGCGACTTCCGAGCTGCGATTTCCATTCGAATCGGCGGCGAGACAGCGGACGCAACCGCTCCCGCCGAAACCACGCCCGAGCTCATCGTCATACCCGTGCCCATTCCGGGCAGCCCGATGAAGCTCTTTACGCATCTCGCACTCAAGCTCATCTTCAACACCGTCTCCACGGCAACGATGGCGAAACTGGGGCGCATCCGTGGGAACTGGATGATCCAGGTCGACGCAACCAACAAGAAGCTCATCGATCGGGCGAGCCGCATCGTCGCCGACCTTGCCGGGCTCAGCTACGAGGATGCCTGTCTGGAGCTGCATCGCACGCTTGCCCGCAGAGCCGAGGGCGCCAATGAAGGGGAGCGCTATCCCGATTCGACCGTCGTCGAGACCCTGCGGCGCCTTGGGAGCATTTGAGCACGCCGTACCGTCAGACCCAGAATAGACGGCAGACGGGGATCAGCAGCCCGCCACGAATCGCGACGAGGAAGGAAGGTAGCCTTCAGAGCCACGGAAGGAACACCTTCTCGCGGTAGGCCGCATACTCTTTCCCGAAGGTTACGGCGAGCTTCTCCTCTTCGCGGGGGGAGTAGATCCGCGAGAAGATGTAGAGGACCGCGCCCAGCGCGAAGCAAAGCCAGGTATCGAGCAGAAGCCCGCACCCCGGAATAACGAGGAGAGCGACCGATGTGTAGAGGGGATGGAGCATAACGGCGTAGGGTCCGGTGGTGATCAGCCTCCCCTTCGGTGCGACCGCCAGCACCTGCACGACCGAGATCAGCCAGATGGGGATCCCGACAACCAGCAGAACGGTCCCTGCGATGATTCCTCCCCGCCCGAAGCGCATGGCGAACACACTCGGCCACAGAATGTTCGCGATAACGCCCACGACGGCGAACGGCAGCGTCAACCCGACGATCCGATCTCCAGCACCGACAAGCGCCTTGATGCCCATGAAACACCTCCCTTCGATCGATACCGGCCGAGTCATCGTCACCCGCAGGGGCGCCGGCGCTCAGGCCCGATGGAGAGCACATTTCTGTTTGCTGATTTTGGAAATGGCGGCGGACCGACCGGGATCGGCCGATGCCGCCATCATGGCGCGCTTCTGCAAAGTAGTCTACGGGCAAAGGCCGTAGAATCGCTCGGCGGTGGCGCCGAAGAGCATCGCGCGCTCATCTGAGCTGAGAGCGGCAGTGGCGATGTCGACGATGGTGTAGACCTCGTCGTAGGACGCCTCGAGGGTGCACACCGGCCAGTCGCTCCCGAACATGGTGCGATCGGGTCCGAAGAGCTCGAGGACCGTCTCGATGTAGGGCCTGAAGTCTGCCCGCTTCCAGCCGCCCGGGGTCGCCTCCGTCACCATGCCGCTGAGCTTGCAGAAGAGGTTCTCGCAGGCGGCGAGGGGCGCAAGCGCCGCGCGCCAGTCGCGAAGCTCGCCGTCGCGAATCGTCGGCTTTGCGAGGTGATCGACGACGAAGGGCTGCCCCGGAAAACGGCGCACGAGCTGGAGAGTCTGGGGCAGGTGGCGGGGAAAGATCAGGATGTCGTATGTGAGCCCGAAGCGGGCGAGCGTCCCGATTCCTCGGCAGAAGTCGTCGCGGAGCATGAACTCGTCATCGCTTTCGTCGTGCAGGACGTGCCGCACCCCCTTGAGGAGTGTCTGCTCTGCGTAGCGATCGAGCACGGCTTCGATCCCCGGATCGCGGAGGTCGACCCAGCCGACGACGCCGGCGATGAAGGGATTTTCGCGGGCGAGGCCGAGCAGCCAGTCGGTCTCCTCCAGGGTCTGGCGCGCCTCGACCGCCACTGTCGCCTCCACACCCGCGGCGCGACACAGCGGCGCGAGATCCCCGGGCAGGAGGTCGCGCCGGAGCTCGTCCATCCCCTCCTCGATCCAGGGATAGTCGGCGGGATCGAAATCGATGAAGTGCTGGTGAGCGTCGACGGTCACTCGCTCCTCAGATACGAACCACGAGCTTTCCGAAGTGACTTGCCGCCTGCAGCACCTCGTAGGCCTTGCGGGCGTCAGCGAGCTCGAAGGCTCGGTCGACCACCGGTTTCAGTCCGCTCTTTTCGACGAAGGCGCAGAATGAGCGAAAGTGGCTTGCGCTCCCGACGTAGACGCGGTCGACGCGGATGCCTTTCGTGTTCGATCGGGCCTTCCCCTCGTCGGCCCGCTCGCCGCTTACGAGCCCCACGAGTGCGAGATGTCCGCCCTCCTTCAGGGCCGAGAGCGAGCGGTCGAGGGTGCCCGCCCCGCCTACCTCGAGGATGTGGTCCACCCCCGCTCCGCCGGTGAACTCGAGCGCCCGGGCGTCCCAGGCGGAATCCTTCCGGTAGTTCACGAGGAGGTCGGCGTCGAGCTCTTTTGCGCGCGCGAGCTTCTCGTCGCTCGACGAGGTAACGACGACGCTGCAGCCGAGCGCTTTCGCGATCTGGAGGGCGAAGACGCTCACCCCGCCGGTGCCCAGTGCGAGCACCGTCTGTCCTGCCTCGATCCCTCCGAGCTCCTTCAGCCCCACCCAGGCGGTAAGCCCGGCGCAGGGAAGCGTTGCGGCCTCCTCGTAGGAGAGCGCCTTCGGGACGCGCACCACCGACGCGGCCTCCCACAGCACCTCCTCGGCGAGCACCCCGTCGACCGACCCGCCGAGCGCGTCGCCCTGCTTCTCCGGGCCGGGAGGCCCGTCGATCCACTTCGGAAAGAAGTTGCCCATCACCCGGTCGCCCGGCTTCAGCTCCTGCACGTCGTCTCCGACCTCGACCACCTCGCCTGCCCCGTCGGACAGCGGGATGAGCGGCACTTTGAGGGGGCTCCTCCCATACTTGCCTGAGATCACCATCAGGTCTCGATAGTTCAGGCTCGCCGCATGAACCCGCACCTTCACCTGGCCCGTCCCCGGGTTCGGGGAGGGCAGATCGACCATCTCGAGGCCGTCGAGCCCGGGTCGCTGTATCTGGTATGCTTTCATCTCATCCTCCACACTTTTTCCTGCTCACAAGTTCTCCCGCTTGAGCCGCAACGTCAAGCGGGCCGCGCCACGGGTGGTCACGGCGGCTCGATGACCGCCCGTCCCGACCGGCTCCATTCGCGCCTCCTCCCGGACGCCGCTCGTGTTCGTAGCCGAGACGGCTCGGCCTCAAGAGACCACGATGCGGGGCTCATGGTGGATCGGGAAGTTGCAGGAGCTCGCAATGAAGCAGAGATCGTGGGCGCGGGCGTGGAGCCGGCGGGCGGTCTCCGCGCGCGAGGGGTCGTCGATCGTGACGACCGGAGAGACACCTCCTCGAACCGCCCTCCGCCGTCGCCCGTCAGTACCATCCTGCCTTCTGCCTCGTCGGTGTAGGCGATCACCCTCACCCCGCTACGGGCGCAGAGCGCGAGGTAGGTCAGCATGTGGCAGGCGGAGATCGCGGCCAGGAACAGATCCTCGGGGTTGTGCCGAGACGCATCGCCGCGGAAGGCGGGATCGGCCGTTCCAATGAGCTCGGGTTTCCCTTCGATGAGCACGCGGTAACTCCTGCCGTAGCCCTCGTAGCTCGCCGTGCCCTCGCCGCTGTTGCCCTCCCACACGAGGCGCGCCGCGTAGGTGTGTACGTTTCCCATCGACATACTTCCCCGCACAGTTCATCACAGATCGATCGATGTGGGTAGTAGCCGCCTCCATGCCGCCTGGACGGCGGCCTTGACTGATCGCCTCCGTAGATCGAAACTGGGTGCATTCCACATTCCGATTGTGCAAGAACGATGGGCTTGAAAGGGGGTTCTCGTTATGGCCGATTGGAAGTCTCTCATCAACTCGGACCCCACCGACTGGCTGCTCGAAGGCGATAATCCCTCCGTCCGCTATCTCACACTGACGCGTCTGCTCGGCGAAGCCGAGTCCTCCAGGGCGGCGAGGGAGGCAAAGCGGGATATCATGCGCGACGGGGTGGTCCCTCGCATCCTTTCGAAGCAGCGGGACGGGGGTTGGAGCGAGCCCGGAAGGTTCTACCGGGACAAGTACGAGGGATCGGTGTGGCAGCTCATCGTCCTTGCCGAGCACATGGCCGACGGAGCTCATCCGAAGGTGCGATCTGCATGCGAGCATCTCCTCGACCACTCCCAGGACCGTGAGAGCCATGGGTTTTCCGCCGGCGAAAGCGGCAGGGAGGACGGAGGGCGACACAGCGAGGTCATCCCCTGCCTGACAGGAAACATGGTCTTCAGCCTCATCCGCCTCGGCTGCCTCGAGGACGAGCGTGTTCGCAAAGCCGTGGACTGGATTACCCGCTACCAGCGCTTCGACGACGGAGTCGCCGTTGCCCCCACCGGCTGGCCCTACGACCGTTTCGAGATCTGCTTCGGAAGGCACACCTGCCACATGGGGGCGGTCAAGGCACTGAAAGCGCTCGCCGAGGTTCCCGCATGGCTGCGCAGCAAAGCGGTCGAGGAGACGATCAAAGCCGGATGCGAGTACTTTCTCGAGCATCGCATCCACAAACGAAGCCACGACCTCGCGAAGGTGTCGAAGCCGGGGTGGCTCAAGCTCCAGTTTCCGCTGATGTATCAATCCGACATCCTCGAGGTCGCTCTCATCTTGACGCAGCTCGGAAGCCGAGACGAGCGGCTGCAGGAGGCAATCGACAAGATCGTCTCGAAACAGACGCCGGACGGAAAGTGGCTCCTCGAAGCGAGCTTCAACGGACGCTTCCAGGTCGACATCGAGAGGAGGGGAGCCCCAAGCAAGTGGATCACCCTGAGAGCGCTTCTCGCTCTCGAGGGCTACTACGGATAGAACAGCCGCGTCTGCCTGACGGCGCCGCCTGCTACAGAGAGCCGTAGTCGAGAAACGCTCGCACGGCATCTACCGCCTGATTGCGGACGGCGTCGACCTCGAACATGGTCAGATGGCCCGAGTCCGGCAGGACGATCTTCGTGCAGTTCTTCATCCGAGCGGCGCCGCGATTCTCGGCCGAGTTTCGTACAACCTGGTCCTTGCCCGACTGGATCAGCAGCGTCGGCATCGTCACTTTGCGGGTTGCCCTCAGCGCGGCGGCACTCAGTGCCAGGAGCTCGAGGCCGCCCTTCGCCGTGATTCCGCCCGGTCGGTAGGCGGAGGTCGTCCGTGCAAGCCTTTGGCGTTCTTCATAGCGCACCCTGCTCGTGATGTGTTCGGGGTTGTTCTTGAAAGGGTGTGCCTCGTACGGACCGTAGCCCGGAAGGTAGGAGGTGCCTCCGCCGAAGAGGGTCATGGTTCCGGCGACCAGGCGCATCAGGAAAATTGGCACCGGCGAGCTGTTGATGCGGTACATCGGATTGAGCAGGATGAGTCGATCCGCGGCGTCCGGGTGTTCGGCCGCGAAGACGGTGGCGATTGCGCCTCCCATTGAATATCCGTAGAGGATCGTCGTTGGGTGGGGCTTGGCCCGCACCACCTTCGTGTAGAAGAGCTCCAGATCCGAGAGAAAGCTCTTCCAGTTCTTCACGTACCAGCGATCTCTGGAGGGATAGTCGCCCTGGGAGAGACCCTGGCCTCGCAGATCTAGCAGGTAGAACGAGTAGCCCTCGTTGCGCAGATCGTAGAGAAGCTCGACGTAGGATTCGACCTGTTCGGTAAATCCCGGCACGATGACGACGGCGCCCTTCTCGTGGGGCGTTTCGATCGCCATCCAGTGGAGGATCCGGCCGTCTGCAGCCGTCAAGGTGCCCGTTACCCGGGCGTGCTCGAACCATGGCCGGACCGTCCCCGGATAGTAGGTGTTGTATGTATTCTCGTCGATCGCGTCGACGGAAAATATCAAAACCGAAAGGAAGAGCACGACAATCACTTTTTTCATAGCATCCCCCTTGTCGTTCAGGCTGGGTCGCCGGATGATCATCCTACGCGAGTCGAGCAACAGGTCGGCGGGAATATCGTACACTTAATTGTAGGCAAAATCGCAGGTCGCTGACGGGCAGAGACGACCTTGGGGTCAACCGCCGGCGGGACGCGTCCTCCTCTACCCTCGTTCCGAATGGAAATCGCCGATGTGGACATCCGCGATGAAGGCTTTGGCCTCGGCGTAGCGAGCGAAGCTCCGAACCGACGCGAGTGACTCCGGGGTGTCGGCGACCCTGCTGCGAAGCGCTGCCGTGTCGATTCCTCTGGCCCCCAGCTTCTCGGCCTGCTCGTCGATGTAGGATCTCATGATTGCTGCATTGTATTCGGGATGAAACTGCACGCCCCACGCGCATCTGCCGATGCGAAACGCATGGTTCGGCTCGAAATCGTTCGTGGCCAGATGCACCGCGCCCGGCGGCAGGCGCAGGACGGTCTGAGTGTGGGTGGCGTGGGCGAGGAGCCTGCGGGGAAGCGACCCGAACACAACGTCATCGGCGGCTGCGTCGAGAAGCTCGATCTGCACCGTGCCGATTTCCTGACCGTGGGGATGATAGCCCACCTCTCCGCCGGCCGCTCGTGCGAGGAGCTGATGGCCGTAACAGATGCCGAAGATAGGAACTTCTGACCGAAGCAACGAGGTTATCCACCGTTCGGTTCTGAGGCTCCACGGCAGGTTGTCGGTCACCATAGCGTGAGAACCGGTGATGACTGCGCCGGCGCACTCTTCGGCCGGGGGAAGCGCGGCCCCGTGCTCGACATCGACGACACGCAGCTCGATACTCGACTCCCCGAGCGCCTCACGCGTCCATCGGTCAAAGTCGCCGAAGCGCTTCGCCGTGGCGGGGAAGGTGGTTCCCACTTTGACAATGTAGAGTACTTTCATACTTCGCCTCGAGAACAGACGGAAGGTCCTCGCCTTCTCGCCTGCTGTAGTCGCAGGTTAGCATCGCTCCTGACCGCCCTGTTGTCAACCGGAAGGTGGCTCACTCGCCTGCATCGTTTTGGGGGCAAAGTGACCTCTTGGTAGGGAATCCTCCGCTTGGGTCTTTGGCGAGCCGTCTCGCAGGAGGCTGCATTCGGGAAGGTGTGGTAGAATCTCTTTGAGCGAACCGGTATTGGGGAGCATGTTCGGCGCTGAGGGCAGGAGAGAATGAAAAAACGAATGATCCTTTCGATAGACGGCGGCGGGATCCGGGGCATCATACCCGCGTGCGCGCTTGTGAGGCTCGAGAAGGTGACGGGAAAGCTGACACGGGAGACCTTCGATCTTGTTGCGGGGACCTCTACCGGGGCGATCATCGCCGCCGCCGTGGCGGCCGGGATCCCGGCGACGGAGATCCGCGACCTCTACCTGCGTCGGGCAAAAGAGGTCTTCCCGTCGAGGCCGTTCAGCTTCATACGGCGAGTAATCACCGGTTCGATGTACTCCACGAAGAACCTCCACCGAGTCATCGCCGACTCACTCGGGACGGCGAGCAGGTGGAGCCTCAACGAGGCGCCCATCGACCTTCTGCTGACGGCGAAACGCATACCGGACGGAAGACCATGGTATTTCGTAAAGGATACCCCGAAGAACGCGCGCTGCACCGGCCGCCTGAATCTCGCCGACTGTGCCACGGCATCGGCGGCGGCGCCCACCTTCTTTGCCCCCTTTCCGATGCCCGAGCCGGGAGGGCCGCCGTCCGGCTGTGAACCGGTCGGGACGCTCGTCGACGGCGGCGTCGGAATCGCGGGTAACCCGGTCTACGAGGCGTGCATAGAGGCGTTCGATTACTCAGTCGGGTATACCCCCGCGGACACGATCGTCGTATCTCTCGGAACGGGCAGATATGTCCAGTTGAAGAAGCCGACCTGGATCTATCCGTGGCTGAACTGGGTGCTCGGTCAGCTCCTGGAGTCGCCTGAAGAGCAGCAGACCGAGATCGTCTGGCGGCTCTATCGCGAGACGGCGCTCTACCGGATCGACATCGCATTGAACGAGGATATCGGCCTCGACGCCACCAAAAGCATCCCCGAGCTGCAACGTTACGGCCGCGAGCTCGCGGACCGGATCGACTGGGAGGCGGTCTTGACCGGCACCGACCGGCGGTTCTTCATCGAGGCCGGCAAGACCTCACACCGTCGCTACGCCCACCGCGTCTCGTAGCCAACGAAGAGTCGAATCGGGGATTGGTCGCCGGCTCATCCCTTGAGCTCCCGCTATCGTCCGTTTGCCGCCTGTTTGCGTTTTGCCGCGGGGAGGATCGCCTTTCGCATTCGAAGCGATTTCGGGGTGATCTCGACGAGCTCGTCTTCGCGAATGAAGTTGATCGCGGCCTCGAGGGTCATGGTCCTGGGAGGCGAGAGGATTACGTTCTCGTCGCGGCCGGCCGCGCGCATGTTGGAGAGCTTCTTGGTCTTACAGGGATTCACGTCCAGGTCGTTCTCGCGGTTGTGCTCACCGACAACCATCCCCTCGTATACGGCGTCGTCCGGTTGGATGAAGAGCGTTCCGCGCGGCTCGAGGTTGAAAAGCGCGTAGGGAACGGCGCCGCCCTGGCGGTCGGCGACCAGTGACCCGCTGAAGCGCGACGGGAAGTCGCCCCGATGGGGCTCGTAACCTTCGAGATAGCTGTTCATGATACCGGTGCCCTTGGTGTCGGTGAGAAGCTCGTCGCGAAAACCGATGAGCGCACGCGAGGGAACGGAAAACTCGAGACGACAGCGTCCACCGCCGTGGTTTTCGAGCCCGGTAAGCCGGCCCTTTCTGATGGAGAGCTTCTCCGTCACCACCCCGGTGAACTCCTCGGCGCAGTCGACGTGGAGCCGCTCGATCGGCTCGAGGGTCTGCCCGTTCTCGCTTTTCGTGATGACTCGAGGACGGCCGACGCACATCTCGTAGCCCTCGCGCCTCATCGTCTCGATGAGGATGGCCATCTGGAACTCTCCGCGACCCTTGACGAGGTAGCCCTCCTTGTCAGAGGTCTGCTCCACCTGGAGCGAGACGTTGCGTAGGGTCTCCTTCATGAGTCGGTCGCCGAGCTTGCTCGCCTGCACGAACCTCCCCTCCCTCCCGGCAAACGGCGAGGTATTCCTGAGGAAGAGCATCGAGACCGTCGGCTCGTCGACGGCGATTCGCCGCAGGGCGAGCGGCGCTTCGCGGGTGCAGATCGTATCTCCGATGTGTACCTCGTCTATGCCTGAAAGCACGACGATGTCGCCTGCCTGCGCCTCCTCGGTCTCCACGATGGAGATCCCCTCGTAGACCTGGAGCTTCGACACCTTGAGCGGCTGCTGCCTCCCGCTGTGGTCGATCCGAACCAGCGTATCGTTCGCCCGGACCGGCCGGTTCCTGATCTTGCCGATCGCGAGCCGCCCGAGGTAGTCGGAGTAACCGAGATCGGAGACGAGCATCTGGAACGGATGGTCGGGATGCGAGGAGGGAGGAGGCAGCTCGTTGACGATCGCCTCGAGCAGCGGCCGGAGGTTCTCTCCCGGCTCGTCGAGGCTGGTCGAGGCGACGCCGTCCCTGCCGACCGCGTAGATGAGCGGAAACTCGATCTGCTCGTCGGTCGCCCCGAGGTCGATGAAGAGGCTGTAGATCTCGTCGCGCACGACCTCCGGCCTCGCGTCTTTGCGATCGATCTTGTTTATGACGACGATTACCTTCAGACCCGCCTCGAGGGTCTTCTTCAATACGAAACGGGTCTGCGGCAGAGGTCCTTCGGCCGCGTCCACGAGGAGGAGCGCTCCGTCGGCCATCGAGATCGCCCGCTCGACCTCGCCCCCGAAATCGGCGTGGCCCGGGGTGTCGATGATATTGATCTTTATCCCGCGCCAGGAGACCGCACAGTTTTTCGCGGCTATCGTGATGCCCCGCTCCCGCTCCAGGTCGAGGCGATCCATCAATCGTTCTTCGACAACCTGGCCGTCCCGAAAGACGCCGCTCTGGCGGAACATCGCGTCGACGAGGGTCGTCTTGCCGTGGTCGACGTGCGCGATGATGGCGATATTCCGGATGGTTCCGGTGAGAGTGCTCGTGCTCATGGTGGTCCTTATGGTGCGAACGAACGGTCGCGCTGCGACCGGCTCCGTGGTCAGCAATTCTTTGCTCGGTGCTGTTTCGGAGGGTGTCACGCACTCCAAAAAGAAGCCGAGCGCGCCGTCTGCGGCGCGAGCAGAAGATACACGAAACTCGGAGGAAAGTCCAACGGGAGGTCGACTGATCGGGCCGGCCGAACGAGGGATCGAGAACGCCTACGCGGGGATAGTGGGCTCGGTCGCCGATCGGCCGTCCGGCTTGTTGATCCGCGCGCCCTCCGGGGCGGGGATTCGTGCCGGGTGCTCGCCGGGGCCCGGCGGCCTGCCGTCGCGATCGAGCCCGGCGAGCAGCGGATCTGCGGTGGAGCGCATCCACTCGAGCAGCGTTCCGCGCAGCTCCGAGAGGCGCTGGGCGTACTGCGCCTCACCGGCGAGGTTGTTCGTCTCGTGGGGATCGAACAGCAGGTCGTAGAGCGCCTCCGCTTCCACCGGGAACCAGCCCGACTCGAGGAGCGCGTTCTTGCTCTCGCCGTCGTCGATGTTCGGGAGCACCGGTGTCGTGCGGCCGTCGTAGCGGGCGATGTACTTGTAGCGGGGGGTGCGCACGCAGCGCTGCGGCTCGTAGGCGGCGTGATAGCTCACCTCGGCGAAGATGCGCTCGTTGACCTCCGGCCGCTCCCCTCGCAGGATGGGCAGCAGCGAGCGGCCCTGGAGCCATTCGGGGCGCTCGATCTCCAGGTAGTCGCAGAGTGTCGGAAAGAGGTCTATCTGGCTGACAAGGGCGTCGACGACCCGCCCGCCTTCGAAATCGCGCGGGCCTCGCATGATGAGGTATACCCCGACGCCGTCGTCGGTCAAGTGGGATTTCATTCGCGGAAAGGCGATGCCGTGGTCGGTCGTGGCGATCACGAGGGTGTTCTCAGCCCGCCCGCTGCGATTGAGGGCTTCGAGCACCAGACCGATCTTCCGGTCGAGCTCCCGAACGCTCCGCTCGTAGCGCGCCCTGTCGGTCCTGATCGCGGGGAGGTCGGGAAGGGGGGCAGGTGGCGCGACCTGATCGGCCTCCCGCGGATCCTCGAGCTCGGGGAACTCGCGGTGGGTCTCGAAGAAGCCGACCGAGAGAAAGAAGGGTCCTGGGGGCGGCGCGGAAATGAAGCGGACGGCTTCCTCGTGGGCGGTTTCGTAGCCGCCGAGATAGCGGTCGTAGCCGATGATCTTCCACGCCGGGAGGCCGCCGTCCTCCCCACCGGGTTCCGGCCCGCCGCCGAAGGGGATATCCGAGGGAGACCCGTGGGCGACGTGTTGGACGCCGGCCAGCGCGGTGAGGTAACCGTGAGAACGCAGGGTACCGACGAGATGATGCCGGTAGTCGTAGAGCGCGAACCCGCGGTGGGCGAGTCCGAGCATGCCGCAGGAGTGGGGCGCCTGCCCGGTGAGAAGAGCCGCTCGGCTCGGAGAACAGGTGGGGGCGGCGCTGAAGGCGTTTCGAAAGAGCACCCCACCCTCGGCCAGCGAGGCGAGCTGCGGAGTCGCCGATGCGTTGCCGTAGGGCTCAATGTAGCGGCCGGTGTCGTGAGAGTGGATGTAGAGGATGTTCGGTCGAAACGGCTCACGCATGCGATCTTCCCCTTCTCGGGTCGGCGCCGAGCCAGACGGGAGAGCTCCACGCCCACTGACCGTTCTTCTGGCCGACGCGAACGTAATAGTAATCCGCGCCACGGCCGCTGCCCCCTGCATCGACCGAGTCTGCGGCCTCTAACTCCGCGGCATATTCGGCTTCCGGTACGAGGCGGTGGATGTGAACGGCTCCCGAGAGAAACCCTCCGAGGTAGAAAGAATCCGACTCCTCCAGGAGCTCGGCGAAACGGAGCTCCCGCCGGACGCCGTTCGCCACGAGGCGAAGCATCGACGATGGCTCTCCTTCCACCTCTACGCAGAACCCCTGCGTCGAGCTCGTGGTAGGCGTTGGGTTGCCGTAGGTCACGGTGGTGAATCGCAGGGTCTGCTCGTCGGGTGAGTCGAAGCTGCTCCCGTGCGGCGCCTCGTCGCCCGAATCGTTTCCCCCGGCTTCGCCTGCGCCGGGGCGGGAGGCCTTCGGGTCGACGATGTCAATCCCTCGAAATCTCGGTTCGGAGCCGACAATCCGCGCGTCCTCGAGCCCGATCTCGACTTCCCAATCTTGGCGAATGTTCGTCTCTCCCCAACCGACTTCCACGACGATCTTGCCGCGCAGCGGCCCCTTGGGAGACGCTCCCCGGTCGCCGGGCGAGCTCCATGAGTCGAAACGCTTCCAGAGGGTACCATTCTTGACGACGTCGATCGCCTCCAGCGCATAACCTCCGCGCACGCTGATCGAGATCCGCCGAACGCCGGTGTCCGCCGCCTCGCTTCCCATGGGAGCGCCCGCGACGGTGAGCCCGAGCGCGATCCTGTCGCCGGTGAGCGCATAGGCGCGCCGTTCTCGAAGCGAATCCCAGATCGCCTGCCTGGAAAGCGAGTTCGCCCACACCGCGAGGCGTCCGTGGCCGTAGCTTCCGGGGTGGGCGTTGTGATGATCGGTGGAGGCGACTACTCCGAAGCGCTTTCCGCGGCGTAGTCCCCCCTGCATGGTGTTGGCTCCGACGCGCGGACCCATGGTATGAAGGTAGGGCAAAGGCCCGTCGTCGCTCTCGGCACAGCCGTGCATCGAAAGGATCTCGACGAGGGGGCTCAGCTCCTCCTCGAAGGTGTCCCAGTTGATGCCGCGGTATCCCCGGTGGTAGCCGATATGATGCGGGATGAGGAGCACCGACCCGGCGTCGAGTCCGAGACCGCGGATCTTGTCACGCAGCTCCTCGAGCCGCTTCGCTGTGAAGAGGGTTCCCCCTCCTTGCCGGTAGTAGAGGACGTAGTCCCCGTCCTCCATCGAGTGCCACTCAAAGCTGGGAAAGGTTACGAAGCGTCCCGGGTCGTTATTGGCCTCGGTCGCCTCGAGGTAGCCGTCCCACGCCTGCTCGAAGCGGCGAAAGCCCCGTTCGTGGTACTCGACGACGGAATCCAGACGCGGCTCCCCTCGCGGCATGTCGGGCCAGAAGGCGTGGCCGGTTACGCTCGTGAAGTCGAGTTGAAGGCGAGCGTTGCGAAACGCCTCGTCAATCGAGCCGTATCCGTAGCTGAGGCCGCAATGGTTGTGGATATCACCGAAGTAGAGCGACCTTCCCTCGTATCCCGGGGCGGCAAAACCGTTCATTGACTCTCATCCAGAGGGAAATCGATCCTCCGTCCCGTCTGCGCGGAGCGATAGGCACCGAGAATCATCTCGAGCGCGGCGATTCCGTCGTCGATTGTAGATACTATGCTGCCTCCCTCGACGAGCGCGTCGACGAACGCCCGTGGAGCGAGGGTATGGATTCGAGAGAAGTCGAAGCTCTCGCCGGTATCCCTCCAAACCTCGTCTCCCGCACGGTAGACTGTCAGGTGCGGCCAATACTGTCCGCGTGAGTTGGAGGCCCGGTCGGTCAGGCTTTCGATGATGACACCCTCCTCTCCGTAGATCTCGGTGGTCGGCCCGCCGGCCGGCCAGTTCCAGGCAGATTCGAGGACGGCGGTCACTCCTGTGGAGAACCGAAAGAGCGCGGTTCCGCCGCTTTCGACGGAGTATCGGTCGGGCTCGGAGGTCAAGGCGACCACCGAGGCGGCTTCGCCGAGCAGGGCGCGGAGGGCATCGGTCTCGTGAATCCCTTCGTCGAGAAGCGCGCCGCCGCCGGAGGCGCTCGGGTCGACGATCCACGGGATGTCCTTTTCGAGCCCCGCAAGCGCGAAGTTGTGACCGTGGCGCTTCCGAACGTGGGTAACCCGTCCGATCTCGCCGCTTCGGACAAGCTCGATGATGCGCCTATTCGCGGGGATGAGACGCTGCGGCGATGATTGAAAGTAGCGTATGCCCGCCTCCTCGACCGCGGCTTTCATCCCCCGTGCGTCTTGCAGGGTGCACGCCACCGGTTTCTCGCAGAGGACGTGTATCCCTCGGCGCGCACACTCCTCGGTGAGCTCGCGATGACGGAAGGTCTCCGAGCATATCGCGGCAGCGACCACGCGGTCGTCTTCGAGAAGTTCCTCGAGGGCCTCGAATCGCACGATCCCGTGTTCGGCGGCCGCGGCGGCCGCCCGCTCGTCGTTGTCGTCCCAGAACCCGACGAGCTCGACGCGCGGGTCCGCGGCGAAGGCTCGAATCCAGTGGTGTTGATGGGTGTGCGCGAAGCTGAGGACGGCAAGGCCGATCCTTCCGGTTCGGCCGCTCATACCTCGATCTCCTCGCGCAGCTCGGAGGAGCGGTATGCCGCCTTGACGAGCTCGAGAGCTCGAAGCCCGTCCTCCGCTCCGCTTCGCGGCTGTCGCCCCTCGAGGAAGCAGTCGATGTAGTGGCGCAGCTCGTCTCGGTGTCCCTTCGAGCTCCACTCGTCCACGAGGGGAAAGGACCATCCCGTCCCCGCCGCCCCGTGAGGACGCTCCTCTTCGCGTCGCTCACCTTCGAGCGGGCCGCCTTCGCTTCGGTAGAGCTCCGTCCCGTTCACCCCCCGTCCCTGGTCGAGGTGGAGGGTTCCCGATGTACCGTAAACCTCGGCCCGAATGTCGAGGCCGCCCTCGGTTCCCCATGAGCAAAGCAGGTGGCCCACCGCCCCATTGTCGAACTCGCAGCTCGTCGACGCGGTGTCCTCGATTCCCTCGCCTGCGCTCTCCTTCCACTTCAGCAGGCGTACCGTCGACTGGAGCCGAAGAACTCGAGCGCCGAGAAGCCACTCGCACATGCCGAACCCATGTATCCCCATGTCCATCAACGCGCCGCCCCCGGACAGCGTGAGATCCCAGAACCAGGCGCCGTGAGCGGGTCCGCTGCCGAGCTCGTTGATTCGAAAGATAAGGGGGGCACCGATCTCTCCCGAGTCGATCAAGGCGCGGGCGTTGACGAAGATCGGGGCAAAGCGGCGGTTCTCGGCATAGAGAACGGGCACGTGCGTCCTCTGCACCGCTTCGACGACCCGCTCGGCGATTTCGAGATCGGTCGCCATCGGTTTCTCGATGATGACCCCCTTGCCCGCTTCGATGGCGGCAAGCGCCATCTCGCCGTGAAGCGCGCTCGGAGCAGTCACGTCGACGATGTCGATCGAAGGATCCCCGACGAGCTCCCGCCACGAGGTGAAATGGCGTGCCACGCCGAATCTGCTCATCAGCCCTTCGGCCCCCGCCGGGGTCCGGCTCGAGACGGCGGCGATCTCGACGCGGGCGTCCGCGTCGAAGCAGGTAGCATGCGCCTTCGCCATGAAACCGGAGCCGATGATTCCGATGCGGGGGCGTTTCATTTGATCGCTCCGAAGGTCAGCCCGCGCACGATGTATTTCTGAACGACGAAGGTCATGATGAGGATCGGCAGCAGGATAAGCGCGCCGGAGGCGAAGACGGGGCCCCACTCGATGGCGTATGCGGTGATGAAGTCGCCGGCGGCTACGGGCAACGTCTTTACGCGGTTCGAGGAGGCCAGCACGAGGGCAAAGAGGTACTCGTTCCAGGTGAAGATGAAGGTGAAAATCGAGGTCGTGATGATCCCCGGCCGTGAGAGCGGGAAGACGATCTGCCACAGGATCTGCGACCAGGAGGCTCCCTCGATCTCGGCCGCCTCCTCGATGGAGACCGAGATCTCATCGATGAAGGTCCGCAGCATCAGGATGGCGAACGAGAGGTTGAGCGAGAGATTGACGATGATGAGCGATCCGAGATTGTTGATCATGTGGGTGATCTTGAAAATCATGAAGAAGGGCATGAGGACTGCGGCCGGCGGCGCGATTCGGGTAACGAAGAGCCCGATATTCGCAAACGGTCCGCCCGTCTTGAATCGCGAGAGGCTGTAGGCGGCCATGAACCCGGTGACTCCGGCGATGAGCGTCGTCGAGACGGCGACGACCAAGCTGTCGACGAGGAAGTGACCGAAATTGTGGGTTGTGAAGATCCGACCATAGTGCTCGAGCGTTGGTGTGAAGAAGTAGGTGATGGTCTGGGAGATGATGAGCCGGTCGGGCTTGAACGACGATACCATTATCCAGAGAACCGGAAATGCCCAGGAGACGACGACCGCAACGATGAACAGGTAGAAAATCGTGCGGCGAATGGTGCGGAGGATAGAATGTCTATTCACGGCGCTCTCCATAGGTCAGTCGGGTCGTGGCGAATACGACGATCGTTATCAGTAGCAACACCAGAATACCGAGAGCGGAAGCCATACCGTAGTTGCTCGTGATGAATCCCAGGGTATAGAGCTCGATGTTGATGATGGCCGTCGAGTCGGCGTTGCCGAACAGCACCCATATCTGGGCGAATACCTTCAAGCAGTCGATCATTCGCAGCAGCACGACGACCCAGATGATCCTCGAAAGCAGAGGAAGAGTTATCCGTATGAACTCCTGCCAGGTGCCGGCACCGTCGACCTTCGCGGCGTCGTAGATCTCCGCCGGGAGGGCGGTCATTCCGGAGTAGAAGATGAGAAAGCAGAACGGCGTCCACTGCCAGAAATTGACGAAGATGATGGTCTGGAACGCGTAGGTGAAGCTCAGGTTCTTGACCATCCACGGCCCGATGAAGGGGATCGCCTGCACCCACGGGAGCCCCCGGGTGGACAACCATGGCTGCCCGGGTATCCCGATCGACTCGAGGAAGAGGTTGATGAAGCCCGTATCCACGTTGAAGAAGTACTTCCAGATCATTGCGATGATGATCGGAGTCGAGAGAATGGGCAGAAGCAGAATCGTCTGCACCACACGCTTCCCCACGAAGTCCCGAAAGAGTACCACGGCGAGGAACATCCCGACGGCCACCTGGGGGACGATCGTCCCGACGAGGAACTCGACCGTCTTCAAGAGGGAGGGCCAGAGCCGGGAATCGAGCGCGAGAAGCTTGCGGTAGTTCGCCAGTCCGAGAAAGGGCCAGTGACTGTTGAACGAAACCGGATCCAACCGGAACAACGATGCGTACAGCATGTAGCCGATCGGAATGACCGTCGTGGCGAAGAGTATGACGAAGGCCGGAAGCACGAGCGCGTATTTCAGTCGAGCCGCCCGGACTTTCGACATGGAGGAAACATAGAAGAGCAGCAGCGCCAGGACGCCGAGCACGATCGCTATTACGGTTACCATAGGCACACATTCATTGCCTGCCGGGCCGCCTTTCGGCGTCCCGGCAAGCTCGAGATCGTCTGTTCACCTGCCGGCGGAGGGGTTGCCTCTCGCCCGGCAGATCCCGCTATTGATAGGTCTTCACCAGGTCCTTCAGATCCTTTTCGGTCTTGGCGAGGACGTCCTTGATCGGCTGGTCGGTCGTCAAGAAGGCGGCAACCATCCGGTTGAGAATCTCGTGCATCTTGCTGTAGTAGGGAACGAGCGGCTCCATGTGAGCGGCACTGTAGGTCTTGTTCATGAGCCGGTAGTAGGATTCGTTCGCCGGGTCGGTTTGCATGAGCTCCTGGATGACCGATGGCCGGAAGGGGCTTCCACCGTTCTTGCCTTGAATGAGCATGCCTTCCTTGCTGGTCGCAAACTCGAGATACTTCCACGCGGCGACCTTGTTCTTGGAGTTGGCGTTCATGACGAGCCCCCACCCATGGGTTTGCGGAGTTCGCAGAATCGACCCGTCGGGCTGCTTTGCACCCGGAATCATCGCGATCTCGTAGCTGTCCTTGTACTGGCTATCGGAGCGGTGAATGTCCTTCCATGCAGCGTTCCAGTAGACCGCCGCTTGAGCCGCCGTGCCGGCCTTCAGGCCGTCGAGAACCTTCGGATAGTTGTAGGTGGTAGCATCTTCGGGGATATAGTTGCGCAGCTCGCGATAGACCTGTGCTGCCTTCACGGCGGCCTCGCTGTTGATGACGACGTTGCCATTCTCGTCGATTGCATTTCCGCCGAACGACCAGAGCACGGTGTAGAAGATCTTCGGCGCTTCCGGTCCTCCGGTCAGCGCCGTGACCAAGTCGCCGTACTTCGTCGGCGAGGAGGGATTGTCCGCCCTCGTATACTTCTTCGCAAGCGCAAGCATCTCGTCCCACGTGTCCGCCGGTTTGCTGATGAGGTCCTTGCGATAGTAGTAGATCTGGGACGATAGGTCGGTCGGTATGCAGAACAGCTGACCCTTGAACTTCAGCTGCAGGCGGGAGGGAACATCCGCCAGATTGTAGGCCGCGAGGTCGGTCAGCTTGGGATCATTCAGATACTTGTCCCAAAACTCGAGAGCCCCGGCCGCCGCGAGCTCGGTCATGTAGGTCGTGTTGTCCTGCACGAGATCGAAGGCATCGGTGCCTCCGACCAGCTGAGTCGTGACGTTCGTGAAGTACCCGAGCCTTCCCTGCTCGTTGAACACGATCTTGATATTCGGGTTCTTCTTCATGAACTCTGCGGCGCTCACCTTGAGCGCGTTCGTCTCGGGGCTCGTCACGCTCAGTATGGTGACCGTCGCGGGACCTTGCATCTGCGTCGAGGACGAGCTCTGCTCTGATCCGCCGGAAGCCCACGCTCCGACGGCGAGAGAGACACACAGGACGACGAAAATTAATCGTCTCATACTTGACTCCTTTATCTGGTATTTTCAACTGAAACACGTTCAGTCGATTCACCCATCTGTGCCCCCACGCCACCGGTTACGATGAACTGAAAGGCACTGCGATACATTGCGATTGCCGCCCCACCTATGACGCCTGTTTCTTCGTCGAGCGATGCGGGAAGCAGACGCAGAGTCCGTCGCGGCTGTTCGGGGAGAAGCCTTTCCGCCTCTGCTTGAAGCCTTCTAGTCAGCGCACTGTTCGGCGGGATGAACGGACTGTTGAGAATGATGACTTCGGGGTTTAAGACCGCCACGATGTTCGCGACGATTTGTGCGAGGATGTGCAGCGTCTCCTCGAGCTCGGGGGCAATCGAGGAGTCATCCGTCGCGGCCGCAACGGCTTTCCGGATCTCTGAGTCGGTGGAGTTCACGAGCCCGAGCCGGGCCTTCAGCTCACCAAAGCGACGCAGAAGACCGCGCTCAGCCTGGACCGGCCCTTGCCCGTCGCCGACGACCATCTTCCCGAACTCCGAGGCGGCGTTGTCTGCGCCCTGCAGCAGCGCACCGCGCGAGATGAACGCGCCGCCGACGCCGTCTCCGAGGTAGAGGTAGGCCAGGTTCGAGAAGTCCTTGCCGTGTCCTATCCAGTCTTCTCCGAGCGCGAGGGCGTTCGCGTCGTTTTCGATCGTTACCGGAAGGCCGAGAACAGCGGAAATCTCCTCGGAAAGCGGGAACGAGGAGGTCGCACCAACGCTGCGCGAGTACACTACCCTGCCGCTCCGCGGATCGACCAAGCCGGGAACCATGATTCCGACCCCATCGATCAAGTCACGGCCGACTCCCGAGTCTTCGATGAGCCGTGCGACGTGAAGAACGATCCCGTCGACGAGACGTCTCGGGTCGGAGGTCGAGAGGTCGGCCCGTTCAGAGGCGACTATTCTCCCCGCGAGGTCGACAACCGCGAAGACCTTGCGTTCCCAGCTCAGGTCGACGCCGATGAAATAGCGTCCGCCGGGATTGAACTCGAGGAGCTCGGATTTGCGTCCTGTGTGCGGATTGCCTATTCCCGATCGTCGTATGAGCTCATAGCCGATGAGCAACGTGCAGATTTCGGACACCGCCGATTTGCTGAAGCCAAGAGTACGGGCGATCTCGGCACGAGAGATGGGCCCACGCTTCTTCACGAGCTCGAGGACGACGTAGGCGTTGTGCTGCTGCATGGTTTTCGGGCGCATCAGCCGTCCGCTCAACGTGTCCATGACCTGCTTGTCTTCACCCATCTTCGATCACACCGCCCGCCAATCGCAGCGCTCTCGCATTGCGCACAGCCGCCGGTCGTATCGACGGCGACGGCGGTAGTAGTTAGTTCGTTCCCCGAACAGACTAACACCGGGCAGTCGAGCTGTCAACGAAATAATGAAAGAAACTCATCTTCCGGCCGGCGATCCTCACCTACATCTTGCCGAGTGCCGAGGAAAGGTAATCGGATTTCACGAATCGTTCGACGATGAACAGGATCACTATATTCGGCACCATGAGAATGAGCGAGATAACCGAGGCGTTGGCACGCGCGAAGTTGTAGCCGAGAAATGAATAGAGGATGGTGGGAATCGTCTGAAATGTCGGCGTACCAATGACGAACGTCAGGTTGAACTCCTCGAGGCTCGTTGTGAAGACGAAGATCACCCCGGCGACCAAGGCGGGTCGAATCATCGGAAGGAATATCTCGGTGATCTTTGTCCAGGTATTCGCCCCCAGGTTCTCCGCGGCGTCGATGACGTCTTGCGAGATAGCGGAGAAGCTCGCCGTGAGCACCCTGATCATGTAGGGCAATCCGAGTAGGGTGTGGCCGAGCACCAATCCCGGGAAGGTCTGCGCAAGCCCGACAGCGCTGAAGACGCGGCTCAAGAACAGTGCAATGACCATACCGGGCGCAATGATCGGCAACAGCACCAAGATCATGATCGCCTTCTTTCCGCGCACATCGCGCCGCCCGAGCACGTACGAGGTCGGCAGGGCCAGGATGAACGAGAAAACGACCGCAAGGGGCGCAATCGAGTAACTCGTCGCGATTGCAGTTCCGATCCCCGTGTTCTCGAAGACGTATCCCCAAAAATGCACCGAAAGCCGCTGCGGAAAGAGCTGCGGATAGCTCCACGGGTAATCGGGATTGACGAGTGACCACAGGACCGCCATGAGAAGCGGCGCGCCGACCCAGACGATCTGAACGACGATGAATAGCCCGAGAGTCAACCCATTGATCCACCGGCGCCTCGAATCGTAGCTCAGTGGTCGCCTTGCCGGCGGATATGCTGCAATCGACATCGACTATTCCTGCCCGACCATTCCGGCGAGCTTCGAGTAGCCGGCGACGACGAATATGGTCGTGACGATGATCAGCACGCCGATCACCGCCGCTTGGTTCCATTGCTGATACAAGGTCGCGGTAGTGTACATTCGAACCGCCATCGACGAGGGATAGATCGGCCCTTCGATGCTGGTGATCGGATAGTCGCCGAACGCCTTTATGAACATCAAGATCATCGCGACGAGGATGCCCGGCATCGCGAGCGGAATGTAGACGAATCGCACCACAGAGAACGGTCCCGCTCCCAAATTCTTTGCCGCATCGATGGTGTCGTCGCGAATGCCGGCGACCGATGCGGACACGATGAGAAGCACGAAGGGCAGATTCTTCCAGATTTGGATGATGATGACTCCGATTCCCCCCTTGTCGTTCAGCATCCGAGCAGGCTTTCGCAGCACATGGAGGAAAACCAGCGCCTCGTTCAGGAGCCCATCGTAGGAAATGACATTGACGATGAGGAAGGTCGCTACGAGCGCGGGAATGAAGAGCGGAATCTTGATGATCGAACCGATGGCGCCTTTCACGGGAGTGGGCTTGCGCAGATAGAGCGCCATAGGGAAGGCTACGAGAATAGTCCCGACCGAGCTGCCGACTCCCATCGTCAACGAAAAGCGCAGCGAATCGAGCACCTCCCTCGATGTCACGATCTTCCAGGGCTCGAGGGTGAAATGGGAAGTCCCGGTAATACTGAAGAGCCCGACGCTCTGAAAGAGCGTCACGACGACGGCGGCGGTGATAAAGAAGATGATGTACCCCACGCCCGGGATGAGGAGCAGATAGTCGACAATAGTCGAGCGCCGTTCCCTTTTCAGGTTGTCCCCCCCCGATCAAGAATGCGGATAGCGTCCTCAGGGATAGTCAGCTCGATCGGCTCACCGGTTTTGAAAGCCCGACCTTTTGCGAGTTGCGCTCGGAAGATCACCCCTCCGAACTCCACGAAAAGGTCGGTGAGATTGCCCATGAATATCGCCTGGTGGACCGTTCCCCGGATCGTGTTTCGCCCCGGAGAGCCTGCGATCACGACATCCTCCGGCCTGAAGCTGAAGCTGACGGTTTCACCGATCCGAAGCCCCTCGACCCTTGCGTAGACCTCTCCGAAATCGGCCTTGATTCGGTACGTTCCGGCCTCCTCCGCTTGAACGGTTCCCTGTCGAATGTTCGCAAGCCCGATGAATCCTGCAACGAAGCTTGTCTTGGGATGATCGTAGACCCAATGCGGATCGCCGATCTGCTCGATCTTGCCCTGATTCATGATGACGACCCGGTCGGAGATGACGAGCGCCTCCGCCTGGTCGTGAGTCACGTAGATCGAGGTGATCCCCAGCCGTTTCTGCAGGTTGCGAATCTCGACACGAACGGATTCCCGCAGCTTCGCATCGAGATTCGACAACGGCTCGTCGAAGAGGAGGAGGTCGGGCTCGATGACGATTGCGCGCGCCAGCGCAACCCGTTGCTGCTGGCCACCTGAGAGCTCACCCGGCTTGCGTCCGACGAGCTGTTCGAGCTCTACCATCCGCAGTGCTTCGGTTACGCGGCGTCGTTGCTCAGCCTGTGCGATCTTCCTCATTCGCAGACCGAAACGAACGTTGTCATAGACGGTCATGTGGGGGAACAGAGCGTAGGACTGGAAGCACATTCCGGTATTTCTCCGGCTCGGAGGGATGTTGTTGACCAGCCGTTCTTTTATATAGACTTCGCCGTTGTCCGGGCTGTGGAAACCGGCGATGGTACGAAGGGTGGTCGTCTTGCCGCACCCCGATGGTCCGAGGAGCGTGATGAACTCTCCCTCCTCTACATCGAGATCGATGCTGTCGATTGCTTTGAAGTCGCCGAAGGACTTGGTGACATTCGTGAGGCGCAACCCAGACATAGCCGCTCCCTGTGCTCGAATGAAGGCGACCACCCTTCCCGGCCGTAGAGCTCGCGCCGGGAAAGGGCGATCGAAGAGTGCTCCGAGGAGCGCTATGACTTCATCAAAACGTTCTTTACAAACTCAGAGATGAAGAGGGTCTTGTACGGACCCGGAATCCACGAAAGGCTGTACTGCCGTTCGTTCGGATTGATGAGCGTATTCGGCGCCGTGACATCGTTGCGAGCGGGATACAGTCCGACATCGGGCGCATTGATCGCCTGCTGCTCCGGAGCAGACACGATGAAGGCTGTCAGGAGTATCGCGGCCGCTTTGTGCGGGGAGTTCGCCATGATGCCCAGGCTGTCGCCGCCGCCGGCAAGACCCATCTGCGGGATGTAGAGCTTCGCATCCTTGGTCAGCTCGCCGTTGCCCATCATCCCGACCGCAACGTCGTCCCACTCCACGACCAACGAGAGCTCACCGGAGTTCAAACGCTGCGCGGAGTCGTTGTTCGACGCGGTGATGGTAATCTTATCCTTGCGCTGGTTGACCCAGTCCCACGCCTTCGACCAGTCGGCGGTCTTGGACTGGTCTACCGCAGTGTCCCCATAGTACTTGTCCAAGCCGCCCGCGGTGTACTTCAAGAGCGTCATCACGAAGGCCTGTCCGGATCCGCCCTTCTGCGGGTCGCAGAACCCGAACTGCTTCGGATGCGCATCGATCCACGCTGTCAACTGATCCCAGGTCTGCGGCGGATTGCTCACCCGTTTGGGGTCGTAGAGCAGTCCGGTTTGATTTCTCATGAAGGGGACGAGATATCCGCCGATCTCCACCCCCTCTTGAGTCTTCCAGCTCGCTGCACTGATCTTGTCCGAATCAGGTATTCTCGCCTGGAGCGGGCCGTAGACCATATGCTGTTCGATCGCGGGCTGCACCATTACCCCGCCCAACACCATGGCGTCGATCGTGCCGTTGGCAGCCGCCTTCTCAGCCAGTGCTTTGTTGAAGTTGGCCTGCTGGCTGCCGACAACGACGGTCGCATCGATCCCGTACTTGTCCTTGAAGGCCTTGGCTACGTCGTTAAAGTACTTTTCTTTGTACCACACATAGAGCACGACCTTCCCTTCCTGCTTCGCTGCTGTGACCAACTGGTCCCACGGCATCGTCAAAAAGTTCTGAGGAGCCGTTGGGGTCGTGGTCTCGCCCCTGCCGCCCGCGAAAGTAACTCCCGCGATGGCGAGCACCAGCAAACACGCAATTACAATCTTCTTCATGACATACCTCCGTATGCTTGTGACCATTCCTCGCTCACCGCCTGCACGAAAGGAGGTGAACCTCTTTCGCGGCCGACGGACTCCGCCGACGGTCGCCGCCGGCGGCAGAGCGAGGGTATGCGGTTTTGAATAGACAAATCTGGCGAGGCCATTTGCTAATGGAGTTTCATAAATCGAGAGGCAATTCTCAGTGTATTGTCAGCTCTTCGTTCTTGTCAAGAAATTTGGATGCGGAAACTCAGAAGACCAACTCTGCACCGACCGCCGCCCCGATTCCGCCCGGCTGGTTCCAGCCGAAGGTTGCGTCGTCGGCGCCGAGCATTGCGTAGAGGTAGCCGCTCAGCGTCAGCCCCTGATAGACGTTCCAGCCTGTTCCTGCGATGAGGGTAGCCGAAGCATCGATCGGCGAGACGATTGAACGCAGCTGGAGGGAGAGGGCTTGAGACGGAGAGTAGTCGAGCTCGGGAAAGAGGTAGAGCCCGTAGCGGGAGGTGAAGGTCGAGGTCACTGTGCTCGCACTCGGCCAAGCGGCAGTACCGCCGGAAACGACGACGGCAGGGAGTGTGCTCGGTGTGATGCCGCCCGATGCGCGTTCCCAGCTCCCTCCGGGAAGCACCAGCCCCTCGATTCTGCCCGCGATGCTCGCGTCGCCGCTCAGGCGGAAGAGATGAAACAGCCCGGCGGAGAAAGCAAGGCGCTCTCCTAGGTTCGGCCAGTCGGCTTCCGATACGGGCACCGTCGCGGACGCTGCAAGGTACCAGTCGACACCGAGGCTCCCCGCGGCGGCCAGGTAGGGAAGGTGCACGCCGCTGGTGCCGCTGAAGAGGTAGCCGGCCTCCATGTCGACCCCGGCGAGCCGGAAGACAGCCCTTCCGCCGCCTGAGAGGTTGCGCCAGTTGACCGGGGTGAGAACCTGGGTGAGGTCGGTAGCAAGTGAGGTCGAGGCGGGGCTCCCGAAGACTCCGCCGGCACCGAGATAGGGGAGCAGCACACCCTCGAGGTAGGAGAAGTTGCCCAGCGGTAGATAGGTTTCGAGCAGCCAGGTGGTATCGTCGCGAAGAACCGAGGCCGAGAGGTCGGTAACGGCGAGCCCGGCGCCTCCGAAGATCACGTCCCCGGCGTCGAAGAAGAAGCCTCTGCCGAAGCTCACGCGGGACTTGCCGATCATGAACCGGAACCAGGGGAGACGCACCTTCAGGTAGGCGCGGGGCACCGTCACGGCCGCCCCGCTTCCGGCGGCCGCATTGCCGATGGTCGCCCGAAGCTGCAGCTCGCCGCGGACGTTGGGATTGCTCGCCGCGCTGATGTCGAGCTTCCCGGTCGTGAGTGCGGACGCGACCGCCTCGCCGGAAATCCGGGTCACTCCGAGCACCGAGCTCAGGTCCACTGAGGTGCGAGACTCCGCTGCCAGGTGCATCGAGCCGGAGACGACCATTACGAGCGCAGCGGCCAGGGCATGCGGCTGCTTCACCATGTCAGCTCTTCCAACGAGAAGAGGTTCGCGGGAAGCTTGATACCGATGTCGATCTTGTCGATCCGGAAGGTCGTGCTCGAGCCCTTCTTGAGCACGTCTCGCATCACCACGCCGGTCGGTATGTTTCTCCCCGAGCGGCTGATGTAATCAGTGAGCACCATCTCCTTCAGGAGCCTTCCTGAAAGCGCAAACTTCTCGACCTTGCGGTAGACGAAGAGCTGTGTGTCGACCCACACGACCTCCTTCGGATAGGGAACCGAGAGTGATTTCGCCGTGAGGGTGATGCGGTAGCACGGATGCCCTTCGACGGCCTCCGTGCCGTCGAGCGTCACCGTGTAGTCTTCGAGAAACGACTTATCACCCGTCATGTCCTCGTAGGAGAAATCGGAGCCCAGGAGTGAGTCGCGAAGAGCGCTTCCGGAGAGGCGGATGACCTCACTGGCGTCGGGGTAGAAGAGATAGAGGTCGTTGCCGATGCGAAGGACCTTCTGCCCCCGCTCCTCGACGCTCGTGAACTCGAGCAGCATCTTCGTGTCGCCCTCGCTGTAGGCGACGAAGCTGCTTTTCTTCTTGCCGAACTGGTCGTCGATCGTCATGCTCCCTTCGATCTTGGAGGTGTTGTAGACGAGGTTGGATTCCATTTTTCGAATGATCTCTTCCCCGGTGAGCGCTGAAGCGCCCGCCGCGCAGAGAACGGTGAGCGCGGCAACTGCGGCGGCCATACGGTATTTCCTCATGGTCTCCTCCTAAATCGTTCTGAGCGCCTCGACCGGCTCGATCTTTGCCGCCCTTCGGGCGGGCAGTATCGCGGCAAGCGATGAGATGATGATCGAATACAGGCCGATAAGAAGCGTCGTTCCGAGCTGGAAGCGCGGATAGATGATGTTCGAGGTGCTGAGGTCCACCCCTTGCAGGGCGTCGGACATGTCGATTCCGATATTTCCAAGGAGAATAGAGAACCCACCGCCGACGATCATCCCCGCAACTGCACCGGTGACGGCGAGAGTCAACGCCTCGTAGAAGAAGAGGCGAACGATCTCCCCGCCAGTCATGCCGAGCGCCCCGATCGTGCCGATCTCACGCGTTCGCTCGTAGATGACCATCATGGTGGTATTGATGAGCACGGTGCTTGCAAGCACGAAGAAGAACAGACCGATGAAGCCGTAGATGACCTCTGCCATTGTCATGAGCGAGAGTATCGTGCTTATCTGATCGAAAGATTTCGCCTCGAGATCCGGATACCCTTCGGAGGAGAGGGAGGAGGAAAGCCGCTTCGCGAAGGCCCGAGACCCGGCAGGATCGTCGAGCTTGACGAGGATCTCGGTCGCTGCCCCTCCCATGCCGAGGAGGCGCTGCGCCCGGTCGATGGGCGCGAGTATGAGGCTCCCGTTCAACCCCGCCAATGGAAAGACGACGATGCCCGATACCGTGAAGGTGATGGCGTTCGTTCCACGGCGCATCGTCTGAGCCAGCAGGGTAATCTTGTCACCGACCTTCACCCCGAGCTCCTTGGCCAGGGTCGGGCCGAGGACGACCTCGTTCTTGCCCGCTTCGGGCAGCTTTCCCTCGTGCAGCAGACGGTCGATCTTCATGAACCCTTTCTCTGCAGCGAAATCGACCCCCAGTCCTTGGATCGGCACGGTATCGTTCTCACGGTAGACCCCGGCGCCGAACGGAATACGCTCGACGACGCTCGTCACACCTGGCTCCGATTCGATTTTCCGCACGAGAGGCTGAGGATCTTGGATGCGGAACTGGATCGGCATCATGTACTCGTTGGCGTCATATTCGGTGTTCCGGATTCGCACGTTTCCCGAGATGAAGTCGCTCACGTTCTCACCGATGTTCTGGCGTATCCCGCCGATGAAAGAGAAGAGCACCACGATGGCCATCGTCGCGACGAGGGTCGCCGTTACCGAAAGTATGCTGCGGCGAACGTTTCGACTGATATTGCGAATCGCAATGCCGGTTATCTTCACGGTGACCTCCTACGTGTCCCTTAGGCAGTCGGTGATCGACAGCTTCAGGGCGCGGCGCGTCGGGAAATAGGCGACAAGGACCGACATCAGGATGCCGACGACGAAAGCGATGACGATAACCTGGGGATTCCATGAGGAGTGACTGACGCTCGCAATCCGATATCCAACGTCCATGTTGCGCAGCATCGCGAAGATGTCGATTCCACGGGCGACCATGTACCAATCTGCGAGCACGCCCGCTGCGACGCCGATCACCGATCCGATGAGACCGATGCCGGCCGCCTCGAAGAGAAAGGCGAGGCGAAGCTCACCGTCCTGCATCCCCATTGCCCGCATCATCCCCATCTCCCGGGTTCGTTCGTAGATCGCCATCAACATCGTGTTGGAAACACCGACCGCCGCGATAATGAAGACCAGGATCAGTATGATCGAGCTCCCGGACTGCTTCGCGACCGCTATGCTCAAGTAATCCTTCGCGAGATCCCGCCATCCGACCATGGTCAGGCCCCCCGCAGCCTGTGCGCCGCCTTCGGCCGGGATCGCGCCGGGAGCCGGCGTGACCTCGATCGACGCCGTGCCGTTGTGATAGCTGGGTACTCCGAGCTGTGAGGCGAGCGCTTCGACGCGCCCGTCGAAATTCCCTCCGAGGGGTAACTTCAGGTCGATCTCGGTCACCGTGCCCTTCATCGCCAGGTAGCGGTCCGCAGCCTGAATGGTCATCATCACCAGGCTTCGGTTGATGGCCGGATTCGGCGTGTTGACCAGCCCGACGATCTGCGTGTCGATGGTCTGGTAGAAGCCTCCCCTGCCGCGCGTCACGATCGTGATGGGGTAGCCGACTTTCGCCTTCAGGTCCTCGGCGAGCCAGGCTCCCATCAGGATTCCGGTGTCATCGGGGGTGAGGTATCGCCCCTCGCTCACCGCATTTCGGAAATCGTAGACACGCTCGTCGGTCGTCGGATCCACTGCGATCACCCGTGCCGTGACGGAACCGTTCTCAGGGAAAGGGTCCTTGTTCAGGATGAGCTCACCGCTGAAGACGGTTCGGGGAGTGGCAGCCACGCCGAGGCTGCCCAGCTTCGCGAGAAGCGGCCCGGGATTCTCGATCCCGTCTTGAAGCGGCATACGTCGCAGGTTCTCGTAGTAGCCCGCAGCCATGATCTTCGCCGGCGCGGTCTCGTAGGTAACCAGGTTCTGGGTCGATTCGTTCTCCGCGCCCCGCAGCCATCCATCGATGAAGATGTACATCGCAAGCCCGACGGCGATTGCCGACGCGGTTATGATGGTGCGCTTGCGGTAGCGCGAGAGGTTCTTCCACGAAAGGCTGATGAGGAATTTCATCATTTCCTCCTTTCATCGCCTGCAATCGCGCCGTCGTGGAGCTTCACGAGCCGGTCGGCGTAGTTCATCACCATCGGATCGTGAGTCGAAAAAAGGAAGGTGGTGCCGTGTTTTCGGTTCATCTCCTGCATCAGACGAAGGATGGATTCGCCGGTCTCGGAGTCGAGGTTGGCGGTCGGCTCGTCGGCGAGAACCATCGTGGGTTTCTTCACGAGGGCCCGTGCAATGGCGACCCGCTGCTGCTGCCCCCCCGACAAGCGTGACGGCAATCGCCCCGCCAGTCCGTCGAGCCCTACCTCCGAGAGGATAGCGAGCGTACGCTCCTTCACCTCCGCGTCAGCGATGCCGAGCAGAGAGAGCGCGAAGGAGACGTTCTCGTACGCGCTCAGGACCGGAATGAGATTGAAGGTTTGAAATACGAACCCGAGGTGCTCGCGACGAAACAGGGCGAGGCTGTGGCGGTTCATCGACGAGACCGCCTTTCCGTCAAACTCGATGCTGCCTTTGTCGGCTCGGTCGATACATCCTATCAGGTTGAGCAGGGTCGTCTTCCCCGAGCCCGACGGCCCGGCAATTGCCGCGAACTCCCCGTCGGCGAGCTCGAGGGTCAAATCCTTCAGCGCGTGGACCACCGTCTCCCCTGCGTGGTAATCCTTCGATACGTTTTTGACGCTGGTCATACGCCTCCCCCTTACGTGGACCTCTTGCGGGCCACTTGCTATATCGCCTCGAGTGAGAAGAACGGACTTTTTTGGAAAATTGTACTATTGTGTTAATACACCAGTAGTATAATACAAGAAGATTCGTCTGGCAACTGTTTTTCGCCGAGAAAATAGCAGTTGACAGGCATGTCTCCTCGGAAGAGGATAGGAGCATCGCGACGAATCGAACAAGGGGGAGATTATGGCAAGCGAACGTGGCGGTTCGGCAAGAAATACCGGCCTTTTCGGTGGCTCCTACGGACTTACGATTATCGGTGCCGCAGTCTATTTCGTCGGTCATGCCGGATCTTTCTGGCTGGGAGTCCTCGGCATCCTCAAAGCCCTCGTATGGCCCGCATTCGTGATCTACAAGGTTCTGGAGCTGCTTCAACTGTAGCGCCACGCGGTTCTGAAGCTTCTCATTCGGTTTGAGGGGTGGATCTTCTCTTGAACAGCTCGATGGTAGACGACCCTGTGCCCCCGGGGGGAACCGATTCCCCCGGGGGGGAACAGCATCTCGTTTCCGGGTCACAGGGGTTGGTACGTCGCCTCGTTGAACGGATGTCGCCGCGCGGGCGTTGGCGCTCATTGCGGCTGCGTGACAAGCTGTTGACCTTCTACGCAGCAATGATCAGCATCATCGTCCTGATCAACGTCGCAACGAGCTTCACGGCATTCAGCTACATGCAGGTCTTCAATCGAAACCTCACCAACTACTTCAACATCCACCAGCTCCAGCTGACTCTCGAGTCGAGTCGTGTGGCTCTCGAGCGCTACCTCCGCGAGAAGAACCCCGATGCGCGGGAGAAGTACTACGACCTGGCACCAAGAATCCTCCGGCTCGCGCAGACGGTGGCATCCGAGTCGAACTCGAGCCTGGAAACCTACTTCCAGCTCCGGGCCACGCAGCGCGGGCTCGACGCCTATTTCCAGCTCGCGGGCCTCGCCGCGAGCAAACGCGCAACGGGGCAGCCAGACTACTACACGGTTTACGTTCAGGCGGCCAAGATCCAGGGCTACGTCGACGGATACATTTCGCAGCTTCTGAGCGTCCGGCTCTCCGAGGACAGCCGCTCCTACCAAACCCTGCTTCATCGAGCCATGACTGTGCGCCTCCTCTCTTTTCTTGCGATCGTGGTTCTCGGAATTCTCTCGTTGGCATTCGGTGTTCTGTTTGCGAACTCCGTCTCCCGGCCGGTGCGGAGGCTGGCCGAGCTTTCCTCCCGGATTGCCTCCGGCGAGCTCGATGTGGGAGACATGAAAGTCGACTCGCGCGACGAGATCGGCGTCCTCGCCGAGAGTTTCAACGCCATGAGTCGAAGCATCCGGGAACGCGTCAGCGACTTGCGCGAGAAGGCCGTCCTGCAAAAGAGGCTTCACAAGGAGGAGCTGACGATCGTGAGAATGGAGCAGTCGCTTCGGGAGGCGCAGTTTCTCGGGCTACAGTCGCAGATAAACCCGCACTTCCTCTTCAACACCCTCAATATAATTGCTCGCAGCGCCATGTTCGAGCGCGCCGAAGCCACCGCCGATCTCATCCAATCTCTGTCGCGCTTGTTCAGATACAACCTGAGGGATTCGAGGAAGACGGTGTTGCTCAAGGAGGAGCTCGACGTTCTCGAGGAGTACCTCGCAATACAGAAACGCAGGTTCGACGACCGGCTCTCGGCACGGGTGATCCGGTCGGCCGGTGCAGAAAAGGTTGCGGTCCCCTGTTTCACGCTTCAACCCCTCGTGGAGAACGCGCTGAAATACGGTATCGAGCCGAAAGAGGAGGGAGGGCTGCTCGAGGTTGAGGTGCATCGAGAAGACGAGACGGTTCATATTTCGGTCCGGGACGACGGGATCGGAATGACCGTCGATCAGGTTCGAGCCCTTCTCGACGGCGCGAGAGGATCCGCCGGCCAGACCTCGGGGATAGGCATCCCCAATGTCGTTGACAGGCTACGCCTGCTCTATCGGGGCAGGGAGCGCTTCTCGATCGAGAGCGTGCCCGGCCGGGGGACCACAGTCCACCTAACGATTCCATGCACGGGAGATATTGGCCGCGATGTATCGATTGCTCATCGCTGACGACGAACGGCTCGAGCGCGACGCTCTGCGTTTCATCGTCCAGAAGACCTCCGAAGCGATCGAGGAGGTACGGGATGCCTCGAACGGAAGGGAGGCGGTCTCGAAATCCCTCCAGTTTCGGCCCCATATCTGTATCCTCGATATCAAGATGCCCGGGCTCTCCGGAATCGAGGCGGCGAAGCAGATCAGGCAGCTTCTTCCCGGGGTACGGATTGTATTTCTCACCGCGTTCGATTATTTCGACTATGCCAAGGAGGCGATTCGGATCGGGGCGGATGACTACATCATCAAACCCGCATCCGAGAAGAACGTCGTCGAGGTCATACAGCGCATCGCGGGCGCACTGGACCGGGAACGCACCGAGCGTGAGCGAAGCGAACGGGTCGAACAGAAGCTCGATCTCGTCTCCACGGTGCTGGAAAACGAGCTTGCGGAGGGGCTCGCGCGCGGGTTCGTGGCCGCCGAGAAGCTGACCGAATACGCTGGGCTGCGCGAGTTTCGATTCGAGTCGATCGTGGTTGCCCGAACAGCGTTGGACTATGGCTCCTATCCGATGAAGATCGAGGGCGACTCGCAGAAGACGATCCTTCGCAAGCGCTGTATGCGTCTCATGCAGCACCTGCTCGAAGAACGGGGATGGCTCGTGGTAGTCGCTCCCGCAGATGGCGGCATCAACTCGATCTGCTACCTTCCCGCAGCGGCCCGGCCGGACGGCCATTTCGAGGATCTCGCCGCCCACATACGACGTGAGCTCGCCATCACGACCACGACCGGACTGAGCCCGGCGGTCACTGACGTTTCCCTCGTCACGAAGGCACTCTCCGAGGCGTTTGGCGCCCGGCGGCGCGGTTTGGGGCTTTCCAACGCATCGACGGTTCCACCCAACGAGCCGTCTGCTTTTCCGCCGAGAGAGATGGAGGGCCGTCTCCTCGAAGCGATCTCCACCGGCGACCGGCGGGCCGCCGACACGGCGACGGACGACGTCTACAACTGGTTGAGGGACCACACACGGGATCTTCGCGAGCTGTGTCGAATGGCGAGCGAGTTTTCGGTAGTGATTCGCCACTCGCTTTCTTATCGATTCCCACAGGCGAGCGGGGAGGGTGAGCGACTATCGGACGCCCTCGCGGTCGTTTCAGAGCCGCAGCAGGTGCGCTCGGCCTTGCAGGATCAGGTGGCCGCCCTCTTCGCATCGCCGGCCGGCGCCGCAGCGCAATCGGTACCGGTGGCGATCAGACGGGTTCGGGAGTTCATCGATGCCCGTTATCACGAGGAGATTTCTCTCGACCGCCTCGCCGCTGAGGTTCACCAGTCGACCTATCACTTGAGCCGCCTGTTCAAGCGGTACACCGGCCTGACGGTCGTCGAGTACCTCAACTCCGTCAGAATCGAACAGGCGAAACGTCTGCTTCAGACCGGAAAGTTGACGATGAAGGAGGTGAGTCTCAACGTGGGTTTCGCCGATTCGGCCTACTTCGCTCGCGTCTTTCGTCGCCTCGAGGGAGTGAGCCCTTCGACCTACCGAGATCGGTTAGTCGGATAATCGCAAGAAAATCCTCGATACGGCAAATATTTCCCCATCCGGCGTTACGACATTCTCCCTACAATGAAAAGCAGGAGGAAACCAATGAAAAGGAGTAAAATTCTCGCGATAGCCCTGGCCGCCCTGCTCGTCGCGGTCGGCTCGCTGTGGGCCGGCGGGAAGGAAGAGCAGAAGCCGACGACTGAAAGTCAAACGCAAACAGCGACGACGATGACGGCCAGTCCCGTCGTGCTGCGGCTGGCAGAGACTCATCCGGCGGAATATCCGACTACGAAGGGCGATTTTGAGTTTGCCCGCCTCGTCAAGGAACGGTCGAACGGTCGAATCCAGATCGAGGTCTATCCGTCCTCGCAGCTCGGCGAAGAGAAGGCGGTAATCGAGCAGGTTCAGTTCGGCGCAATCGACATGACCCGCGTAAGCATCTCCCCGCTCGCGGCATTCGTTCCGGAGTTCGATGCTCTGCAGATGCCCTACCTCTATCGCAACGCGGACCACATGTGGAAGGTTCTGCGCGGTCCGATCGGAAAAGAGTTTCTCGCGAACCTCGGCTCATCCGGTTTCGTCGGATTGTGCTGGTATGAATCGGGCGCCCGCAGCTTCTACAACTCCAAGCGGGAGGTGAAGACTCCGGCGGACCTCAGAGGCATGAAGATCCGCGTGCAGCAGGCCCCGCTGATGGTGGACATGGTGAAGGCGCTCGGAGCGGTTCCCACCCCAATGGATTTCGGCGAGGTCTACAGCGCACTTCAAACGGGCGTCGTCGATGGCGCAGAGAACAACTGGCCGAGTTATTTCTCGACGAGCCACTACGAGGTCGCGAAGTACTACACCCTCGACGATCACACGCGGGTTCCGGAGATCACCGTCGCAAGCAAGATCAGCATGGACAAGCTCTCGCAGGCCGATCAAGATCTGATCAAACAGGCTGCATGGGATTCGATGGACTACCAGATTGCGCAGTGGGCCGCCTACGAGAAGGTCGCCCAGGAGAAGATCCGAGCGAACGGCAACGTCATCACGTTGGTTCCCGACAACAGCGCCTGGCAGGCCGCGATGAAGCCCATGTACGACAAGCTCACCCCGGCGCTGCAGAAGGTCGTCGCCGACATTCGCGCGGTGCAGTAACGTAGGTTGTGGAAGCCGGACGCGCCCCATGCCGTCCGGCTTCTCGTTGTCCCCCCTATGAAACGGTGATCGTCCGATGACTCGAACCCTGGCCAGGATTCTCAATCTAGTTCACATCATCCTCGTCTACTTCGCCCAGCTGTTGCTCGTGATCATGGTGGTACTGATCTTCACCAACGTCGTCCTGCGCTACCTATTCAACTCCGGAATCCTCTGGTCCGACGAGGTTGCTCTGCTCGTCGCGGTGTGGTTCAGCTTCATTGCGATGGCCCTCGGAGTAAAGCTCCGCCTCCATATCCATATCAACGTGCTGTCGGCCGCACGGATACCGGCTGCGCTGAATACGATCCTCTGGAAGCTCAGGGACGTCGTCGTCATCCTCGTCGGTGCGGGTATGTTCGTATGGGGCCGGATCCTTATTGGCTTCACGATGCACTCGATACTGCCGGCAACGGGCCTCCCCGCCGGCACACTTTACGCGATCGTGCCGGTCGCTTCCGCAGTGATCGTGCTCGATGGGTTGATGCAGCTCTTCGACGTCGACGCTGAGAACAACCTGATGGACGAGTATCTCGTCGGGGAGCGGTCGCTCCTGAGCATCCTCCGCTCGAAGGGCAACGGCGGAGACTCGGAGGACGAACATGCCTGATCAGACAACTGCCATCATCCTTCTCCTCGGAATTTTCGGTGGGCTCATCGTCCTCCGGGTGCCGATCACCTTCACCCTCGCCTTTGCCTCACTCGTCACCGGCCTCTATCTCCATCTTCCTTTGATGGCCGTTGTGCAGAGGATGGTACAGGGAGTGAACACCTTCTCGCTCCTCGCGATTCCCTTCTTCATTATGGCCGGGGAAATCATGGGACAGGGAGGCATCTCCCGGCGGCTCATCGAGTTCTCAAACCTGTTGATCGGTCGGGTGCGCGGCGGGCTCGCAGAGGTCAACGTGCTTGCGAGTATGTTCTTCGGTGGGATCTCCGGCTCTGCGGTGGCCGACGTCTCCTCGATCGGGACGATCATGATCCCGATGATGAAGCAGAAGGGCTACGATGCGGACTACAGCACCGCCGTGACGGTTACCAGCGCGACCCAGGGCATCATCATCCCCCCGAGTCACAACATGATCATCTATTCCCTGGCCGCGGGCGGTGTCTCGGTCGGACGGTTGTTCCTCGGGGGTTTCGTTCCCGGCGTAATGCTCGGGGTGGCTCTGATGATCCTCAGCTATGTCATCGCAGTGAAACGGAACTATCCGAAGGAGCGAAGATACACTCTCAAGGAGGCCGGAGGAGCGGTGAAGGATGCGATCCTCGGGCTGTTCACCGCGGTGATCATCGTCGGAGGGGTAATCAGCGGCGTCTTCACCGCTACCGAGTCGGCGGCGATCGCGGTCGTCTATGCATTCATCATCACCTTCTTCGTCTACCGTGAAATCCCGCTCTCGGCCTTGAGACGAATTCTCTATTCGTCGCTGAAAACCCTTGCGATGGTGATGAGCCTTATCGCCTCGGCAAGCGCGTTCGGCTTTCTGATGGCCTACCTGAGGATTCCTGCCCTCGCGACACAAGCCCTCCTTTCGATCACCACCAGTCGTGTCGGTCTTTTGCTCCTGATCAACGTCCTCCTGCTTTTCCTCGGTATGATCATGGACATGGCCCCGCTCATCCTCATCACGACTCCGATTCTCTACCCGGTCGTCGTAACGACCCTCGGTCTCAGCCCCATCCATTTCGGCATCATCCTGATGCTGAACCTCGGCATCGGACTTGCGACCCCGCCGGTCGGTTCCGCGCTTTTCGTCGGGTGTGCGGTGGGGAAGATATCCGTGGAGGACGCGACCAAGGCGATGTTGCCTTTCTATATCGTCATGGTCGTGGTGCTCATGCTCATCACCTTCGTGCCGGATATCGTGATGTTCGTACCGAACCTCATCATGCCGCAGAAGCTGGGATAGTACCCGTGGTTCGCAGAATGAACGAGAACCGTGATTTTGGGTTCGAGCATCTGGCCTTGAATGTCGCCGATCGCGCCGCGGCCGAGCGCTGGTATGTAGAGAACCTCGGTCTGATCGTGGTTCGTTCAGTCCCTACTGCGATGAGCTTCCTGGCTGACCGCAGCGGAAGGGTCGTCTTCGAGCTCTACGAGAATCGCGGCCGTCCATTGATGGATTTTCACGGGACGGATCCCCTCACCTTTCACGTCGCCTTCGTCGTCGACGACGTCGAGGCCGCTGCACGGCGGCTCGTGGACGCCGGTGCGAAGGTTGCAGAGCCCTTGAAAGAGGTCGCCGGCGACCGCTTGATCATGCTCCGGGACCCCTTCGGGATGGGGCTGCAGCTCGTCAATCGTCGCTCGCCGATGTTCTGATCGGCAACCGAGAGGGCGACCTCTCAGGACTTCGAATAACCTGGGGGAATGGTGAAGAGCTCGTCGGCTGGGGAGAGTCGATACTTGCCGTTACCGTCGTTACCGTGCTCGTGCCGGTCCTAATAGGGACGCTCTGGACGAGCGTCCTGAGCGACAAGCTGCTGAAGATCCCGAAGCATCACAAAAGGGAGCGACAACCGGTCACTGCCCACCAGCCGGATCGAATGCGATTGGGGTCCCGCCGTCTCAGCTCAGCTCCCGCATCAACCCTCGGCAGCTCGCTCGAGGGCCGCTATGTCAAGCTTCGTCATCTTGAGCATCGCCTGTGTGACCCGATCGACCCGTCCCGGATTTGAATCGCCGAGCAGCTCCAATAGCGCCATGGGAACGATCTGCCAGGATACGCCGTAGCGGTCGGTAAGCCAGCCGCACTGCCCCTTCTCGCCCCCGGCAGAAAGGCCCTCCCAGAAGGCATCCACCTCACCTTGGGTTTCACAATGTACGAAGAACGATATTGCCGGCGTGAAGGTGAACGGGTGGTCCAGGTTGCTGTCCATCGCCATGAACTCTCTGCCTGCGAGGGAAAACACCTCGTGTTTCACGCTTCCCTCGGTCCCCTGTTCGCTCGCGGCATAGCGTTCGACTCGCACCACCATCGAGTCGGGGAACTGGGCAACATAGGATTGCATCGCCTCCTCGGCCTTTCCGTGCTGCTCGCCGACGAACGTGAAGAAGGGAACGATCTTCTGTTCCCTCTTTCCGAGGTTGAGTTGCCACGAGACACCAAATCGGTCGACCACCCAGCCGAATGCCTCGCTGAACGGGTGCCCCGAGAGCTCCATGAGGACCGATCCGCCCTCCGACAAACCCGCCCAGAGGCGTTGGAGCTCCTTTCTCGACTCACAGTTGACGAAGAACGATACCGCGGGCGTGAAGCTGAAAACAGGCCCGCCGTTAAGTGCGGTGAAATCTTGTCCTTCGAGCTCGAAGCTCACGGTCATCACTGTGCCGGCCTCGCCCGGTGTGTCCTCGCCGTATCGCGACACGCCGCCTATGCGTGAATCTGAGAAGAGCGACACGTAGAAGTCAGCAGCCTTCTCCGCTTGGTTATCGAACCAAAGAAATGGGGAAATTCCTTTCATCTCCCAGCCTCCTCAGTGTTGGTCCTCTGAGACGGTATCAGATCCGATTCGATGTTTTCCATCCTCGTTTTTCAGCCTTTCTGGATATTCGTCCAACCGGTCGAACCATTCTTCCGCCCCCTTGCGCGGTCCGGCCCGAAGCCGGCAGGGTCTCCACTGTGCTTCTCGCCCTCGCTCGATGAGCCCGGCGCGCTCGAGCACCTTGAGATGCTTCGACACGACGGGAAGGCTGATTTCAAACGGCGAGGCAATCTCGTTCACTGTCGCCTTTCCCCCGGACAGCCTCGACAGAATGGCGCGTCGGATCGGCAAGTGCGGAGCAGGTGGCATTGAGCCGCTCGTCGTTGACCAGGAGGTCATTTAACATCACGGCAAAATACATCGCGATTCATTACTTGCCAAGTAATATATCTTACCCTCCTTGCCGTAACCTATGATGAAGGTTCATCATTCGCCGGGCCGAGCGGCCCGTCGTGATCTCGGCGAGCTGCATCTGATGAGCTCCTGCGCTTTTCTCCTTGTGAAGGCGCGGTTTCTGTTTTATGATAGGAACAGACAGCTATTATACCAGCCTGTGCGGAGGACCGATATGATCAAGAAGGAAAGACGATTCCTGCATCAACATGAGCTCGAGATCATGAACCTCATCTGGGAAAAGGGCGAATTGACGGACTCGCAGGTGCAGGCAGAGCTGGCCAGAAAGACCGGTCTCGACACCGGTTCCGTTGCCGAGGTCATCCGAGAGCTCGTGCAAAACGGGGTTCTCACCGGGCGCGAGGAAGATCGAACCTACGTCTACTCCCCCCTGGTGAGTCGACGAGAGGTTGAATCGACACTGTTGAAGGATCTTCGCGACGGTCTCTTTCAAGGCTCGAGCGAGAAGCTGTTCAGGTCGCTGGTAGACAACGACATCGTGTCCATCGATGAGGTGAAGAGAATCGCCGAGTCTTTGTAGGCTGCCGCGGCTGCGGCGCCGCACCTTGTCGGATCGAGGCGCCCTACACAGCTTCGCGGGCGTCTACAGCTGCGGCACGATAGTAGAAAGAGCATTCACAAGGAATGTGGGGTACACGCCGACGGCAATAACGACGGCGGTGAGGACCACGAGGGCAACCCCCGTTCCGGCCCCTACGATCTGTCTGAGCTCTCCGTTGGCATCCGCCGGTCCCGCCTCTCCAAACTGAACCGCCACAAGCTTGAGATAGTAGAAGAGGCCGATACCGCTCGATGCCACGAGCACGAATGCTAGGACCCAGAGAGACGACCCTACACCCGAGGTCAACAGGTAGAGCTTGCCCATGAATCCCGCAGTGAGGGGAATACCCGCAATCGACAAGAGCATCGTCACCATCACGATCGCGAGGCCGGGCCGCTTGAACGCAAGCCCGGTGAAGTCCTCCACCTCTTCGGCCTCGCGTTCCGGATTGGAGAGCGCGGTCATCGTGCCGAACAGTCCGAGGCTCGTGGCGGAATATGCGAGCAGGTAGAAGGCCGCCGCCACGGTACCGCTCTTGCCTGCGGCGAGGAACGGCAGCATCAGGTAGCCAAGGTGTGCCGTCGATGAGTAGGCGAGCATCCGCTTCACGTTCGTCTGCCGTAGCGCGAGCCAGTTGCCTCCGAGCATCGAAAGCACGGCAATCCCGGTCAAAACCCAGGCGAGTGTCGGGTGGCTCACCACGTTCATGCCGGCGAACAATCGATAGATCATCGCGAAGACGCCGATCTTGGAGACAGTGGCAATGGATGCGGTAACCGGTAGATTTGACCCCTGATAGACGTCGGCCGCCCACATGTGGAACGGTGCGAGCGCGAGTTTGAACGCGATGCCCGAGATCACCATGACGATGCCGACGTAGGAAACCGGGCTGACCGACCCGCCGGCGAAGTAGGAGGCCACCTCGGAGAACTGCATGTAACCCGTTTCCCGATAGATCAGCGCCATCCCGAAGAGGAACACCGCCGATGCGACCGCTGCCGGAATGAGGTATTTGAGGCCGGCCTCGATCGAGGTGCGCTTGAACCTCACGTAGGACAAAAGAGCATAAAGCGAGACGCTCACAAGCTCGATCCCGAGGAAGAACGATACGAAATGGGAGGCGGCCGCCAACACCATGGCGCCGAGGGTTTCGAGAAGCAGCAGGATGAAGAGCTCCTCTCGATTTTCCTGATAGCCCCTGAAGTAGCGGTAGGAGAAAAGCAGTACGCACAGGTTCGCGAGGAGAACGAGTCCCATGAAGAACTTCGCGTAGCCATCGATCAGGAGAAGATCGCCGATTCGAATACCCGAAGGGCTCACCAGAAGCGCCACGAATGCGGCGATCATTCCGATGAGCGAGAGCACGTATGAGCCGACGTAGCTGCGCCGAAATGCCACGCCGAGCATGATGACGATGGACATGCCGGCGACAATGATGTCCGGAAGAAGCGCGTAGAACTCGCTGCCGCTCATGAGAGACCTCCCTGCAAAGCTTGAACAAAATGGCTCACCGCCTGAAAGAGCGGCTGTGGGTAGATCCCGATCCAGAAGACCACCAGAATCATGAGCAGCGCCATCAGAGTCTGCCCGAGCGAGATGTCGGTGAGTGCCGCGGCCACCGTGCCGTCCGTCGCTGCACCGGCGCCCTCGGCATCCGTTGCGCTACCGTCGGCGAGCAACGGACCGTGGAAGGATTTTTGGATCACGTGCAGCGCGTAAATCACGGAGAAAACCAGACCGGTCGCCGCGAGGATCGCGATGACGACGTTCGCCTTGAAGGTGCCGACCACAATGAGGATTTCGGAGATGAAGTTCCCCGATCCCGGCACCCCGAGGGCTATGAGCGCAAAGACGATACCGGCGCCGCCGAGCCGCGGAACCACGGCAAACAGCCCGCCCATCCGGTCGAGGTTGCGAGTGGCCAACCGCTCTTCGATGAAAGCGGCGGTAATGAAGAGCCCGCTCGTCGCAACCCCGTGGCTTATCATCTGCAGCACCGCTCCCTGGATGGCCAGCTGACTGAGCGAGAAGATGCCGACGAAGACGAAACCGAGGTGGCTGACGCTCGTGTAGGCGATGAGCCGCTTAATGTCCTTTTGCCCGAAGGCAAGCACGGCACCGTAGATGATGCCGGCAACCCCGAGCGCCATAGCAATTGGAGCGATTTCCACTACGGATTCGTGAAACAGCGGCAGCACGAAGCGAAGCAGGCCGTAGGCAGCAGTTTTCGACAGGAGACCCGAGAGTATGACCGTGCCCTCCAATGGCGCTTCGGTGTAGGTGTCCGGCAGCCATGAATGGAACGGAACGACCGGCAGCTTCACGACGAACGCGGCAATGAAACCAAGCATAATCAGGAGCGACGCGGTGCCTCCGAGCTTGGTCTCCATGAGGGCAAAGAGGTCGAAGCTGTATACCCCCGTCTGAGCTCCATGGATGAAATAGAGGGCCAGTATCGCAACGAACATCACGAGTCCCGAAACTTGGGTGAAGACGAAGAATTTGAATCCCGCCGCGGAGCGTTTCTCACCGCCCCAGCCCGTGATGAGAAAGTAGGTCGGAACCAGCATGAGCTCCCAGAAGAGAAAGAACAGGAACAGGTCGACCGAGAGGAATGTCCCGATTACACCCGCAAGTACAAGGGAAATGTTGAAGTAGAAGAAGCTCTCGTGTTCGCGCCGCTTCGCCCATGATACCGTCATGACGACGATTCCGAGGAAGACCGCAAGGAGGGTGAGCAGAAGGCTCAGGCCGTCGAGCACCAGGTGGACCTGCACGCCCAGGGAGGGAATCCACGCAACTGTGAGCTCGGAGTAGAAACCGAACCTCCCGTAGGATACGCTCGACTGGCTCCCGGAGATCCAGGTTACGATCAAAATGACGAAGTCCAGGAGGAGGAAGAGCAGAGGCCAGATCCGTACCCAGATCTTCCCGATCCTTCCGAGAAGCCAGGAGAGCAGCCCTCCGATTATTGGTCCAATTATCAGGATCGCTAGCAACATATCGTCTCCAAACCTACAGCAGCATCATGACGCCGATCGCTACGACTGCGCCGAATCCAATGCCTGCCAGGTACCACCGAATCCGGCCGGTCTGAGCCCCGCTGAACAGGAGGTTGAACCCTACATTGAGGAGAGCGATCGCCCTGTAGATATAGTCGATGAAATCGGCTTTGAGGAACCGAGAGATCCGGCGATAGGGACGAACGAACAGCCAGTTGTAGGCCCAGTCGAAGGCGAGCCCCGAAAAAAGGAAACGCCGCAGCCCGACGTACCCGGCAGTGTCGGTTAGGCGCTCGGCCCGTTTCGAATCGCGCAGATAGAGCAGGTAACCGAGCCCGATTCCGAGGAGCGTCAACACGGAGACGATGATCTGCAGCATCGCCTCCGTTCCCGTTCCCGTCGAGGCGCCGGCACCGCTGCCGAGCCCGGATGCCGGCAGACTCTGGCGCAAGAAGCGGCCGAAAAGGCCTACATGCCCGAGGGTCTCGGGTGTTTCGAGGAAGCCCGCTCCAATCGAGAGTGCCGCCAGGATGACGAGCGGCACGAGAATGCGAGCGCTGGCGTTGTGGGACTTCTCCATCCGCTGTTTGCCGTAGAAGGTGAGAAACACCATCCGGAAGGTATAGGTCGCCGTTAAGAGAACGCCGAGACACGCGGCGAAGATCCAGAGGATCACTCCTCCGTGAGGCGACTGCCAGGTCCCCCAGAGGATCCACTCCTTACTGTAGAAACCTGCTGTAACGAGCGGCAGGGCCGAGAGTGATGCCGCCCCGATGAGGAATGTCCAAAAAGTTCCCGGAATGACCTTCCGTAGTCCGCCCATCTTGAACATGTTCTGCTCGTGATGTTGGGCGAGGATGACGGACCCTGCGGCCAGGAAAAGCAACGCCTTGAAGAAGGCGTGCATCATGAAGTGGAACATCGCTGCCGACCAGAAGCCCACCCCCAAGCCGAGAAACATGTAACCGATTTGGCTGATCGTCGAACCGGCGAGCACCCGTTTTATGTCGGCCTGGGCGATAGCGTAGAAGCCGCCGTAGAGCAGAGTCACTACACCAATGATGGCGACGGCAAACTGCACCGGCGGTGCAAGGATGAAGAGAACGTTCGTCCGCGCAATCAAGTAGACGCCGGCGGTAACCATCGTCGCCGCATGGATGAGCGCGCTTACCGGCGTCGGACCGGCCATTGCGTCGGGCAGCCAGGTCTGCAGCGGAACCTGAGCGGACTTGCCGACCGCGCCGCCCAAGAGCAGCGCCGCGGCGAGAATCGAGGTCGTCGAGCCTGCACCGAGTCGCGTCGGGGCGGCCGAAAGAATGTCCTGTATGTTGAGTGTGCCGAGGTTGGCGGCGAGGATTGCGATTCCCAGCAACATCGACACATCCCCGATCCTCGTCACGATGAACGCCTTGCGCGCCGCGGCTCCGTTTGCCGGGTCGCGGTACCAGTAGCCGATCAGCAGGTAGCTGCACAGACCGACTCCCTCCCAACCGAGGTAGAGGAAGACCAGATTGTCGGCCATCACGAGGATGAGCATCGAGGTGACGAAGAGGTTCATGTAGGCGAAGAACAGGTGGTAGTCCCCATCCCCCTGCATATACTCCGTCGAGTAGAGATGGATCAGGAACCCGACGAAGGTGACCACGAACATCATCGTGAGCGTCAGCGAATCGAACCGGAACCCGATGTCAATTCTAAGATCGCCGACGGACACCCAGTTCCACAGGGACTGTACGAACGCCCCGCCGCTCGGCGGAGCGCTGAAGTATTGGACCCCGAGCAAGATCGTGATGAGCGCCGAGATCCCCACCGAGAGCGTCCCGATTGTCCCCGCGAGCGCTGCCGGCATCTTTTTGCCCGCAAAAACCAGAATCACGAAGCCGATGAGAGGAAGCGCGGGCACGAGCCAAAGAAGATGAAACATGTTACCCCCTCATGTCCTTCGCGTCGTCGGTGTCCAACGACTTGTAGTAGCGGAAGAACTGGATGATGAGAGCCAGCCCCACGGAAGCCTCGGCGGCAGCGAGGGTCAGGATGAAGATGAACATGATCTGGCCGTCAGGCTGGTTCCACCGGCTACCGGCGGAGATGAAGGCGAGACCGGCCGCGTTCAGCATGATCTCGACCGAGATGAGCACGAAGATGATGTTGCGCCGCATGAGAACGCCCAAGAGCCCGAGCACGAACAAGACGGCCGCGAGAATAATGCCCCAATCCGGAAGTCCTGCGCTCATTTCTTTGCCTCCGGAAAAACGATCTTTCTGCCGAGATGATATGCTCCGACGACGCCGGCAAGCAGCAGGAACGACGCGATCTCCACGGCAATCAAGTAGGGCTGGAACAGCGCAATCCCGACCTGCGTCGGCGATTGGACCGTCACTTTTGTCGTCCGGCCCTCTCCGAGAAGGAGAAAGAGAAACTCCGCCATAAGGAGGGCCGCAAGGAGGAAGGGTCCAATCCAGATCCTCGGACGAAGCAGCGTCTTCTCTCGCTCCACGGCCTGGTGCCCGAGATTGAGCATCATCACCACGAAGAGCATCAGCACGACGATCGCCCCTGCGTAGACGATAACCTCGAGAGCGGATGCGAAGGGCGCTCCCAAGATGTAGAAGATCACCGCGAGGGAGAGTATCGAAACGATGAGGTAGAGCAGCGCATGCACCGCGTTCAGCCGGGTCACCGACAGCAGGGTGGCCACGATTGCGATGAAAGCTGCTATGCCGAACAGAACCTCCATTGTTGCTCCCCCGCCCTACTCGTCGTCCTGAGTGTACAGCGCCCTGATATCCACCGGCTTGCGTTCCTGCTCTCCCTCGCCTTTTCCCTTGCCTCGAATCGAAAGGCCGGCCTGGCGATAGAAGTTGTAGTCGTGGTACTTGCCGGGGCCGTCGATCAGAAGATCCTCTTTCTCGTAGACCATATCCTGGCGTTTGTATTCGGCAAACTCGAAATCGGGCGTGAGCTGAATGGCATAGGTTGGACAGGCTTCTTCACACAGCCCGCACGCTATGCAGCGCGAGAAGTTGATTCGGAAATACTCCGGATACCGCCGTCCATATTCATCCTGAGTCCCCTGCAAAGAGATACAGTCCACCGGACAGGCCGCGGCGCAGAGATTGCAGGCAACACAACGCTCCTCGCCGTCCGGATCTCGGGTGAGGATGATGCGGGCGCGCGCGCGCGGGGCCAGGTAGGGCTTCTCTTCGGGATAGAGGACGGTCTCTCGTTTCGCGAACGCGTGGAGGAAGACTCCCCAGAGGGTCCTCAACATACTGAACATACTGTCATCTCCTCTCTCTCGACATCGCATCAACCCCAGAACGCCAGATAGACGGCCCCCGTCACCAGTATATTCAGCAGGGTGAGCGGCAACAGGATCTTCCAGCCGAAGGCAAGGAGCTGGTCGTAGCGCGGCCGTGGGAGCGCCGCGCGAATCAGGATGAATATCGATACGAAAACAAAAGTTTTGATAATGAACCAAACGATCGGCGGCAGCCATGGACCAAGCCACCCGCCGAAAAACAGCGTCACCGTCATCATCGAGACGAGCAGGATACCGAGGTACTCGCCAACGAAGAACATCCCGAACTTCATACCCGAGTACTCGGTGTGGAACCCGGCGACGAGCTCGTTCTCCGCCTCCGGCAGGTCGAACGGGATGCGGTGAGTCACGGCGAGACCCCCGATGAAAAAGATGACGAAGCCGACGATCTGCGGAATAACGAACCAAATCGATTGCTGGGCTTTCACGATGTCGCCCATCTGAAAGGAACCGGACAACATCACGACCCCGACCAGCGATAGGCCCATGAAGACCTCGTAGCTGAGCATCTGGGTAATCGCGCGGATGCCGCCCAACAGCGAGTACTTGTTGTTCGAGGACCAGCCCGCGATGATGACGCTGTAGACACCGAGTGAGGACATCCCGAGAAAGAACAGAAGTCCGATGTTGATGTGGGATACCACGATGTGCGGAGCCATCGGGATGACCGCAAAGGACAAAAGGACCGTCGTCATGATGATCGCCGGCGCCACGACGAATGGTCCCTTGTCGGCGAACGACGGTATCCAGTCCTCCTTGAAGAAGATCTTGATCATGTCGGCGACTACCTGGAGCAGCCCGAATGGGCCGGCGCGGTTCGGACCGTAGCGATCCTGCCACAGCGCGAGCAGCCTTCGTTCGAGCATGATGAGACCCGCCGCCACGCTGACGACCGCGAGGAGAATCACCAGGATGACAATGACCGGTGTAGCCGCCATCTCCTATAGCTCTCCTTTCTGCGGGATCGTCCCCCATCCGGGAACCGCGAAATGCTCGGTTCCGGTAAGTCCAACAGGCAGCACACCGACTCCTGACGGAAGCCCCTTCACCTTGTGATAGGGCAACGAGATCTGCTTGTCTCCAACGGTGAATCCGACCGTATCGCCCTCGGCGAGCCCCATCGACTCTGCGTCCGCCGCTGAAAGCCCGATATAGGGCTTCGGCACCCGTTTCGATACGGCCGCGGAAATGGCGCTCGTGGGCTCGCTGCCGTAGATGTGATACGAGGGCAGCAGCAGGAGCTTTCCCTCTTCGATGTGAAGGGCCTCGTCGCGCTGAGGGAAGTACGCTGCGCTCGGGTCCGATTCTTCTCGTTTCGCGCGAGGAGCGCCGATTTTCACCCCGGGATCTCCCCCTCGCAACGGACCGTCCACCTCTTCCTGAAACCGGGTGAGAGCCTGAACGCTGTTCCAGCGTGGTGCCCACAACCGCGCGATGAGTGCCGGCGGTATCTGAGACCGTCTTCCCTCCATCGTGTAGCTCATGGGTGTGTCGCTGTCCTGCGGTGGCTTCGGCTCGTGCACGCTTATGTTTGCGCCGGTAGCGGTACGACCGCTGAAGCGATGCGACTCCCTCGGTATCCGGAGTCCGTTTTTGACGCTCGAAGCCGAAGGAGCAATCTGCTTGATCGGAGCGAACAGGGGCATTTGACGTGCGATCGTGTCGAGCATGTAGTCGAGGGAGTCCCAAATGACCTTGCCCTCGTAGTAGGGATTTCCGAATAGATTCAGCCACTTCCAGCTCGACTGCACGATCTCGTCGGGGTTCATCACCTCGTAGAATCGCTGGGCCCTGCCCTCGTTGTTTACGAAAGTGCCGCTCGATTCTGCAACGGTGCCGACCGGGACGACGACGTCCGCCCGTTGGGAGGTCGGACTTCGCAGGTAGTCGAGGACGATGACCTGTTCGGCTTTCTGAAGCATGAAATCTGCCTGGGAGGTGTCCATCCTCCGGTAGAGATCATTCTCCATCACGATGAGAGTGTCCGCCTCTCCGCTCGAGATCTTCTCGTTCGCCTCGTCGAGGCTCATGCCTCCGAGGAAGGCGGTCCCGACGCTGTTCGACTCGGAGACGGTCATGAAGATCCCGGCGTCCTTGCCCTCCTCGGCAAGCGCGGTCGCCACGTTCGCGGCCGCCTCGAGGACCGCTTTACTACCGAGGGTGGTTCCGGAAACGATCAAAGGCTTCGCAGCGAGCCCGAGCGTTCCCGCTATGGTCTCGGCGAGCACGCGCTCGGTCTCTCCGACGTGATCCGGCGCCGGTGCGTTCTCCGGATCGATGATGTGAGCGACGGCGTTTGCGAGAATCGCAATATCCTCCGGCGTCCCGCGATAGGAGCGGACGGCGAACTCATCGAGGCTGACCGCGTAGGGGGTCGCCACGAACATCGGCCCTTTCTTGTCCTGAACGGCCTCGCGGACGGCGCGATCGTCCCAGTCGGGTATGTGAAGTTGGGCCTCGGCTGTGGCATCGGGTGTAGTCCGCACCGATTGCCGGAGCGCAAGCTCGGCGAGGGGTGCCACGTTGACGACATCCTCACCGAGAACAAATACGGCATCGGCGTGCTCGATTTCGGCCAGAGAGACGGTATGAGCCGCAGTTTCCGAAAGCACCCGTGCGACCAGCTTGTTGAGCTCATCCTCCCGTTGGGGCAGACCGCTCGAGAAGTTCTCGACTCCGACGAGGTTGCGAAGCGCGTAGTTCGATTCCAGGGAGGCGGTCGGCGAACCGATCCCAATCACCTTTCTCGATCTCCCGATGATCGACCGTACTCGATCGGTGGTCTCCGTGATCGCTTCCACCGAACGGCCGAGGTTTCTCTCTCCGGATTCCACGCCGGACTCGCCGTTGGAATCAGCGGAGACGCGCACGGACTCACGCGATCGAAGAGTCGGTTCGCGCAGGCGATCGGGATGGTTGACGAACTCATAGCCGTATCGTCCCCGGTCGCAGAGGAAGTAGCGATTGACCCGTCCGTTGTATCGGTTGAGGACCCGCCTGAGGGTGCCGTAGCGCTCGCCGACGATGGTATTGCAGCCCAGCCCGCATTGAGCGCAGATCGACGGGGAGGTTTGGAGGTCCCATTTGCGAACCGGATGCTCCTTCAAAGTCTTGTCGGTGAAGACCCCGGTCGGGCAGATCTCGACGAGGTTGCCGCTGAAGGGGCTCTCGAGGGTACCCTCTTCATAGCGTCCGAAATAGACGCCGTCGTGAGCGGAGAAGACGTTGAAGTCCCTCCCGCCTGCATAGTCCCGGTAGAAACGGACGCAACGGTAGCACTGAATGCAGCGATTCATCTCGTGGCTCAGGAAGGGACCGAGATCTTGATTGAGGTAGGTCCGCTTCTTGAAGCGGCTGCGCCGATAGTTGTGGCCGGTCATGACGGTCATATCCTGCAGATGACATTCCCCGCCCTCATCGCAAACCGGACAGTCGTGAGGATGGTTGAGCATCAGCCATTCGGTCACGTTGCCGCGAAAGGCACGCGCCTCCGGGTCATCGATCGAAAGACGAACTCCGTCACTCGCCGCGGTCATGCAGGACATGATGATTCGCCCCCGGGTGTCGTTCTCGTCCTTGAATACCTTTACCGCGCACTGCCGGCAGGAACCGACCGAGTGGAGCGCAGGATGCCAGCAGAAATAGGGAAGATTGAAGCCGAGCGAGAGGCTTGCCTGAAGCAGGTTCTGATTCTCGTTCACCTCATAGGGTACGTTATCGATGTAGATCGTTATCATCTATCCTCTCCATGGACACCGTTTCCCGGTGATGTGGCTCACGAAGTCGTCCTTGAAGTACTTGAGTGCGCTCTGAAGCGGCTCCATCGCCCCCGGCGCGTGGGCGCAGAACGTCTTGCCCGGCCCGAGGGAACGGGTCTGCTGTGCAAGGATATCGAGGTCGCCCATCTCTCCGTTTCCGTCTTCGATGCTCTTGACCATCCGCGCGATCCAGGGCAGCCCCTCCCGGCAGGGTGTGCACCAACCACATGACTCGCGGGCGTAGAACTTCAGAAGGTTGTAGACGAAGCCGACCGGGCAGGTCTTGTCGTCGAGTATGATCATCGTTCCGGTGCCAAATCGGCTGCCTGCCGCCGGTACCGATTCGAAGTCGAGCTTCACGTCCAGGTGCTCGGTTGTCAGGAAATCAGTGGATCCTCCGCCGGGGAGCATCCCACGAAGGGTATGTCCGGGAAGCATGCCTCCTGCGTGCTCCTCTATGATCTCGCGCGCGGTGGTCCCGAGCGGCAGCTCCCACCATCCGGGCCGCTGCGCCCTACCGCTCACCCCGTAGATCTTCGTCCCACCGTGGCTCGAATTGCTCAAGCCCTTGTACCACTCCGCTCCGTGCTCGATGATGTGAGGTATGTTGCAGACCGTCTCGACGTTGTTGACGACGGTCGGCCTGCCGAAAAGACCTGAGAGCTGCGGAAACGGGGGCTTCGCCCTCGGCACCGCCCTCTTGCCTTCGAGGCTGTTGAGGAGCGCCGTCTCCTCGCCGCAGATATATCTGCCGGCGCTCACGTGCAGGTGCAGATCGAGGTTGTAGCCGGTGCCGAGGATGTTCTTCCCGAGGTAGCCGGCATCGTAGGCCTCTTGTATCGCGCGTTTCATACGCAGCTCAGTCAGATTGTAGTGAGCTCGGAGAAAGATGTAGGCGACCTCCGCCTGAACCGCGTAAGCCCCGATGATGATTCCCTCGATGAGTTGGTGCTGGTCTCCCTCGAGCAGCATCCGGTCCTTGAAGGTTCCGGGTTCCATTTCGTCGGCGTTTACGACGAAGTACTTCGGGCGCGGAGCGTCGTCGCCCATCGGGACGAAGCTCCATTTGAGCCCAGTGGGGAAACCTGCACCGCCTCTGCCTGCGAGGGTCGAGTCTTTGACGAGATTCGTCACCTCCTCGGGCGCAAATCCTTTGAGCGCCTTGCGCACGGCGGTATAGCCTCCACGCTTCTCGTATTCCGACAGGAGAAGGGATTCCTCGTTCGGCCGAATGAACCGTGTAAGTGGTGTTTCCATGGCCCTACCCTTCTCGCTTTATCTCATCGAGTATCTTGTCGATACTCTCCGGATTGAGATTCCCGTGAAGCTCTTCGTCCACGACCATTGTCGGACCTCGGTCGCATGCCCCGAGGCAGTCGACCGGAAGGAGCGTGAACATGCCGTCGCTCGTCGTCTCCCCTGGTCCGATCCCGAGCTTGTTCTGCAGGTGCTCGCGTACCCCCTCGTACCCGGTTACCCAGCAGGAGATGCTTTCGCACACGAAGATCACGTGCTTGCCAACCGGTTTGCGAAAGATCATGTTGTAGAAGGTAGCGACGCTGTCGACCTCGTCCGGGGTCATTTCCAGATACTCCGCGATGTCCTTGATCGCCTCATCGGAAACCCACCCGCGTTCCCGTTGTACGATTCGAAGCGCCTCGATCGTCGTCATGCGCTTCTTCGGCGCCCCGGCGATCTCGGCATCGATGTCTGTTTTTTCTCGCTCGCTCAGCATTGCGATCTCCGATTCAATTTCATAATTGCCGCGCCCCTCACCGATCCAGGTCCGCAAGGACGAAATCGATGGCCCCGAGTATGACGATGAGGTCGGGCACGAGATGCCCGCGGCTAATGAAGGGGAGCATCTGTATGTGTGGGAACGAGGGGGTGCGAATTCGCGTACGGTAGCTGTTGGTGTCCTCGTCGCCGATGACGTAGTAGCTGTTGGCGCCCTTCGTCGCCTCGATAGGGAAGCAGGCCTCTCCGGGTGGCATTACCGGACCCCAGGTTACGTTCACGAAGTGATTGATGAGGGTCTCGATATCCTTCATTGTCCGTTCTTTTCTCGGCGGGGTGGTGAGCGGATGATCAGCCTTGTAGGGACCGCTCGGCATGTTGGCCAAACACTGTTCGACGATGCGCAGGCTCTGCCTGAGCTCCTCGATCCTGACCGCCGCCCGGTCGAAGGAATCCCCGTTCTGCCCGGTGGGGATGTCGAACTCGAACTGGTCGTATCCACCGTAGGGCCGTTTCTTTCGGAAGTCCCACTCCAGCCCGGTCGCCCGCAGGCCCGCGCCGGTGACGCCCCATTCGACGGCCTCTTCGGTCGTGTAGGAACCGACCCCTTTCGTCCTCGCCCTGAAGATTCGATTCTTCACGATGACCTTGTCGTATTCTCTCAGTCTCTTCGGGAAATACTCGACGAACTCGCGCACGAGCTGCTCCCATCCGTTCGGAAGATCCTGCGCGACTCCTCCGATTCGGAACCAGCTCGGATGCATCCGTCCGCCGGTAATGGCCTGGACAATCCGAAAGACCCGCTCCCGGTCGTTGAACATGAAGAATACCGGAGTCATCGCGCCGATGTCCTGCACGAATGTACCGTACCAAACGAGGTGACTCGAGATCCTGAAGAGCTCCGCCAGCATGATTCGGATGACCTTCGCTCGATCGGGCACCTCGATGCCGGCGAGCTTCTCGACGGCGAGCACGTAGGCCAGGTTGTTCATCACCCCGCCGAGGTAGTCGACCCGATCGGTGTAGGGTAGATAGGTGTGAAAGGTCTGGCGCTCTGCCATCTTCTCCTGACCGCGGTGGTGGTAGCCGATATCGGGGATCGCATCGATGATCTCCTCGCCGTCGAGCTGGAGGACGACTCGGAGCAGCCCGTGAGTTCCGGGGTGGTTGGGCCCCATGTTCAGGAAGAGGTAGTCCGTATCTTCACCGTGTTCCTCGAGCCCCCAGTCCTCCGGATGAAAGAGCAACGCCTCCTGCTCGGCCATCTGCTTCTCATCGGGAAGGGAAAAAGGGCCCATCTCGGTAGCCCGCGCCGGATGCTCCTTGCGCAGCGGGTGGCCCTCCCAGGTGGGGGGCATCAATATGCGGCGCAGCCGGGGGTGACCGGAGAAGCTCACACCGAACATGTCCCAGACCTCTCGTTCGTACCAGTTCGCAGAGGGGAAGACCGAGGTCACGGTGGAAATGCTGGGATACTCCCCTGTAAGCGCCACTTTCAGTCGAATGTCGTCGTTGCGGTCGAGCGACATGAGGTGGTAGACCACCGTGAAATCGCTGTCGGGCTGACCCTCACGATGATTCCGTTGGCGCTCGTCGATGGCAGTGAGGTCGTAGAGCATCTTGTAGGGCTGAGCGACCTCTTCTTTGAGAAACCTCAAGACCCGGATGATTTCGCCTTCGGGCACCCAGACCGTCGGATGGTCGTCGCGAGTCACCTGCTCCTGGAAGGGGATGTCCGGAAAGCGCTTCTCGAGCTCGGAGACCGCCGGAGTCACGTCCGTGTCAGACTTCATCGGGGCTCCTCAGGAAAGTCGTCTTCCTATGTTCTTCGCGCTTCGCCTCTCGCTGTGAGGTGTATTCCGGTTTGATGACGCCTTGCGGTCCAATGACCCAACTCAATGGCCGCTTCTCCTTGCCGACCTTGTCCATCAGCATCACCAGCCCCTCCATGAAGGCCTCGGGACGAGGCGGGCATCCCGGTACGTAGACGTCTACAGGAAGAAACTTGTCGACTCCCTGAACCACGCTGTAGATGTCGAACATGCCCCCTGAGTTCGCGCACGAGCCCATCGAAATGACCCAGCGCGGCTCCATCATCTGCTCGTAGAGCCGCTTCACGATCGGAGCGACCTTCATGAAAACGGTGCCCGCAACGATGAGCAGGTCCGCCTCACGGGGGGTTCCGCGGATAACCTCCGCGCCGAAACGCGAGATATCGAAACGACTCGTGAGCGAGGTTGCCATCTCGACGTAACAGCATGAAAGACCGAAATTGAATGGCCAAATAGAGTACTTCCGTCCCCACGCGACGAGGTCCTGGAGACGGCTCAACATGACGCTGTTCTGCAGGATCTTGCCGGGGTTGTCGTCTTTGGTAAGGGTGTAGTTGGTCTGCTCAGTCGTGGACGACATTTTCTCTTCTCCTTTCGGCCTTTTTGCGCCAGTCCAACGCTCCGACACGCCAGAGGTAGAGAAGAGCGGCACCGAGTAGTCCGATGAAGACGGCAATCTCGGTGAAGCCGGCCCATCCAAGCTGCTTGAACGCAACCGCCCAGGCGAGCACGAATGCTGTCTCAAGATCGAAGATGAGAAAAACGACGGCGACTAGGTAGAATTGGATGTTGACTCTCAGGCGGGCGGTTCCGGTCGCAACGATACCGGACTCGTAGGGCTCATCGGTTTCGCGATCCCGGTGGCGTTGGCCGAGGAAATAGGAGGCCCCCAACATCAAACCCACTAACGCAATCACAAACACGAAGTAGATCGGGATGGAACGCAACGGCTCCGTGTACGCTTGTAACTGATCCATGAAATCGAACTTCCTCAATAGACCGAGCGACCCGTGATCGCAACGGTACATACGATAGCCTTACTGCAGTACTGTCGACCTCCTTTGTCGCGGCACCTGCCAGAGACTTTCAGCTTGTGAGCCGATTGTGTGAGATCGGCGACGCCAGATGTCGCGCAAAGACCCCATCAAGGCTTTCCTAATAAATGTGGTCACATTCAAAAATAATGTCAAGAGGATGGCCGATTTTGGACTTTGCTTGTCAATAATGGCCAAAACCGGTAGAGTGAACCACAGATTTTTCCGCTTGGGGGGAGCGCTCCGGCCACCTGAAGGCTGGTTTTGTCGCGGCTCCCTCTTTCGTTTTGAGGAGAAGAAGTGATGGAAAACAAAAAGATAGCCGTTCTCCCCGGCGACGGGATCGGGCCGGAAGTCATGAACGAGGCGCTCAAGGTGCTGCACGCGATCGAGAAATCCGCCGGGGTTTCGTTCAGCGTAGAGACCGCCGACGTGGGAGGCTGCGCGATCGACAAGCATGGCAAAGCGCTCCCGAAAGAGACCCTCGCGTTGTGCGAGTCCTCTGACGCCGTGCTCTTCGGTTCGGTCGGCGGTCCAAAATGGGAATCGCTCCCGCCCGATCAGCAGCCCGAGCGGGCGGCCCTCCTGCCACTTCGAAAGCACTTCGGCCTCTACGCCAATCTCAGACCGGCCATCATCTTCCCGCAGCTGCGCGATGCCTCCCCGCTCCGGGCGCAGGTCGTCGGCGACGGATTCGACATTCTGGTGGTGAGAGAGCTCACCGGCGGCATCTATTTCGGACAGCCGAAAGGGAGGGAAGATGACCGCGCTTTCGACACGATGGTCTACACCCGCGGAGAAATCGAACGCATCGCCCGCGTCGCATTCGACAGCGCACGGCGCAGAAACAAGAAGGTAACCTCGATTGACAAGGCGAACGTCCTCACGACGATGGTCTTCTGGCGCGAGGTGGTGAAGTCCGTAGCCTCGGATTATCCCGACGTCGAGCTTACCTCGATGTACGTCGACAACGCCGCGATGCAGCTCGTGCGAAACCCGCACCAGTTCGACGTCATGCTCTGCGGCAACATGTTCGGCGACATCCTCTCCGACGAGGCCTCGATGATAACCGGCTCCCTTGGCATGCTCCCGAGCGCCTCCCTCGGCGAGGGCGGCTTCGGGCTCTACGAGCCGGCCGGCGGTTCGGCTCCGGATATTGCCGGCAAGGGAGTCGCAAATCCGATTGCCCAGATGCTCTCGCTCGGGATGCTCTTGAAGTACAGCTTCGGCATGGATGAATCCTATACCCGGATATTCAACGCGGTCGCAGCTGTCCTGGACGAAGGCTATCGCACCGGAGACATCATGAGCGAGGGCAAACGGCAGGTCGGCACTGCAGAGATGGGAGACCGAATCATCTCGAGGCTCGACTGACCGACAGCTCCCGAGCAAGGATGCCTCCTGCATCAATCAGCGCGGCCGGTGATATTTTCATTTCCTTGACTCCTCTTCCCCGAATGGTTACCATTTTGGTAAGACTTTTAAGTGTAGAAAGGAGCAAAGTATATGGCATTCGAAACACCGGCACTTCCCTATGCATACAACGCCCTCGAGCCCCATATCGACGAGCAGACGATGCATCTTCACCACGACAAACACCACGTCGGCTACACAACCAAGCTGAACGCCGCAATCCAAGGGACCGAATATGAGGGATGGGACATCAAGCGCATTCTCTCCAGCATCTCTTTGCTTCCCGAGAATATACGCACGGCAGTGAGGAACAATGGCGGCGGCCACGCCAACCATGCACTGTTCTGGGAGATCATGGGACCCAACAAAGGCGGTCAGCCGAGCGGAGCGCTCGCCGACGCGATCAGCTCCACCTTCGGCGGATTCGACCAGTTCAAGGAGAAGTTCTCCAATGCCGCGGCAACCCGCTTCGGTAGCGGTTGGGCCTGGCTCGTCGTAAAGAGCGACAAGAAGCTCGAAATCTACAGCACCGCCAACCAGGACAGCCCGATGATGGAGGGCGACACCCCGATTCTCGGACTGGATGTGTGGGAGCACGCATACTACCTGAAGTATCAGAACAAGCGTCCCGACTACATCGGCGCCTTCTTCAACCTTATCAACTGGGACAAAGTAGCCGAGAATTACAGCAAAGCGGCGGGCTGAGAGCTCAGCCGTCTCTCGAAGCAGAAGCGCGGGCACAGCGGCCCGCGCTTTTTTTGTCTCATCGAGTGTTCAGGCGATTACATCGAGCGCGGTCTGGATGCGGCCGAAAGGCGGGCTCACCTGCACCCCCCGCACAGCACCTTTGACCCGCTGGATGATCTCTCGAGCGATTCTGATCCCCTCCTCGCGCGCATCCTCTTTCGATTCCTGCCGTCTCATCCGCTCCATGACCTCCTCCGGAATGACCACCCCGGGTACCTCGTTGTGGAGAAAGAGGGCATTGCGGTAGGAGGCGAGGGGCCACACCCCGGCAATGACCGGCACTCCGGTATCCTCGATGAGCCGGATGAAATCAAGTATCTTCTCGGCATCGAATACCGGCTGGGTTATGAAAAACTCCGCGCCTGCCTCGGCCTTCCGGTGGGTTCGGTCGATTTCGCGGTCCATGGCGGCTGAGACCGGGTTCGCACCGGCACCGAGAACCAGCGAGGTGGGTTTGGAGAGCTCGGTCCCGCCAAGGTCGACGCCGTGGTTGAGACGATCGGCAAGGGAAAGCAGCCCGATGGAGTCGACGTCGAAGACGCCGGTGACATCCGGATAGTTGCCCACCTTCGGTGGGTCGCCGGTTATCAGGAGCATGTTCTTGAGCCCTACCGCCTCGCCGGCGAGCAAGTCCGCCTGCATCGCGATGAGGTTCCGGTCGCGGCACCCGAAGTGGAGGATTGCTTCTACCCCGCTCGCGCGTTGGATCTCGGCAGCAGCGACGAAGGCTGAGATCCGCGAGGAGGCTCGGGGCCCGTCCGGAACATTCACACAGCTGATCCCCTTCACGGCCAGGTCCCTCGTCTTCTCGATGACTTTCGTCAGATCTGCGCCGAGCGGCGGCACGATCTCGATGGAGGTAATCCATTCGCCTGAGGCGAGCGCCGCTCCGAGCCGGGAACGCTCGGCGAGCTTCACCGGTTCCTTCGGCTCGGCCTTTTCGGCCGATCCCTTCACCTCTATGAGCTGACGGGCCCGGCCGAAGGTGAGGATCGCGCCCGCCATCTTTCGGATATGCTCCGGGGTCGTGCCGCAGCAGCCTCCGATGACCGACGCCCCGCCCTCGAAGAAACGCTGGGCGTATTCGGCAAAGTAGTCGGGCGTCGTCAAGTAGATCTGCCGGCCGTCAACCTCCTTGGGGAATCCGGCATTGGGCATGATCGAGATCGGTTTGCGCACCAGCGGCCGGATGGCCGAGAGGATGTCGAGCATGTCGGAGGGCCCGATGGTGCAGTTGAAACCGATGACATCGATGCCCTCCTCCGCGTCGAGCCGTTGCGCGATGCCCGGCGCTTCTTTGCGGTACTCTTCGCTGAGGTAGGGGCCGACGCTGAACTGGGCCTGGATTGGAATCGAGCGGTCGATCGTTCGGGCGACTCTGACTGCGAGCAAGAGCTCGTCGAGGTTCTTGAAGGTCTCGAAGAGCAGTAGATCGACCCCGCTCGAAAGCAGCGCCGATATCTGCTCGCTGAACGCCGCCTTGGCCGCGCTCATCGAGAGCCGCCCGAGCGGCTCGAGCCTCGCACCGAGCGGACCGACCGATCCCGCGACGTAGGTCTCCGCCGTTGCTGCCTCCCGAGCGAGGCGTACCGCTGCGTGGTTTATCTCCTCGGTTCGGTCTGCAAGCCCGTGACCGGCAAGCTTGACGGGATTGGCCCCGAAACTGTTGGCGGTCAGGACCTGCGCCCCCGCCTCGATATTCTCTCGATGAACGCGCTCGACCATTTCCGGCCGGCTCAAATTGATCTCCTCGAAACAGCGATTGATGAAGACGCCGCGGTCATAGAGCATGGTGCCCATGGCGCCGTCGAACAGGAGAATACCCTCGCCCAGGCGTTCAGTGTAGGGGATCTGCATGTCGTCGTTTCCTTTCCTACGTGCGGTGCTCGAGCTCTTCGAACACCTCCTCGACGGGGATTGCGAGCTGGTTCAACAAAACGAGAAGATGATAGATGAGGTCCGCCGCCTCCGAGACAATCTCGCCGCGATCACGTGCAAGCACCAGCTCGATCGCCTCTTCGCCGGTCTTCTTCCGAATCTTTTCCTCCCCGGAATCGAAGAGGTAGGTGGTGTACGAGCCCTCCGGGCGTTCGACCTTGCGTCTCTCGATAACCGCCGAGAGCCGCCTGAGTATCGCGCCCGCCTCCAATCCGCCGTCCGCGGCTGGGGCCGGTTCCGCAGGCGCCGTCTCACCCTCTTCCTTGGACGCCTGTTTACCCCCGCCGGCGGCAGGGAGCGAAGCTCCACGCTTGGTCCGCGACTTGATCACGGTCCGGTACCAGTTGCCCTCGTCCACGAGCTCGCTGAAGCGAACAGTCTTTCCGTAGGGAAGCACGCGCCCGGTCTCGTCGTGGACGATCCAGAGCTCCCCATGCTCGGTGCTCTTCGTAAAGGCCTTCCGGTTCATCGCCGCGATACCGACGACCTCTCCTGCCTCGTTCATGATGACCAAAGGTTTTCCTTTGTCCTCTTCGCGATCCATTCTACCAATCCTCCGCGGGATCATCGGTCTGGTAGCGCTCGATGACCCCACGCAGATCGATTCTCCCCTCATATAGGGCGCGCCCGGTAATCACGCCGACGATCCCCGGCCGCTCGGATGCAGCCTGGATGTCCTCCGGGCCGCGCACTCCGCCCGAGAGCACGACCGGCAGTCCGGAGATCTCCGATATCGTTGTGGTTCGGTCGAGTGCCGGCCCGCCCATCGCACCGTCTCGAGAGATGTCGGTGTAGATGATCGAGCGCATTCGGTGCTCTCCGGCCCAGCGGGCCGCATCCTCCTCACGAACCTCAGTCTCGGTCTCCCATCCGGAGACGCGAACGACCCCGTCGCGCGCGTCGATTCCCGCGATGAGGCGGGGATAGTGAGAAGCCCATTCGGCAACCAGCTCCGGTTCCCGAATCATCATCGTCCCGATGATGATTCGTTCCACCCCGATATCGATCAGCTCACGGACGTCCTCTTCGCTGCGTACACCCCCGCCGACCTCGAGGATGCACGTTACGGCGCCCCTGATCCTGCGAATCGTTTCTCTGTTGGTATGATCTCCCCGAGCGGCGTCGAGGTCGACGAGGTGTATTCGCTTCGCGCCTGCGGCTTCGAACTCTCTCGCGGCGTCGCTCGGATCATAGTCGTAAACCGTGCTCCGTGAATAGTCGCCCTGATAGAGCCGCACGCACTTTCCGTCGAGGAGGTCTACGGCGGGAATGACAATCACCCGGCAGCCCCGTCTTTTTTGGGAGTCTTCTTCGCCGGAGCGGCGTCGACCTGGCGAACTGGAAAGGGTTCGGTGGCGCTGCCGGCGTAGAGAGTGACGTGAGGGAACGGGATCTCGATGCCGAGTGAATCGAAGCGCTCCTTGATGGTCATGATGACGGAGTTCTTTACAGCGAGATAGTTGCTCTTCTCGAACCAGATCCCGAGCAGGATATCGATACTCGAGTTGCCGAACCCGTTGAAGACGAGAAGCGGTTCCGGTTCCTCGAGACAGAGGGGATTCTCGTGAGCGATCGCGAGAAGGGTTTCGCGCACTCGCTGGAGATCCTCTTTGTAGGCGACCCCGATATTGAAGTCCATCCTTCGAATCGGGAAGCGGGTTATGTTTGTCAGCTCACTGCTGATGATCGTTTGGTTCGGGATTCGTATGAGGAGGTTGTCGAATGTCCGAAGCTTGATCGACAAGAGGTCGATCGAGTAGACGATGCCGGTCTTACTGCCGACGGTTACGACGTCGCCGATTTCGAAGGTCTTCTCCGAGACGAGAAAGAGGCCGCTGATGATGTTGCCGAGGCTCGTCTGGGAAGCGATGCCGACCGCGATGCCGACGACGCCGGCGGCTCCGAGTAGAGCGGACAGCTTGAGCCCGAGATCGCTCAATACGGCGATGACAACCAGGATGCCTCCGATGTAGATTATCGACTTGTTGAGCATCATCCTGGATTGTTCGGTAAGGTTGTGCGTGAAGACTCTGCGTACGAGAAACGCGATCAAGCGCACAAGAAAGAAGCCGACGACGAGAATGATCACCGCCCGCAGCGCCCCGAACAAGAAGGCTGGGGTGAAGATGTTTCCGAATTCGATATTCCCGAGAATTGTCTTCATCTACGGCTTCCTCGACCCTGAGATTACCAGAGTTGCGGACGGCACGTCCACTGAGAAGCCTGCCTGCGCCCGATTCAGTACAGCGAGAGCGACTTGATGTACTCGAAGCTCTTCTTGATGATATTCCTATTCACGGGTATTCGTGGCAGGGCAATGCGTTTCAGATCCGGCTCTATCGTCGGCGCGCTCTCCCGGAAGGTTATATGGCTCTGCTGCCCGGCCCCTCGGTAGATGAGCTCGACCTCGTTCGTGCACAGGTATCTCGGCCCCGAGTAAAGCTGGAGATGCGGGACCCTCACGCAGATGCGTTGAAAATCGAGTATCGAAGTAAATCCGTTTCGAATGTTCAGGGGGCATACCGCCATGAGAGGGAGATCTTCCCGTTCGGCAGGGTTCTTGTAGAGGTCGCTCGTGAAAGAGAAACAGAGCTCGCCGTCGTCGGGGTCGCCGAACCAGGTGCTCGACAGAAAATCCCCCGGATGTTCTTGGAGAAGAAGCGGATTCTTCGAAGATCCCTCCATGATCGAGATCCAGACCGGGACGTGAATGAAGTATCTCGAGCCCCTGTCGGGGAGTATCTTGACCGGAGAAGTCGGCTTGATGACGATCGGGCGATCGGGGAGGACGGGATGCACGATGATCTTGGCGGTCTTGCCTGCGACATAGCGGTTCCACTTCAGCTCGGGCGGCGGCTCTCTCTCCTCGCCCGCAGCAGGGTGCGCGCGGTACTCCCCGGTCTCTTCGAATGCGATGAACCACTCTTCGGTAACACGGCGTATCCAGAAGCGGATTGTCCCGATGTGCCATAACCGCGCTTGCCCCTCCTCGAACGAGGTGATCTTCTCCCATAACTCTCGTGTCGTCGGTTCCTCCTCTCGGGCCCCGCTCCCTCTCATTCTTCTCCCACCGGTTCAAGCTGAAGATCCTCCGTCGAACCGCGGACCTTGAGGAGCTTTTCTCGTTCCTCGTTGAGGTCCTTGATCTCGTCCGACAGGCTTGCGATTTCCTTGTTGGCCTTCTTGACCGTGCTTTCGAGGTTGCGCACCTTCGATCGGTCGCTGTCGACCCTCCGATCGATCTCCTCAAGCGCGATCGCGGCCTCCACCCGGTCCTTTCGTTTGCCGAGCGATCCAAGCTCCTTGCGCGTCACCTTCACGCTCTCCAGCCCGGCCTTCACCGTCTTGGGAAGGGAGGATGCGCTGCCGGGATGATCTGCATAGGAACCTCCGAGATCTCGAAGCTGGACCTCGAAAACCTCCATCGCTTTCGTGCGCTCCTCCTCGAGACGATGAAGTCGGCGTTGCGGACGTTCGTTCTCGCAGAGTGAGTCGAGCTCGCCCTCGAGGCGCTCCGCCTTGTTTCGCAGTGCAGCAATCTGAGTATCGATCTTCTTGGTCTGTTCGCGGTTTTTGAGAACCGGTTCGAACACGTCGACGAAGGCGCGGGACTCGTATCTCGTCATGAGGTCCGAGTCACAGATCTCGCGCCCGAGTCGCCGATAGAGATTCGAAGCGCGCAGTTGCTTCGTTCGGAGCACCCCCTGCTGATAGAGCTTCTTCCCGCCGACGATTGCCTGATTGACCAGACTCATTTCCTCGTCTCGCTGCCCTGCCCGTGAAATCTCTCGGTTCAGCTGTTTGATCTCCGCCCCGATGTCACGAAGCGGATCCAAGAGCTTCTTGTAGGGTGCCGCCTCCGGCTCGTCGTCGATGAGAGCCTCGACCGCGGCCCGTCCGACCTTCTCGTAATGAGGCTCGATTTCCTCACGCAGAATGGTAAGCTCGCCCTCCTTCTCTTCGATCGCCTCGCGCAGCTGTGAAAGTTGATCCATCAGCTTTCGGATTCGGTCCCTGCCGGTCTCACCGACATCGATCAGCTCCGCGGTTTCCTTTGCCCGCTCGAGCTTCTCCTTCAGATCGGCCGAGCTTACGCCGCCGAGTCCTTCTCTGAGCAAGCGCTCCCCGAGCTCCCGGTACTCCCGCTCCAGATCGGATTCTACATCCCGTGTTTTTTCAATAATGAGGTGAAGAAGCCCCCTGAGATTCTCCATGATCCCCTCCTTCCTTATCCTCCAAATTTAGCTCATTTTTCACGAGAAGTTAAATCCGAAACCGGGATTTTCGCGCGGATAGAGGATTCCCTTGCGAATGATGACCGCATCGTGGGTCGGATCGCCCTCGAGTCCGAGATGTCCGTCGAGATCCGCATACAGTACGTTGGAGCGAGAGAGGGCGAAATGGAGACCTGCCGCGATGGCGAGGCCCGCTTCGTCCATGCACCCGACCATCACTTCGAGGTTCGCCGAGCGCGCAACCGCATCTATCTGGAGGGCCTCGAGTATTCCGCCCACCTTCATGAGCTTGATGTTCACCATGTCGACGAGGTCTTTTCGCGCGAGACGGAAGGCATCGCGTAGACTCATCAGACTTTCGTCCGCCATAACCGGTATTGGGACCTTCCCTGACACCCGACCGAGGAGGTTCGGCTTGGCGCTCGGGGTCGGCTGCTCGAACAGCTCGATGCCGGCGGATCGCGTTTCGCGCACGAAGGAGAGAGCCTCCTTGACGGTGTATCCCTGATTCGCATCGAAGCGAAGCTTCACCTGCTTGCCGACGGCCTCCCGGATCTTGTTGACTCGCTCTATGTCCTGCGCGAGGTTGCGTCCTCCCTTGATCTTCAGGCAGATAAACCCCTTCGACAGCCATTCCCTGGCCAATTCAACCGACTCGGCCACCGGCATGATCCCGATCGTGACGCTCGTTTTCATCCCTTTCCGGAACCCGCCGAGCATGCGCCAAACCGGGAGTCCGGCGGTCTTGCCGAGGATGTCGTAGAGCGCCATGTCGACTGCGGCAAGTGCCGCGGGATTGTCGGCGAAGGTCGGCGCAAGGCGATGGATATGCCACGCGAGCCGCAGAGGATCCTGTCCTTTGAGCAGGGCGGGCAACGTGTCAACGAGGAGCCGATTGACGGACCTGGAGGTCTCCCCTGTTACGGCCTTGTCCGGGGCCGCGCAGCCGAAACCGGAGATACCGCGCGAGGTTTCGATCCGGAGGAACACGTTCGTCGTCTTTGCGACGGTCTCGTAGGCGATCGTGTAGGGAGTGTGGTAGCGCATCGCGACCGGCCACGCCTCGATCGTCGTTATCTTCACTTCTTGTCTGCCAGGAGCTTGCGTATCGTCTTGACCAGCGGACCGGACCCGTCGACGATCGGATCACATACCGGAAGCCCGGTTTCCCCTGCAAGCTGCCTGCACACCGCTGGGATATCCGATCGTTCGATACCCTCGTGGTTGAGGGTAATGGCGACGACCGGTTTCCCCGAGAGAAACTCAATCGCCTGAATCTGAGTTCGAATCGGATGAAGCGCGTAGCCGGGGAAGCCGTCGTAGTCGACCCTCGAGGGTGCGTGTTGGAGCACGACCGCGTGCGGTCTCGCCGCGGCGAGAATCTCGAATCCCCCCGGATACGCCGGGTTCATCAGGCTTCCCTGTCCCTCGACCACCACGACCTCCGGCCGCTTCTCCTCCCAGCAGCGCACCACTTGATGCTCGATTTCACCCGCAACGAAGTCGTTCAGGAGCGAGTCCATGATGATGCCGTACTCGACCCCCTGCATCCACGCCGTTTGACCGGTGCCGATCATCTCGGTCCGAACACCGGCCTGGTTCAAGCCGTCGACGAGAATCCAGGCGGTGGTGCGCTTGCCGACCGCGGAGTCCGTTCCGAGAAGCGCAACTCGGTAGGAGCCGACCGACTCGATTCGTCCGCTGAATGCGTGCATCTCCCTGCGGGAAGGAGTACGTCGAACGTCGCGGAGTGTGACACCCTTTTCGGCGGCGCTGCGCAAGAGCTCTTCGTCCTCAGCCATCAAATCGTGCAGGCCGCTGTCAACATTCAGTCCACGGTCGATCGCCTCGAGGACGTTTCTCCGAGTCGGGCCGTCCATTATCCCGCCGTCGGTAGCCACTCCCACGACGAAATGAGTGGCGTCGTTGCCGTCCGCCTGAGCCCGCTCAATCGCCGTGGCGAGATCGGCGACGACCGGTATGCCCTTGGGTTTTCCGTCGAGAACCTCGCCCGCATCCTGCCCGGCGTACCGGGAGTCGACCACCGAGAGAACCCGGTACCTGCGTGTGAAACGTACGAGTCCATGGGCGGTCTTGCCGTAGGTGGTGTTGAACCTGCCGTCGCAGTAGACGATCGCGTTGCCTTCCGGAAGCTGCACTATCTCCTCCCCGTGAGAATGACGACGTAACGGTCGTTCGGCAGCGGCTCTTCCTTGTGTCGCTGGTTGATCGCAAGCAGTCCGGCGGTTGAAGCGGGCAGCACATGGAGCCCCTCCTGCTCTCTGATCACCTTCGAGAATGCCATCATGTTCTTGTCGCTCGCGTAGGAGGCCCACCCGCCCGATTGGCGCACCGCTTCGAGCGCGAGGTCTCCGTCGATGGAGTGCCAGTTGATGAGCGGCTCGTTGACGCTCGATTCCCGGATCACCTGCGGATTCAGGTCCTGACAGGTCGGCAAATGCTTGAGATAGGCGTTGATGATCGGGTTCTTGCTGTAAGAGGATCCAGCCACGATCTTTGGGATGCGTGAGGTCTTGCCGCGGCGGTAGAGGCTCACGAAACCCCGGTAGATTCCGGCCACCGTCGTGCCGTTGGAGACCGGTACGGCGACGAGGGCCGGCGCATCGCGCAGATCGTCGTAGATCTCGAGGGCTATTTGTCCGTAGGCGCGAATCTGGAGATCGGTATTGAGCCCACCCGGGTTCGCGTCGTAGTACTCGTTTTCGACCGCGAGGGCCGAGGAGATCTGCACCGACTCCTCGTAGTCCCCCTCGGTGCGCAAAATCTGGGCCCCGAAACGTTCCATCTCCTGGAGCCTTTTTGTGTGATACTTCTCGGGAATATAGACCAGGCAGCGGAGCCCGGCGACCGAGGCGGCGAACGCCATCGCCACTCCGTAGTTTCCGCAGGTGGCCATCGTGATCGTGTCGTAGCCCCGCCTGAGTGCGTCGAGGACCTGAGCGAACGCGATCCGATCCTTTTGGGTTCCACTCGGGTTCCCTCCCTCGAACTTCAGGTAGAGCTGACGCAGGCCGATTTCGCGCTCGATGTTTCGCGCGCGGGAAAGAGTCGTGTCTCCGACCTCCGACTCAAATATGTCTTCAAAGGCCTCGAGGCGGGTCTCGATCGGCAGGGCGGAGTCTGCAGCCCGTGTCTTTTGGTCCTCTATCTCCTTGAGGATGGTAGATACGCTGGAAACCGCGCCCTCGAGCAGGTCGAACGAGCCGTCCCTGCCGTTCGCGCCCTCCTTTCCGTTCGTTCCGTCCTTTCCGTCTTTCGGATCGTCGGTGGGATAGCTATTCATAATCGTTCCCCGGACGACCGTTTATCAGAATCAAGCGCTTATTCGTCATGCGTCACCTCCCGCATTCGAAGTGATTTGAGTGATAGTTGCCATTAACCTCGGATTAGACAAGTCCTTCTCGTTCCGCGACGTCGAGCTCTACGGGGTGGTCCTCGAGATCGTCGACCTCGATGGGATAGATCTCGTAGTCGACGAGCTCTCCTGTGTGCTCGCGCTCGAGCGCTTCGAGCTCGTAGCGAGCAGCACGCCGAGAAGGGAATACGCTGACGGGTCGATCACCGTTACCGATAAACCAGAGTCTTCGTCCCATGACAGGCGACAGCCTCCACATCATTCTCCCCGCCTTTCGGCCACTTTGACAAGGGGGCGGGTCGCCACCCCAGCGGCCTACTCGAGCTTCCCCCCGTCGTCGAGAGCGGCGATGAGATCGGAGATGGAGTTGAAACCCTGCGTCGTACCGGCGTCAGTCAGGGTCCAAAGGTAGCCGCCCTGAACGTTCTGGACCGTAATCACCGGCGTCTCCTTTCGAGCTCGCTCCGGCTCGTCCCGCTCCATCGACTGCAATCCGATGCGGCCGAGAGCGTGTTCGGTCCATCGGCGGGGGAGCCCGGAACCCCGGAGGATCACTTTCCGTTGGGGTCGCCGTCCGAAGAAGAAGCGCCCGAGCTCCCGGTCGAACTGCACCCCGGCGGTCGAGAAGATCCGCTCGAAGTCGCCCGAGAGCACGAGATCTTCGGGCGACCCGGCGAGAAGGCTGCTTCGTCGGGAAGCTACCTCCGGCCGGATGAGCCAGAGACGATCGGCGAGACTCTGGGCGATCTCGAGCTCGTGCGTCGTCAGAAGCACCGAGCAGCCGGTCTCCCGCGCAAGCCTTCCGAGGAGTGTCATCACCTCCACCTTTCGGGGGAGATCGAGAAAAGCGGTCGGTTCGTCCAACAGGACCAGCCGCGGCTGCTGCGCCAGAGCCCGAGCGATCATTATCTTCTGCCGCTCCCCATCACTCAAGCTGATCACCGGCCTTGATGCAAGCTCGAGCGCGCCGACGGCCTCGAGCGCCCAATCGACGACCCGCAGGTCTTCGGCCGAAAGACCTCCCATCCAGCTCGTGTAGGGGTACCTGCCGAGCGATACCAGCTCCCTCCCGTCGAGCATTCCCGCGTCGATTCGATCGGTGAGCACAACGCTTACGAAGCGTGCGCGTTCGTTCACCGTAAGCTCTCGAATCGATCTTCCCTCGAAGAGAATTTCGCCTGCAAGCGGAGCCTGGAAGCCGGCGATGGTCCGAAGGAGTGTTGATTTCCCCGATCCGTTCGGCCCGAGAATACACACGAGCCGACCGGGCTCGATCCGTGCGTCGATATTGCCCACCACGAACTCGGTACCGGCGTCGCGGCCGCGGTAACCGGCCGCCAGACTGCTCAGCGTGAGAGTTGGGGCGCTCATGATCCGAAGGTCTCCCGCAGATTATTCCGGCCGAGAATGACCCAGATGACAACCGGCGCCCCGATCAGCGCCGTTACTGCGTTCAAAGGCAGGATGAGATCGGTCCCCGGCACATGAGAGATGATGTCCGAAGCAAGGGCCGCGATTGAGCCCATAAGCGCCGCCGACGGCAGCAGCAGACGGTGGCTCGAGCTCGAGAAGAGGCTGCGCATCAGGTGCGGGACGGCGACCCCGATGAAGGCGATGGGACCGCAGAATGCGGTCACCGTCCCCGCCAGGAGCGCAGTGAGGAGGATGATCAGGACTCGAACCCGCCTCACGCGCACCCCCATGCTCACCGCATACTGCTCGCCGAGCAGGAGGGCGTCGAGCTGCTTTGCGGCGAGCTGACTCGCACCGATTGCGACCCCGAGGACCGGTGCGAAAACCGGCAGCTGATGGAGGGTCACTCCCCCAAAGCTCCCGAAGGTCCATGCAACGTATGCCTGGATACGGTCCGCTGAGCTCCATTGGATGAGAATGCTCACGACGGCGCTCACCGCGTAGCCGAAGAGCAGACCGAGAACGAGGAGAGTCATCACCCCGCGCACTCGCGTCGAGAAGGAGAGCACCAGGAGCAGCACGGCCGCCGCTCCGAGCGCAGCGGCCAGAGCGAGGCCGATCTGGCCGCCAACGCCGAAGCTCTCGAGAAAGGCCGCTCCAGTGGAGGCGCCGAGGGCGAGGACGATCACCGCCACCCCGAGGCTTGCGCCGGAGTTGATGCCGAGCACGAAGGGACCGGCAAGGGGATTTCGGAAGATCGTCTGCATCTGAAGACCGGCGACGGCGAGTGCAGCCCCGGAAAGGAGAGCCGTCAGCGCCTTGGGGAGGCGAAAGAGAAGCACGATCTTCGCGGCGATGCTGTCCGACGGTGCCCGGCCGAGCAGGGTCTCGAGCACCTTGCCGAAGCCGATTCGCACCGAACCGAGGTAAATGTCCGCAAGAAAGAGGAGAGCCAAACAGACTGCGAGCCCGATCAGCCCCCATACCGGGTGGTTCTGGAACATCGGGCCCCGTCGTTCCGAGATCGCCGCCTCCACCGTGGTGTCGCCCGGGGCTTCGGGTCTTCCTGACGGAAATCGGATTATCATCTCCTCCGCCTCTTCTCCTCTCCTACCGGAGACGCTCGAAGTAGTAGAGCGCTCGTCCGGGCAGCAGGTTCGGATGGAAGATCCGGATGAGATCTGCAAGGACGAGCTCCGGGTGCGCGGGACCGGACTCCCAGTAGTCGTTCCCCCCGTCGGGAGTGGTCCGTGCAATGCTGTTATAGAGGTGGCCCTCCTTGAACGCACGAAACTGCGCGAACCGGGGATCGGCGCTCCGCGCCTCGGCCATACTGCGCCACGATCCCGGATTTATCCAGTAGTCCGCGGCCGCAGCTCGTTGGAATACCGCTTCGAAGTCCAGAGAGAGCGAACCAGTCGAGCTGTTGTCTGCCCAGAGGTAGCTCGCGCCCGCATCCGCGAGTAGACGCGCCATGTAGCTGCGTCCCCCGGGCACGTCCCACCGCCCCTGCCACGGTGCGTTGGCGAATACCGTCGGCCTGCTGTCCGCCTTTGCTGCAAGGTGTGCCAATCGTTGATATTCGGAGGCCACCCGGTCGAAGTCGTGTGCCGCTCGCCTCTGTTCTCCGTAGAAAAGCCCGATGAATTTGATCCATTCGGCTCTCCCCAGCGGGGAGAGCTCGGCCCAGTCCCCGTTGACCACGACCGGCAGCCCTGCCTGCTCGAGCCTCGCAAGGAGCTCGTCGCTTCCCCCGTAGGCCGAGGCCATTATGATCTCCGGTTGCATGGCGATGAGCTCCTCGACGTTGAGAGACTGCCCCTCGCCGACCGTCTTGATTGTGCCGTCCCGTACCAGTCGTCGAATCTCGGGGGAATAGATGTAGGATACCGACTGCACACCTTGGATCGTCGAGGTCTCGCCGAGCTCGGAGATCTCGGCAAGAAAGGTGCTCGAAAGCGCAACGATGGAGCGGATCGGGGTGCGAATGACGGGAATCCCTCCGTAACCGGACGGCACCGGCGTTCCGCGACGAACGAGGAGATACCGGAGCTCGTGGTCGGCTCCCGGCCAGGGGCGGGTAACAGTCACAAGCCTATAGGTACCATGGTCGTCGACGCGAAACCCGCTCGCATAATCGATCGAAACCTCGGTCCGGTCGCTCGGTGCACCGCTCGACTGTGAGTACGCCGCCCGAGAAGTGAACGACATCATGAATAGGGCACAAACCGCAAAGAGTGCGGTCGATCGCATGTCACCTCCGCTCCGGCCGGATCACTGTCTCAAGGGTGGGAGAGAACACCTTCGAATTGTCCCGACTAAACTTATCCGGGCCCAAACACCGTGTCAACGAAGAGGCTTCGCCTCGATGCTCCAGGGGAGCTCCCGCCCCGCCGCGAGGGGTACCACTCCGTGAAGCTCCTCGGGAACCGTGAAGCTCTTTCGACGCAACGTAACCGTTCCTTCGTTGAGGGGCAGTCCGTAGAACTCCGCCCCGTATCGGGCGACGAAGTCCTCGAGACGATCGGCAGCGTCGTGAGCGACGAAGAACTCGGCGAGCAGCGGGAGACTAACCGGCATGCTGTATACTCCGGCGGCGCCGCGCTCCTTGTCCGGCCGCAGGTGCGGAGCGCTGTCGGAGCCGAAGAAGATGCGCCGGTTGCCGTCGAGAACGGCCGTCTGAATCGCTTTCCGATCCTCTTCGCCCTTGATGAGCGGCCGACAGAACAGATGGGGATTGAGTCTGCCTCCCAGAAGCTCCTCGGTGGTATAGAGAAGATGGTGCACCGTCACCGTAGCCGCCACGTTCGGAGGGGAGCCCAGAACCATCTCGACCCCCGCACGTGAGGATACGTGCTCGAGGACGATCTTCAGTCGAGGAAAACGCCGCACGATCGCCTCGAGCCGCGGGAGAAACGCCTGCTCGCGCTCGAGCGCCGGTGCAGTCGGCTCCTCGCCGTGGATGCAAAGCGAAATCCCGAGCTCTTCCATCGCCTCGAATACCGGGTAGGCACCCTCGATCTCGGAAATCCCGTCCTCGCTGTTGGTGGTCGCTCCGCGCGGGTAGAGCTTCCCCGCCGCCGCGCCGACCTCCTTCAGCTTTCGAATCGCGCTCGCCGGAGTGCCGCCGCGGATCTTGAAGGTCATGATGGTGTCGAGGCCCGGCGCCGCCTGTGCGATCTGAGCGCGATAGGAGGTAAGGTCGCCCGCGGAGAGCACCGGAGGATCTGTGTTGGGCATGACGAGGATGCGCCCGAAAACCTCCGCGGCGTCGGCCGCATAGTGGGCGAGAGCCGCTCCCTCCCTGAGATGGACATGCATGTCGTCGGGACGGCGGATAATGATGCGTTCGACGCCCATTGCGGAAGCGGCGGCTACCAGACGATGTAGCCGCCGGCGATCGTGATCCCGGCGCCCACGGCGCAAAGCAGGATCTTGTCTCCCTTCTTGAGCTTCCCGGTAGCTTCCAGATCCTTCAGCGCGAGGGGAATCGACGCCGCAGAGGTGTTGCCGTACTTCTCGATGTTGAAGAAGAAGCGCTCGATCGGGAAACCGAGCTTGTGAGCTACCGACTTCAGAATACGTTGATTCGCCTGGTGGGGCACGACCCAGGCAAAATCCTCCAGCGGCACGCCTGCGGCCTCCGCCGTCGACTCGATGATGTCGCTGAAAGCCGTAACGGCGCTTCGGAACATCCGGCCCCCGTCCATGTACCAGTACTCATCACTCTGCTCTCGCGGGCTCCCCGGCGGGTGCGAGGATCCGCCGGCTCGCCGGTAGATGATATCGTAGCCGCTCGAGTCCGCCTGCATGATGATCGGTGAAAGCTCATGGGCACCGCCGTTCGCTCCGGCCGGATCCGAGGAGAGAACCGCAGCCCCGGCTCCGTCGCCGAAGAGAAATGCCGTCGCACGATCGGTCTTGTCGGTGAACTTGCTCATGACCTCCGCCGCGACGACGAGAATCTTCCGATAGGTCCCCGAACGCACAAACTCCCTCCCGATCGACAGCGCATAGAGCCAGCCGCTGCAGGCCGCCGCGATATCGAAGGCGGGCACCTGCTCGGCCCCGAGCTTCTCCTGAAGCGCGCAGGCGGTAGCCGGAAGAGGCATGTCGGGAGTGGTCGTCGCCACGATAATCAAATCGAGGTCAGCGGCGGAAGTCCCTGCAGCCTCGAGAGCGGCCTTGGAGGCCTTGAGAGCGAGGTCGGAAGTCGACTCGTCGGTGGTCCAGCGTCGTTCCCGGATCCCCGTGACCTTCTCGATGTAGTTCTCGTTGATGTCGTCGAAGTGTTCGAGAAACACCTCGTTGCCCACGATGTTTGACGGAGCGTAGGTCCCGATTCCCGTGACGTAGCAGGGAAGCTGGGCCGCGCCTGCGCTCGCCTGTTTCGCTTCGAGCTCATCGAGATAGCGTCCGATGTCGGCCGCCGTTATTCGACCTTCAGGGCCGCTGCCCGCTATCGTCGTCGCGTCTTCGTCGCTGATGTTGTTGTCTGCGAGCATCTTCTTGATCCGAGGGCTCAACGATCGCAGCAGCTCGCTGCGAGCCGCCGTGGCGCCCCCGCCGGTCCTGGCCTTCGTCGGAGCCGTGTCACGGGCCCTCTCGGCCGCGGCGCCGGACTTCTCACTCTTTACGAGGTGCTTCATGTTGACGTCGGCGGTTCGGACCTCCAGGAGCGGCGCACCGACATCGATGACGTCACCCTCCGAGGCTTTGAGGCTCGTTACCTCGCCCGCGCAGGGCGCTTCGAACTCCCACACCGACTTTTCGGTCTCGAGCTCCGCGACGTGCTGTCCCTTTTCGACCTTATCGCCCGGTTTCACCTTCCAACTGACCAGAATTCCGTCGACAATCGACTCTCCGGTGAAAGGCATGGGTATGGATATGACGAACTCTTCTTTTCCCATCTTTCGCTAACCTCAGTATTTCATAAGCTCGGTGATCTTGTCGTACACGAGCGAGCTGCTCGGACGGTAGATGTTCTCCAGCTCCGGCGCGAAGGGCACCGGGGTGTCCTGCGGTGCCACGAGCAGCGGCGGGGCGTCCAGGTCGAAGAAGTTCCGCTCGATGACGTCCGATATGATCGTTGCCCCGAGACTGCCCGTACGCCACGATTCGTGAACGACCAAGAGCCGATGGGTCTTCTTGACTGATTCCGAAATCGTATCTATGTCAAGCGGTTTGAGGGTACGGGGATCGACGACCTCGATCGAGATCTCCTTTTCCTTTTCCGCACGCTCGACCGCTGCGAGGCATTCGTGCATCATCGCCCCGTAGGATACGATGGTCATGTCGCTTCCCTCTTTCCGGACCTTTGCCTTTCCGAGCTTCTCGACGCGGCCGTCGAACTGCACGTCGCCCTTCAGTCGCCGATAGAGGAACTTGCTTTCGAAGAAGAGGACCGGGTTCTGGTCGTAGATCGAGGCGAGGAGCAGATGCAGGTAGTCCTCCACGAACGTCGGGTAGACGATCTTCAGCCCCGGGAAGGTCCCGAAGAGGCTGTCGAGATCCTGAGAGTGGAACGGTCCGTAGCTCAGTCCCCCGCCTCCCGGCATTCTGATCGTGAGCGGGAGGGGGTGGCCCGTTCGGAAATAGAAGGTCCCGCCGTTGACTCCGATCTGCGTCGTCGCGTCGGTCGAAAAATCGGAGAACTGCATCTCGATGACCGGACGCAGTCCCATCTCCGCAGCGCCGATCGCAAACCCGGTGAAACCGGATTCGGCGAGGGGCATGTCGATGACCCGGTCGCGGCCGTACTTGGCGAACAAACCCTTCGTCGCCTTGAAGGGACCGCCGTAGTCGCCGATATCCTCTCCGAGGAGAAAGACATCCGGGTCGTTCGCCATCGCATGATCGAGGGTGGCGTTGATGATCTGCACGGGGTGGAGAGCCTTCAACTCGAGGGTCGGCAGCGTCTTCTCCTCAGCGCTCTCGGCGTAGGGAGACCAGTTCGTCTTCTTCGGATCCACCTTCGGAAGCGCAATGGCTCGGTTGGCTTCGTCTGAAACATGCTCCTGCCACTCTTTTTCCTTGGCGTCGAGCTCCTTCGCGGTCGCAATCTTCGCTCCGGTCAGGTAGTTGCGCATCACGACGATCGGGTCCTCGATCCTCCACCGATCCAGATCCTCCTGCGGGACGTAGTCTGCGTTGTCGTACGCCGCATGGCCGACCAAACGGTAGGTGACCGTCTCCAGGAGGTAGGGCCGCGGCTCGTTGCGGATTTCGTCGACGATCGATTTGACAGTCTCGTAGACCTCCACGGCGTTGGTCGCCTTGATCCGGTTGCCTTTGATCCCGTAGCCCGCAGCGCGCATCGAGAGGTCGTCACACGCGTACTGGTACTTCGGCGGGGTGCTGTAGGCCCACTGGTTGTTCTCGATCATGAAGATGACGGGGACTTTCAGGACTGACGCGATATTGACTGCCTCGTGGAAGTCGCCGGTACTGGTTCCTCCCTCTCCGATTATCGCGACTCCGACCGCCGGGATACCTTTTTTTCGCCGTGCGTACACCGCACCGACGACGTTCGGGAGCATGACCCCGAGGTGACTGACCATCGGCAGCAGCCCCTTCGAGGGGATACCGTGGTGGACGTTTCCGTCCTTGCCGCCCGTCGAGCTCTTCTCGTTGGCCAGGTAGTGGTTGAAAAGGTGTATGACCGGAGTCCCCCAGACCAGATAGCCTGCGAAGTCGCGCTGCATGAAGTTGCAGACGTCGGTTTCAGGGTCGAGTGTCGAAGTGACACCCACGATTGCGCCCTCGTTGCCTTCGCCGGAGGTAACCGTACCGCGCACGAGACTCTCTCGGTAGAGCTCCATGAGTCGGTCCTCGCTCCTGCGGGCAATGAACATGTTCTTGTACATCTGAAGGGGAATTTCATTTCCGATATTCATCAGGTACCCTCACTGTCAGCTGTATGATGGGGTGCTCGTTCATCGACTCAAGTGGTAGCCGTCTCAGGAAAAATGCGAGCAGAGGATACCAACATATCAAAAAACCTTCAAGAACTGTAAGGTTCCGCTTTGCGAGCCGAAGAGCATCCGTCGACACGCGTTTCGGCGCCCGGAGGAAGAGCGGAGCGAAACGCGGCCAGTCAGGTCAATAAGCTTGACGAATTCATTGACAGATGGTTGCAGACGAGATATCATATTATTAACGAATGATCGTTCGCTCATTTATAAGGCGGTTCAAATGGTTCTCGTAACAGGTTCAACCGGCCACCTCGGCAACGTGCTCGTGCGCACGCTCGTCGAACGCGGCTACAAGGTTCGCGTCCTCGTGCAGCCGGGCGAAAACGTCGGGTGCCTCGAGGGGGTCGGATTGGAGATGTTCGTCGGCGACGTTCGCAACGAAGCGGCGCTCGTTACGGCGTTCGAGGGCATCGACGTCGTCTTTCATCTTGCAGGGATTGTCTCGATTCTCCGCGAGCAGCGCGAGCTGATCCGTGAGGTGAATATCGGCGGCACGCGAAATGTCATCGAGGCATGCAGGAGATCAGGCGTACGCCGTCTCGTCTACACGAGCTCGGTCCATGCCTTCAGCTCGCCGCACGGGGGCGCCGTTATCGACGAGACTACCCGAATCTCGCCGGAGATGGCCATCGGCGAGTACGGCAAGTCGAAGGCCGAGGCCACGCTGGCCGTTCTCGATGCCGCGCGGGAAGGCCTCGATGCCGTCATCGTCTGTCCGGCAGGGATCATCGGTCCGTTCGACTACCGCCGCTCCCGCATGGGACGCGTCCTCTCCTACTTTCTTCGCGGAACCCTTTTCGCCCTCCCCGCCGGGGCCTACAACTTCGTCGACGTCAGGGACATTGCCAAAGGCGAGATCCTCGCTGCCGAACAGGGCCGGAGAGGCGAGCTTTACATCCTCTCGGGCGAGAGAATCGAGGTGGAGGAGCTCGCACGCTTTACCGTCGGGGTTACCGGACGTAAGCCCTTCAGTCTGCCGCTTCCCCTGTGGATCTGCAAGGCCGGAGCCGCGCTCGGCTCCGCCTACTACGGCATTACCGGCAAGGAGCCGCTTCTCACTGACGAATCTCTTGCAATCCTGCAAAGCAACTGCAACATGAGCTGCGCGAAGGCCGAACGGGAGATCGCCTATCGCCATCGCCCCTTGAGCGAGACACTGAAAGACACGATCCGCTGGCTCACCTCGGGACGGAACCTGAAGTTCGAGTAGGGGCACGCCGCCGCCGGCTGCCCGCACGGCATCCGGCTTAGAGGATATTCTCCAGGAAGCGCTTGGTGCGTTCTTCGCTCGGGGAGGCGAAAAGCTCTTCGGGCGTTCCCACCTCGACGATCTCGCCTTGATCCATGAACACGACTCGGTCGGCAGCCGCGCGCGCGAACCCCATTTCGTGAGAAACGACGAGCATCGTCATGCCCTCCTTCGCAAGGCCGAGCATGACATCGAGCACCTCTTTTATCATCTCCGGATCGAGAGCGGATGTCGGCTCGTCGAAGAGCATGACTTTTGGGTTCATGGCAAGCGCGCGGGCAATGGCGACGCGCTGCTGCTGCCCCCCGGAAAGCTCGTCGGGATAGGATTCGGCCTTTTCGGAAAGACCGACCCGCGCAAGAAGGTCGACGGCGATCGTGTCGGCCTCTTCCCTCTTCATTCCCTTGACGTGAACCGGGCCGAGCGTGATGTTGCTCATCGCCGTCAGGTGAGGAAAAAGGTTGAAGTTCTGAAAGACCATTCCGATTTCCTCGCGGATGCGACGAATGTCGGACTGGTGATGGGTAAGTTGCTCCTCGTCGAGCCAGACCTCCCCCGAGGTCAGGCGCTCGAGCCGGTTGATGCTGCGCAGGAGCGTGCTCTTGCCGCTTCCCGAGGGGCCGATGATGAGCACCACCTCCCCCTTCTTCACCTCCATGCTCACGTTCTCGAGCGCCTTCACACGCCCGAAGTACTTCGTCGCCTTCTTGACCGTTACCCGGTTCATGACGCCGCCCGTACCGGCGCGCCGGAGTCTCCGCGCGTTTCCCGCCGCCGACGTTGAAGGCGTTTCTCCATCAACGCGACCAGCCTCGAGAAGAACAGGGTGAGAACCAGGTAGACGAGTGCGACGACGGTGTAGCTTTCGAAGTACATGAACGAGGTCGAAGCATACTCGCGTCCCCGCCTGAGGAGGTCGGCGACCGCGAGGATCGAAACCAGAGATGAGTCTTTGAGCAGGGCAATGAACTCGTTGCCGATCGGCGGGAGAATCACCCTGATGGTCTGCGGCAGAATGACCATTCGAATGGCCTGTCCTCTTGAGAGCCCGATAGCAAGCGCCGCCTCCATCTGCCCCTTCGGAATCGACTGAATACCGGCACGGAAGATCTCCGCCAGATAGGCTCCGTAGCAGAAGGACATGGCAATGACCGCGGAGAGGAAACGCGGAACCTGAATGAACTTACCGAGTGCGTAGTAGATATAAAACAGCTGCACGAGAAGCGGTATCCCTCGAACAACCTCGACATAGATCGTCGCAACGCGATTGATGACGACATTTCGGGATATCCGGCCGAGCCCTGCGATGAGCCCGAAGACCAGGGCGAAACAGATCGAGGCAAGAGTAACCTCGAAGGTGTGCAGCACCCCGTCCGGGATGAACTGAATGATCTTCAGGTAGGGATCGGGGGTGATGGCCGGGAGAATGATGAGCAGGGCCACCGCCCCGAAGAAGGAGATGTTCCATGCCGAGAGGATGGTCTTCTCCCCTTGCTCCGGGATCAGGGCCCCGTCGGAGATCTGGATACGAGAGCTTTTTTGACCGGGGGTCGGGTTTACCTCAGCCACTTCGCCTCAAGCGCCTGCTCCGTACCGTCGTTGAGAACGACCCGCAAACCCTGGTTTATCATGTTCAGCACACGGGTGTTTCCCTTGCGGACGGCGACCCCGTAGTACTCCTCGGTGAAGGGTTTGCCGACGATCTTGAGCTTGCCCTTGTAGTTGTCATTCTGGAGCACATAGTTCGCGGCCGTCGGATTGTCACAGACCACTCCGGAGATGCGTTTATTCACGAGGTCCTCGATCGCGAGGCCGATCTCGTCGTAGGTGTCAAGTCGCACGCCGGCCACCTTGTTGATCTCCATCGCGCCGGTCGTACCGATCTGCGCCCCCACCGACTGCCCCTTGAGATCCGCGAGGGAGCTGACCCCGGTGGTGTCGGAGCGGACGACGAGCACCTGGCCCGCGTTGAGGTAGGGGATCGAGAAGTCCATTACCTTCTTGCGATCGTCGGTGATGGTCACCGAGGAGATGACCGCGTCGTAGTCGCCGTTTCCGAGCCCGGCGAAGATGCCGTCCCAGGCGGTATCCTGGAACTTCACCTGAAAACCGGCCGCCTTGGCGGCTGCATTCAACAGGTCGATATCGAAACCGACGATCTGCTTGTTGGTATTCACGTACTCCATCGGCGGCCAGGTAGCATCGGTTGCAACCGTGAACGTGGGGCCGCTCTGACCGAAGACGACTGCGCCGGGCAGGAGCAGCATAGCAAAGAGCACTAACCAGATGATCTTCTTCATTTGGATCGGTTCTCCTTTTAGTCGTGTTAATCTTTGGATTGTATGGGGATTCCTCATGAAAAGTCAATTAAAATGAGCCGATTGACCAACGAACCGCCGAACGCTACGCTACCGACATAGCATGGAAACCCTGGTGCCTCTCCTACTCATCCTTTTTTTTCTCGCCATCGGTATGCTTGTCGGTCGAACGCCGGTCCTTCGATACGCCAAGAGCGTCGCTATCGCGCTGGATCTCTGTCTCTACGCCCTTCTCTTCTCGATGGGACTGCGCATCGGAGAGAGTCAGGCGATCCGGACACAGATCGCCCGGGTCGGGATCATTGCTTCGACCACCGCCGTCGCCACCGTCCTCGCCACGGCGCTCGTTGTGGGGCTTGCAGTCTCGCTTCTCGGAGGCTCCCGGGCCGACCGCATCGCCGGGGGGCACGCGAAGGGTGAGCGCGGAGACGGAACCGCCGCTGTAATGGTTCACCTGAAGGACCCGATTCGTCTCTTCACGGCTGTAGTGACAGGCGTGGTAGTCGGATTTCTGGTGCGGCTCATACCCGAGGCTGTGATTGCGCGGATTACGACTTGGCTCCTCTACCTCCTGGTATTTCTCATCGGGTTTCAGCTCGTGCGCAGCGGCATCAACCTTCGCGCGGCCCTTCTCCAGCCGCGCACACTCATCGTACCCGCGGGAGCGGTTATCGGAACCCTCGCGGGAGGTCTCCTACTGTCGCCGCTGCTCGCCTTGCCGCCTGGAAGGGCAATGTCCGTTGCCGCCGGTTTCGGCTGGTACTCGCTCTCCGGCGTCCTCATCACGAACCTCGGCGATCCGGTCCTCGGCTCGGCCGCCTTCATCGCCAACATGCTCAGAGAGGGCATCTCGCTGCTGTTTATCCCCCTGCTCGGCAGGCTCGGTCTCGGCGAAGTCGCAATCGGTATTGCGGGGGCAACGAGCATGGATGTCACCCTGCCCCTCATCGGCAAGAGCTGCGGCAGCTCATACGTCCCGCTGGCGGTGGCCAACGGTGCGGCGCTCTCCTTTCTGGTCCCGATTCTCGTCCCGCTGCTCTACCGGCTGTAGCAGCGTCGACGGGCCGAATCGAGGCGCCGCGGCTTGACAGCAGACTTCCGTGCCTTTACTTTGAACGCGACGTCGCTGCCCGTCGAGGCTTGTCGGTGAACGCCTGAGGGCTCTCGTGCGGCGCGGCAGAGCAGGGCGGGGAGAATCGAGAAAAAGCCATGACAGAAAAGAACCTCCCATTTACCAAGGAGCTGATCGAACGGATCATCGAGCAGTATCCAACTCCCTTTCATATCTACGATGAGGCAGGCATCCGGCGAACCGCGCGCGCCTTCTACGACGCCTTCTCCTGGGTGCCGGGCGGATTTCGCAACTACTTCGCAGTAAAGGCTTTGCCGAACCCCTACATCCTCGAGGTCGTAAGGGAAGAGGGGATGGGAACCGATTGCTCCTCGCTGCCGGAGCTTCTGCTCTCACAATACGCGGGAATCACGGGCGAGCAGGTGATGTTCTCCTCCAACGATACCCCTGCACGGGAGTACGCGAAAGCAAAAGAGCTGGGCGCAATCATCAATCTCGATGACATCACGCATATCCCCTATCTGGAGCGCCACGCGGGACTTCCGGAGCTCCTTTGTTTCCGCTACAACCCCGGCGCTCTGAAGCAGGGCAACGTCATCATCGGAAACCCGGAGGAGGCCAAGTACGGCCTTACTCGAGAGCAGCTCTTCGAGGCATATCGAATCGCACGGGACAAGGGGGTTCGCCGCTTCGGCCTTCACACCATGGTGGCCTCGAACGAGCTCAATCCCGACTATTTCGTAGAGACCGCAGAGATACTCTTCGACACGGTCGTGGAGATCGCCGAGAGTCTCGATATCCGCTTCGAGTTCGTAAACCTGGGCGGCGGCGTCGGTATTCCCTACCGACCCGATCAGACTGCCGTCGACCTCTCCTACGTTTCGAGCGGGATCAAGCGTTCCTACGAGGATAAGATCGTCACAAACGGCCTCGACCCTCTGAGAATCGTCATGGAGTGCGGCCGGATGGTAACCGGGCCGCACGGATACCTCGTCTCCACGGTGCTGCACAAGAAAGACACCTACAAAGAATACGTCGGCCTGGATTCCTGCATGGCGAACCTGATGCGACCCGGAATGTACGGCGCCTACCATCACGTTACGGTGCTCGGCAAAGAGCGGGATCAGCCGACGAAGACCTACGACGTCTCCGGTTCGCTGTGCGAGAACAACGACAAGTTCGCAGTCGATCGCAGGCTCCCGGAGGTCGAGATTGGAGATCTGCTGGTCATCCACGACACCGGTGCCCACGGCTACGCCATGGGATTCAATTACAACGGAAAGCTCCGCAGCGCCGAGCTGCTCTTGCGGGAAGATGGATCGGTACAGCTGATTCGCCGCGCCGAGACGGTCAACGACTACTTCGCCACACTCGACTACCCGGGACTCGAGCAACTCGCACAGTGAACCCCATGAGGAGCGGATTGGCTTCGTTGTGCCGGCTGCGATCGATCAAAGAGCGCAATCCGGCACGGTGCGGGATAGGAGCCGCCGCCGGATGAGAATCGAAGTCGTCTACAAAGAGCCCGGGCTCGACGGGCGTGCCGGCCGTGCGGCGGCCGGGCTCGCTCACGTCGATCGCGGCGCAGTGGGCGCAGTTCACCTTATCGATGTCTATCTCCTCGACCACCTGCCGCAGGTCGACGGGAAGCTCGCGGCGGAGCTCTTCTCCGATCCGGTCGCCCAAGATGTATTCGTCGACGACGAAGGTGCGCTGCTTCGACGCTTCCCGCAGGCATCCCTTCTCGTCGAAATCTCGAGCAGGGCCGGGGTAACCGACCCTGTCGCATTGACGGCGCGAAAGGCTATCGAGACCGCGCTCGGGCACGCCCTCGACGCCGACGCGGTGGTGCAATCGGCCCGACTCTTTGTCGTCGAGCTCCGCGAATCGGCAGATCTATCATTCCGCCCGACACCGGAGCTCTCGCAGCACCTTGCGGGTGCTCTGCACAACCCTCTCATACAGCAGGCGATCGTCGTCACGCGTCGGGAATGGAGGGCAGGTTCGCGACTGCCGGTAGTCTATCCGCACCGAATCTCCGAAAGCCCGTCCGAGGTGGAAACCTTCGAGCTTTCGGGGTTGTCGGAGGAGGAGCTCGCCGGGCTGTCGGGAAGCAGACTCCTTGCCCTCGAGCCTGCAGAGATGCGTGCGGTTCGCGATTACTTCGCGTCCGATTCGACTCGAGAGCTGCGCCGATCCTACGGTCTCGGAGAGCGGGCGACCGACGTCGAGCTCGAGATGATCGCCCAGACCTGGTCGGAGCACTGCAAGCACAAGATCTTCAACGCGACGATCCACTACACCGAAAACGGGCGGAGCGAAACCATCCGGTCCCTCTTCGCGACCTATATCAAGAGCACCACCGACGAGCTCGCGCCTCGCAAGTCGTTTCTCAGATCGGTTTTCCACGACAACAGCGGTGTCATCGCTTTCGACGAGGAGCACCTGCTGTGCTTCAAGGTTGAGACGCACAACTCGCCCTCGGCGCTCGACCCCTACGGGGGAGCAATCACCGGCATCGTCGGAGTGAACCGCGACATACTCGGCACCGGCAAGGGGGCGAAACCGATCTTCAACACAGACGTGCTCTGTTTCGGCTACCCCGACACTCCGGATGCAGAGGTGGGAAGCGGATTGCTCCACCCCCGCCGCGTACTCCACGGGGTTCACCACGGCATCATCGACGGCGGTAACCAGTCGGGCATTCCCGTCGTTGCAGGGGCCTTCCTCTTCGACGAAAGCTTCGTCGGTAAGCCTCTCGTCTTCTGTGGAACCGGCGGGATCCTCCCTGCTCGGGTTGGCGGCGAGGATGCGTGGGTCAAACACATCGATCCGGGAGATCTCGCGGTAATGGTGGGAGGCCGGATCGGGAAGGACGGCATCCACGGAGCGACCTTCTCCTCGCTGGCCCTCGACGAGGCCTCTCCTACCTCTGCGGTGCAGATCGGCGATCCGATCACCCAGAAGAGGATGAGCGACTTTCTCCTCGAGGCGAGGGACCGAGGTCTGTTCAAGGGGATTACCGACAACGGCGCGGGCGGCCTCTCCTCGTCGCTCGGCGAGATGGCCGAGGGGGCCGGCGGCGTACGGATCGAGCTCGATGCCTGCCCGCTCAAGTACCCGGGGCTTGCCGCCTGGGAGATCCTCGTTTCCGAATCCCAGGAAAGAATGAGCCTGGCAGTCGATCGAGCCACGGTCGCGGAGCTTCTCGAGTTGGCCGCCCGCCGCGACGTGGAGGCAACGGTAATCGGTGAGTTCACCGATTCAGGCTTGGTCGAGGCGCGCTTCGGCGGCAGGACGGTCGGGCTGCTCCCACTCGATTTCCTCCATCACGGGCTTCCGACGATGGAGCTCGAAGCCGAATGGAAGGGCCCCGCGCCCCGAACAGTTCATCGTACCTCGGAGCACGGCCGGCCGAAGGACCCGCGAGAGTCACTCCTGCGCCTGCTTCGAGATCCGACGATCGCATCGAAAGAGCCGCTCGTGCGGCAATACGATCACGAGGTCCAGGCCGCATCGGTGATCAAGCCCTTCGTCGGAGAGGAAGCGGATGGCCCGAGCGACGGCGGTGTGCTGCGTCCGGTTCCGACATCGGATCGGGGCGTTACCGTGACCCACGGAATCTGCCCGACCTTCGGCGATTTCGATACCTACGACATGGCGATGTGCGCCGTCGACGAGGCATTCCGGGCCCACGTCGCCCTCGGCGGCGACCCCGAGCGTGCCTCCGCGCTGGACAACTTCTGCTGGCCCGATCCGGTCGAATCCGAACGCACCCCCGACGGAAAGCACAAGTTGGCCCAGCTCGTAAGGGCCTGCCAAGGTCTGCGCGACGCCTGCATCGCATACGGGCTCCCTTTGATATCAGGGAAGGACTCGATGAAGAACGACGCCAGTCTCGGCGGCAGGAAGGTCTCAATCAGGCCGACGCTTCTCGTGTCGCTGATGGGCATCATCGAGGAGGTCCGCTCGGCAATCTCGAGCGACTTCAAGCGGGCCGGCGACCTCATCTACCTCCTTGGAGCGACCAGGGGCGAGCTCGGCGGAAGCGCTTTCGAGCGTATTGTCGGCAGCGATCTCGGAGGTGGTCCGCGGGTCGAGACCGCCGCCGCACGCTCGCTCTACGCCTCTTTTCACCGCGCCGCCTCGTTGGGGCTTGTTTCCTCTTGCCACGACCTCGCCGAGGGCGGGTTCGCGGTCGCCGTTGCCGAGGCCGCCCTGGCGGGTAGACTCGGCGCCGATCTGTCGCTCGATGCAATTCCCATGGAGGGGGACGGATTTCCCGAGGGACCTGCCACCCCTACCGAACGGTGTCTCTTCTGCGAGACCCCCTCTCGGTTGCTCGCGACCGTCCGCCCGGGGAATCAAGGAGCATTCGAGAAGTGCTTCGATCCCACCCAAATTCACCTTCTCGGCAGCGTCCAAACCGAACAACGGATCGTGCTCCATTCGCGTGGGCAGACGATCTTGGAGGTCGGGCTGGAGGAAATCGCGCGGGCGTGGAAGGGTTACCCATGGTAGGCGTGTGCGTCGTCACCGGATTTGGCATCAACGCGGAGGCCGAGCTCGCCGAAGCGTTTCGACGCGCCGGATCCGCCCCGTCGCTCATCCACATCGAGGACTTGATCAATCGAGCGGCTGCGCTCGCCGGCTTCCGGATCCTTGCCTTTCCGGGCGGGTTCTCCTTCGGCGACCACCTCGGTTCGGGTCTCGTCTTCGCTCACCTCGTCCGCCGGCGCTTGCGAACCGAGCTCGAGAGCTTCGTCTCCGACGGCGGCCTCGTAATCGGGGTCTGCAACGGGTTTCAAGTTCTCGTGAAGATGGGGATACTGCCGAACCTCGGCGGAGACTGGGTCCCGGAGGTGTCGCTCGTGCACAACTCGAGCGGGGTCTTCGAGGACAGCTGGGTGGAGGTCGAGTTTCCCGCGGGGTCACCCTCGGTGTGGACCCGCGGCCTCCAGCCGATGCAGCTGCCGATTCGCCACGGCGAGGGACGGTTCATCCCCGCCTCGCGGGAGCTCCTCGCTACACTGGAAGAGGAAAAGCTCGCCGCCGTGCGCTACCGCGGTCGCAATCCCAACGGCTCCGCGAACGGTATCGCAGGAATCACCGATCGCTCCGGTCGCATCCTCGGATTGATGCCCCATCCCGAAGCCTTCCTCCACCCGGAGAACCATCCGAGGTGGATGCGTACGGGAATTTCATCCCCTCGGGGTCTGGAGATCTTCGCGAACGGAGTCTCGTGGGCCGAACGACACCTCGGATAGTGCCGCAGGTGCTCTACGCCTCGCCCTCGTTGCCCGGGGGCTCATCCCCGGTCCGTTCCGGCGCTACCGGAGCGCGATCGAAGCTCCCCAGATCGAGAAACCGGTAGAGGTCCTCGAACAGCTTTCTGATCTCGTTCCTGTTGATTTCGTGACGAACCGCATGCCCCTGCTGGCGCGAGGTGATGAGCCCGGCGTCACGGAGCACCTTCGCGTGTATGCTCACAGTCGGTCGCGCTATCCCGAGATAGTCGGCGAGCTCAGTGTTCATCGCGGAAAAGTGCCGGATCAGCCTGAGGATGGTGAGCCTCGTTGGATCCCCGAGGGCTTTCGCCCTCTGAGCGACACGCGCGGCGTGCTCTAGAAACTCGGCGTAGATTCGCCCCGGTTCCCCGAAGGAAATGCAGATGGCGTCGTTTCGAATGATCGAGAGATCCGCGAACCCGAATGGCTCCACCCAGAAGTAGACGGGAATTCCCCGCTCCTCGATTGCAGTCCTGAGCTCGGATTTGGTCCTCACTGGGTTTTGAGGAGGCAGCCAATCGAGACGCGGCCTTCCTCCTGCGGAGCTCGAACCACCCAACGAGAGCGTCACCCGTTGTTCGGCTTCGGCCATCAAATGCTCCCTCGACCGGCGCCAGGGCTGATACCACTCGTAGAAGTAACGGTCTAGCCAAGGCCAGAAACGATCATGCAGGTCGCCTCCGGCGAGAATGCGACCAAGACGAAACCCTTCGGCACGCGTCGAAGCTACTTGAGGGCCCGCTTCCTCGATCTCCAAGCCGGCTAACCGGTAGGCCGAGAGCTGGCGCTCCACGAGAGCATCGGTCAGGAACCTCACCGATTCCGACCGGTCGGAATCGGGTGCCGGCTTCGCTGCACCAAGCGTCTCGAGCGCGCCCACCGGGTCGAGGGAACGAACGGGCAGAAATGCCCGGGCATAGTCTTCCTCGAATGTCGTTCCGGTAGCGAGTGTGGCAGTTTCCATAAGAGAGACGATGCGAGGCTCGGGGCCGAGGATATCGCGTGCGTCGGCTTTCCAGTCGTCGGCGATCGGCTGAACGAGAGCCCCGAACTCCTCGTCGAAGCCCGACACTATGAAGTAGCCCGTCGTTAGCGAGAGCGCCACATCCAGCTCGACTGCGACGAATCGGCCGACCTTCCAGCCGCCGCCCACCTTCGAGTCGTTTTCCATGGTGCCTCCTATCTGCCCAGCGCGAACGCCTCGCTTGCGCGTACCGACCGAAGATTCAGGACGATCGAGATGGCGAGCGCAGAAAGCGCCGCGAAGGCGATGAAGAAATAGGTCCCCATGGACAGGAGGCCGGGAACGAGGGCCGGTGTCAAGATGACCCCTATCAGTTGTCCTGCGACCAACGTGCTCTGGAAGGCCCCCGAGACTCGCCCGAGGAGCGGACGAGGCGACAAGGTCTGCAAGAGCGTTCCGCTTTGCAGGTTGAGCAGACCGCCGCCCACTCCACCGAGGAGACAGCCGGCGACTGCAACAGCCGTTCTGAGCGTACCTGCCTGCAGAAATCCGGTCGTCGCGAAAGCGAGGGGGATGCCGGCAAGCAGGACGACGCCGAGAACCACATCCTTCCACGGATCGCGAGTCCTCTTGCCGGCCATTACGTAGACCGAAATCCCGACGGTTCCAATCCCGACGAGACTCACCAGCATACCGAAGAGCCCTTCGCCGGCGTTGAGGACATCTCGAACAAAGACCGACACGAGGACATCGAATCCAACAATGACGAAGATTGCGAGGAACCCAGCCAGAAAGATCAGCCGGAGGGGAACCGACCCGAAAAGGAAGGAGCGAAGCTCGCTCTCGTTGCGTCCTGCCGACGTTCGCCCGGAGGCCGTCTTTGCCGTGCTCGTCACAATCGAAGCATCGCGGTCAGGACCGGTGACCGGCCCCGTTGGGACGGTTGCGGGGTCGTCCTTATCCGGTTTGAGACTCGGGAGGCGGCTGAGAAGAAGCGCTGAAACGAGGAAGGAAAGCACATCGACGGCGATCGCAGTATGGGGGTCGATTATGGCCAAGAGCCCGCCGGCCAGCAGCGGCGCTCCGATCTTGATCGTACCGGTAAGCTGCTGAAAGAAGGCGTTCACGCGAGACAGGTTCTCGCGCCTAACGAGCGACGGAACCACGGCGCGGCGAGCGGGAGTCATAATTGAGGCCGCAAGCCCTTGCAGCACGAGAATCGGGTAGATCACCAGGAGATTCGAGGTGAAGACGAGCACCGAGACGAGGGCTCCGGACAACAGCTCGCTTGCGATCATCAAGCGTCTTCGGTCGAATCGGTCACAGAGCCACCCCGCTATCGGACTCGCTACGAGGATAGGCAGCAGTCCGGCCATCATTATGCCACTGCTCGCGAGCACACCGCCGTTTCCCCGAAACACCACCAATGCGAAGACGGCCATCATGGTTATCCAGTCCCCGAGGTTGCTCACCGATTCGGCAAATCCGAGGATGAGGACGGAGCGATTGAATATCGTCTCTTTTTTCGTAGCCATTGGGCTCTCCTTATAGCGTAGTCATGTGACTACGGTTAATATGACATGGTACGGCTACGATGTCAAGGCGTTTTAACAAAAACTTCGCGAAAACCTTCGCGCTACGTCGATGGTTCTATGTGCTTCTGTCGAGCGGGTGAGAGGGGAGGAGGAGCTGCTGAGCTATAGGTCCGAGGCGGACGGTCCGTCGAAAAACGGAAAGTGCTTCTACGTCCCGGTGTTGTTGCCCTGTGTGAAGGACTTCAGGAACGCCTGGGTCCGTTCCTCGGTCGGGTTGTAGAGTATCTCGCTGGGCGGCCCTTCTTCCACGATGAGACCGTTGTCGAAGAAGCTGATGCGGTCGGCGATCTCTCCGGCAAAGTACATCTGGTGGGTGACGATCAACATCGTCAGGTCGTTTTCCTTCGCGAGGGTCCGCATGACATTGAGGACCTCTTCGACCAGCTCCGGATCGAGGGCGGAGGTAACCTCGTCGAAGAGCATGATCTTCGGCTGCATCGCAAGCGCTCGGGCAATTGCGACTCGCTGTTTCTGCCCGCCGGACAGCTCCGCCGGGTACTGATCGACCTTGTCGTCGAGCCCGACCATGTGCAACAACTCCCGGGCGCGTTCCTGCGCTTCGGCCTTCGACAGCTTCAACACCTGCACAGGCGCCTCGGTGACGTTGCGCAGAGCCGTCATGTGGGGAAAGAGATGGAAATGCTGAAAGACCATGCCGACGTTTTTGCGTAGCTCGCGCAGCTCTCGCCCCTCGATCCGGGTCGACCTCCCGTTGTGCTGGCGCCAGAGATACTGATCGTCGATGACGACGTTTCCCGAATCGACGTCCTCGAGCGTCATGAGCACGCGGAGAAGGGTCGACTTGCCGGAGCCGCTCGGTCCGATGATTGCGACCTTCTCGCCGCGGCTCACGCTGAAATTGATGCCGTCGAAGACCTTGATCGTCGGAAAAGTCTTATGCACGTTTTCGAATTTCGCTATTGTCTGTTCACTTGCCGTCATTTGAGAGGGAAACCTCCCTTCGGTAGGATTTTCTCGAGCCTGCGTACGGCGACCGACGAGAGGAGGCTCAAAATGAGGAACAGAATACCAACGACCGTCAGCGGCTCAAAATAGTGAAAGGTCTCGGATCCGATCATCTTTGCGCGCTGCAGCATTTCGAGAACCGTAATTGCGGACAGCAGCGGCGTGTCCTTGAACATGCTGATGAGGTAGTTCCCGACCATCGGCAGTATGGGGGGCACCGCCTGCGGGAGGATGATGTCACGATAGGTCTGAATCCGTGTGAGATCGAGTGATATCGCAGCCTCCCACTGTCCCTTCGGAATGTTGTCGATGCCGCTTCGGTAGACCTCGGACATGTAGCAACCGTAGTGCAGCCCGAGCCCGATGACGCCCGCCAGGAACGGGCCGAGACGTATCCCGAGATCGGGGAATACGAAAAAGATGAAGTAGAGCTGTACAAGGAGCGGGGTGCTGCGGATGAACTCTATGATGAATCGAACCGGAGCAACGATGATTCGACTCCGGGCGCGGCGACCGATGACGAGAACGAGACCGATGACGAGTGCCAGCGCCATGCCGACGACGGTCGCCTCGACGGTAACGAGGAGGCCCTGGAGCACGCGCGGCATGATTTGAAGGGTGAAGCCCCAACTAACGTTCACAGTTGCACCCCCCCGTAATCACGCCCGTGGCTCAATTTACGTTCGAGGGCCCTCATCGCGGTCGTGATGAGCAGAGCAAGAACGAAGTACATGACGAGGGTCATCGAAAAAAGCACCACCGTTCTGTAGGTCTGGGATCGGAGGATCTGCGCCTGGAAGGTGAGATCGTGAATCGTAATGAGTGACACAAGGGCGGTCCCCTTCAGGAGCTGAATGAACAGGTTGCCGAACGGCGGGACCATTCGGATGATTGCCTGTGGCAGGATTATGCGAGTCGTCGTCTGCCACCGCGTGAAGTTCAACGCCGTCGCCGCCATGTACTGTTCGCGCGGGATCGCCTCGATGGAGCCCCGCACGAAGTCGGCGCCGTATGCGCCGAAGGTAGCGCCGAGCCCGACGACGCCGGCCGCCATGGGCGTCAGGGTGATACCGAGAAACGGCAGAGCGAAGTAGAGCCAATAGAGAATGACCAGAGCCGAGGAGCCGCGAAAAAAATCGATGTAGACCAAGGCTATGATGTTCAGCGTTCTGATTTTCGAGTGACGCATGACGCCGAATATAAACGCGATTATCACCGCCAGGATGATCGACAGGACCGTCAGCTGAATCGTGACCAACGTTCCCTTCAGCAGCTGAGGACTAAACTGGATGATTTCCCTGAAAAGTTCCACCTTCTCACCTTGTCGGGTGTCCGCCGGACACGTTCACCGGACCCGTCGATCCGGTACGCTTGAAGTCAGAAAGCGGCGCACGCCTCAACGGACGGCGCCGCCTTCTCAGTCGTTTGTAGCAGAGTGCAAGAGCCGGCTCGGCCTATCCCTTGCAGATCTGTGCCGAGGTTGCGCTCTTCGGCGGTACGTTGACCTTCGTGAAACCAAAGGGCTTCACGAGCTGCAGGTGCTGAGATGTACCGATGAAGCTCGCAAGCTGTTCGTTGACTGCCTTGATGAGCGCCGTCTCGTCCTTGCGGAAAGCGAATCCGCCGTAGTTGACGAGCTTCTTTCCGTTGATGATCGGCTGAGTGAACGGATCGGCGACCTCGACCTTCTGGCTGCCGGACTTCATTACGAGCTGTTGGATGGAAACGGAGGTCAGGCTGAATGCATCGGCTCGCCCGGTTTCGACTGCCGCGAGACCACTCGGCGGATCGGGAACCTCGACGAGCTGGCTCGCTTTGACGCCGACGTCTTTGGCGTAGCCCCCCTCGACCGCTCCGGACTCGACGGCAAGCTTCACGTTGGGATTCTTCGCAATGTCTTCGTAGCTGTGGAGGTTCTTGGGATTGCCCTTGGCAACGAGCAGAGCTTCACCGATGGTGTAGTTGGGGTTCGTGAAGGTGACCTGCTGGCAGCGCTTCGGCGTGATGAACATACCTGCGGCGACCATGTCGAACCGCTTGGCCTGGAGACCCGGGATCAGTGACCCGAACTCGGTGAGAACGCCTTCGAGCTTCACGTTGGGATCGATTTGATGGATGATGTAGCGTGCGATCTCGGGCGACTCGCCTGTCAGCTTGCCGCTTGAGTCGGCGTAGCCATAGGGATCCTCGTTCGCGAAACCGACATTGATATAGCCCTCTTTCTTGATCTTCGCGAGGGTAGTCGTCGGAGCCGACGAACCGCTCTCATTCTGACCGCCCGCCCATACTGCGAAGGACGCGACGAAGAGAAACGCGATCAGAACCGCGACAAACTTGAAAGAAAAACTGCTTCTTTCAGTCATAAACAAACTCCTTTGGATAAAGTTTTTGGAAACGCACATGCAATCCCCTGCGTCGCGGCGTGCCGTCCGGCGTAGGAGCCTATTGCCAAACAAAGAGACCGAGCTGCAGGTCAGGTGAATGTGGTAGAAATAGGGGAAACGAAGACGAAGGGTGTTCGCTACGGCTCGAGCAAGGGCCCCTATCGGGGCTTTTCTTCGAGGCTCGTTGCCTCCGGAAGCGGTTCGAGACCGAGAATGGGTGCTACGGGTAGGTTTTCGGCGTCCATCATGCGAGCGACTTTCTGTAGTGCCGAAAGGATCGATTGTTGTTCCTCCGAATTCAGATTGCCGAGATTGTCGAGGAAGGTATCCTGCAGGAGATGTGGTCCCCCCGCCAGGACCTGCTTCCCTTTATCCGTGAGCGACACCCACACTCGTCGCTTATCTCTCGAGTCGCGCTCGCGCTTGACGAGAAGATGCTCCTCTAGCCGATCGACGATGATCGTCACGGTCGCCTGACTCAGGTGAACGTTCTTTGCGAGCGTTCCGATAAGCACGCGATCCGCAGTAGCAGTCTCGTTGAGGATCAACAGCTGCGGACCCGTAAGCCCAAAATCTCTCGACAGGCGTCGAGAATGAATGTCTACGGCCCTGATGATGCGCCGAAGTGCAATAAGCACCTCATGACTGAGCGTACCTGCCCCGTCGTTCATACTCACAGACCCACCCCGTAAATATATAGAACTCTAAATAAACAATCAAGAGCGCTCAGCCGCGCGACCACGCACGTGTCAGCGCTGCTACCTTCTGAGATAGGAAAGCTTAGAGGGAAGAACGAGGTTGTTTCCATACTTGTCCTCGCCGTATCCAAACTCGACGAGTAGCCGGATGTCTTCCAGCACTCGTTTGTCACCTTCGAAGCCTACGTAGATGTCGGTATCTATGTCGATCTTGCCGAGGGCGAGACTGTGAGCAACCCAGCGCTTCGCATACTCGGCGAGGGTCTCTTCTTCAAACGGTTCGAGATCGTTGTGAGTAAAATCCTGGTCGTAGACGACGATCTGGCGATTCTTCAGCAGCTCCATCCAGACCTGCTTGAGACCCTCTTCAAGATCCCTCGATCCATCGACCGCCTGTCTTTGTATTGTCGGGAGACTCATGATTTGCTCGGCAATGAACTTTCGCTTCTTCGCATTGATCTGCTCGTTTGCCCGAAAGAGCTCGAGCGGTCGAGAGGCATCGTAGCTTTCGTCCTCGAGGACCATGTTCACCCTGCTGCCGTAGTGCATGATAATCTTCGCGACCAGTGTCGATGGCCGGACGTGGAACCCTCGGTATTTCGGTGCCGTGACCTCGATTCGTCCCTGTTCCGCGTAAACGCGCAAGATGTTGTGACAGAGGTCCTGTGCCGCCTTGATGAATCGGTGCGCGAAGGCAATCGAGTAGTTCATGAGAATCCGAAGCAGAAGATCGGTATCGACCGGGAAGCGCAACTTCCACCTCAATCCCTTTGAAAAGACCTGAATGTGGCGCTCGTAGTAGTGAGCGAATGCCGTCGCGGTTTCGAGGAGATGGAAGATGATGGAAACATGCCCTCGCATGATCCGCAGGCTCTTGTCCTGGTCTTCGATATCCGAGTCGGAGATGTGAGTATCGTAGAGAGACTGCAAGCTGTGGAACTTGTTTTCGAGGTCCCGCAGAGCCTCCTCGCTGATCGCGTCGGGTATGCACTGCGGATAGTCGCCTTCATGCACTTCTTTGTATATCTCGAGCAGCCTGCTCTCTTCAGAAAGGTTGAGGAACGCGGTCGCAAGGTAGACGACAGTCTTCCCGGGCTCCTTGATGTGCCGCTTCTTTCGGTCCGGTGGCAGCCCTCCTGATGAGCGAATCTCGTGAAAGCGCTCGGGGGAGGCATTTCCCGGCACTCGAAAACCCATTTTGCGGGCCAGTTGCAGCAGCTCGGCCGAGTTGTAATCCAGCACCGCCAACAGCTCGTCGATTGTTTCCTCCGTCGCTTTCATGAAGTCCTCCTCGATCGGCAGGAGATGGTAGACCGGGGAGGCGAGTTGAAGATGGAGCAGGGTGTATTCGGCGTCGGCAAACAGTCGGGCAGCCGCGATCTGCTCACGCAGCGGAAACCAGCTTCGGTTGTTCCGTGCTCCGAACTGGTCGAGGAGCTCCTCGACGCGATTCGCTTCGGATCTCAGTCTGCCGAGGAAGGATCGTGACAGCACTTCCTCCCGGTGACTGCGGTCGCGCAGTGCGCTCGCGAGCGAGAGAAGCGGGGCGATGTCATCAGTCATCACGGTCGCGAAATCTTCGTTCTCGATATTCGTCCAGGAACTGTTCGACTGCTTCTTATCCTGTAGAAGTTTCATCTTCGTGCAACTACGTCAGTATTATTAGTGTAGATCAACCTGACTGGTCAACACTGAAAATCCTATTCCGAGAATAGCATACATACGTTTAGATATAATCTTTGAACACAATTCCGTACATGATGATCTCAAATGATTGCCACATAAAGAAATATCAAGTGTTGGCATTTTTGACCTTTTTTAAGTCATGGTTAAACTAGTGTTTTTCAGTTATACTATCTTTAGTCACTTTAGTGAGGAGGGTCAAATGGCCACAAAAGGATCGTCGAGTTCCGGTGCCAAGAAGCCTGCTGCTAAACCGAAGGCTGCTCCCAAGAAGCCGGCAGCCAAGCCCGCGAAGAAGAAATAGCAAATTCCGTCGTTAGCCCGGATACCGTGAAGTCAATTCGCGGTATCCGCTTTTTTTTTGCTCTCGTCACTGAGGGAGAGCGACAGAGAGTTGATGCAATACCGCAGCCCCGTCGGCCGCGGGCCGTCCGGGAAGACATGCCCCAGATGCGAGCCGCATCTGCTGCAGAGGACCTCCGTCCGTTTCATCGCGAGGCTTCCGTCCTCCTCCTCCGATACCGCACCCGAGTTGATCGGCTCCCAAAAGCTCGGCCATCCACTGCCCGAGTCGTACTTCGTCGCCGCGTCGAAGAGCTCCTGTCCGCAGGCGGCGCAGACAAAGACCCCTTCACCCTTGAAATGATTGAGCTCTCCGCTCCAGGGGCGTTCGGTCGCTTTCTGCCTGAGCACCCTGTACTGGCTCGGAGTGAGTCGCCGTTTCCATTCCGATTCGTCCATCTGTATCTTCTCGTGCATTGCCTCTCCTCGCCTTCAATGTAGCTAGAAACGGTGCCTCTCGGCCACCACCGCCTCCATTCGCGAGAGACGACCCCTACCCGCCGCCGCGACGCCTGCGTTCGATCCACGACACGCCGAAGTCCACGCATAGCCGCTGCGGGAAGAGACGGCACTCGGCGAGACCGACCCTGCCGGTTCGCACCTGTTGCTTGTACCGCGAGTCGAAATCCCTCCCGATGTCTGCGAAATCGGAGCTGTCATAGTTGATTTCCCGATAGCTCTTCCATCGACGGTGCCCCTCGACTATCACCGGCGAGCTGCAGGGCAGGACCTCTTTCGCCGGGTATTCCGCCCGCACCTCGGAAAGATGCAGCGAGGTGTTCGAATCGTGTCCCGCGCCGAGCAGAAGCACCGATCCGCCGAGGTCGTAGATCCGTGCGAGCGGGCTCTCCTCCCCGAGCCCGAAATCGAGGCTGTGGTCAGACAGTATCTCGACGCCTCGCTCGCCCCACGCGGCGAACGAGAACTGGGGATGGTCGCTTCGAAGCACCTCTTTCTGGTTTCGAAAACACTCGGGAATACGGCCCATTCCGCGGGTGGGAGTGAGCTCAGGGTCGAAGGCAGGCATCGATGAACGTATCTCCTCCCACCATGACTCGGGAACCGGCGGATTCTCCCACCCCGAGGGATCGGAGAGGTCGCCGGTGTGGGTCGGCATGACGAGGGTTCCGTAGGGCCGAATCACCTCTTCCAGCGCGAGAATGACCGCCGGCGCGCCCCCTGATACCCATCCGAGGGAGCTCAGCGACGAATGCACGAGAACCGTCATCCCCGCCTTCACGCCCAGCGCGGTGAGCTCCCGCACGAGTGAGTCGACCGTGATCGGAGACGGAGTACGCCGAATGACCTCCTCTTCGCTCATGTGCTCCTCACTGGGTCGAAATTATAGCTTCCCCGCGCACACCCGTCAAATCCGCGCCGGGAGCCGTGGCGAGCAGGCAGTGACGTGAGCATGCCGCCTGTTTGACAGCGCGCCTGAGAGGAAGTAGAGTCCTCTCAGTGAAGTAGGAGGTCTTATGAAACGGTTGCTCCTAGTATTGCTGTTGTCGGCCGCGGTGGCCGGCATCTCATTCTCCCTCCAAGCGGGAGGCGGCATATCCGTTTTCGTGCCTGAGTCCCTTTACCTCCACAAGCAGGGAAGCGTCAGCGTCGAGACCAACTTTCAGTATTCAATCGGCCTGTCGAAGTTGCTGAGCCTCCCCATCGGGGTTTCCTGGGACAAGATCTATGGTTACACACCAGGAGGTACTGCGGCGCTCGATGCGGAGACGACGCCCTGGTTCTTCGGGGACTCGGTGATGGGCTACGCGATGGCGAATCTCCACCTCCCAATCTCCATCTTCTACGTCGACCTCTTCGGGGGTGGTGCCGCCAACTGGAATGCATCTCTCTCTCCGGTGGGGCAGTCCATCGAGAGCTATCTTGCCTCGGCGGCCGGTGCGAGCTCGGTCGCCCTGACTTCATTGAGCGTTCAGGCGCCGTGGGGATACGGCTGGCTTGCTGGCGCGGGATTCGGGGTCTCCATCAAGAAGTTCAGCGTCGACATTTCGGCCACCTACAGGGATGTTCGCTCTCCGTTGACGATCTCGGGCGACTACTACGGCCTCAACTCGAGCGGCACGGTCATCACATCGAAGCAAACCTTCAAGCCCACGGGGGCACAGGTGATCATGCGGGGGATATCCGTCGGCCTAAACGGCCACTTCAGCTTCTAGCGCTCCTCCGACCGCGCTCGGAAAGGGCTCGCCGGCCCGGCTGCCGGCGTCGGGCGCTGCGGCCGGTGTCGGGTGCTGCGGCCGGTGTCGGCTGCTGCGGCCGGCATCGTGCGGGCGGCTCAGCCCGCCTCCTGCTCGCCGTACTGTAGTCGATACAGCGAGTAGTAGGCCCCCTCTACGGCGAGAAGCTCGGAGTGAGTTCCCTCTTCGGCCAGCTTGCCGTGCGAGATGACTAGAATCCGGTCAGCGTGCTTGATCGTCGACAGCCGGTGGGCAATGACCAGCGAGGTGCGCCCGGCGAGCAACCTTCCGAGTGCCTCCTGAATCAGGCGCTCCGTCTCCGTGTCGATGCTCGCAGTCGCCTCGTCGAGGACGACAATCTGCGGATCGTGGGCGACGACACGGGCGAATGAGAGAAGCTGCCGCTGCCCGGTGGAAAGGTTGGATCCTCCCTCGGCGAGCCGCGTCCGGTAGCCTTCGGGAAGTCGCTCGATGAAACGGTCGGCGTTGACGGTTTGGGCGGCGCGGCGCACCTCCTCTCGTGACATCGGGCTCCCGAGGGTGATGTTCTCCTCGATCGTGCCCGAAAAGATGAAGACATCCTGTTGCACGGGAAGCACGACCCGCCTGAGGTCGGCAAGGCGGTAGTTGCGAATATCCTCCCCGTCGAGGAGAATCGCCCCACCGGAAACGTCGTACATGCGCGCGAGCAGGTTAATGATCGTCGTTTTGCCGGCGCCGGTGTAGCCGACGATCGCGACGTTCTCTCCCGGCTCGATCGAGAAGCTCAACGACCGCAGCACCTGTTCATCCTCTTTGTAGGCGAACTCCACGTCGTCGAAGACGATTCTTCCCTCCGGTTTCTCACGCAGACGCAGGCGCCCGGTGTCGGGAATCCGCGACTCGGTCTCGAGCAGATCGAAGACTCTCTCCCCCCCGGCCATCGCCGACTGAAGCACCGTGAACTTCTCGGAGATGTCCATGACCGGTTGGTAGAACTTGTTGATCAGATTGAGAAAAGCGATGAGGACCCCAAGCGTCACCACCTCCTGTACGACCATTCCCGCCCCGAAGTAGACGACTACGCCGATTGAGACCGAGGTGAAGAGGTTCGTCAGCGGCCTGAACACGGCGAACACGTACATCTCGGAGAGATTCGCCCGGAGCAGGTTTGCGTTGCGCCCGACGAACTCGGCGATGCTGCGAACCTCGCGGGCGAACATGCGCACCACGTCGACCCCGGCGATGTGCTCGGCGAGATACGCGTTGACTCGCGACACCCACAGCCGGACGCGACGGTAAGCGTCCCGCGCCTTCAAACGGAAGAAGATGGTCATTATGACGACCGGGGGCAGCGTAAGAATCGCCACGATCGCGAGCCTGGGGTTGAGAAGGAAGAGGGTCACTACGACCCCGCCCATGAGCGCGACATCCTGCAGGAGCGATGTGGCGACCGAGGCGAAGAGCTCGTTGATGGTCTCCACGTCGTTCGTCACCCGCGTCACGAGGCTGCCGACCGGGTTGGAGTTCATGTAGGACATCGACTGCCGCATAGTATGGTCTAGAAGCTTGAGACGCAAATCCTTCATCACCCCCTGACCGGAGAGCGAGGTGAGGTAAACCTGGACGAAAGAGAAGACCAGAACCGCGAGCAGGAGTCCGAGGTAGAGAAGTGCCGCACGGCCGACCGCACTGACGTCGTTGGCTTTGAGCAGCGTCCGTTCCTGGCGTGCGAGTTTCGAGATGTCGTCGCTGGGAATGGAGCCCCACCCGTTCTGGTGTTGAAAGAGCTTGGGATGGGAATCGACGAGACCGGCGAGCTCCGTGCTGCCCCCCTCGATGGGGAACAGGTACCAGCTCGCACCGTCGAGTACCCCCTGCTTCCTGAGACTCTGCTTGCGCTCCCGGCTCAAGGGTTCGAGCCGGGAGCTGTGCAGGTAGACCCAGCCGTTGATGACGGGGTCTCGGGGCGATATCCTGAGCTCTCGCGAGAGCTCAGGGGTCAAGTCCGCCTGTTTGAAGCGATAGACCTCGACCACGATGTGGTTGTCGATCGCACGCTGGAGCACGACAGGCTGGAGGAGCTCCGCTCCGGTCGAGAGCAGGAGTGCCACGACCGCGAGGGCTACGATTCTCCAGTAGGGCGCGAGATAGCGCAGCAGCTTGCGCATGATGACCGGGTCGTACCCCTTGATGATCTTCTCTTCGAGCACCCTCAGCCTCTCCTTCCGGCCCCGCCGCGCTCGAGCTGCTGCAGTGAGTGGATCTCCGCGAAAAGACCGCCGCCTGCTACGAGCTCTTCATGGGAGCCGGACTCGATGATGCGACCATCGTCGATGACGAAAACAATGTCGGCGTTGGCAAGGGTAGAGACGCGATGGGAAACGATGATGTTCGTCCTCCCGGATCGCTCGCGTTTCAGAGCCCTGAGTATCTTTTCCTCGGTCTCTGTGTCGACTGCTGAAAGCGACTCGTCGAGAATGAGAATCTCGGGATCGACGGCAAGGGCACGGGAAATCGCGATGCGCTGCTTCTGGCCTCCGGACAGGGTCACGCCGCGCTCACCAACCAGGGTGTCGAGACCCCGGGGCAGGGTCTCGAGGTCTCGGGTAATGGTAGAGATCTCCGCGTAGTGGTGAATGAGCTCGTCCGTAGCGCCGGGCGCACCGAAAGCGATATTCTCGCGAATCGTGTCCGAGAAGAGGAAAGAGTCCTGCGGGACCATCCCGATCGCCGCACGTAGATACTCGAGGTCTATCTTATGAACGTCCCGTCCGCCGATATAGAGCGTTCTCGGCGGGGGGTCGAGTAGGCGGGGGATCGTTCGAATCAGGGTTGTTTTGCCCGATCCGGTCCGCCCGAGGATGCCGACGGTCATGCCTCGGGGTATCTCGAGGCTGATGTCCGCAAGCTCGTGACCTCCGCCGGACTCATAGGAGTAGGAGAGGTTCTTCATGATGATGGAGCCGTCGCCGAGGCTCCGCACTCCCTCTGCCGGCCCCGAGATCTCCGGAACCTCGTCGAGGATAGCGTTGACCCGCTTCAGCGAAGCGGCACCTCGTTGAAGCATGTTGACCGTGTATCCGGCGCCCATCATCGGCCAGGCAAGCATCTCGAGATAGCTCATGAACGCCACGAAATCCCCGGTCATCAGGTTACCGCGCACCACGGCGACGCCGCCGATCCACAGGAGAATCATAATCGTGAGCCCGGAGAGAAAGGTCATCAGCGGATAGAAAAACCCGAAGATCCGAACGAGCGCCATGTTGCGTTCTCGATATTCGTTGTTGGCCTCGTCGAAGTTCCGGGAGAAGTGGTCCTCCTTGACGAACGCCTTAATGACCCGTATTCCCGAGATTGTCTCCTGGACGTGGCCGGCGAGACTTGCAAACCCCTCCTGGACCCGACGAAAACGCTCCCCGAGGAATCTCCCCACGCTCAACACCAGAATCGTGATAACGGGAAAGGGGAGCACGGTGAGCAGCGCGAGCGCAGGGTATTGGGTAAACAGAATGACGAGAATCGCCAGCGTCATGAATGCGCCGTCTACAAATGCAACCGTGGCCATACCAGTTGCCATTCGAATCGCGTTCATGTCGTTCGTTGCCCGCGCCATCAGGTCCCCGGTCTTGTATCTACCGTAGAACGAAGGTGAGAGCTTCAAGAGATGGCCGAAGAATCGATCTCGGAGCTCCTTCTCGATCTTCCGCGATGATCCGTGGATGAAGTAGCGCCAGCCGAACCGCCCCACCGCGACCGCCAGAGCGAGACCGACCATTTCGATCATGAGGCGAAATATCCTGTCGAGCTCGATGCTTCCCGACGAGATGTGGTTGATTGCCTGCCTGATCATCTGCGGAATGAACAGCTGTCCGCCGTCGGTAACGATCAGGAAGAAGAACCCTCCAAGGTAGAACGGCAGATACCGTTTCAGATAGGGAAGCAGCGTTCGAAACTCTTTGAGCACGTCAAATTCCTACGATCTGTTTCGGCGATTGCTACAGTCGATGAAACGTGGTGCGGATCAACTCCACTCCTCGTTTTGTGCCCGCCACGATGGGGCCTTCGGCCTTCTGGCGCCCGACAAGCTGCAGGTAGTCGATGGGCGAGCCGTCAAAATACTCCATCACGAGTCCGTGAGAGAGGACGATCGCATGAGCGCCGGCGATATCCCAGATGTAATTCGGGCTGAAGATTGTCCCGACAACCGCTCGGTGCAGCAGGGGCGCCACGATGTGGATGACCGTGCTTCCGGCGTTGCGCACCTTTCCCCGAAATGAGTCGAGTCGATAACGCTTGTGAATGCTCGATCCGGCGAACACCTGCGGGGCTCCGTGTAGCTCCTCGTCGATCGGAGGTATCTCCTCATCGTTCAAGAGAGCCTTAGCGCCGATATCCGCGAAGAGGAACGTTCCCCCTGCCGGCTCGGCGCCCCACCTGGGCGCAAAGACGATTCCCGCAACCGGCCGGTAGCTGTCATCGAGAACCCCGATCGACAACGCCCAACCGGGCATCCCCTGACTGAAGCAGTCCGTGCCGTCTACGGGATCGACCGCAAAGACGAACTCCCCTTTCCCGACCTCCCGGCGTCCATCGTCGATGCCTTCGAGAACGCTCTCCTCGGTGATAACAAAGGCACCCGGGAAGAGGCTGACGATACTGTCGCGAAGGAACTTGTCGATGTCGCGATCCACCTGGGTCAACACCGAGCCGTCGGCCTTGAACGAGCGCAGGACTGAGCGCTGACGATCCACCGCCATCTCCCCGGCTTTCCGAACGAAGGGGATCAGTCCCCGTATCGATTCCATATCGGCTTCCTCTCGTGCGCGTTCTCGCGGTATCGTTACCCTCCTTCAGAATACTGAAGTTGCCTCGTTAGGGAAAGCATCTTTACATAATCTGACCATTTTAGTACGGTATAGCGACAAATAAGATACTTCAGAATATTCAGGGGGATATATGTCCTTTCCACAACTGCTCCTTCTGGGAGCAATTGCTGGGTTCACCATCTTTCTCGGCCTGCCGGTCGCCGCACTTGGCCGGATCGGTGCGAAAACGAAAGCGGTGCTCACCGGCATCGCTACTGGAATACTGCTGTTTCTCGCCGTCGAAATTCTCTCGAAGGTTCTCGAGTCGGGTGAGGGGGTAATCGTCTCGGTAGCCCGCGGGCAGTCGTCTGCAGGCACGGCGGCGCTGACGCTCGGGCTTCTCGTGGCGGGACTCGTCGCAGGTCTCGTGGGAATCCCGCTGATCGAGCGCGGCTTCATCCGGCCAATGGCGAGCGGGCGCTCGGATCACGAGAAGAAGGCGGTAGCGAACAGCACCCCGGCGTCGAACAAGGGGTCGGGATCGCCGAATCCCGCCGCGCTCTCTCTCGCCATCGCCGCTGGGATCGGGCTCCACAACTTCGGCGAGGGGCTCGCAATCGGACAGTCGGCCGCCAGTGGAGCGGTATCGCTCGCGGTCCTGTTGATCATCGGGTTTGGACTTCACAACATGACCGAAGGGTTTGGAGTGGCGGCGCCGCTGTCGGGGTCCAAGCCCTCCATCGGCTTTCTCGCGGGAGCCGGCCTCATCGCCGGCGGACCGACCTTTGTCGGTACCCTCGTCGGGTCGAGCTGGACCTCGCAGCTGGCTACAGTCATCTTCCTTTCGCTCGCGGGCGGTTCTCTCGTCTACGTGACAATCGAGCTTCTCTCCCTTGGACGTACGAACCTTGCCAAGGTACCCCTCCTCGGAAGCATCGCAGGGGGATTGTTTGCAGGCTATCTGACCGACCTGGTCGTGAGCGCAGCCGGGGCATGAGGCAGCAGCGGGGAACGCCGGAAAACGCTCGGCGCGGAGGTGGGGTCGTGGTACTATAACAGTAGGACTATGGAAACCGACCGTGCCGAAAGAATGGTAGAGGACCAGGTCGAGGCCCGCGGTATTCGGAATCCAGGTGTATTGTCCGCCATGCGCTCCGTACCGCGCCAGCTCTTCGTTCCCGCCCACCTGCGCTCCAGTGCCTACGAAGACCGCCCGTTGAGTATAGGGGAGGGACAGACCATCTCCCAGCCCTATATCGTCGCCCTGATGACGGAGAGTCTTTCACTCAGCGGCGCGGACTCTGTCCTCGAGATCGGAACGGGGTCCGGGTATCAAGCAGCGGTCCTGAGCCGAATCGTAAAGAGGGTCTACACAGTCGAGGTCCGCGAGCTTCACTACAGACGATCACGGCGGCTTTTTCGCCAACTCGGATACGACAACATCGTCTCGAGGCATGGCGACGGCTACTGGGGGTGGCCGGAGTTCGCGCCCTACAACGCCATCATCATGACCGCCGCGATCGATCATGTTCCCTCACCGCTGTTTCGACAGCTCGCGATCGGGGGACGGTTGATCGTCCCTCTCGGCAGGCCCCCGGATCACCAGAAGTTGACTCTCATCCGAAAGGTCGGACGCAAGTACGAGGTCAAATACCTGACAGGCGTCATGTTCGTCCCTATGACCGGGCGGGCGCAACGCAAGGATGGGAATACCCGATGAGAGGTGATAGAATCTAATCTATGAAGCTGTCTCGCCTCGGACCGAAAGACTTCGGAAATGCACTCTCTTTCTGGCGCCATGCGCACGGCATGGGAACGAGCGGCGTGGAGACTGAAGAGATGCTGGCCTCGTTCCTGAAACGAAACCCGGGTCTCAGCTTCAAGATCACCGATCGAGACGAAATCGTGGGCACCGTCCTGTGCGGGCACGACGGTCGGCGCGGCTACCTGCATCATCTTGCAATCCGGTCAGGCTATTCGAATCACAAAATCGGCAAGTCACTCATCGACCGCAGCCTGCGCGGGCTCGAACAGATCGGCATTAGCCGCTGCCACATCTTCATCTCCGCAAGCAACAAAGACGGTCACGAGTTTTGGAAATCGATCAACTGGGACGAGCAGGGCGACCTAACGGTGTTCAGTCACGATATCGAGTTTCCGACCGGCTGAGTCGCCGCCACCTCCACTGCACTGAACCGAATGTTCCACGATGTCCCCATATCCGATTCCACGCTCCAAGTTCCTCCCAGTTGCTCGGTCAGCGCGCCTACCAGCCGCATGCCGAGCGAGCTCGAGCCGAAAACTGTGCAGTCCTTCGGGAGACCGACACCGTCGTCCTGCACCTGCAGCAGGAAGCCTCCATCCGCGATCCGTTCCACTCTGACGAGGATCACACCGGATTCACCGTCGGGAAAGGCATATTTCAAACTGTTCGTCAGAAGCTCGTTGAGTAACAGACCGCACACCACTGAGGTGTCGGCATCGAAGTAGAAATCCCCGACATGCGACACGATGGAGACAGCGTCGGCGTCGTGGACCAACGAGGATTCGATCCTTCGGATGAGCTCGGCAACGTAACCACGCATGCTTAGCCCTGCAAGGTCGGGCGATTTGTAGAGCAGCTCGTGGATCAACGATATTGCATGTACCCGGTTCTTACTGTCGGTAAGAATTTCGTGCTCGACCGAGTTGATTCCCGGACGGTCGGAAAGGTTCAGCATGCTCGAAAGAATTTGAAGATCGTTCTTGACTCTGTGATGGGTCTCCCGGACAAGCATCTCGTTGTGACGAACGGTGTCTTCCAGGCTGCGTGATGTGGCGACCAGGCTCGCGAGTCGGCGCTGTGCCGGATCGACCGAGGTTCGGCGCAATACGAAGGCGCCAAAGAGGGCCATGACCACCGCGAAAGCGGCGGCGGCGGTGCCAAACGCGAGGGGGAAGCCCGCCGAGAGCAGACCCTGCGCCCGCCTCGCGTACAGCACCGCCCAACTGGTTCCGCGAACCGGCGCTTCGGTAACGTACCAAGTCGGCGCGCCGATACCTCTTCCCGTCGTGACCATTCTCTGGTCGCGGCTGATCCCGGCTCCGTCGTAGAGGGCACCTTCGGGCCGACCTCCGTCACTGGAGGCAAGCGTTCGACCGTCGGCGTCGAGCAGAAACGCCCGAGCGGAGCGCGAGGCGGCAAGAGAGCGCAGGCGCCCCGAGAGAGCGGCCATGCTGACGGCGGCCGTCAGGAAGCCGTCGCCGCTCGGCGTCGCATCTACGGAAACCGACGCAAATGGTGGCCGAGCGGAGGCGTGAAAGACGGGGCGGCCGGCGGACGGCACGGCCGCCATTCGAGCTCCGGCACTCCCTGACGCGATCGTTCCGCGATCGTTGGTGAACTGCACCTGCAGCAAGTCTCCGTTGGAAGCCCTGATGGCGTTCAAGAAAGACTGAATCATCTGCTCTTCTTCGGGATTCGCCCCGACGAAAGCCGCCACTGACTCGAGCTGGCGCCGTGCCCCGACGATGGTTGCACTGAACTGGTCGGCCATCTCAGCCGTGATAGCGGAATCATGATTGAGCGCCGCCTTGCGATACTCGGAGTCGACCGCAAACAGCACGGCAACCACGGGAAGCAGGGTACAGAGAATGGCAAGGGCGAGGAGCACCATGCGGATGCGTCGATCCATTCGTGATAAAGCGAGCTCGATCTTCATCGGAGTTGACTCTTACTCTCTTTATCTACCAATTATATTGAAACTGGTTGCGATTGGAGAGAAAATCGGATAAATCATCGCTATCCATGTCGATGGAGGTTTCTCCCTGGCGATACGACTGGTCGTCTTCCTCGGAAATCCGGGAAGAGAATACGAACGAACCCGCCACAACGTCGGATGGATGGTCGCCGAGTCCCTTTCGTTCCGGTCCCGACTCGCCTGGAAGGAGAAGTTCAAAGGTTTCGTCGCCGTGAACGGGGGGACCGCCTTCTTGAAACCCACCACGTTTATGAACCGCTGCGGTGAAAGTGTCGGCACCTGCGCTTCATTCTATCGCGTCGAGCCGGGAGAGCTCCTCGTCGTCCACGACGACATGGAGCTCGAGTTCAGCAAGATCGAGCTCCGAACCGGAGGCGGCCTTGCCGGCCACAACGGACTCAAGGACATCGTGAGGGTCCTTGGGACGAAGGAGTTCGAACGTCTTCGCTTCGGGATTTCGCGGCCGGCTCGCGGGAGTCCGGCCCAATACGTGCTTGCTCGGTTTTCACGGGACGAGGAGCCGATCCTCACGGATCTCACCGCAAGGGCAGCGGCTTTAGTGGAATCGCGTATACGAAGTGAGCTTCCTTGAAATTTAGGGGTACATCGCCTATCTTAGAGATATGGAACGCATCGGCGAGGGCCTGCAGCGGCTGGGAAAGCTCGACTCGAAACAGATCGAGCGCGTCGTCTCGGTCCAGAATCACGGCGACAACCGCTTGTTCGGCGAGATCGCGGTCGACCTCGATTATGTGTCGGTGAATGATCTGCTATACTACTTGCGCGACCTCAGGCAAAGTGAGCATGAAGCTCGATGAAAGGAGACCGAATGCTTGTCGAAGCGGAAATTTGGACGGTCGCGCGTACCGATCAGGGTAACGCCGTGCTCATCCGCCCCGTCGGGGGCGAAACAGCAGTTCCTATCTTCATCGGCCAGCCGGAGGCCCAGTCGATTCTCATCGGGCTCGGAAACGTGCCGATGCCTCGGCCTCTCAGCCACGATCTGTTCATCGTCATCCTGAAGAAGTTGGGCGTCGGCATCCAACGCGTAGAGATTACCGGCCTGAAGGAGGGCACCTTCTACGCCCAACTGGTTCTCCAGCAGGGGAAAGAGACTCATGTTGTGGATTCGCGCCCGTCGGACGCGATTGCACTTGCAGTCCGGGTGAAGTGCCCGCTTTTCATCGCCGAGGCGGTCGTCGACGAGGCCGGCGTATCCATCCACTCGATAACCGAAGAGCCGCAAACCGCTTCCCTCATCGAGCAGGAAGAGGGGGAGACGGAACAGACAAGACTCCAGAAAGAGCTCGACGAGGCTGTGGCCGAAGAAAACTACGAGCGCGCCGCACAGATCCGGGACCGGCTCAAAGAGCTCGAAAACCAATAAGTGGATTGAATTGGCTCCCGTAATAGAGGTCGTACAGAATGAATAGGTACTTCGTTCATTCCTCGCTGCTTGAAGGCGGGGAGAGTCGCGGGTGCGTACGGATCGGACGCGGCATCGCGATGGAATTCCATGTTTCGCGCCGCGCGAGAAAGAAGTACGATTTCAAAGAGGACCTCTTTGCGACGACAGGCAACGTCGTTTTTCACAACTTCCACGCAGTTCGTCTGTTCGCCCAGAAGATCAACGAGACAATCGACCTCATTCGGTACCCCGAGCGAGCGGTCCGGACGGGCCAGCTCAACGCGATGGGGCTCATCGACGAGATACTCCACTACGTCGTCGAGCTCTACCGTCAGCAGACCGGTCTGGAGCCCTTTCGCGACCTCGAGGAGAGGTTGCGATCGAAACTCGGGAACAGCTACACCGAGACCCTCGTTCGCTTCGTCGAGGAGTTCCCCCCGAAAGCCGTCTATGCCGGCGGGCTTGCAGCCGAGCATTACCTCGCGGCCGAGACCCGTGGAGTATCCAACGGCGCTGTCGCCCTCGAAGAGCTGCTTCTACTCTGGTTGGCGAACGTCAATCCGGCCTTCGATCCCTTCAAAGAGCTCTTCGACGACGCCAACCTCAAGCGCGAGTCTTCCTACAAGGGACTCATCAGCGAGCTCACCGACTACTTCAACACGCTCCCGCCCTTCGGACCGGAGAATCAGACGCTCGTCGAGATGCTCCGCAGTCCGGCAGTCGCCCACCCCGACTCGCTCTCCGATCAGCTCAAGTACATGCGCGAGCGTTGGGGGATGCTGCTCGGGAAGTACCTGTTTCAGCTCCTCTCGGGCCTCGACCTCATTCGCGAGGAGGACAAGCTCCGGCTGGTAGGTCCCGGCCCGACCGAGGCCTACACCTACACGGGGCTCGAGGGCGAACATGAAAGCTTCAGTGCCGACCGCGAGTGGATGCCCAAGGTGGTGCTCATTGCAAAGAGCAGTCTCGTGTGGCTGGATCAGCTCTCGAAGAAATACAACCGCGCGATCGAACAGCTCGACCAAATCCCCGACGAGGAGCTCGACCTTCTTCGCGACCAGGGGTTCACCGCACTCTGGCTCATCGGACTATGGGAGCGGAGCCCTGCCTCGAAGCGGATCAAGCAGCTTTGCGGGAACCCGGAGGCGGAGGCATCCGCCTACTCTCTGCTCTCCTACGACATTGCCGCCTCGTTGGGAGGCTGGCAGGCCCTGCAAAATCTGCGAGAGCGCTGCTGGTATCGCGGCATCCGGCTCGCGAGCGATATGGTGCCGAACCATACCGGGGTCGACTCGGAGTGGGTTCTCAACCGGCCCGAACGTTTCATTCAGCTGCCCTATCCCCCCTTTCCCTCCTACACCTATGGCGGGGAGAATTTGAGCTCGCGTCAGGGGATCGGTATCTATCTCGAGGATCACTACTTCGAGAAGAGCGACGCTGCGGTAACCTTCAAGAGAGTGGATTTCAACACGGGCGACACCCGTTATATCTATCACGGCAACGACGGAACTCACATGCCGTGGAACGATACCGCGCAGCTCAATTTTGCCGATCCGCAGGTGCGCGAGGCGGTCATCGACACTATCCTTCATGTAGCGCGTAACTTTCCGATCATCCGCTTCGATGCGGCGATGACTCTTGCCAAGAAACACATTCAACGACTCTGGTACCCGGAGCCGGGCTCCGGCGGCGACATCCCTTCGAGAGCCGAGCACGCGATGACCAAGGAGGAGTTCGACCGCGCTATCCCGAAGGAGTTCTGGCGGGAGGTGGTCGACCGGGTCGCCAGCGAGCAGCCCGACACACTGCTGCTCGCCGAGGCATTCTGGATGATGGAGGGCTATTTCGTTCGGACACTCGGCATGCATCGAGTCTACAACAGCGCCTTCATGAATATGCTGAAGGAACAGGAGAACGCGAAGTACCGCAGCACGATCAGAAATACCTTGGAGTTCGATCCGGAAATCCTCAAGCGCTTCGTCAACTTCATGAACAATCCCGACGAAGAGACGGCAGCGCGGCAATTCGGCAAGGGTGACAAGTACTTCGGTGTCTGCACCATGCTCGTGACGATGCCCGGCCTCCCGATGTTCGGCCACGGACAAATCTGGGGCTTCGAAGAGAAGTACGGAATGGAGTACCGACGAGCACAGTGGGACGAACAGATCGATGTGGACTTCGTGGCCCGTCATGAGCGGGAGATCTTCCCCCTCATGAAGAGGCGCCACCTCTTTGCCGAAGTGGTGAACTTCTGTCTCTTCGATCTGTATACGGGCGACGGCGCGGTCAACGAGGACGTCTTTGCCTATTCGAACCGGACGGGAAACGAATCGGGCCTCGTTTTCTACAACAATCGCTACGAACGATCGGTAGGATGGATCAACCGCTCCGCCGCCGCGCTCATGAAGGACGCAGACGGCTCGAGGCACCTCGCGCAGACCGATCTCGCCGCGGCCCTCGCTCTTCACGATGATCCGCGGTATTTCACGATCTTCCGGGAGCACACGAGCGGCTTGTTCTACCTTCGCAACAGCCACGATATCGCCGAGCACGGATTCTACGTCGAGCTCGACGGCTATCAGAACCAGGTGTTCCTCGATTTCCATGAAGTAGTCGACAACGAGCTCGGCCACTACCGTCGCCTCGAGGAGACGTTGGCGGGCCGGGGAATACGGAGCATTGACGCCGGGCTGAAGTCTATCTTCCTCGAGCCCGTCCATCGAGGATTCTCCGCGTTGGTCAACGCAGAGTTCCTGCGGGCGCTCTTCTCCGACTCCTTCGACCCACGCTCAGTCGAAGAGCGCGCCTCGCAGTTCGCTCGAGCGGGCGCCGAGTTCTCGAACGGCAGCTACAGCGAAGGGATCCCCCGGGAGATGCTGCGAGGAGTCGAGGCCGTCCGGTCGGTGAACGCGCTCCGCGCGAACGCGGCGAACGACGGCTATCGGGGATACTTCGAATACGGATTCCAGCTCAATCCCGGCGCCCACTTCGTGCTCGCCGTCTGGGCGCTTCTGAAACCGATCGGGCGAATCCTCGACGGGGGAGAGCTCTCGGGGGCGGGAAGCCTCATTGACGAATGGCTCCTCGACGACATCCTGCGCCCGGTGCTGGAGGCGTGCGACACCCCGATTCGGACGCTGCCTGCCACGATCGACCTGATCAAGCTTCTTGCCGCCCATCAGGATTGGTACGCGAACGTAGAGAAGGACGGCGACCTCTCGGTCTCGATGGAACGTCTGCTCGAGGACGAAACCGTCCGCCGTTGGCTCGGGGAGAACCGTTACAAGGGAACGCTTTGGTTCAACCGTGAGTCCTACCTCGAGCTCATCTGGTGGCTATTCATGGCGGGAATGGTAGAGATCCACGAGAAAACCGAGGAGGGCGCGCCGCGGGAGAAGCGAGGACGCGAGCTGTTCGAGGTTTCGAAAAAGCTGCTCGATGCGATGGAAAAGTCCCGGTATCAGGTCGAGCTCCTCGTAGGAAACCTTCGCAGGCCGCGACCCGGCAAGAAGAAAAAGAAACCAGACGGCTCGCCCACGAAACCCGATAGTTGACCACCCAGAGGGGAGCGATTAGTATGTCTCAGCATGAAACCGACAATGCTCGTCTCCGGCGGAGATACGCCGCTCGGTAATAGCATCATTCAGAAAGCATTGGCGGACGGGTTCAACGTAGTAGCGACAGCGCCGAATATGTCGCGCGGAAAGGGCCGACAGCGTTCCAGCGGAACCGGATCACAAGGTGAGTCCGAGTCTCTCATGCTCGTTGCTTGGGAGCGGCTTTCACCGGTATCGGCCCGCAACGTCGTTTTGAAGGCTGTCGGCGCCTACAATGCAATCGATCGCGCGGTCGTCATTCATAGCCTCACGAACGAGCGGCGCAGCCTGCACGAGCTTCCCCTCAATTTGATCCAGGAGATCACCGACGTCCAACTGAAGAGCCATCTCTTTCTCGTGAAAGAAATCATCTCCCATTTCCTGAAGCGAAAGACCGGCTCGCTGTCTCTCGTCGTCGATGCAGGCGGCCAGCAAGAGCTGGCGACAATGGACTCCCTCGTAACCGACGGGTTTATGGGATTCGCGAGCTCGCTCATGGCCTCATATCGCAATGACCCCATCGGTATCAACGCATTCGATTCCCTATCCTCCGATGTCGAGGGCTACGCGCAGCTCATCGTCTCGACGTCCGCCAAACCGGGACAGCCCGGCAAATGGTCCCACTACGGGCAGAAGAGCGGCGTCTTTCGATCCGGATTTCGTGCCAAGGCGAAACGCTGAGAATTGACTGACCGCAGCGAAACGGATAGTGTTGCCGCATGCGAATTTGGATCAAGCTTCTCGGTGGCGGCATCATCGGGGCGGCGCTCGGCTTCTTTCTTCCGATGAACGAAGGCGCAACTGCAGACACCTTCTCCGTCATCTCCGACGTGGTGTTGAACATCGGCCGGTGGGTGCTCTTCCCACTCGTTTTCTTCTCGGTAGCAGTCGCCACCCATGAGTTGCGACAAGACAAGCGAGTCTTTCTCGTCTATGGGCGGATTATCCTCTACCTTGCCGCGGCAACGGCGATTCTCGTAATCTTCGGCACTCTATCAATCGTCGTGCTCTCACCTGCCCGTATTCCGATCATCGACGAGCAGCACATCGCATTTTCGCTGCCGAGCTTCAAAGACATTCTCTTTCAGCTCTTTCCGCGCAACCTTTTCAAGATCTTCGGAAACGAAGGCGGCTTCCTGCTGCCGATTTATTTCCTCTCCTTTTTCATCGGCCTGAACTTTTCGTTCGACCGCCTCATCACGAGACCGGCCTTCCAGCTCTTCGATTCATTGGCGCGCATCTTCTATCACATCAACAGCTTCATCGTGGAGATCCTGGCAATCGGGATGATCGCGCTCGCAGCATATCTGATGCTCGGAATGCGAGCATCACCCGACCTTGGCCTGTTCACCCAACTGCTCACCGTGTTGGTCGTCGACACCGTCATCGTCGTCTTCGGCCTTTTTCCGGTGCTCCTTTTCTACCTCGGGGAGCGGGAGAATCCCTACCGATGGCTCTATGCCACGCTCGCGGGAGCGATCGCCGGTTTCTTCTCGGGCAACGCCTATTTTTCGCTTTCGGTGACGATCCGCCACGGGAAGGAGAGCCTCGGGGTGCCTCGGTCGGTCGGCGGCCCGGCATTTCCTCTCGCGGTGCTTTTCGGACGAGGCGGTACCGCGCTCGTCACGGCGGTTTCGTTCGTCGTCATCCTGAAATCCTACTCGAGCCTCGGAATCACCTTCCTTCAGGTGCTCTGGGTAATGGGGGCTTCCTTCGTCGTCTCGTACCTTCTCGGTTCGGTTCCCGGAATGGGAGCGTTCGTCGCGCTCTCGCTCCTGTGCGGGAGCTACGGCAAGGGACTGGAACAGGGGTATCTCATTCTAAAGCCCATCGCACCCCTGCTCGTGAGCTTCGGCGTGATGCTGGACATGATTACCGCAAGTCTCGTCTCACTGCTCGTGGCACGGCATGAGGGAATCCAGAAAGAGATAGAGGTCAAGGACTATATCTAGCCGCCGAGCGCGAATCGGAACCCTATGGATCCGTCGATAATCAGCTGATCGTAGAACGGCAGCCCCTCGCCGTCCCAGAGGTGAAAGACCGGAAAAAAGGCACGCAGTCGGACCTCGAGTCCGATGTTCGGATAGACCTGCCACAGGAAGAAGGTCCCGGTCGAGGGATAGAAGAACCTCTCCTGAGCGTAGAAGTAGGAGGTGGCGGTTGCGATCTGTTGCGAGGTGAGGTCCCACGACTGCGTCGGGATGCGAAGAAGGAATGCGGGCGAGAGGCTCACACCCCAGGATAGCACCTTCGTTATCGGCAGCGTGTAGCGTATCGCCGGATCGAACAGCACTCCGAGCATGAAGACCGAGCTCTTGTACTCGATTTCGGTCGGTATGGCCCTCGGACCGCTGCCCACGAGCTGGTACTGGGTGCCAAAAAGGTCGAGCTCGGGAACGAGGGCAAACGAAGAGCTCAGGGTGATCGGGACCGACACGCCCCACTCGTACATCAGGGGGCTTGGAGCGACGACCTGACCCTGACCATAGACCCCCAGCCAGGGGATCCCGGTTCGCACGTCGACGGTCGAAAGCGATAGAGCACCCGCGAAGCTCGCGGGGACGATCAGCAGAAAGAGGCAGACCAGGTGCGCGACCCGGTTGCTCGCTGTACGGCGCCCGGTTCGGCCCCTTGCACGTCGAGTAGCTTCGAACGGGGAGGAGTCCGAGGGTGTCCTACTTGGATCGGTCTTCTCTGTCACAGGCCAAATTCTACACGCTTTCCTTGAATAATTCCATGCATCCCGGCAGGTTGGCGGGCGCTCGAAGCGCTGCTTCGACCGGCCCTGTGAGCGCTCAGCCCGCAGAGCTCCAGCGCAAGCCGTCGATCGGGACGAGGTAGATGCCGGCCGCTCCCACCTCGGCGAAACGCTGCCGTTCCCACGCGGCCACGAGGAGCCGGCCGTCGGTCCAGAACTTCGTGTATACGTAATCTGAGGGAAGCTGCGGAAGGGAGGCGACCCGCGGGGCTTCAGTCGTTCCCTCCCGGCCGGAGCGCAGAAGCCTCCCGGAATGCAGGAGCGCATACACTCTCTTTCCCACGCGGATCGCGGGGAGGGTCGCCAGGGAGGCATCGCCGGCTTCGAGCTCCTTCTCCGGTCCCTCGCGAAAACGTTCCGTTCGTGCGAAGGGCCGACCGCGAAGAAGGATGTGGAGCACCTCATCGCGCGGGCCGGCGAGCGCTGAGGACGGTTCGTACTCCATGGCCGCCGCTACGCCTGCAAGCTGTCGGACCGCCGCAGGTGCGTTCCGAATTTCGGTGAAGTCGTAGGCGGCGACAAAGCCCTTTCGGTCGATCTCCCTGCTCTTGCCGCTGCGCGGATCGTAGAGCGCGTAACGGAACTCGACCCTCTCGGCTCCCGTCTTTTTCCAGGCGATAGCCCACCGCCCCTTCGAGGTTTCGACGACCTCGACCGCCTCCCATCCCTCCAGGCTCGGAGGAAGAGCCACCGGCGAAAACTTCCCGACAGGCGGATCGAATCGAACGTAGGCGACCGGAGATGATTGGGGTCTCGCGGTCGAGAACACGGTGTTGCGGTAGAGATGAAGCAGGATTCGCCGGCCGTCGGTGGTGAAACCGTTGATCGTGCGCCCCCCAAAGATGCCGCGGTCCGTATACGAGCGAAAGCTCCTCGGCGCGTTCGCACCTCCACCCACCGAACCATCCTCGCCTACGGGGAGCGTCAGCACCCCCCAGCCGTTCAGCGCAATGAAGAGCGTGTCACCGATCGACAGGAAGCCGCTCGCGCGGGTTTGCACGGTCCAGGGCTCGAAGGCCCTGCCTGTGGCGGCCGGGCCGTCGACGGCGACGGTACGTCCGCCCGAGAACGCATACCATCGCCCGCTCGCCGGCTCCGCCTTCTTTGGCTGCTCCGCCGGCGCAGCGGACACGGTTTTCGCGCCTTTCGCCGTCTCAGGAGCCGAGGCACTCGAACCGTGTCCGTCAGGGGAGCATCCGGCGAGCCAGAGCAGCAAAGCGGCCGCGGCCGCCGCGCCGAGCGCAGAGGGAGCCAATCTTGGGCGCCACCGCGACGGGATCAATACGCCTTCGCGAAGGTCGCGCGCGCCGCCGCGTCTTTGCCGCAGACGATGCATTTCCCGCCCGCCTCCGTGGCCGTCCCATCGTTGAGGGGAAGAACTCGCAGCGTCGCCTTCGTATCCTCTTTCACCTTGGCTTCGCATTCCGCCGAACCGCACCACGGAGAGACGACGAATCCGCCCTCGCCTTCGAAAATCGACTTCATCTTCTCGTAGTCTTCGATCTCGAAGGTGTTCTTTGCACGAAAATCCTTGGCGCGCTCGAAGAGCGAGCGCTGAATGTCGTCGAGTGTAGAGGCGATGCGGTCGGCTCCCTCGTCGAAGGATACCGCCGCCTTCTCGCCCGTGTCGCGGCGGACGATCATTACCTTCTTCGCGTCCATGTCTCTCGGACCCACCTCTATGCGAACCGGCACGCCGCGCATCTCCCACTCGGCAAACTTCCACCCCGGGCTGTTCGCCTCGTCGTCGTCGATGACGAAGGAGAAACGCCCGCGAAGGGTATCGGCGAACCGCTTTACATAGTCGAGAACCTGCTCTTTGGTCTCGTTGCGGAAGATCGGCACGATCACCACTTGCGTCGTCGCGAGCCGCGGCGGAATGACCAGCCCCTTATCGTCGGAATGCGCCATGATGAGCGCACCGATGAGTCGGGTGGAGACCCCCCATGAGGAGGCCCAGACGTGATCGAGCTTGCCGGCCTGCGTCTGGTAGGTAACGTCGAATGCTTTCGCGAAGTTCTGTCCAAGGAAGTGCGAGGTCCCCGCCTGGAGGGCCTTTCCGTCCTGCATCATCGCCTCGATGGCGTAGGTACGAACGGCCCCTGCGAATCGCTCGCTGTCGGATTTCAACCCGACTAGAACCGGGATCGCCATGTACTCTTCGGCGAAGCGTCTGTATACATCGAGGATTCGAAGGGTCTCCTCTTCGGCCTCCTCCGCACTCGCGTGAGCGGTGTGCCCCTCCTGCCAGAGAAACTCGGTAGTCCGAAGGAAGAGGCGTGTACGCTTCTCCCACCGCATCACGTTCACCCACTGGTTCATCAGGATCGGCAGATCTCGGTAGGACTGGATCCACTTCTTGTACATGCTCCAGATGATCGTCTCCGAGGTGGGCCGGATGACGAGCGGCTCTTCGAGCTCCTCGCCTCCCGCGCGAGTCACGACGGCGAGCTCGGGGGCGAAGCCTTCCACATGCTCGGCCTCTCGCTTGATGAAGCTCTCGGGGATCAAGAGCGGGAAATAGGCGTTGACGTGCCCAGTCTCCTTGAACATGGCATCGAGTGATGCCTGCATCTTTTCCCAGAGCGCGTAGCCGCGCGGACGAATGACCATGCAGCCTTTGACCGGCGCATAGTCGGCAAGCTCCGCTCGGAGCACGATATCAATGTACCACTGAGCATAGTTCTCTGCCCGGGCCGTAATCTTCTCTGCCATTTTTCCCTCGGGGTTTGTCTATTGTGGGGTCAGTGGATTGTAAAGAGTCACGGGGTCGTGTGTCAACGAAGCGCTGCAGCCTGGAACGGGTCTAGAGCCCCGTCCTGACGGTCTCGACCATGTATCGGACGTTGACGCCGTCTCTATCGATCTCGTGCTTCTCGATGACGAACACCAGCGAGCGGTTGTCCGGAGCGAGAATGATCTTCTTGATCCGGTAGCTCTCGACACCCGAACGGCGGTAGCTCGGAAGCCCGACAGTGTAGTGAAACGACTTGCCTTTCGAGTCCTGCACGGTCAGCGCGATGCTGAACGAAGAGCTGACGCTCTTCCCCGAGCCGTAGGAGTGCTGATCGAGGGTAACGGTGTAACGCGTATTCTTCAGAAAGTCTCGGAACTCGAGATGGCTCAGGGGCTGGCTGCCATCCACTCGAAGATAGAGGTCGCGTCCGGTTAAAAGGTGGTCGATGTGATGGCGACGGCTGACCGGCAGATAGTCGGAATAGAGCGTGAACAGTGCACCCAGTCCGTCCTGGCCGGGATGCGCGTGAACAGGATAGGTTTTCGACCTCACTCCGTCGGGCAGGAAGCGGTTCCTCGGGACGTCGACGCCGAAGAGGTCGGCATAGGGATTCGAGCTGCCGCTGACCCCGTATTCGCCGAAGAGAAAGTACTTGGCGTCGGGAGAGAATCCGAGATTTATGAAATTTGCGACGTCTCCAGCGAAGAGTCCCCGTGCACAGAGCAGCAGAGCTCCGATGAGAGCCCATCTTTTGGTCATACCTTCCCTCTCTATAGAATATCGTACGAAAGAATCGTTACTGTAGAATTTTTTTCAGAAGTGCTTTTTAATGGGCGGGGATGACGATAACCGTCCGAAACAACACGCTCAGGGCAAGTCTTGCGGTCAGTCTTCTTCTCCTCATCGGGTTCTTCGCCTCGCTGCTCGACATCTATTTCTATCATTCGCCCGGAAACGGGCTGCTCGACATCGTCGGTACCACGGGTGGGCGGCTGGTCTCCGTTGTAGGGCTTCTTTTCTTGCTTATCTTCTCATTCAGCGGCGGATTGCTCCTGCAGACCTTTTTCCGGAAGACCGTCTCCTCGGAAATGTTCTTCTTCATCTTCTTCGTAATCTCGATTTCCCTCGAGGCGGCCAAGATCGCCCAGCTCGTTGTCCTGGCTCAGAACGCCCCCCCCTACTATGAGGTCGTCGTCACCCGGGCGGTCTACTTCGGCAGGTTCTTCGGCGTCTTCTGTCTGTTCACCGCCGGGCTGTATGCGACCGGAATCGACTACCAGCGCTTCGAGGTGGTGCTCGGCATCTCGCTTCTTCTTGCGTTCACGCTCGCCTTCTCGATTCCAGTCAGCTCCGAGTCCATCCTCCCGACGATGCTCAATCGCCTCGGCAGCCGAGGTCAGGTTTTCGCAGTCTTCTTTGCGCTCGAGATCTTCTCGGTAGTCAACTTCACCCTTGCCGCCTTCCTGAAACGAAACAGGGATTATCTTTGGATGGCGCTCGGATTGCTCATGGTGATCGTGGGAAAAGATGTGCTGTTCTTCCTGGTCTCGCCGATCCCGGATGCCCTCGCCGCCCTTGTTTTGGTCGGCGGCACGATCCTTTTCGGACACCGTACCCACATCGTCTACCTCTGGTCATAACAGCCGCGCAGCTCACTCGGCTTGACAAACAACATCCGCCCGGAGATCATGTCTCGATGGGTTTCTCGCGGGGTCGAAGGGTGGCTCTCGAGATGCTTCTCGCAGCCGGCGCCTTGCTCGCGATCTTCCTCGGAGTCATCACCGGACTATTTCTCTCTGAGTCTCGAAATGTGCGCCAGGGTGCGCTCATCGGCAACTACAATCTCGCCATCCCCTCACAGATCCTGGATCGAAACGGGAAGCTGCTCACCGAGTTTTTCGGTTCGGAGAAACGGGACATCATTCCCCTCTCCGAGATGCCCCGACACCTGGTCTACGCGCTGCTCACTCGGGAAGACGCCCGGTTCTATGATCACCACGGATTCAGCCTCCGCGGTCTCGCACGAGCGGGGTGGAATATCGCGACCGGGCAGTATCACTCCGGAGGGAGCACGATAACTCAACAGCTTGCAGGCACCCTCTACGCGGACCGGACCGACATCTCCATCGCCCGCAAGCTCAAGGAGCTCTGGTGGGCCCTCCAGCTCGAACGCAACCTCTCGAAGGATCAGATCATCGAGCTCTACATGAACGAGTCCTTCTTCGGAAGCGGAACCCACGGGGTCGAGGCGGCTTCTCAGTTCTACTTCGGCCATTCCGTACGTGAGGTCACGCTCGCCGAATCGGCGATGCTCGTCATCCAGCTCGCAAACCCGGCGCGCTATTCCCCCGTTCGCCATCCAGAAACTGCTCGGGTCATTCAACGGGTCGTCCTCGATCAGATGGTCGCCGGCGGCTTCGCTTCCAAAGAGGAGGCCGACCGATCCTTCGAGGACTATTGGCAGAGCTATGACTACACGCGTCCCGCTTCAACCTCCGCCTTCCGCGAGAACTCGAGCGCCGCGCCCTATTTTACCGAGTATGTCCGCCAGGAGCTCGAGAGGACGCTCTTCGGACGGCTCGACTACTTCCGAGACGGCCTGATCGTGCACACGACCCTCGATCTCGACTACCAGCGTCAGGCCGGCGCCATCATGTCGCGCAATCTCGACGCGATAAACGCGCTCTACCGCCAAATCTCGCAAACGCGATTCGCAGAGGTACGCGAGAGCATGCTTCCGGTCGTGCATCTGCTGGCGGTGAGCCTCGACCTCGCGGACGTCCAAGACTCTCTCAACGAGCGCCGAGTGGGGGCGAACCGGGAGCTCTATCTCGGTCAGCTCAACCCGGCTCTCGACCTCCTCTCACTCGTCTTCGGCAATACCCCGCTTCGTGCCCTGACCCGCCAGGCGAACACGCAGAAGGCCGCGGCGGCTGAGAAGACGACGGTGGAGGGGGCCCTTATCACGCTCGACAACTCCACGGGCGGAATCCTCGCGATGGTGGGCGGCAGCAACTGGGAGACCACGAAATTCAACCGAGCGGTGGACGCCGCCGTCCAACCGGGCTCCGCTATCAAGCCGCTCTACTACTCGGCGGCGATATCCTCGGGGAAATTTACGGCGGCGACGCGCATCTACGACGGGCCCGTTGTCTTCTACAACGAGCTTGGGGTGCCCTATCAGCCCTACAACTTCATGGGGGAATGGCAGGGTTCGGTTCTCCTGCGCTTCGCGCTCGCAACGAGCATGAACGTCCCCTCGCTGCAGGTGCTCGACGGAATAGGCTTCGACGCCGCAATCGATCGCATGTCTCGGATGCTCGGACTTTCGCAGCAGCGCAACGATCCGCGCGTCTTTCCTCGAGTCTACCCCCTCGGTCTCGGAATATCGCCGGTAGCCCCGATCAACATGGCCCGCGGATTCGCCGTTTTTCCGAACCAGGGACGAGAGGTCGATCCCTTTGCGGTCAAGTACATCCAGGATCGACGCGGGACCGTGATCCTCGAGCCGGAAAAGGAGCTGCGGGCGGAGCAGAAACGCCGAGGACGCGCGCTTCAGATCATGAGCCCGCAGGCGGCATACGTGATGGTTTCATTGCTGCAGAGCACCGTCGAATGGGGCACTCTCTCGAGAGCAGTGGACGGGGTCGGCGGGTTCGACGAAATGCCGATGGCCGGAAAGACCGGAACGACGCAGAACTGGTCCGACGCCTGGACCGTCGGTTTCTCTCCCTACTACACCACCGCGATCTGGTTCGGCTTCGACAGGCGCGGCAGCTCGCTCGGGCTGGCCCAGACCGGTGCCACCGCCGCCGGGCCGGTCTGGGCAGCCTATATGAGGGCGATTCACAGCGACCTTCCGAGGAAGGAGTTCGTTGCCCCCGATAGCGGTCTGGTTCGCGTGCGGATCGACGCCGAATCGGGACTTCTTCCCACTCGCGAGTCGACCCGCACAACGGAGGAGCTCTTCATCGCCGGGACCGAACCGAGGCAGTTCGACACCCTGAGAGAGTACAAAACCGAACGCGAAGCAGAGCTCGTTCAGAAGCTCCAGAACACCGACCTCATCGTCGGGATGTCGGGCGGGCAAGCGGCTGATAGCCGGGAGCAGCTCGACCTGCCGCCCTCCCTGCGTGAGGATCTCTATCGCGGCAGCGGCGCTTCGACCTCATCGGCGTCGAACCCTCTGCTCGAATAGGCGAAATGAGGGTGATTCGACGTACGGGAGGGGAGATGTCTGCACCCGGAAAGTTGTCGAATGTCGACGGGACGTTGCCCCTATAGCAGGAGCTCTGCCGCCAGAAACCCGGTGCCGACCGGGAGAAGGATGTTGTCGAGGTCACGAGTGGGAAGAGCCTCGATGGCGGTGGCGCCGAAGGCTACCAGGAGCGACGGGGTCAATCTGCCGCTCATGCGGTAGGCGATCACGAAAACCGCTGCGAAGCAGGTGAGGCTGCCGGCAAGCGTCTTGCCGCCGGTGAGCGGTATTCGAATACGGCCGAAGACCTTGCCGACGATGCTCGAAAACCCGTCTCCGAAGGCGAGCGCGTAGATCGCGATCGACGCCGCGGGCTCGGGATAGAGCATCAGTGCAATCATCGCCCCCATCGCAAGGGTTACCGGCCCGAGGACGAAGTGTCCCCGATCGCGGTCCCTCGCCGCGGCGAAGGTGATTGTCGAAATGAAGCCGATCGTGTAACCTGCTCGCCTGTGAAGCTCGGCATAGGTATAGAGGATTGCCCCTCCACCGAGCAGCATGAGCGTTGCAGCGACGTCGATGCTGGCCAGGAATGGAACGACGGCAATTATGAGGTGGATGGCTTTTCGCAGGAATTCGGTTTCGATTTCCTGGGAACCAACTCGTTGTCGATAGACATCTCTTTGCTGTCTGACCGTAGCTTGCACCAGATCGTTCATTCGTCACACACTCACAGTTTTTCCCAGTTTCAGAGAGTATTTAGCAAGATTGATACCAAGCGCCACGGAAGAGGTTGGATTTTTAATTCCTTCTCGGCCATGCTTTTATAGTCGGCGTTTCTGCGTCGCTGTGAATGCGTCCATTAATGTTATTATTTTTTATACGAAAGAATTCTTTTTTGACTACACCCGTTCTTGTTCGGTGATCCTCTGCTCAAGACTGTCGACCTTGTTCTTCAGCACCGCCAGCTCGCGTTCGAGCTTTCGTCGCCGCCGAACCGAACCGACGTACCGGATGATCGAAACGGGAATATAGGAAATCAATGCGATCAGGAGCTTGTTGAGCAGCCCGACCAGATCGGGCTGGCTCGACCGTTCTTGTCCTCCCAGCCAACCGAAGGAGAGGACGTTCAGGCGCTCCCATTCCCCGACGATCTGTGCCACTCGAACCATGAGGAACGGTTGGCTCCGCACCACGTAGAGAAGGATGATCTCAGAAATCACCAGCGAATTGTATACGGCCAAGATGATCAAATAGGTACGCCGTCGGTTGACGGTCGGAAAACGGAGCAGCGTCGAAAGCAGGATCCCGAAGACGATCGTGACGACGTCCAGGAATACCAGCCCGGCAAGGTCCAACCTAAGGTTTTGCACCTCCGCCCATCCGGAGACGGCAATCAGAAGAAAGTAGCTGCTCGGCGCGACGATGAGGGCGAGCCTCAGCCCGGTTTCCTCTCCGAGCCTCGCCCGGCTTTCCCACCAGAGGTAGATCCAAACAGACCATACGACCGTAATCGCGGCGGTCGCCAGATAGACTATCGTGTCCATAGCGATATCCCGCACAAGGATGTGTCGGATTGGAGCCGTTGATCAATACTGTCCGGTCTTCAACAGGACGAGCGTACAGGCTTCGAGGAAGGGAATCTCGTTGTCCGCGAGTGCCGATTTGAGCTCCTCGGACTCGGTGCCGGGATTGAGAATGACTCGTTTCGGTCGTAGGGCAAGAATCTCTTCGATGACCTCTCCGATATGGCGAGGACCGACGTAGACGGTCAGGGTGTCCACGCTCCCATCGATCTCACGCAAGGAGCGGACCACGGCAAGCTCTTCGATTCTTTTCTCGACCGGGTTTACGGGTATGACATCGTGTCCATGCTCCTTCAGAAGGACGACGGCCTTGTTCGAATAGCGCTCCGGTTTCTTGCTCGCACCGAGTACGGCGACCCGTTCCTTGTTTGCATTCATATAGGATATAATATATAGAAAAAAATATGTAATCAATCCTCTTTCTCGCTCATTGTTTGCCAAAATTCGAAGGACTTGACCTAATCCAGAGAATCGGTAGAATTCCCGCTGAACATAGTCTGAATCCCTTATTCCGCCGGAAGCGGCAAAGAAAAAAATCACACAGGACATAAACGTTTGGGCCCGGAGAGGCAGGGCAGTGTTGTTGCGCCTCGGTTCCAATAAACTATCAGGAGTGTCCGTCATGATGCGAAGAATCATCCTCAGTGCAGGTCTTCTTCTGGTCCCACTGATCACGGTCTCGGCGCAAACCGCGGGCGAGGTTCGTACCGTCGACATGATGTGGTTCACGTGGGTCGGCTCCATTGCAGCACTGGTTTTTGCTTTCATTCTCGTTATCGTCATTCTTCGCAAGGATGCCGGCAACGATCGAACGAAGGAGATCAGCAAACACGTACAGTCAGGGGCGTACGCCTATATCCGGCAGCAGTACAAGATTGTCGGAGTCTTCTTTGTATTCCTCTTCGTCCTTTTCCTCGTGCTCTCCTTCGGCCTCAATCTGATGTCGCGTTTCGTACCCTTCGCATTCATAACCGGCGGTATGTTCTCTGCGCTGGCCGGATTCATCGGAATGTCGATTGCAACGCGGGCGAACGCCCGCACCGCCTGGGGAGCTCGTGAGTCGCTCAATTCCGGTCTGCGAATCGCCTTCTCCTCAGGCACCGTCATGGGCATGGTCGTAGTCGGGCTGGCCCTCCTCGATCTTTCGATCTGGTGGGCGATCCTGAGCGCCTTCCATCTACCTCCGCGCGAGATTCCCGGTATCATGATTACCTTCGGAATGGGCGCATCGACAATGGCGTTGTTCGCACGGCTCGGCGGAGGAATTTTCACCAAGGCTGCGGACGTCGGCGCCGATCTCGTCGGTAAGGTCGAAAGCGGTATTCCGGAGGACGACCCGCGGAATCCGGCCACGATTGCAGACAACGTGGGCGACAACGTTGGGGATGTCGCCGGGATGGGCGCGGACCTCTACGAGTCCTACGCCGACGCGATTATCGCGACCATGGCCCTCGGTTCGGCCGCGGCGCTCGGAATCTCCGGGCTCTCGCCGCTGCAGCTGATACAAATCCCCATCACGATCGCCACGGTCGGGGTCATAAGCTCTATCCTCGGAACCTTCTTCGTCCGCGCAAAGGCCGACGCTACCCAACGGGTGCTCCTGAGGGCCCTGCGCTCGGGGGTCTACCTCTCGACGCTCTTCATTGCTGTTCTGTCGTTCCTGATGATCTACTTCATCCTCGGGTCGCAGTACATGGGTATCTGGGGAGCGATGATCGCGGGGCTGGTCGCCGGCAACATCATCGGATATTCCACCGAGTACTACACCTCCGACAACTACAAGCCGACGAAGTCCCTCTCGAGCGAGTCGTTGACCGGCCCGGCAACGATCATCATCGGGGGCATCTCCCTCGGGATGCTCTCCACGCTCATTCCCGTCGTAACCGTCGTGATCGCCACCCTGGTCGCGTTCTTCCTCTCCGGCGGCTTTGCCCACCCCGCCCTCGGCATCTACGGGGTCGGGCTCTCAGCGGTCGGAATGCTCTCGACCCTCGGCATCACCCTCGCGACGGATGCCTACGGGCCAGTGGCGGACAACGCAGGCGGTATCGCGGAAATGGCGAAGCTCGATCCCGAGGTCCGCCATCGCACCGACGCCCTGGATTCCCTCGGCAACACCACCGCTGCAACCGGCAAGGGCTTCGCGATAGGCTCTGCGGCGCTCACCGCCCTCGCCCTCCTGAGCACCTACGGCGATAAGGTCATCGAGAGCATCAAGAACCTATTCGGTTCGAGCACCGTGCCCTCCCACATCGAGCGCTTCTACCAGGGCATCATCAACGTCACCCGGACGGCAAGTGGAACGATCGAGAACGTCTCGCTCAGCATCAACCTCCTCGATCCTCGAATCCTCACCGGGCTGTTCATCGGTGGCGTGCTCCCCTTCGTTTTCGTTGCTCTCTCGATGCGCGCAGTCGGTCGCGCCGCAGGGGACATGGTCAAAGAGGTGCGCAGGCAGTTCCAGGCTGACGAGGGGATCCTCAAGGGCACCTCGACGCCGGACTACGCTCGATGCGTTGCCATCTCCACGCGCGGTGCCCAGCGCGAGATGATTCTCCCTTCGATCCTCGCGGTCGTTGCCCCGATTATCGTCGGCATTATCTTCGGTCCATTCACGGTGCTTGCCCTCCTCGCTGGCTCGCTGGTTACCGGTTTTGTTCTTGCGGTCATGATGGCGAACTCGGGTGGTGCATGGGACAACGCCAAGAAGTTCATCGAAAACGGTGCCTACGGCGGGAAGGGCTCGGCGCCTCACAAGGCGGCAGTCGTCGGCGATACCGTTGGCGACCCGTTCAAGGACACCTCCGGGCCGTCGCTCAACATCCTTATCAAGCTGATGTCGATGGTCTCGATCGTCTTTGTGGGTGTGGTGATCGTTCTCAACAACTCGATTACTCAGCTCTTCGGATAGGACGACTTCGTCGCCGAAGAGCGCAGGTGAAAGCAGCGAGCGGGCGTCAAGCGCCCGCTCTTTTCTTTTGCGCACGTTGCGACGCGACGCTGCGTGGACTCGAGGGCTGATGGCGGCGCGCTACAAGCGGGTGCCGAGATCCATGACGAAGGGATCGTGTCGAAGCTTGCTCAGCGCGGCGTTCAGCACCTGACGGACTCGCTCGCGTGTGATTCCCGCAAGATTGCCGATCTCCTCGAGAGTGAGCGGACCGGTATCCCCGATTCCGTAGCGCAGCGCGATGATCTCGCGCTCTCGCTTCTCGAGACTGCAGAAGGCCACCTTGAAGGTCGCCTTGACCGACGAGCGATAGGCCCAATCGAACGGCTCGCCGTACTGTGTGCCGGTTTGAAGCTCGAGAACGCTGACCCCGCTGTCATCCTCGAGCGGCACGTCGAGCGAGCCCACATCGTTGGAGAAGCGGCGATAGAGCTGGATCTTCTGCTCGGGAACGTGGACCTGAGTGCTCAATGCCGTGGGGCTGGGGTTGACTCCGTGTTCCGCGAAGTAGCGAACCGATTCCTGCTCGATCTTCCGGATGTGGCCGACCACGTGGGCCGGAATGCGGATCGTTCGACCGCAGTCGGCAATTGATTTCTCGATGGCCTGCCGAACCCACCAGGTGGCGTAGGTCGAGAACTTGCAGCCTCTGGAATGATCGAAACGCTCCGCTGCGTGTATGAGCCCGACGTTGCCGTCGTTGATGAGGTCACTCAAGGTGAGCCCCTTGTGCCGGTAGCGTTTCGCCACCGAGACCACGAGCCTCAAGTTGCTCGTAACCAGGCGGTTTCGCACCTGGTGAAGCCGCTGCGAGAGCTCCGCGGAACGATTCGAGTACTCCTTTTCGGATATCTTCTTCCGTGAAGAGAGCCGCTCGAGCCTTTCGAGCTCGTTTCGCAGCATCTCGAGTCGTTCTCCGAGCTCGTATTCGTCCTTGCGGGACAATAGCTTATGGTTGGTTATCTCACCGAGATAGGCGGACAGAAGGTCAGGTTCCGAACGAGCCTTCCCACCGGGATGATGGCTCCTGCGTTGCGAGCGAGGCTTCGGTTTCAACTGCACACTCCCGATAGATGTCCCCTCCGGCGAGGGTTTAGCCTATTGTAGTGCGTTCAGACCCAAAGGCAATCGGGAAAACTTGACACTTACTATCGAGTTTTCTTGATGTGTGATAGAAATGTCGGTCGAGAGACAGTGAACCTGCTATCTGATCTTCTTCCTGAGCTTTCGGGCCGACCCCTTCCTGGTTTCCCGCTTCTCCTGAGCCTCGGCCTGCGCGAGGGCGAGGCTCTCGCCTTCGTGCACCACCTCGACCGCCTGCGGGTTTCGTTTCGACCGACGCGCGAGAACGGCAAGAAAGATCGATCCGGAGACGATCATGAGCGCACAGAGAATCTGCCCCATGGTGAAGTTCAGCAGCAACGCCGGGTGCGCTCGAAGGACCGGTTGGGCGAGCTGGATCGGGAAGCCAATCCCCGGGTCGGGCTCGCGGAAGTATTCGATGATGAACCGAACGAGACCGTAGCCGACGACGTAGATCCCAATGAGAAATCCCTTGAAGGGCCGGTGCTTGCGAAAGATCAACCAGATGACGAGCCACAGGAAGATGCCCTCGAAGAAGGCCTCATAGAGCTCGGAGGGATGGCGCGGGAGATTTACCATCTGGTCGGGGCCAGTAATCGGGATTCCGTCCTTGGCGGCGATGGCGCGAACCCAGCCGAGCTTTGCGGGCAGTCGCTCCGCATGAGGGTAAAGTATGGCCCACGGTGCCGTCGTTGCCCGTCCCCAGAGCTCGCCGTTGATGAAGTTGCCGAGTCGACCGAAGGTGTATCCCAATGGCACGCCGGCAATCAGGAGGTCGCCGATCTCCAGGACGTCGAGTTTCTTGCGCTTGCAGTAGATCGTGATGGCGATGATCGCCCCGAGCAGACCGCCGTGGTAGCTCATTCCGGCAAGCCCGACGAACTGCATTTGGCTGTTGAAAGGCCAGAAGATCAGCCAGGGATGGGTGAGGTAGTGGTGAGTCGGATCGTACACCGTCGTGCCGATAATCCGGCCGCCGAGAAGCACCCCGATGATTCCCCAGAAGAAGAGATTGACGACCTGGTCGTCGTTGACCTCGAGCTTTCGTTTGCGTACCTGGTAGACGAACAGCAGGTAGGTTATCGCGAAGGCGACGACGTACATGAGTCCGTACCATCTGAGCGGCAGGCCGGGGATAATCTCCGGGCTGATCCAGGATGGATAGTGCACAAATCCTAACATTCAATTCTCCGCGGCATGAGTGTATGCTCCGCACGATTTCGAGGTCAAGGGCCCGGGCTCTCCCGCCCGCGAGCCGAGATTTCGCTCCGATCCCGGCCGACAGCGGCCGACCTTGACAAATGCTCAGTATGCATAAGAATGGTGTTCATGAACCACGGATTGCGATCCGCTCGATCGGCTCTTGCCGGGACGATAGCCGGCTTGCTCCTTCTCTTCGGAGCAGCGGCCGCCGCCGGGGCCGACAGCCAAACGGCACCTCCGCCTCAATCCCGGACTCTGTCGCCTCCGGGGCCCTCTGCTTCCTCGGGCACCGAGGACACCACAGACTACGTCGCGCTCTTCCAGCAGATATTCAAGTCGGTGGAAAACCGCTACGTCGACAAACCGGACCCGAAGAAGCTCTTCGAAGGGGCGATGAAGGGGTTGTTCGACAGTCTCGGAGATCCGCATTCCTACTATCTCACACAGAGCCTCGTCAAGGATTTCACCGATACCACGAGCGGCCGCTTCGGCGGGGTTGGGCTCATCATCTCCAAGTCGGCGCCCTCCGGCGGCTCCGGTGCCAATGGAGCAACGGGCGCAGATGCGGGGGCTCCCAACGGTTCGTCGGGCTCATCTGGTCAGACGCTTCCCGGCAGCTCGGACCCCGCCTACGTCGAGGTCGTTTCGCCGATCCACGGCACCCCCGCCTACCGGGCGGGCATCTCGGCGGGTGATCGAATCACGAAGATCGAGGGAGAGTCGACCGCACCGATGACCATCGACGACGTCGTCAACAAGCTGCGCGGCACACCCGGCACCAGCGTCAAGGTCACCATCCTGCGCGGCGATCACATCACCTTCAACGTCAGCCTGACTCGGGCCATCATCGAGGTGCCGGTCGTCAGGGACGCGATGATTCAAGGAGACATCGGCTACATTCGGATCATCCAGTACACTCCTCTCACCCCGCAGAAGGTGCGAGAGGCCGTCGATACGTTGCGGCACCAGGGTGCGACCTCCCTCATCATCGACGAGCGGGGAAACCCGGGCGGGCTTCTGAGCGCGGTCGTGACGACCAGCGACTACTTTCTCTCGAGCGGAATCATCGTGAGCACCCGTTCACGTATTCCCTCCGACAACGAGGTCTTCACCGCGCATTCGCGCACCATCGTCCCCGAGTCGCTTCCGATCATCGTGCTCATCGATAAGGGCTCGGCATCGGCGGCGGAGATTTTTGCCGGAGCACTCAGGGATCACAACCGCGCCCTGCTCGTGGGCGAGACCTCCTTCGGGAAGGGCTCGGTCCAACAGGTCTTCTTCCTTCGAAGCGGCGACGGCGCCTACAAGCTGACGACTGCGAAATACTACACGCCCAACGGACAAAACATCGACAAGATCGGCATTGAGCCGGACGTTGTCGTCAAAGAGCCGACGCTCACACAGAGGGAGCAGGAAGACCTCAAGAAGCTTATCGAAGAAAACACAATCACCACCTTTGTGCGGGAAGACCCGCGCGCCGACGAGTCGAAAATCAACGCTTTCGTGTCGAGGCTCCACAACGACGGCATCACGCTGGACGACTACACTCTCAAGCGCCTCATCCACAACGAACAGGACCGAATGCAGAACGATCCGCCGGTGTACGATCTGACCTACGACAAGGTATTGCAGAAGGCCGTGACGCTGCTGTCGAGCGGTCAGTATTCCGGCAAAGGGATGTAGGGAGTTATTGTCCACATGCAAAAACTAAGAGTCAGCACGAAGAACCGTACCGAGTTCCTCAACATAACCTCGCAGGTACGAAACTACGTTTCCTCTTCGGGAGTCCAAGAGGGAATCTGCCATATATTCGTTCCGCACACGACTGCGGGGATCACAGTCAATGAGGCTGCCGATCCCGACGTTCAACGCGATATTCTCAACGAGATGAACAAGGTGATTCCGTTCGAGGATTCCTACGCCCATCAAGAGGGAAACGCCGCCGCCCATATCAAGACGACGCTGTTCGGCTCGAGCGTGACCGTCCCGATCGCAGATGGCCGCCTCGCGCTCGGCACCTGGCAGGGCATCTTCTTCGGAGAGTTCGACGGTCCCCGCAGTCGTTCGGTCTATCTCCAAATCGTACGCGCCACATAGGCTCACCGAGCGACAGGCACGAGAAGCGACCCGCCGTCGAGGACGCGCGAGTAGGGGTAAGCTATGCGTCAATTCGTGTTACCGGCGGACTATTCCGGAAGCGAGACCTACCTCCTGCAGGGGGAGCGCAGCCATTACCTGGTCAATGTACTCAGGACCAAAGTGGGTGATCGCTTCGCGGGACTCGATGCGAACGGGAATCCGGTCGAGATCGAACTGAGGAAAATCGGAGACGACGGATGTCTGCTCGCAGTGAGCCCGCGGAGCGACCGAGACCGCGTGGCCACGGGTGAGCGCATCACCCTCTTTCAGTGCGTTCCGAAGGGCAAGAAGATGGATCTCATCATCAGGCAGGCGACCGAGGCGGGGGTGACGCGGATCGTCCCGGTCCTGAGCCTCCACACCGTGCCGAGATACGACGAGCGAGATTGGAACAACAAGCGCGAACGCTGGACCCGGGTCATTCGGGAGGCGGTCCAGCAGTCAGGACGCACGACCGTCCCGGCACTCGGCGAGCCGGTGACGATCGACGCGCTTCCCTCACTCTGGGATAGTTCGGGCCCAGGCCTCTTCTTTCATGAGAAGCCCCTTGCACACGAGACCCTTCACGAGTATCTTGTCGAGGACACGCTGGACATCGCGTTGGTCATCGGTCCCGAAGGCGGGTTGGCAGCTGCGGAAACCGAGAGCCTTCTCGAAGCCGGATTCGGCGCGGTGTATTTGGGCGAACATGTGCTCCGGGTGGAAACCGCGACGCTCTTCGCAATCGCAGCCGTGCGGATCGTGCTCCTGGAGAAAGACAGGTGGAAACTAAACGTCAAGTAAAACGCGTCAAAGTCGTCAACATCGGTGTGGACGTCGTTTCGAGCGATTCGCTCGAAGAGCTCGTCAAAGGCATGTTGGAAGACGGCGGACGTCATCAGATCGTTTTCCTTTCGCTGCGAGACCTTCTCAAGGCCCGTCACAACAGCGAGCTTATGCGAACCGTCAAGGAAGCCTCGCTCGTCATTCCGATATCTCGAGGAATCGTCTCCGGGGCGAAGTTCCTCGGCCGTGAGCTGCCCGAACGCTACATGCCGTTCGAGTTCGTCATCAAGCTTCTCGGTATCCTCGAACGCCTCAAACGATCGGTCTACCTCCTCGGGGGCAGGCCCGCCGACCTCCAGGTCGCAGCCTCCAACCTGCGGGCCTCGTTCCCGGGATTGAGCATCGTCGGCCGGTGCGCCGGCTACTACACCAGACCGATGGAGAAGAACATCGTCATAGCGATCAAGAAGGCCTCCCCTTCGCTCGTCCTCGTCGGCACCGGCCTACCCGGCCGGGCTCGCGACCCTTGGGTCGCCAACAACAAGCGCAACTTCCATTCCGGAATCTATCTCTGGTGTGGAGAGTGCTTTGATATCTTCTCCGGCCGCCGGGAGAAACCGGCACGGCGAAGCTGGGAACGAGGCACCGATTCGCTGCACGAGCTGCCCCGGAAGCCCTGGCGCCTCTTCCGCGGTTTCCTTTACCTATACTACGCGCTTCTCCTCGTCATCCACCGAATTCGCAAGCTGTAGCCGGCGACCGCAGAACCGGACGGGGCGAGGGCGACTAATCGTAGAGCTTCAAGTACTCGTAGATCTCCTTCATCCGGCTTTCCATGCGGGAGGTGATTTCTCTGCCCACCTTGCGCCGGAGAACCGGGGTGAAGATGACGAGACCGATCAGATCTCCGATGAAGCCGGGAGTGGAGAGCAGCAGGCTGCAGACGATGGTCCCGGCGAAGTTGGCGAACTCAGCCTCGGGATAATACCCCTCTTTCACTTTTCGGCGGATCGGTGCAAGGGTGCGGCGCAGCTCGCGGTAGGTGATGAAGACTCCGAACAGGGCCGCAGCCGAGACGATCGCGATCGTGAGGAAGACCCCAAGGATCGTCGCAAGGTAGTAGATGAGGGCGATGTCGGCGATGGGGAGAAGGGAGAACAGCAGCAGCAGCAGCAGCGAGCGAAGGAGAAACCCGCGGTCGAACAGGCGTATCAACGCACCGAGGTCGAACATACGCTACCATACCACGGCCGCCGAAGCGCATCAATCTCGTCGAATGTCCGCGAGCCGATCGCAGTGCCGAGCCGGCGCTAGTGATCGAAGCTGCCGACGACCGACGAGTTGAGATACCACACCGGTTCGAGGGACTTCACTGCCTGGGTGAAGTTCTCGTGGCCAAAGATGCCCTGGTAGATGATGTCCGCCGCCTTCGGCGCCCACCACTGCCACGGGTTCGTCGCCTCCACCATTACCACCACCACGATTTGATCTTGCGGCTTCACGTTGGGGCCGTAGGGTCCGAAGGAGACGAACCAGGAGGTGAAGTGATCCTTCAAGCCGACCTGTCCCGTGCCGGTTTTCGCGGCGATCTTGACCGCCTTTTCAGTGATCACCACCCCCGCCGAGCCGAAGGTAACGACCCCCCGCATCGCCTTCTGCACCTTCGTGAAGACATCCTTGGGGACATCCATCTGGTGGAGCACCTGAGGCTGCACCTTCCGAAGGATCTTGCCGGTTACCGGGTCGCGGACCTCTTCGAGAATGTGAGGTTTGTAGGCGACTCCCTTGTTGACGACCGTCGCGGCCACGTCCGCCATCTGTATCGGTGTCACCTGAAGATGGCCCTGCCCGATCGAGATGTTCATCGTGTCGCCGCCGACCCAGGGTTGGTGGAAGGTCTGCTCCTTCCACTGCGGTGTCGGCACGAGCCCGGCAACCTCGCCGGGCAGATCGATCCCCGTCTTCTGCCCGAGCCCGTACATCTTGGCGAACTCGTCGATCCGATTGACCCCGAGGTATTGCGCCCCCAGGGTCCAGAAGTACTGATCGGAGGAATGGGCAAGCGCCTGAGCGAGGTCGATCGGTCCGAAGCCGTGCGGCTCCCAATCGTGCCACACGCGGCCTCCGTAGACCATGCTGCCGGTCGTATCGATCTTCTTTGTCGGAGGGAAGACCTTCTCGGCGTAGTCTGCGGTCGTCAGAATGATCTTGAAAGTAGATGCCGGAGCGTAGACCGACTGGATTGCCCGATTGAGGAAGGGGAATCGGGGATCGAGAAAGACCTTCTTCAGCTGCTCCGAGCCGCCCCGTTGCTCGAAGAGGTTCGGGTTGTACCAGGGATAGGAGACCATCGCGAGAATGGCGCCGGTGGCCGGTTTCATGACGATGACCGATCCCGTGCGCGGTCCGAGCGCCTTCTCGGCGAGAGTCTCGATGTGCCGGTCGATCGTCAGCACCAGGTTCTTTCCGTCTGCCGGCGGAATGTCGGCAACCCGGGTGTCGGGCACCTGTCGTCCGTTCGCGTCGACGACCTGCAGCCGCTTGCCCGGCCTGCCGCGCAGCAGGCTGTCGTACTCCTGTTCGACCCCGCTCTTTCCGATTGTGCTGGTCGCCGTATAACCCTTGTTGTAGAGGACCTGTAGCTCCTGAGAGGTGATATCCCCAACGTAACCGAGAATATGAGAGATCGATCCGGTCGCAACGTAGTCACGAATCGACTTGCTGTGCCATGAGACGCCCGGGTACTGGTTGAGGTGCTCTGCGAGATACGTAATCGTGCTGAAGGGCACCCCTGACTGCACCTCGACCGGATCGAACACGTTCTGCCATCCAACCGGAAGCCGCGCGCGAATGTCCGCAGCCGGTATCCCCAGCAGCTTTGAGAGCCTCCCAATCACTTTGACGACCCCAAACTTGGCTACTTCCGCCGGGATGATGTCGATCGCAAAGGAGGGTTTGTTCGTAACGAGGGGTTTGTCGTAGTTGCGGTCGAATATCTCGCCGCGCTGAGCCGGAATCGCAACGATACGCTGTGCGATCTGCTTCGCGCGAGCCTTGTAGGTCGAACCGTTGACCACCTGGAGATCGAAGAGATAGAAGAGGTAAAAGCACAACACCACAGAGATCAGAGCGGCAAGGAAGCGGACTCGTTTGCCGGCATTGCCGCCCTGCCGGGAGCTATAGGGACTGAACATCGGGGCGTCGCATTCCTCTCACTTTTTCGGTATCATAGACGTCGGAAGGTTGAAGTAGAATGTAGAGCTTCCACATATCGAGCTGCAGTAGTATGAAGCCGAAACCGGGTTTTTGCAAGGGCTCTGCTGGAGATTTTGGTCGCTTCATGCCATCGGCTCGCCTGCTGGGGCCCGGATGACGGCCGCGCTCGATGAGCCTGCCCGGAACTTTTCGCCGGCCACAGTCGTCTCATAGATAGGCAACTGCCGAAACAAAGGTGATTCGTAATGACAACGAGAAATGCCCTCCGTGCCCTCACCGCAGCGGCTCTCGTGGCCGCGACCCTCATCCTCGCGAGCTGCAATGGCCTCGGTATGGGCACCGGTTCCGTGACCCTGACAGTTTTCAATCCAAACAATTCGGCAAACGGGCTGGCCGCCTACGTCAACGTCTATGTGGACAACAAGACGCTTGTTGCCACTGATATTCAGGCGGGACAGTCGGCAACGGCAAAGATCGACCCCGGGCATCACTACATGGTCTACACCTTCAATTACAATATCACAGGCGGGAACCAGGGGTCGATTTTGCACCCCGGGACCGATGCGAGCGACCAGTTCGACGTCCCATCCTCCGCCACGACCTACACTTGGTTCGGACCAACTGCACCCTGAAGCAGCCACGAGATTCGACTCCCCGCCCTCGAAGCGGTACCTTTGTGCTCGGATACCAGCATATTCAGAAAGGAATGGAAGATGAAACCAGTGCATGAGCAGGTGATCATGATAACCGGAGCGACCGACGGACTCGGGCGGGGAATTGCCATGA